>DFZK01000005.1 GCA_002382085.1 Sulfurospirillum sp. UBA4058 | reverse complement strand
TTGCCGATCAAACCAATTTGCTCGCACTCAATGCCGCGATCGAAGCCGCACGGGCGGGAGAACACGGACGCGGTTTTGCGGTGGTTGCCGATGAAGTACGCAAACTTGCCGAACGTACCCAATCGTCCTTAACCGAGATTAACGCAACGATTAACGTCATCGTTCAATCCATCGTGAACTCTTCGGATAAGATGAGTAAAAATGCACAAAACATTCGTCACCTCGCTTCGGTTTCAACCAATGTGGAAAATACCATTATTTCAACGACTTCGGTGATGAACGAAAGCGTCGCGTCGGTGAGCGTGAGTGCCGATAACTCCCATAAGATCGCTAAAGATACCGATAAGATCGTTGATCTTGTCACCAATATCAATGCGATTACGAGTGAGAATGCCAGAAGCGTCGAAGAGATCGCCTCTGCGGCGGATCATCTCTCCAAGTTAGCGGAAAATCTCAATTCCAAGTTGGGACAGTTTCAGTAAGTAAGCTTTCGAAGATGATTTGGAGATGACATGTAAAGAGATGTTCTTTACATGTCACGGTGGTTTAACGTCCGACTCCTCTTTTTCGTGTATAATTTCACATCTTTTTTTAAAGGGAATAGGTGAAATTTGAATTTTTAGGGACTTCGGATACGGGCGGTATACCGCTTCATCACTGTACATGTAAAGTTTGTCAAGAAGCCAGGGAAAAAGGAATCAGCAATCGTTCGACATCGGCTTATTTAACGTTAGACGACGGAAGCGTGATTTTGTTTGATGCCGGATGCGATACGCTCATGGATCGGTTTAATACCGTTACGATTCGTGCCGTCTTTTTAACGCACTTTCATGCCGACCATTGTTTGGGACTGATGCGTCTTCGCAAATCCGTAACGACCATTCCCTGTTATATTCCCGATGATTCCAACGGTTTCGGAGATCTGTTCGTACACAAAGATTCTTTACGCTACCGTGTACTCAACCCTTTAGAGAGCGTTGAAATTCAAGGCGTCACGATCACGGCGGTTGCCCTTGTGCACTCGAAGCCGACATTGGGATATGTGATTCGTACGAAAACGAAAACGGTAGCGTATTTGACCGATTGCGGCAACATCGAAGAGACGATGCTTACCTTTTTACACGCCCAAAAGATTGACCATCTGTTTATCGATGCGTGTTATAGCGACGGAATGCTTTCTCAAAAACACTGTACGCCGCAAAGTGCGGCGGCGTTGATTCGCCGAATCGAGCCGAAAAACGGCTATTTCATTCATGCGAGTTGTCAAACCTTATTGCCGATTCGTGAGAAAAAAATTAAAGCGGAATATCCTTATATCGAGCAAGGATTTAACGTCGAGGTGTGAAAAAGAGGGTTATTCCTCTTCTTCGTCGTCTTCAAAGGCTTCTTCGCCGTCTTCGTCTTCAAAATAGATATCGTCTTCGTTGCCCTCGTAATTGTATTCGCTTTGATAAATAGGATCGTCTTCCTCTTCATCAAAATCGTCCTCATCGTCAAGTGCTTCTTCATCGTACTCTTCTTCGTTCATCAAAATATCTTCGACGGTATCGAGAAATGCGTCGACGTCTCCTTTAAAAAGATGTTCATAGCGCATAGCGTCAATGATAAATTCCGGCGAGCAACCGTTCTCCAAGAGGAGTTCTTTTAAATTTTGCATCGTGTGTACCTTTGCTTTTTTGGCAATTTTACACTAATTTTCAATGTTTTTCAATTGAATTTCATAGGCTTCAAAGAGCGAATCGTGACGTACATGTAAAGACTCAAACATCTCGAAAAGTCTTTCAAGCTCTTCTTCGTCGATTTTAATCGCTTTGCTGAGGCGTTGTAATTCGCCTAAATCGTTGGTGTTTGTCGAGCAGACGACAAGAGCTTCGTTATTGCTTTTCATACGCTTTTCTAGCGCGATAATACTATGTTCTAAACGCTCAATCTCTTTTTTCAGAGGCGATAAAACGTTACTTCGCTCTTGAATCAGCTTGGTACGTCGTTTTTTGATCTCGTTATAATCACTCGATACGGTTTTTTTCGGTGTGGTTTCAAGCTCCTCTTCCCAGCCGATCTTTTCTAGAAACGTATCGTAGTTGCCTTCGAAAAACTCCGCTTTATCGTGATGAAAAATAATCAACGCATCGGCTAATGTCCGAAGCATCGCCTCGGAGTGCGTCACCAAAACGGTTGATCCTTCAAAGCTTTTAATCGCTTCGCAAAGCGCGTCGATGGAGTACATGTCAAGATGGTTGGTAGGTTCGTCTAAGAAAAGAAGGTTTGCGGGCGTCGCGATAATTTTACCGAGCATAACACGGCTTCGTTCACCTCCGGAGAGGATAGAAATCTCTTTTTCCGCAAGTTTACCGCTAAACATCATCGCTCCGCAAATCGAGCGTACGCGCGTAATCCCAAGAAGAGGATCGGTTTCGTAGATTTCATCGATAATCGTATTTTTAAGATTGAGCCTTTGGATATTGGTTTGTCCGAAATGGGCATGCGACGTTTCCGGATGAAAATACAACGAACCTGTTTGCGGATTTAATTCGCCTGCTAAAAGGTTGAGAAGCGTGGATTTTCCTTTACCGTTTTTACCGATAATGGCTAAACATTTTCCTTTTTCGAGTTTAAACGAGAGTTGTTTAAAAAGCGGTTTAGAGGGATCATAACCGAAGGTGAGTCCGTCGGCTTCCAGCATGATTTTAGCCGGCGTTTTTTTGTAATTAAAGGCAAAAGAGAGACTGCTCTCCGATTCTAGATCGTCCATTTCACCCATTTTCTCGAGTTGTTTCGCCTTGCTTTGCGCCATCACGGCTTTGGAGGCTTTTGCTTTTTGCCGCGTAATAAAATCTTCCAATTCGGCACGTTTTTTGTCCAAATTGGCTTTGGTTTTGAGGTAGTACTCGTCGTCTTCTTCAAGTTTAGCGTAGTATTTGTGCGTATTGCCTTCAATCAATTTGAGTGATCGCCGTCGGAGTCCCATCGTATGCGTGCAGACTGCGTCCATAAAATCACGATCGTGGGTAATGAGGATGAGTTCGCCTTTAAACTCTTTGAGAAAGTTTTTAAGCCAACGCATGGAAACGATGTCAAGGTAGTTGGTCGGCTCGTCCAACAATAACATGTTAGGTTGGGCGGCAAGAAGTTTGACGAGGTTGAGACGGATTTGATACCCTCCCGAAAAACTCATCGGGTCTTTGTCAAGATCATCTTGCGTAAAACCTAGACCGAAGAGCAGCTTTTCGATTTTGTAAACGTCAAAGGCTTCCTCGTGTTTCAGTACGGAAGCACACTCTTCGCGAACGCTTGGGTGCGTAAAGAGGATATGTTGGCGAAGCGTTCCTACGGTATAGTTTTTCGGAATTAAAATATCGCCTGAGTCGGCTTCCTCTTCACCGAGGAGTATTTTAAAAAGTGTGGATTTTCCCGAGCCGTTTCGCCCGACGAAGCCGACCTTATAACCGCTTCCTAAATTAAAATTAATATCTTCAAAAAGGCTTTGTTCGCCGAAATGTTTATACAAATGACTGACTTGGATCATAAAAACTCGTTCATGTTAGAGATGGGGCAGAATAGCGAAACTATTCTGCTTTTTTGTTGATGGTGTTGAGCGTATCGAGGATAGACTCTTTTTTAGCGGAGTTATCGGGACCTGAGATGCGCATCGTAAACTCGACGCGACCGTTTTTCTCTCGACCCTCCGGCGTATCGTTGCTTGCAAGAGGTTTTGTATCGCCGTATCCGGCGGAGCTAAGGCGATCGCGTGCAATACCGTTTTTAATTAAAACGCGAATAACGGCATTGGCGCGTGCGCTCGAGAGCTCTAAATTGTCTTGAAACTTACTGCCGCTCGGTACGGGCGTATTGTCGGTGTATCCTTTGACGACGACGTCGACGTTTTTAGGTAACATCGAAATAATATCCGAAACGCGTTTTAAGAAAAGCATCGAATCGCTATTGGTAATGTCGGCCGAGCCCGGAGCAAATAACATCTTCGTAGGTAGCTTGAGCATCGCACCGTCAATTTTTTGCTCCAACGAGCCTTCCCCGATGTTCATTTTTTCAATCATTTCAGCCAACTTGGCAATCTCGTCCAGTTGTGTCGATACGCCTCCGGCGTTGCCTTTGTCTTTATCTTTTGCCGCATCTCCGGCTTTGGCGTTTAAGCGAATAACGGGATTGGCCTCTTCGGGCTTGGCACTGTAATCGTAAATTTTGACGAACTCCTCTTTAAGAGCCTTCATTTTTTCGCTATTAACCGAGGCGAGTGCGTATAAAGCAATAAAAAGTGCTAAAAGGAGGCTAAGAAAGTCGGCATAAGGAACGGCCCATTTTTCACCGGCGGGGCATTCCAACTTTTTACATTTTTTACCCACAAAATTTCCTTATTTATCGAATTGGCTTTTTTTCTCCTCGAGCGGAGAGAGGTAGTTCAGAAGTTTCATCTCTAACGTTCGTGGATTGTCGCCGTGCGAAATGCCTAAAATACCGGCTAAAATGACATGTTTTTCTTTGATAAAATCGTGCGATTTTCCCTTAAGTTTATTTCCCCAAGGGCCTAAGAACATGTACGCACCGGCAATACCCGTAACCGTCGCGGTAAACGCTCCCGCGATACCTGCCGCCATTTCGGCGGGATTATCGAGTTTTTGGAGTGCAAGGATCAACCCCAAAACGGCACCGACGAGTCCCATAACGGGGCACGTTTCACCGGCTAAAAGCCAGTAGTGCGCCGCACCGTGATAATACTCTTCGGTTTGTTCGATCATAATTTCTAAGGTCTCTTCGATTTCGTGCGCTTCCGTGCCGTCAACCGCCATGCTTAAGCCTTTTTTGAAAAATTCGTCTTCCATTTGGTTGGCATGCGATTCTAACGCCAAAATACCGTCGCGTCTTGCGATAATGGCGAAATCGACGATTTGTTTAATGCGTGCGTGAAGATCGATAGGTGATTTTTTAAAAACGAGCTTAAATTCTTTAAAAGCGGCTTTAACGTTTTCTTGGGTCGTACCCGTCATTGCCGATGCCATAGCGGTCGGAACCACGATCAAAAAGGAGGTAAAATGTAAAACGTGAACGGGATTGCCGCCCTCTAAAAGATCGCCTACGGAGATCGACGTAACGGCAAGCAACATGCCTAAGATGACGGTTAAATCCATACCTTTTGCTCCAAACTGATTCAATATTAATTGCGATGAAATACTATCGGTAAAAATGCAAAAAAATTTACAAAATTTCGTGAATAATATAACAATATTCCTTAGTTCATACGCTAAATTTTTGTTTAAAGCGAATAAAACTGTATAATTTTGAAAAACCTTGCAAGGAGGTTCGAAGGAATGAATAAAGAAAGCTGTTGCTTTTTTAACTCTTTTTTTAAACACTTAAGTACGAAAGCCGAGTCGCGTTGTACGAAAATCGTCGACGTCGCGTATCGTTTGTTTCTTGAAAGAGGGTATAAGAACGTAAGTATGTGCGACATCGTGAAAGTTGCCGGAGGTTCATTGGCGACGCTTTACAAGCATTTCGGCAATAAAGAGCAACTTTTTATTGCGGCACTGGAAGCAAAATCGCAAGAGTTATTCGGCGAATGGTCGAAGATGAGCCAAGGTTACGAAGGACGTTTGGAAGCATTTTTGATGATGATCGGTCATGAGTTTTTACGCGTCGTCATTGAAAACGATGCGGTTTTATTTCATCGTTTGATTGTTTCGGTCGGTTATTTAGACGATCTTCCTTTTAGCGAGCAGGTAATGCAAAAAGTTATGATGCGTCCCAAAAAAGTCATTAGCGACTATTTTGATCGAGAAAAAAGCGAAGGAAGAATCGATGTTGAGGATACGCTTTTATGTGCGGAACAATTTTTACATGCACTCAAAGATCCTTTTATATTTGGAAGACTCGTCGGTGCTAAAATCGACATTTCACGAGAAAAACAAGAAAGAGCATTGCATCAAATCGTGACGATTTTCGTCAAAGGGTTGCAACGATCCTAAGCTTGACTTGTTAACATTTTGGGGCTATAATTCGCCACAAAATGTAATGTAATATACATTACACTAAACAACGGAGTAAAACATATGATAAACACAAAAATGTCTTTGCAGTATGCAACGTATGCTTTCATAGCAACTTTGGGAACTTTTTTGGTTACGGGGTGCAACGGTTCGGATCAAAAAGCATCTGCCGCACAGGCGATGCCTCCTTTATCCGTCGCAACGTATAAAGTCGTTGCAGGTGATGTTCCCGTTTCATTAGAATATCCCGCTAAAGTGAAAAGTATGCAACAGATCAACGTGGTTGCACGGGTTAGCGGTATATTGGAGAAAAAATATTTTACGGAAGGAAATTTCATTAAAGCAGGAGAGATGCTTTATCAAATCGATTCCGATCGTTATGAAGCACTCATGCAAGAAGCGGCGGCGGACGTAGGCGTTAAAGAAGCAACGCTCAAACAAGCGACGCGCGATTGGGAGCGTATTAAAACCTTGTTTGCGCAAGATGCCGTTTCTCAAAAAGAGCGCGACAGTGCGTTATCGGCTTACGAATCAGCCGAAGCTTCGCTCAAAGCATCGCAAGCGACGTTGAAAAAAGCGACCATTGATTTTAATTACACCAAAGTCAAAGCACCGATTTCGGGTATGACGAGCTTGAATACGCAAGATATCGGTAGCTACGTTGGATCCAGCAGCGATACGATGACGTTGACGACGATTACGCAGGTTGATCCGATTTATGTCGAGTTTTCACTTCCCGATATCGAGCTGCTTAAAAAACGATACGTTATGGGAACGGGGAATTGGAACAGCATTGCGCAGGCAAAACTTCCCGTTCGACTCGTAACGCCGGACGGATCGACGTATACGAAGCAAGGAACGCTTGATTTCCTCGATAATTCGGTGGATGCGGAAACCTCGACGATTAAAGCCAGAGCAACGTTTTCCAATCCGAATAATATTTTGATTCCGGGACTTTTCGTACGCGTTAACGTGGAAGGCTTGGTGTATAAAGATGCGATCAGTATTCCGCAAATTGCATTGCTTCAAGACGCTACGGGTTCATACGTGTATATCGTCAAAGAGGGCAAAGCGCACAAACTTCCCGTTAAAGCCGGCACGGTTCATAACAATACGTATATTATCGAGAGCGGTTTAAACGTCGGCGATACGGTCATAACGAATAATTTGACTAAATTACGCCCCGGTACTCCCGTAAATGTCGTCGAGACAAAGGAATAATAGATGTTCTCTAAATTTTTTATCAACAGACCTATTTTCGCAACCGTTCTTTCGATCGTTGTGATTATTGCGGGTTTGATGGGTATTAAAGGTCTTCCGATCGAAGAATACCCTGAAGTGACACCGCCGCAAGTTAGCGTCAGTGCAACTTATATCGGAGCCAGTGCCGAAACGATTGCAAAGACGGTTGCCGCACCGATCGAACAACAAATCAACGGCGTCGAAGATATGATTTACATGTCATCGACGGCTTCATCCAACGGTTCGTTAACGATTAACGTCTATTTTAAAATCGGAACCGATCCGGATATGGCGACGATTAACGTCAATAACCGCGTTCAAGCCGCTTTGAGCAGTTTACCGAGCGAAGTACAGGCGCAAGGCGTGACGGTACGTAAAAAGTCTTCGACGATTTTAAAAGTTATTTCGATTATTTCGCCGAATAACAGTTACGATCGTATTTATATGGCGAACTACGCACTCGTGAACGTTATCGACGAGTTAAAAAGGATTCCGGGCGTGGGCGATGCTTCGATGTTCGGAAATCAAGACTATTCAATGCGTATTTGGATGCAACCGGATCAATTGGCAAAATACAATTTAACGCCTACGGAAGTCATTAGCGCGATCTCCGAACAAAACTCGCAGTTTGCCAGCGGTCGCTTCAATCAATCTCCGTCCCAAACGTCTCAGGCATATACCTATACGGTGACGACGCAAGGACGTTTCGATAAAGTTGAAGAGTTCGAAAATATCATTTTAAAATCCAATAAAGACGGTTCAAGCCTTCGCTTAAAAGACGTTGCGCGCATCGAACTCGGTGCGGAATCGTATGACGTAACGGCAATGTTAAACGGGCAAACGATGGTTCCGATCGGTATTTATCTGCAATCGGGTGCCAACGCGTTAGAAACGTCTCAGAAAGTCGATGCGGCTATGGAAAAAATTTCTAAAACCTTTCCTGAAAACATCGAATACCGTATTCCTTACGATACGACGACGTTTATTCAAGTTTCGGTCAAAGAGGTTATTAAAACCTTGATTGAAGCATTGTTACTGGTTGTTTGTATTGTTTATCTCTTTTTACAAAACGTACGTGCAACGATTATTCCGGTTTTAGCGATTCCCGTTTCGATCGTCGGAACGTTTGCCGGTATGTATGCGCTTGGTTTTTCGATCAACCTTTTAACGCTTTTCGGCTTGGTTCTAGCAATCGGTATCGTCGTAGACGATGCCATTATCGTCATCGAAAACGTCGAAAGAATACTTCATTCACGTAGCGATGTGAGCGTGAAAGAAGCAACGATTGAAGCGATGAAAGAGGTTACGGGTCCGGTCGTTGCCATCGTTTTGGTTTTATGCGCCGTTTTTATTCCCGTATCGTTTATGGGCGGTTTTACCGGAGCGATGTATCAGCAATTTGCGATTACGATCGTTATTTCCGTCGTGATTTCCGGTATGGTGGCATTAACGCTCACACCTGCTTTGTGTGCGATCTTTTTACAGAAAAAAGAGCCTCAGCCCTTTTGGTTCGTCAAAAAATTTAACCAATTTTTCGACCTTTCGACCGATTGGTTTACCAAAGGCGTAGGGTTAGTCGTTAAGCACGGTTTCATCAGTATCGTTTTATTTTTTGGGCTTATGGGATTGATGTACGGGCTTTTTCAAAAAGTACCTACCAGTCTTGTTCCGATGGAAG
Source organism: Sulfurospirillum sp. UBA4058 (assembly GCA_002382085.1). Lineage (GTDB taxonomy): Bacteria > Campylobacterota > Campylobacteria > Campylobacterales > Sulfurospirillaceae > Sulfurospirillum. Next base: position 287,832 of record DFZK01000005.1, on the reverse strand, counting down.
ATAAAGGCTTTTTGATCGCTTCGGCATCCTTGCCGCCGGCATCGTCGTTGCCTCGTACGCAAGAAGTCGGTGCCAATATGAGTAAACTCATGAATTCGGTCAACGATATTCGCTATTCCATCGTTATCTCCGGTTTTGATATTATTAGCGGTGCGGCTAAAACCAACGCGTTGACGTCGTTTATCGATTTGAAAGATTGGAGCGAACGCAAAGAAGCACGCCAAAATTCGCAAGCACTCAGCGGTTCGTTAACCGGAGCGTTTTTTCAAATTCCCGAAGCGACGATCTTTGCCTTGAACCCTCCGCCGATCATGGGACTTAGTATCTCCGGCGGTTTTGAGATGTACTTGCAGGATCGTACCGGCGGTTCATTGGATGCCTTAGGCGACGTCGTGAATCAAATCGTCGCAAAGGCGCGTCAAAGACCTGAATTGACGATGGTTCGTAGTACCTTCGATACGGCCGTACCGCAATATAAAATTACGCTGGATCGTGAAAAAGCCAAAGCGTTGGGCGTTTCAATCAAAGACGTTTTTAAAACGCTTCAATCGACGTTCGGATCGTATTACGTCAATGACTTTAACTTGTTCGGTCGTACCTATCAGGTCAACGTCCAATCCGAAGTGAATTACCGTGAAAAACCCGAAGATCTAAAATACGTTTTCGTCAAATCCGATTCGGGAAAACTAATACCGATTAGTTCGTTAGTGCATTTTGATCGAATTATCGGTCCCGATGTCGTAGATCGCTTCAATATTTTTACCGCGGCTAAAATCGTCGGTGAACCCAAACCGGGTTATACGTCCGGTGATGCGATTAAAGCGATCGAAGAGGTCGTCAAAGAGGTAGCACCGCAAGGTTACGTGACGGCATGGGCGGGAACGTCGTATCAAGAAAAAGAGATGGAAGGAAGCGGTTCTCAAGCCTTTTTATTCGGTATCGTCTTTATTTTCTTGATTTTAGCGGCACAGTACGAACGATGGTTGATGCCGCTTGCCGTTGTTACCGCGGTTCCCTTTGCGGTATTCGGAGCGATTGCGGCGGTCTATTTGCGAGGGCTCAGTAACGACATCTATTTCCAAATCGGTTTGTTGGTATTGATCGGCCTTTCGGCAAAAAATGCGATCTTGATCGTTGAATTTGCGATGCAGGCGCAAGAAAAAGGTAAATCGATCTTAGATGCGACGCTTGAGGCGGCACGTCTTCGTTTCCGTCCGATCGTTATGACTTCCTTAGCGTTTACGATCGGTGTTTTACCGCTTGCTATTAGCTCGGGTGCGGGTGCCGGAAGCCGTCATGCGATCGGTACGGGCGTTATCGGCGGTATGATTGCGGCAACGACGATTGCGATTTTCTTTGTTCCGCTTTTTTACAACTGGTTGGCAAAATTGAATGAAAAATTTATGAAAAAAGGAGAGAGACATGATGCGTAATAGTTACATCGCCGCATTGGCGGTCATGATGATGAGCGGATGTTCGCTCTCTCCGGACTTAAAAGTACCCGAACAAAGTATGCCCGATGCTTATCGTAGCGATAGCGTACAAGCGGTGTCCTCGTTTGATGCGTCATGGTGGAATAACTACCGTGACGAGAAGCTTTCCGCATTGATTGAGGAGGCGTTGAAAAACAATTACGATTTACAAAGTGCGATGGCGAATATCTCTTTGGCGCGCGCTTCGTTATCGCTTAGTACGTCCGATCGTTATCCGAGCGTCGATATAGAAGGTTCGGGTAAACGTACTCGAACGAGTGCCGACACGTTTAACTCCAAAGCGCATAGTACGTACAACGATTTTTCGTTGAGCGCGGTACTGAGTTACGAGGTTGATCTGTGGGGAAAATACAAAGAGGCCGAAGCTTCCGCGAAAGCTTCTTTATTGGCGACCTATGCGGCGAAAGAGACGGTCAAAATCGCCTTAGCCGCCAACGTTGCCGATAGTTATTTTACGCTTTTAAGTTTGTATGAGCAGTACGACATCGTGAAAGAGACGATTCAAACCAGAGAAGAGAGCCTCAAACGTTATCAAGCGCAGTACGTTGCGGGTGCGATTACCAAGGCGACGTTACTTCAAGAACAAGCCTCTTTGGATAGTGCACGTATCGATCAAGATACTCTTGAACGCTCAATCGCGTTACAGCAAAGTGCGCTTGCCGTTTTGGTCGGAAAATCGCCGCGTGCCATTGCCGAGTTTGCACACGAAAAGCTGAGTCGTCAATTGCCGAACGATATCGTCGTTCCTTCCGATTTACCCTCATCGCTTTTGCAAAAGCGTCCCGACATCCTTCAAGCCGAAGAGCAACTTAAAGCCGCTAATGCCAATATCGGCGTAGCGCGTGCGGCATATTTTCCGAGCATTAGTCTCTCGGGTGCGCTTGGATTTGAGAGCACACAGCTTTCCAATCTGTTCCAATCCCAATCGGCGATGCACAGTTTCGGCGGAAGTTTAGCAACGCCGCTTTTTAACATGGGGAAAACCTCCGCCAACGTTGAAAGTGCTAAAGCCAATAAAGAATTAGCCGAGATCAATTATGCTAAAACGGTACAACAAGCTTTTCAAGATACGTACGATGCGTTAAATTCACGTCATACGTTAACGCAACGGCTTGAACATCAAAAGGCGTATTTGGACAGCGTATCGCAAGTATACGTCTTAACCAAACGACAATACGAACAAGGATACAGCGACTATCTCAGTTTACTCGACGCGAAACGCAACTACCTTTCGGCGCAATTGAGTTTGGTACAAACCAAACAATCGTTGATCAGCTCCGGTATTTCACTTTATAAAGCGTTAGGCGGAGGCTTTGATAAACAAGCCTTTGATAAAGAGACTTCAGAGTTATAAAAAGAGGTGTAAACGCTTGGTATAACGCCAAGCGTTTACATGTCAAATTCGTACATGTAAGTACGGTATATCAACGGAACCCAGCTTTGCTGAAGTTTGGGATTGAACCGCTCTTTAACTGCGGCGGCTTTAAAAAAGCTCTTCCATAACGTTTTAAATTTCTCCTCATCGCTTGAGTACGCGGGTGTTTCAAACGAAGCGATCGTGCGAATTTCACGCATGTCATCGTTCTTGATGAACACCAGTGAACGCTTAACATCATGAATGATAAAAGGAATGTTCCCCAAACGCTTGCAAAAATGCTCTCCCAAAAAAGGTACGATGTTAAACTTTGTCTCTATTTTGGAGTAAAGCGTTTTTTCTTCGAGCTCCTCAAAGCGGGTAAAACCGTACATCTTATGCACCAAACAGAACAGCTCTTTTTCCAGATTGTGAATGTAAAAAAGGTTGGGGTTGTTGATGTTTTGTAGCGCATTTCTGTTTTTAAATCCGATGCGAATGTACTCCAAAAGTGCCGTCTCATAGGCTCTTGTGTCGCATAAGAGCGTGTGAAAAATGGTGCGTTGTTGCTCTTTGGTGAAGTGTTTTTGGATAGCTTCAAGCACTTTTTGCGCTTTTTTTTCATCGCTGAACACTTCATAAAAGCGCTCAAATACCAATGTTTCGGGCATTTTTTTCACAATGGAGCTTACATGTAAGCTTTCGTAATAGACGTCATAAATGAGCGTTAAGAATCCCTCAAAACTGCCATCGTACAGCACCATCATCAGAGTTCTCCCGTATAAATGGATGCATCAAAAAGGGTCGGTTGGATGATGTTTGCGCCTTGATGAATGAGGGCAAGTTTGATCTTCTCTTCGTAAAGACTCGTACTTCGGTAAAAGTCTTTGCCCGCGACGATGAAGTAACGTGCTTTTTTGAGCGAGATTTTAAGCTGTGTGAGGTCTTCAAAGCTAAGTTGTTTAAAACGTCTGGCTTGCAAAATTTTAAGTGCACCCCTGATGCCGATGCCCGGAATGCGTACCAAAACCTCTTTGGGTGCGCAGTTGACGTCGATGGGGAAGTGGTGCAAGTTGGAGAGTGCCCAAAAAGTTTTGGGGTCAAACTGGATGTCAAGGTTTTGGTTTTCGCGTAAAATCTCATCGTAGCTAAAGCCGTAAAATCGCAACAACCAATCGGCTTGATACAGTCTGTGCTCACGAAGTAACGGCGGTTTGGAAAACTCAGGAACCGGCAGGTATTTGTGGGTGTTCACCGCGATGTACGCCGAGTAGTAGACCCGTTTTAAGAGTGCTTTTTGGTACAAGGATGAAGAGAGTTTGAGTATCTCAAAGTCACTCTCGCCCGTCGCTCCTATAATCATCTGTGTGCTCATCGAGATGGGTTTATTGCTTCGCTCTAAGGTGATGTTACGGGCATGTTTAAGTGGGGAAAGCAGTGTCTCTTTGGTTTTATCGGGCGCTAAAAGTGCGAGGCTTTTGGAACTTGGAAGTTCGATGTTGGAGCTGACACGATGTGCCAAAAGCGTGGCTTCCTCGATAAGCTCTTTGGACGCTCCAGGAATGAGTTTGACATGAATGTAGCCGTTAAAGCGGTACTCATGGCGCAGTATTCGCAAGGTTTGAAGCAATAGATTCATCGTATGGTCTTCGTTTTTGATGATGCCGGAGCTTAAAAAAAGTCCTTCGATGTAGTTGCGTTTGTAAAAATTGATGGTAAGCTCTGCCAGTTCTTTCGGGGTAAAAGCGGTTCTTGGAATGTCGTTGCTCACACGGTTGATGCAATACGCACAGTCGTAAATGCAGACATTGGAAAGCAGAACTTTCAAAAGCGAAACACACCTGCCATCACTGGTAAAACTGTGGCAAATGCCGCTGTTGTGGGCGCATCCTAGTTCCCCCGTTTTGTAGTTATTCTCGCTTCCGCTAGAGGAGCATGAGACGTCGTACTTGGCACTGCCTGCTAAAATGGAGAGTTTATCTTCTGTGGTTAGTTTCATGCAAGCATGATAAAACTTTTTTACATGTAAAGGCTAAAATATTTCAAAATGAAATGAAAAAGAGGGATAAAAAGAGCGTCTCTTCGCTAATCGTAAGAGACGCGTTGATAAGTTTATTCGATGATCTCGACGACTTCATCGTAAGGGACGCGAAGTTGCGTGGATTGCGGATTGATGCGATACCCCAAAGGTAAGACGATAGCGACTTGGTATTTGCTCGTATCGAGTTCTAACGCTTTTTCAAGGTTCTCTTTTTCAAAGCCTTCGATCGGGCATGAGTCGATGCCGACGTAAGCTGCCGCGGTCATTATATTGCCCAGTGCGATGTAGCATTGGCGTGCCGTCCATGCGTAGACATTTTCATCGGAACTAAGAGTCTCTTTGAGATGGTTAGCGTAAAGATTGATGTAAAAGTCCTTTTTTTCTTGCGGCATGTCGCGTCGCGAGAAGCGTTTCATCGGAATACCGCTCTCCACTTTCACGGCATCGATGGCGGCTAGAACGACGACCAAATGCGAACATGTCGTAATTTGCGGTTGATCCCAACAAAACGGACGAAGTTTGGCTTTGAGCGATTCGTTTGTGATGACGAGAAATTTCCACGGTTCCATTCCAAAAGAAGAAGGCGATTTGTGTGCGGCTTCCATGATAAAGCGCAGATTTTCATCAGAGATTTTTTTGTTTTCGTCAAAAATTTTGCAGGCATGACGAAAGTCCATAGCTTTTGAAAACTCGTTTTGTAGCATAGTGTCTCCTTATAATGTGGCATAAAAATTATAGTCATTAAAAACTTTCAGTACCCTTACGATACTTTTGGTATGTAATTAATTTAGCCAAAGGATGCCAAAAAACGTTTTCGAGCACTTTCATGCGCAATAATCGGCTTTGGATAACCCGTGATAGCATGATGCAGGAGATACGCTTCACGGTGTAAAGCCGCAGAAGGAATATCGCGCAAGAGCGGAAGATAGCGTTTGATGTAGCGGGCTTCTTTATCAAATTTCAACGATTGTGCGTAGGGATTGAAGATACGAAAGTAGGGTTGCGGATCGATCCCCGTTCCCGCACACCACTGCCACGAAAGAACGTTCGCGCTTGCGTCGTAATCCAAAAGATATTTGGCGAAAAATGCTTCGCCCTTTTGCCACGGCAACATCAGATGTTTCGTAAAAAACGAGCCTACGATCATACGTGCACGATTATGCATCAAGCCCGTTTCTAGAAGCTCGTTTAGTGCCGCATCGATGAGCGGATAGCCTGTTTGCGCCGCACAAAAACGCTCGTACGCCTCAACGTCGTTTGAGAGAGGCGGAGCGTATTTGTAGTTTTCCCATGCCAGTTTGGGAAAATGGTAGAGTAAATAAGCGTAAAATTCACGAAAGATCAACTGCCTGAAAAAAGGTTCCGTTTCATGCCCCTCTTTTTTTAACGCAACCAAATAGCGCACGACTTCGCGAATCGAAATCGTACCGAAACGCAGATGAACGCTCAGATGCGATGTCGCGTCAACGTCTAAAAAGTCGCGCTTCTCTTCGTACGTATCGATCTTACATGTAAAGCGTTCTAGCGTTTTTTGCGGACTTAAAACAGTGACATGTAAAGGCGCAAACCCAAGGTTTTCAAGCTTTACATGTAAAGGCGATCGTAGAGCGTTTTGGATGCTCCAAAGAACGTCGTAGTCGAAGTTGGCAAGGTTTTGATCGGCTTTTATGTATTTTAATGCGTGAAATTGTGTGTAAAGCTGTTGACAAGCCTTGTAATAAGGGGTAAAAACAAGGTAGGGCGAGCCGTCTTTTTTGAGGACTTCGTTCGGTTCAAAAAGGTAGCAGTCGTTGAGCGCGTGAAAGTGAAGTATCGAAGAGACGGCATTATCGCGCTCTTTGGCGTATGCATCGTAATCGACGCTTGCGTATACCTCTTCAAAGCCTAACGTTTTCAGATACGAAAAAACTTCCAAAGGCGCGCCGTAAAAAAGGGCAAGATCAAGCCCGAGAGCTTTGAGCTCGGCTTTGAGTTTTACGACCTGATCGAAAATCAACGAAACCCTACGGTCGGTTTTTTCCAGTGTGTTTAAAATGTTCGTATCGAAGATAAATAGAGGTAAAACTTCGCCTTTTATCGTCAAAAGCATCGAATCGTCAACCCGTAAGTCGCGTCTAAACCAGAGTAATTTTTTCACATCTTGACCTTAGAAAGAATTGGAAAGCATTATATAGCAAAAGAAATCCTAATTTTGTCTTTTTTTTGATGTAAAATGAAAACGGTTAGAATTCTTGCAAGGAAGGTCATGTATGTTTAACGCTTCGCTCAAAATACGTATTCTCTTGGTTTTTATCGTCTCCATCTCGGTGATGGCGTCCATCTTTTTTATTATCGTCGTGCGCGGCACGTATGATCTGGGTGCGACGCAAATGTTTGATCAAGAAGAGCTGATTAAAACATTGAACAAACAAGAGGTTAAAAACTATCTTCAAATCGCCCAAGAAGCGGTCAAGGCTTCTTACGACAAAACCAGTGACGCAAAAATCGTTGAAAAAATCAAAGAAGACGCTTTGATGTTTGAAGAGCTTTTAAGCTTTATTTACGAAGAGAAAAAAGAGAGTATGAGCGAATCTGCCCTTAAAGAGCTTTTGATTCACGTGATTCAAAGTTACCGCTACAACAAAGGAGCGGGCTATTTTTTCGCCTATACGCCGGATGGAACGAACGTCGCGCACGAAAGTAAGAACTTGATCGGTAAAAACCTTATCGACCGAAAAGACGTCAAAGGAAACTACACGGTCAAACCGATTATCGAGTCGGCACTTCCGGGCGGAAACAACGTGACCAAGTATTTTAATAAAAATCCCCTCAGCGGAGAAATCGAAGAGAAAATCTCCTACAATTTTTACTTTAAACCGCTCAATCTCATCATCGGAACGGGCGAATACATGTCGCTCATCAAAGCCTATCATCAAGAAAGAGCCATTGAGACGCTGTCCAATCTCAAATACGGCAACGGCGGCTATTTTTATGCGGTTAAAAAGCTCAAAGACGGCAAATACTCGGTCGTTTTCAACGGTGCAAACCCCAAATTGCGCGATACGGTATTTGACTTAAACGAAAAAGACGTCGACGGAAAGCAGTACCGCCAGTTATTGATCCAAGAGAGCATGGCGCATGAGAGCGACGGGGCTTACATCTCGTATAAGTTCCAAAACCCCACGACCGGCAAAGTCGAGCCGAAAATGGTTTATGCAAAATACTTTAAAGATTGGGAATGGTTTTTGGTCTCCAATATCTATTTACAAGACGTTGAAAATAACGTCGCTACGCAAAAAGCAAAAATCGACGCCAACATCACAAGCCTCATCGTCAAATTAATCCTCTCCGGCGTCGTGATGGTGTTGATTATTTTCGGAGTGATTTACGTCGTTTTAGGACGCGTGGTCAATCGTCCTTTAGATGCGCTCACCGCTAAAGCCGCAGACTTGGCACGGGGCGAGGGCGATCTGACATGCAAGCTTGACGTACACGGTAACGACGAGATCGGCAAAGCGGCGACGCAAATCAACCACTTTATCGAAAAAGTCCACCAGACGATGATCGCCGCCAAAGGAGCCAGTAGCGAAAATACCAACCTTTCCAACACGCTCTCGTCCATTTCGCAAACCATCACGCAACGCGTAGAACACTCTACGGATATTATCGCGGACGCGACCAAGGTTTCGCAAACCTTACGGAGCGAGATCGAAAGCTCGGTCGGTGAAGCCAAACGCTCCAAAGAGCAGATCGCACGCGCAAACGAAAATCTCAAAAACGCATGTGCCGAGATTATCGCGCTTGGAAATAAAGTCGATGAAAGCGCGCATACCGAGATGGAGTTAGCAACGCGAATGCGCCAACTCAGCTCAGATGCCGACCAAGTCAAAAACGTCTTAACGGTCATCTCCGACATCGCCGATCAAACCAATCTTTTAGCCCTTAACGCCGCCATCGAAGCCGCGCGGGCAGGCGAACACGGACGCGGTTTCGCAGTCGTTGCCGATGAAGTGCGAAAACTCGCCGAGCGAACGCAAAAGAGCCTTTTAGAGATCAACGCAACGATTAACGTCATCGTTCAAGCGATCATCGATTCGGGTGAGCAGATGAATCAAAACTCCGAACAAGTCCAAGAGCTAACGCATACCGCCGAGATCGTCGAAGAGAAGATCAAAGAGACGACGAGCATCATGGAAATGGCAACCAAAATGAGCGATAAAACGCTCAGCGACTATATCAATACCGAAAAAAGCATTGATGTGATCGTCGAAAAGATCGAAAGTATCAACGCTATATCGCATCAAAACGCGCAAGGACTCGAAGAAATCAGCGTGACAAGCCAAGACCTTCGCCAAATGGCGGAAAATCTCAACGCAACGCTTTCTACGTTCAAAACGTGATTATTTGCCTTCTTGTATGGTGGAACGAAGTGCTAAGTCTTTCGGGTAGGGGTTTAAAAACTTCTGCCCTAAAAGGTAATGCACTGCATACTTTTTCGCTAAAAATTCGATAGTATTCATCACGGCGATCAACGGCACGATCTCGTCGCGAAACTCCTCAATTTGCAGATGTAACGCTTCTTTTTCACTGCTAGTTAGCTCTTTTTTAAAAAAACCTACCATATGTTGAAGTACGTTGACCGTTTTGCCGATCGAGCCTTTGTGTGCGATCGTCTTTTTAAATAGAGCGATGTACGTTTCCGTCGTCTCTTTCAAGCTTTTCTGCTCATGGTTGGCAACGATCTTGCCTAAAAGGCGGTAGTTTGCCTCGTGTTTGCTTTGCAGAAGAAATTTATACGCTGTATGAAAACTCACAAGCTCTTGCATGGTTTTGATGTTTTGATAAAACATCATCGCATCGTGATAGGCAAAAACTTGCATGACAAAGTTTTCCCTTAGCCAAGGGTCGATCAGACGTGCCTCTTCTTCGATGGGAAAATCCACAAAATGTTCTTTACATGTAAACGCAAACAGCCCATCTTTTTTACCTTCGCTCATCGCACCACTGTAATACTTCGTACTCCCAAGCCCGCAACTAGGAGACTTTGACTTTAAGATAATGCCGCAAATAGGCTCACTTTGAATCTTGCATAGTTCATGTTCCACCGCTTCGTTCATTGCCTCCGTGACATCGTTTTTGGAAAAAACGGTGATGACCTTTTTACGCTCGCTCTCTTGCACGATGCGTATCGTCTCACGAGGTGTACCAAAGGCTAAATGCTCAGGGCAAAACGGAATAAACGAGGCATATTTACCCAGCTTGTCGGTGATAAAACGATCTCTTTGCCCCGTTTTGTCGTAACGGATTTGCTCGCCCAGTAAACAGGCGGAAACGGCTAGTTTGAGCATGGTGTTCCTTTGAGAAAAGCTATGACTATTATAGCTCGTACTTTTGATAAAAGGCTTAGAGGGGATGTGGTAGACTATACACTATACATATTTGAAAATTTTTTGAGTAGAAAAGCGAGGGTACAAAATATGATAAATTGGCTTAGAGCAATACCTTATATTTCTCTCGCAATAGTATCTTTGGGAATTTTTGTATTGTCAGAATTTATTTTAAATAGTCAAATTGAAAATATTTTACTTAATGTATTTTCTAATGCTATTTTCTTTTTTATTGTTTATCTGTTCTATGACATTATTAAAGAGCTTATTCTTGTTAAAGAACGAAAATTTCTAGATGATTATATTAAAAATAAAGTATCTAATGATATTTTTGTTGCTTTATATTATTTAAAAAAAATCATACATGGATATAACTTAGATACAAATACATTAAAAAATATTTTTGCAATCGTTAATTATTCGAAAACTGAAATAAATAATTCTGTTAAAAATCAAAGTTTTATAGGTTTCCAAATATTCAAAAATACCGACGAAGTTCGTTCTTTGTTTGCAGATGCTCTAAATGACAATTTGATTTTAAAATATTCCTCACATGTTGAGTCAATTAATATTTTAAGAATAGTTAACAATCTAGCAAAGCTTGAATCTATTTTGAAACATGAATCAAATTATGATAAATCAGCAGAAAAAGGTATTGAGTTTGAAGTTGTAAATGGAAGAGTTTTAAATCCGGTCAACGATGACAAATATTTATTAATGAAAAAAACTTCATATGATAATAGATTTGTTGTTTACGATAGTGGCTTTTTCGAAGAAGAAAAAGTCAATTGTTTGCTAAGTCGATACATTCTAAAAGAAAAATCCTCAGAAGAAGTTTCAAATATTCTTTTTGAGACATTTTTTTTGATGAAACGTTGGATTCCTGAATCGACATATTTGGTAAGAAATGAATCTCGCTTTAGAATTATCAAAGATTTCTTTAGTGCAAATACAAATTCGAAAACTAGCAAATCCAAAATATTTGTTGCTGATATAGTAGAGGTTAAAGAAAAATAAAGTTTTCCGATAAGAAAATGTGTATGGTTTTTCAAAAGTTTTTACATGTAAAGCCAAAAGACTTTACATGTAAAAGATTATTTCGCTCGTTTATCCACTACGCGTGTGGCTTTTCCCTCACTTCGTTGAAGCGATTTGGGTGCGACGAGTTTGACTTCGACGTTGATGTAGAGGTTGTTTAACAGAGCGTGTTGAAGCTCTTTTTTGAGGTTTCCGAGGTAGCTGACATCATCGCTGATGAGATGCTCGTCAAGCTCCACATCGATCTCCAGTTTATCAAGGTAGCCTTTTTTATCGGCGATGATTTGGTAGTTGAGCGTGATGCCCTCTTGTTTGGAGAGCACGTGTTCGATTTGCGATGGGAAGACGTTGACACCGTTGATGAGGAGCATGTCGTCACTTCGTCCTACGATGCTCTCGATACGCCCGATGGTTCTGCCACAACGACACGGAATGCGCGTGAGAGAGGTGATGTCACCCGTTCGGTAGCGAATGATCGGCAAGCCTTGTTTCGTGAGGGTGGTGATGACCAGCTCGCCTCGTGTGCCCTCTGGCAAGACTTCACCCGTTTTTGGGTCGATGATCTCAGGGTAGAAATGGTCTTCGTGAATGTGAAGTAAGTTTGAGTGCTTGCAGTTACACGCCACGCCCGGTCCGATGATCTCGGAGAGTCCGTAAATCTCGTGGTAATCAATGCCCCAGATATGGGCTATCTCGTTTTTAAGCCCCTCACTCGTTGGCTCTGCACCGAAAAATCCTACTCTGAGTTTAAAATCTTTTTGGATGTCATAGCCCTCAGCTTTTGCCACTTCTGCCATGTGGAGTGCAAAAGAGGGCGTGGCGGTGAGTACGGTTGCACCAAAGTCTTTTAAAAGCAAGAGTTGGCGAGAGGTAAAACCTGTGGAGCTTGGGATAACGGCGATCTTCATGCGCTCAGCGGCATTGTGAAAGCCAAGACCGCCCGTGAAAAGTCCGTAACCGTGGGAGTTTTGCATGATGTCTTGGCAGGTCACGCCACCCATCGTAAACGCACGTCCCATCACTTCCGCCCAGATGTCCATGTCGTGTTCGGTGTAGCCCACGACGGTCGGTTTTCCCGTGGTTCCACTGGAGCTGTGGATGCGCACGATCTGATCCATATCGACCGAGAACATACCAAAGGGGTAGTTGTCTCTTAGGTCGTGTTTCTTGGTAAAAGGAAGCTTGGCGATGTCCTCAAGGGTTTTGATGTCTTGCGGTAAAACGCCATGTTCGTCAAACTTTTTCTTGTAAAACGGCACGAGATGATACACCCGAAGCAACGTCTCTTTAAGGTGTTTAAGTTGCCACGCTTGAAGTTCGTCTTTACACAAACTTTCGTTTTTACTAAAGGTCATGGTTTTCCCTTACATGTAAAAGTGTTTGGCTTGAACGATCTCGATATTTTCAGCTTGAAGTGCCACAATCGCATCGTCAAATCGGTCTTTGTCGACACTGAAAATGAAAATGCCCGTGCTAGCTTCGTAAAAACTGTAGGTGTAGAGAATGTTGATGCCAGAGCGTGAAAGCGCGCTCACAGCTTTGTCGAAGCTTCCCACAACGTCTTCGATCTTCACGCCAAACACATCGGTGAAACGCACGCTAAAACCCTCATCTTCAAGCACGGTTTTGGCTTTTTCAGGATTGTCGACGATGGTGCGAATGAGACCAAAATCGGTTGAGTCGGCGAGCAAAATGGACTTGATTGAGATATTGTTTTTAGAGAGAATTCCCGTAAATTCGGAGAGTTCGCCCGCTTTGTTTTCTAAAAAGACAGAGAGTTGTTTGATGGCACATTTCATGAATGACTCCTTTTGTCGATGACGCGCACGGCTTTGCCGACACTGCGTTCTATGGTGCGAGGCTCAACGAGTTTGATCTCGGCGTTGATGTAGAGGTTGTTGAGCAGTTCGTGTTGGATCTTCTTTTTCAAGGCTTCCAATTGACCGATGCTATCCAGTGGCATATTTTCAGTCACTTCGACCATGATTTCGAGTTTGTCGAGGTAACCTTTTTTATCGGCAATGATTTGATAATTGAGCGTGATGCCCTCGATGTTGGAAAGCACGTGTTCGACTTGTGATGGGAAAACATTGACCCCATTGACAATGAGCATATCGTCCACGCGACCCATGACACTTTTCATGCGCACATGCGTTCGTCCACATTTACACGGTGTTCTATCTAGTGCAGTGATGTCACCTGTTCGGTAGCGAATAATCGGAAACGCTTGCTTGGTAAGGCTTGTGATAACCAGTTCGCCTTTTTCGCCGTACGGCAAGACTTGAAGCGTTTTAGGATCGATGATCTCAGGGTAAAAATGGTCTTCAAAAACGTGCAAATCTTTGCTCTCAAAACAGTTGCTCGACACGCCAGGACCGATGATCTCGGAGAGTCCGTAAATCTCACAGTAGTGGATGCCCCAAACCTTTGCCACTTCTTCTTTGAGCCCAAGACTGGTGGGCTCGGCGCCAAAGATGCCGCATTTGAGTTTGAAATCTTTTTTTATGTCATAGCCCTCAGCGACCGCGGCTTCTGCCATATGAAGCGCAAAGGAGGGCGTAGAAGTGAGTACGGTCGCTTCAAAGTCTTTCATAAGCATCAGTTGGCGTGAGGTAAAACCGCCACTGCTTGGTACAACGGTAGCGCCCACGGTTTCAGCGCCGTAGTGAAGCCCCAGACCGCCTGTGAAAAGACCGTAGCCATACGCATTGTGGGAGGTGTCTTCGCTCGTGACGCCTGCCATCGTAAAGACGCGCGCCATCACTTCGTTCCATGTATCCAAATCGGCTTTGGTATAACCTACAACGGTGGGTTTTCCCGTCGTTCCACTACTGCTGTGAACGCGCACGACCGCATCTTTTTTGACCGCAAAGAGTCCAAAAGGGTAGTTGTCACGCAAATCTTGCTTTTTCGTAAACGGCAATTTTGCGATGTCGTCGATGGAGGCAATGTCTTCAGGCGTGATGCCAAGCTCGGCAAATTTTCTCTGGTAAAACGGCACATTGGCGTAGACGCGCGCGACGGTCTCTTTGAGGCGTTCGGTTTGAAGTTCGCTTAGTTTATGACGTGGAAATGTCTCCTCTTTTGACCAGATCATTTCTTTGCCTTTGCATCGTTGATGCCAAGGTGTAGCACAGCGATATTTTTCTCCGCAACTTTCGCATTCATCGCGGTTATGGCTTCTTCGATCTCTTTACATGTAAATGGGAATCGTGGATCTAAAGCGAGGGTGACACCGAGCATGTAGACATTAAGCGCATCGATGGGAAAAGCCTTCGCTTTGGCTTTTTTAAACGCGTCGATGCTGTGGGTTTCAAAGTCAACGTTAGGAAAGCTTTTAGGCGCATTCACAACGATGACGCCTTTGTCTTTGCTTAGGTATTGGATATTGCGAAGCGCTTCATTGCCCTCTAATGCGATCAAAAGGTCGGCTTGTCCTTCATCAATCGCGGGGGCGTAAAAGTCGCCGATTTTGACGTAGCAGGAAACCGAGCCGCCGCGTTGGCTCATGCCGTGGTTTTCCGTTCCTAAACATTTTTGACCTGCAAGAGCTGAGGCGATGCTAAGCACTTTGACCAAAAAGACCGCACCTTGTCCGCCGATACCTGCGATAACGATTTGATATTTCATGATTAGTTCTCCTCTTTTTTCACAAATGCATCAGTCGGACAGACCACATCAAGGCACGAGCCGCATCCTGCACACAAGAACGGATCGATAGCCATTTTGCCTGCATCGTTGTAGAACATCGGTGGGCATTTGTAGTTGGTGATGCACGAATCGCACGCAACGCATTTGTCCTCATCGACTTCGACAAGCACATTGCCAAGGCGCCCAGCGGCATTGTCTTTATCGAGCACACAAAATTCACGAATGACCGCAACGACAGGCGCGGTAGCGGTTTTGTAGGCTTCTTGAAGCGATTTGACGAAATCTACGGTTTTGTTCAGGTCTTGCTCGTAGACGTACTCATGACAGGTGATGCCACACCCCTCGACGATGCGTTTGATGTCGATTTGGTTGGGATTGGTACGCTCTGGCGTGGTTTGACGACCCGTCATCGCGGTGGTGGAGTTATCTAAAATGATGAGTACAAATTTATGGTTTTGGTACACCGCGTTAATAAGCGGTGCAACACCCGAGTGCATAAAGGTACTATCGCCGATGGTCGCGACAACGCTTTTGTCAGGATCGGAGATGCTAAAACCGCTCGCCATCGAAACGCTCGCACCCATGCACAAAATGGTATCAATCGCCGCTTGATTGAGTCCTAGCGTGTAACAGCCGATGTCAGAGGTGTAGATGGACTTTTTCTTTTTAAAGACTTTGGTGATGGCATAATGCACGTCGCGGTGCGGGCAGCCTGGGCACATATTGGGCGGGCGTTTGGGAAGTTCTTCGGTGTACTTCTCACTTTGGTACGCAGAACTTGGCTCAATGACACTAGCTTTTGCAAAGGCTAAGAGGACTTTGTCTTTACTAAATTCATCGATGAGATGAACGTGTTTGGTCAGTTTTCCGTAGAGTTTTGGCGAGCTTAACTGCTCCTCGATACAGGGGTAACTCTCTTCAAAAATGATCACTTTATCATAAGGTGCAAAAAGTGCTTCGAGCTTTTCTTTAGGAAGCGGGTAGGGCATATCGAGTTTTAAAATATCGGCTTGGATGCCACGCTCTTCCACGGCTTCTTTGACATAACCATCACCCGTTCCACTGGTGAGGCAAAGTACCTTAGCGCCTTTTAACTGTTGTGTTTTAGGTTCGATAAGATGCTCCCAGTTCCACAGTTTAATGGCTTCTAAGCGATCGATCTGCTCTAAGCCTTGGCGAAATCTCCCAGCAGGAGGAACCGCTCCCCAACGCGGAATATTGCGCTCAAAATTGCCCTCATTTGACTTTACATGTAAAGCATCATCGACCTCGCAAATTTCTCTGGCGTGGCTCACGCGCATCACCGGGCGAAGCATCACGATGGATTCAAAGTGATGGGATAATTCAGAGCCTAGTTTAACCATATCGTACGCTTCTTGCGGTGTGGCAGGATCAAGCACGGGGATTTTTGCAAACTTGGCAAAACTTCGGCTGTCTTGCTCGGTTTGAGAGGAGTAAAATCCCGGGTCATCACAGGAGACCAAGAGCATCGCACCTTTGAGCCCAATGTATGAAGCGCTCATTAGTGCGTCACTGGCGACATTGAGTCCGACTTGTTTCATCGTCGCACAGGTGCGCTTGCCCGAAATGGCGCCTGCGTAGGCGACTTCAAAGCCCACTTTTTCATTGGTCGCCCATTGTGCGTAGGCATTCAGTTTGTTTTTGTCGCGAAACTTTTGAAAGTTTCCCAAAATCTCGCTTGAGGGTGTTCCAGGATACCCTGAAATCATATCCACACCCGCATGAATGAGCCCTAAGGCAATCGCTTCATTCCCCATCAAAATCTGTTTCATCGTCGCGGTGCTCCAGTACAAAGTGTATAATGCTTTAAAGCCTATTGAAACTAAGATTATAAGTTACTTATCTAAGCCATCTTCGCAAAATCCTTACATGTAAAGTGGGCAATTTTGAAACTTCATTCATTTTTTAGAATTCATTAATTGTGTGACTAAAGGTTCATTAAAGCATTTTATATTACTTTAAGGAACATTAAAAGGTGGGAGCTGTGTATGGGAACATTTGATCTAGGGGTTGGAGCGGCATTTTGGCTGATGAACGCGAGCGCGCTTTTGTGTGTCATTTACGGCGTTATTTACTGGAATAAAGACAAAGAAGAAAAGGTGTTGAACACCAAGTCTTGGGAAAAAGACGAAGCGAAAATGACGAAGGATTTGGGATGAATCTGATCGAAAATATCGTCATTATCGTCTATTTGGCGGTACTGGCATACTTGGGCTATGTGGGGTACAAACAGACCAAAAGTTCGGCAGATTATCTCATCGCAGGTGGCGATACACACCCGTTTGTGATGGCGCTGAGTTACGGAGCGACCTTTATCTCCACAGCGGCGATCGTAGGATTTGGTGGTGTGGCGGCGTGGCTTGGGAATTCGCTGTTGTGGTTAACCTTTTGTAATATCTTCATCGGCGTGTTTATCGCGTTTGTTTTTCTGGGCAATCCAACGCGAAAAATGGGCATTCGCCTCAACGCACACACCTTTCCTGAACTCTTAGGACGACGTTTTCATTCTAAGTTTATTCAGGTGTTCGGTGGCGTTTTGATCACGGTTTTTATGCCGTTGTACACTTCAGCGGTGCTTATCGGCGGGACGGAATTTTTAGTGGCGTATTTTCACGTTGACTATCACATCGCACTTTTAGTGATGTCCGTGATAGTCACGGCGTATGTTTTAGCGGGCGGTCTGAAAGGCGTTATGTTAACCGACGCGCTTCAAGGGGTCATCATGTTTGTTGCGATGATCGTTTTGATGGTGATGGTGTTTGATGCTATCGGTGGCGTTGACGTGGGACTTTCAAAGTTGGAGATGGTTTGGGATAAAACCGTTGCACCGCTTTTACATGTAAACATCAAAGAGCTCACCGCGGGAAGTCCTGATTTTCTGATGAAACTCTCGATGAATTGGGGATTTCAAGGCTGGAATAAGATGCCCGTTTTCCTCTCCGAGGGATGGCTTTTTATCATCACAACCATTGCGATGGGCGTGGGTGTGGGTGTTTTGGCTCAGCCACAGTTGGTGGTGCGTTTTATGACCGTTAAAAGCAAAAATGAGCTCAATCGTGCTGTTTTGATCGGCGGTGTTTTCATCATCGCGATGACGGGTATTATCTATCTGGTGGGTTCGGTGACGAACGTGTGGTATTATGAGTTTAACGAGGGCAAAAACGCACTTCAAAGCACAGGGGGTATTGGAAAAGTGATTCCGCATTTTATCAATGCCGCAATGCCTAAATGGTTTGCGTTTATCTTTTTATTTGCTCTCATCTCAGCGGCGATGAGTACGCTTTCGAGTCAATTTCACGCGATGGGTACGGCGATCGGTCGCGATGTCTTTGAACAGCTTGCGGGCAAGAACAATCCCAATTCTCTGCTCATTACGCGCGTAGGTATCATCGTCATGATCGTCATCTCGGTCTCTTTAGCGTATGTGTTTGACAAACAACCTGCCATCATCGCGCGCAGTACGGCTATTTTCTTTGCGTTGTGTGCGAGCATCTTTTTACCGACCTATTTTGGTGGGCTTTTTTGGAAACGTATGACTAAAAAAGGAGCCATTGCTTCCATGATCGTAGGAACGGTGGTAACGACGTTTTGGTTGTTGTTTGTGCACTTTCAAGAAGCCAAACAGCTAGGTGTCGCAAAAATGCTTTTTGGGGTTGATTCGCTTTTGAGCGGCAAAATTATCTTTGTCGATGCGATGATGATCGCTCTGCCGCTTTCGGCACTGACGGCAGTGATTGTCTCTTTGATGACAAAGCCTGAGAGTACAGCGTTGATTCAAAAGTGTTTCGAAGACTGAAAAAAAGAGGAGGGTAATTTTACCCTCTGTACTCTTTTTCATAAGACGATAATATCTCCGAAGAGGCGATAAAATCTCGTGTTTTTCTCAGTTTTTGCATCGCTTCTCGTAAGCCTCGGCGTTCTGTTTGTAGATAGTTCAAAGCTTCTTGAATCAATGCTTGAGCGCAAACCATCTCGTCTCGAGATGCAAATTGAGGCATATGCATAATAAGGCGTTCGATTTCTCTATCATTTTTTGAAATCAAAGCAACCGTAAAATCACTATTCCATGACATTTTCTGTTTCGTCTTTCCACGCATCCAAAAGACCGCGTGCTACGTTCATAACTTGATCCAATTTTTCGGTATCGTTGTTGAGATTAGCTTCTGAAAGCAGTTTTAACTGATACGTATAAAGACCTTGTAGATAATAAGCAACCCGACCGTTATCGTAGTTCAGTGAATGAATCAGCTCGGCAAAGATTGCAGACGTGCGATTAATCCAATACGTTCTTTTTTCGATATTTCCGTCTTCTATAGCTCTTTTTGCTTGAGAGGCAAAGCGCAAAATACCTTCGTATAGCATCTTTATCAACTTTTCAGGTGATTCTATTGAGACGTTGTTTTGCGAATAAGTTGAGTATGCTAGATTTGAATACATTTGAGTTTCCTTAATTAAATTAATCGTTTGACGTATAAGATTGTTTGATCATAAGCGATAGAGAATCAAAACTGGTTTGGAGTTTATTGATGATGCTATCGTATTCGGCAAAGCGTTTAGCCATTAAATCGTATTTTTTATCCAAATTTTCGACGGTTTTCTCTCGCTCGGAGGTAAGCGACTTTTTCTCCGTCGTTAAACTTGTTTTATAGAGCGATAAAATACCGTTTTTGCTGTTGGTATACGAGTTTAGAAGAGAATTAAACGTGGTAAAAACACCTTCCGTGGTTTCACTTTGTGCATAAACCGTTGTTTGCTTCAAACCTAAAGAACTGAGTTTTGTCGTATCTCCCGTAATTTCAATATCCAAACCTTGAATCGTACTTTTGATTAGGATATTGTTATTACTTCCTAGCGTGGCTTCGATTCCCGAAAGACCTGCTTTGTTAATCGCCGTTTGAAGTGCCGTAACATTGTCGGCCGCCGTTGCACCTGCTGACGTAGAAAACGTCACGGACGTTCCGTTGATTTTAAATTCGTTCGTTCCTATATTGAGTGCATCGGAAGCAACAGAAGTACCGATATATTGCGTTGTTTGATAGGTGGTAGAGCCTCTAAAATACTCTTGCAGATCACTAGAACTCTCTTTTAGTTTGGTATCAAAAACAGACGAATCAAATTCAAGTTCACCGTCGGTATTCAATTCTATACCGTAATCCGCCAAGCTTCTGCCTTGTGAATCGACGCTTAAGACCTGTTTACGGACTTCCCGACTTAATGCCGTAATTTGGCTAACGCCTTGGAATGTTCCGGCGGTTTTCGTGTCGATGTCATATTTTGTCAGTTCCGTAAGTTGCGACATTAAACTATTATACGAAGAGACGAGGGATTCAACGGTTTTTTTCAGTTCACTTGAATCTTGCGTAATCGATACGGTCGTATTCTTACCCGTTTCTTGCGTTTCATTAAGCGTCACGCTGACGCCTTTAATGAGATCGTCAAACGTATTGGTCGAGCGTGCGATGGCTACGCCGTTATACGTAAACGAAGCATCCGTTGCTTCTTGCAGGTGATTGGCTGCCGTGCTAAAACCTAGATCGGCATTCGTCGTACCCGTTGAGGAAAGGGTAACGGCATTATCTTTTCCCGTCGCATCCGATTTGATAACCAAACGATAGGGTTCCGTGCCTCCGACGTTTAAGAGCGAAGCCGTAACTTGAGTTCCGGCTTTATCGTTAATCATATCTTTGAGTTCGGATAAAGTTGTTGTCGCCGTGACGTTAAAATCATAACTTTTCCCGTTAATTTTTAACGTCAAAGTATCGTCGGCCGAAGCAAACGTCGAAGTTTGAGATGCATATGTTTTTGATTGGTAGACGTCTTGCTTAGCTAAAGTTGTAACATGTAACGAAAAATCTTGCACGTCGGTACCCGATTGCGCCGTAATTGAAACGGCACTGTTAGAAACGGTGGTACTTCTTTTCAAATACGTCATTTCACTTGCAAGCGAGTTTGTCGATGTTTTTAACGTCGTTACCAACGAAGTTAATGAAGTTAAATCGGTTTGTTTAGTCGTATTGGTCGTTATTTTTTTATCAATGGGATCCAATTGCGCTTTTTCATCAACGGTACGTAGCTTATCAATCGTATCGTAACTGAGAGCACCGTCGCTTCCGAGCCCGAGCGAGCTTAAGCTTGAAGTTGCCATCTACTATCCTTTTTTATCAAAAATCATTCCTACGATTTCTTTCATTTTTGCCGACAAGTTCATCGCTTCTTCCGTCGGAAACTTGCGAATCAGTTTTCCGGTGCTTTTTTCCATGACGTTGACGTACATAATATCGATTTTATCGTTAAAACCGAATTTGAGATTGGTGTCAAGCATATCCATTTGCTCGTTCAATTCTTTAACCGTTTTTTCAAGGGAGGCTTTGACGTCTTTCGTTTGATCTTTTTGGGTATCTTGATTGGCGTCGGTTGTTTCGCTGTAATGTTCTACCTGCTTCGTCGGCATAACGTTAGCCGATTTGGGCGTAGTCGTAGCTTCAACATGTTTGCTGGTTGCACTAAAAATATCCATGGTAGCTCTCCTTACTCCGTCAGTTGTTAATTTCCTATGAGCTAAATCGGCACATCTTTTTTTTTGTTTAACTCTTTAAGAGATTGTGTGTTATATTTCGCGATATTGTATCTTAAAGGGAGCCGATGAAGATTGCCGTCGTATGTCAGTCGCTTTTACTCAGCCGTGCGCTCAAATCGTTTTTGGGTGATGCTATTGTTGCGTATAAACAATGTGATTTCGTCATTAGCGACAAAAAAATCGAACTCGATAAGCCGGTTTTTTACGTTGCCGCGTCTGAGGGAAATTTGAATATACCGTTTTCAAAATCGACGTTATTATTAGAACTCGATAAATTTTTTCAACACCTTTTACTTCTTCAAAACAGTATGGACGGATTGATAGGAGATATGCCAAAAAGTACCTATGCTCTTGAAGAAAAAATCACGGCTTTGACCGATAAATTTAGAGCGGATTTGATTCAGACGATTCGGAATTATTATGGGAACTAAACCTTTATATACGACGATTAACACGGGAAAATATAAAGGAAAAAAGCTGGAGTTACCCTCTTTAGAGAGCACTCGCAGTACCAAAGCGATCTTAAAAGGCTCGTTGTTCGATACGCTACAATACGACGTTATGGATACGACCTTTGTCGAAGTTTTCGGCGGAAGCGGTTCTATCGGTCTTGAAGCCCTCAGTCGAGGTGCCATGTATGCTTATTTTATCGAAAAAGATCAAGATGCCGTTCGTATCTTAAAACGCAATTGCAAAGCGATTGACGATAATCATACGACGGTCATCTGCGGAGATAGTTTTACGGTATTGCCCACGCTGTTTTCTGCCTTACGTACGCCGACCTATTTTTATTTTGATCCACCGTTTTCCATTCGTGAAGGTATGGAAGGAGTGTATCAAAATACGCTCCGCCTCATTGCCTCGTTACCGCAAGACAAGACGATAGCCGCCATCGTAGAACATATGAGTACGGAAGTTTTACCCGAAACCATCGGTTCATATACGCTTCAAAAAACGAAAAAATTCGGAAAAAGCTCTCTGTCGTACTATCGATAAATCTTTGGAACGCGAATTGCTTTACACTTAGCAAAGAATGCTACATGTAAAGGGAATAAATGAAAATTATCAACATTTCATTGGTAATTGTTTCCATCGTATCGTCGCTTTTCGCTGAAAGGCTCGGGGATGTCGCTAACGTCATCGGCGTGCGCGAAAACCAACTGATCGGTTACGGTTTGGTCGTAGGATTAAACGGAACGGGAGACGGTTCTTCTTCGGAGTTTACGCTTCGTTCTTTATCGAATCTTTTGCAGACCGTCAACGTTAAAATCGATCCGGCGGATATTAAATCTAAAAATATCGCTGCGGTTGTCGTCACCGCAAAACTTCCTGCTTTTGCGCGTCAAGGCGATAAAATCGACGTTTCCGTTTCCTCTATCGGCGATGCCAAATCCTTACAAGGCGGTAATCTTTTGTTGACACCTCTTAAAGGCGTCGACGGAAAAATTTACTCTTTGGCGCAAGGATCGCTAACGATCGGCGGTATGAACGGTAAGGAAAAAGGACAAGTTAATCATCCGGCATCGGCGAATATTTTCGGCGGAGCACTCGTGGAACGTGAGATCGAATTTGATTTACATGAACAAGAATTTATCAATCTTTCGTTAAAAGAAGCAAATTTCAATACGGCAGTCTCCGTTCAAAACGAACTTAACCGTGCCTTCGGTAAAAAAATTGCCGTAGCAACCGATTCTCGAACGATTCGATTGATGAAACCCGCCAATTATACCTCCGTCGAGTTTTTAGCCAAAACGCTGGATACGCAAGTGAAATACGAACGCGAAGATAAAATTATTATCGACGAGCGCACGGGAACGATTGTCTCTGGCGTCAATATCAAAGTGGATCCCGTCGTCATTACGCACGGCGATATTACGATTAAAATCGAAGCAAACGATAACGTACCAAGCGATAAAAACGTCGATATCGGCGGTAACGTTCAAATAGCAGCAAGCGAAAACCGCATTAAAATGCAAGAAGAGAGTATGACCGTCGCCAACGTCGCGCGCGCACTCAATAAATTAGGCGCAAAACCCAAAGATATTATCTCGATTTTTGAAAATATCAAACGTTCCGGTGCGATTACGGCGCAATTGGTGGTGATCTAATGACCAACGATACGTCGCTTGCATTGATGAATGCTAATTACGGCTCTTTACCGACGACAAACGTCAAAGCGGCTTCGGTATCAAGCAGTGCGTCTCAAAGCGATGCTTTGCTGAAAGAACAAACCGATAAATTTGAAGCTTTTTTTCTCAAACAAATTTTAGACATCGCAACGGACACGGAAGAGCAAGACCCGCTTTTTCCAAAAGATGCCGGAGATAAGATTTATCGATCGATGTATAACGATACGATGAGTTCCGCGCTTAGCGGTGGACTTGGAATCAGTCAGATGCTTTTTAATTATTTGAAAGAAGGGCGTTAATGTTTTATTGTTTTAGACGATATAGGGTTAACACAAACGTTAAACTTATAAAGGGTCTCAAATGATTTCAACCGTTCAAGCGTCCAATGCGGCGTATGTACAAGGCAGTGCATTCAAAGACGACACCGTAAAGAGTGCCGAAAAAACCGAAAAAAGCGAAGGCATAGACAAACTTTCTACGCTTAAAGCCGAGATCGAAGATGGAACGTATAAGGTCGATCTGAAAAAAACGGCAAAAGCGATTACGGAAGAGTTGTTCTAAGTCCTTTCTATATCAAAGGATAAAAAATGTTAACTCACTATCTACAAAATGCGATCAAAGATATTGAAAACCTGATAGAACAAACGGAAAAGGACATTGCCGATATCAAGGTTGCCAAACATATGAATGTTTTTGAACGTGCTAAAATTAAAGAAGATTTACTTCACTCTTTTGAACATAAAAAATCACTGTTAGATAATGAGTTAATGAAAATGCTGAAAGAAAGCGGACAAAAATCGCTTGAAGAGCTTCTAAACGCCGAGCAAAAACAACTTTTAGCGTATATGAAAACCAAATTGTCCGAGCTTAAAACATGCAATAAGCAGTATGCGCGTTACGTTGTGACCGTTAGCCAGTTTTACAATGTTCTGCTGGACAGTATTTTCCCGCGAGAAATGGACGGTTATACCGCTTCGAATCACAAACCGGCTTCTTTACTCAAAGTAAGGGCTTAAAGATGAGCCTATTTAGCACGCTCAATACCGGCAAAACGGCATTAAACGCTTCGCAAATCGCTATTGCGACGACCAGCCAAAATATTTCCAATGCCGACAATGATTCGTATACGCGTCAACGTGTTTCGTTTGCGGCAAGTACGCCTCTTTATACGCAAGGCGTTAGCATAGGTAGCGGTGTTTCCGTTACTTCGATCGTACGTATTCATGATGAGTTTGTCTACTCTAAACTTCGCGATTCTTCCTCGAGTCTCTCTTACGATACGTTTGCGACTAAAACTTTGCAAGAAACGGCAAAATATTTCCCTGATTTAAGCGATTCGGGATTGGCGCAAGATTTAACGAACTATTTTACGGAATGGAGTAATTTAGCTTCTAATACGACGGAAGGTTCACAAAAAATCGCATTGATCCAAAAAAGCGTTACATTGACGACCAATATCCAATCGACGAGGGATTCGTTAAGAAATTTGCAAGACTCCATGAACACGCAATTAAAAACGGCCGTCGACGAATTGAATAGCCTTGGAAGTCAAATTGCCGATTTGAATAAACAAATCGGTATCGTCGAAGCAACCAAGGGAACATATGCCAATGATTTACGAGATCAACGCGATAAATTGGAATTGACGCTCTCTAAGTTGGTCAATATATCCGTTTTTAAAGGCAATATTACGAGTGATACGACCGTAGATGCCAATATGACCGATACGGGAAAGGAATATTATCTCAATATATCGGGTGCCTCCTTTGTAGACGGACCTACGTTTCATCCGATCGTTATCGATAACTCTTCCAACGAAAGCAGTTATTACTCCATCTCTTCGCAAATGCAAGACGGTAGTCTTTACGACTTGACGACACAGTTATCCGGAGGTAAAATCGGTGCTATTT
Source organism: Sulfurospirillum sp. UBA4058 (assembly GCA_002382085.1). Lineage (GTDB taxonomy): Bacteria > Campylobacterota > Campylobacteria > Campylobacterales > Sulfurospirillaceae > Sulfurospirillum. The sequence goes on along the minus strand of DFZK01000005.1, from coordinate 262,252 downwards.
TGGATTTAAGAGGGCGTGTAATCGATAAAAGCATCAACGGCGGATACCCGCAAGACGGTATTTTACAAGGCTATATAGATGATTTAGATAGTTTTGCTCAGACTTTTATTACGGAAACCAACAATATTTATGCTCAAAGTGCCCAAAAACGTATGGATAGTCCATCTTTATCGCTGAAAGGCAATGAGTCGCTGAAAAACGTTTACAATAATATGAACGACGGGTCGATGGACGTCATCGTTTACGATACCAACGGAAAAGAAGTGGCACGTAAAACACTCACGATTAACGGTATGACGACGATGAACGACGATACGTTTTCACAAAGTATCTTAACGCAATTTAACAGTGATACGGACGACAATCAAGACAACAACGCGCTGAATGACGTGAGTGACTATTTTAAAGCCGAGTTTATGGACAACGGTTCTTTTTCGATTAGCCCAACTTCTTTGAATAACGGTTATACGGTTGCCGTTAAAGACAACGGTAGTAATTTTCCGGGTATTATCGGAGTGAGCCAGTTTTTAACGGGTACCGATGCTTCGAATATTAACGTCAAAACGGAATATAAAGAAAACCCTTCCGCGGTTCAAGGATACGGAGCTCCCGTTTACGGAAATCATAGTGTTGCGAACAGTATGCTTCAGCTTCAATATACGTCGTTAAATTTTTACCATAAAGACGGCTCGATTTCTCAGGGTACGATACAAGGGCAATACAGCGCGTTTACGGCGAAGATTGCTACGGATGCTTCCGCGGCAAAAAGTCAATATGACACCAATGAAGCTTTAAATGCAACGATTACTTCTGAATTTCAATCGATTAGCGGTGTTAATAAAGAAGAAGAACTGATTGATTTGATGCAATATCAAAAGTCGTTTGCCGCTGCCGCTAAAATTATTACGACAATCGATGAAATGTTAGATACGCTTTTAGGTATCAAATCCTAGTGAAACGCTTTCCGTATGCGAGCACCTCTTTGTTGGTGCTCATTTTCTTGTTTTGCTTCGGTGCTCCTTTGATTTATTCTGTTTCACCTTACGACTTAAATCCTTCGGCAATTTTGCTCGCACCCGATTTTGAACATCTTTTAGGAACCGATCGTTTGGGACGCGATCTTTTAGCGCGCTTAATGGTCGGCGGTCAGATTTCGCTTTTGATCGGACTCGGTAGTGCGTTGATCGCAAGCGTGATCGGTTTGATGATCGGCATTAGTGCGGGGTTTTTTCAAAAAGGCGTCGATCGTTTGGTCATTATCGTGATTGATCTTTTTTTAACGTTTCCGACGTTCTTCCTCTTGTTGGCTCTGATCAGTTATATGAATGCGTCGGCGTGGATACTCGTCGTCATTATCTCGATTACGGGATGGATGGGCATGGCGCGTATGATTCGCTCCGAAAGTTTTGCAATTTCAAATGCGCCGTTTATCAAAGTTTTAAAACTCTCACATGTCGGAACGTTTAAAATCATCTTCAAATACTTTGCCCCTTTACTGGCTCCTATTTTTTTCATCAGTTTTACTTTCGGCGTTAGCGGTGCTATCCTTTCCGAGAGCGGGCTGAGCTTTTTGGGCATCGGCATTATGCCGCCTCAGATCAGTTGGGGCGTCATTTTAAGCGAAGGGCGCGACGTGATCGACATCGCGTGGTGGCTCAGTTTTTTCCCCGGTCTCTTGATCTTTTTGGTAACGTTTTCTTTGCTACAACTCTCCGATTATCTTCAAGAAAAAAGTAATGAAAAAGAGGCGTTAAGCGATGCATAAAAGCATTGCTCTACGTTTGCGGGAAGAGGCTTTAAAACGCAATTGCGCTTTGGAATTATCCTCTTCAAAACCCGATCCTTTGATGGTCGCGTCTTTGTACAAAGACGAATACGTCGCGTTGATTTGCGCGCTTTTTGCTTACGGAAACGTTCACGCAATCGTTCGTTTTTTAGAGAGTTTGGATTTTAGCCTTTTAGAAGAGAGTGAATCGCATATCGCCGAGGCATTGCGATCTTCGTATTATCGCTTTCAAAATAGCCTCGATATTCAAGCGTTTTTTATAACGCTCAAACGCCTCAAAGAGACGCACGGAAGCTTGGAAAAGCTTTTTCTACGCGGGTATCAAAAAAAGCAAAACGTTATGGACGGACTGGCCGTAATGATTGACATCTTATACGCTTCTAATCCCTATCGTTCAAAAGGGTATCAGTTTCTCTTGGGTACAATTCCTTCAACCAACCCGACATCTGCTTACAAACGTTGGCATATGTATTTGCGTTGGATGGTTCGCTCCGATGCATTGGATTTGGGCTTGTGGAACGACGTTCGTCCGCAAGATCTTTTGATGCCCTTAGATACGCATACGTTTCACGTCGGTCGAAAATTGGGCTTGATTACGCGTAAAATATGCGATTTTAAAGCGGTCATCGAACTTACCGATGCGTTAAAAACACTTGATCCTAGCGATCCCGTCAAATTTGATTTTGCTCTGTATCGCTTAGGACAGGAAAAACTGATACCTTAAAGGCGGTTTTGATGAATGTAAAAAATTGGCTTCCTAGAAGTTATACGCTTTTAAAGGAAGGGTACTCTTTCGCACACTTTTCCTCGGATATACTCGCGGGAGCAACGGTGGCGATTATTGCCTTGCCCTTGGCGATGGCATTTGCGATTGCGAGCGGCGTAAGTCCCGAACGCGGTCTGTTTACGGCGATCGTCGCGGGTTTTATTATCTCCTTACTCGGAGGAAGCAGGTACCAGATCGGAGGTCCTACGGGGGCTTTTGTTGTGGTACTTTACGCGGTGATTTTAAAACACGGTTACGACGGCTTAGTCATCGCAACGTTTTTAGCCGGCGGAATGCTCGTGTTAATGGGTGTTTTCAAACTCGGCAATATCATCAAGTTTATTCCTTATCCCGTAACGGTCGGCTTTACGAGCGGTATTGCTTTGATTATCTTTTCATCGCAAATCAAAGATTTTTTTGGCTTACCGATTGCTAAAATGCCGGCGGAATTTACCGATCAGTGGGTGTTGTATTCGCATGAAATCTTACATGTAAACTATTATGCGTTGGGAATCGGGTTAGTCAGCATCGCGATGTTGATCAAACTTCGTCATCGGTTTCCGCGTATTCCCGCTCCGATGTTGGTCATCGTTTTTTCTTCGTTTGCCGTTTGGTTGTTCAACATACCGGTGGAGACGATAGGCTCGAAATTCGGATCGTTACCTTCGACGCTTCCTTCCCCTTCGATGCCCGCTTTTTCATTGGAAAAAATTCGCGCCGTATTCCCCGATGCCATTACGATAGCGATTTTAGGTGCAATCGAGTCTTTACTCTCTTGCGTCGTTGCGGACGGTATGACGGGCGATCATCACCATTCAAACCAAGAGTTGATCGCTCAAGGCGTTGCCAATATCGGCTCGGTACTCTTCGGCGGCATTGCGGCGACGGGTGCGATCGCTCGAACGGCGACGAATATTAAATCGGGCGCATACGGTCCGGTTTCGGGTATGTTGCATGCGCTGATGTTATTGATTTTTATGTTTTTGTTTTCAAAGTTGATTTTATTGATTCCTTTAGCGGCGTTGGCGGCAATTTTAGTGGTCGTTGCGTGGAATATGAGTGAATTTCACCACTTTAAAGCGATCGCGCTTAAATCGGAGCGAAACGACGTCGTCGTACTTTTGATGACTTTTTTTCTAACCGTTTTTATCGATTTAAATACCGGCGTACAAACGGGCATTATGTTGGCGGGTCTTTTATTTATCAAACGAATGATCGACGTGACGGGGATTATCGATACGAAAGAGAGCGTCGTAATGCCTTTTGACGAAAGCGATGAGCCGATTGATGAAACCGACGCCCATGCGATTCATAATAAAATCGTTCCGAAAGGCGTCGAAGTGTACGAAATAAACGGTCCTTTTTTCTTTGGAGTCGCCGATCGTTTGAAAAATATTTTGGGCGAACTTGAAGAGGCTCCTAGCGTCTTTATCTTGCGAATGCGTCATGTCCCGATGATCGATGCGACGGGTTTGCATGCTTTGGAAGAATTTTTAGAGCTGTGTAAAAGCAACGGAACGGTTCTTGTACTCTCCGGCGTCAACGAGCGTATCAAACATAAAATGGAACGTCTCGGTTTCGATAAAGACGTCGGCAAAGAAAATATTACCGATCATATCGATACGGCACTGCTTCGTGCCGATCGATTACTCAATCAGGAGATGTCATGCCCTACGTCAATATCAAAATAACCAAAGAAGGTGCCAGCAAAGAGCAAAAAGAGAAACTCATTGCGGGCGTGACCGATTTATTGGTCGATGTGTTAGGTAAAAATCGTTCGACGACCGTTGTCGTGATCGATGAAGTCGATACGGATAATTGGGGTATCGGCGGCGAGCAAGTAACAAAGCTTCGCACAAAAGCGAAGCCTTAATGAATGATTAAATGATTTATCGATACAATCACGCAAATAATAATTAAAGGAACGGTGTAATGGGTGAAATTTTTACCTTTGTAGGCTTAATCAGTCACGACCATAACTTTCTTTTCGTATCCCACATTCTCTTGGTAGCATTGATCGTCTTGGGACTCGCCAAAATGGCAACGTCTAAGATGCAATTGGTCCCAAGCGGCGTACAAAATGTTATGGAAGCATATCTTGTAGGCGTTATCTCTATGGGCAGAGACGTCATCGGAGAAGAGTTGTCTCGCAAATATTTACCGCTGGTAGCAACGATCGGCTTGGTCGTTTTTGTTGCCAATATGATCGGTATTGTTCCCGGTTTTGAAGCCCCTTCAAGCAGTCTTAATATGACGTTGGCATTAGCGTTAATGGTTTTTGTCTATTACAATTTTGAAGGTATTCGCGTCAACGGCGTCGTCCACTATTTTGCACATTTTATGGGACCGGTTAAACTTTTAGCTCCCTTAATGTTCCCTATCGAAATCGTTTCGCACTTTTCACGTATCATCTCCCTTTCCTTCCGACTTTTCGGTAATATCAAGGGTGAAGATATTTTCTTGGCGGTTGTTTTAATGCTTGCACCTTGGGTTGCTCCGCTTCCCGCATATGCGCTTTTAACGTTTTCCGCACTTTTACAAACATTTATTTTCATGATCTTGACGTACGTTTATCTCGCGGGTGCGGTCTTGATCAGTGAAGAACACTAAAGATTTCACGCGTTTCGAAAAACTGCTCAGCTTTTTGCAAGGTGCCTCTTGGGCTCTTGCAATTGCCGGCGGAACTTACTTCTTTTTACTCTTCTTACCTTTTGGATGGATCGTCGCTTTTTTCATCGGGCTTTTTTGCTTTCTCTTCGGAGCACTCTTCGTGGTTGTTTTTGAAGTGGCGTCTTTACAGATAGCCAAATTTTCGGAAGCGCAAAAGCAAACGGCTTTATTGCAACGCTGGATTGACAAAAACGATGCTCAAACGCTATCTGATCACTGATCCGCTTTATTATACTTCCGATGCGCAAACCTGTGCGCACAAACTTCTGGAGATCACGCAAAAACACCGTGTCGATTATATCTGTTTGCGCGATAAGCACGTTTTGGATTATGCTTCGTTTGCTACGGACGTCGTGACGTTCTTGCCCCCATCGTTACATGTAAAGATTTTACTACACGGAGATTACCTTTTAGCGCGTCGTTTAGGCGTTTTAGGCGTTCATTTGCCTTCCAACGCTTTGCATGTTATTCAAGATGCCAAAGCATCGGGTCTTTTTGTCGTCGTAAGTACGCATACCTTGCATGAGGCTAAAGAGGCGCAAAAAAACGGAGCCGATGCGTTCACGTTTAGTCCCGTTTTTGACTCTCCGGGCAAAGGAACGCCCGTAGGTTTAGAGAAGTTAAAAGAAATAAATGATAAAATCTCTCTCAAATGTTTCGCGCTTGGAGGTATCGTCAAACCTGCACATGTCAAGGCGTGTGAAGCACTTGGAGTGTACGGAATTGCTTCTATCCGCTTGTTTTTAGATTAATCCGCAAAGGCTTATTGATGGAATTTGAAGTTGTTATAGGACTTGAGGTTCATGCTCAGTTAAATACGAAAACCAAAATTTTTTGCAGCTGTCCGACCAGTTTCGGCGATGAACCCAATACCAATGTTTGCGAAGTTTGCTTAGGACTTCCGGGTGCTTTGCCCGTCCTCAATAAAGAGGCCGTGAAAAAAGCGATTGCTCTTGGAACGGCGATTAACGCGACGGTCAACCGAAAATCGATTTTTAATCGTAAGAACTATTTTTATCCCGATTTACCCAAAGGGTATCAAATCAGCCAGTTTGAAATACCTATCGTCGAGGCGGGTGAAATTTATATCGATTTTGAAGACGGAACGAAAAAACGCATCGGTGTTACGCGCGCGCATCTGGAAGAAGACGCGGGAAAAAATATTCACCACGGCAACGTCTCACATGTCGATCTCAACCGTGCCGGAACACCGCTTTTAGAGATCGTCAGCGAACCGGATATGCGCAGTAGCGAAGAGGCGGTCCTGTACCTTAAAAAATTACATGCCATCTTGCGTTACCTTGACATTAGCGACGCCAATATGCAAGAGGGAAGCTTCCGTTGCGACGCGAACGTCTCGATTCGTCCGAAGGGCGATACGAAGCTTTATACGAGAGCGGAGATTAAGAACCTAAACTCGTTTAAGTTTATCCAAAGAGCGATCGATTACGAGGTAGAGCGTCAAAGCGCGGCATGGGAAGACGGCGTATACGAGCGAGAAGTCGTGCAAGAAACACGGCTTTTCGATATCGATAAAAACGAAACACGGAGTATGCGTTCCAAAGAAGACAGTGCGGAATACCGTTATTTTCCCGATCCGGATTTGTTACCGGTGATGATTCCCGAAGAGATGTTAGCCGAGTGTATTCAGATTCCCGAATTACCCGATGAAAAAAGAGATCGTTTCGTCACGGAGTACGGTATCAAGCCATACGATGCCAACGTAATTACCGCAAGCGTTGAAATGGCGCGCTTTTTCGAAACGATGATCGAGCACGGTGCAAGCCCTAAAAATAGCGTAACGTGGTTAAGCGTCGAGCTCCAAGGTCGTTTGGGAAACGGCGTAACGATTGCAACGTCGCCCGTAGATGCTCAAACGTTGGCATTGCTCGTTAAACGTATCGAAGACGGTACGATTAGCGGAAAAGCCGCTAAAGAGGTTTTGGACTATTTGATGCAAAACCGTGTCGACGTCGACGCCGCAATTGAAACGCTAGGCTTAAAACAGATGAGCGACGAGGGTGCGCTTGTCGCAATCATCGATGCTATTATCGCCGCTAACGGCGATAAAGTCGCCGAATACAAAGCGGGCAAAGAGAAGCTTTTTGCGTTTTTCGTCGGACAAGCGATGAAAGAGAGCAAAGGAACGGCCAATCCTTCCAAAGTCAACGAGCTTTTAAAAGCCAGACTTCATTAGCACAAAGGTTTTTTGTGAGTATAGCGGTTATTGGAGCGGGAAAATGGGGGCAAGCACTTCAGTTTGCGATCTCCCGCAATGTTACATGTAAGATTACGTCGCGACACGTAAAACCCGTTGAAAATTTTGTCGGATTGGAAGAAGCTCTTCAAAGCGATTATCTCATTTTTACGTTGCCGGCACAAGTGGTACGCATCTGGTTGGAAGAGCATTTTCGCTTTTCGGGGCAAAAAATTTTGGTTGCCGCTAAAGGGATTGAACAAGGAAGCGGCAAATTTTTAAATGAAATTTTTGCGCGTTACGTACCCGAAACCCATCTAGCGTTTCTCTCCGGTCCTTCCTTTGCTTCAGAAGTCATGCAAGCCCTTCCCACGGCGGTCGTCGTTAATGCTCTCAACGAAACGCTTGCGAAAGAGTTTTGTGCCTTTTTCCCTTCGTTTATCAAAACCTATACGTCTCAAGACGTTATCGGTGCGGAAGTCTGCGGTGCGTATAAAAACGTTTTAGCGATTGCCGGCGGTATTTGCGACGGATTGAAACTCGGCAATAATGCACGGGCAAGTTTGATCGCTAGAGGATTGGTCGAGATGCAACGTTTTGGTCTTTTCTTCGGTGCGAAAGAGGCGACGTTTTTAGGACTTAGCGGAGCAGGCGATCTTTTTCTGACGGCTTCGAGTACGCTTTCGCGCAACTACCGCGTCGGCCTATTTTTGGCGCAAGGAAAAGCGTTAGATGCTATACTCGAAGAGCTCGGTGAAGTTGCCGAGGGTGTCTATACGTCCGAAGCCGTGTTCGAGCTTTCTTCAAAGCATGCTATTTATACGCCGATTGCCCATGAAATCGCTTTGATCTTAAAGGGTAAATCTCCGCAACAAAGCGTTAAAGATTTATTGGCGGATTGATGAAACGAATTGTTTTGCTTATAGCGTTGGGACTCAATGTTTTGTGTGCGAAAAGCGTCTCTTTGGAAGAGATGATCGCTCAAATGATCGTGATCGGATTTGACGGAACGAAAGAGAATGATAAGTGGGTCGAACAAGTCGCCAAAGATATTAAACGTGAAAAAATAGGCGGTGTTTTTCTAACGGAAAAAAATATTCAAAACGTGGCGCAGCTGAAAAAATTGACCGATTATCTTAAAGCGCAAGCACCCCAAGATGCGGCTTTGATCGTTGCGGTAGAGCATGACGGGAGCGACGGGGATCTCTTTTCGCTCAAAAAAGGTTTTGCTCCCTCCTATCCTGCCAATGAAATCGCAACACGTAAAGACGTCAACGAAACCGCATCGATTTACGATGCGATGAGTTCTTCTATGGCAAAAGGAGGCGTGAACGTCAATTTTGCTCCCGTACTGGATTTGCAACCTAAAATCGTCGGTAACGTCAAAGAGTTAAAGCGCGCTTACGCTTCTTACGAGGAGATCGTCACGACGTATGCCCTTTTATTTATCGATGCGATGTATCGAAACGGCATTACTCCGGTCGTTAAGTATTTTCCGTATGCGGGAGCCAATTTGTGGGACGATTTTTCAAGTCGTGCGGATGCCTCGGCTTCATGGCGATTTGAACAACTCAAACCCTATTACGACTTGATCGCTTACGATAAAATCGACGCAGTTTTACTCTCGCATGCCAAAATTAGCGATTTAGACCCGAAAGAGCCTTCACTTTTTTCAAAAACGATCGTTCAGAACTTATTGCGCGATAAAATGCATTTTAAAGGCGTTGTTTTCGTTCATAATTTACGTACCGACTCGCTACCGAATACGCTCGATTTTAAACAACGTGTGATCCGAAGCGTACAAGCCGGAGGCGATGTCCTCGTTTTTACCAATTACTTTGCCGATAACGCAAGTATGCCTTTTACGGTTCAAAAAATTCTATTAGATGCCGTTCGTAGCGGAGAAATTTCGCAAGCCAGCATTGAGCAAGCCTACGCACGCATCGTAACGTTCAAAAAAAATCTATCCAAGCGAGGAAGTTATGCTTATTAAAAACGCACGAATTCACGAGAAAAAACAAGACGTGTTGATTCAGGACAATACGATCGTTGCGATCGGCGAAAATCTGAATGCTCCTTTGCATGAAGAGATTATAGAGGCTAACGGTATGGTTTTGCTTCCGGGAATGATCGATCTTAACGTCCGTTTTTCCAATAGCATTCTCAACCAAGACCATATCGATAAACTTGCGCAAAGTTGCCTTAAAGGCGGTGTAACGACGGCCGTGGTGATGTCGGATTTTACGCCTCGTTTGGAGAGTGCAACGCTTCTGGAGTTGGTGAAGTTTAAAATCGATCAAGCCAAAGTCACTATTTTGATGAGTGCTCCTTTAGCGGATCAAAAAGAGGACCAGTTGCATAATATCGCAACTTTGCTCAATAACGGAGCTTCGGCGATTTTAGCCGATTCACACCGTAATGCCAACTTACTTCGCCGCGGAATGCAATACGCGACGATGAAAGATAAACCGGTTTTCGTACAGTGCTACGAGCCGAATCTCGACGATAACGGATTGATGAACGACGGTTGTATCGCTTCGACGTTAGGACTTTCGGGAATTTCAAAGATTTCCGAAACGGCTGAAGTGGCAAAAGTCTGCGAAATGGCACTTTTTTACGGTGCCAACGTCGTTTTAAAATCGCTCTCGACAAAGCGTTCGTTGGAGATAGCCCAAGCCCATAAAAAAGCATGCCCTTCATCTCTTTTTACCGAAGTTTCGATTCACCATTTATCGAAAAACGACGAAAGCTGCGACGGTTTCAATACGTATGCCAAATTGATGCCTCCATTACGCGAAGAAGATGAAAGAGTCGCTTTAATCGATGCCTTAAAAGCAGGTATGATCGATTGCGTAACCTCTTCGCACTCTCCCAAATCAATTCTTTATAAAGACGTTGCGTTTGAAGATGCGGAGTTCGGTATCGGATCGATTGAAGAATTTTTGACGTTGGCGTATACGTTCTTAGTGAAAAACGGTACAATCGATTTGCAAACCCTTGAAACCTTGTGTGCTCGTAACCCCGCAAAAATTTTAGGCTTAGAGCATAAAGGGAAAATTGAAGAAGGATACGATGCGGACGTCGTCTTGTTTGACCCTCATCATACCTATACCGTGACGAACAAACACTCTTTATACTACGGCGATACGTTATACGGCAAAGTCGCCAAAGTCATCGGCGGCGGTAAACTTTTATTTGAAAGCGAATAAGGATTTAATAATAAATACGTGAGAGGTAAAGCCCGCAGGCAGGAGCCAACGTCGAGCTGATCTTCTTGCGTTTATCGCGTTGCGCAATCAAATCTTCACGCGACAAAGAGCCGTAAGTGACTTTTAACAGCATATCGGTCATCATACGAATTTGCGAGCGTAAAAAAGCGTCGCCTAGAAAATAAAGTACGATCGCTTCTTTGTGTCGATACGCACCGGCTTTAAAGATGATACGCTCCTCGCCCGTCGTTCCGCCTCCCGTTTTTTTAAAAAAACCGAATGCGTGTTGTCCTTCAAAAAGTTTGGCAAGCATATTAAGTTTTTCGACGTCGAGTGACGTTACATGTAAAGCGTAAGCACTCCAAAAAGGCTGGTACGTTCCATCGTACATGATATAGCGATACAGTCTTTTTTTGGCATCAAAACGAGCGTTAAAAGCATCCGGAGCGGATTCGATTTTTTTCACGTAACAGTGAGGCATTAAAGAACGATTGAGGTAATGACGCAACTTGTCTAAATCGTTCCAGACTTCGGGAAGATCAACATGAACGACTTGTGCTAAAGCGTGTACGCCCGTATCCGTACGCCCGCTTGCTACGGGCGTCGAGACGATATGAAGACGTTTTAAAGCTTCGTTCAATGCTCCGGCGACGGTTTTAACCTCGGCATTTTGTGCTTGAATTTGTAAACCGTTAAAGGCACTTCCATCGTAGCTGAGGGTTACTTTGACGCGCATCATAGGTTTAGAAAACGCGACGAATACGTTTTCGATACAGTATGTAAGAAGCAATCATCGTGATCGTAAAAACGATAAGAGGCGCGTATTGCGGCAGTTTTGAGGAAAAAATCGTCGTGAGCGTTAAATAAAAGGCAAGGCATAGAAAGATACCCACGTAAATGCTCTCCTTATTATAACGATACGTGACGATACCGATGCTCATCGCAATCATCGTAGAAGCAATCGGGAAGAGGGCAACGCTCAGAAAAAACGATAAATCGTAGGCGCGTTTCCAGTTGATAAAAACGTCGTTCCAATACTCTTTGACCGTTTGTATCGCGCCGACGGCCGTTTTCGGTTGGGTATTGATATACATCGTTTCAAAATCGGTTTGTCCGATGCCGTCTTGTTGAAATTCAAAGACTTTACCGGCATCAAGATGCAAACGCAGTATGCCGTTTTGGTTGTCGATCGTAGCGGCGTTAGCAAGAATCAACTGCTCTTTGTCGTCTTGTTTTTCGGGATTGTGGTATAGCGTAATGCCTTCGTAGCGTTTAGCATCGTCGCTATGCTCGATATAAATCAGCCAATCCGAAAATTTTTGTCCGAATTCGTTGGCTTTGATATTAAATTTGGCTTCGGCTTTTTTATATTCGATAAAATTGCTATTAAGCTGTTTTGAAATCGGTACGAGAACCATAATGTCGACTAAAAGAATCACGGAAAGTCCCGTCGCCAAACTCATAAAAAGCCGCGTAATTTTTTGGGGATCGTATCCGAGCGTAAAGAGAACGATCGTTTCGTTTTCTTTCGAGAGGTTGTACAAGGAGATACTTAACGCAATGAAAAAGGTAATCGGAAGCGTATAGACCAAGGTTTTAGGCAAAAGATAGACGTAAAGGGTTCCAAGCTCCCAAAAATTCATCGTAATAATCGCCGTCAAAGCGGTAATTTTGATGAAAAAAACAATCGACGTAATAAAAAATAGAATAAAAAAAAGTGAGCTAAAGAGTTCTAAAAAGTGTTTTAAAAGATAAAAAGATGCTTTATTCATACCAATGTTCCATAAATGTTAAAATAGGTTGATCGAAAATCCATGCGATAAAAAGTCCTAACGATAAAAAGGGAATAAAAGGCAATTCATAGCCTTTTTTACGCAAAAGCATCAATGCAACCAGTGCGATGAGTGCGGCGATATAAATTGCGATAAAGCCTAATTGTATGCCCAATAGCGCTCCGATAATACCCGCGATAATACTGTCGGCTTCGCCCATCGCCTCTTTTTTCGCAAGTGCCGATACGCTTAAGCGAAGCAGTGCGAAAGCTCCTAAAAAGATCAAGCCGTTTTGAAGAGATTCTAAAGGCAGTCGGTACAAAAACGCAAGAAAAAGTGCCGGAAGCGTTAGTGCGTCGGGTACGGCTTTGTAGCGCATATCGATGACGCTGAGTGCAAGCAAAAGGGAAAAAATCGTTCCTAAAAGTAAGGCTTGGGTCAAAGTCCCGATTCGCCAAGCGACCAGTACGTAACAAAGTGCACATGCCGCTTCGATAAGCGGATATTGTTTGGAAATAGGAGTCTGGCAAAAAGCGCATTTTCCTTTGAGCATCAACCATGAGATCAGGGGGATATTGTGATACCATTTGAGCGGATGAGAGCAATGAGGACAATGCGATGCGGGAAGTGCGATACTTTTGTTTTGAGGTAAACGTAAAATAACGACGTTTAAAAACGAGCCGATGCACGCTCCCAAGATTCCTATTGCCAAAAAATACATACCTTATCAGCCTTTAATGTCTAAAATAACGTCCGCAGAATCAAATAAGGGTTTGATCTCTTTTGCCAAACGTATCTGCGTAATCATACCCAATTTTGCTTGCTCTTTTTGTAAATAGTAGAGACTTTTCTCATACATCACGTCGAGGTTAAGTTGGCGGTTGCTCCAAGTTCCGCGTAAAGGTCCTAAGTGTTCCAATGCCATATAAAACGATATGTTTTGCGTACCCAAAAGGGAGAATTGTACCATATGTTTTTGTGCGTTCCAAAGCAAAGGAAGGTGGACGACGTATTTGGAAAGGGCTAAAAGCATATAACCGTAGGTTTGAAAAAGCATTTTATCAAGCTCTTCGCGTGAAAGATTCTCTAACAAAAAGGTTTTAAAAAGCGTTGAATTAAAGCCTTCATCGTTACAAAAAAGATCGATTTCCAAGGGGGTGAAGAGTGCGTCGTCGAACAAGGAAGGTTGAGGATACAGATGCGAAATCGTCAAAATACCGCCCTTACTTTCGGAAAAATTTGCCCAATATTTTTTGCCCGCAATCAGTTCTTTTTGGCTTTTAGTCGTGAGTTCTTTGCGCCCGACTCGAAGACGGTAACGCAAAGGGTCGATTTTTTTAAGCACTTCGATCGTTACGGGTAGGTTGGCATTAAAATTAACCGATGAAGAGGACGTTTTCGCAATATCCGTCGAAAGACCGGAGAGTTTTCGAAGCGTAGAGATCATAAGCTTTGCGCAAGTCCCATAATCTGTTCGGCGATCTCGAATTTACTTCGAAGCGGTAGGTGAACCATAGCGTCCAAGCCGATAAAATAGACTTCGTTTTGATTGGAACCGAAGCGGTTGTGTTCTTTGAGAATATTTAAACAAACACCGTTTAAGCCTTTTTTCTCCAACATGGTTTGTGCATTTTGAAGCGCACTCTCTTCGTCGGTTTCCGCTTTAAAACCGATGACGTTCCAACCCTTTTTATCCAAGGCACTTAAGATGTCGACGTTGCGTTTTAAGGCCAAGTGATACGATTCGCCTAAGGTCTCTTTTTTAAGTTTACCCGAATAAACGTGTTCGGGCACGTAATCGCTAATCGCAGCCGTCATAAAAAGATAAGGTATTTTGTCGGCATTCTTGCCTAAACGCATTTGCGCTTCCAAGCTTGTACGGAGCTCTTGCGAATCGGTGACACGTAAGGTGTCGATCGCTTTAAATTCGGGTGCTTCGCCGCTAGTAATCAGCGTAACGTTTGCCCCTTTGAGATAAGCAACCGTCGCTAACGCTAGAGCCTGCTTTCCGCTGGAAAAATTGCCGAGGCATCGAACGTCGTCGATTTTTTCGCGCGTACCGCCGCCCGTAACGATCACGTTGCGATTTTCCCAAAACGGTTCTTTCAAAAGTATGCGGGCGGCAGCATAAAAAATCTCTTCGACGCTTGCTAACGCACCTATGCCTTCATCGTTGCAGGCAAGCAATTTGGATTCGGGAGAGACGAGGAAATATCCAAAGCTTTGTAATCTCGTTAAACTCTCTTGCGTGATAGGATTGAGCATCATATGGGTATTGGCGGACGGGGCTAAGAGTATCGGTTTGGTAAACGCAATCGCCGTTTGCGTTAAAAGGTTGTCGGCAATGCCGCATGAAAGTTTATTGATCGTATTGACCGATGCGGGGACGATCATAAAAAGATCCGCCCACTTCCCGATATGAATATGGCTGAGCTCTTCGCTCCAACTTTCGGTTTCTACATGTAAGACTTTATTTTGACTGATCGTCTCGAACGTTAAGGGCGTAATGAAGCGTTTTGCGTCTTCACTCATGACAACTTTAACGTCGCCGCCGGCTTTGACTAAGAGGCGAATGACCTCTAACGCTTTATAAATCGCAATACTTCCCGTAACGCCGACAAGGATTTTTTTGCCTGAAAGTAGGGTGTTACGCATCTTTTTTCCCGAAAAATTTATAAAAAAATCCCTCAACGATCTTCAAGGGTTCGCGGTTGATCGCCAGTGAGCCTTTGGGAATATTTTTCGTGACCGTCGTTCCCGAAGCGATCATGACGTCGTCTTCGATCGTAACGGGTGCAACCAGTTGCGTATCGCTTCCGACAAAGACGTTTTTGCCGATAATCGTGCGGTATTTTTTCTTGCCGTCGTAATTACATGTAATCGTTCCGCAACCGATATTGGTTCCCTCATCGATACTCGCATCCCCGAGATAGCTTAAATGTCCGGCTTTAACCCCTTTAAGCGTTGATTTTTTGACTTCGACGAAGTTACCGATGTGCGTATCTTCGATCATGGAGTCGGGGCGAATGCGCGCCATCGGACCGATATCGGAGTTTTTAAGCGTGCTTTTTTCGATCACGCTGTGTGCCTTGACGTGAACGTTCTCTAACGAAGTTCCTCGTAAAAGCGTCACGCCGTTTTCGAGGATGCATTCGCCTTTGAGTTCGACGTCGGCTTCGATGTAAATCGTCTCTGCTAAACGCATAATCACGCCTTGTTCCATAAAACGGCGTTTGATGCGTCGTTGCATGATCTCTTCGGCTTGTGAAAGGTGGTATTTAGAATTGACGCCCATAAAGGTTTCTTCGTTGACGAGGAGTGCTTTAACGCGTCGTTGATCGCGATGTGCCAAAGCGATTAAGTCGGTCAAATAGTATTCGTTTTGGCGGTTTTTGTTCTCAAGCAACGGCAAATAGTCGCGTAAAAAGAGGGATTTAAACAGATAAACACCCGCATTGACCGCGGTAATCTTTTTTTCTTCATCGTTTGCGTCTTTTTCTTCGACGATTTTTTCGACGTCGGAACGATCATTCATAACGACTCTGCCGTATCCGAAAGGCTCTTTCGCATAAAAGCTGCTCATGACGACGTCGGCGTCTATCTCTAAAAAGCGTTGCATATCGCTCGCTTCCAAAAGCGGCATATCTCCGCTTAAAACCAACAAGCGATCGTATTTAGGGGTTACGCCCATGATCGCTCCGCCCGTACCGGGAAACGTTTTGTGGTCTTGAATGACGTAGCGGATACCGTGAAAATAAGCGTTCATACGTTCTTGAACGAGATCGGATTGATGGTATAAAACGACATGGATATCGTCGCTGATTTTTTGCGCCTCTTTAATAATGTGGTAAAGCATCTCAAAACCGCTAATCGCGTGGAGGACTTTGGGAAGAGGGGATTTCATGCGGGTACCGAGACCTGCCGCCATAATCGCGATCGAAATATTCATACGGATGTTCCTAAGAAGATGAAATAAGGGTTATTTTAACGAAAAGTTGTTTAAAAATTAAATGCTTTTTAACGCAAAACCGACTAGAATGATGCATTATTTTATGAGGATAGCCGTTGAAAACAGTGATGCGAGTCGTTTTAATCTTGATATTGGGATGTGCAAGCTTTGCCGCCGATACCATTCCGACCGTCAATCTCTCTTTAAGCGCACCCAATTCTCCGCAACAATTGGTGACGAGCCTCAATCTTGTTTTAGTCTTAACGATTCTTGTCTTAGCCCCGTCGTTAATCTTTATGATGACGAGTTTCTTACGTTTGACCATCGTTTTCTCGTTTTTACGCCAAGCATTGGGTACGCAGCAACTTCCGCCGACGCAAGTGTTAGTCTCATTGGCGATGGTGCTAACGTTTTTCATTATGGAACCGGTTGCCAAAGAGTCTTACAACGTCGGGATTAAGCCTTATTTGGAAGAAAAAATCGGCTATCAAGAAGCGTTTGAAAAAGGTGCGGCACCGTTTAAAGCTTTTATGGTACGCAATACGCGTGAAAAAGATTTAGCACTTTTTTTTCGTATTCGACAATTGGAAAACCCCAAAAATATTGAAGAGATTCCCTTAACGATTGCCGTTTCCGCGTTTATGATTAGTGAGATGAAAACGGCGTTTGAGATCGGTTTTTTACTCTATTTGCCGTTTCTGGTGATCGATATGGTCGTCAGCTCCGTTTTAATGGCGATGGGTATGATGATGTTACCTCCGGCGATGATCTCTTTGCCGTTTAAACTGCTGATTTTTGTCTTGGTCGACGGATGGAACTTGTTGGTCGGCAAAATGGTCGAGAGCTTTCATTAATGTTCTTGCAGAACGTTTGATACGCTTTTAAAGCAAAGCTCTAAAGGCTACGTTAACACCGGGTTCTCTTCGGCAGAGTTCCCGCGCACCTTCGATGCTGTTTTATTTTATCTTCACTTGAAAACGTATCGTGCTAAGAAGCCTTGGGGAGCGTCTGTTTGATCTCTTTGCGTATCCGTAAAAAAATCGATTTAACCATCTCTTGATGCAGTGTTTCTATTTGGTTCATTCGGGTGCAAAGAGACTCATGCGATTCTATCGCAAAAGCATCAAGGAGTTCTTTTGCTAGAAAATGAAGATGTTCGTGACGGGTCTCAAATGCGCGGAACCATGCTTTTTCACGGTATGCGCGCAAAGGTTTATCTTGTAGCCATTTCCCGAAGTAGCATAAATCGGCACTCATTTCAGGCGGCGTCGGTTGGGTGCGGTCGATATAATTTTTCAAATGGTTAATCCATGCATTATGCTCGCAAAGTGCATACAGCCACGGTAATGCGGCGGAATCGTAGCCGTAGCGTCGCCAAATGCGTAGATTCTCTTTCATGGATTGCGGATCGGCGATCCATTGGACGAGTCGATCGGCATTCATCGGTCGTGCAATCCCGTACCCTTGTGCGTATTGACAGCCTTGTAGCAATAAAAAAATACCGTGTTCGACGCTTTCGACGCCTTCGGCAATAATGTTTTTATGAAACGATTTTGCCAAACCGATCACGCCTTCTACGATGGTAAGGTCTTCCGGATTGGCAACCATATCGGCGATAAAACTTTTATCCATTTTTAAAATTTTTGCAGGCAATTTTTTAAGGTGCATTAAAGTGGAATAGCCTGTTCCAAAATCGTCTAATGCAAAGTGAATTCCCATAGCGGAACATTCGTGAATGATATGTGAAACACGATCGATCTCTTCGAGTGCACTGGTTTCCAATATTTCGATCTCCAACTGATCGGGTAAAATATCCGCGTAATCCTCCCATAAAATTTTCAAACGCTCTAAAAACGTCTCTTCTTGCAGTTGATACGCGCTGATATTGATGCTAACGGGCAGAAAGAGTCCTTTTGCATTCCATTCTCTGAGTTGCCATAAGACTTGGCTAATGACCCATTCTCCGAGTTTGACGATGAGGGGATGGCGTTCGATCAGCGGAATAAACGTCATCGGTAATAAAAGACCTTTTTGCGGATGCTCCCAACGTATTAACGCTTCGACGCCGACGATAACTCCCGTTTGCATGTTTACTTTGGGTTGGTAGTGTAAAACAAATTCTTGATGTTTTAATCCCTGTGCGATTGCGCTTAGCTCATCGTTCATTGCTTTTAAGAGTTTATTTTCATTGAAGTCGAAAAAATGATACCGATTTTTACCGGATTGTTTGGCACTATACATCGCTTGATCGGCGTGGCGTATCAGTTGCTCTGCATCGTGATGGTCCATAGGGTAGAGCGTCACGCCGATACTGCACGAAATCGCCAGCTTAATATTGCCTAACAATACGGGCTCGGATAGGGTTTTGAGTAAGCGTTCCAAGACTATCTGACACGCATACGCTTCCTCGATGTTTTGGAGAACGATGACGAATTCATCGCCGCCGATTCGTGCTATCGTATCGTTTTCGTGCATGACGTGTTGCATCTTTTGCGCGACGATCATCAAGAGTTGATCTCCGGTAAAGTGACCGTAGGTATCGTTGACGCTTTTAAAACCGTCAAGGTCAAGATAGATAACGCCGACGAGCTTCCCGTTACTATCGGCTTTAAGCAGTGCTTGATGCAGTCGCTCGGAGAGTAAAACACGATTAGGAAGATGCGTCAAAACGTCGTAATGAGCGTTGTATTCTAATTGCTTGCTTAAGGACTGCTCTTTGATGTGAAGCTGTTCTAGCGTGAGGATGCGTTCTTGAATGCTTTGCGCCATTGCGTTAAATGCGGTTGCAAGTTTTGAAATTTCTCTATCGTGGCTCAATTCAACACGCTTGGCATAATTTCCCTCGGATATGGCTTGTGCGCTTTGGGTGAGCCGTATCAGGTTTTGGTTGATCCAACGGGCAAGTAAATTAAGAATAAGCGCGGATAAAAGTAATTCAACCAAGGCGATGGCAATACTTTTGAGCATCATCGAATGACGTTCCGTTTGATAAAACTCCGTAGAAATTCCGATGCACAGGGAACCGATTTTCTGATCGGAAATCATCAGATCGATGGAGGTATCATAGGTGGGTTCTTCAACGCTTTGCGCATTTAAGGGAGTGTGCTGAAGGGTTTGAAGCGCATTTAAATCGACTGCTCCGACGCTTGCGATCGGCTTATTTTGAAGATCAAGTGCGACCAAATAAAGCATGTTAAGGTTTTGGTACGACTCTTCTAAAATGGCTTGAACCGTTGCATAGTCGTTTTGAACGAACGGGGCGATCAATGCACTTTGTAAAAGGACTTTTTCGGCTTGAAGACGTTGGTCGGTTTGTCGTAATAAATTATCGCTTAATTGTTCGACGTTACGATAGACAAGGATCGAAAGCATAACGCTTTCGATGAGTAACGCGGCAATAAGCCATTTCCATGCAAGAGAGAGCTTCATCGATTGTTTCAACGCATTAATCGCGAGGAGGTTTTTTGGGCTATGCCGTGCAAGTTGTCCAAAGCATCCGGTTCAAGCATCTCAAAACCTTCTAATTTAGTCGCTACAAGATGACGTGCGCCTTCTTGACTTTGGGAAAAAGCAAGTAGCGCATTGTGCCATTCTTCTATCGCAAGACCCTTTGACGCTTTGGCTAAAAAAATGCGCCCCGGTTTCGGTTGACTGTGGTAGACGACGAAAAGCTGATTTTGCAGTTCTTGATCCAATCGCAAATAATTGGGTAACGAAATAATAATAAGATCGACTTGGTTTTTGAGCAATAAGGTCGCCAAACTGTCCGAAGCACTGATGTAATAACTGTACGTTAAATTTTTTCCCGGAACGTAACCTTGTTGTTCCAACCACTCTTCTCCACACAGCGTTGCGTAAGAGACGGGGTCTTGTCCTGCGATTTTAATGCTCTTAGGATGCTCTTTCAGCGAAGCAGACGTGCGGCTTAAAATAATCGTCTCTAAACCTTTAGTATACGTCATGAGCGGTACGTAATGCGCTTGGTGTTGGGCTAAATACGCTAAATTCGGAGAGGTGATAATGAGATCGTACGTATCGCCTCGATCGCATGTTTCGGCAAAATCACTAAACGTTTTCGCACTCAAAATTTGTACGGGACGATGGAAATAATCTTCTAAAAATGTTTTGAGATCGCGATGCGCTTCATAAATAATACGAGCGGAAGAGTGCGGTGCGATGCCTATTTTGAGGCTTTCTAATTCTTGGGCAAAAAGCGTGGAAACTAAACTGACGAAACATACGAAAACAAACTTAAAATTAAACACTCAATATCACCTTTTTGTCACACAATTGGCGCGAATTATATAGAAAATCACGCAAAAATGTCAATGAAAAAAAGGGCGTTAGAAGAGAAGGAAGAAAAAGGCGAAGCTTTACATGTAAAGCTCAAAGCCTTTTTGCTGTTTAAGAACGCTTTCAAAAAGTTTCTGTGCTCCGTCAAGCACGGTTTCATTTTGCTTATCGGCTTGTTCCATCATTTGATCGATCAATTTTAACAAAGAATTATTGGTATAATTTTGCATATTTTGATCTTTAGCCTCCGGCAAAGTTTGGTTAATATCGTAAGCGGTATTGACGGTGGATGCGAGCGTAACGGTTTCGGAACTTTTTTGGACGTTGGAAAGATACGCGTCGATTTGCGGTTGCACCAACTTCATCGCCGCATCAATCTCTTTTTGGTCGTTTTCGTCGATTCCGTCGCCTTCGTAATGAAAACTGTAACCGTACGCGTGCGAAAGCGAGAGCATCGTACTTTGCGTGTTATCGGTTTGTTCGTGTGAAATACTAGCCGAGCGTTCGTCGTACATGTTCAGATCGATGACGTCGCCGCTACTGGTTTGCAATGAAAAGCCGAAACTGTTGTAACTGTAATTGTCTGCATTAATCGATTGTATGCTTTGCATAGTGTGCCCCTTTAGACTACGTATCACCTAAATCGGCGCAAAACGTCTTTTCTTTACATCTTAATTGCGTGGTCTATTTTGGCTTGAACGGAAGCGATTTTTTGGTGCATGCCGTCTTCTCGGTTTTTGCGAATATCGAATTTTAAACATGCATAGACGCGTTCGCACTCTTCCAAGCAATCGTAAGCTTGCTCGACGAGTGCCAAGGCTTCTTGCATCGTAGAGGTTTCCACGACCGTACTCATCGGCGTCAGTTTATACTGAAAGCCGCTTCGATGAATCGTCTCGATGATTTTGGCGACAAACGCGCTTTTTGACCCGCTGCCTTCCAAGGGGAACATACTCATTTCCAGTAATACGCTCATAAAAAATCCTTACATGTAAATAGAATAGACGTCGTTTTCTTCGGCTAGAAGTCCGCGAGTCTTCGTTACTTTGAGTTTCAGCTATCAAATCCGCTATGGTATTTTTTTTCTTTGGCGACGACGATCTCTTTTTGACGCTCTTTTTTGCGCATCTCTTTTTCGACAAAAATCGGTTGACGCGTGATGGGATGTAAGCCCGTATAGTACATTAAGGTCGCGTACGTTGAAGGCGTCGGCGTAAAGATTTGCGCTTGTTCGGGATTGATTTTTAGCACGTTTGAGGCAAAATTTTTCAAAGAGTGCATGTGTTTTTCTTCACATCCCGGATGGGCGGCGATGAGATAATAGGTTAAAAATTGTTTTTTACCCGATTCTTTGGTCAGCTTATCAAAAAGCGCTTTAAATGCGACCAAGGAGTCTTTCCCCGGTTTTCCCATAAGCGCTAAAATCTCATCGTCGATATGTTCGGGTGCGATTTTCATCTGTCCGCTTAAATGGTGTGCGACGATCTCTTTAAGGTATTCGTAACCGTATGCTTTATCTTCGCTGATGAGATCGTAGCGAATGCCCGAGGCGACGAACGCTTTTTTAATACCGGGTATGGCGCGTACTTTGCGTAAAAGATCGATTTGTTTTTTATGGGTCGGTTTGAGGGCAGGGCAGAGTTTGGGGAACATACAGCTTTTGTCCTCACACGTCCCTTTGGAGACTTTTTTAGCGCATTCATACCCGTACATATTCGCCGTCGGTCCTCCTAAATCGGAGATAATGCCTTTAAAGTCTTTGTAGGTCGTAAACAGTTTGGCTTCTTTGAGAATAGACGCTTCCGAGCGGCTTCGAATGGTGCGTCCTTGATGAACGCTAATCGCGCAAAAACTGCATTCGCCGTAACAGCCTTGATGGGTGTTAATGGAAAATTTGATGGTTTCTAACGCTTTGATATGCCCTTGTTTTTTGTAATACGGATGAGCGTCTCGCATAAAAGGAAGCGCGCTGATTTCGTCCATCTCTTCGCTTGTCAGGTAGTGTGCGGGAGGATTTTGAATGAGATAGCGCGTATCGACTTTTTGGCATAACCCTTTGGCGGAAATCGGATCGTTATTGTGATAAAAGAGATCAAACATATCCATAAATTTGAGCTTATCGCTGAGAACTTCTTCGTGGCTTGGAAGCGGAAGGTACTCGGTTTTGGGCTCTTTAGCGATGTAACAAAGTCCTCTTACATGTAAAGGTGAAAGACCTTCTTTAAGTGCGTCGGCAAACTCGACGACACTGTGATCTGACATACCGTAAAGCAGATAATCGGCTTTGGCATCAAACAAAATAGATTTGCGAATACCGTTCGACCAAAAATCGTAGTGACTGACTCGTCTAAGGCTGGCTTCAATACCGCCGAGCATAATCGGCACGGTATTTTTAAAGTGTCGTCGAATAAGATTGACGTAAACAAGACTTGCGCGATCGGGACGTTTGTTGTTGATGCCGCCGGGCGTATAGTCGTCGGAATTTCTAAATTTTTTAGTCGCGGTATAGTTGGATACCATCGAGTCCACGCTTCCGCCGCTCACGCCCCAAAAGAGTTTGGGTTCGCCCAATCGCGTGATGTCGGCATCGCTTGTGACGTCCGGTTGAGCGATAATACCGACCTTATAGCCCGCTTTTTCCAAAACGCGTCCTACGACGGCAACCCCCATGTAAGGACTATCGATATACGCGTCGGAAGTGACAAGGATAACGTCGCAACGGTCCCATCCGAGATGTTGCATTTCCTCTTTGGTCGTCGGTAAAAACATAGGGCTCCTAAGGGCTATAAATACTTTGTCGAACTATAACGAATTTCCTATTGCGTTTGGCTTTTTTTAAGATGCATCGTAGTAATATCGCTCTACTTATTTTTACGGAGGATTCGTTTGAAAAACTCGCTTTATTTCAATATAAAAGTCGAAGAGGGCATCTTTGAAAAAATCGTCGAAGAGCAAAAAAACATCGGCTATTATGCATTGCCGGAGCAAGATATTAGTTATCTTGAAGCGTATTTGGAAGAGTTCCGATCCAAAAACGACGACAATGCGATTAAAGACATCGCTATTATCGGTATCGGCGGAAGTTCTTTGGGTCCTAAAGCTATTTTTAGAGTGTTACAAGGAATTCGCGATTTCGATAAACGCTTGCACTTTTTTGAAAGTACCGATCCCGCGTCGATTCGCTCGACTCTAAATAAACTCGACATCAAAAACACGCATTTCTTTGTTATCAGCAAATCCGGAAGTACGATCGAAACCATTTCCGTGTACAAATACGTTCTTTCCTTACTTAAAGCCAAAGAGATTAGCTTGGATTACCGCTTTACGTTCGTTACCGACGTCGGTTCCAAACTCGAAGCTCACGCTAAATCGCTGAAAGCATTTGTTTTACATATTCCGGTTAACGTCGGCGGACGCTACTCCGTTCTTTCCGCGGCGGGTTTAGCACCGCTTTTATTGGCGGGTGTAGACGTTCAACGCTTGCTTGACGGTGCAAAAGCAATCAAACAAAGCTTTTTTGAAGACGGATACATCAAAGAGACGTTGTTGAAAAAAGCAACCTATTACGCTAAAAATTCGATGAACTATAATATCAATACCTTGTTTGCGTATTCGGAGAGTTTGGATTATTTTACGGATTGGTACGTGCAATTGTGGGGTGAGAGTTTAGGAAAAAAACAACGTCACAGCAGTTTTAACGTCGGTCTAACGCCGGTCGGTTTGATTGGACCTAAAGACCAACACTCCTTTTTGCAGCTCATCGTCGAGGGGCTTCGCGATAAAAGCGTGACGGTTTTAAAAGTCGAAAATTTCGACGATAAGATTAAGATTCCGTCTATTACCCTTAAAGAGCTTGAAGATTTGGATTTGATGAACGGTATTGCGTTTTGCGATTTGATTAACATGCAAGCCGATTCTACGATCGAAGCTCTGCTCGATAAGAAAGATATTCCCGTCGATACGATCACGATGCAACATATCGACGAAGAAAATATGGGGAAATTAATTTTTTATTATGAGCTTTTAACCTCGATCGTCGGTCAAATGATGGATGTTAACGCTTACGACCAACCCGGCGTTGAAGACGGAAAGCGTATCTTAAAAGGTAAATTGATCGAAGAAAAACGTCTTAAAAAAATACGCTAAGTAGCGTGTCGGGAGATTTTCCCGACACTATTTTTCGACAAAACTCAGTGCTTGTTCGTACAACCCCGATCCCATTTTCCCCCACATTGAAAAAAGGTGTAGCGTTTTATCGTCGATGTGAAACGTTTGAGCGATTTTTGAGACGACCTTATGTTCGTTGATGCCGTATCGATCGTCGATATGCACTAATACCAGTAATGCCAATAAAGCTATTTTTTGATTTTTCGGCGTTAAAAACACGCCTAAAATCGTCTCCAGATCAAAAGCGGTTAAATCTGTTTCAACGTTCTCAATTCCCATTTCCGTGCAGTATTCTTCTACGACTTCTCGCTCTTTTAGTCCGTATTCGCCGTCGAGTTTTGCGACGTATTGCGCCAGTTGTAAAAAAGCAAATTTTTCTTCGGCACGTAATTTCATCAGTAACACATTGAACTCCTTTGGGTCAGAAATAGCAAAATTATAGTCAAAAATTTTAAATAAAGATTAATAATATGTTAGAATAAACGAAGTGTATTTCGAAGGATGGGTATCGTGGATAAAAAAAGTAAAAAAAGCGAAAAAATTTTAGAAGCCGCCTTGATGCTTTTTGCAAGTCGAGGTTTCTATTCGACGACGATTCCCGACATTGCGAAAGCAATCGATATGAGCGTCGGAAATATTTACAATTACTTTTCTTCAAAAGAGATTTTGGCCAAAGAGATTATCAAATACTCTTCGGACATTTTAGGTGCTGAAATCAGGCGTGTTAATGAAGAGACATGTAGCGTTCAAGAAAAGATTCGTAAGATCGTTTCGCTCTATTTTGAGATGGCGTCTTCCAAGCCGCAACATATCAACTATTTTTTACGCGTTTATATCGCCAATAGGGAAGTTTTTAAAGACGGATGCGAGGGAATGCTTTGCGTATCGGCGTTTGTGACGGAGTTAATGATTTTTTTCGAAGAAGGCGTTGCGTGCGGAGAGCTTCGCAATCAAGACTTCTTTTCGGCTTTCGGTCTTTTTATGGGGTATTTGGGCGGTTTCGTCTTTTTAAACGGAGAGGGCGTTTTAGATAAAAATATCAATTGCTATATCGACGATATTGCCTTAAATATCTACAATGCCTTAAAACAACCGTGAAACCGAATAGAAAATCGACGGTTATTTGGATTCAAGGCATTACATGTAACGGTAATAGCCACTCTTTTTTGAATTACTCAAACATGGCACTTTTTGCCGCTTCGTTTGAAATGCTTTATCATCCTTTGTTATTTACCGCACACACGTTAGAATCGCTTTTGGAAAAACCCGAAGCGTTTGATTTTTTGATCGTTGAGGGTGCCTTTACGAAAGAAGCGCGCTATTTGCAACGTTTCGGGCGTTCGTTTCCCGAAATTTTAGAGCCGCTCGCGAACAAAGCGCGTTTTATCGTATGCGTGGGAAGTTGTGCCAGTTTCGGCGGTATGTTTCGCTTGCGCGATCCCCAAAAGATCAGCGGTGCACTTTTTAACGCTAAAGAAAAAGGCGGCTATTGGGAAGAAAAATCCAACGTCGTGAATATTCCCGGTTGTCCCGCGCATCCTCGATGGATTGCGGAGACGATGATGGCGTTACGGGAAGAAAAAACGGTTCTTTTGGACGAATGTTTGCGACCCAAAGAGATTTTTGCTTATTTGGCGCATCACGGATGTTTGCGAAACGAATATTTTGAATGGAAAGTCGATTGCAAACAGTTGGGGGAAAAAGAGGGGTGTATGTTTTACGAACACGGTTGTTTAGGTCCCAATACGCATGCCAATTGCAATAAAATTCTATGGAACGACATCAGTTCGAAAACCAGAGCCGGATCGCCGTGTTTGGGTTGCACGGAGTTTGATTTTCCACGGCGTGCACTGTATGAAACGCACAAAAATATGTCTCTACCGCAAACGCCTTACGGCATTAGCAAACGAGCTTATTATACGCTAGCGGGTGTTGCCAAAAGTTTTAAAATCGAACGATTGGAAAAGAAACTTATCGATGAAGATCACTAAAGAAATCATAGAACGAATCGAAGGCGAAGCCGCTTTAGAGGTAGAATGGGAAGACGAAAAAATCGCATTTGCGAAGCTGAAGTTTTTCAATTATCGCGGTATCGAAGAGATTTTACGCAAACGACCTTTGTACGATGCCCTTGCCTTTACGCCGCGGGTTTGCGGTATTTGTTCGCATTCGCACGCGCTTGCGTGTGTTCGTGCGATTGAAGCATGCTTTGAACATGCCCAAGAAGCAGTAAGCTTAAGCCAAAAAGCGCGCGACATTCGTGAAATTGCGCTTAACGCCGAAAAAATTCACAATCATATTAAATGGTATTTTTTTTCCGTCCTTCCCGAATTGGAAAAGATCGACAATCCTTCGTATCGAGGAGAGGCTTTTAAAAAACCGCGTTGGTTCTTAGCGCAACATGCCATTACCGAAACGTTAAAAATGGGTGCGATCTTCTCGGGACAATGGCCGCACGGCTCTTTCGTCGCCCCGGGAGGCGTGACGTGCGCTCCCGTGAGCTTAGATGTTTTGAATGCCCGCGGTATTTTAGAAAAAGTTATCGCATTTTGTGAAGAGACGCTTTTCGGATTTTCCTTAGAGGAGTTTACGGGGTTTGATTCCGCCGTACAAGTCATGGCAAGCCCTTCCGCACTTTCGTGGGGAATCGACACGATGATTCGCCATGAATTCGATCGCCTCGGACGTAGTCACGATCGCTTTTTGGCACTTGGGGATTCGTTTTTGTACGAAGGTGCGCTCAAATCGGCTAAAACTACCGTTTTGCCGGCCGATATCAAATACGTGTCCGAAAGTCTTGCGCACACTTTTTTTGAAAATCCTACGGAAGGTTATACGTATTCCAAAACGGCAATGTATAAAAAGAGTTTTTTTGAAGTCGGTCCTATGGCGCGTATGATGGTAGCCAAAGAGGGATTGATTCGCGATTTCCATCGTCGCTTTAAGGACGCGGCATTAACGCGCGTAACCGCACGCGTCGTCGAATGCGCACATTTGTTGGTACAAACGAAGCGGTTGTTAGAAGACTTGGATATTCATGAAGTTTCTTTAATACCGCCTAAGCGTAACGTCCATGAGCTTAGCGCAGAAGGTGTCGGAGTGGTTGAAGCACCCAGAGGAAGCTTGATTCATACGATCAACGTGCGCCACGGCGTCATTGAGCACTACGATATTATTACGCCGACCGTTTGGAATCTCGGAAACGGTGAACGCGACAATTTATCGGTCGTTCAAAAAGCTCTTGTCGGTCTAGATTCGTTGACCAAAACCGACTTTATCGTCAAGAGTTTTGATGTTTGCTCGGTGTGTACGACCCAATAAGAGACGATTATCCAGTGTGACAATTTATGCATTTTTAATACTATACACTTTTTATCTCCTTTTTTTGTTACATTTTTACCCTATTTACTGAAAATAAGCTAAAGATTATGCGTATCTAACATATTGTGAAATAATTTTTGATTTAATACTAAATGAATAATCATTCAGGTAATAATTTTTAACCTGAATGAGGAGTCTACATTGATCTTGGAAAATTTACACAGGAGAAACTGATGGAACACGCAAAACTGTACGAAAGGCTTTCTCAAAGATTGAACGATCTTGAGAAGTTCCCCCGTATTAAGGAAGAGAAATCAATTGCGGCACTCATGGAAGAACACGGTATCAGCCGTAGAGATTTCATGAAGTGGGCAGCCGGAGTCACGGCAATGCTTTCTTTACCGTCCGAATTTACGCCGCTTATGGCGCAAGCTGCGGAATTAACCGACCGTTTACCGGTTGTTTGGTTACATATGGCAGAGTGTACCGGTTGTTCTGAGAGCTTACTTAGAACCGATGCCCCTACGATCGATAGCCTTATTTTCGATCATATCTCTTTGGAGTACCACGAGACGTTAATGGTTGCCTGTGGTTGGCAAGCAGAGCACAATTTGGAAAGTGCGATCGAGAAATACAAAGGCAAATTTATTTTGATGGTTGAAGGCGGTATTCCGGCAGGAAGTAGCGAATTCTTTTTAACGGTCGGACCACACGGACAAACGGGTCAAGCCAGTGCTAAAAAAGCGGCCGATGCGGCAGCGGCTATTTTTGCGATCGGTACGTGTTCCAGTTTCGGCGGTATCCAAGCGGCGTATCCCAATCCAACCAACGCTCAACCTTTGAGTAAAATTACGAATAAACCGGTCATTAACGTTCCGGGTTGTCCTCCAAGTGAGAAAAATATCGTCGGTAACGTATTGCATTACATTCTTTTCGGTACGCTTCCGGCATTGGATGCTTACAATCGTCCAAAATGGGCATACGGTCTTAGAATCCACGATCTTTGCGAAAGACGCGGACACTTTGATGCAGGTGAATTCGTACAAGAATTCGGCGATGCAGGCGCAAAAAAAGGTTTTTGTCTTTACAAAGTGGGTTGTAAAGGTCCTTATACGTTCAATAACTGCTCACGCGAGCGCTTTAATCAACATACTTCATGGCCTGTTCAAGCGGGACACGGTTGTATCGGATGTTCCGAACCCGGATTTTGGGATAACATGGGACCGTTTGAAGAGCCTTTGGGCGATAGACTCTACCATACCGTTTACGGTGAGGGTGCCGATAAAACAGCCGATAAAGTCGGTGTTGCGCTTCTAACGGTTACGGCGGTCGGTATTGCGGCTCACGCGGCGATTGCTGCGGTTAAGGGCAGTGGAAAAACTGAAGAATAAGAGAAGGATAAGTAAATGAGCAAAAGAATCGTAGTCGATCCAATTACCAGAATCGAAGGGCACTTAAGGGTTGAAGTTATCGTTGACGATAACAATGTTGTCACGGAGGCTTACTCTTCCTCGACGCTTTGGAGAGGTATTGAAACTATCCTTAAAGGAAGAGACCCCAGAGATGCGGGTTTTATGACCCAAAGAATTTGCGGCGTTTGTACCTATTCGCACTATAAAGCGGGTATCGTCGCCGTTGAAGACGCACTCGGTATCGAACCTCCGTTGAATGCAAAATTAACGCGTACGTTGATGAACTGTGCTCTCTTCTTGCACGATCACCCCGTTCACTTTTACCATCTCCACGGACTTGACTGGGTAGACGTCGTTTCCGCATTGAAAGCTGATCCGCATAAAGCGGCGCAAGAAGCGTTTAAATATACCGATGCTCCGATCGCGTGCGGTGCGGACGATCTTGTCGTCGTACAAAAACGCGTGGCGGAATTCGTTAAAAAAGGACACCTTGGACCATTTGCTAACGCATACTGGGGACACTCAACCTATAAATTAACGCCTGAGCAAAACTTGATCGCGGTATCTCACTACCTTAAAGCGTTGGAGATGCAACGTATCGCGGCACAAATGATGGCGGTTTTCGGTGCAAAACAACCGCATCCTCAAAGTTTAACCGTCGGCGGCGTTACCTGCGTTATGGATCTTCAATCTCCGGCTCGTTTAGGCGAGTTCATGACGAAGTTCAAAGAGTTGGCGGATTTCGTCAATCGTGCCTATTATCCGGACGTCGTTATGGCGGGTCTTGCGTATGCGGGTGAGCCGAGCGTCAATGCCGGTCTTGGCGTACCGAATCTCTTTACGTATAAAGAGTTCCAACTCAACGCAAAAGAGTTCTTATTTGAAAGCGGCGTGATGATGGGCGAAGACGTCATCAATCTTGTGAGCGGTAAACCGTTTAAAGTTCAACAACTCGACGAAAGTAAAATTACCGAAGAGGCAACGCACTCTTGGTACAAAGACAATGCCGCATACCATCCGTACGAAGGACGACAAGAACCGAACTATACCGGTTTTAAAGATGCCGAGACGATCAACGATAAAGGCGTTCTTGCTCCGACGAAAGTTATTGACGAAAAAGGTAAATATACGTGGGTTAAAGCACCTCGTTACGACGGTAAACCGCTTCAAGTCGGACCTTTGGCAAATATCGTCGTTAACTATGCCCTCGGTAACAAACGCGTTAAAACCGTTGTCGATAAGTTCTTAAAAGATACGGGTCTACCGATTACGGCGGTTGCTTCAACGCTCGGTCGTACGGCATGCCGTATGCTCGAAGCTAAAGTGATCGCAGATTACGGTTTGGAAGCGTTTAGCGCATTAATCCAAAACCTTAAAGTCGACGACTCTACGTATACGAGCTACAAAATCGATAAAAACAAAGAGTACAAAGGCCGTTATATCGGTAACGTACCTCGAGGCGTATTGAGCCACTGGGTTAAAATCAAAAACGGCGTTATCGAAAACTACCAAGCCGTCGTTCCTACGACATGGAACGCTAGCCCGAAAGATGCTAAAGGCGTTAGAGGTTCGTATGAAGAATCCCTCATCGGACTTAAACTAGCAGACCTTTCTCAACCGCTCGAAATCGTAAGGATTATTCACTCTTACGACCCGTGCCTTGCATGTGCGGTACACGTCATGGATAAAAAAGGCAATGAGATGAGCAGTTATAAGGTAAACGTCAGCGGCGCATCTTGCTAAGAAAAGGGAGTCTAACTATGAAAAGAAATGCAGAATTTGAGTTCTCGGCAGGGCTTCGTTGGACGCACTGGCTAAGAGCAATCGCTATCGCGGTATTAACCGTAACGGGTTTTTACTTGACGTATGTTTTCATCGTTCCGGAAGCTTCGGACGAGCCGATTCTCTTTTTAAATGCGAAGTTTAGAATGTGGCATGAGATTGCAGGCTTTTTGTTGATCGCCGTGACGCTTTTTAAACTCTACCTTTTCTTGATCGACAAGGTGAGTATGAAAGAGCGAATCGCCTTTTTAGACTTTATCAGTCCGAAAGTTTGGATTCAACAAATTAAATATTACCTTTTTATGGGAGAACATCCTCATTTAAAAGGTGTGTACAACCCTTTGCAGTTCATTGCATACGTCGGTTTGTACGCAATGGTTTTCGTGATTAGTTTAACGGGTCTTATCTTGTACGTTCACATGTATCAAGGCGGCGGCATCGGTCTTTTCTTGTATGACTTTATGCGCCCGATTGAAGCGATGATGGGCGGTCTTGCGATGGTAAGAGAAATTCACCATATCGTTATGTGGGGTATTTTGATCTTCTTACCGATCCACATTTATATGGCTATCTTTAACTCGATTATGGGTAAAGAAGGCTCTATGGATGCGATTATCAGCGGTTACAAGTTTACAAAACACGATTCAAAACACTAAGCGAGTTTTGGCTTGAAAGTGTTGATTTTAGGCATTGGCAACGTGATGTTCTCCGACGAAGGCGTCGGAGTTCATCTTTGCCGCCTTGTTGAACAAAAATATGCGTTTTCTTCTTCTGAGCATACCCTCGATTTTATCGACGGCGGTACGCTTGCACAAAGATTAATTCCCGTGATTGCCGAATACGATTATCTGATCGTACTTGATTGCGTCGATGCCGACGACGGCGAGATCGGTGACGTCTACTTTTTTGACTTTGAAAGCGTTCCGAGTTCCATTACATGGCAAGGAAGCGCGCATGAAGTTGAAATGCTTCAAACCTTGACGATGATGGATATGGTAGGTGATCGACCTCCTACAAAAGTCATCGGTATCGTTCCCGAAGTCGTAGACGATACGACGCTTGCTATGACGCCTGCCGTGATTAAAGGTAGTAGCGTTATGGAAAACGTTTTACTGAAACATTTGACCGAATTAGGTTTTACTTATGAACAAATTGCTACGCTTACGATACAAGAAGTCGCAAACGCATCTTGTTTGGAGGAGCGATGATTTTAGCATTTGAATTTGAGTACGGCTCAAATAACGATACCTTAGAGAGATTATTGTCAGAGATTGCGACGGATTTTGCAATCTTACATGCCATTCAACGGACACACGACACCGTAACGTTGTTTGTTGAAGATAACGACGAGCGTTTAGGTGCTTTTGCCGATACGATGGCAGCAATGCTTCCTTTATCGATTTTTTTCAAATCGACCAACGTTTTTGTCGCACAGAGTATGCCTCAAGAGGCTTCAACACACGCGTACGGCTCATGTGAAGATATTATTTTTACTCCGAAACATTTAGCTTCCGTCGATGAGACGTTACTCCCTTCTTTGCATGAAAACGGGCTTAGCCTTTATGATAAAGAGACGCTTGTAAGCAAAGGCGTAACGCGAGAAGAGCGAGAAAAAATCTACGAAAGTTTAGTCGATATACTAATGAAAGGCAATTGCGTGACGGTTCGTTACGACAACGAGACGTATGCGATTGCACTGATTGAGGACTACGGCAAACCGTCACAATCGGGTGATACGGAAGTCATTGCAACCGATTTATCGGCATTAGAGCGTATGGTTGTTATTCACGACAATGAAATTAAAGCTTTGGCTACCTTAGAACGTCCGGCGTTACGTTTAAAAGTTAACGCCGTATTTGCGCAAACAACAGCTATTCCCTCGCGTGTTTGGATACGCTTGTCGGACGATCTGTTCTTGTACCAACTTTCCAAGACGCTTCAAAAAAGAGGCGTGCCTTTTTTGGTAAAAACGACAAAACCGAATGAATCTTCTTTCGTGGTTGTTATTAATGAAAAGAAAGTTATCAATACGATGCGTATTTGTGTTTTCGAAAACGGCGAGATCGTGCTTTTAAAAGATACTTCGTTTGAGACGAAAGATGCGTTGCAAAAGATCGAAGAGCCTTCTCATCGTGTTTTTGCTTCGATTATGCGTGAACATCGTATTTTTGAGAACGTCACGACGTGCTTTTATCTGAGCTGCGTCCACGACGATCGCATTATGCAGTATTCTAAAGAACACGGTGTGCTGAACCTCGTTTCGTTTCCTATCCCCGTAAGTTACCAAGCTTTGTTTGAAAAGATCGAACAAAGCGGTGCCAGTGCAAAACGGTTAGTCGAAAATTATCGGGCACAATTTCCGGATCTTTATGCTCGGGTATTAGCGACGAAGATACCTTCCAATGCTCCTAAAAGTATCTTGACGTTATGGAGCATCGCTTCGCTTCTTCTAGGATTTTGCGAAGTTTGGGAAGAGGGCGCGAAAGCATTGATTGAAAATGCCGAAGATTTTGGGGGTCAAAAAGGACCTCGGATCGATTATTATCTCCAAAAAGAAGAGGCGTTAATCAGCGATTTTAATTACCTTCGTTTGATTCGCAGTGCAATGAGCTTTAAACTCGCCGGTACGGACGACGTAACGCTTAGTTTCGGTTTTATGGAGAGTTTGGCGTATTTTATCAGCGATATTTCCGATGCGCATAAAGAGAATATGGGATGTGAGAAAATCGCTTTTGGCGGCTTGATGTTCGGCTTTAAACGTTTCAGCACGATGGTCATTAAAAACATCAAACCTAACCACACGATTTGTATGAATAAAGAATTGCCGATTGATGGCTAAAGCGCGTATTTTTTATCGTATCGAAGGCATTGTGCAGGGAGTCGGCTTCCGACCTTTTGTTTACGTTTTAGCTCTTCGGTACGCTCTTAGCGGCGTCGTCTTCAATAATGCCTCAGGTGTTTTTATCGAAGTTCAAGGTAGCGAAGCGGCGTTAAATACTTTTGAAAAAGCACTTTTCAATGAACTTCCTCCGCTTGCACGTATCGATTTTTGGGAGAAAAAAAGACTTTTACTTCACGAAAACGAAACTGCTTTCGTGATTGCCCCCAGTGATGCCGGTATGCAAAAATCCTCTTTAGTTCTTCCCGATATGAGCTTGTGCGAGGAGTGCTTAAAAGAGCTAAATGATCCGAACAACCGACGTTACGGCTATTTTTTTATCAATTGTACGCATTGCGGTCCTCGTTATTCGATCATTCACACCGTTCCTTACGATAGGGTTTCAACCTCTATGGCACCGTTTCAGATGTGCGAAGCATGCGAAAAAGAGTATCGAGATCCGACCGACCGACGTTACCATGCCCAACCGATCAGTTGTGCGAAATGCGGACCTACGCTTTCGTTGCGATCCATGCAAGGCGAAACGCTTGCGACGAACGAAGAAGCGATCGTGCGTTTGGCAGAGTTGATTCATGCGGGACATATCGTTGCGATGAAAGGCATGGGCGGTTTTCACTTGATCTGCGACGCAACCGACGATCGTGTTGTTTTAAAACTTCGAGAACGTAAACATCGTCCTTCGAAACCGTTTGCCGTGATGGTCAAAGACGTGGAGTCCGTTCAAACGATGTGCGTGATGAGCGAAGCGGAAAGCAAAGGACTTCGTTCGCAATTGCGCCCGATCGTTCTTCTTAAACGTAAAGAATCCGCTTCGACGTTAAGCTTACATGTAGCACCTTTTACCGATCGTATCGGCATTTTTTTACCTTACACGCCTTTACATGTACTTTTGTTTCAACACTTACACGTTCCTATTATTGCTACCAGTGCTAACCGATCGGGAGAGCCTATTATCCCTGATAGTCAAACATTGGTCGAAAAGCTCTCGAACGTCGTTGAATATTATTTGGATTACAATCGCGAGATCGTCCATCGAAGCGACGATAGCGTTATGCAATTTATCGGCGATAAAATGCTTTTGATGCGTGCTTCACGGGGTATTGCACCGCATAGTTTTCGCGTTAATTCAAGCGATCATCGTGCGATTTTAGCCGTCGGTGCACATCAGAAAAATGCGATAGCCCTTTACCTGAACCATCAAATCATCGTTTCACCGTATATCGGCGATTTAGACAACGTGGCAAGTTACATGTTGTTTGAAGAGATGATTGCTTCGTTCGAACGTTTTTACGGATTTGTCCCCGAATTGATCGTGGGCGATTTGCATCCTCAGTATCCCTCGACGCTTTGGGCTAAAAAACGATCCGTTCCCTTTTTGCAGGTTCAACATCACTATGCGCACGTTTTGTCGGTTATGTGCGAGTACGGACTGAATGAAAAAGTCTTAGGATTTACATGGGACGGCACCGGATACGGAGACGACGGAGTCATTTGGGGAAGCGAATGTATGATCTGCGATAAGCAAGGCTATGAACGCGTCGCGTCGCTAGAGCCTTTTTTACTTTTGGGCGGCGATGCTAGCGTCAAAGAGAGTAAACGCATCTTAGCATCGATGTTGTGGCAAGCGATGGGCGATCGAGCCGATGACGTTTTGCTTCGCTATTTCGACGAAGCATCGCTTAAAACGCTCAAGCATGCCTATACGAAAAAGATCAACGCACCTTTATGCTCGTCTATGGGACGACTGTTTGACGCCGTGGCGGTTTTGTGCGGTATGCAAAGTGACATTAGCTACGACGGACAAAGCGGGCTGTGGTTGGAAAGCCTTTACGACGAGACGGTTTTAGAGGCGTACGCCGTTGAGATCGATGCTCAAACGATTCGTTTTCTACCGATGTTGGAAGCAATGCTTCAAGAAAACGAACCTCGTCTGATTGCCTCTAAATTTATCAATTCGTTGGTGCGCATTATAGATGAAATAATACAACGCTACCCCCTAAAAATCGTACTTTGCGGCGGTGTGTTTCAAAATCGCACATTGATGGAACAACTCGTCTCAAAAGTATCAAAACCGCTTTATTTCCCGCAAAAGATCGCTATCAACGACGGCGGCATTTGCGTTGGACAACTCTATAAAGCACTTCAAAGCTAGCATTAATATTTTTATTATGCAATAATTAAAGAATAATCTGATTAGAATCGTTATGAATGTTATTTTAAAGGATACACTATGGATAAAATTATTCGATTTAGCGTCTCTTTACCGGAAAAACTCTTAGAAGAGTTGGATAAAAAGGTGGACGTACAAGGGTATGCGTCCCGCAGCGAATTTACCAGAGATTTAATTCGAGAGAAAATCGTTAAAGACGACTGGCAAGACGACGGTAGCGATGTTATCGGCGTTTTGGCTATGATTTACACGCATCATCAAAACGAATTGGTTCAAAAAATTTTAGAGATTCAACACGACGCTAAAGTGCATATCATGTGCAACACGCACGTACACGTTACGCACGAAAACTGTTTAGAAACGGTTATGGTGACGGGAAAAGTCTCCGACGTTAAAGATTTCGCGCAAAAAATTGCCGGACTCAAAGGCGTCAAATTCTGTAAGCTCATCGAAGCATCGATTCCCGCTTCGTAATTTTTTAAATCGCAAAGGGTAAATGCAACGTTTACCCTTCCTTCATAAGCCGTTAACGCAACACACAATAGACTACATCTTGATAGTGACATGGAATAGACTTGATGCATCCAACCGCGAATCCCTCACAAAAACTCTTAGTTTTGAACAAGCCTAAAGGCTATCTGGTCACGCGCTCGGACGATTTGGGACGCAAGACCGTTTACGATCTTTTACCCGAATGGGCGTATAACGACGGGTGGATGCCCATCGGAAGACTCGATCTTGACTCCAAAGGGCTTTTACTTTTCACGACGGAGGGATACATCGGCAATGCTCTCACCAAACCGGGCAACTGCATCAAAACCTATGAAATTTGGGTGCGAGGGCACGTTACGGACGAACACGTCGCACAAGCCTTAAAAGGCGTGCAAAGCCCTGAGGGTTTGCTCAAAGCACTTACGGTCGAAAAAATCGGCACGGGCGGCGCAAAAACAAAACTTCGCGTCACTATAGACGAGGGCAAAAATCGCCATATACGTCGGCTTTTCGGAGCGCTCAAAGACCAAAAATTCGGCACGCCTTTGAAAGTCTTGGAACTCACACGCATCGGCATCGGCAGTTTTGAACTGGATGTGAAACTTGGCGAATGGCGATACCTAAGCGTGGAAGAAGAGAAGAGACTTTTAAGAAAATAAAAGCGTGATGACTTCGTTTTAAATACTTACATGTAAAATAAAAAAGATACAAGGTAATAGAATGAAAAAAATAGTTTTCTTTATCGTGATGAGTTTAGAACTCTTTGCCGGCACGCCCGTGTGCGACTCGGGCAAAGTCATCAAACTTCTAAGCGACGACAATGTAGGCAGTCGCCATCAGCGTTTCATTGTCAAACTTTCTTCGGGCAAAACGCTTTTGATCGCTCACAACATCGACATTGCACCTAAAGTTACGCCCTTGCAAGAGGGCGGAGTTGTCAATTTTTGCGGTGACTTGGAAACCAATGACAAAGGTGGCGTCGTCCACTGGACCCACCACGACCCACACAATCGCCACAATGGCGGCTTTTTGGAATATAACGGGAAGAGGTATGAGTAGAAAGGGAAAAGCATTGTTTTTACAAGAATTTATTGTTGTCTTCAAAATCATATGAAAGGTAGTTATGACAAATGAAATGTTAAACCAAATTCTTACTAATATTAATCAATTAGTGTATAAAAATGAAGACTATGCAATAAGAAGTATAGATAGCAATATCGATATAGTTAATATTAACGATAAAGACTGTATTGACCAAAATAGTTACGAATTCTATGATTTTATTTTAATTAAAAACAATGATATGACATCAACTATAAAATATGTTGGCATCATATTAGATATGGTAACTGACTTACATTTTTATATATTGCCAAATTTCCGAGGGAAGGGATATTTACAGGCATCTTTAAATACTTCTATTTTACCTTTTTTATCATTTTACGATGAAGATAGAAAGGTACAAAGACTTTCTTTTAAAGAGAGTCAAATAAAAGAGTATTTTATAAATCAATTTGGCTTTAAATCCATAGGAGATTACGAAGCAGAAAAAAATTTGGCTTCCGATGATGTAAAACTATATGATGATACCAATGAACAAAAAATGAAATTATCGAATGAGCTAAAAAATGAAATGATGAAAAATTTGATTGATGCACTGTTAAAAATAAAGATGATAAAACGGCAATTAGACTATGCAAGAGGCGACACGTGTGACTGCGAAAAATTTTATTTAAATGAAATATTTTGGAAAGTAAAAAATCAAATATTTGACGAACAAGAAGCCAAAGAATAGATAGGGCTTAGCTTAGTTTTTAACCCTTTTTATTGCCTCTTTATACACTTCCATCTCTTCGCGTTTACCGACGGTGACGATATAAATAACCAGTTCATTCTCGACGATTTTATACACAATACGCACCTGTTTTTTCGCGACATACGTTTTATAGTAACCGCTCAAATCGAGGTTGTTTTTATTGCCAAGAGGTTGACCCAAAAGAGGTGAGTGTTGTAACTGCGCTAGTTTTTTGAAGATCAACACAACTAAAGAGTGATCAAAGCTTTTTAAATCTTCTTCAACCAAAGGATGCGTTTTGATGGCATACATTTACAGCGACTTTAGATCGACATTGAACTTTTTGGCTAGCTCATCAAAGGGCACATACGAAGACAAAGGAGTATTTTTGCGCGCTTGTACCGCTTCAAAAATCCCTTGATGTTCCATCGTTTCAAAAAGCTCTTCAAGCGATTTAAGGCGTTCGTATTCATCGGTAGAGATGACGACGGCTTCAAGTTTATTGTTTTTCAAAATCCCCACTTTTTCGCATGATTGCTCTTTGATACCTTTGAGAATGGTGGCAATCTTTTTCGTAAAATCCGTGATTGATAAAAGTTCGTTCGGAGCGTATTTGACTGTCATGGCATTTCCTATAATTAATATGTATATATTATAGTAAATTTACCAGTAAATTGCAAGATTTTTTTCAGTCTACCAATACTATTCCCACTCCTTCAAGCAAACCAAGTGCTTCAAAACGGCTGAAAATGGTACCTTTGAGGTGGTTGGTGCGAAGGTCGATGCGGGTGTTGATGGCGTTTGTGAAGTTGGCACTTTCCAGATGCGTTTGGTGAAATAGCGCACCTTTGAAGTCGGTTGAGCTAAAGTCAGCGTGTGAGAAGAGGGCGGAGCGAAAGTCGACCTCTTTGGCGCGACACGCTTTTAGGACAGCGCCTTCCATCGAAAGACCAAAGAAGTTACTATCATCCAAAATAGACTCGTAAAATTTCAGCGGCGAGGGATTTAGCAGGCTTTTCCAGTTTGCCATGCACCAGTCGATGCCGTTCATTTTACAGCTCGTAAACGTGGTATTGGAGAGTTTTGTGTCGGTCAGTTTCATGACACTGAGGTTGCAGTTTTCAAAACGACAGTCGATGAAACGGCACGCGTAAAAGAACGTTTCGCTAAAGTCACACGAGACAAAGGTACACTCTTCAAATTCGGCTTTATTGATGCGTTTAGCGTGCAAATCAACGCCCTCAAAACGTTCGGCAAAACAGTCCAAATGATCGACGATAGCGATGTTAGGCATGGTCATTTCCTTTTGCATGTAAAGCAACCCACGCTTTAGGTGTCATGGCAAACCACTTCTTAAATGCTCGCAAAAACGGACTCGGTTCGGCGTAACCTAAGTACGAAGCGATGGTCGGAATGCCCAGACCTTTTTGCAAATAATGCGCCGCCAGTTTTTGGCGCACCTCTCCCAAAAGTTCGACAAAACTGCTGTTTTCCTCTTTGAGCTTTTTTTGAAGCGTTCGCGGATGCAACCCCACTTTTTGCGCAACACTCTCAAGCGAAACATCAAGCTCACCCGTAGCGATGAGAATGTAGCCCAACACCTGCTCTTTGAGGCTTCCATGCACGCTCATGCCCAAGCTTTGTTCCGCCTCTTTTTCGAAGACACTGAGCAAATAAGGATTGTCATAGCTTGTTTTCATTGAGAGTTGCGTTTTGTCAAAGAAGAGGGCGTTTTCCACCTCATCAAAGACGATATTGTGTCCAAAAACATTCTGGTACGCTTTTACATGTAAAGGTTTGGCGTGCCTAAATGTCGTGCGTATGGGGAAGATGGGGTTGGGGATGATTTTATTGATCAGATGAAGTATCGCACTTAAGTGGATCTCCGCGCTGTACTTTTCAAGGTGGCGCATCTCGCCTTCTTTGTGAATGAGTAGGGTGAGTTTGTAGACGCCATTATCCGTCGTAAAAATGGGTTTGAGTGTTTTACCCACAAGCGGATAGTAGCGACACAGCTTCACAATGGCGTCTTCCACACAACTCGAATGCAGCAACAAATAGCCCAAAATCCCTAGGTTATTGGGAGTAACACTCTTCGCAAAGGTAAACAACAACCCCGCATCTCCCGTGCGCGTGATCGCTTCATCGATGAGATCGTTCAAGTAAGAAGCGTTGATTTTCGCACCTTTTACATGTAAATGTGACAACGTTATACCCCGCTCCTTAAGAAATACGCTCGCATCGTACGCATAGTTTTTTGTCAAAAAAGAAAGAAGAAACAAAAAAGCTTCGGTAGGGGCTTGTCTCAAATCATCATGTCGCAAAATGTCATCCTTGGAGTCGCAAAATGTCATTAAAAATTTTGAAGTAGATTATATACTAAGGGCAATAAATCTTGCTTAAGGAGCAAAAATGAATACGTATAGCCTCGTTCTTACTCTGCATGTCATTTCCATCGCGACATGGATGATGATGCTTGTGTATCTACCAAAACTCTTTGTCTACCACATCAATGCACCTCAAAATGCCCATGCCACGTTAACACTTCAAGAGGGCAGT
Organism: Sulfurospirillum sp. UBA4058; assembly: GCA_002382085.1. Taxonomy (GTDB): domain Bacteria; phylum Campylobacterota; class Campylobacteria; order Campylobacterales; family Sulfurospirillaceae; genus Sulfurospirillum. Next base: position 221,013 of record DFZK01000005.1, on the reverse strand, counting down.
CTTTTTAAAGTAGGGACGGTTGCGATGATATTATCGATCAAATTTGGATTGATTTTACTCTATCTCAATCCGTACCTGTTACAAAGTGGAGGGTGGTTGCATTTGAAACTGACACTTGTTGCGGGTATGGTTGTGTATCACGTTACATGTAAAAAATTTATACGTCAATTTGTGCAAAGCGGTATTACTCAAAACGTGCGTTTTTTCAAGTTTTTTCGCGTGATTCCTGAGATAACTACGGCACTTATCATATTGCTTAGCATCGCCAAGCCGTTTTAGATTTCTTTCTTAATTTTTAAGTCGCTACGGGTTATGATTGGGCCATCAAACGATTGAGGAGGGCAGGATGGAGCATATCGGCAACGAGATACTCACGCTTCTAAGCGAGTTGGAAGAGATTTTAGAACATGCGAACGTTAATATCGTCGCGACCAAAACCAATAAGCAACATCGTACCGTGAAGCAAATCGTCGGGCATTTGTGCGACTCGGCGTCGAACAACACCCACCGTATCGTTCATTTGCAGTATCAAAATAGCCCGCTTATTTTTCCCGATTATGCCAATCTCGGTAAAAACGACCTTTGGATCAAACTCCAAAACTATAACGACTACGATTGGGAAGATTTGCAAGCGTTGTTGAAAACTACTACCAAACACGTTGCCCATGTCATCACAAACGTCGATGAAACAAAACTCCAAAACGAGTGGATCAGTGCGCTAAACGAGCGTATCAGCTTAGAAGCGATGATCGTCGATTTTCCACGGCACTTTAAACTCCACCGTGACGAGATCGTCGATTTGATTTCTCGCTAAAAGGAAAACCATGCCGCAATGTTTAGAAATATCGCAATTAGGTGCTTCGGTGATCCGTACGCCTGCCCAAAAAGTACCAAACGTTCAAACGCCTGAAATTCAAACGCTAATCGACGATATGATCGCAACGTGCCAAGACTCTAAAGGTGCGGGAATCGCCGCACCGCAAGTCGGGCATTCGCTTTGCCTGCTGATTATGGCTTCAGCTCCCAATAAACGCTATCCCAACGCGCCCTTGATGGAACCGACCGCACTGATCAATCCGCGTATTCTTGCACTCTCCGAGGAAAAAGAGAAGGATTGGGAAGGGTGTTTGAGCATTCCGGGTATTCGTGCGCGCGTACCGAGGCATTGCCACGTCGAAGTCGCGTATATCGATAGGGAAGCCAAGGTGCAACATGCTCTCTTTGACGGCTTTTTAGCACGCCTTTTTCAACACGAGTTTGACCATCTTATCGGCAAAGTCTTTATCGACCGCGTTGATTCAACCGAAGATATCATTACCGAAAAAGAGTATCAACGCCTTTTTTACATGTAAAGAAATTCTGACATGTCAGTTTTTCATCAACACATCTCTTGACATTTAAAAATCAACAATGTACTATTTCACAAATACAAATGACTGACGGTCATTCATTAAAGGAGCGAAATGGCACGAATTATCGATAAAGAAGAAAAACGTATCGACATCGCACGCGCCGCTATTCCTCTTTTTGCAAGCAAAGGCATTGTCCAAACCAGTATCGACGAGATCGCAAAAAATGCCGGCGTCGCAAAAGGAACGGTATATCTTTACTTTAAAAATAAAGAAGAGATTATCTTTGCGATTTGGGATATGTTATCGCAACGCCACGAAGCAGCGTACGAACGACGGATTTGCGCGACGATGAGTGCCAAAGAGAAAATTTTGGAATTTTTCAATTTTACGGAATGCGAAGAGGAACACGATAAAGAGCAACTTTTAGTTCTTTACCAAAACTTTATCAGTGCGATGCTGATGGATAAAACAGGTTTATACACCCAATACTTTGAGAGTTTTTTTCAACGAGACTACGAAGTGATTTCGACCTGTTTGCAAGAGGGAATCGATACGGGGGAATTTACCCCGACGCTAGAGGTCGACAAACTCTCAAATGCGATGATCGTCTTTGTGGAAGGTGCTTTAATCAAAGCCAAAATCAGTAATTATGACTTTCAAGAAGCGCAAGCTTTTTTGACGACGTCTATTACGTTTTTACTTGAACAATATCTAAGGAAATCCTAATGCAAAAATGGAGTTTTTTATGCCTTTTTCCGCTTTTGGCGATGGCGGGAAATTTGCCCGAACTCTTAAACTTGGCAGAGCAGAACAAGCTCGTCGAGTCTTCTCGCTATAGCGTAGAAGCCGCCCAAGAAAAAGAGTATGCTACCAAAAGTTCGTATTTACCGAGTCTTTCTTTAGGTGCGAATCAAACATTTAATCAAGTCGAAAATGTTCTGGCTCCCGATAAAAGTCGAACCGGATCGGCAACGCTCTCTTTCGTGCTCTACGACGGCGGCAAACGCGGTGCCTTATTCGATCAGCAAGAGGCATTGGTGCGTTATGCCACGTTTTCGCTCGCTTCCACGCAAAACAACGTTTCGTTAAACGTCGTTTATTATTACTACAACTATCTGAGTACCTTAGCGAGTAAAGAGGCGACTTTACAAAAAAAAGAGCAACTCGAAGCCGAACGCTATCGTCTTGAAAAATTTCTCTCCGTCGGGACGACGACCGAAGACGAACTCCAAAAGATCGTCTCCAATATCGAACAAACCAACGTCGATCTTTTAACTTTGGACAATACGCTCAACAATATTTCCAACGCATTGGAGTACCTCACGGGAACGCGCGTATCCGTTGAAAAAGGCTCTATTTTACGGCTCGAGAATACGCAGGAGAACGCAAGCGAACGTTTCGACATCTTAGCGATGGAACAAAACGTTCAAAGCGTTAGGTCCGAAGCGGACATTGCCAAATCCGGATACTTACCGACGATTAAACTCCAAGATAGCTATTCGCGTTACAAATACGATTACGAAAACCCTTATTTTGCCGCACAAAACGACGGTGATCACCAAAATACGATTACCTTGGCGTTAGAGTGGAAGATCTTTGATTTCGGTTCCACTTCGGCAAGCAGCGAATCGGCACGCAAAAACTACCTTGCCAAAAGCAGTGAACTTGCGTATGAAAAAAGCAAAGCCAAAGCTTCACTCAAAAGTGCTCAAAACAGTTATCAAACCGCTCTTGCCAAGATAGAAGCCGCTCGAGCGAAACTCAGTGCTTCTTCAATGACGTATGAACTCGTCAAAAAGAAATACCAACAAGGGCTTGTCAACAACGTGAGCTATTTAGACGCTCTTAGCGACAAATACAATGCAACCTCTCAACTACAGACCGCTCTCAATGAAGTCGAGTACCAAAAAGCCGTCCTTTTATACGAAATGGGGCGAGAAATAAAAGGAGCTATCCAATGAAAAAATTCTTTATCACCCTCTGTTTACTTTTTAATGCCCTTTATGCCGAAGATATTTATGCGACCTTTGACGTATTAAGCGATCAGACGTCCGATCTGGGCGTCTCGGTTTCCGGCGTCGTCGGCGCATTGTACGTCAACGTCGGAACGTACGCCAAAAAAGGCGATCTTTTACTTGCGCTTCAAAATGCCGAAGAGAAACAAGCGGTAGAAAGTGCGCGTATATCGATGCAAAGTGCTCAAAAGAGTGCCGAACACGCCCAAAAGACTTACGAACGCTATGCGGCGATTGCCGATGTTATCGACAAAGAGAAGATGGACAACTACCGCTACGAAAAAGACGTTGCGGCACTCTCGTATCAAAATGCGCGCGCGACGCTTGCTATGAAAGAAGCGGCGTTTGCCAAAACGGAATTACGTGCCCCTTATGATTTAGTCGTCACGAAAAAACAAACGGAACTCGGAAGCATCGTTTTTGGAGGTCAAACGACGCTTTTAAGCTCAATGAACCCTCATATGATTAAACTCGTGTTGAAATGTGACGAGAAGTATTGGCAAAAAGTGAAAATCGGGCAAAAATTTATCTATAAAGTCGACGGAAGCGATAAAACGTACGAGGGTACGATCGCTAAGATTTACCCCTCCGTTTTAAGTGCAACGCGTGAAATGCAAGCCGAAGTCAAAGCGGCGGATTTGATGCCTGGACTCTTCGGTAACGGTATGATTAAAGCGGAATAGCCTGATGTATAAACTATCCATTAATCGCCCCATAACGACGCTTATGGGTGTTTTAACGTTCATCGTTTTCGGACTGATGTCGTACAATACGATGCCGATCAATCTTTATCCTAACGTCGATTTTCCCGTCGTGACGATTCAAACAACCTACAACGGTGCCGATCCCTCCACGGTGGAGACGAAAGTAACCGACAAGATCGAAGAAGCGGTCTCCGGCGTAGACGGTATCGATAAACTGATGTCAACCAGCTACGAAGGCTTTAGCGTCGTAACCGTTCAGTTTGAACTCACGAAAAATCTCGACGTCGCAACCAACGACGTGCGCGACAAAATCGGTGCTTTGAATTTACCGATCGAGGTCGACAAGCCCGTCGTCAAAAAATTAGGCGCAAGCGGTGCGGTCGTGAGCCTTTTTATCGCCGATAAGGGCGATAATTCCAAAGCCTTGATGCGCTTAGCCGATGAAAAACTCAAAGCCCAACTGCAACGTATTAAAGGCGTAGGCGAAGTCAATATCGTGGGGTATCAAGATCGGGAAATCCGCATCTTTATCGATCCGTTTTTATTGGCAAAATATTCGTTATCCTCTGCCGACGTGAGCAACATTATTGCGAAGCAAAACATCAAGCAAGGTACCGGAAAAATGGTCGATCAAACGCAAGAGATCATCATTAAAGCCGAGGGTGATGCCCAAAATTTTGACGAAATAGGCGAAATTCTCGTAAAACCGGGCGTACGGCTTAAAGACGTTGCGACGATTCAAGACGGACTCAGCGACGCAAAAAGCTACTCCTCTTACAACGGTCAGCGCGGCGTAACGCTTGAAGTGAAAAAGATTGCGGGAGAAAACTCGTTGACGATTATTAACGGCGTCAAAAAAGCCTTACCGCACCTTCAGCATTTAGCCGGCGATCAATTTGAGATTAAAATCCTGCAAGATCAATCCGAAAAGATTATGATCAATATCGACAACGTGCGTTTCGACCTGATCTTCGGTGCATTTTTATCGATTATCATCGTTTTTGCTTTCTTACGAAACGTGACGGCAACCGTTGTTTCCGCACTTGCTATTCCGACGTCGGTTATCGGAACGTTTGCCATTATTCATGCTTTAGGTTACGATCTGAACCGCTTAACATTAATCGGCTTGACGCTTGCCATCGGTATTTTTATCGACGACGCTATCGTCGTTATCGAAAATATTATGAAAAAGATGGAAGAGGGCATGGAACCGTTTCGCGCCTCTTTTGAGGGTATCAAGGAGGTAGCGTTTTCCATTTTGGCGATTTCGTCCGTATTGCTTGCCGTTTTTATTCCGGTGGCGTTTATGGACGGTATCGTGGGAATGTTTTTTAACTCGTTTGCGATGACCGTAGCAGCCGGTATCGTTATCTCGTATCTGGTAGCGGTTATGTTTATCCCGAGTGTCGGGGCTAGGGTTTTGAGCGCGAAAGAGAGTAAATTTTACTACGCAACCGAGCCGATTTTAAAAGCCGTCGATCAAGCGTACGTCAAAATCTTAAAGTCGATTTTACGTTTTAAAACGTTGACGATTATTGCTACCGTAGGGTTATTGATTTTTTCGACGACGTTAAAAGTGGGCATGAGTTTCTTGCCGATGCAGGACAACAGCGAATTTCAAGTCGTCATTAAAGCACCCGTAGGGATTAATTTGGAAACGATGAAAGCAAAAATCGCCCCGATCGATGCTTTGTTAAAAGCAGATCAAGATATCGTCTATTCGATCTCTTCGATCGGTTATAACTCCGCCAAAGAGATTCATAAAGCCAAGTTTTACGCTAAATTAAAACCCGTCGCCGAACGTACGCGAACGCAAGAACAGATTATTCAGTTCTATCGCGATAAGCTAAAAGAGTATAAAGAGTTTACGATTTTAGTAGAAAAAGTCGACGATTTCGATACGGGCGGGTCGACGGCTCCCGTGCAAGTCGTTATCACCGGAGATAGCCTTGAAGAACTGGATACCGCTTCGCGTAAGCTGATGGACGTTTTGAAAGAAACGAACGGCATCGTTGATATTGACCGCGATTTTGAGGACGGAAAACCTGAAGTTAAAGTTTCCATTTTACGCGAAAATGCCCAACGCGTCGGAGTGAGCGTTAAAGAGATCGCTTCGGTATTGGCATCGGCGTATTCAAGCGACAGTGCCGTTTCTTACTTTGAAGACAACGGTCGTCAATTTGACATTACGGTACGCTATAACGACGACTACCGCAAATCTTTGGAAGATTTGAAAAAGCTCAAAGTACGCAATGCGGACGGTAATTTCGTAGCACTTGAAGGGCTTTTAAGCTTGGAAGAGGGAACGGGTAACGCATCGATCAATCGATTTGATCGTGAGCGAAAAGTGCTTGTCACCGCCAATATTTTTAACACGTCGTTGGATAAAATCGTGACCGTCATTAACGAAAAAATGCCTTCTATTCTGCAAAAAGGGTATAGCTATCGTTATACCGGAGACGTCGAAAATATGGAAGATACCAATAAAGCTTTCGGCGCGGCAGTGCTCCTTGCCGTTATCTTGATTTACCTGATTTTGGCGGCACTCTACGAATCCGTCGTCCAACCGTTTATTATTATGATCTCGATGCCGCTCTCCTTCACCGGCGTTATGATCGCGTTGTACCTCAGCCACAATGCCTTTAGCTTATTTGTTATGATCGGTATTATCTTGCTCTTAGGTATGGTCGGTAAAAACGCTATTTTGGTGGTCGACTTCGCGAACCGCGCGATCAAAGAAGGAAAAAATATCGACGATGCGCTTTTGGAAGCGGGCGAAAAACGTCTTCGTCCGATTTTGATGACGACCTTTGCGATGATCGGAGCGATGGTACCTTTGGCATTCGGACACGGAGCGGGACACGAATCCAACTCTCCGATGGCATTGGCGATTATCGGCGGACTTTTAAGTTCGACCGTTTTGACGCTTTTGGTCGTACCGGCGATTTATAAGTTTATGTATCCGCTGGATGCATGGTTGAGAAAATGGTACGAAAAAGGTACCGTATAATTCAAACTTCATCTTACATGTAAAGGAAAAAACCTTTACATGTAAGAACTATTGGTTACGCTTTCGGTCTTTTTTCGCTTGTTTGGCTTTGGCTTTCGCCTTGGCTTTTTGCGCGTCACTCGGTTTTGCTTTATCGGAGTTGACCGCACCGATATTCTCTTGCTTCTTCTCATACGGAACCGTATGCTTTTGCTGTGTTGCCAGTCCTGCTAGTTTATAACCTTTTTCCATTTTGACGCTGTTATTGAGCAATCCACCCATCTTTTATTTCCTTTGAAAATTAATGTCGCACCCATTGTGCGATTTGAGCGATATCTTCGGGCGTGGTTTGACAACATCCGCCGATCATATTCGCTCCTTTGCGATACCAAGTATACGCCATTTTAGCATGCATTCCGCTTTGAGAGACGCCGTCCCACGTTTTACTGAGCGCATTATACGTCGCTCCGCCGTTAGGATAAACGATAATCGGCTTTTGGCTAACCTGCCGTATCTCGTCAATCAGCGATTCAATATACTGCGGCGCGGTGCAGTTGATGCCGATAGCGACGATCGTGTCGTACCTATCTAAAACTTTGGCGCACTCTTGGATCGATTCTCCGCTGTTAATGTGCTTGCCGTCTTTGGCACTAAAGCTTATCCATGCATAGACGTTTTGGCGGTTTTTGAGCAAAGACGCGAGTGCCTTCGCTTCAAGCAGGCACGGAATCGTCTCGCATGCCAGCAAATCGGGTTTGGCTTCGATGAGTGCTTCCAAACGTTCGGCATGAAACGCTTCCAACGCCTCTTGACTTAAGCCGTAGTCACCGCGAAATTCCGAACCGTCCGCCAAATAAGCACCGTAAGGTCCGACGGACGCGGCGACCAAGGGTTTAAGGCGGTCTTTTCGATTCGCTTCGTCTGCCCAAAACGACTCTACCGTCTCTTGTGCAATGCGTACGGAAGATTGTATCAACGTTTTTGCCTCTTCACGGCTCACGCCGCGCTTCATAAAACCCTCAAACGTGGCTTGATAACTGGCACTCGTCACGCAATCGGCACCGGCTTTAAGGTAATCTTCGTGCACCTTGGCGACGGCTTGAGGATTGTGCATCAAAAACGTTGCCGACCATAAAGGATCGTTGATGTTATAGCCTTGACGCTCTAACTCCGTTCCAAACGCTCCGTCTACAATCAACACTTTGTGCTTTTTGAAAAAAGGCTCTATCGGATTCATGCGTTTTTGCCTTGATAATTTTTCGTGCATTATACCCAGAGTTTCTTTTTAGCTACAATATGCGCAAAGTTTTTACATGTAAAAAGGAACGCCGTGACCGAGAACAACCTTGTGAGCATTCAACAATTTGCGATCAAACATAAAATGAGCACGTTTGCCGTCATCAAACAAATCAATACGGGGCAACTCAAAACCGTTAAAAAAGACGAACAAGACTTTATTATCGACGACGCTATTCCCGTAAAATCGCCGACGACGCACAAGAGCGCAAAAGAGGAGGAGGGCGAACAAAACGTCGATTACGAAGCCAAATTTCATGAGCTACTTGCCAAGTACATCGATCTTCAAGAAAAATATACCCGCCTTATCGAGGAAAAATACGATGCGAAGAAATGAGTTTAATATCACCGACCAAGCGGTTATCGTGGAGACGTTAAATCAATGCGACCACGGTACGCTCTCGCTGATCGATCGTGACGTTCCTTACGGCGTGCCGCTCAATTTTGCATGGTGGGAAGAGGGTATCGTCTTTCACGGTGCAAAAGAGGGCAAAAAGATGGCACTCATCGCTCGTAACAACAAAGCGTCGTTCAATGCCGTTCGATATTATTCGTATATTCCGTCCTATTTTAGTCACACGAGTGCCGCATGCCCTGCAACGCAATTTTTTGCCAGCGTCAGTATGGGCGGTACGCTGTGCGTCATTGAAGACGAAAACCAAAAAGCAAGTGCGCTCAACGCCTTGATGCAAAAACTCCAACCCGAAAAGCGTTACGAGACTATCGACGTTCAAAATCCTATTTACACTAAAATGGTCGAGAAAACGGCGATTTTTAAATTAGAGCCTACATGGATGACGATGAAGCTTAAACTAGGGCAACAACTGAGTCACGAAAAACAAGAAGATTTTATGGCACAGTTAGAAGAACGCGGTACGCCTTTGGATTTGCTCACCGTAAAAGCGATGAAACATCATCTCTAAAGCTTACGTGTCATGTCAAAGGGCAGAGCGTTCTGCCCTCGTTTTGATTAATCGCGATGCAAAATATCGAGTGTTTTTTCGTACACGCCGAGCTTTTGCAACTCTTCGCCCAGCGTTTGCGTAAGAGCCGCTTGGGATTTTAGCTCATGGGAAATCGTATGACTTTGTTCGGCGAGTTTTTCCATATTTCCGGAGAGGGTATTGCTTTTTGAAGAGACGTCCATCAAACCGCTGCTGACGCCGCCCATGGTTTTGCTGATGTTTTCAACCGCTTGAATGATCGTGCTGACCGAAACATTGGTCTCGGAAAGACTTTTTTGCGTGCGTTCGGCTAACTTTCTGACTTCATCGGCAACGACGGCAAAACCTCTACCGTGTTCGCCCGCACGCGCGGCTTCGATGGCGGCATTGAGGGCTAAAAGATTGGTCTGATCGGCAATATCGGAAATAACGCTCAAAACGACGCGAATATCGCGAACGTTATTGGTGAGGTTCTCAACGTCGACGACAAGATTGGCATTGTCGACGCTCCCTTTTTCCATACTGGAAGCAAAAAGAATAAACTCTTTTTCGACATGTTCGAGATTGTCCTCGATCGCGTTAATAGATCCGACCGCTTGGGTTAAAACGTTGCCGATATTTTGCAGTACGGGCATACTGTGTTTCATCTGATCCAACATGGCTTTGTAAATCGCTTGAATCATTGTTTGACGATTGATTTTTCGTTGCAAAAAATAGCTTTTAAATCCGGCGTACTTTTGCACGAAGTTTTCAACGTAATCGTCTTCAAAAACGCCTTCATCGACCGCGTAAAAGAAAATAGCACTTAACGTTTGGTTGATATTGACGCCCAAAAGTTCTCCGAACGTCGAAAAACCTGCCACGGGAATTTCTTTAAAAATGGAGAGACGATGAATTTCTGAGGCATTACACAAACGCCTTAAAATACAGTCGTTAAAAATAGCTCCGATGGGTTTTGGTTTATTTCGGCAAAATTGCGCAAAGTCTTGTTGCGTCGTTTGAACAAAATCCGTTTTTTCCAACAACACAAGCTCTTCACCCGCTTCGATGTCGCAGTAAAAATGTATCGTATCGTTGATCGTATCGATCGAAGCGACGGAACGAATGTAAATCTCGCCGTTAATTTCGATGCCGAAGGTATAATTGGCAAGTTTGGCATTTAGGGCATCGGCGGAACATTTGAAATGCTCACTCAAAGCGGCAACGACGCCAATTCCCGTATTGGTACGGCGGTCTAAAAACGTGTGAACCGAACGTGCGAGCGGATTGGCGGATAAAACGCTAAACGAAGTCGATGTCTTTCTAAAATTTTGACTTTTAAAAATTCCAAAGCGAAATTGCGGCGAAAATTTTATAAACGTTACGACGGCATGATGGCGTAACGTTCGCTTTCCGTCATAAATGTAAGTATTTTGAAAGTCGAGTTTTCCGCCGGCACTACCGCCGACGAGAAGACAGGGAAACTTAGCGACGTTGTAGATCGCTTCCATAAAAAAACTTTCACTTGCACTCAATCCGTCGATTAAGGTGTAACCGATAGTATCATCAAAGCGCATCTTGAAAGGAATATGAATTTTTTTAATTTCTTCTTCGATACTTTTAACACGTTCCGACGTTGATTTTTTACTCGTCCCTATATCTTCGCTTTTTAAAGCAACCGAGGCGACAAAGACGTCGCTGACCATTTGCGTCGAGAAGAGCATTAAAACGATATTGTCTCCTTCTCCTGCATTTGCAGAAGAGTACAACGAAGACGAAGCCTCGTTTTGTTGAAGTGCGCAGCTACACAATTCTCCCGCCGTTGTTGAAAGGATCAAGGTCGTATTTTCGGGTAATGCCGCTTTGAGCTTCGATGCAATCGTATTAAAATCTAATGCCGGCGAGACGAAACCCAACGCAACTTTAGGTACAAACGAAAGAGCATTCAAAACACTTGCAATCTCTTTTTCTTTAAAATTGAGCGTAACGATGGAATCTAAAAGTGCGGAGGGTATTTTGGAAGAGACCTTTTCAGCCCCGTGGTGTAAAAAACTAAACATGTAAGACGTGCTCCTTTTCATAACAACGATAGACCGTATACCAATAGTAACGCTATAAATCTTAAAAATAATCTAAAGCATTCTGAAATTATCTTACATCAAATACGTAGCATGAAAATAGCTTAGTTTCGTGACATAAGATTTTTATCTTTCGTGAGAAAACAAAGAGCGTTAACTTTACGCGTCGTAAATTTTTTTTTAGATATAATGTAGATGATATCAAGCATCTAAACAGAGAAAACACAATGTGAAAGGCTTACATGTAAAGCGTTACATGTTGCTTTTAGGCACAGTGTGTACGATACGGTAAAGTAAAACGTATGGAGTGAAAAGCGTTATGAAAATTTTGATATGGTTTTTAGTCACGATTTTTTGTTTGAGCGGTTGTTCTTCTCATCCGGCCGATCCAAGAATTACGATGCAAGCACCTGCCTATGTTGATGAATTACCCTCACGCGTGAATGAAAATATGGGTTCTAATCCGGGAAGTCTTTTTGGACAAGGTGAAAATCCTCTCTTTTCGGATCGCAAGGCAATGAACGTCAATGACGTCGTTACGGTTACGATTACGGAAAAAACGGCACAAACCTCTACTGGGAAAAAGGCATTAACGAAGGAAGGATCGGATGCTTTAAATGCCGGTATTACGACAGCTGCCGGAGGAGGCGTTATGGGAAGCGTATCGAATCAAGTGAATAAATTGGGCAATATCGGTTTTACGGCCGGTTCGAATAATTCTTTTACGGGAACGGGAAGTTCGACGCGTAACGAGAGCTTTGCTACGACGATTTCAGCACGCATCATTAAGGTTCTCAACAACGGTAACTACTTTATTGAGGGAAGTAGAGAGTTGCTCTTAAACGGAGAAAAACAGATTATTCAAGTGAGCGGCGTAATTCGACCTTATGATATCGATCAATACAATAATATCGACTCAAAATACATTGCCGACGCTAAAATCCTCTACAAAACAGAAGGCGATATCGATCAAACGACGACCAAACCGTGGGGTAGTAAATTTATGGAAACTATTTGGCCATTTTAAAAGAAGGATTATCATTGCAAGAAAATATTGCACCGAAATTTGCGGAAAAAGAGAAGATTTTTAAAGCAAAAGACATTATTGTTGCGCTGAAGTATTTCGGTGCCAGTTTTGATAAAGTCAAAACCAATCACCCCGAACGCGCCCGTGCTCTAGTTTTAGGCTATAAAGCTTGGCGACTAGGACTTAACGAAGCACACTTACGCTCATGTATCGATCACAAGGTCGACGATAAAGAAATCTTAAACGTGCTAGGGTATAAAGAAAAGAAGAGCATTCGAAGTTGGAGTATTTCGACTAAAATTAAAGAAGCCGATTATAAAATTAAAATTGAACGTTTATGGTGTAAAAAATTAGGTGCGCTATGCCTTATTGCGCATTTGACACAAAAAGAGCTGATTGATCTTTCGCAAGGGAAGTTTTCAGATACTTTAGAGTGTACTATTCCTAAAGAGTTTTAAGGTGAAACCTTCACAAAGCAAGAAAAAGCTTTGTGAAGATTTTTAATTCATTTTAACCGCTTTTGCCATATCCCACATCGGCATAAAAATACCTAACGCCATCAAAAGAACCATTCCAGCAATAAATCCTAACAAAATAGGTTCGATATAACTTGCGATATTGTCGATAATTTGATTGAAGCGCGATTTTAAATACAATGTCACTTTTTCCAACATTTTATCCAACGTACCGCTTTGTTCACCTGCTTGAATCATCTGCACAAGCATACCTTCGAAAAGAGCCGTATCTCGAAAAGCCTCGGTGAGCGATATACCGCGTTGTACCGAAACTTTAACGGCGGAAAGCCTTTTTTTCAGATGGGTATTGTCGAGCGTCAGCAGTGAAGTATCGAGTGCATCGGCGATAGGGATGCCTGCACGAATCAGTTCGGTAAAGACAAGGCAGAAACGGCTCAATGTTGCATAAAAGATAATGTTGCCGATCAAGTAAGTCTTTAAAATATACCTGTCAAATCCTTTTTTAAACTCTTCGTTATTGTTTAAAAGGTATTTGAATAAGATGATTGTCCCGATGATACCGGCTAAAAGGTATAAACCGTATTGGTTAATCATCTGTTCCATAAAGAGCAAAATTTTCGTCGGGAGAGGAAGTTCTGCTTTGAGCTTAGAGAAAATATCTTTAAATTTTGGGACAACGTAGACCATCAAAATCGTAAAAGCTATTGCAATGGCGATCACGACCGTGATAGGATAACGCATAGCTTTTTTAAATTTTTGCCTGTTTTCTTCGATCTCTTCTAAAATATCGGCAAGTTTTGCTAAGGATTCTGCCATATTACCGGTACTTTCGCCTAATTCCACCAAGGCAATCGTTACATCGCCGACGGTTTCGCGATAAGGCATTAATGCTTGCGTTAAACTCAGACCGGAATTAAGATCGTCGTTGACGCTTGAAAAAATCTCTTTGAGCGTTTTATCGACCGTAGCCGCTTCGACTTCTTTGACACTATCATGAATCGAAATACCGGCATTCGTCATAACGCTTAATTGGCGTATCGCAGCAATTAAACTTGTCATTTTAACTTTTTTTCGTAAGATCGTATTTAAAAATTGATCTTTAAAAGCACTTAGCTGATCTTCTAAGGGTGCAGACGTTTCTTTAACGTTGACGATAATGCCCGGAATTTTTATTTTGGCAATGGCAATAGCGTCGTGTTTGTTAGGAGCCTTAATAATCGTTTTGTTTTTTTTGCCTTTTGAGAGGTAATTGACTTCAAAATATTTCATCCTTTTGCCACCCTTGCAATTTCATCAAATGTGGTTACGCCGTTCGCCGCACGTATAATGCCGTCTTGATACATGTCGATAAAACCTTCTTTTAAGGCTTGTTCCTTAATAGCACTTTTACTAGCACCTTGTGCGATCATGCTGGAAATTTTTTCACTGATTACAAGAATTTCAGAGATCATTTCCCTGCCGAGATATCCTGTTTGAGCGCATTTTTCGCAACCGTTATGTTTATAGAATTGATACGTTTGCGGTAACATATCGCGAATCTCGTCGTGTGCCGTTTTGGGTAGCGTGTATTTGGTTTTACAATAAGGACAAAGTTTTCGTATGAGCCTTTGTGCTTCAATGGCAATTAAAGAACCGCTAATTAAATAAGGCTCAATTCCCATGTCGACGACCCTTGTGACGGCACTAATCGCATCGTTTGTGTGGAGCGTCGAAAAAACAAGGTGACCCGTTAATGCGGCTTGAACGGCAATCCGAAGCGTTTCGGTATCGCGAACCTCACCGATCATGATAATATCGGGATCTTGCCTCAAAATAGAACGCAGTGCCGAAGCAAACGTGAGATTAGCTTTTTCGTTTACCTGTACTTGTTGCGTTAAATTGAGCTGGTATTCCACCGGATCTTCTACGGTAATAATTTTAGTTTGTACACTTTTAATAGCATTGAGTGCCGCATAAAGCGTTGTTGTTTTACCGCTTCCCGTAGGTCCCGTAACAAAAATAATACCGTAAGGTGAGCGCATCGATTGTGAAAATTTGGCATAATTTTTCGGATGCATTCCTAAATCTTCAATTTTTATCATTACTTTAGACTTGTCGAGAATACGAATAACGATAGACTCGCCGTTAATAGTCGGAAGTGCCGAAATCCTAAAATCATACTCTCTTCCTAAAATAGTTGCCGAAAAACGACCGTCTTGAGGTTTTCTTTTTTCCGCAATATCCATATTGGATAGGAGTTTCATACGAGAGGCTAAGGGTGGATAGATATCTTTATCAAAAATAAATGTTTCCGTTAGCATACCGTCAATCCTGCTTCGAACAATACAATTATTCTCGGTCGGTTCGATATGAATATCGCTGGCTCTTGCTAAAATAGAAGTTTTTAAGATAATTTCGATCAGTTTAAGAATGCCGGAAGATTCCTGAGGATTTTCGACGGCACTGGAGGTAATCTCTTTTCGAATTTCACCGATAAGCCCTTTAATACTCTCACCTAGCTCGATTTTAATCAGATATTTATCGATTTGCACAGGATCGGCAATGATAATTTTAAGAAGCTTGCGCGGAAAAAGACGTTGTACCCCTTCTTGCGCATGAATATCCATTGGATCTTTGAGCGCGATAAAAATATTAATTTCATCTTCTCGAATCGGTAAGGCTTGGTATTTTTTGAGTTGAGGGAAGGGAAGTTTGGATGCAAGCCGATAGTCGATATCGATTGAATCTAAATCCAAATACTCATAACTTAAATTTTTTGCCAACGCTTGTAAAAATCTCTCGCTTTCTATAGCAAAATTGCTGTTAACATCTTCAAGAGATACATAACCTTTTTTAAAAAATTCGATAACTAAGATGAAAAGATCTTCTTTGGTAAAAAAACGATTTTCAAGTAAAATTTCGCCCAAAGCTTTTTGGTCGTTTTGCTTTGCTTCATTTTGAATTCTATGAGCCGTATTTTCGTCGATGATACGATTTTGGATCAAGTACGTTAATAAAGTCGTCGTAATATCACTCATGCTTTTACACCGCTACCTTTTCATTTTTTATATTTATCATAGTCGCTTATAGCGTCAAAACGTTATTGAATCGCTTCTCCCAAGGTAATTTGGTTAAGCAAACTTTGCGCCGCTTGCGATTTTGTGTTTTTTAAATAGGTTTTTAGTGCTAAAATTGCATCTTCTTTTTGTCCTAATTTGATCTTGGATTTGGCAAACCAAATCCAGCTTTTTTCATTTTCTGCATCGATATTATTGGCGATCAAAGCCCATTTATTGCATTCAATATAGTTTTTACTTAAATAATACTCTTCCGCCAACATCAAGGCAAAGACGATATTGTGCGTCGAGTCGAATTTTTCTTTCAAATAGGAAATAGAGTTAATCTCTTGGCTCTCAATCTTAATAACGCCTTTGGGTTTTGTCTCTTCTAACGGAGGAGGCGGAGGCAGTAGCGTAGCGTCGATTTGTTCTTCTTTTGTACGATAAAATGTTGGTTCTTCGCCGCTGTTAGCGTTGCGTTTTAATACAGGCAAATCCAATTCGCTTTCTGCTTTCTTTTTGACAGGAGGCGTATCGAAATCTTCGGGTGGCGGCGTATAAGATTTTTTATCGGATGTTGATATTTTATTCAAGGTATCCGGAAGGCGTAAGCGTAAAATCTCTTCTTTGGATGAATCAGGAGTCTGAGCAATGGTATTTTGTACTTTTGTAGTGTTATTTTCTTGCGACATAACGCTCGGAGGTGTTGTTATATTGTTAATGCTACTATTCGTCTCTTTTTCTTTGACGGTTTCTTGGGAAGTTTGTACCTCTTGCGGTAACGTTGCATTCGTACGGTAAAGAAAAAGAACTAAAGAGAACACCGCAACGGCTGACAATCCTATCAACATCGATCCACCGAAGAATAATGTTCTTTTTAATCGGTATTTCGATAGCTTTTTCTCAAGCTCGTTGATTTCAGAATGGCTAAGCATGAATCATTCCTAGGCTAATTCCAGCCATCTCAATATATTTGATATGTAAAGCATTGGCTTTAATTAAAGAGGGTTTATGTTGATCGTAATACTCTAAAATTTCAAAGAGTTTATACATCAATTTGTTGATAGTTCGCAAATTACCTGAGGTAAGGTGTGCAATCAGTTTATAATGTTTTTCTTTGAATAAATTGAGATACTCAAAACGATTATGAAACAATAATTTTTTTTCGATATAGGTTTTAATTTCATTTAAAGAAGCATTATCGATTTCAATTGTTTCCCAAATACGCGTTTGAAAATAATCTTTAGCAAGAACGTCTTCTTTTTCTGTTTTATGAACCGTAAAAAGAAATTTAAAAAGTCTCGAATCGGCCATTAGGCGGATTTTTTCAATCAGATCCGTCGGATAGAGTTGTGCTTCATCGATTAAAACGGTAATACCTTGTTCGGGAGAAGTGATGTGTTTTCCCACTAAGGCTAAAAACTCATTATAATTGGAAAATTCCGGAGAAGCTTTTCCAAACGTTGCTTCGTATAAAGCTTTAATGAAAACTTTCTCATCGAAAAAAGGTCTCGGAAAAAAAATAATACGTTTCTTTTGGCGTAAATCGTTATAGATTTTTTGCAACAAAAACGTTTTTCCCGTACCCGGTTTCCCGTAAAACAAAATAAGTTTTAAAGGCTTATCCAATGTTTGAATCAGTTTATCGTACGTAAGTGTTGCTTTGTCTAAATTAATATAGTCAAATACTTCCCCATCGACGAAGATGGATTTAAGATCACTGTAATGGCTGTTCATAGACTTTTTGGCTATACCCGAGATCTTTAAGCGTTGTTTTATCCGTTCCTTTAGCACCGACAATACGTGGAGTAATAACAAAAACAAGCTCTGTCGTGCTAATCGTGTCGGCAGAATGCTTAAAGGCTTCGCCGAGCAAAGGAATGCTACTAAGAACAGGGACGTTACTTGCTTCTTTTCCTTTGGTATTGGCTATGAGTCCGCCTAAAATAATCGTACTGCCGTCTTTGACTTTTACGACCGTTGAAAGCTTTTTCTCGGTGGTATCCGGGGCAATTTCACGAGGGTCGGTTGTTCTTGTATCGTCGTCGGAATATTTAAAGTTACTTACCGAAGGGTTGATTCGCAAAATAATTTCATTATCTTCAGATATTTCAGGCGTAATATTAAGCAAGATACCGATAAAAATTGAATAGTTCGTATACGTAGTCGTTAACGTAGTTGTTGTTGTTGCCGTATTGGTCGTATCTTCAGGTACACGATAATTAATATTATCTCCTACCGTGATGAGGGCTTGTTGGTTATTCATGGTTAAAACTTTGGGGCTTGAAACGACGCGCGTATCTCCATTTGAGGCAAGAAAATCCATAAGCCCAGACATTGAAAAAGATGCACCATTGGCAACCGTTAATGAATTAGAACCTACTGTTGTGCCTCCGTGTTGGCTAATAATACTATGATTTGGATTTGTAAAATTAGAGTTATTGAGAAAATTTGCATCCGTCGTTAATGATAAAGAAAATTTGCTCCAGTCAACGCCTGTTTTATTGCTTGTGCTTAATGCAACGGACAAGATCGAAACATCGATAAGGACTTGTTTATGCAATCGCTCTTTGAGTAAGTCGATGTATTCGGCAACACGATTGAGTTGCTTTTTTGTCGCCGTAACGGTAATAATACCCGCACTAGCGTTAATAATAGGTGCTTGTGCGGTATAGGATTCTGCTCCCGTATTTAAAACGGACATGAGTTCACTGGAAATTGTTTTCCAAAAGTCAAAAGATTCGTTAGAAGAAATGGAATTTTGATTGGTACTCAGGTTTGCACCGCTCGATGTACCGTTGTTACCCACTTCTTTAGGCGTCGCGTCTACCGAAGCATTGATAACCGCTTTACCTTCACGAACGGATGAAATATAATCGACTTTAAAGGATTTTGTCGAGAGCGCCGAAATTTTGAGAAAATTTTTATCATACGTATAGAAAAGATCATTATCGTGAAGAACAATTTGAAAGACTTCGTCTAAAGAGAGATTTTTAATATTGATGCCGTTTAGGTTTTTTGCCAAAATTTTTTCTGCTTCCGTATCTTTAACGACGATACTAAAATCGCATACGTCGGCCAATTCGGTGAGCAATTCCGCACCCGTTGCTTTATTATTGGTTTTAATATTAAAAGTACGATGTTCACACGTTTTTGCTTTATCGACCGCTAAAACGGGAGATAGCGAAAACGCTATAATTGCCATACATGCAATAATATTATTTGGCAAAAATTTTAACATTACTCTCATCTTTCGTCCTTATAAAAAGTTCTTTTTTATCATTGTCATTTTGTAATAGGGCACTATTACGTGTAATTTTTACAAGCTTGTAGGCTTCGACATCATCATTTTTCCCGTACCATACGCCGTTAATTTTTGCCCTTGATTCAAAAGTGGCTTCGAGCGTAAATGTCTCTACTTTTGACGAAGCATTGTGCTCAGGGACATTTAAATCGGATGAAAGTGAAACAAAAGGATTTCCCAATGTATCCAAAAGAGCAATATTCGCACCGATTCTTTTTTCTGCAATTTTTTCAAAAATGGTATCATACGTTTTAACTTCATCGTTTAACGTTAGATTACTTTTTGCTTCGATCACCGCTACGATCGTACATGTCATGACGATAATGGATAAGAACGTTTTCAATATTTCATCCCCCAAACGGCAATGTTCAATTGTCCTTCAATATTTTTCTTTCCCGTACAATTGAGCTCATAAATATCAACCACCAATTCACTCTCTTCAATCGCATTCATAAATTTCATCGTATTGACAAAAGGACCGTTGAAATCGACCTTTAAAGAGAGAATCTGTTCGATTTTTTGTAAACTCGGTTCGTTAATTTTATTTTCAATGACTTTGATACGCACGGCATATTTTTGAGCTAATTGCGTGATAGAGTTTAAAAATTTTGCCCAATTTTCATCGTTAAAAAGAAGATAGGAAAGCTCTTTTAACTTTGTATCGACATAAGCGTTCGTGTAAGTGGCTTTTTCAAGTAGAATTTTTGAGTGCTCGATGTCGGATTTAATTTTAGTGATTAAGAAGTTTTCATTACCGTCTTTTGAAACCGAAGCCAAATACGATTGTTCTTCTTTGAGTTTTTTTTCGGTTTCTTGAGCCGTACGTAATGATTGTTTGAGCATCGATTCCGTTACAGGAAAAAGATAGCTATAAACGATAAAACCGACAACGGAAGCTAGCATCAAAAAGATCAGATACGTTTCATTTTTTTTCTTTCCCGCAAAGAAAGCATCCATTTTATCAAAGAGTGAATCAAGGCTATTCATCATGCAATCCTATTGAAATGTCGCTACTGTACAATTTACTTACGTCGTCCTGCGCTATTTTATCGGTATTGATTTTATATTTTTTGAGTTCGGTCAGATCTTGGATAAATTCCGTAATTTTTTTCTCACTTTTGTTTTGAATCGATACCATCAGTTGTTGGTTCTTAAAAAGAACATTTTCAACCTTACTACCGCTTTGATTGGAAAGTTGGAATATTTCAAGAAGCATTGCCGCTTTCATCGGATAAGAGATTTTTTTACGATAAATTTCCGATAGCAATTTTTTTCTAAATTCAAATTTTGCTGTTTCGTCTTTAAGAAGAGCATCCACTTTATCTTTTTCTGATTTTAATGCCGCAATATCTTGACGAATTTTAGAAGTTTTTTGTAAAAGCTTATTGTATTCGTCAGTCTTTTGGACGGTTTGTAAACTTAAAAAGGAGTGGTAAGCAAATTGATAAGATGGATAAGCAACACTAAGAATTAAGCTCGCCGCTAAAATTGCTAGGAGTTGTCCTACCGGTCGATATTTTAGTGGAGGAGGGCGTTTAAAAATCGAAAAGTTCAGTCGATCGTCATGGTTTTCAAAATAAAGCTGTGCACTGAGCATCATTAAAATATGGATTTGATCGATATACCATTCTTTAGAGTTGATGGCAATGCTAAAGTTAAATTCAAACGATTCCAATCCCAAATAACTTCTTCCGTATTCGTCAATACCGGAAAAAGTTCCTATTTCAGATCCTAGAAAAATTTTGTCGATGTAGTCGATATTATAAGACCGTTTGCAAAAGACCAACACATCGTTAATATAAAGGAAAATTTCTCCGAAAAGTTGCATAAGGCTTTGCTGATGTTGGCTATTGGTTGCACGAAGTCCCTCATTAACGAGTAATTTGTAAAAGTCCTCTTCATCGACTCTTTCACCGATGAGTTCGCAAAATTTTTCATTAATTTCTTTGAGAGAATAGTGTAAAGACTTGGAATAAATATATTCACCGCCTTTATAAATAGCTAAAAAAGCATCGTTTTTTTGAAAATAAACAAAACAATGCGTACCGTCGGGTTCAAGTAAATTTTTATGATATAACGCTTTGAGCAAAAAAGGAGCCGGCGTCACGTAATCGATATAACGTGTTTTATTTTTGATCGGAGCTAATTTCCCATCGATAGTAGCGGCATCAACGATAAAAACGTTGAATGATCGATTTTTGCTATCTTTGGAATCCGTTTCGCTATAAGTTATCGTATATTCCACGGATGTATCTAACGCCAATTCGTCGTAAACTTTGATTTCGATAGCATCTTTAAGATCGCTATCGGGAATATTTCGACTAATATCGATCGTTGCGCTGATCATATCCCGCGCATAAAGATAAGAGATAAAAAATGCATTTTTATCGCTTTTCTCAAGTTTGTTTAATTTGATTTCATTCTTTGAATAGGCATATGAGACAAGAGATGAAGGGTCGATGGAGACGATTTGGGAACTGTAACGTCTATCCTCTGTTATGGACATTTTTAAAACCCCTTTTATTTTAAAAATTAATCATTGTGCAACAATTATATCATAATATATTATTGTTACTTTATTCTACTATATAACCTATTTTCTTCAATAATTCTTTATCTTGACTCCAGCCTTGCTTCACAACGACGACAAGTTTCAAAAAGAGACGTTTTTGTGACAATTCTTCAATCGATCGACGGGCGTGAGAGCCGATTCTTTTGAGGGTTTGACCTTCTTTTCCGATAAGAATACCCTTCTGACTCTTTTTATCGACGACAATAGTAGCATAAATATGATCGATTGACTCTTTTTCTTCGACTTTATCGATTAAAACATCCGAGAAATAGGGTACTTCATCACTCGTATATTCAAAAATTGCCTCACGAATCAGCTCTTTGTAAATATCACGAGAGCGTTCCGTCGTCAATATTTCCGGATCGTACAAATAAGGATGTTCCGGTATAAATCGACTAATGGTATCTAAAAGATAGGATTGTGAGATTCCTTTTTTAACCGAAACGGGAATTAATGCCGCAAATTTATCTTGATACGCTTGATATTGCGTTATTTTATCCAAAAGTGCCGTTTGAGAAACGGTATCCGTTTTGGTTAAAAGGACGATGTGCGGCACGTCGGGTTTAGATAAAGCTAAAAAATCGACGTAGTGTTGTAGGCTATCGGTAACGGGCGTGAGAAATAAGATAAGATCGCAATCACCCATCGCCTTCATTGCTTCTTCGAGCATAAATTGATTGAGAAGTCGTTCCTGTTCGTGGATACCCGGAGTATCGATAAAGATAATTTGGGCATTTTCATGCATAGCGATCATATTGAGTCGCTTGCGCGTTGCATTGGCTTTATGCGAAACCAGTGCAAGTTTTTCACCGATAAGCCAGTTCAACAAAGAGCTTTTACCGGCATTGGGACGTCCGACGACGGCAACAAAGCCGGCTTTAGTTTTAAGAGGTTCTATCATAATCCTACTTTATAAAATATAGCGACTGCTATCTTCGTTTTCAACGATAGCGTCTAATTTTTGGTGTACCAACTCTTTTGTGACGTAAAGGGTCTCGCCTCGGTGTTCGTCGGCACTGTAACTGATCTCTTCCAATACTTTTTCAATAACGGTATGCAATCTTCTAGCTCCGATGTCTTCGGTTCTTTCGTTGGTCGTTTGCGCAATTTTAGCAATAGCGCGAATCGCGTCTTCTTCAAAAATCAACTCGACGCCTTCCGTTTTGAGTAACGCTTGATACTGACGAAGGAGAGAATTTTTAGGTTGCGTTAAGATTTTGTAAAGCACTTCTTCGCTTAAAGCATTCAACTCGACGCGTAACGGGAATCGCCCTTGCAATTCGGGGATCAAATCGCTCGGTTTGCTTAAGTGAAATGCACCTGCCGAAATAAAAAGTACATGGTCGGTTTTAATCGTACCGAATTTCGTCGTAACGTCGCTACCTTCGACAATGGGCAATAAATCGCGTTGAACACCTTCTTTGCTAGGATCGCTACGGTTGGATTGAGAAGCACTGACGGCTATTTTATCGATCTCGTCGATAAAAATAATACCTCCGTTTTGAGCACGGTCTCTTGCTTCGCTTTTAATCGCTTCCATATCGAGTAATTTCTCGCTTGCTTCGAGTTTGAGTGCTTCTTTCGCATCTTTAACGCTCATCTCTTTTTTGATCGAATTTTGTCCCGTGCCTAAAATTTTGATGAACGACTCTTGCACTTTCACCATCTCGGGCGGTAAGGAAGAATCGCCCAAATCGTTATTGCTTTGCGAAAGCTCTATTTCAATTTTAAGCTCGTCCAATTCTCCATCACGGAGTTTTTGGCGCATTTTTTCAAAGCTTCGTTCGTATTCGGCTTTTTTCTCTTCACTCACGCCTTTAGGAAGCGGGGGAAGCAGTTTTTCGATAATAATTTTTTCGACATGTAAGGCGATAGTCTCCTGATTTTTTTCTCGATGTTCCGCTTTGACGAGATTGATCGAAGCCATCATTAAGTCTCGAACCATCGATTCGACGTCTCGACCGACGAATCCGACTTCGGTATATTTGCTCGCTTCCACTTTAACAAAAGGCAAAGAGAGCATTTTTGCCATTCGACGTGCAATCTCGGTTTTACCCACGCCCGTAGAGCCGATCATAAGAATATTTTTAGGCATCACCTCGTCGACCATGTCGCCTTCGAGTAAAAGCCTGCGGTATCGGTTGCGAAGGGCAATGGCAATGGCTTTTTTGGCGTTGGTTTGACCGATAATATACTCATCCAAATAGGCAACGATTTGTTTAGGCGTTAAATTCATGAAGCACTCTTTTCTAAAACAAACGTCTTAATACGATCGTTGGTATAGATACACAATTCACTTGCGATTTTAAGGCTTTCCAAGACAATCGTCTCTTCATCAAGTTTTGCATGCCTATCTAGGGCTCGAGCTGCCGCAATGGCATAATTTCCGCCGCTACCGATTGCCGCGATTTTTCCGTCTTCGGGTTCAACCACGTCGCCGGTACCGCTGAGAATAAAGATATGATCGCAATCAAGTACGATCATCATTGCTTCCAACCGACGCAACATTTTGTCTTTTCGCCACTCTTTGGAAAACTCGATAACCGATTTGTATAAATCGCCTTTTTTTTGCTCTAAAATCGTCTCAAACATGTCAAAAAGGTTGAAAGCATCGGCGGTACTTCCGGCAAAGCCCGTTAAGACTTTACCGTTGTAAAGCTTGCGAATTTTCGTGGCATTGTTTTTGAGCACCGTATTGCCGAACGTGACTTGTCCGTCGCCGCCGATAACGGCTTTATTTTCGCCTCGACATGCAAGAATGGTGGTTGCTTCAAACATTAACGTTACTCTCCGATAATGATAAGGGACAAGAGGGCGTGAATGCCGTGTCCTAATTTAATACTGACGTCAAAATTTCCCGTCGTTTTGATTGCTTGATCGATTTCGACGGTTTTTTTATCGATTTCGATACCGTGTTGCGTTTTAAGTTCGTGCGCAATTTCATCTTTGGTAACGGCACCGAAAAGGCTACCGTTTGCTCCGAGTTTACGCTTGACGGTCAATTTTAACGTTGCCAATTTCGCTTGTATCGTTTTAAGATGAGCGATTTCTTCCGCTTCGGCTGCGGCTTTTTTACGTTGTTCCGCTTCGTATTTGCGCATTACTTCATTGGTAGCTAACAGGGCATACCCTTTTCCGATGAGGAAATTTTGACCGTATCCGTCTTTGACCTCTTTAATTTCGCCTTTTTTCCCTAAATCTTTGACGTCTTTGATCAGTAAAACTTTCATAGTATCTCCTTGTAATTGATAGGAGGCAGAGGAGCATTTTTCAATTTCTCTCCGCCGTATTCGTTGATTCCGCCGCTAAGATGCGCTATTTTGGTAAAACCCATACGTTTAAGGCGTGGAATTAAACGTATGGTTCGGCTTGCATTCGTGCAGTAAAAAACAATTAAACGATCTTGTAATTTAAAGATTGCATTGAGCTGCGTATGCAGCGTTGAGGTCGGGAACACGCCGTCGGTTCCCTTAATACTCGATGCCGTATATTCGCTTTTCTCGCGAACATCGATTAACCAAAACGAGACACGACCTTTTGCCCTCGCTAGAAGAAGTACATGTAACTCCTCCGGACTCATTTCGTGGCTTCTCTCAATCTCTTGTAGATATAATTGACTCATCGACGTATCTTTCGGAGATCATCGGCATCGTAATGCCTTAATTTCCTTGTTTTTTTCTGTTTTTTCCGCTGATAATAAAACGTAGCGCATTGAGTTTGATAAACCCTGCCGCATCTTTTTGGTTATACACTTCGTCCTCTTCAAAGGTACAAAATGCTTCGTTAAAGAGATTGTTGGTTTTAGAATCTCTTCCGATGACGGAAACATTGCCTTTGTAAAGTTTCAGTTTGACGGTGCCATTTACGGTCTCTTGCGACTTGTCAATCGCTGCTTGCATCATTTCGCGCTCTGGAGAGAACCAGAATCCGTTGTAAATCGTTTTGGCATAGCGAGGCATAATCTCATCTTTAAAATGCGCCGCTTCACGGTCTAACGTAATGCTCTCAATCGCTCTGTGCGCACGAAGCATGATGGTACCGCCCGGAGTTTCATAACAGCCTCTACTTTTCATACCGACAAAACGGTTCTCAACGATGTCGATACGACCAATGCCGTGTTTGCAACCCAGTTCGTTGAGTTTGGTCAGCATCGTTGCAGGGCTTAGTTTGACGCCGTTTAATGCAATCGGATCGCCTTTTTCATACGTAATTTCAATGACTTCGGATTGATCGGGTGCTTTTTCGGGACTTACCGTCCATCGCCACATATCTTCCTCAGGCTCTGCGGCCGGATTTTCAAGCACTAAACCCTCGTACGAGATATGCAATAAATTCGCATCCATCGAATAGGGCGATTTACCCGGTTTTTTCTCGATGCTGATGCCGTTTTTCTCAGCGTATGCAAGGAGCTTTTCACGAGAGTTCAAGTCCCACTCACGCCATGGAGCGATAATGGTAAGATCGGAGTTCATACTAAGGTAACCCATCTCAAAACGGACTTGATCGTTACCTTTACCCGTTGCGCCGTGGCTTACGCCGTCAGCTCCGACCATTGCGGCAATCTCCGCTTGGCGTTTGGCGATCAAAGGACGTGCGATCGATGTACCTAAAAGATACTCGCCCTCATAAATCGCATTGGCTCTAAACATCGGGAATACGTAATCGCGTACAAATTCTTCTTTTAAGTCTTCGATAAAAATATTTTCTGGCTTTATACCCAAAGAGATCGCTTTTTTACGTGCCGGTTCTAACTCTTCACCTTGACCGATGTCTGCGGTAAACGTAACAACTTCACATTGGTACTCGTCTTGGAGCCATTTTAAAATAATACTGGTATCAAGTCCGCCGGAGTATGCTAAAACCACTTTTTTGACATTTTTTTTCATCGTATGAATCCTCATAAAATTGATAGAATTTCGTGATAGTAGCGCAACTTTATAAAAACTTTGCTTATGCTCCAAAGGCGGTTTGACGCTCAAGCTCAAAAACCAAATTTAAATATTCTTTTGCTAGAATGGACGTTAAATCAAGGAAGAAAGATGCGAATCGATAAATTTTTAAACAGCGTCAATATCACGAAACGAAGAGCCGTTTCCGAAGATATGTGCAAAAACGGCGTCGTCAGCATTAACGGCGTCATCGCGAAACCCGCAAAAGACGTCAAAGTAGGCGATATTATTACCGTGGCTTATCTTGAACGCTCCGTTCGATACGAAGTCGTCCAATTGCCGCAAACCAAAACGATACCCAAAACCCAACAAAACGACTACGTAAGGGAAATACAATGAATTACCAAGAGGCGTACGAAGCGTTTAACGCGTTGTTTGAAAATCAGCTTTCAAGCGAAGAAGCCGCGCGTTTTTTAGTCGAGCTTTACCATCGGGGTGAGAGCTTTGAAGAGATTGCCGCTGCGGCAAAAGTGATGCGCGAACATAGCGTTAAACTCGATATCCCGCAAAGTTTAAAAACCGAAATTATCGATATCGTCGGAACGGGCGGAGATAAAAGCGGTACGTTCAATATCTCGACTACGACGTCTATCGTGTTGAGTGCCTTAGGGTGTAAAGTCGCTAAGCACGGTAGCGGTTCGGCGACGAGTCTATCGGGAAGTGCCGATGTGTTAAGATCGCTCGGGCTCAATTTAAATTTAGCACCCGCGAAACAGGTCAAAATGCTTCAAGAATGCGGTTTCGTCTTTATGTTTGCGATGAACCATCATCCGTGTATGAAGCACATTATGCCGATTCGTCGCGCTTTGCCGCATCGAACGATTTTTAACATGTTAGGACCGCTTGCCAATCCCGCCAATGCACAAAAACAAGTCGTCGGCGTTTTTCACGTCGATTACGTCGAACGCTTTAGCAAAGCGTTAAATGCGCTCGGTACGCAAAAAAGTATGGTGCTAAGCTCTCTTGACGGTTTAGACGAAGTCGGTATGTCCGCTCCTACGTTTTACATGATGATTGAAAACGGACATATCAGCCAAGGCGAAATCGATCCTCAAGCATACGGCTTTAAAACGGCCTCTTTGGAATCGATTCAAGGCGGCGATAGCGATCATAATGCCGACATTACGCGTGCCATTTTGAAAAACGAAGAAAAAGGGCCTAAGCGTGACGTTGTTTTGCTGAACGGTGCATGCGCTTTGGTCGTCGATTCTAAAGCCAGAGATATTCAAGAAGGTATCGAGATGATGGACGCGGCACTGGCGAGCAAACAAGCATGGGATAAGCTCGGCGAAATTATTAAACTTTCCTATTTACTATGACGTACGAAATCACATGCGACGAGACAGGGCTTGAGAGCTTAGCTCAAACGATTAAAGAGCACATGGGAGAAGAGGGTATTTTATTGCTTCGAGGCGGTTTAGCAAGCGGAAAGACGACCTTTATTAAAACCTTTGCCTCCATTTTAGGCATTCATGAAAACGTCTCTTCTCCGACGTTTTCCATTTTACACGAGTATGAAAACCGACTTTTTCATTACGACATCTACCAATGCGGCACGGACGGATTCGTTCAAAGCGGTTTGATCGAAAAACTCGATAGCCGCGGATACCATCTAATCGAATGGGCGATGTCGGATTTTGAAACTTTGTTACGCTCTTTGGGCATTGCTTACGGCACGCTCGATATTGAAGAAAAAAACGATCAACGAACCTATAAGGTAAACATAAATGCATACGCTTAAAGTAGAAAAACTCGAAAAAGTCATTAAAAAAACGCCGATTATCAAAGGGGTCTCCCTTGACGTTAAAAGCGGAGAAGTCGTCGGACTTTTGGGCCCTAACGGTGCCGGAAAAACGACAATGTTTTATATGATTTGCGGATTGATAGAACCGACTTCGGGTGCGGTTTATTTTGACAACCAAGACGTGACGCATATTCCTTTACATGTAAGAGCCAAACAAGGCATCGGTTACTTACCGCAAGAATCCAGTATCTTTAAAGATTTGAGCGTAGAAGAGAACATTATGCTCGCGGCAGAGATCGTTTATAGCAATAAAGAAGAGGCTGCTAAACGCGTTGAAGAACTGTTAAACCTTTTAAACATCGAGCCGATTCGTAAACGCAACGGCGTCAGCCTCAGCGGCGGCGAGCGACGTCGATGCGAAATCGCACGCTCTTTAGTGTTGCATCCCAAATTTCTTCTGCTTGACGAGCCATTCGCAGGCGTCGATCCTTTAGCCGTAGCGGATATTCAAAGTATTGTCGAAGAGCTAGCAAAACTCAATATCGGCGTCTTGATTACCGATCACAACGTTCGTGAAACGCTTGCGATTTGCGATCGTGCTTACGTCATCAAAGACGGAACTTTACTCGCTAGCGGCAGTAGCGAAGAAGTCGCACAAAATAAGCTCGTGAAGACCTATTATCTCGGCGAAGATTTTCGATTTTAAGTTTAGGAGAGAGGAGTGAAACTTAGGGTCAACGCCACACAGACCGCCAAACAAAAGTTCTCCTCGACTCTGAGAGGTTGGTTGCCTATTTTGCAAGCCAATCTTGATTCATTGACCGAAACGCTTGAGCCCTTTGTTCAAGAAAACCCGTTGATTAACATTCGATCCGGATGCGAAGTTCCCGACAAAAAATTTGAAAAAAAGAGTTTTTTTCAGCATGCCTCCAAAGCATCGGTTTCCGATACCATCGAAGCGTTAACGCTTGCTAAAAAGTCGCTCTATGAAGTCTTGTTCGAGCAGATCAATCCGCCGCTTTTTCCGACGGAAAAATCACAAAATATTGCTTACGAAATTATCGAAAACATTAATTGCGAAGGCTATTTTGAAGCTCAAGCTTTACACGATATCGCGCAGAAATTTAACGTCTCCACCTCCGAAGTCGAAAAAATCAGACAACGCTTCGCCTATCTCGAGCCTTTGGGTATCGGTGCGATTGACGTGAAAGAGGCGTTTTTATTTCAGCTTCAAGACCTTACGCTCAAAAATGAACTCTACGAAGCCGTCGAAAATCTTATCGTCCATTTTGAGGCAATCGAATCGATGAGCAAAGAACCGTTGTTTCATGAAGCTCTAAGGGTTATCCAACGCTTTCGCAATCCCCCCGCAATCGATTTTTTAGAAGACGAAAGAGAGATTATTCCCGATATTTTTATTTATGAGAACGACGGGGCGATTGAGGTGCGCTTAAACGACGCCTATTATCCCGAAATTATCATCGATACGGATGGAATGGACGAAAGTCATAGTTTCGTTTCGCAGAAAATCAAAGATGCGAAAGACTTGATCGACGCGCTTGAAATGCGTAAAGCGACACTCTATAAGATCGGTCTTATGATCGTCGAATACCAATACGATTTTTTCTTCGGTAAAGCCATCAAACCGATGAAATTGAAAGATTTAGCCGATGATTTGGGACGAAATCCCTCGACGATTTCACGCGCGATTGCCGGTAAATACCTCTCATGCAATCGCGGTGTCATTGCATTGAAACAATTTTTTGCAACCGCTTTGGATGAAGATATCTCCAACAGTGCGATTAAAGACTACATGTTAGAATTGGTGAAAAACGAGAGTCGTATCAAACCGATGAGCGATCTGAAACTTTTAGAGATGATCGAAGAAAAATTTAGTATCAAAATGGTACGCCGCACGATTACCAAATACCGACAACAGTTTAATATCGCCAGCTCGTCCGAACGTAAAAAGCTCTATATGCTCACGCGCTAAGCGATGCAACGTTCGGTATTTTGAAAGTGTATTTTGACCATTTCATACGCTGTTTGTACCTCTTGAAACTTTGCAACGTATTTGACATGTAAGTCTCCGTCGTAAAGTCCGCAACTATCGGGATGGTATTTTTTGACCAACGTTAGATAATTGCGACGAACGATTTCAAACGAATCTTCAATTTTGCAACCTAAAATACCGAAATAGTCTTCCAAAAGCGAAAAGAGGGCATTGTGGCGATTACGGCGGATTTTTTTCGCCATCAGCGTTCTTGCGTAAGCTTCATAAAGTGCTCTATCGTAATGAAATTCGACGTATGAGCCGAAGAGCTCTTTTTGCGCCAAAAGTTTGTCTAAAAGCAAAACGGTTTTATCGGAATTCGGATAGAGCGTAATCGTACCGTTTTTAGGTCGGATTCTAACAAGATGATCTTTAAAATAGCTTTTTAAATAAGAAGCAAAAAGCGTATTGTGTGAACCCAAGTCGAAAATAACGGCATAATTGTCCTCAATAGCGATACGAATCGACATTTTCTGGATGACTTGGTTGGATTTTAAAAGTGAAATCTTGATGCTTTTATCGATAGCGTTTTCGATCATGCTTGCTTGCATTTTATCGTTATGTTCACGTAAATAAATTTTGGAGATAAGCTTGAGAAAATAACGACGCTGAACGGTCTCTTCAGGCTCTTTAAAAATAATCATTTTTTCTTTGCGTCCGATTTTTTTCGTGAAATTTTTAGCGGCGATGTTCTGTAAAAAATAAAACGTTTTTGCATCTTCTTGAATCGTAACGGCAAGCATATCGTGAGTAAGGCAGCAGTGCATCGAGTTCTCCTTTTTGCATTCAGATATGCTTACCGAAGCAAAAAAGATTCCAACTTTTAAAGCCAGATAGCATCTTCGTCTATTTTGGGGTTGCCCTGAAGAATTTGATAAGGATGATAGGTGCCTTTGTACTTCAAACTTTGGCAGTTTTCAACGTAATATCCCAAATAAATCCACTCCAAACCGTACTCTTTAGCCAAAATCAATTGTTCGTAAATCGAAAGACGCCCTAAAGAGAGATGCGCAAAATCGGGATCATAATAAAAATAAATCGAAGAGATCCCATCGTCCAAAAAGTCGATCAAATCCACGCCGATCAATTTGTCTTCGTAAAAATAGAGCACTTCTTTGCCGAAATCCTGTGCGCCGCTGACATAAAGTTCATGGTAACTTTGAGGCTTGAGATAGTAGTATTGCCAGCCGCGTTTTTGTTCCATAAAACGGTGGTATTTGTCGTAAAGTTCAAGATGTTCATTGCTAATACTCGGCATTTGAATCACGTAACGAATACCTTCGGCTTTTTTAAAAGCGCGTTTTGCGGAGTGTGAAAAGCGGTAATTTTGCACATCGATACGAAGGCTCAAACATGCCTTACAATGCGAGCATTGCGGTCTGGAATAATAATGCCCGAAACGTCTCCAACCCCGTTCAACCAAAGCTTGGTTCAGTTCAGAGGTTGCGTTTTCAATGTATTTGTATTCCATACGCGTCTTGTACCCGTCTAAATACGAGCACGACGTCTCTAAAGTCGAAAATTCGATCATGCGTGAATGCTGTGCCATAATTAATGCAGTTTTTTAACGCCCGAGGTTTTCATAAAAGTCTCAAATTGCGCTTGCAGTTTTTTTTCTTTTTCTTGCTTTTGCGCTTCTATGAGCTTGTCTTGATTGATTTTTTCATCTTGATTCATCTTTTCTTTGATCGATTTTAAGTCGTCAAACAACGCATTTTGCATCGTAAAGTCCTTGTCAATAGCTAAAATAAGTTTGGATTATAGCAAAAAACGGCATGATTCAAGATGAGTTATCCCTAAAGTTACATTGATCGATTGGTTCTTTTGAACTCAAAGGAAAGTATGCTATGAAAGTTACATGTTGAAAAATTGTGAAGATTGATAATGCAAGCAGAAAATTTAAATGGTTGCGGGAGCCGGATTTATTAAATTAAACTTAATAAAATAACAAATGACCATAAAAATGGACTTTCGTAATTCTATCTTTTTCAAAAAACTGCATTTTTCGTTTATTTTAGGCACGATTTGGGCACAGTAACTCATAAAAATATCTCTCAATTTATATCTTAAAATTATTATTTCCTTCTAGTGTTTTGGCGTACAGATATAATGAATTGATAAATTAAGTAAGCAATAATAATTTTGTAGATCAACATAGAAAAAGTTAATTTTTCTCCACCTGTCATAATAGAAAATGGATTAATTAAATTTGCAAAATCTTCAAATGTAATGCGCGTTAGAAATGGAATAGAGACAGACACAAGGCATAAATACCATTTTAATGATAAGGGTAAGATGCATATAAATAAAATTCCCAATAAGATTAAACTAGCATTAGTGAGCAAAAACAAAAGAATCATATCATTTGAACAATAGGTATTTTTGCGTAATACTTCAAAAACAAACGTAATTGCTAGCATCCATAAAAGAGTTAATAGCCAATCTTGTGAATGATTTGAAGAAACTTTATGAGCTTTAAAAACAAGCCATTCAATGAAGCTCGTGAAGCTTTTTGTTTTATTTTGTTGTAATTCTTTTTCTCTTTCTTCCATTTCTAAAGCATAAAATTTATTTGCTTCAATAATATTATTATTAGTGTCGTAGAAATTTTTTATAACTCTAGCTGTTTCTCGATTAGCAACTTGAATATTGTTAACTTCTCCTATAAATTCCTTAGTTTCTGTATCTTTATCTCTTGTTTTTGAAGTTATATCTAAAAAATTTGCTTCATCATCAAAAATTGAATTTCTTAAATTTAATATTCCTGTTATGGTGGTATCTCTAAAAATGGATTTACCTAAAAATTTCGTATATTTAAAATCGACATTACACAAAAACTCAGTTTCACTAAAAACAGATATTTTTTCAAAGTCAGTTCTTTCAAAATCTACTTTTTTAAATTTACTTTGATAAAAATCTGCTAAATCTTTGAATTTTGTATTATAAAAAATAGCATTTTCAATTTCACAAAATTGAATTTTTACCTTTCCCTTAAAAGTTGATTCAGAAAAGTCTAAACTGGTTATTTTAAAATGAGTTGAGTAACCTTCTTCTCTGGTAGAATTAAAAATAATATCTTTATCAAATTCACAATTAATTAAATTTAATTCTGTAATTTTATAGTATTCATTTTGAGAAGTAAATTTAAAAAGTTTCTCTGTGAAATGAGCACCTGTAAAATTAATAGATGTAAAACCACAATCAAAGAATAAAAAATTTGAGATTTTTGTTTTATCTTCAGATATATTTTGATACACATATTCATCAAATGTACATTTAATAAATTTAGTTTCATTAGAAATAATATGTTCATATTGTTTTTCAAACACGCATTTCTCAAATTTTAGGATGAAGAAGGGATTATCTAGAATTAAAGAGTTTATAAAATGGCATTTATCGAAATAGAGATGAACAGGTTTGGGATTTTCCAATTCTTCTTTGCTTTCAAAAGTATAATGAGCATTAAGATTTTGTGTAATAGGATAATTACTAGGAAAATGAATATCTTTAAATTTGCACATATCATCATGTTTATTATGCTCAAGATAACTAAATAGTTGAAGATCAAAGTTTTCATACTCAGAAGTATCATTTTTTGTACTATGTAAAATACACTTATTCTGGCTTACATCAAAATATTGCTCTTCAAATTCTTTGTTACAAACTTCACATTTCATTTTTTACCTTTAACAAAATACTATGGTCGAAAATTTTCAATATCATCGTAAATTCTTTCGATTATAATATTTAAATTTTCCTCATTATTCTTTTCCTCAAAATTCCATACATATATTTTTTGTTCATCGCCATCAAGCTCTAAAAATTCTTTAGAAGCAAAATTTTGAACTTTTAAATAATGTCTTAAAGAATGAATATCGGCTCTTAATTTTTTTGAAGCATAAAATTCTTTTTTTGTAATTAATTCGATAATAGAAAAAGCTAATTCATACCGTGCTTTATTGCTCATATCTTTCAGTTCATTTAATGCCGATTGATTAATTAATTCTGCGAGTGGTAAGTATAATTCTGTAAGTTGCTTTTGCGTAAAATCATCTTTCAGCTTTTTTTTCATTAAAACAGTTTGAACAGAAAAAGTTATAATTCCTCCAATTATTGCAGAAATGCTATTACTGACTAAATCCATTTTTACCTACTGAACTTTAAATATAAAATGCTACTATAAATTATACTTTTTTCTTCGATAATATGCCTAAAATACATATTTCTTGATATTTAGGGGAGTAACGTAACATTGGAAACATTAACAGATGAAAAATTCAAAGAAACTGTTTACAAGGTTTTAGAAGATTACGAAATTCCTAATCTTGATACTAAACTCAAAAATGGTGGAAAACTTCACTCCTTGTTAAGTACGATTAATAATTTATATGCCTATCAAATGTGGTCTTCAAAGCATATTTATTCTACGATACCTAAAAATGCAATTGCAAGTAAAAATATTGATAACTATCTTTCTTCACAAATTAAACATATCGAAACAACAATGCAAATATGTCAATTTCAATATAATTCCATGTATGCTTTTTTTGAATTATTTGGTATGCACTTTGGATTAAAATTGCTTATGAAAGATAAAGAAAGTTTTATTAATTATTTATATGATCTGCATATGAGATATTGGACTGATTTAGAATCTTTTCATCATCCCTTTGAATTAATCCGTAATTTCTTTATGCCACTTTTTGACATTAAAAATTTATTTCCAGAAGGTACAATAGAAAACTCCGATACATTTACTAATGCATTTGCCTGTAGTTTTTTAAATACATACTCATTTTTTCATGCTTTCAATATCACAGAAAAACGCATTAAAACATCATTTTCAATTCATGTTTACCAAGAGCTATGCAATCTATCCCTTTCCAAATATAAGACCAAAGAGATCACCGATACCATTATGCACCATTTAGATATTGATACAACCATTAATCTTCGTAAAATAGATCAAGTTCAATGTATTGGTCAAATAGGTATGCATCAAATAGATGGCTATGATGCACCCTTAATACCTTTGAAATTTCTTGATCATAAGTTGATTCATACAATTCAAAATCAACACATACAAGAAGCCATTAATAACCACAATGAAAACCTAGCTGATGAATGGAAAGAGATTCAAATAAACATGGGTTTTGGTTATCACGTGCAAAAATACCGATAAATTTCGAAAAAAATTCCTAGATAAATCCTTCCCTCTTTTTCTACACTTCCATATCAATTGACACGATCTAAGCGCTTAGGTTAATCCAAAAAACACAAAGGATAAACCATGTTAACACTCAAAGCACATTTGCTGAATATCTTTACAGGTAATGACTTTACCAATCAGCAAACAGGGGAAACGATTAAGGGTAAAACCAAACTTCAACTCTTGGCACGTGTACCACTCAAAAACGGTGAGTACAAAAACCAGTTGATTGATCTCACTATTCCAGCAGAAAAACTCTCTTTATACGAAGATAAGCTCAATAGTGAAGTGGAAGTACAGGTTGGTTTGATTGGTGATGCTAAATTCTACGGCATTTAAAACAGGAGAGAAACAGGAAAAGCTTCATGGGACTTTGTCCCCATGTGGCTTTGGGTTTCTCCACTCTTTTAGCGATGCTTTTGGTAACACATCGCTCACATACGGAAAATGATAAAAAAAGAAAGGAATTTTATGCAAGTAAAGTCTATTTATGGCATTGATACGCTTTACTACTTTGCTCAAAGTAATGAAGTGTATGAAAACGTCTTTTTTGATCTTCAAAGTCAACTAGAAGCCCAAACCAAACTTCACGAAACTGATTCATATACCTATGCTAATTCAGCCATGATTGTCAAACTTGGCACAACGGCTTTACGCTATCTTGCAAAAGATAAAGGGGTGTATTGGTTTAGAGATATTAATGAGTATTTCAAACTAGGATTTAAAAATCCAAACATTGCAAGTTATCAACACAATATTCAAATACAACTTCAAGGTATTGGCATCTATACCATAGGACTAAAGAACCTCTTAGCCTTTATTAATGAAGAGCTGCTCAAAGAGATCACAACTAAACTCTTTGAAATTTCACGCGCTGATCTTAACTGCTTTGTGCAATATGATTTTGGATTTGTCACTAAAGAGATGTTTGTCTCTAAAAAAAAAGGGTATCACATTATTTCAGAGTTTGGAAACTCTAAACGCACACAAACGATCTATGTTGGGAAGAAACCTTTTTTACTCAGACTCTATGATAAAAAAATAGAACTGGATAAATCGGATAAAGAAGCGATCATGCAAGACTATTTTACTTATCATGGATTTGATCTTAAAGAGCCTATTTTTAACCTAGAGTTTGAAATGCACAGAGTTCATTTTAAAAATATGGGAATTCGTACCCTAGAGGGATTACTCAGTAATGCCAACAATCTTTTTAAAACAGCAATGGATGATATACGACTGATTGATTTTAGTACAATTACTCACAAAGATAGGCTCAATAACTCTAAACATAGAGCCAAAACGTTAGAGATTTGGGACTATATCAAAGAGAATTACACCATCACAGAATTTTTACAATATGAGATTGATTTAAAGCGTATTCCTCAAAAACGTTACGTTTATGATCTTTCAAAGTTTATTACTGATGCCCATGATCTTATCCATAAAGCACTCAATAACAATATCGTACTTTCTTCTGATCTAATAACAAAAATATCAGATCGAGCTATTGATCTTTATGGTGAGATCAAAGAGAAACCATCTAGTCCATCACCGAGCGTTGCAACAAAATATGATGTGTTTATTACAGATAACGAGGATGATTTAATAGCTCGGTATAAATACACGAAAGATGATGAGCTAATTCCTTATCAACTGCCATTTAAATTGCTTGGCACGAAAGAGCTACAACACACCATTAAACGCTTATCTAAGCAACTGACAACCGCGACACTGGGTGAGGCTAAAACGCTGACTCAACAGCTTAAAATTGCTAATAATGAACTTAGCAAGCGGTTAGAGGTGATGTGATGATTGAAATGGAAAACATTAACCTCATTAAAACAATGGCGCAAGATATAGAGCTAATTAAAAAAGCTCTAACCAATCAAAGTACAAAAAGATGGCTCAATGTTAGAGAGCTTGCAACATATTTAGGCTACTCAAAAGATCATATCTACAAACTCAAAGAAGATACCTTTTTAGAGAATATTCACTTTTACAAGAAAACAGGTAAAATAATATTTGATAGAGTTGCGATTGATTCGTGGGTGGTCGGAAAGGAAAATACCGATGACATTAACCAATCGAGAAGGCAAATTGTGGATAACGTTTTATTATCAATCCAAAAGGTATCGTAAATCTTTAGGCTTAGATGATACAAAAAATAATCGCAAATATGCCACCAACGTTTTACTGCCTGAGATTCAATATAAACTGAATTCGGGCGAGTTCTTTAACACACCAAACGAAAAGAAAGTTCCTACAGTAGGGGAGTTTGCAAAAGTAAGCTTGGAGCTTCACAAAAGCTATAGAAAGCAGTCAACGATTTATGATTATCTCTCATCGTTAAAAAATCATATTTTGCCATATTTTGAAAATACGCCCATCAATCAGATAAAGCCATCTGATTTGGCACTTTGGCAAAATAAAGTTTTAGAACGAGTGAGTGCAGGGCGACTAAAAAATATTCGTATTGTCTTGAATACAATTTTAGAAGATGCACTTAATGATGAGATAATTACAAAAAATCCTTTTAGCTCGGTGAAGCTACCCAAAAGAAACCCTATTATAATTCACCCATTTACATTGGATGAAATCAAGGCAATTCTTGGAAGAGCAGAGGGAATGTATCAATCTTTTTATGCAGTTGGTTTTTTTACTGGTATGAGAACTGGTGAAATTGTAGGCTTAAAATGGGAAGATATTGATTTTGAAAGAAAAGAGATTCATATTTCACGATCAATAAGAATGGGTGTGGAATCCAGCCCCAAAACTTCTAACAGTATTAGAACGATTGATTTGCTTGATAGCCTTGTTCCATATCTCAAAAAACAGTTTTATAGAACAGGGGCAAAACAGTCCTATGTGTTTCTTACTCAAAATGATACACATATCTTTGATGCTAAAAATATCAGAGATTTTGATTGGACAAAATTGCTAAAGAAGCTTGATTTGACATATCGTCCTATTTATCACATGCGACATTCGTTTGCAAGCATGATGATTGAAAATGGTGAAGATATATTATGGGTTTCAAATATGCTTGGTCACAAAAGTAGCAAGACGACACTTGATCGTTATGCGAAATTTACAAGCCAAAAAAGTAAGAAGAGGGCAACGTTTCTGCAATCATTTTTTTAGAGCGACACAACGTGGGCACAGTTTGGACACATTCAAGATTTCCGTTTGTGAAAGAAGCCTGTTTTGGGGAGTTTTATAATGATGGTTGCGGGAGCCGGACTTGAACCAGCGACCTTCGGGTTATGAGCCCGACGAGCTACCAACTGCTCTATCCCGCGATGTAGGGAGTAAAAGGTGGATGGGGTAAAGGGATTCGAACCCCTGAAATGACTGGACCAAAACCAGTTGCCTTACCGCTTGGCTATACCCCAATGCCTTAAACGAGGTGAAATTATAGTCACTTTTAATGTGTTTGTCAAGGGTTTTTAACTATACTTTTTTAAAATTATTTTTGGAGCGAAAATGCCTATTCAAAGAGTCAAACAAGCCATTGAGGATATTAAACACGGTAAGATGGTTATGATGGTGGATGATGAAGATCGTGAGAACGAGGGAGATTTAGTCTATGCCGCAACGTTTTCGACACCGGAAAAAGTCAATTTTATGGCTTCTGAGGCGCGAGGGCTGATTTGCGTTGCGCTGAACGATGAAATTGCCAATCGCTTGGAACTCACGCCGATGGTTAAGTATAACGATTCACAGCATGAAACGGCTTTTACGGTATCGGTCGATGCGCGGGTGTGTTCTACGGGGATCTCGGCATACGAGCGCGACGTAACGATCAAGATTTTAGCCGATACGATGAGCTCACCTAAAGAGTTGGTGCGCCCGGGACATATTTTTCCTTTGATCGCCCGTAAAGGCGGAACGCTGGTAAGAACGGGACATACGGAAGGATCTGTCGATCTTTGTCGTTTAGCGGGACTTCGGGAAGCGGCGGTTATTTGCGAAGTTATGAAAGAAGACGGGCATATGGCACGTCGGGATGATTTGGATCTTTTTTGCCAAAAACACGGTATTCATATCGTTTATATCTCCGATATTGTCGCTTATCGTATGCAATCGGAATCTCTTGTTCGAGAGATTTTTTCGGCAAACGTCGAGTTTTTCGGAGCGCAAACGCGTAAAATCGATATGGTCGATCACGAAGGCAACCATCACATTGTTTACATGTTCGGTGAAGTCGGGAAAAAGGCTGCGGTTAAATTCCATCACATTTTACCCGACAACGAACTTCTCTCGAATGAAAAGAAGTATCACGGCATTTTAAAGGCGATTGAGTATTTAAAAGCCAACGGCGGCGTTTTTATTTTTGTCGATAGCGAATACTCGAGCAATCAAGAGTTGAGAGAATTTGGCATCGGTGCGCAAATATTGAAGAAACTGGGAATCGAAAGCCTTGATTTGATTTCTATTACGCCGCGTAAGGATTATGTCGGCTTAGCCGGTTTTGGCTTAAACATAGCGCAAGAAATAGTTTTATAACTCCAACGTTAAAGGTCTTGTATGGATTTTTTCCTGCTCTCCTCATTGGTTTTATTGGCGGTAACGTCGATTATGGTAACGATTTCTAAGCGTATCGGCTTGGGTTCTATTTTAGGATTATTGCTTGCCGGTATTATCGTCGGTCCGCATACGGGAGGGTTTACGGTAACAAGCGAAGTCGAAACGCTACGCCATTTTACGGAGTTCGGCGTCGTGTTACTTTTGTTTATTATCGGATTGGAGATGCAACCGACAAAGCTTTGGTCCATGCGCAAAGAAGTTTTCGGTATGGGCTCTTTGCAAGTCATCGTTTCGGGCGTCGTTCTTGGGTGGTATATGAATCTTTTTGTCACGGATATACGCGTGGCAATGCTTTTGGGCTTTACGCTTGCTCTTTCTTCGACGGCGTTTGTGATGCAAATCTTACAAGAAAAAGGTAAACTCAACACCGAACACGGTAAAAACGCTTTTGCGATTTTGTTGCTCCAAGATTTAGCCGTCGTTCCGCTTTTGGCGATTTTGCCTTTATTGTCGCCGCATCAGCTTGCCGTCGATGAAACGTCGTGGATCGAAACCGTTTTAAATATCATCGTTATGATCGTACTTTTGGTCGTATTCGGTCGTTATATTATCCCCAAAGCCTTGGATAAAGTCGCGAAACAACGCAATAAAGACGCTTTTTTACTCTTAACGATGCTCAGCGTCGTTCTTTCGGCATATTTGATGGATCATGCAGGGCTTTCGATGGCTCTGGGTGCTTTTTTGATGGGAATGTTTCTCTCTACCTCTCGTTATAGCTTCCAAATCGAATCCAGTTTGGAGCCTTTTAAGGGTATGTTGATGAGCCTTTTTTTCATCGCCGTAGGTATGTCGATCGATTTGAATGCTATTATGAACGATCCGTGGGTGTTTAGTACGCATATCGCGGTTATTTTAGTCCTGAAAGCCTTGGTCGTTTTTGTTTTGGTTTTGGCGTTTGGCGGAACGAAAAGCGGTGCGATCAAATTGGCGTTTTTGCTCAATCAAAGCGGCGAATTCGGTTTTGTTCTTTTTGGCGCGGCAAAAGCTTTAAGTATCATCGACGATCAACTGTTTGTCGTCGGTATCGGCGTAATTTCGATTAGTATGCTTTTGACGCCGGTGCTTTACTCGTTTGGGTGCTCGCTTGCGAACAAACTTGCCAATGTTTCGCCGTTTTCTTATTTAAATGCCGACGGTGTTAGTATTGAACATAAAGTCGTCATCGCCGGATACGGAAGTACGGGTAAAGTAATCGCTCAAATGTTAAAGAGTAGCAAAATTCCTTTTATGGTCTTTGACGTCAATACGCAAGAGGTGGCGCACGGGCGTAAACAAGGTTTTCCGGTTTTTTTCGGCGATATTACCGATATGAGGCTTCTCAATACGATCAAACTCGACCAAGCGTCCATGTTGATCGTTTCGATCGATCATAGTCTCAATGCCATCAAAGTCGTCAAGCATATTA
The DNA here is from genome assembly GCA_002382085.1 of Sulfurospirillum sp. UBA4058. GTDB lineage: Bacteria > Campylobacterota > Campylobacteria > Campylobacterales > Sulfurospirillaceae > Sulfurospirillum. Next base: position 179,289 of record DFZK01000005.1, on the reverse strand, counting down.
AAGAGAATTATCCGCATATAAAAGTGTTGGCACGAGCACTCGATATCAAGGCGATGGATAAAATGCTCACGGCCGGAGCGAGCTGGGTCATTGCCGAAACGTTGGAAAGTAGTATTCGCACGGGTTCGGAAGCCCTGAGCCAAATGGGTGTCCAGCCCGATGAAATTAGCGTACTATTGGAGTCTTTGCGCAAAAACGAATACGAATTGATTCGCGAAATAACAAAAGAATAAAGTAAAGGAGGCGTTGATGTACCGCTTTTATCGTCTTGCAGTTTTAGGAATCGGTTTATGTGTGATGTGCGGTTGTACGCCTTCTACGCCCGAGCCTACACCGACCGCTCAACACGAAGAAAACAATCAAACCCAAGCCCTCAACGTCGATGTCAAAGAGGAGGCGGAATCCTTACCGACACACATTCAAGAGGTTCATTGGAAGTTAATCGGCGTAGAAGGCAAAGCCGTTTTAGCATCGGCGGACGAACGTGAAGCGTATGTGATTTTGAAGTTGGAAAATCAACGTCTACAAGGTTTCGGCGGATGCAATATTCTTTTGGGTTCGTACACGTTAGACGAGCCGCGTCAAGGCGTCGGTTTTGAAAAAGTCGCTTCGACGATGATGGCGTGTCCGAGACTTCAAGACGAGCGTGACTTTTTGAATGCTCTATCGAAAGTCAAAACGTATACGATCGAAGAGGGCGTTTTATTGCTCAAAAGCGGCGACAAGACCTTACTCAGTTTTGAAGCGGTACCGTAAAGCGCTTATTTCTCAATTTTTTTATAGGTCGTTTTAACGCCTAAAAGGTTCAACTCAATCGTTTTATCGCCCGTAATGTAAAAAGGTATACGCATTTTCGTATTGAGGTCGATGACTTCGACGTATTGGGTTTCGATCGTGTATTCGATAGGCGTTGTGACGCCGTTGGCTAAAAGTTGGTCTTTACGAAATTCGATTTCTCCGGTCGGAGCAAAGATATTGGTTTTTTTGATCGGTTGCCATTTCCCAAGAAGCGGATTGGGCGTTTCGTGGAGTATCAATGCGATTAAAGCGGTTAAAAGAATGCTTCCGGATAACCCTATAAGGATTTTGGGGTGATGTTTCGGGTTCCAATCGCGTTCTTTCATGCAAGCGTACATTTTTTTTAACGTAGATTCACGCGACGTCGGTGTTGTTTGAACAGGAGATTCTTCTTCGGGAATTGCCAAGTCCTCTTTTTCAAGGTGCTCAAAAAATGCGTCTTCCTCTTCTTGGGTAAAACGATGATTTTTGGAAGGTTTTTGAAACGCTTCTTGATTGATAAAATTTAAAGTATCGTCTTCTTTAACTTTAAAAAGATTGATCAATTTTGAAAACATAGTCGAAATCGTCCTTTGGGATTAATGCGTTACGAAAGTATAACACGCGTAAGCTTTTAACCTTACATGTAAGAATGTTATAATGCATCGATAACTCATTTTTTAAAGGTAAAGTATGCGCCAGGAGCGTCAAAAAATACGTACGAAAACCCCCACCCGCAAAGCTAAAAGTCCCTCTCGTTCTCGGGCATTGTCTAAAACCGGCGTGAAAAAAACCTCTTTTGCGATATTCCCGATATTGACGGGAATCGTGATCGTTTTGTTTATCGGTTTAGGGATTAAATTTTACTGGGACGAAGCGCATCACAATCCTTTAATCGGAAAATGGAGAGCTGAAACGAAGTTGGGTATTTTGGAAATTCAGTTTGATCAAAACAGTATGCTTTTTTTCGGCACGAGAACACCCGTTAGTTACGATGTTCAAGAACAAAAAGTGATAGTTTTCGATGACGATATTAAAGTCGGTAATGCCTATAAAATCATCGATCAAGAGACGATTTCGACCGAAGCGGGCGGATATAAAACGGTTTATAAAAAAGTCAAGTAAACGGTTTGAACGATACATTGCATAATGAATGGCAATGAAACAAAAACGGTCAAAAGCTCAAAAGATGATAGTGAGTTTTTGGAAAAAATATAACGCATGACATAACGGTAAAAAGATAAAATAGACTATTAAAAACGGAGGAGGTAGTGATGATTATCTGGAAAGGTTGGGGAATATTGGCGGTGATTATCGCGATTGTATGTTCAGTGGTGATGCAGTTGGCATGTGATGCCGTGTTTGGGGCAGGGTACTATAAAAGTTCAAGCTGGGCGATGCCTTTGGCACTTCTTTTGGCTTCGGGACTTATCTTTTTCGTCGGGCAAAAGCTCAACGGCAAAGCCGCAAGAGTCGTCATCGACAAAGAAACAGGTGAAGAGTACCTTTTAAAAAGCACGCATTCACTGTTTTGGATACCGCTACAATACTGGGGCGTGGTTACGGCGGTGTTGGCTGTGTGGATGTATGTGGCGGCGTAGTGAGATGATGTCAAATTTTTCAAGGAGAAATTTGTGAGAAGCGCAGTTTTAGGTTTAGGGCTTTTGATGGCTTCAGTGGTGTATGCGGATGTGGTGAGTCAAAATGGTATCGCAAAAGACAGTGCGACAGGGCTTACTTGGCAAGATGATAGTGCAAGAGTGGACTGGTATGAAGCAAAACAGTATTGTAAAGATTTAAGACTTGGAGGCTTCAAAGATTGGCGTGTACCTAATAGATTTGAACTCACTACACTTATTGATAGTACAAAGAAAGATAAACCACTTATCATAGATGGTTTTAGGGCAAAATTACCAAAAGGGGAAGATGGGTATTTATGGTCATCAGATTCTTGTGAGCATCACAGCCAAAAAGGATGGCTATTATTTATAAATGATGATTATGTTGGAGATACATTTAAAAGTTATGAAAATACTAAACACTCAGTCAGATGCGTTAGAGGACAAGAAATAACTTTTAGCTTCCTGCAAAAATTGAAGAATTCTGGAAAATTAAAGGTGCCACAAAACAGTATAGATCAACTGTCTCCAACAAACCAAGAAAAACTTAATAAATCCTATCAAAAGGAATCTTCACAGCAAACATCTTCATCGTCTCGTCAATATTCCGCTTGGGATATTCAATACAAATATCAAACAGGCGGCTCAATCCCATCCGAAACATCATTTATAAAATGTTCAAATGGAAGAGATGGCAATATAAATTACTATTATAATGGTGGAAATTACATTGTAGGTGGAGGTTCTGTGTTTAAATCATTAGAGGCGGCCGCAAATTACATCTGTGGAAACAAATAGTATTCTTTACATGTAAAGGCAAACATGCACTACATCATCGGTGATGTTCACGGACATTTTGACACCTTAAAAGCCCTTGTCGCACAACTTCCCACAGAGGCAAAACTTGTCTTTGTGGGAAGTGTGGTGCAAGAGAAAAGCACAAGTCGCATACCAATTGACATTTACCGATTTTAAACCTATAATGTAGGTTATAAAAACTAAATAGTAGGTATAAATAATGTTAGAGGTATTGTTTGGTTCACGCAATTGTGAGCGGGTATTGCAGTATATTTTAGCCAATGAAGAAGGGTATGCGAAAGAGATATCGCTGTTTTATGCCACCAGCATCGACCCCATTCAGAAGCAACTTGAAAAGCTTGAGCGAGGCGGTGTTTTTGTCTCTCAAACCATGGGACGCACAAGGCTTTTTATGTTCAATCCACGCTATGCTTTTAGTGAAGAATTAAAAGCGTTACTGCTCAAAGCCAAATCATTTTACGCCCCAGAAGAGATAGAACGCCTTGATAAACAACGCAAACGCCCTAGAAGAGCGGGCAAGCCCTTATGAAGCCTATAGCTTTGATGAGTATGCAAGAGCTTGGTGCATATGTGTGTAGTCACCTTGAATCGTTGGGGATTAAAACGGTACTCTCCGGAGGTTCTTGTGCTGAGATTTACAGTCACGGCAAGTATGTCTCAGATGATATAGACCTATCAATCGTTACAATGCTCGCGAAAAAGAGATAACAACAGCGATGCTTCAATTAGGATTTACCGAGTTTAACCGTTATTTTAGACATACCGATACGGAGTATTTTATAGAATTTCCAAGAGGTCCATTAGGGGTTGGCGATGAGCCTATTGATGAAGTTGCTTCACTGCACTTTGAAACAGGAACTTTGAGGTTGCTCAGTGCGACTGATTGTGTTAAAGATCGATTGGCGGCTTTTATTATCATTGGGGAGATCAGCAAGGGCTTGACCAAGCCGTATGGGTTGCATGTCAAAACAGTGTTGATATGGAGTCGATTCGTCGTTGGTCTAAAAAAGAGAAGTCACTAGCGAAGTTTGAATCTTTTTTACACAGAATGACAGAAGAAAAAAGTAAATAATTTAAAATCTACACATTTTACATGTAAAGGCAAACATGCACTACATCATCGGTGATGTTCATGGACATTTTGAAACCTTAAAAGCCCTTGTTGCACAACTTCCCACAGAGGCAAAGCTTGTCTTTGTAGGCGACCTTATAGACAGAGGCAAACACAGTGCCGAGGTGGTTCGGTTTGTGAAAGAGGGCGGACATGCGTGTGTTCTGGGAAACCATGAAGAAGCGATGTGCGTTTATGGTTTTAACATCATTCAAGCGTATGAAAACGATGCGCCTTTGCCGTTGTTTAGCAACGGCGGTGTTGCGACACTGCTCTCGTATGGATTAGTCAAACTTCAAGAGGGCAAACCTGTTAAAGTGGAGCACTACCATGACGCATTGGCACGTTTTCGTGAAGATATAGCGTGGATGGAGAAATTGCCGCTTTACATCGAATTGCCTTTGGTGGCTAAAAATGGTAATCCTGTTGTTATTTCTCATGCTCCTATCGATGTGGCATGGAGCATGAGACACATGGACGCCATGTACGGCACTTTTTTTCGCATGGCAACGTCAAGTAGAAGAGAGCCTGATGAAAATGCGAAAATCTTCAATATCTTTGGGCATACACCCGTGCAAATGGGCGTGAAAATAAAAGAGCACTTTGTCAATGTCGATACGGGATGCTACATCGATAGCGAAGACGGCTTTGGTATGGGAAGGCTTAGTGCGTATTGCGTTGAAACGGGCGATGTTATGAGCGTGGAGAGGATATGAAAAATTATTTTTATTTTTGGAACTATTTTGGCATTGCCAATGTATGGGTGTTGTGGTTTGCGCCTTTGTATCTGAGTACCGTTTTTTTGTCTATGGCTTACATCAGTGAATCCTTCGGTGTCTTTTTAGCATGGTTTGAAATTGCGCTTTTAGGCATTTACGACCTCTTTTATCGCATCAAATTCTCGCACGAATCCAGCTTTGACGCACTAACCTTTCCCCATGAAGGGTTAATATTTCACTTTTTTATTTTTCCTTTTCCGGTTTGGATGGTAAGCGGCATAGTGCTTTTAACGTTTTTTAGTATGTCATAAAGTGTATTCAAGATAGAACACTTCAGAAAATTTTTAGCTTAGAGATATTAATATTCCAATATGTTTAAGATATTAGGAATATAGAAATGAAAACAATCGACACGCATGTTCATCTGCTCAGCAGTGAGGTCTCTTTTAACCGTTTTTACGACAAAGTTGCCGTGCGTTTTTTTGCCAAACGCTTCGGAATTGACGCCAAAGTCCTTGCAAAAGAGCCGTACAAAGCCTACACGAATGCACTGATGAACTCGGTAAAAACCTCGAAGCACGTCGAGAAAATCGTACTTTTTGGCGTGGATGCAAAGGTCGATGATGAGGGCAATGTTCTTCATAAAGATAAAACCGTTTGCGCGAGCAATGAAGATGTGGCGGCGTTGTATGCACAGTTTCCCGAGCTCATCATCCCTTTTTTCTCGATCAACCCTAAACGACCCGATGCGTTGGAACTCATCGAAAAGTACCATGCTTTAGGCTTTAAAGGAGCAAAGTTCTTGCAAAACTATTGGGGTGTTGACACACGCGAAGTGCGCTATAGACCTTATTTTGAGAAGCTTGCGGCTCTTGATCTGCCGTTGATTATTCACGTGGGAAGCGAGAGCAGTGTGCATTCGTACAAAACATGTGAGAGCATCGAGATGTTACGCCAACCTTTAGAGCTTGGCGTGAAGGTCATTTGCGCGCATATGGCACTTTCTTACGAGCCGCGTCACATTTTTAAAGCACTCTCGTCCAATCCCAAACGCTTTAATGAAGACTATTTTACCTTACTTGAGATGCTCAAAACATACGATAACCTCTACGCCGATGTTTCGGCTTTGTTGACGCCAGTGCGTGCTAAGGTATTGCGCCATCTCTCCACGCAAAACGATATCCATTCAAAGTTGCTCTTTGGAAGTGACTACCCTGTGCCCTTTACCACGGTGTGGAACAGTTACGATATGTCACTTTTAAAACGCTTTTGCCTTACGCAAGAAAAAAATGTTTTCGATCGCTACGCTAAAGCAATGTTGGTCTATTTTCCTGCGAATCATCCTATTTATACCAATTATGAGAAAGTTTTACATGTAAAGTGATTTTCTTTATAAGTAATTCATACAATAAAACATTAAAGAAGTAAAAAGTATGAAATTTAGGCTAAAATTTTCGTAAAATAAAAATGCTTTACGCTTTTACATGTAAAGGTCTTGATCTCTTTTTTTGACACTAAAATTTAGGAATATAACAATGAAAATGCCGACGATTTATGATCTCAAACCCGCTTTTCAAAGCGTACTTCGTCCTCTTGTTCGAGCTCTTGCGACAAGAGGCGTGACTGCCAATCAAATTACCTTAGCCGCTTTAGGACTTAGCGTCATTTGGGGTGGGTTGATTGCTCTTACGCAAGGGGCATTGTGGGTGTTGTGGATGCTGCCTGTTGTTTTGTTTGTGCGAATGGCACTGAATGCGATTGATGGAATGTTAGCCAAAGAACACGATATGAAAAGCGATCTTGGTGCGATGCTCAATGAAATGGGCGATGTGCTTTCAGATACGGCACTGTATTTGCCTTTTGCTATGATAGAGGGTGTTTCAGCCTTTTGGGTAACGCTTTTTGTGATTGCCTCAATTTTGACGGAGATGGCAGGGATTTTGGGAGTAGTCATCGGAAAAATGCGTCGTTATGATGGACCGATGGGCAAGAGCGATAGAGCGTTTGTGATAGGATGTGTGGCTTTGGTGGTAGGACTTGGCGTAACACCTCACATTTGGGTTAATGGCGTGTTTATGACCGCTACGGTGTTAGCTTCGTGGACAGTGCTGAGACGTTGTCAAAAAGGATTGGAATGATGGATTCTATTGGGATGCTTTTTAGCGGTAAAAGTGGGATCGTCATCGGTGTTATCCTTGGGTTACTTTTGTTAGCGACGTTCATTGTCGGGGTGTTTTTTCGCACGTCTATAGAGCTTAAAGATCGTGTTCAATCGTGGTGGATTATCGTACTCGCTTTTGTGGTTGGTGCGATGGTGCATACGACGGTGGCAATGTTCTTTTTTGCGTTGATCAGTTATTTGGCATTGAAAGAGTACTTTACGCTGATTCCAACGCGCAGAACCGATAGGCGGATTATCTTTTACGCGTATCTTTCCATCGTCTTTCAGTATTGGTTTGCGGGCATTCAGTGGTATGGTATGTTTATCATTTGGATACCCGTGTATCTTTTCTTACTCTTGCCATTTCGCCAAGTACTTATAGGCGAAACCAAAGGGTTTTTAGAGCATACGAGTCGCGTACAATGGGGACTGATGATGTTTGTATTTGGTCTCAGTCACATCGCGTACATGATGACCTTACCCACCCTCAACGGTCATGATGTCGGGGGAAAAGAGCTTGTGCTCTATTTGGTTCTTTTAACTGAGCTGAATGACATTTTGCAGTACCTTTGGGGTAAAACGCTTGGAAAGCATAAAATTATTCCCAAAGTCAGCCCCAATAAAACGGTTGAAGGCTTTTTAGGGGCATTTTTTACCCTCAGCCTTCTAGGGGTTGCTTTTTCTTTTTTAACACCTTTTACGTGGGTACAGGCACTTTTAGCAGGTATGCTGATCAGCAGTGCAGGTTTTATCGGTGATGTCGTGATTTCGATGGTAAAGCGAGATATCGGCGTGAAAGATTCGGGCAATCTTTTACCGGGGCACGGTGGTATACTTGATCGCATCGATAGCTTAACCTACACGGCACCGCTTTTTTTTCATTATACGTATTATTTGTACTATTAAGGACAGTGTATGTTGAAATGGCTTTTTTTTGGTTTGATCGTTCGCCCTCTCGTGTTGTTTATTTTCGGCGTCCATGTTAGAGGTAGGGAAAATCTCCCGCTTGACACCCCTTGCATCATTGCGGCAAATCATAACAGTCATATTGATACACTGGTTCTGATGAGTCTTTTCCCGATGCGACGAATTAGAGCTTTACGACCTGTTGCCGCGGCAGATTATTTTATGAAAAATCGGTGGATTAAGTGGTTCTCAACGTATGTCATTGGCATTATAGCGTTGAGTCGAAATGTTGCAAAAACGCATACACATCCTTTAGAAGTGGTGCAAAAAGCGTTAGAAGAGGGACAGAGTGTGATTATCTTTCCGGAGGGGAGTCGTGGGGAAGCAGGGCAGATGGAAAAGTTCAAATCAGGCATCGGGCATTTGGCAAAAATGGCTCCTTTGGTGCCCATTGTCCCCATTTATATCAATGGTGCCGGAAAAGTTTTACCCAAAGGCGAAGCCCTTTTAGTGCCTTTTATTATCGATATATTTATCGATAAGCCGCTGTTTATTGAAGAAGATACGACACACGCTTTTACGGAACGTTTGGAGAGTCGTATTAAGATACTAGAAGAATTTAACCAAAAGAATTTAACCCAACTGTAAAAAGTCTTAAAAGGATAAGGTATGAATACCGGAACGTTTAGAAGTTTTGATCAAGCGGAACTGTTTTACCGAGAGTGGGAACCTACCCAAGAAGCCAACGGCAAAGTGGTTTTACTGCTTCATCGTGGGCATGAACACTCTGAAAGACTGGATAAGGTAGCGCGCTCTTCCATCTTTGCAGGCTATAAAGTTTTTTCATACGACAATCGCGGGCATGGTTACACTAAAGCAGGTGCAACGTATGAATTTATGAATTTAGTACGTGATTTGGATGCGTTTGTGCGATTTGTATGTGAAAAAGAGCACATCAAGCAAGACGATATTTTTGTGGTTGCAAACTCCGTCGCAGGTGTTGTTGCTTCGACATGGGTGCATGATTTTGCTCCCAAAATTGCGGGGATGGCATTGGTTGCCCCTGCTTTTAAAATCAAACTTTACGTTCCTTTGGCAAAACCTGCTTTGGCGTTGATGCTTCATTTTAAAGAAGATCTCACTATCACGTCTTATGTCAAAGCGAAGTTTCTCACGCACAATGTTGAAGAACAAAAACGTTACAACACAGACCCTCTTATCACGCCCAATATTCCCGCAAAGCAGTTAGTAACGCTTCTTGATACCGCACAAAGAGTCGTGAAGGATGCTTCTTTAATAGTAACGCCAACGCTGGTTCTCTCGGCTACGGCAGATTACGTGGTGGATAGTTCGGTGCAAAAAATCTTTTACGATGGGCTTTCATCGCCGTTAAAACGCTTTATTGCTTTAGAGGGATTTTACCATGGGGTTTTGTATGAGCAAAATGCCCAAATAGCCCTTGACGCCATTGGAGCTTTTATGGATGAAGCGTTTGCGACACCGAAAGTTTCGTTAAAAGAGCATCTAATCAAGATCACGCAACTTGAAAAAGAGAGCATTGCCAAAGGAGAAATTCCCTTTTTACAAAATCTCTCTTTTGCCTTTCAGCGTTTTATGTTGCATCGTTTTGGAGGAGTAAGCGAAGGTATGAGTATAGGGCTTCGTTACGGGTTTGATTCGGGTGTGACGTTGGATTATATTTATAAAAACACACCAAACGGCAAAGGTGCGTTGGGGCGAATGATCGATCAAAATTATCTCAATAGCATCGGTTGGAAAGGGATACGCCAGAGAAAAGTCAATGCCATTGCCACGATTCGTGAAAAAATAGAACTCTTGCGTGCGCAAGGTAAAAAAGTACGTATTTTAGATATCGCAGGAGGCCCGGCTCGCTATTTGATCGAGTTAGCACGAGAGTATCCCGATATTGAAGTGTTGGTACGGGATTATCAGGAGCAAAATATTGAACAAGGAAGAGCATTAGCGAAAGAGTTTTCTTTGGAAAATATACGTTATGAACAAGCCGATGCCTTTGATAAACAAACGTATGCGAACAGTCCTTACCAGCCCAATATAGTCATCATCTCAGGGGTATTTGAGTTGTTTGAAGATAATGCGCTGATTCAAAATGCTATTGACGGTATAACGTCCATGCTGCAAAAAGGTTCTTTTTTAGTTTACACGGGTCAGCCATGGCATCCGCAACTTGAGCAAATTGCTTATGTTTTAGGTAACCACCAACAAAAGCAGTGGATTATGCGTCGCAGGAGCCAATACGAACTCGATACCCTTTTTGCGCAGAGTGGATTTGAAAAAAATTCCATGAGAATTGATGATTGGGGTATCTTTACCGTTTCGGTTGCAACCTTTACATGTAAAGATTAAGCATGTATGCGTTTGATGCAAAATTACAAGCCCCTGCAACACTCAAAGAGCGTTTTGTTTGGACGCTCTTCATGGGAGCACTCTTTTTTATCCTTTACGGTGCCGCCAATCAGTATGCCCATATGACAGCGCCTCATTCCTCTTTTTATGGGGAATGGGAACGTCAAATTCCTTTTATTTCCTCGTTTATTATCCCTTATATGTCCTCGGACGTGATGTTTTGTATCGCCTTTTTGTTGCCGCAAACAAGGCTTGAACTGCGTACGCTCTCGTTGCGAGTACTGTTTATTGTCGTAGCGTCTGTTCTTATTTTTGTGCTTTTCCCGTTGCAATTTGCATTTGTCAAGCCTCAAACAGACTCATACCGTTTTTTGTTCGATCTACTTTTGGCGGATTTACCCTACAACCAACTGCCTTCTTTGCATATCAGCTTTGCCGTGGTGTTGTGGGTTTCGATGCGAGATCATTTAGAAAATCGTATGGTAAAGTACGTCGTGGCACTTTGGTTTTGGCTTATTGCCTTATCGACGCTTTTCGTCTATCAACACCATTTTATAGATTTGCCTACGGGTTTTATGATGGGCTTATGTGCTATTGGGTTGATTCCTTCTCAAAAAAACAATCCGCTTTTAAACCGCTTTATGACACCGCGAAGTTTAAAGGTAGGGCTTTATTATCTCAGCGGAGCTTTAATGTTTTTAGTGGGAGCCTTTTATGCGCACTCCTTGTTTTTACTTTGGATTTTTGTATCACTGCTTTTGGTGAGCATCGTTTATGCGTTTGGTTTTAATGAGTTGATTGCCGGTAAAAATGCACAAGCATCGTGGTGGCAATGGGTTCTTTTTGCGCCTTATTTTATAGGTACCAATCTATCATGGCGATGGTATAAACGAAAATTGCCACTTTTCGCACAGGTACAAGAGCGAGTTTATGTGGGACGCTATCCTGATAAAAAAGAGTACGCACGTTTAAAAGAAGCAGGGATTAACCATATCGTGAATTTAGCGTTAGAACATCAATGTCACCAGGGTTTTGTTTCTCAAACCAGATTTGCTTTTTTGGATTTGACCATTCCCTCTACGGAGGCTCTTCATGAAGTTGTTTTACTCATAGAAAAGTATAAAGAAGAGGGGATTTACGTGCATTGTGCTTTAGGGCTTTCACGTAGTATTTTAGCGATTTGCGCATGGCTTATGTATCAAGGCGACTCGTTAGAGCAGATACATGAACGCTTACGCAAAATCCGACCGGCATATGTCAGTTCAAAATATATGCATGTAAGTCTAAGTCTTTATGCAACGTATTTGGAAGAGCAGAAGAAGGGTTGAAGTAGTAAGCAAAAATAAGTTATTTAAGGAAATGGAGGAAGTTAAATGCCTTGTAAAAGAGTGAAAAGAAGATGAATTTACTTCTTCAACGTTTAGTACACTTTATAGCTCTTTTTGTAGCAATATGTGCTTTTAATATCTTAGGTATCGCATTAAATAATGCTAATTATCTTTTTATCGTGAACATTGGAATCTTTTGTTTTTCGCTGTTACTTTTGATCCTTTATAGTAAAAAAGAGTGGTTTTTTAAGATATCGCTTTTATTTTCAAAGTGGGCTATTCTATGCGTTGTGGCTCTCTATGTCGGGTTAATCATAAGTTCCATCTATCAAGGTTTTATTTTAGAAAAACATATAAAATCAAACCCTCATTTCAAATACTATTTTCCATCTTCCTTGGTCGAAATTCAATTCGAAAAATCTTTAGTATTGATGCCCTTTGCACGTATTACCATTTTAGAGGTATACAATATTGGCGAAAATTTAGATGAACAAATAGCATTTATCAAGCAATTGGATGGGAATATTGAGTTGCAATTATATACAATATCTCAAACTAGAATAACTCCGATGAGCATTTTGTACTTACCTTGCAATGGTTGTTTTGTAGGCAATATCAATAAAATTTTTATTGTTTTTGTCCTTTATTTTTATAGTGCTATTTTTTATTGGATGCTAAAACAATACTTAAAGAATGATGTAAAATTAATACATACGATTCCAGTGCTAATTATCGTATGTGCAATATTTTTTAAATTTTTTGTCTTTTCAACAATGTGGTCAAAATTGAATGGCACATACAGATACACACTTTCAGAACCAATCACTCAGAATCTAAAAAATACACTTGAAGTTATTACTACCAATCATCAAATGCCATCAGATCATAAAATGGATTTGAATACTGTAAAAACAAATTTATATCTAATAATCCTTTTTGAAGAAAGAAGATGAGCGTTCAATTATTTAAAGAGGTGTTGATTTTTACATGTAAAGCCCAATCCCACCATTCTCTAAGAAATACTTAAGACAAAAAAGATTATTATGTCGATAAACTTAAACATTTAGGAATATAAGATGCAAACACAGTACGCCAAAGATTTACCGGTTGAATGGAAACCGATGTCTGCCATTTTTATGGCTTTAGGCGACGCGCACCGTCAAAGAATTCTTTTACTCTTTGAAGATGGAGAGCGCCTTAATGCTGGGCAAATCGCTGAACTTTCTCCTTTGGCACGCACCACGGTTTCGCATCATCTCAAAATCCTCCATCAAGCCGAAGTGCTTTTAAGCGAGAAAATCGGCAAAGAGGTGTGGTTTTGGGTGAACAAACCGCTTTTGGAAGCCACGTTTAACAATGTTTTAGACTATCTACACGGAAACTAACATGATTAAAACAGCACTTCGCATCATTTTACGTTTTTTATTTAAACTACGTGTTCACGGGCATTTTACAGCCAATCGTCATGAGCCGATGCTCATCATCGCCAATCATCAGTCGTTTTTAGACGGGCTGATTTTGGGTGCGATGTTGCCCGTTGCGCCTGTGTTTATCATCAACACGCAAATCGCTAAAAACCCTTTGGTAAGGCTTTTTTTGATGTTAGCAGACCATCTTACCGTCGATCCGTCCAATCCGATGGCGATTAAGGCGGTCATTCGTTTGGTGGAGAGCGGACGACCCGTGGTTATCTTCCCCGAAGGGCGCATTACGACGACGGGCAGTTTGATGAAGATTTACGAAGGCAGTGCCTTTGTCGCGGTTAAAACGGGTGCGACGGTAGTGCCGATCATCATTCAAGGGGCGACGTTTAGCAGGCTTTCACGTATGCCAAAGAGCTATCCGCACAGGCTTTTTCCACAGATTTCGCTTCGTTATTGCACGCCCACCAAACTCGCTGTTTCGCATGAGGGAACATCGCATGAAAGACGTCTGCTCTCCGGTGAAGCGATGCGACGGTTGATGCAAGAGTGCTCGTTTGATGCACGTCCTGCCAATGATCTTTTTGGTACCTTTTTGGACGCAATCGAAACATACGGGCAAAATAAAGCCATTGTTGAAGACATCAAACAAGTCGAGTACACCTACGCACAGCTTCTGAAGATGGCACTAGGTTTGGGACGACTCATAAGCCCTATCACGCAAAAAGACGAATCGGTAGGCGTTTTGATGCCAACGGCGGTTGCTTCCCTTGCGCTGGTTTTAGGACTCTCAGGCATGAAACGCATTCCTGCTATGCTGAACTTCACCGCAGGCGTGGACGGTTTACAAAGTGCGTGTGACGCGGCAAAGATTAAAACGATCGTCACCTCCAAAGCCTTTGTGGAACAAGCGAAACTCGCTCCGAAATTAGAAGCCTTACACGGTGTGTGCATTGTCTATCTTGAAGACTTAAAAGCGTCAATGCGTCTATGGGACAAACTGTGGTTAATGCTCTATGCGATTCATTTTCCACGCCTTGTTGCAATTTCTCAAGATGAAAAAGAGAGTGCGGTTATTTTATTTACCTCAGGCAGTGAAGGCAAACCTAAAGGCGTGGTACTCTCGCATGAAGCGTTACTTGCCAATATCGCTCAAATCAGCTCCATCGTGGATTTTTCTACCGAAGATAAAATGCTTAATGCTCTGCCGATTTTTCACTCGTTTGGTCTCACGGCGGGTTCACTGCTACCTATCTTTAGAGGAATGCACCTTTTTATGTACCCTTCACCGCTTCATTACCGTGTCATTCCAGAGATTGCGTACGATAGGTCTTGCACGATTTTGTTAGGGACGAGTACCTTTTTGCACAACTACGCGCGACACGCCCATCCGTACGATTTTTACCGTGTGCGCTACGTCATTGCTGGGGCTGAAAAGCTCGCTGAAAATGTGCGTGAGCTTTGGTTTGAGAAGTTTGGTTTGCGCATCTTTGAAGGGTACGGTGCCACTGAAACAGCACCCGTTATCGCGGTCAATACGCCGATGGCGTACAAAAAAGGAACGGTGGGGCAGATCTTGCCGGGCATTGCGCATAAACTGATTCCCGTACCAGGCATAGAAGAGGGTGGCATTTTACATGTAAAAGGTGCAAATGTCATGAGCGGTTATTTGCGCGCTGAAAATCCGGGTGTTTTGGAAAAACCAACGTCTGAAGCAGGCGAGGGGTGGTATAACACGGGCGACATCGTGAGCATCGACGAATCTGGGTTTGTGCAGATCAAAGGGCGTGTCAAACGTTTCGCCAAGATCGCCGGTGAGATGATTTCTTTAGAGTCGGTGGAAAAACTAGCGACGCTCAGCTCCAACGGCTTTTTACACGCCAGCTCATCCATCCCCGATGCGACCAGAGGTGAAGCGATCGTGCTCTTTACGACCGATAAAAACCTAACCCGAGATGTGTTGCAAAAAAGTGCGCAAAGCAACGGTTTCCCTGAAATTGCCGTACCCCGCAAAATCGTCCATGTGGAAGCATTGCCGCTTTTAGGCACGGGCAAAACCGATTATGTCACCTTAAAATCCATGGCAAGCGAGATCGCATGAGTGCTTTTTACCTTTTAAAAACCAAACGGTTCGCGCCGTTGTTTACGGTACAGTTTTTAGGTGCGTTTAACGACAATATTTTCAAAAATACCTTGGCTATTTTGGTCACGTTTCACGCGGGTGCTTGGACGAGTTTACCTTTGGAAATTTTAGCACCGCTGATCGGGGCGATCTTTATCGTGCCTTTTTTTCTCTTTTCGGGACTGGCAGGCGCACTCGCGGATAAATACGACAAAGCAACGCTTACCCGTTTGGTCAAGCTTTTGGAGTTTGCTTTGATGAGCATTGCCACGCTTGGGTTTTACATGCATTGGTTCAGCCTGCTTTTGGTCGTCGTCTTTGGGATGGGCTTGCATTCAACGCTTTTTGGACCGATCAAATACGCCATCATTCCCCAACATATGGGCGAAAACGAATTGGTTACGGCAAACGCCTTGGTCGAGTCGGGAACCTTTGGAGCGATTTTGTTAGGCACGCTTGGAGGAGGACTTATCGCCGCTTCAACGTACGGCGGCATCATCGCAGGTGCTATGGGCATGGCAATCGCACTGATCGGCTACGTATGCAGTCGCTTCATTCCTACCGCACCTTCGTTGAATGCACAAATGAGCCTTTCGTACAACATCTTCGCGCAAACGGTACAAACACTGAAACTTTCCTATGCAAACAAAACCGTGTTTCTCTCCATCGTTGCTATTTCATGGTTTTGGTTGTATGGCGCGCTCTTGCTTTCGCAATTTCCCGCATTTGTCAAAGTCGTTTTAGAAGGCGATGAGACGACAGTAACGCTTTTGCTCAGTCTTTTTACCGTCGGCATCGGCGTGGGCTCTTTCTTGTGCGAAAAACTCAGTCACCACGGCGTGCGCCCTTCGCTCATTCTCGTAGGTGCTTTAGGCATGGGTGTTTTTGGTGTCGACTTTGCGCTGACGTCTTCTCATTTTGTAGCCGTAACCGATCTTTTTTCAAGCCTAGCATTTTGGCATATCTTGATCGACTTAACGCTTATCGCACTTTTTGGTGGACTCTTTAGCGTTCCGCTTTACGCCCTTATGCAAGGGCACAGTGAGCCTGCTTTTCGTTCACGCATCATCGCCGCCAACAACATCTTAAATGCGCTTTTCATGGTGCTCGGGGCGGTATTGACAATGGTTTTAAGCGACGCTTCGTGGAGTATGCCACACATCTTTTTGGTCGCAGCAATCGGTACGGGCATCGTAGCGATTTGGATCGGAGCAGTCTTAAAAAAAAGGCTCGATGCATCTTACATGTAAGCATTGATAAAACAAAGAGGAGTTCTTGATATGTCGCACGCCATTTCCATTCTCGGCATCGGTACGGCTTTACCTTCAAATGAAGTGACATCGGCACAACTCGATGATGCTTTGAATTTAGAACAAGGGCGTATCGAAAAGACGACGGGGCTTGTAAAACGTCATTTTTACCAAGGTCATAACCCCAATGAACTTGCCTTAAAAGCGGTGCAAAAAGCTCTTCAAAACGCGCAAATGAGTATCGATGAGATCGATTGTATCATCCAATCGGGTGCGACGATGGAGCAAGCTATCCCTTACAATGCAGCAGGGCTTCATCGCCTTTTGAATCCTAAGCGACCTATCGCCAGTTTTGACGTGAACATGACCTGCCTTAGCGTTTTAAGGGCGTTTGAGCTTGCGTCGCATCTGTTTGAAAGCTATCGTACCATTCTGATTGTCTCGTGTGACGTGCATTCGGTGGGCTTGGATTGGAGCGATATTCGTACGGCGGGTATTTTTGGTGATGGCGCTTCGGCGATGATCGTCTCTCAAAGCAAAAGCGGCGGTATCTTAGTTTCTAACTTTGAGACGCACTCATCGGGGTACGATTATTGCCAGGTGCGAGGGTGTGGCGTCAAAGTGCATCCCAACCGTTTTGAGGGCGAATACAAAACGACGAGCAATTTTGAGATGAACGGAAAAAGGCTTTTTAAACTGGTCTCACAGGTATTGCCCGAGTTTATCGAACGCACGCTCGCTTCGGCACGGTTACGTTTGAGCGACATTGACTGGGTTGTACCGCATCAAGCAAGCCAGAGCAGTTTAGATCACATGGTAAAGCTTTTAGGCATTGAAAAAGCCAAGTTGATCGACATCTTTAAAACGCACGGAAATCAAGTTGCCTCGTCCATTCCGTTCGCGCTTGAAACATTGATGCAAAAAAATGACTTTCAAAGCGGACAAAAAGTGATGATGGTCGGCACTTCTGCCGGGCTTGGGCTCGGACTTGTCGTATGGGAAGTGCCCTAATGAAAGTGATCGTCACGGGAGCAACGGGCGGTCTTGGGCACAATTTGGTTTTACATGTAAAGCAGTTGGGTTGGGAAGTGTTGGCTCTTGGGCGCAATGAAACCATCGGTCACGATTTGGGCGTACGCTTTAAAAGCGTGGATTTAAGCGACGAAAAAGCAACGACGCATGCTTTTGAATCTGCTAGCGTCGTGTTTCATTGCGCCGCGCTCTCTTCGCCGTGGGGAAGTGACGAAGCGTTTTTTAACGCCAACGTCCGTGCGACGCAAAACGTCGTGAACGCCATGAAATACCATGCCGTACCCAAAATCGTGCATGTCTCAACACCGAGCATCTACTTTGACTACCGCGATCATCGAGACGTTAAAGAGTCCTATATTGCACAGACGTTTGTCAACGCCTATGCCCAAAGCAAATACGAAGCCGAACAGGTTGTATTACAAAGTGATGTTCATTCCATCATCCTTCGACCTCGCGGCATTTTCGGCGAGTACGATCAAGCATTGATACCTCGTGTAGAACGCATCGCGCGCAGGGGTTTTTTACCGCTTATCAAAGGCAAAAACCCTATCGTGGACATTACGTACGTGGGAAACGTTGTCCATGCGCTTTGCCTTGCGGCGACCAAACAGATTCCTAGTAAAAGCATTTTTAACATCACCAACGACGAACCTAAACCGCTGAGGGAAATTTTTGAGTTGGTCGTTCAAACGTTGGGCTTACATGTAAGATTTAAACCGCTTCCTTACGGGATGATGCTCTTTATCGCTCGCATGTTGGAGCATTTGGCAAATAGGGGGTGGATGCACGAGCCGCCTTTGACGCGTTATGGGGTTGGGCTGATTGCGACCGATCAAACGCTGGATATTCAAAACGCCAAAGAGGTGTTAGGGTATGCACCCGTTTTTACGATTGAAGAGGGGATGAAGCGTTATGCATCATGGCGAAATCAAACTGTTTAACGTCGGAGAGTGTTTGCACTTGGAGTCGATGCTCTTTCGAGGAGGAGCGTGGAAAAGTGTACGCATTCCGGCAATTGTGGGCTTAATCGAAAGTGTTAATGAGACGCTCTTGGTCGATACGGGCTATGCCCCGAGGTTTTTTGAAGCAACCAAAACCTTTCCCGAAAAACTCTATGCGCTTACGACTCCCGTCGTCGTGGAAAAATCGTTGAAAGCCTTACTCGGAAACACGTCGGTTGATTTTATCTTTATCACCCACTTTCATGCTGATCATATCGGGGGTTTGCGTGACTTCCCCGAAGCGATATTTATTTGTTCCAAACATGGCTACGAAGCGATCAGCGATGTGAAAACCTCGCGTTTTTCAAAACTCACACAAGCTCTCTTACCGGCTCTTTTGCCGGAAGATTTTGTAAAAAGGGTGCTGTTTATCGAAGATTTACCGCGCGTGGAACTTCCTGTGTCTTTGCATCCTTTTACGCACGGGTATTTAGTGTTGGAAAACTATTATGCGATTGAACTTGCAGGGCATGCCATCGGGCATTACGGCATCGTCGCGGGCGAGACGTTTTTTATCGGCGATGCGGTTTGGGATATGAAAACCTTGACGCAAAACCGCTTACCACACCCATTCACACGCATGATTACGAAAGACGTTAAGGCGTATCGACAAACGGTCAAAAAATTACAAGCGTTACAGGGTAATAATCCCTCTTTACGATTGGTCGCGACACACGAGAGGAGTTTGGATGTTTAAAAAGCTTATGATTCTTTGGACGTTTTTACGTACTCAAGATTTTAAAGATGAAAAAGTATTGCGTGCGTTTCAAACCAAAAAGCTGGGAACCTTGCTCAAAGGGCTCAAAAGTCGTTTTTATCCTCATTCGACGTGTTTGGAGGATTTCCCCATCATCTCTAAAAAGATTTTTATGGAAAATTTTGAGCGTATTAACCAACAGGGCATCCGCTCTGAAGTTGCGTTTGAAACAGCACTTAAAGCAGAGACGAGTCGCGACTTTTCGCCCAAAATCAACGGTGTAACGGTGGGGCTTTCTTCGGGAACAAGCGGAAGCAGAGGGCTTTTTTTAGTCTCCGAAGCAGAGAGTGCACAATGGGCGGGGTATATTTTAAAACGTATGTTGCCGCGTCCTTTTTGGCAACGCCACCGCATCGCCTTTTTCTTGCGTGCCAATAGCAATTTGTACGAAAGTCTCAAAAGCCGATTGATAGCCTTTTCGTTTTTTGATTTGGAAAAGCCTTTGGAAGAGCATATCGACACACTCAACGCATTTGCGCCGACACTGCTCATCGCTCCGGCGCAAGTGTTGCGCCTTTTAGCGAAGCACCCACGCCTTGAAATTGCGCCTAAGCGTATTATCTCCGTAGCGGAAGTCTTGGAAGAGGACGATAATCTCATCATTGAAAAGCGGTTTTCACAAATCGTGCATCAAGTCTATCAATGCACCGAGGGATTTTTAGCGCATACCTGCGAATACGGAACACTGCATCTCAACGAAGATCTTATTTGGTTTGAAAAGGCGTGGCTAGATGATGAACACTTGCGTTTTTCTCCCATCATTACGGACTTCAACCGTAAAACACAGCCCATTATCCGCTACCGGCTGGATGACGTGTTGATATTAAAAAAAGAGCCGTGTCCGTGCGGAAGCGCATTCACTGCTTTGGAAAAAATAGAGGGAAGGTGCGACGATATTTTACGCATGCGCACCGTTAAAGGAGAGGAATACCTGCTTTTCCCTGATTTTATCAGACGAGCTTTGATTTCAATACCTGAGCCTTTAGAAGCGTACGAAGTGATTTTTAAAGAGGACGTGATGCACCTTTTTATCGCACCGTTTTCTTTACATGTAAAGGTAGATGAAGCACTCAAAACTCTGTATCAAAAGCATGATTTAGCAGCACCGAAACATCTTTTTTATCCGTATGTCGCCCACTCGTTAGACAAAAAACGCCGAAGGATCCAACAGCAATGAAAATTCTCATCACCTGCCCAAGAGCTCCCGTGAGCATCGAATGGATCACAATCGCGCGTCGTTTAGGGCATGAGGTTGTGTTGGTCGATTCGCTTGAATACCCCGTGGGCGCATTTTATCCCGATACTTCATACGTCAAAGTGCCTTCACCTAAACTTGATTTTGAAGGATATGCGAAAGCGATGGAGGCGTTGATACGCACGTGCGGTTTGGTTATTCCCAACTGTGAAGATCTTTTTTATTTGAGCAAAGTACGTGATCGCATTGAGACACAAGCACGGTTTTTGATGCCGGAAAGCAAGCTTTTATTGGAAGTGCATGATAAATACGCTTTTTTTAATCGTCTTAATGCTTACGTTAAATTTCCCAAAACTCAAAAGATTACATGTAAAGAGCAAATCGACTTTCGCGGTAAAACGATTTTAAAACCCGTTTATTCGCGTTTTGGGCGAAGCGTGGTACGCGATGTGAACCCTGAGTCAGTTATACATTTACACATCACACCTGCTTATCCGTGGGTGCAACAGCAGTTTATCAAGGGTGAACCTTTGTGTAATTACGCTGTTTGCGAGCACGGAGAGGTGATTGTTCATGCCGTTTATCGCCCAAAATATCTACTCAATCAAGCCGCTTCGACCTACTTTGAGTATCACGAAGACGCGCGTTGTGAAGCGTTTGTCAAAGAATTTGCCAAAGCCAATGCTTATCATGGACAAGTAGCGTTTGATTTTATCGACGATGGAGTCGATTTGTACGTTTTAGAGTGCAACCCAAGAGCGACGAGCGGACTGCATTTGGTCTCGAATGCTCTTTCCATCGACACAAATGGATGTATCGTTAAATCGACTGAACCGGCGAAGCAGTCATATCGTGTAGGCTCAACGCTCTATCTTCTTTTTGGATGGCAAGCACTCTTTAAAGGCGAGTTTTTAACACTTCACCGTGATTACCGACGTGCCATCGACGTACTCAAACCTTTACCGTGGTATGCCCAGTTTTTTGCGCTTTATGAGATGGTGAAGCGTGCATGGCGTTTCAAAAAGCCTTTAACCTCGGCGAGCACGTTTGACATCGAATACGATGGAGAAGAATCTCATGACTAGCTTTTCAAAGCGTCTTTTAGGCATTTGGCAGCCTTATGCACAAAAAAGTTCGCATCTCATCGGCAATTTGCATGCACGCATCGAATCCTATGTGCTTGATGATGAACCCATTCTCTCAAGCGTGGTCGATGACATCACGCCCAATTGCTACGTCGCGTCACCCTACAGCATGATCGTCTCCTACGCCAAAGATGAGATACCCAAAGTCGCTTCAAAGGCGCAAAGAGTCTTTTCACGTATGCTCATAGCCTTACTATCGGCACTTTTAAAAAGAGGGAAAATCGATACGATTCAGAGTTTAAACAACTATATGCTCTCCACTAATTTTTTCAATGACGCATGGGAAGAGAAGGTCGATCTTAAAGCGTTGCGTCAGCAAGCGATCCAAAGATACCCCAAACATGCTTTACTGATTCGCTCACTTAATGAAACACAAAATCCGCTTTTAATGCAAACGTTACACAATGAGCATTGGCTTGCGCTCGTTTCGCGCCATGTTTACATCTTCAACGATTGGCAAAAATGTCGCAAATCGCGCAATTTTCAGATCGATCAAAAATTACTTGCTTCGTCTCGTTTCGTTTTTGTCGCACCGAGTCTTGACGATTCTCACGCGTTTGATGAAGCAAAACGCCTCTACAACGCACTTTATTTGGAAAAATATTCCATTCACAACGTTCACTTTACGGCGGATTATTTACACGCTTTGGTCAAAGAGAACCTGCTTCATCTTCGTCTGCTAAGAGACAATGAAAACGGCGCGTATGTCGGCGTAGTAGGATTGATGGGCGAGAGCGGCGTTATCACCGTTCCCATCGTCGGTTACGATAGAATGTATCCTCAAACGGATGCTTTGTATCGGCGTTTGATCGTGTATGCCCTTTGTTATGCGATGCGTCACGACTACCTGCTCAACCTCAGTTCGGGTGCTCCTTTGTTTAAAACACTGCGCGGAGCGAAGCCGACGCTTGAATACATGTACGTTTACGTTTCGCATTTGCCATGGCACCAAAGAGCGGTGTGGAAGATATTGAGTCTTATATCGGTTTATTTTTACGGACCACTTCTTAAAAGGTTTAAATTATGAATCAAGCAAAATTGAAAACATATTGGTATCCTCTTTTGGCATTCAAAAGTCTCAAACGAAAACCTCAAAGCGTGATGCTTTTAGGCAAACCTTTGGTGCTAGTACGACTAGGAGAAAAGATCGTTTGTTTGGAAGATCGATGTCCCCATCGCAACGTGGCACTATCGGACGGATTTGTGGAAAAAGGAAACTTGAGGTGTGCGTATCACGGTTGGACGTTTGACGAACAAGGCGTTGTGACTAAAATCCCTGGATGTGCTTGTTTAGAAGAGCCTATCACGATTAAATCGTATCGTGTACATGTTGATAGTGGCATCATTTGGGTTTGTTTGGAGGGCGAACGGGCTTTTAACAATCCTTTTACATGTAAAGACATCGAGGTCGATCGACGCATTCATTTTAAACGCCTTAAAGCGGATTTTATCCATACGATTGAAAACTTTTTAGATCCCACGCATACGCCTTTCATCCACAAAGGACTGCTTCGCATCGAATCAAAACAACAGCGCATGCATGTGACGCAAGAACTCAAAGAGGAGGGGTTTGTAACGCAATATCAACTTGTAGATAAGCAAAACGGACTGATTAACACGCTTTTTGATAACGGCGTCGATACCAACATCGCCTCTTTTACGATGCCGGGATTTGCACAGATAGACTATCTTCAAAAAAAGCGTGTGGTGTTTCGCGTACAAATCTTTTTTGTGCCTTATACTGAGGGTGAAGTCGGTATGGTCGTTTGCGTCAATCTGCCAAAATCGTGGACGACACCGCTCACATTTTTAGCACTTCGTCCGTTTATGGAGCTTGCTTATATTCAAGACAAACGCATTTTAGAACGACAGTTTACACTGCAAAAAAGTTACGATAAACCTTACGTAAGTACACCCAATGATTTGGTGATCGATCATCTAGTGCACTTCTTTTGCGACGCGCCAATCGGCACGTGTAAAACAGCGACAATGTCTTTATAAGAGAGAAAAAAGAACGGTTTTAAAGCAAAATAAGGGGATTGGTTTGGTAAAGTAATCAAATTGAAATACATATAGGATACGAGATGTCTGTACTTTGGGATGCGTTAAACGGTGTCGGTGCGATTACGATCGCTTTATTGATTCTATCGCTTGGAATTGCGCTTTTTTACGAGATGATTAACGGTTTTCACGATACCGCGAACGCCGTTGCGATGATTATTTATACGCATTCGATGAAGGCGAAATACTCCGTCGTTATGTCGGGCGTTATGAACTTTTTAGGTGTTATCACGGGCGGTATCGGCGTTGCGTATTCTATCGTACATCTCTTGCCCGTCGATATTATGGTAACGTCTAATCCGAATGCTTCGCTCGCGATGGTGTATGCGCTTCTGATCGCGGCGGTTATTTGGAATT
Source organism: Sulfurospirillum sp. UBA4058 (assembly GCA_002382085.1). Taxonomy (GTDB): domain Bacteria; phylum Campylobacterota; class Campylobacteria; order Campylobacterales; family Sulfurospirillaceae; genus Sulfurospirillum. The sequence goes on along the minus strand of DFZK01000005.1, from coordinate 155,123 downwards.
TCGGTACGTGGTACTTTGCGCTTCCCGTTTCCAGTTCGCATTCGTTGATCGGCGCGATTATCGGCGTGAGTGCTACGTTTGGCATCATGAACGGTTTTGATATTTCGCACAGCGTCAATTGGAAAGTCGTTTACACCGTTTTAATCGGCTTAGCGGTCTCTCCGATTTTAGGTTTCGGCTTTGCCTATCTTTTAATGCGTCTGTCTCGAAAGTACATTAATAATCCGCGTCTTTTTAGAACACCCGAACAAGAAGAAAAACGCAAACATCCGAGCTTTTGGGCACGAACGGGTATCGTCGCCACTGGGGCAGGCGTGAGTTTTGCACACGGCTCCAACGACGGTCAAAAAGGTATCGGTCTGATTATGATCATTTTGATCGGTATTTTACCGCAGTATTACGCTCTTAATATGGATTCTCACCACTACAAAATCATTCAAACCAGAGACGCCGCCAATAATCTTGCACGCTTCTATCAAGACAATCAAGACTCCCTCGCACAGCTTGTCAGCGAAAAAAGATTGATTAGTGCGTTAAAAACTAAAAATACGATTGCCGAATGCAACGTGAACCAAGTCGGAGAGACCGTCTCTTTGGTCGCTTCCAAGCTCGATCGTTTGCACTCTTATTCGGAACTTTCGATCGAAGATCGTTGGAGCGTTCGCACGGCGATTTTATGCTCCGATAACTTTTTTGCGCAAGCGGAAAAGATCTATTTGCTCAGCGATAAAGATAAATCCGATTATATCGCGGCTCAACGCAAACACATCGTCTCGGCTATCGAATACGCTCCCTATTGGGTTATTATCGCTGTCGCTTTGGCTATCGGCGTCGGTACGATGATCGGTTATCAACGTATTGTTTTAACCATCGGCGAAAAAATCGGTTCCAAACCGATCAATTATATGCAAGGTACGGTTTCACAAGCAACGGCGATGCTCACGATTTTACTTGCAAACTTTGCGCATGCACCGGTCAGTACGACGCATATTCTATCCAGTGCCGTCACCGGATCAATGGTTGCGGAACCCGACGGGGGAGTTCAGAAAAATACGATTAAAGTGATCGTGCTTTCATGGGTTTTTACCTTACCCGTAACGGCGTTACTCGGATCGGTTATTTATATGGGATTAAACTTTTTTATGAAGTAAGAAGAGAAGAAATCGTACGATACGAGATCGTACGATTTTGATCGGTTATAAAGTATTATTTTGCGGAAGCGACGGAGTCTTTCAATTTTTTACCGACTTTAAATTTAACGGCGGTTGTTTTAGCAACATCGACGACTCTGTTTGTACCGGGAACTCTTGCTTTTCTAGCTGCTCTTGTTGCCGTACTAAACGTACCGAATCCGATAAAGCTTACTTCTTTACCGGCGACAAGTGCTTCGCTAATCGCTTCTAATGCTGCATCAACAGCTTTTTGACTATCTTTCTTTGAAAGACCCGCTTTCTCAGAGACCGCTTGGATAAATTCCGCTTTTTTCATTGCCCATTCCTTAAAATAAAGTGTTTGTGCGAGGATTGTACAATTTTTTTTAAAAAAAGACAATAATTTTTCTTGAAAAGTTAAAGAATATACCTAAAGAGACGATATTTTGCTCAGGGAATTAAATTTGCTTACGTTAAGAAAGATACTTTAGAAGGATCATTTATGAGAATAACAAATTCTTTATTACATTCAACGTCGCTTCGCAATTATCGCACCAATAGCGAAAACCTTTATAATATTAACCAACAAATCGCTTCTAAATTGAAAATTCAAAACAGTTACGAAGATACCGGCGTTTATATCGATGCTATGCGGTTAAATACGGAAATTGACGCATTGACGCAATCCAGTGCTATTTCTTCTAAAGCTGCAACGTTCGCAAACAATACGGATACCACGTTAAACTCGTTTTCAAGTACGTTAGACACGTTTAAATCAAAACTCATACAAGCTTCCACAAGCACCAATTCTAAGACCAGTCTTGAAGCTTTGGCAAATGATTTGACGGGACTTAAACAACAACTTCTAAGCCTTGCCAACACCTCTATTAACGGGCAATTTCTCTTTTCAGGATCTTCTTTAACTCAAAAACCTATCGATGCTTACGGTAACTACCAAGGTAACGATGAAAATTTAAAAGCCCTCATCGGTTCGGGTGTCGAGTTGGATTATAATATCAACGGCCAATCACTTTTTTTAGGCAAAGACAGTGATTACAGTAAAATAGTCTCTACCAACGTGGCATTACTGAATCAGTCTAAATTGCATCCTGACGTGATGACGCAAAATAGTCAAAACGAAACGGCAAGCGAAGTCTACATTACGCAAGACGATACGATACGCGATCTTATCGGTGATACGAACAGCAACGTATCCGATGACGGTAAAGCCGTTTTTTATCTCTCCGGCCGTCAAAGTGACGGAACCACTTTTTCAAACGTCATTAAAATAGATACGAGCTCTAAAGTATCGAATTTGCTTGATAGTATCGCAGAAGCCTACGGAAATACGGCGACCAATAAAGTCGTCGACGTTAGCCTGAACGCACATGGACAAATTGAAGTCAAAGATTTAATGACCGGTCATCAAACGCTGGAAATGAATATTTTCGGGGCGATCGATCGAAACGCGACCGCCGGACAAACGGGCGATGCCGAACAAGTGATGAATATCGATAATTTAACCTTGCATCCGAACGTCGACATTATCGCTTTTAACAAAAGCAACTATGCGACGTCGCTTTCTTCTCCCGATCTAACGATGCGATCGAGCGTGCTTAGTAGCGGTAATTTCGGTATCGGTTTTCCGCAAAGCGGCGTCAATACGTCTACGATCAGCACGACGACGTTGTTAAAAGATATTTTTCCTTCCGACGTTGATCATTTGGATTTTGGAGCAACATCGTTTTCAATGACCGGTAAAACCGTGCAAGATTTAATGAATGCTATTGATACGGAATACTACGGAGGCGTACCTACGGCAACATTCGGTTCGGGCATGATACAAGTACCGACGAATGTTGTTTCCATCGTTCCTAAAAATGCGTCTAACGGTTTGGCTCAAGGAAATGCCCTCCCTGATGCCATGAACTATGCACGTAGAGGCTTTGAAAAAGAGGGTAATCTTCTTGTCGGAAATGTTTCTCAAGTCGTCAAAAAAACGAATGATTTTGCTACCGCTTCGACCAAGCTAGTCGATGTTGCAGGTGTCGATAGTTTAAACGGCACACAACTCGTTCTCAATTTTACGGATAAAAACGGTATCAGCCGTACGGGGACGCTTAACTTGGACTCCTCGGATACGACGTTTTCAATTGATTTGGACGGCGACGGAGTGATTAATAGCAGCGAACCGAATGAGATTATTTCTATTTACAACGGGAAAGGCGATTTAAGTAATACGAAGACGAAAGCAGACGAAATGACGTATCAGCAACTTTTGGACGTCGTTAGCATGGTGACATCGGGAAATATTCCGAAGCAAGGTGTGACAAGCGATGCGCAAACGGCCATTAACAGTGCTATTGCTTTCGGTGTTGCGGGTGATACGGCTAATCGCGATGCACAGGCGGCTATTGCCAAAAGCGGTGTTTCCATTGAGACACAAGCCTATATTCAAAAAGCTATCGACGCAGGAATCGTCAAAGCCGATCCTACATCATCGGCGGCACAAATCGCTCAAGCGACGATCGATTACGATAATGCTATTGCTAACGCCAACATCTCTGAATATAATTATGCATTATCGACGGCTAAGAACAGCGTCGAGGCGACATTGGATTATAAAGGTAGAATCAACATCGTCGATAAAAAGTCTTCGGAAACGAAAATCGGTTTAACGATGTATGATAAAAGTGCTACGAATTTTACGGGTGTCGGAAGCACGGCACTCTCTTTTATGGCAAACGATTCTGTCACCGTAGAGAGTCCGAGCGTAGATATTTTTAAACAATTAGACGAGATGATCGAAGCCGTTAGATCCGGCAATCTTTACATGGATGCTTCTTCAGAGGATCCTCGTGCAATGGGAATTCAAAATGCCTTGCTCCAAATAGACCATATTGCAGATCACGTCAACAAAGCGCACACAAAAATCGGTGCGCTCGGCAATGCATTAACGGATGCCAACGCTCGTAGCGAAATGCTGACGGTCAACGTCAAGACGGTTCAAAACAGCGTCATTAGCGTCGATACGGCAGAAGCCTATTTGGAATATCAGGCGATTTATACGTCGTATCAAGCTATGTTATCAACACTTTCGCAAATTAATAAGCTATCTCTTTTAGATTACATGTAATAATTTGTTATAATATATAAAACTGTTATTACATGTAAAGGATATACTATCTTAAAAGAGACTTGTTTTATTATTTTTATCGCGATTGTTTTGTATTTGGGTGTCGCGACCGTTTTACCCGATCCTTCCGTCGTGGGAAAATTCGGTGCTTATTTGGGCAACGGCAATCGACATTTTTTCGGCTATCTGGGATTTCTTTACCCGTTTGTACTGATTTTACCGACATTTTCGCTTTATAAAGAAGGAAAAGTAACGGAACGAAACGTCGGTATTTTTGTCGCTTCCGCCATTTTATTTTTTGCTTTTTTAATGATTCAATCGATTCTTGTGCATAACGAATACAACGGATTGTTCGGTCGATCCATTGTTGATTTACTGATCGGATTTATCGGTATTATGGGCGTTTGGATTTTTATCTTAGCCGTTTTTATGCTCTCTATGACGCTTCTCGTCGAATCCAGTGTCAGCGATTTTTTGGCTTTAATCAAACCGACGTTTACGAAAACAAGTGTTAAAGAGTATCAAGCGGAGCTTCCCGAAGAACCCAAACGCGAAGAGAAAAAGCCAAAGACGCTTCGTAAACAAGAAGCTTTAATTCCGGACGAGGATTTTGAAGAGAATCCTACGATTATTCAACCGCTTTTCCCCGAAGAGAGCGAGCCGAAAAAAAGTTTGGTCAAACTCAAAAGCTCCAATGCCAAAGTCGAGATTTTGAGCGAAGTCGAAGAAAATAAAAAACTGCTTTCGCAAATCGATCAAGGCGAGGTCGATAAACCCAAAGACTTTAAACTCCCGCCGCTTTCGTTCTTAGCCAATCCTCCGACCAAAGCGGTTCATGTCAACGAAAACGAAATCGATCAAAAAATCCAAGATTTGCTCGAAAAACTTCGACGTTTCAAAATCGAAGGCGACGTCGTTCGTACCTATTCGGGACCGGTGGTGACGACGTTTGAATTCAAACCCGCACCGCACGTCAAGGTTTCGCGCATTTTAACCCTGCAAGACGATCTTGCGATGGCACTTCGCGCTAAAACGATTCGTATTCAAGCACCCGTTCCGGGTAAAGACGTCGTGGGTATCGAGGTTCCGAATCAAAAAATTGAAACCATCTATCTCAAAGAGATTTTGGAAAGCGATATTTTCAAAAAGTCCGCTTCGCCGTTGACGATTGCGTTAGGAAAAGATATTGTCGGAAACGCCTTTGTCACCGATCTTAAAAAATTACCGCATCTTTTGATCGCCGGAACGACCGGAAGCGGTAAAAGCGTGGGTATTAACGCGATGCTCCTTTCGCTTTTATACCGCAATTCGCCCGATACCTTGCGCTTTTTGATGATTGACCCTAAGATGTTGGAATTTTCGATTTATAACGATATTCCGCATCTTTTAACGCCGGTTATCACCAAACCCAAACAAGCCATCGTTGCCCTTGCCAATATGGTCTCCGAGATGGAGCGACGCTATCAGATCATGAGCCGCTCTAAAACGAAAAACATCGAAAATTACAACGAAAAAGCTAAAAGTTTAGGCTTAGAGTCGATGCCGTACATCGTTATTATCATTGACGAGTTAGCGGATTTGATGATGACGAGCGGTAAAGACGTCGAATTTTACATCGCGCGTTTGGCACAAATGGCACGAGCCAGCGGTATTCACATCGTCGTAGCGACGCAACGTCCGTCCGTAGACGTCGTGACAGGACTCATTAAAGCAAACTTACCTTCCCGTATTAGTTTTAAAGTCGGGCAGAAAATCGACTCAAAAGTCATTTTGGATGCCATGGGAGCCGATTCGCTTCTTGGAAACGGCGATATGCTTTTTACCCCTCCGGGCACTTCGGGTCTTATTCGTTTGCATGCACCTTATACGACCGAAGATGAGATCGATAAAGTAGTCGAATACCTCAAAAAACAGCGTCCCGTCGTCTATGACGAGAGCTTTTTAAAAGAGAGCGAAGAGGGTTTTTCTTCGGCTTCCGGATCAAAAGATAGCGGCGAACTCGATGAACTTTTCGAAGATGCAAAAGCCATTGTCCTTAATGAAAGAAAGAGCTCGATTTCTTATATTCAAAGACGATTAAATATTGGCTATAATAGAGCTGCGACGATCGTCGAGCAACTAGAGGCGATGGGAATTTTGTCGGCTCAAAATGCCAAAGGTCAACGCGAAATTATCGTCTAATTATTCAAGGAGTCGTATAATGGAATTTTTTGAAACGTATACAATAGAAGTCAACGAAAGAGCAAAATTGGGAATTCCTCCCTTACCGCTTGACGCTAAAAAAACGGCTCTCGTCGTCGAACTTCTTAAAAAAGAAGAGGGCGATCAAACTTTTTTACGGGATTTAATCGCCAATCGGGTTTTACCGGGCGTCGATGAAGCGGCATACGTTAAAGCGGCTTTTTTAAACGACGTTGCACAAAAGAAAGTGACATGTAAAGCGATTTCCGCCGTCGATGCGGTGACTTTGCTCGGTACGATGCTCGGAGGCTACAATGTTCAACCGCTTGTCGATGCATTGAGCTCTTCAGACAAAGAGGTCGCGCAAGCCGCCTGTAATGCTTTAAAAAATACGATTTTAGTCTACGGCTCTTTTAACGATATCGAAACACTCTCAAAAACCAATGCCTATGCCAAAGAAGTCATGCTTTCATGGGCAAACGGCGAATGGTTTACCTCTCGCCCCGCAATACCCGAAAAAATGACCGTTGCGGTGTTAAAAGTCGCGGGAGAAACCAATACGGACGATTTAAGTCCCGCAAGCGAAGCGTTTACGCGAAGCGATATTCCTTTGCATGCCAATGCGATGTTGGTGAAACGACTTCCGGGTTCGCTTGAAAAAATCAAAGAGCTTAAAGCCAAAGGCTATGAAGTCGCTTACGTGGGTGACGTCGTCGGAACGGGCAGTAGTCGAAAATCGGGTATCAACTCCATTCAATGGTGGATGGGAAAAGAGATTCCGGGTATTCCCAATAAAAAAACAAGCGGTCTTATTTTAGGCTCAACCATTGCGCCTATTTTCTTTAATACCGCCGAAGACAGCGGCGCACTTCCGATCGAAGTCAATGTCGACGCATTGGAAACCGGCGATATTATCGATGTTTATCCGCTCTTAGGCAAGGTTGAAAAAGCAGGCAAGGTCGTCGGTACGTTTAAACTCTCTCCCAATACGCTTGCCGACGAGTACCGAGCGGGCGGTCGAATTCCGCTCATTATCGGTCGAGGGCTTACGACAAAAGCCAGAGCAAGCCTCGGCATGGGTGCTGAGACTATCTTTGCCAAACCCGAACAACCTAGTGAACAAAAAGTCGCGGGTTACACCTTGGCTCAAAAAATGGTCGGACGCGCGTGCGGCGTAGAAGGAGTTCGTGCCGGAATGTACGTCGAACCGCAAACCTTGACGGTCGGTTCGCAAGATACCACCGGACCGATGACCAGAGACGAGATTAAAGAACTTGCCGCGCTTGGCTTCAGTGCCGATCTTGTGATGCAAAGTTTTTGCCATACCGCCGCTTACCCCAAGCCCAGCGACGTCAAACTTCACCATACGCTTCCCGATTTTATCACCTCACGTAGCGGCGTGAGCCTTCGTGCGGGTGATGGCGTGATTCACTCGTGGCTGAACCGTATGGTGCTTCCAGACACGGTTGGAACGGGCGGAGACAGCCATACGCGTTTTCCGATCGGTATCTCGTTTCCCGCAGGTTCAGGTCTGGTAGCGTTTGCCGCCGTCACCGGAAGTATGCCGCTCAATATGCCCGAATCGGTTTTGGTGCGTTTTAAAGGAGAAATGCAACCGGGTATCACGCTACGCGATCTGGTCAATGCGATTCCTTATTACGCCATCAAAAAAGGCTTGCTCACGGTTCCGAAGAAAAACAAAAAGAACGTCTTTGCAGGTCGTATTTTAGAAATCGAAGGTTTACCGAAACTCAAAGTCGAACAAGCGTTTGAGCTCAGCGATGCTTCGGCAGAGAGAAGTGCGGCGGCATGTACGGTTGCATTGGATGAAGAAAGCGTCATCGAATACCTCAAATCCAACGTTACCCTTTTGGAAGCGATGGTCAAAGCCGGTTATCAAGATGCCAAAACGCTCCAACGTCGTGCAGATAAGATGAAAGCATGGATCAAGGAACCTAAACTGCTTAAAGCCGATACCGATGCCCAATATGCCGAAGTCATCGAAATCGACCTTAGTGAGATCAAAGAGCCGATTTTAGCGTGTCCAAACGATCCGGACGATGTTGCGACCTTAAGTGAAATCTTAGCCGATGAGAATCGTCCTAAAAAAATCGATGAAGTGTTCGTCGGAAGCTGTATGACCAATATCGGACATTACCGAGCCCTCGGAGAAGTCTTGCAAGGCGAGGGCAAAGTACCGACGACTTTGTGGATCGCTCCTCCGACGAAAATGGATAAAAACCAACTCACGGAAGAGGGTTATTACGCACTTTTCGGAACGGCGGGTGCTCGCATCGAAATTCCGGGATGTTCGCTTTGTATGGGCAATCAAGCCAACGTACGAGAAGGTGCGGTCGTCTTTTCGACATCAACCCGAAACTTCGACAACCGTATGGGACCCAACTCTAAAGTTTACTTAGGAAGCGCGGAACTCGCCGCATTGTGTGCGCTTTTAGGACGACTTCCTAGCGTAGAAGAGTACATGAGCTTAGTGCCTAAGAAATTGGCGGGAAAAACCGAAAAAGTCTATAAATATCTCAATTTTAATCTCATCGAAGATTACGCTTTAGGCAATTAAAAGATCGCCCAAGCCGTCTTAAAAGGCGGCTTATTTTTTACATGTAAGGACTGATTTGACTGTTCATAAAAATTGCGTCGTGACGCTTGACTATACCGTATTTAACATCCAACACGAGCTTCTTGATAGCGGAGCGACTCCTTTAGTCTATCTGCACGGCGGATACGACGAAGTTTTCGTGAAAATCGAGCAAGCGATAGAGGGGAAACGTATCGGAGAAAGCGTGCATTTGAAACTCTCTCCCGAAGAGGCGTTCGGAGAGTATAAAGGAGATTTGGTGTTGGTCGAAGATCGCTCGCAATTTGAAGATGATTTGGAAATCGGACAACAAGTCGAAATGGTTTTCAGCGAAGACGACGATGAAGAGATCATGATGGTCTATACGGTCAGCGAAATTCGAGACGATCAGGTCGTACTCGATGCCAATCATCCGCTATCGGGTGTGACGGTTATCTTTGACGCTACCGTCATCGGTATTCGCGAAGCCTTACCCGAAGAGATCGATAAGCGTTTGCATTCGATCGACGTCGAACACTCCGTCTTATAAACCATGTACGATACGCTCGGCTTATTCGAACATTTAACGATCCTTTACGCCGAAGACGAAGAGAGCTTACGTCATAGCGTCGCACAAACGTTAGAGCTCTTTTTCAAACGCGTGATTCAAGCTTCCAACGGCGAAGAAGCCGAAGAGCTTTTCTACGAACACCGTCCCGACGTACTGCTTTTGGATATTTGTATGCCCAAATGCAACGGATTGGAACTGCTAAAGAGGATTCGCGAATCCCATAAACGCGTTCCCGTGATTATTATGAGTGCTTATGCCGAACAACACTATTTTTTAGAAGCGATCGAACTCAATATTTGCAAATACCTCCTCAAGCCTTTTTCCAAAGAGAGTTTTTTAAACGCCTTAAAAACATGCGCCCTTTGGATGTACGAATGGGGAGAGGGGAACGTCATCAAAGTCAATGAAAATATCTTTTACAATCCCGAATCCTGTACGCTTTACGTCAACGAAACGCCAAACGTACTGACGAAAAAAGAGCGTCTTTTGTTTGAATATCTTTTACGCCAAAAAAATCGCGTTCTCTCGTATGAGATGTTAGAAGAAGCGGTTTGGGCGGGTGATGGCGGTAATAAAGAGGCTTTAAAAGCACTCGTGAAAGAACTGCGTAAAAAACTTCCGAACGATTTGATCGAAAATATTTTTGCTATCGGGTACAAACTTGCCGTACGTTAAAAAACGTCTTTCGCCTTCGACTAAAACCAAAACGATGATTTTCGTTTTACTGCTTTTTGCGGCAATGGCGATGATCTTCGGATGGACGCGATACCTCGACGTCAAAGAGTCGATCGAAAAATCGCGCAAAGATTATGCCTTGCAGATTCATAGCCTTTATCAAACGACCTTGGAGCGTGCCGCAACGTTTTACCTCAATCGCGCTTATGCAAACCTCGACTCCTACGGTATTAAAGACGCTCTTGTGCATAAAGACGTCGAACAACTGACGGGACTTTCAAGTTTTCGATGGAAAGTCTTAAAGCAGGAAAATCCGTTCTTACTCGGCATTCGTTTTTACGATGAAAACCGCCATCTGATCGCTCACCTCGGGAAAGACCCGAAAAAAAGCGAAATCGACGAAAAAAGAGCCGTTCCGAACGAGCCTCAATTTGGATTTTTCTTCTCGAAGCATTATGCCGCGTATCACATTATCGTGCCGGTTTACGTCGAGAAAACGCTGGTCGGTATGTTGGAATTTGCCATTGCTCCCGAGTATTTTTTAAATGAAGTCGAGGAATTTTCGGGTCTTAAAGGCTATATTTTGTTTAAAGGCGAAACGTTTGAGCCCAAAGAAAACGACTTGCGCTCTATCAGCCTTCAAGACGGCGCGATTTCGCAAACTAAAACCAGCACTTACATCACGCACGTCATTAAACTCGAAGGGCTTATCGGCGATCATCTGGCGCAACTTCTCTTTTTTCAAGACATTAGCGACCAACAACAAAAACTCTTAGACGCAATTTACGAAGCTTTTTTTCTTGCCCTTGCGATGATGGGCGTTTTACTTATCATTTTAAATTACGGATTTGACGTTTTAATTAAACGTCTTGAAGAGAGCGAAACGAGCCTTCGCCACTTGAATCACACCCTTGAAGATCGCGTTGATCAAGAGATCAAGCAGCGTTTGCATCACGAACAACTTTTAATGCATCAAAGCCGCTTGGCAAGCATGGGCGAGATGATCGGCAATATCGCGCATCAGTGGCGTCAGCCTTTAAGCGAACTCGGCGCAACGCTCATGAACCTTCAACTTTTATGGGAAAGAGATAAACTCAGCCGCGACATTTTCGAAGAGCGTATCGCGCGTTCGGAGAAACTCATTGCTTACATGTCAAAAACCATCGATGATTTTCGTAATTTTTTTATGAGCGACAATCAAAAAAAAGATTACGTTATCAACGACACGATTCAAAAAGCAATCGAACTAATCGATTCGGCACTTAAAAACCACCATATCCGCCTCACGTTTGAAGCCCAAGAGCGCATCGAGATTAAAGGCTGTCCGAGCCAGTTTGCGCAAGTTATTTTAAATATTATCGGTAACGCCAAAGATATTTTACTCGAACGTGCGATCGAAGATCCGCATATTTTCATTACGCTTCAACGCATCGACGGTCGTATCCGTATTTGCATCGTCGATAACGGCGGCGGAATCGAAATCGAACCGATTGAGCGGATTTTTGAGCCTTACGTCAGCACCAAGCACGCCAAAAGCGGCACGGGAATCGGTCTTTATATGAGCAAAACCATTATCGAACAACATGCCCAAGGAAGCCTGAAAGCCTTTAACGTTGATCAGGGAGCCTGCTTCGAAATTATCCTCTAACGCGTTTCTTTCTGTTTCTCCCTAGTTTCTCACGACTGCTCGTTATCATACCTTTTGGAAATTGTCAAAAGGAGTTTTTATGCCAAGTAAGAGCAGAAGGGAGTTCGTCAAAAAAGCGACGAGCTTGATCGGCGTTAGTACGCTAGCATCAACGCAAGCGCATGCATTAAGCCTTACCAATCCCGGTCGCGATGCCAAAGATGCCCGTTACGTCGGAGCTGAGGGTAAACGCTTCGGTATGGTTATCGATCTTCGCAAATGCGTGGGATGCCAAGCCTGCACGAGTGCTTGTAAAAGTGAAAATAAAGTCCCCAAAGAGAAGTTTAGAACCTATGTTCCTGAATACGAACTCGGAAGCTACCCCAATGTTCGCAAAGCGTTTTTACCGCAACTTTGCAACCACTGTGCCGAACCTTCGTGCGTTAGCGTCTGTCCGACCGGAGCGACGTTTGCCCGTAAAGACGGTATTGTCGTCGTGGATAACGAGATCTGTTGGGGATGCGGATACTGCATCAATGCCTGTCCTTACGATAAACGTTATTTCAATCCGATCACGAACGTTGCCGATAAATGCACGCTTTGCGCCCATCGCGTCGATCACGGATTACTTCCGGCGTGTGTGGAAAGTTGTGTCGGCGGAGCCCGGGTTTTCGGCGATCTTAACGATCCGTCTTCTCACGTCTCTCAATTGCTTTCAACGTTTCCGGCAACCGTTTTAAAACCCGCATCAGGAACAAAACCTCGCGTATTTTACATCGCTTTGAGCGGCGAAATCCAATCGCTACCGTACTCCAACGGAATTTTGGACGATGCGGTGCGTAAGCGTGAGGGTGCTCTACACAAAGAATGGTCAAGTAAAGGAGAATAAGATGGATTTTGGATCATTATTGCATACGATTAGCTCGATAACGCCCGATCGACCTTGGGGCATCGACATTCCGAACTATTTTTGGTTTACCGGAAGTTCCGCCGCGGCGTTTATTATCTCAAGTTTTGCACATGTTTTCGGTATGAAAGAGTATAAGCCGATTGCCGGTTTTTCGCTTCTTTTAGCATTTGTTTTACTCGTTGCCGCACCGATGAATCTCATCGACGATTTACGTCAACCCGGCCGTATTATCAACTTCTTTTTCTACGGATGGGAAAATTTTCCGACCTCTCCGATGAAGTGGGGTGTTTTATTGCTGATGGCGTATCCGCTTTTGATTTTAGCCGAAGCGATCGTTTTGTACCGACCCTATTTCACGATGAAAAAGGGTGCCTCGTATACGAAAGAGCAAGAAGAAAAAGACCATCGTTTAGGTGTTTTACTCGGAGCAATCGGTATTCCTTTGGCTTTGAGCGTGCACGGATACACCGGTTATATTTTGGGTGCGGTTCATGCCATTCCTCTATTTCACACACCGATTATGCCGATTTTATTTTTGGCTTCCGCCATGGTTTCGGGTACGGGTTTGCTCATTATCTTGCTACCGATTTTTCAGAAATTTTTTACCGATTTTAAACGTATCGATTATGCGATGATGCAACGCTTAGCACGATTGCTTGCATGGTTTATCGTTATCGATTTGGTGATTCGTTTCTTTTGGTTGACCTTTGCGATTACGTTCAATAACGAAGAAAAATATGCCCTCAAACTTTTTTTCGGCGAAAACTTTTGGGAAGTTCTCATCGTCGATTACGTTATTTGTCTTTTGGTTCCGATGGCGATCGGTTTTATTCGCTTTTTCTCTCGCTCGTTAAAATGGGTACTTTTTGCAGGCGTCCTCTCGGCAATCGGCGTATGGATTTTTCGATGGAACACCGTTATCGGCGGTCAAAGTATCGGAAAAACGACGCCTTTTTTACTGGAATACCATCCTCACGTCTTTGGGTTCGATAGCATTCTCTCCGTGGTTTCCAACTGGAGTTTACTTATCGCTTTAATTGCCGCAATTATGGCACTTTTCCCTTGGGATAAAGAGATGGCGAATTATTATACGAAGGAGCAATAATTATGGAAAGTTCACGCAGAAAATTTTTAATCGGAACCAGTATCGTCACCGGAAGTGCGGCAATCGGAGGCTACAGCGATACGCTGAAACACGTCGCAACGCTTTCAAGGCGCGGTGAAAAAGCAAACGATCCTATTTACGGAAACGCACCCCAAACCGAAGGCTTACATGTAAACGGAAAATTTACGCCATCTGCCGACTACAGCGTGCGTCCTAGCATTTGTAACGGGTGCACGACCCATTGTTCGGTTCGCGTCAAAATCAACCGTCAAACGGGTCGCGCCGAACGTGTTTTCGGCAATCCCTACAGTCTTCTCTCTTCCGATCCGTGGTTGGCGTATAAAACGCCGTTAAGCGAAAGTTTTCAATCAACCTCCGCATGGAAAGAAAAAGGATTGCAGATGCGCTCAACCGCGTGTGCAAGAGGCAATCTCGTCTATGAAAAACTGAACGATCCTTTTCGCGTTACCGCACCGTTGAAGCGTGTCGGTAAACGCGGCGACAATCAATGGCAAACGATTTCGATCGAGCAGTTGATTCGCGAAATTACGCAAGGCGGCAATCTCTTCGGCGAGGGTTACGTAGACGGACTGAAAGCATTTGCCGATACGAAAACCTTGATCGATGAAAACAATCCCGATTACGGTCCATTAGCCAATAAACTGTGCGTTTTAGGCACGGCGGACGAGGGGCGTCAAAACTTTATCGTGCATCGTTTCGTACAAAGTTTCGGTACGGTTAATTTTATGGGACATACCTCGATCTGCGGTCTTTCCATGCGAGCGGGCGAAGCGGCATATTTAGACGATTTTAACGCGTATCCGCATATGAAGCCCGATTACGAGCATTGCCGCTTTATGTTGAACATTGCTACGGCTCCGGCACAAGCGGGCAATCCGTTTAAACGCCAAGCCAAACTCTTAGCAAAAGGTCGCAGTGAGGGAAACCTTCGTTATGTCGTCGTCACGCCGATTTTGACCAATAGCGACTCGATTGCGACGGCAGATCGTTCGCGCTGGCTTCCGATTAAGCCTTCCGGCGATTTGGCGTTTGTGATGGGCATGATGCGCGTCATTATCGAGGAAGAACGCTACTTGAAATCGTATTTGGCGATTCCGAGCGAAACGTCTCAAAAAGCACTCAAAGATTACAGTTTTACCAACGCGTCGCATTTAGTCGTTCAAGAAGGCGAAAACCAAGGTAAGATCCTCGTCGATTCCAAAGGTATCGTTCATGTCATTGACGTTAAAGACGCCAAACTGAAATCTTCCGAGGAAGTTTTAGAAGCGGATATCGCGTTTGAAGGAGAGGTCGGTTTAGAGGGAAAAACTTACCGCGTTAAAAGCGCCTTTTTAGTGCTTAAAGAAGCGGCATTGGAACATCCGCTCTCGTTTTATGCTAAAGAAAGCGGTATCGATGAACCAACGATCGTCAATTTGGCTCGTGAATTTACCTCTTACGGACGTAGCGTCGGCGTCGACTGTCACGGCGGTACGATGCACTCGACCGGTTTTTACACGACGTACGCTATCATGATGTTGGGAGCTTTAGTCGGCAACCTCAATTACAAAGGCGGAATGAGTACGGGAGGCGGCAAATTTAAAGATTTTAACGGCTCCGTTTACAACCTTTTGGCCTATGCCGGCAAACAAAAACCTTTCGGTACGCGTTTAGACCGCGCTCGAAAAGCTTATGAAACCAGTAGCGAATACAAACAAAAAGTGGCTCGAGGCGAAAATCCCTATCCGGCAAAAGATGCTTGGTTTCCGTTTACCAACGCTATCGAAGCCGAAGTCATTCATAGCAGTGCTAACGCATACCCTTATAAAATGGGAGCTTTAATGACATGGTGTTCAAACTTTATCTACGGACAAAGCGGTGCGGAGCATCTTATCCCGCTTTTAAAAGATCCTAAAAAAGCCGTTCCGCTTTTTATCGCGATCGATCCGTTTATTAACGAAACCAGTCGTTACGCCGATTATATCGTGCCCGATTCGGTACTTTACGAAACGTGGGGCGTCGTTGCGCCGTGGGCGGCACACCTTACGAAAACGTCACACGTACGCTATCCGATCGTCGCTTCGCCCAATACGAAGCTTCAAAACGGCGAGCCGATTTCCATGGACAGTTTTATCATCGAATTAGGAAAGTCTCTGAATTTAGCAGGTTTCGGTGCAAATGCCATCAACGGAGTTAATGCAAAATTTGCACTTGAACGCCCCGAGGATTTTTACCTTAGAGCGTTTGAAAACATTGCTATGGACGGAGCATCGCCTGCCCCCGAAATCAGCGAAGAAGAGATTGCTTTAGCCGGACTTGAAGAGTATGTTGCGCCCTTAAAACGTATCTGCGGCGAAAATTGGAAAAGGGTTGCTTACGTGATGAGCCGAGGAGGGCGTTTCGCCGATAAGGGCAGTGCATACGAAGGCGATAGGATGAGCAAATCGTATACGAAAGCTATCGCCGTTTACAACCAAACCGTCGGAACGTCGCATAATGCATTAACGGGAGAACGTTACAGCGGCGTTCCGCGTTACTATGCGCCGCGTCTTGCCAACGGCGAAAAATTAAAATTGAATACGCCCGAATATCCGTTTCTCGCATTTAGCTATAAATCCAACGTACTCTCTTCGGCAACTTCAGCTCTGGAAGCATTGCGTGATACGCGCTACACGTCCTACATCGATTTGAATGCAAAAACGGCACAACAATTGGGCATCACGCACGGTGAAGCGGTACGCGTACGCTCGCTTGACGGAACGATTGAGGGGATTTGCCGCGTCAAAGAAGGGATTCATCCGCTCTCTATCGGTATCGAACACGGTAGCGGTCGCGAAGGTGAAGGGGCTATCGACGTTACCGTCGATCGTAGCGTTAAACAAGGTCGTATTGCCAGAAGAAGCGGTGTCAATATCAATAAATTAGGCTTACGCGATATAACGCGTCTCAATATGCCGACCTTAAGCGACTTTGCCGTCGGATCTAACGCACGCCAAGCCGTTCCGGTTCGTATCGAAAAAATCTAAAACCTTCAAAGGCTATGAAAGTGTCGTTTCATAGCCTTTTCAAGGCGATACGATGATAAATTGCGCCCCTTTATCGAGGTTATGAACAAAAAGATTTTTACCGTACTTTTGTACAATTTCTCGTGACATGTTAATTCCCAAGCCGTTTTTATAGCTTCCCTTGTTCAATTGATCCAATGTCTCCGGATCGATACCGCCGCAATTGTCATGAAACGAAATCGCATTTTCGCTAATCGTGATTTCGATGTAAGGGTACTTCTGAGCACGTTTTTGCGCAATATTAAGCGTATTGGACAAAAGATTCATCCAAACTTGCATCCATTCGTTACGAATACCGATAAAATAGGTATTGGAAGTCTGATGAAACGCAATAGCGACATTGAGATTTTTAATACGGGTATCTAAAATGCGAATGACGGCTCGAATCGAATCTTCGACTTCAAACTCGTAAACGTTAGTAGAAGGCTTGTAATACTCTAAAAAATTTTGCATCGTCTCGGACATAAAATCCAAGGTTTGTTCGATTTCCCGCGTATTTTTATCCAACAATTCGTCCGGAATCTTTTTATTTTGCAAGATATGGGCGCGAAACGTTAAATTTGCATAACTGATTTTCGTCAGGCTTTCCCGCCATTGATGCGAAATCGTCGCTATAAGCGCACCCAGAGCGGCTTGTTTGGATTGCTGAAAAAGCATTTGGGAGTGTTCAAGATTTTTTTTGACCTCTTGCGCGACGCGTTTACGCAATTGATAATTCCAAATTAAAATCAGAGACGAAATCAATAAAAGCGTCAAAATTCCGTAAATCAATAAATGATGATTGCGCTCGTTGGATTCGACTTTGATGTAGACGTGTTTATTGACGATCAACTCTTTTTCGCTTGGCGTGATCGCTTGAATGCCTTGATTTAAAATATCCCGCAAGATCGGTTCGTCCTTGCGAACGCCGATACGCAAAATATTGACGTACTCTTTAGGTTGTGCGACGACTTTTAGATTGAAGATGCTCTCTTTTTTGATCGTATACGCCGTAACCATCAGTGAACGAAGCGTTAAATCCGCTTTTTGATGTTCCACCATCCAAAAAGCTTCTTCTTCCGTATCTACGGGAATAATTTTTAGGTTGGGAAAATCGTTTTGAAAACGCTCGATAACGGAGGTTTCTTTCAATAAAGCAATGCTGGTATTACGCAAGGAACGTATATCATCGATCGGCGGATAATCGCTGCGAGCAACGAGGACGTTCGGGTCTTTGATAATCGGTTCGGTGAAGACGAGCCATGCTTCGCGTTTGGGCGTTTGATTGACCAAACTTAACAGGTCGCACTCTTGGCGTTTGGACTTTAAAACCGTCTCTTCCCATGTTTTTGTCGGAATCACCCGTATGGTAAGATTGAGCTTGGAAGCCACCAGACGAATCAGATCGGCGGCGATGCCTTCGTGCTCTTTGTCGGCATTAATCGTCTCAAAAGGTGCCCAATCGGGATCGACGCACATCGTAATCACGTGTTTCTGTCTGAGATATTCTTCTTGCTCCGAGCTTAGCGTCACGGAAGAGGCATAAAGCGTCGATGTATAACTCCAAAGACACCATACCCACAACAATCTTGTCATACGATCAACTTATAACCGACGTCAGGAATCGTATGCAAAAAGGTTTTCCCGAAGCGTCTTCGTATACGCATAATAAAATTATTGAGCGCACTTTCGCTCATCGGCTCGTATTCGTAAACGTAGGCTAAAAACATGTCACGTGTCAAAATTGTATTTTTATGCTGACAGAGCATCTCAAAAAAGAGAATCTCTTTTTTATTGAGTTCAAATACCGTGTTGTCTTTCGTAACGTTTTTCAAAGCGGCGTCATAGTAAAAGCCGTCTTTGAGTGCAACGATCGTTTGTGAGCCCGCTTCCATTTTTTTAATGCATTCGTGAAGTCCGTCAACCAACATTTTAAAGTTAATCGGCTTCAGAAGGTAGCCGCTGAGATTTAAAGTCATCGCTTTGAAGAGCAATTCTTCGTCTTTATGACCGCTAAGGACGAGCACCGGAACGGTATCGTTACTTTTTCGCAACTCTTTGATAAAATCGAGACCGTTTTCATTTTTCAGATGAATATCGGAAATAATAATATCGATACGCTCTTTTTCAAAAAGCTCATACGCTTCTTTAATCGTATGGGCGACATAAACACGCGCAACGAACATCTGAAATAAAGAGACGGCATTATCGATAAATTCGACATTGTCTTCTAGAAGTAATAAATTTTTATCTGCTAATCGTTTCATGTTAAGCGCATCCGACACTTTTTTTCATTTTTGGAGTTTGATTCATTTGACATAACTGTATTATAATCAAATCGCAAACGTATCGCAAAATTTTTTTTTACGTGCGATAGAGCTACGATATGAAAAAAGTACAATGGTTACGAGAGTGAAAACTTATGAATATGAGGATTGGCGTATGTTAAATCGTCGCTTTTACGATATAAAGATTCTTCCTTCACTTCCTATCAGCCTAAGATATCGGTCAAACTACTCTTCTAAAAATAATCACAAAAGGTGTTCATCATGCTAAAGCAAGTCTCTAAGAACGTTGTACTTTCCATTGCGGCTTCGTTTGTCATAACGGGTTGTTCCGTCGCGCCGCAACCGATGCTAAAAGACGAAGTCAAAGAACACGTCAAAAAAGATTTATCGACGTTAAGCGAAGCAACGTTGCCGGTCACAAAACCTATTTCATTGGATGAAGCGATCTACCGCGGTATTAACCACAACCTTCAAAAGCGCGTGAAAGTTTTAGAATCAGCCCTTTCCGAACAGCAATTAGACTTAGTGTATTATGACATGTTACCGAATTTAACTGCGGCGGCGGGATATTCCGAGCGCAACAATTACGCGGCAAGCCAAAGTGCTTCGTTTGTCAACGGTAAACCCACACCGCTCAATAACACCTACTCCATTTCTCAAGAAAAAGAGCGATCCACAACCGACGTTACGTTTAGTTGGAATATTCTCGATTTTGGATTATCCTATGTCAGAGCGGAGCAACAAGCCGATAAATTCTTAATCGCGAAAGAAAAAGAGAAAAAAATCGAACATACGTTGACTCAAGAGATTCGAAGAGCGTATTACCAAGCCGTTTCCGCTCAAGATTTGCTCAAACGTATCCAACCGATGATGGTCGAAGTCAAACAGGCGTTAAACGACTCTAAAGCGGTTCAAGATCAACGTATCTCAAAAACGCCGATGGAAGCTCTAGCGTATCAGCGAGAACTACTTGACATTTTACGATCGCTTCATACCTTAGAAAGCGGTCTTATTTCCGCCAAAGTGGAACTTTCCGAACTGATGGGACTTAAACCCGGAACCGAATTTGAATTGGCCGATAAAGTCGAAAAAAATTATGAAATTCCGCAAATTCATTTTAGCTTAGAGCAAATGGAAGAGCTCGCTTTGGAAAATCGTCCGGAAGTGACGGAAAGCAGATACCAAGAGCGCATTTCCGAAAAAGAGCTTACCGCCGCGAAACTGAAGATGTTGCCGGGTATCAATCTGAGTGCTTCATTATCGTACGACAACAGCGATTATTTGCTCAACAACGACTGGTACTCCTACGGTGCCAACGTTTCATGGAATCTTTTAAATGTCTTTAAAGCAAGCTCGTATAATAAACTTGCAAAAACACAAATCGAAGTGGCAAAAGAGCAAAAACTTGCCTTATCGATGGCGGTACTCTCACAAGTGCATTTATCCATCGTCAACTTTAACCAAGCCAAAAAAGAGTACCTTTTGGCAAAAGAGTATCTTAACGTAGCCGACGATATTTACCGCCTTACGGAAGCCGAAAACGCAGTTAACGTGAACAGCCGTCTTATTCTCATCAAAGAAAAACTTAACAATATCCTAGCGACGTTACGCTACTCGGCGGCGTATGCCAATGTCCAAAACGGTTACGGAAAAATTTTCGCTTCTATCGGCGTGGATGAAAAAGCTCTTGAAATACCAACTGAAGTTCCGACACAAACTCCTATCGTTGAAGCTAAAGTAGCGGTTGATGAGAACAAAGATGAAAGCTTACATGTAACGCCTATCGCAATGCCCGAAACGACAGAAATCAAGCCGGTAAAAGAGCCTCAACGTGAAGAGATTAAAGAGCAACCAAGTACGGTAGTCACACCGAAGAAAGTAGCAAAAACGGATGAAAATCGTTTTTCTACGATCAATTTTAGAACGGCAAAAGTCCTTTTGTATCCCGGTGATAAACTCATCGTCAATGCAAAACCTTACAGCGTCAAAGAGGGCGATAGTTTGCCGAAAATTGCGGAAGAAGCAGGTGTTTCTCCCTCATGGATCGTTTCTGAAAATCCATGGCTTGTCGAAAAAAATAGAGTAACGGCTAAATAAAAGGTTTGAGTATGAAAAGAGTTTTAAGCATACTGTTTCTAGCATCAATGCTTTATGCCGTGGAAGAGTCTACGGCGCGTGCTATCATCGTATCGCTTGATCGAACGGTTTTATCCAGCGAAATTGCGGGAGAAATCATCGAACTGAGCAAACACGAAGGAGATTCTTTTAAAAAAGGAGAAAACCTTCTTAAAATCGATTGTGCGGTTTATCGCGCTCAAAAGCGTAAAATCGACGTTGAAAAAGAGATCGCAAAGCTTGAGCTTGAAAAAAACAAAAAGCTTGACACTTTTGGCTCCGTGGGTACGTTTGAGATTCAAATTTCAAACGAAAACTACAACAAACAAAAAGCCGAAAGCGATATTGCCGCTATTAACGTTTCCAGATGTGAGATCAATGCACCGTTTGACGGCAAAATTGCCTCTAAAAAAGTAGCAAAATACCAAAGTATTAAGCCGCAAGACGAACTTTTTGAGATCGTAGGGCTTGATAATCTTGAAGCCCGAGTCGTCGTTCCCTCATCGTGGCTAGTATGGTTAAAACGGGGGATGGAGTTTGGACTCAGCATCGATGAAACCAAAACCACGCTTAAAGCACAGATCGTGCAGATTGACTCGGTCGTAGACCCCACGAGTCAATCGATTACGATACGCGCCAAGTTGATAAAGCCTTTTGAAAATATTATTCCGGGGATGAGTGCTACGGCTCATTTCACCCATTAAACGCAAGGACGGATGCCATGAAACATACACGAAAAAAACCGATCATTAGCGCCTTAGAACAGAGAATGCTTTTTGATGGAGCGGCAGTTGGCACGGCAGTCGACGTCCTTGATAAAAGCAGCTTCTCAACCCACACCAACGACACAACCGTCAAAAACAGTGACGTAACAAACGAAAACGCCGAAAACAGCGTACATACAGCACAAGCGACACCAAGCAGTGAACCCAACGTACGTAAAGAAGTTGCTTTTGTCGACACAAGTGTGAAAGATTACGAGACCTTGGCGAAAGGGATCGGCGATAACGTTGAAATTTACTTAGTCGGTTCTTTGGACGAGATGCAAACGATTCTTCAGCATGAAACAAAGATTGATGCTCTTCATGTTCTCTCACACGGTAGTACCGGAGAAATTACGGTCGGAAACGATGTGTTAAATGAAAGTACGTTATCGCATTATGACACTTTAATGCAAAGCATTAAAGGAGCCATGTCCGAAAACGGTGACGTATTGCTTTACGGATGTAACGTTGCTTCCAACGGGGAAGGGCAAGCGTTTATCAATGCTTTTGCCGTTTCAACCGATGCGGATATCGCTGCTTCCACCGATACGACCGGCATCGGAGGAGATTGGGATTTGGAGATGAAAAGCGGCGTTATTGACACAGAGTCTTTTAATATTATTTCTTATCAAGAAGACTTGGGAACGCCTTCGATTTCCGGTTTGCAAAATGTCACATTTTACGAAAATGATACAAGCGTATATCCTGCTTCAAATATTACCATTACGAACGGTACAAGCTATGCGGGACAATATATTGAGTATAGCTTTACAAATGCTACAAGCTCGGATCAACTTGTTCTTCATAGTGCAAGTAATATCACCGCGAATGGTGCAATTTCCGTTGACGGTTCCAATGTATACTTAGGAAACGGATCCGGAAAAGATATTATCGGTTCGATAGATACTACGTATAACGGAATTAATGGGCAAAAATTACGAATTAATTTTGCCAGTAGCTTCACAAATGCAAGTTTTGAGACGGGAACGATCACCGGTTGGACGGCAATGAACCAAATGATCGATTTAGGTTCTACGGCTATTGCAGGATGGACATCGCAAGATACGAGTGATTATTCTGACAATGCGAACTCCGGCGGAAACGACAATGATGTGCCCAGTAGTACTTATTCGACGAGCATCGTTTCTGAAGCCGACAACGCAACAGACGGTAACTATGCTCTAAAGCTTACAAGCAGTATGACGACACTTAACGGATACGACGTTGTTCACGGTCCTGCCGTATACAGTTCGGCTTTTGAGGCAAGTTCGGGTGATGTCATTTATTTTGACTGGAGAGCTTATGCAGGAGGCGATGATTTTGATGCTTTCGGATATATTGTCAATGTCAATACGGGAGCCCAAATCGAAGTCTTAGATGCGACGGGAGCCTCAACGACGCCATGGACAACGAAAGCGACTACTATTTCAACATCCGGCACGTATAGATTTGTTTTTGTTAACGGTACATACGATGCATCGGGAGGAAAAGCGGCAGGCGGACAGCTTTATATCGACAATGTACGTGTTTACGGAACCAAAGTAAATGATGCCGTCGTAACGTCAATCTCAAAGCTCGTTTCATTTTCCAATACGTCCGATGATCCTTCAACGACGGCTCGGACATTTACCGTAACGGCTGTCGATTCAAGTGGTAATGCGGGTAGTGCTTCCAGTACGATTAGCGTTAGCGCAACCAATGATTTACCTTATATTTCAGGCAGAGAAACAGTGACGGTTAATGAAGATACGTCTATTACGATTTCGGGAATCAGCGTTAGCGACAATGATGCAGGAAGCAATGTTAAAGTGACGATAGTCTCTAATCACGGTAATTTAAGCTTAGGGAGTTCAAGCGGTGTAAGCGTCAGCGGTTCCGGAACGCATACGTTGGAGATAACGGGCAGTACCGCAAACCTCAATAGTACCCTTGCCACGCTTCGCTATCAAGCCGATTCCAATTGGTTCGGCGATGATCCTTTAACCATTACGGTTAACGACAACCAAGGCAGCGGTGATCAACCGTACCGAATCAATCAAACAGGTAAATTTTTCAATACCGTCAACGGCCATTATTATGAATTCGTTAGCGCATCGGGCATTTCATGGACAGCCGCAAAGACGGCGGCAGAAGCTCGAACCTTATACGGATTAAACGGTTACCTTGTCACCATTACTTCTGCAAGCGAAAATACGCTGATTACTTCCATGGCGGGCGGTAACGGATGGATAGGTGCGAGCGATGCCGATAGCGAAGGTATTTGGAAATGGGTTACAGGACCGGAAGCCGGAACGCAATTTTGGACAGGCGATACGAGTGCCGGAACCAATTCAACGTCTAATTACGGTACAACGTATAATAGTCAATATGCCAACTGGGATAGCGGCGAACCCAATAACTCCGATGCTTCGCGCGGAGGAGAAGACGTCGCACACTTTTACTATTCCGGAGCCAATGCCGGGAAATGGAATGACTTTGCCGCTACGAACACCGGTTCGATTGCCGGATATATCGTTGAATACGGCGGAGCCGGAGGGACATTAAGTGCCGCTCAGTTGACCGTTCGAGTTTTATCCCTTAACGATGCCCCTACCTTAGAAACGAGCCATACGTCAGATTATACGGAAAATGGCTCTGCAATCGTACTTTCTCCTGCTCTGACGCTAAGCGATGTAGACAATACGACTTTAGCGAGTGCTCAAGTGAGGATTAGTTCCGGCTTTTTAAGCGGTGATGTTTTAAGTTTTACCAATGACGGCTCGACGATGGGCAACATCGTAGCAAGTTACGATAGCGCAACCGGTATTTTAACGCTAACGTCTTCAGGATCAACGGCAACGCTTGCCCAATGGCAAAGTGCATTACGAAGCGTTACGTATCATTCCACCAGTGAAACCTTAAGCTTAACGCAAGCAACACGAACCGTTTCTTGGATAATTAACGACGGAAATGTGGACAGTACGATTGATACTTCGACGTTACATGTAACGGGTATCAACGATGCTCCGACGGTTTCCGTCTCGACGCCTACGGGATTTACCGAAACGTCCGACATCGACAATCAAAACTTATCGCAAAGCGGAACGGTAAGCTTTAGCGACGTCGAGAGTAACGTCACTATCACGTACAGCTATAACAATGACATTTTATGGAGTGGAGGTACGCTGAATTCGACGCTTTCATCGGCCTTGATTGCGGGATTTCATACCGGTGCTACCAATGCTGCTTCCGGTTCAACGTCATGGAGTTATAGCGTCAACAATGTTGATTTAAATTTTCTTGCCGTGGGAGAGACGATTACGTTTAGCTATAACGTGATTGCGACCGATACGGCAGGTGCATCACAAAGTACGAATATTACGTTAACGATTACGGGAACGAACGATGCTCCGGTGTTTGGAACGATTACGAGCGGAGGTTCGGGTGTCGTAACGCCTCCTGCTTCAGGGACAACGGCTCCAAATGCGGGAGTTGAAATTTTTAATAACGGACTCTTACGATTCGGAAGCGGTACTCTTGACTCCGTTAACCCGACCACGGGTATGTTAGAGCAACCGTGGTATTACAAAGACGGAACATGGAATAAATTAACGTTCTCCAGCTATCAATTAAACATGGCAATTGCCGCAGATTATAATTCCGGTAGTGCAAAAACGGATACGGATTGGAACTTGGAAGGAACGGTCAATCTGAGCCCGACGTTTACCAATACGACGGTGGATAATTCAGGATTTAATACGACTACGGGAACGGGGACAATCGTTTGGAGCGGTGAAATTACGGTCGGAGCGGCGCATCTAAAAGTGACCAACGTCTATACGTTAGAATCAGGTGCTAAATACATCAAAGCCAATACGTATATTACCAATCTTGGAACAACCTCAACGGAAAACTTGAGATTTTGGGTGGGAACACGAGACGATTTTGTGGCGGGTAGCGATAGTCCCGCTAAGCAAAAAGGCAATATCGTTGACGGTGAATTTACGATGATATCCAATGCAACGGAACAAGCTAAAGCGATTAAAATTTACACGGGAACGGGAGCTAATGCGACAGCCGTGCTTTTTTATTCGACCAATGAAAACGTCAATACCGTTATAGCACCCGGATACGGCTGGAGTACATCCAATCAGTACGCTCCGGGAATTGATCCGTTAAGCTCCGTGTATAACCAATCATACGATGACGGCGGATATGCGATGTTTACAAACCTAAACAATATCAATGCCTCACAAACGGTTATGTTTGATTGGTATTATGCCGCCGGAGCCGTCTCGGAACTTTCCAATATTACGTCCAGTTTAGAGCACGCGGCATCGACCAATCTTCAAGAACATAGTTCTAGCCTTGTTTTAACCGATGACTATACGATCACGGATATTGATTTAACCGATGAGGTCAATGTTGCGGTCAGTTCCGTACAGGTAACGCTTCCTAGCGGAGTAAGCCTACCTACGGGCTATACGGAAGAGATCATCCAAAATATGTTGCACATCAACTCCAATCCCGTCATCGGAAATGATACTACGACGGGAACCGTTTCATGGAGTTTTAATTCAGGGGCAGATCATACGTTCAATTTTTTGGGCAGAGGGCAGACGTTGACGCTTCTTTATACGTTAACGGCAACGGACTCTCAAGGAGCAACGGCAACGACGACCGTTTCGATTGCCATCGACGGCGTTAACGACACACCTACCGTGGTCGTAAATTCCGGCGATAGCGATACTTCAACCGTCAATGAAACCAATACGACATTGAGTTCAAGCGGTACGTTAAGCATTGAAGATATCGATACGTCGGATACAAGCTTTTCCGTCAGTAAAGCCGGTGTCGTCGCATCGGGGGCAACGGAAGGATTGACGTTAAATACGAACGCGTTGCTTAACATGTTAAGCGTTTCGACGCACGATTCCGATGTGGATTGGTCTTTTAATTCAGGCAATCAATACTTTAACTATTTGCCGACGGGCGAAACGTTAACGCTAACCTATACGATTAGCGTTAAAGATTCCAGCAATGCTAGCGTTACGAAAACGATTACGGTTCATATCGTCGGTACGAACGATAATGTCACTATCAATACGCCTGCAACGATTTACTATACCGATACGGACGGTAACGACGTTTTTACGGCGACGTCTTCCTCTTTAAGCGCAACCGATAGCGATCACGGTACGATTTTTACATACGGTATTGAGGGCGGTACGCTTCTTAATGCGACCGTCACCAAAGTAGGAACATACGGAACACTGACGCTCAATACCGTTACGGGAGCGTACACGTACACGCCAAATGCCGATGCGATCAATGCCCTTCACGCCAATACCTCGGAAACGTTTACGGTGACTGTCAGTGATAATAACGGATCTACAGATAGCAAACAATTGGTCATTGCCATAGATGCGGTGAACGATGCTCCGCTCTTGGGCGGAGCGTTACATCCCAAAACATTTGTCGAAAACGGATCACCTGTTCAAGTTGATGCTGAGATTACCGTAACAGACTTAGAGGGAACAAGTTATGCGGACGGATATGTCTCTTTTGCGATTAGCGCAAATAAAGAATCTCTCGATACTTTAGCGATCGCTTCTATCGGCGGTATCTCTTTGGATGGTTTACATGTAAAATACGGCAATGTTACCATCGGTACGATCGATACGGTTTTAAACGGTGAAAACGGTCATGAATTACGGGTGCACTTAAATGAAAATGCATACTCGTCACAGGTACAAGCACTAGCACGTGCCGTGACGTTTAGCAATGCCTCCGATAACTTTAACGATGCGGCAAGAACGGTTGAAATCAAAGTAAATGATGGTGGAAACGGCGGTGAGACATCGTCTCGTTACAGTATGAAGACGGCGAGCGTAAATCTTCAATCCGTTAATGACTTACCGACAATTGATCTCAACACGACGACGTTAGTGGTTGAAAAAATCATCGGTCAAAACGACAACGGTACGCTTTTGATCGGTTCTATTTTAAACGTTTCCGACCTAGATAGCAATACGCTTACCCTCACGCTTGAAACAACGCGTTACGGGCACATTACGATCAATGACTCCATTGCCGACGGTTTAAACGCTTCCCAAATCAGCGGAAACGGCTCACGCATTGTCACGCTGAGCGGAACGATCGATCAAATCAACGCTACGTTAGCAGCCTCCAACGGCGTTACGTACGTTGCAGGATACGGAAACGACTACATCACTCCGGGAGCCGATTATCTGAAAATAACGGCAAGGGATGCCTTAGACGGTACGAGCGTATCGGAAAAATTGGTGATGGTTTTACCGGCTATTCCGAATATTTACAGCGACAATATCGTCGGAGCCGAAGATAACACCGCTTCGATTATTGCCGATATCAATACGTTGGTAACCGATATTAACGATAACGGCGGAACATTCGTTTTTGGTACGGGAACGCCTGACATCACGAATGCAAGCGGCACGATCACCACGGCAGGAACATTCCATGCCTTCGACGCAAGTACGTATATCTACGATGCCGATTCAAAAGTCATCGGTTATCAATTAACCAACGGTAAAATTATTCTCAATGAGGGTAAAAATAGAACGGATCATACCGATTATGCGAAATTTACCTTTATTCCGAACGAAAATTGGTACGGATACGAAACGTTTTTATACCGATTTACCTCCAATGACGGTGAAGTCAGTAATATCGCACAAATCGCATTCTTTGTGACACCCGTCAATGATGCTCCGGTAATCACGATTGGCGATCATACCGCAACAACCCATGAAGATACGCCTTTTGTTTTTGAAAACACGCATGCCATCGTTCTTTCTGATTTAGACATTATCGATGCTACGCAATTATTGGATGTTACGTTACGTGTTACTAGCGGCACGCTCGAATTATCGCAAATGACGGGACTGAGCATTTTAGAGGGTTCCAATCATTCATCGATTCTTAAAGTACGTGGCAGTCTGGAAGATTTGCAACATGCCGTGGATGGGTTAAAATACACACCAAATCACGACTACAACGGAAGCGATAGTTTAACGATTCATATCAACGATCTTGGCAATATCGGCGAGGGCAATCGATTAGAACAGACTCAAACGATTGCGATCACGATCAACGCGGTTAATGACAGCCCCGTATTTGAAGCACAATCCGGAAGCGTGACCGAGGGGAATCAACTCCGAGGCGTCTTACCGGCAAGTGACGTCGATAGCAGCTCTCTGACGTTTAGCGTTTATGGAACAGCTCCTGCGGGTTTTGTTTTACACGAAGATGGTTCATTTACGTTTGATTCTTCAAGCTATAACTATATCGGACAAGGCGAAACCGACACTATCGTGATTCCCGTTGCCGTTACGGATGCGGAAGGATTAACAACCGTTTCGAATTTTTCCGTTACGATTGCGGGTACCAACGATGCCCCAACCGTTGCATTGGATAATATTAACGTCGAAATACCGTTTGGAGACGTTTATACCAAAGATATTTCTGTTTTATTCAGCGATAGCGACGCAAGCAATGTTTTTGCGTTTGAAGCAACGAACTTACCGATAGGATTAACGATCGATCCCGTAACGGGCGTCATCTCGGGAAGAGCTTCGCAGTCGGGAGTTTTCGAGATTACGCTCAAAGCGACGGATCCGTTTGGTGCAACCATTAGCCGCACTTATTCAATGCTCGTCATCGCCCCGGCTCCTCTTGAAACGGCAAAACCGACGCCATCGGTCAGTGGCGGCACGACGGATACGTCCGGCGGTACAGGAACATCTGCCGGAACCAATTTGGGAAATGGAGGATCAACCGGTGGTTCTCTGAACGGATTGGGTGTTTTAAATACGACACCGAATGCACCACAATCCGGCGGTGGATTGCCAACCGAGCCGGGAAGAGGCTTTTTAAGTACGTCTTCCCCATCGGGAAATGAAGGTTTAGGCGGCGAAAATAGGGGGATCGGTGCCAATGAAACAACGAATCCTAGAGCTGAAGCTCGATTGACGGGAAATGAGCAAGGACAAGGCGATCAAAACGAGCGTTCCGCTTCAACAAATGAGACGACAACACAAAGGAACGTACAAGGCGGTAATGGTGCCCTTCAGGTCAATGTCGACGTGAACGTTTTAACCAACGGGCAAATTGTCTTTAATCAATCCAACCAAGACTCGTTTTCTCTTGTCGGCATTGCCATTGAAGAGATCAAACTCGTCAATAACTACATTGAAGTCAAAGTCGTCGACACAAACCTTGCGCAAAGTTTTGTCGTAACCCTAGCTGACGGTGCCGCACTCCCTCAAGGCTTGTCGTTTGATCCAAGAACGGGTAACATTACCGGTACGTTACTTGACGAGCTAGAGACGTTACATGTAAGCATCAAGGCGATCAACTCAGACGGCACGACGAGAGTGCTAAATCTTACCATCGATTTGAAACAGTTAAAAACTAAAAATCAAACCGATGCCAAGAGCTTCGTAGGCTTTAAAGAGCAAATTGCGCTTGAAAACCAACGACTAGAGCATTACGGCTCTTATTTAACGAAACTACTCGCATAAGAAAAGAGAGAGATTGGAACCGACCATTGCAAAACTCCTACAGTTAGAACATAACTGTAGGAGCTGTGAAACCCTCAAAGAGCTTTACTTTCAAGTCGTTAATGAAACGAGAAATCTTATTCCCTATACGCAAGGGGTATTGTTAACGACCGATTTACGAGAAAAATACCGCGTTGTCGCTATCTCGGATATCGCTATTATGGATGCGACATCGCCTTACGTTCAGTGGATTGAAGAGCTTGTCGAAGACCTTAGACATCATGAAAAAGCACAAGCCATTTTCATCGTTGATCCTACGCGTGATGTCAAAGAGATCAACGCCAAATCCTTTTACGAGTTTGCACCTCCGCACCTTTTATCGGTACCGCTTCATTGCGAGAAAGAACGCAAGCAAACCCATTACCTGTTATTGCTGTTTAAAGAAGAGCCGTGGACTGAAAACGACGTTGCTTTGTGCAAACATCTCTCTTCGTCTTTAGCGTATTTTTTATTTGCGATGCGTCAATGCGCTTTGTCGCAAACACTGAAAAACATCTCGTTTCGCAGTAAATACGTCAAACTAGCGGCATTAACGCTTCTTGTCCTGATGTTTATGCCCGTGAAACTCTCTGTTTTAGCACCCCTAGAAGTGGATGCCAAAAATCCTTACGTGGTCACGTCGCCTCTGAATGCGGTCATCGAAGAGGTGAAAGTTTTTCCAAACGAAAAAATAACGAAAGATCAACAGGTTGTCAAATTTGACGACGTTGATTTTAACAACAACTATTTGGTCGCGAAACGAACGCTTGACGTGAGCAATGCCGAATTGTTTACCGCCAGACAAAGTAGTTTTTTTGACCCGAAACAAAAAAGCCAAATCGCACAGCTTGAAAATCACGTTAAACTCAAAGAAGCCGAACTCGCACATGCCAAAGATCAGTTGGATAAAACCTCCATTTTTGCAAAAGAAGAGGGGATTGCCATTATCACCAATCCCAACGACTGGAAGGGAAAACCCGTCGCGACGGGAGAACGCATTTTTTTAATTGCCGATGAGCGCAAAATCGAACTCAAAATCATGCTGCCCGTTAACGATGCTCTTTTTTTGGAAGAAAACGCTTCCGTGAAAGCGTTTTTTGACAATGACCCGATCAACGCATGGAATGCCAAAGTGAAATATATTTCTTACAAACCCGAACTGACAGAACAAAATATTTTGTCGTATCGTATCGTCGCGGAGTTTGACGATATTCAAGAAAACGGTTATGTTCCCTCTATCGGACTTCGCGGTACGGCAAAAATCTATTCGCACAACGTCACGCTCTTCTTTTACCTTTTTCGAAAACCCATCACCGCCGTTAGGCAATGGATCGGTTGGTAATGCTTCCTGAAACGCAAGAGCCGCTTTTACCTCCGTTACGAAACGATTTAAAGCTTTTGGATACCTCTTCGGCAGAGGACGGCTCCAAACGTTGGTTGCTGTTTGATCCGATTCAAAACAAGTATTTTACGATCGGAATCGATGCTTTTGAGCTATTTTCTCATTGGCAAAGCGGCATTACGACTGAGCAGTTTTTAAAGATTTTGGACGAAAAAAACTATGCGATCGATGCCGAGTCGTTACAGACGTTTATCGAATTTTTAAGCCAAAACAATTTAATCGTCTGCGAAGACGCAAAGTCGCTTTACCGCATTAAAGCGATGTACCAACACTCCAGACAAACGTTTATTAAATGGCTTTTGCATAACTATCTGTTTATTCGCATTCCTTTGGTTAAACCCGATCGATGGTTGGATGCCAATGTGCACCGCGTTGATTTTTTGTACTCTAGGCTCTGGCAAAACGCTGTTTTAGTTTTGGGTTTTATCGGCATCATTTTTATTTTAAGAGATTGGGCAACGTTTAGCTCAACGTTTCTCTATTTTTTCTCGCAAGAGGGTGCTGTTTATTATTTTCTCTCTTTGGTGTTTGTGAAAAGCTTTCACGAATTAGGGCATGCTTTTAGCGCAAAGCGTTTCGGGTGTAAAGTTCCTACGATGGGCGTTGCTTTTTTAGTTCTTTTTCCCGTTTTGTATACCGATACCACCAGTGCTTGGAAGTTAAAATCAAACTACCAACGCTTGCAAATCGTTCTTGCGGGCATAAAAGTTGAACTCTATCTTGCTTTGCTTGCAACGTTTTTGTGGTCATTTGCGCCTATCGGCGTTTTTAAAAGCATTTTATTTATTATCGCAACAACCAGTTGGACCAGCTCTTTGTTGATCAACCTTAGCCCTTTTTTACGCTTTGACGGATACTACGCTCTGGCAGATTTAACCGATACGCACAATCTCCAACCGCGCTCTTTTGCGATGGCAAAGTGGTTTTTACGTACCTATGTTTTAGGGTTGGAGCAAGAAAAGCCCGAAGCTTTAACCCAAAAGCGCGAAGTTTTTTTCATCGTGTATGCGATTGCCACGTGGATATACCGCTTCTTTTTATTTGCGGGAATTGCCGCTTTGGTCTATTATTTTGCGTTTAAAGCCTTGGGTATTATCCTTTTTGCGGTTGAAATCATATGGTTTATTCTTTTACCCGTCTATAAAGAAATCAATATTTGGTGGAAAAAACGTAATGAACTGACGTTGAATCCTAAGAACCAACGCTCTCTTTTTGCTTTTTTCATGCTAATCGGTATCGTTTTTATTCCATGGCATAGTACCTTGAAAATGCCTGCCGTCATCGAATCAAAACACTATTTTGAATTTTACCCGATTGAAGACGGATACATTGAAAGTATCTTTTTTACCAACGGAGAAGATGTCAAAAAGGGCAAACTTTTGGTGAAAATGCGCTCATCGGAATTAGAGTTTAAAATACTACAAGTACAAACGCAAATCGAACAACTCAAGCATGAACTGGATAAACAAGCCGGATTCAAAGAGAGTTTGGACAAACGTTTCGTGTTACAAGAGAGCTTGCTTAAAAGCCTCAATGAACTGGAAGGTTTAGAAAAAATCCAACAAAAATTTGACGTGAAAGCAGATTTTGACGGGAAGGTCTATTTTTACGATACGTTTAAAGAAAAGCAATGGGTGAGTAAAACCAAACCGATTTTTGTGCTATACGACGATACGGATCATCGCATTACCGCCTTTTGCAACGAATACGATTTGGCGTTAGTGAAAAAAAACGCAACAAGCACGTTCTTTTTCCATTCAGGCGACACCAAAGATATACATGCAGTTATCTCCGATATTTCAAAAGTATCCGTCCCGTATTTGGAATTTCCCGAATTATCCTCTGTCTTTAACGGAAAAATCGCTACGCGACAAGACGGAAACAAACGCCTCAAAACCGAACAGGCGTATTATAAACTCATTATTGATCTAAACGAAAGCGATATACGCCTACGTAACCGAAGCATGGGGACGTTGTTGGTCGAGGGAGAGTCATCGAGTTTAATCACCAAAATATTCAAAAAAGCACTCTCTGTCATGATTCGAGAAAGCGAATTTTAAACGTACGGTTTTCGATTTTTGAGGATAAGAAGAGGGACGTACCAAGAAAGTTTAACGACAAAAATGGTCGGAGTGACGTGATTCGAACACGCGACCTCTACCACCCCAAGGTAGCGCGCTAGCCAGGCTGCGCTACACCCCGATCCATTTTAGAATGTGGATTTTAACAAAGATAACCAAAAAGTTTTATTATAATAAACAAAAAAACAAACGGTAGTCATGAAAGAAATTATTTTAACGACCTTTAACGCGCGCTATACGCACACGTCTATTGCTTTACGCTACTTGTATGCCAACCTGCGCGAGATTCAAGATAAAGCGTTGATTTTTGAAAGCGTCATCAATACAAACGTTGCGGACGCGGCAGAGCAAATCCTTAAACATCAACCGCGTATCGTCGGCATCGGAGCGTATATTTGGAATGCGCTTGAAATACAAGAGCTCATCTCCATCCTTAAAAAAGTCTCACCGAACACTTTCGTTATCTTAGGCGGACCCGAAGCCTCACATCTTCCGCATCGCGTCGATTTTTCCAAAGCCGATTATATTATCCAAGGAGAGGGAGAGGATGCTTTTTATACGCTCTCGCGACGGCTCCTAAACGGCGATTTGCCGGAAGAGCGCTTGATTAAAGCACCGATGGTTGATTTAAGCGCGATTGTTCTACCGTATGATTTTTACAGCGATCATGATGTCAAACATCGCTATTGTTACGTCGAAGCCAGCCGCGGTTGTCCCTTTACATGTGAGTTTTGTCTCTCCTCTGCGGACAAAAGAGTACGCGATATTCCGATGGAACGCTTTATCGGCGAGCTTGAAAAATTATGGCAACGGGGTGTGCGCAATTTCAAATTTATCGATCGCACGTTTAATTTGAGCATCGAAAACGCAACACGACTTTTGGACTTTTTTCTTTCCCAAGAAGAAGAGTATTTTGTCCATTTTGAGGTCATTCCCGACCACTTTCCCAAAGCCCTTCGCGAAAAAATCGCCAAGTTTCCTCCGGCGGCTTTACAACTGGAAGTCGGAATTCAAACGCTTGATCCGAACATCTCTCAAAATATTCATCGACGCCTCAATGTGGAAAAAATCGAAGAAAACCTTGCTTTTTTACAAAACGAAACCCATGCACATTTACATGTCGATTTGATTGTCGGCTTACCCGGCGAAAGTATCGAGGGATTCGGTCGTAATTTGAACCGACTTCATGCCCTCACGCAATGCGAGATTCAAATCGGCATTTTAAAAAAACTCTCCGGCACGACACTTTCGCGTCACGACGAAATCTACGGTATGGTCTATTCGGACAAGCCTCCGTACGACATTGTTCAAAATGATTTAATCCCGTTTGCGCTGATGCAAAAAATGAAACGCTTTGCACGATTTTGGGATATGGTGTATAACAGCGGTAATTTTAAACGTTCGTGTGAGCTTTTATGGAAAGAGACAGAGGTATTTGAAGGCTTTTACGCCTTTAG
Source organism: Sulfurospirillum sp. UBA4058 (assembly GCA_002382085.1). Taxonomy (GTDB): domain Bacteria; phylum Campylobacterota; class Campylobacteria; order Campylobacterales; family Sulfurospirillaceae; genus Sulfurospirillum. The sequence continues at coordinate 119,480 of DFZK01000005.1, read as the reverse complement.
CGAGTGGCTTTACGATCAAACCGAATCCACTTGGCAAATTTCTTTAGATCGTTTAGCGGAATTGATCTTTCGCTATCTCTGCGAAGTATTAAACTACGAGAAAGAGGCGATCAAAACACGCTTGATCGAAGACGTGATGACGGTTCGAGGACGCAAAATGCCCTCTTTTTTGCGCGACAATTACGTACCGCGGAACGAAAACGACGAAAACACGATTAAAGTGAACAAACGTCAGTTAAAACATGCAAACGCATGATAAGGAGAAACGATGAAATACGATAAAAGCTTGATGACCGATCTCATAAGCGTAGGCTTGATTGCACTCTCTTACGCTTTAAGCGATCCCTTTGCACATTGGTTACTTTTGGCGGGACTTTTTGCACTTTCGGGCGCAATTACGAATCAAATCGCCATTCATATGCTCTTTGAAAAAGTCCCTTTTTTCTACGGAAGCGGTGTTATCGAGCTACGTTTTGAAGCCTTTAAAGCATCGATCAAAAATTTAATGATGGAACAGTTTTTTACTAAAGCCCAATTGGACGCCTTTTTTCAACGCGAAGAACAAACGCTCGATCTTAGCTCAATGATCGATGAAATGGATACCTCTTTGGCATTTGACGCGCTTAGCAAAACGGTCATGGAATCTTCTTTCGGCGGAATGTTAGCCATGTTCGGAGGGGCAAGTGCTTTGGAAGGGCTTCGCGCTCCGTTTAACGAAAAGCTCAAAATTTCATTAACGGAAATCGTTAAAAGTGATGTATTTCAACAAAAAATATCTAAGAAAATACAAAGTTCATCACTTAGTAACGACATGTTAAGCACGATAGAAAAGATGGTCGACGCACGCCTTGATGAGCTTACGCCTCGAATGGTCAAAGAGATTGTTCAAGACTTTATCAAAGAACACTTGGGTTGGTTGGTTGTTTGGGGCGGCGTTTTCGGTGCTATTATCGGCGTATTTTCAAGTCTGATTCTTTAAATATATAAAATTTTACATAGAATATTACAAAAAAGGAAGTGAATGGAGTGTGCATATTTCGGAAAATGCGGTAGTTGTACGTTGTACGACTTAAATTACGAAGAGCAAACGATCTCAAAAAAAGAGGCGATCGCAACCTTGTTCGATCCCCTCTATCGAGGTTCTTACGATTTTTTTCCATCTCCGGATAGCCATTATCGAGCACGCGCGGAATTTCGTTTGTGGAAAGAGGGCGACACGCTTTCGTACGCTATGGGTGCGGCGGATAAAAAAAGCACGCTTTGCATCGATGCTTGCCCAAAAGTCGATTTTAAAATTGCCGTGTTGATGCCCGAACTCTTAAAAGCGATCGAAAGCTCTTTGCTCTTGCGCGAAAGGATTTTTTCGATTGAATTTTTGTGCACTTCGGAACATCTTTTGGTGACGCTGATTTATCATAAACCTTTACATGTAGAATGGGAAGAGGAGGCTAGAGCCTTAGAGCAACGATTTAACATTGCCGTTATCGGTCGTTCTCGGGGCATCAAACGCGTTTTAAGTCGCGACTTCGCGGAAGAGTGTTTTGAGATAGCGGGGCGGACGTATCGATACCGCGTTTTTGAAGGAGGATTTTCCCAACCCAATCGTATGATGAATCGTACGATGATCGGCTGGGTTTTAGAACAACTCGGCGAAAGTGAAGACTTACTGGAGCTTTATTGCGGATACGGCAATTTTACGATTCCCTTATCCACAAAATTTCATAAAGTTTTAGCAACCGAAATCTCCAAAACTTCTATCAAATCGGCATTGATTAATTGCGAGCTAAACCACGTTTCCAACATCGCTTTTTTACGTATGAGTGCCGAAGAACTTACCTGTGCACTCAACCGCGAACGTGCGTTCAACCGTTTGCAAGGCATAGATTTGGAAGCGTATCGCTTTAGCCACGTTTTCGTCGATCCGCCGCGTTCAGGCATGGATGAAAAGAGCCTTGCGTTTATTTCACGCTTTGATCATATTATTTATATTTCGTGCAATCCGCACACGCTTAAACGCGATTTGGAGATTTTATCTTTACAGTACGAAATCAAACGTTTCGCTTTGTTCGATCAGTTCCCCAATACCGAACACCTCGAATCGGGCGTCATTCTTCAACGACGCCCGATTTTAAAGCCTTAGATTTGGAATTGGTTGAGTTTATGCGAAAGTTCGCCCGCTTGGGAAAGAAGGTTTTGAGACGCACCGTTTAGGGCTTGAACGTCGGTGTTGTTTTGCAACGAAACTTCGTACATGTAAGCCACATTTTCTAAAATCGTCGTCGTGTCGCTGGAGAGTTTTTGCGACACTTCGGAAGTCTGAGACGAGACAAGCGACGCTTTTTTGATAACGACTTCGGCTTCGCCGATTTGGCTTTGCGCAAGTGTCGAATGGTGTACGATCTTTTCGATAAATGCGTAATTGTCGTTCATTTGACCGCTTGCATCGATAATATTTTGAACGATCACGCTAATGGTCGTATTAATTTCGCTAAGGCTTTTTTGCGTACGTTCCGCTAAGTTTCGTACTTCATCGGCAACGACGGCAAATCCGCGTCCGTGTTCACCCGCACGTGCAGCCTCGATCGCGGCGTTCAGGGCCAAAAGGTTCGTCTGATCGGCAATATCGGAAATAACGGTCAAAACGTTTTTAACTTGGTTCGCATCGGTACTGAGCTGATTGAGTCTCTCGACCGTTACGGATTCGACTTCGGACGCTTTTTGAATATCTTCAACCAAACCTTGTATCTCGCGTGCCGTTTCGTTGAGCGTCGAAGAGGCCGCTAAAATATCCCGACTGGTCTCTTTTGAACTTTGCGTCGATTGTTCCAACACGCCTTTCATCGTATCGCCTAAGGCTTTTGTTTTTTGAGCAAAACTGAGTTCCTCCGCAATGCGTTGATGAATATTTTGAGCGATGAGCGCAAAACGATCGGCCGTGGAGGTGCTTTCTTGCGAAGCTTTGGTTGCGGCAATAACGGTTTGATGGATTTTATCGATAAATTGATTGATATTCGCGGAAAGCTCGGCAATTTCGTCGCGGGATCGTATCGTAATACGCTTCGTTAAATCCCCGCTTCCTTGCGCTAAATCGTACGTAACGGCTGAAAGTGCGTCGATGGAACGCGAAATACTCAACGTCATAATACGCGTAAAAATAAAGAAAAAAATCATTCCCAAAATCGAACCCGTAACCAAAATCGTACGATTCGTTCCTTCTAATAAAAAAAAGACCAAGATCGTATTTGCCGTAAAACCGCCGACCGTCGAAAGGGCTAAAATCCAGCCTTTCGCTTTAATACTGATTTCCCCGAGAAACATCATATTCCCTTATAATACAAAATGTAATTTCGAGGGGATTATAGCACAAAAAGATCGCAAAACTTGCGACATGCGTCAAACGTAATATTTTTGATAAAGGCTAAGAAAGTTTGAGTGTGCTATACTCCACACTTCAATTTTTTTAAAGGAGCAATAATGGAATGCGACATTTCAAACATTAGCATGCCCGATGATGCGGGCATTAAAGACATTTTTTCGATGTGCAAGAGCATTGCCATTATCGGCCTTTCTCCCGATCCCGATAAAGACAGCCATAAAGTAGCACGTTATTTACAAAACAAAGGCTTTAAAATCTATCCGATTTATCCCAAGGAAGAGACGATTTTAGGGGAAAAAGTTTACCGATCGCTTCTGGAAATTCCCGAAAAAGTAGATATGGTCGATATGTTTCGAAAACCCGAAATTGCCGCTTCGCTCGTCGATGAAGCCCTGCAAAGAGGCGACGTAAAAGTCGTATGGTTGCAATTAGGCATTATTAACAATGCCGCTTGCCAAAAAGCAAAAGAGAACGGATTGATCGCCGTTCAAAACAGATGTACGAAAATAGAATACGAAAGGTTACACCTATGATACCCCTTAGTGAAATCGTTAAAGCCAAACGACAATTAGCCGGCGTCGTGACCAACACGCCTTGTGCCTTAGCTCCGATTTTAAGTGAAGAAGTCGGAACAAACGTCTATCTCAAAAAAGAAAATCTCCAAATTACGGGTGCTTATAAACTTCGCGGTGCTTACAATAAAATCGCTTCCTTAACCAAAGAAGAACGCAAACGCGGCGTCATCGCGGCAAGTGCGGGCAATCACGCACAAGGCGTTGCTTACAGTGCTCGAGTCTTCGGTATCCAAGCAACGATCGTGATGCCGGAGGCTACGCCTCTTTTAAAAGTCACGGGAACCAAAGCTTTGGGTGCGGAAGTCATCTTGCAAGGCGATAACTACGACGAAGCCTATGCGTATGCCCTTACGTATGCCAACGAACACGGTTTGACCTTTATTCACCCGTTTGAAGACGAAAAAGTTATCGCGGGTCAAGGAACGGTTGCTTTAGAGATGATCGATGAAATCAACGATCTTGACGTCGTCGTCGTTCCTATCGGCGGCGGCGGACTTATCAGCGGTATGAGCTCCGCCATCAAACAGATCGATCCGAAGATCAAAGTTATCGGCGTCAATGCCTCAGGAGCTCCTGCTATGTGCGAATCGTTTCATGCGAAACACGCCATTAATTCCAAAAGCGTTCGAACGATTGCCGACGGTATCGCCGTACGCGACGTCAGCGAAAGCAATTTAGCGCATATTTTGGAGTGCGTCGATGAAGTCGTAACCGTTGACGATGAAGAGATCGCATCGGCGATTTTATTCTTATTGGAACGCCAAAAACTCGTCGTCGAAGGCGGCGGTGCGGCAAGCGTTGCGGCGATTATGCACAAAAAATTCGCCTTTGACAAACATACCAAAATCGGTGCGGTTTTAAGCGGCGGAAATATCGACGTGCAAGTGCTTTCGATCATTATCGAAAAAGGTTTGATCAAGTCACACCGTAAAATGAAGTTGGTCATCACGTTGATCGACAAACCGGGCGCACTGATGCGTCTGACGGACTTGTTTAAAAATGCGAACGCCAATATTATTCAAATCGACTACGACCGTTTTTCGACCAAACTCTCTTACGGCGACGCACAAATTACGATTATGTTGGAAACCAAAGGAGTGGAACATCAAGCAATGATCCGCGAACTTCTCAACGACGCAAAATATCCGTTTATCGAAGAGGTTTAAACCTCTTCGTTCGTCAGCGTCTCATAGGCTACCATAAGGCTTTCGCGAAGCTTTTCGCTGAGAGCCTCTCCCTCTTTGCAGTACGTGATTAAAAACTGTTCCAAGGTATTTAAAATTTCAAAAAGTTCCGCTTCGATCTCTTGGGAATTTTTTTGCCGTGCCGTCATCGTTTCAAAAAAAACAAGTTTACGAATCATGTCGGAGAGCTGTTCCAATGCGTACGCTTCTTGGCTCTCGTCGATTAACATGTAAGTTCTCTCATCTTCATGTTTTGAGCTATCGATACTTTGCTTCATCGCGCGTACATGCTCTTGAATCATCGCCGAAAACTTTGCATAACGCTCAAACGCGTCCGCATCTTGTGCGCGATCGAGCCTTTGGGTAATGTTTCCGATTTGTTTGATCATCACGAAAGCAACCGCTCCCACAATCACTAAAACGGGAATCAACTCTTCCATACTTATCCTTACATGTAACAACGATTAATGCGACAAAATTTGCTCTAAAAAGAGTTTTAAACGCTCGGATTCGGGATGTTGAAAAAACTCTTCGGGCGTATTTTCTTCCACAATTTGTCCCGCGTCCATAAAAATAATACGATCGGCTACTTTTTTGGCAAAACCCATCTCATGCGTGACGCACACCATTGTTTTATCTTCTTTGGCTAATTCTATCATAACATCTAAAACCTCCGCAACCATTTCAGGATCTAACGCGGAAGTCGGCTCGTCAAAAAGCATAATTTTCGGGTTTTTACATAATGCTCTTGCGATTGCCACGCGTTGTTGTTGACCGCCGGAGAGTTGATTAGGGTATTTCGTGGCTTGATTGGCGATGCCGACGCGCTCTAAATACTTCATCGCCATCGCTTCGGCTTCTTTGCGCGGCATCTTTTTGACCCAAATCGGGGCCAACGTAAGATTGTCTAAAATCGTTAAATGCGGGAAGAGGTTAAAGTGCTGAAACACCATCGCCACTTCTTCACGAATCGCTTTGATCTTTTTGACGTCGTTGACCAAATCGATCCCTTCAACGCTAATGCTTCCTTCTTGAAACTGTTCCAAATAATTAATACAACGAATCAGCGTCGATTTTCCGGAACCGGAAGGGCCGCATACCACGATAATTTCACCTTTTTTCACCGTAAGATTGACCTCTTTGAGGACATGAAAATCGCCGTACCATTTATTGAGGTTTTTAATCTCTATAATCTCTTTTCTCTCTTTCATAAAGCGTCCTATTTTCGTAAATTCGTATTAAAACGTTTTTCAAGCTTTTGGCTGAAATTTGACATCATGTAACAAAAAAACCAAAAGATAAAGGTAACAAATACGTAACCTTCCGTCTCGTAGCCAAGCCAATACGAATCGGCGGCACTCAGACGTACCATCGCCAACAAATCGAATAATCCGATGATCAAAACAAGCGTCGTATCTTGAAAAAGGGCGATTGAAACGCCTACGAGATTAGGAATAGCTACTTTTAACGCTTGCGGTAAAATGACTAAAAACATCTTTTGCCAGTACGATAAACCGATCGCATCCGCCGCCTCGTATTGACCTTTGGGAATCGACTGAAGTCCGCCGCGGATATTTTCGGCGATATACGCCGCTTCAAACATCGCAATACCGATCAATGCGCGTAACAATTTATCAAAATTCATTCCCTCGGGAAAGAAAAGCGGCAAAATAACCGAAGACATAAACAAAATCGTAATCAACGGTACGCCCCGAATAAATTCGATGTACGTCACGCTTAAGCTGCGGATAATCGGTAAATGCGACGCACGTCCCAATGCTAAAATAACGCCCAAAGGAAATGCTGAGACGATACCGACGGCCGCTACCATAATCGTCAACATTAAACCGCCCCATTTATCGGTCGGGACAACCTCTAAACCGGCTAAACCGCCGTGAACCAAAATAAAACCGGCGATAAAATAGACATGTGCCGATACGATTTTGAACATCGGGCTTTTGAGATAACGAAATGCCGCAATCAATACGAGGAATAGCCCGTAAACCGTATTGACGCGCCAACGAAATTCGGAAGGGTAAAAGCCGTACATAAACATATCGATTTTCATGCGGATAAAGACCCAACATGCTCCTCCGCCGGTGCAATCTTCTCGCGTACTTCCCGCAAAATTTGCATCCCAATAGGCCCATTTAATAAAAGGCGGAATAACCCAAACCAAAAGCATTACGCCTAAAAGCGTTAATGCAACGTTAAACGGCGACGAAAAGAGGTTTTCACGTAACCAAAACGTCAAGCCCTTGACATTGGAAGGAGCTTTGCGCGTCTCTTTTTTGGAATAAACCGCCATCTTAGCGCTCCTTGATTTTCATTTTATGGTTGAACCAGTTCAGTAGCGCCGAAACCAGCAAACTAATAATAAGGTAAACCAACATCGTCATCGCAATAATTTCAATCGCTTGTCCGACTTGGTTTAACGACGTTCCCGCAAAAACCGTGACGATTTCCGGATAGCCGACCGCCGTTGCCAAGGAGGAGTTTTTCGTTAGATTTAGGTATTGGTTGATAATCGGAGGAATCGCTATACGAATCGCTTGAGGCAAAATAACCAATTTAAGCGACTGGTAAGGAGAAAATCCCATCGATGCGGCGGCTTCTTTTTGCCCGTGACTCACCGCTTCGATACCGGAACGTACCGCTTCGGCGATAAACGTCGCCGTATAGATCGTTAAGGCAAACGCTAAGGCTAAAAATTCCGGAGAAAGCACTTTGCCGCCTTTAAAGTTAAAACCTCGGAGTTCGGGAAAACTAAAGTGCAACTGTGCGCCTCCGATCCAATAGGCAAGAGCAGGGAGAAGAAGGAAAAGTGCAATTCCCCAAGGTAAAACAAAAAAGTCTTTTCCCGTAGCTTCTTTACGACGATTTGCCCATCGGTTAAAAAGAGATGCACTCGCGATAGCAACCGCGAAACTTAATAAAATTGCTAAAAACGTCGTATTGTATTCGGGTTGCGGGAAGTAAAGTCCTCGATTGTTGATAAAAATCGTGTCGAAAAAATTGTAACTTTGCTTGGGGTTTGGCATGGCACGCAATACGACGTTGTACCAAAATAAAATTTGCAGTAAAAGCGGAATATTGCGGAAAAAATCGATATAAGCTTTGGCGAGCTTCGCGATTAACCAGTTGTTTGAAAGCCTTAAAATACCGATCAACAATCCGACGATCGTCGAAAAAACGATACCGACGGCGGCAATAATCATCGTATTTAAAAGTCCGACGATAAAAACTCTACCGTGCGTATTTTCTTCGGTATAAGGAATCGGGGATTGATCGATCCCGAATCCCGCCGTTCCTTCTAAAAATCCAAAACCGGTTTGAATGCCTCTTTGTTCTATATTCGCAACCGTATTAGCACCAATATACCACAAAAAAGCAACCAAGCCGATTACCGTTAAAAGCTGAAAAATAATCCCTCGAATCTTTTGATTTCTCAAAAGTGCTACCATGTTCGTCCTTTGTCTAAGAAGTGAAGAGAGCGGACGCACCGCTCTCATGCAAAATATTACAACGCTTCTTATCTAAAAGGTGGTGCGTATTGTAAGCCGCCGTTTGTCCAGAGGGCATTGTAGCCTCTTTGAATTTTAAGCGGTGAGCCTTGACCTACGGTTCTCTCGAACGATTCACCGTAATTGCCAACTTGTTTGATGATTTGGTACGCAAAATCTTTTTTAAGTCCCAAGTTTTCGCCCATTTGACCTTCCGCACCTAAAAGACGTTTGACGTCAGGATTGTCGGATTTGAGCATCGCATCGACGTTTGCACTCGTCACACCCGATTCTTCCGCCGTTAGCATTGCATAAAACGACCATCGAACGATATCGAACCATCGACCGTCGCCCTTACGGACCACCGGTCCTAAAGGCTCTTTAGAAATTACTTCGGGTAAAACGATAGATTCATCCGGTTTTGCCAATTTAATACGCAATCCGTAGAGTTGAGATTGATCGGAAGTTAAAACGTCGCATCGTCCGCTTTCGTATGCTTTAACGACTTGATCGTTGGTATCGTAGGAGACGAGTTTATATTTCATTTTATTGGTTCTAAAATAGTCCGCAACGTTGAGCTCCGTCGTCGTTCCCGTTTGAAGACAAATCGAAGCACCGTCTAGCTCTTTAGCACTTTTGACGCCGAGTTTTTTCGTAACCATAAAGCCTTGACCGTCATAGTAGTTCACGCCGGCAAAGTTTAAGCCCAAAGAGGTATCTCGCGTTTCCGTCCATGTCGTATTGCGCGAAAGCATATCAATCTCGCCCGATTGAAGCGCGGTTAATCTCTCTTTGGCGTTTAACGCGATATATTTAACCTTTTTGGCGTCACCGAGCGTTGCAGCGGCAACCGCACGGCATACGTCTACGTCGATTCCTCTGTAAATACCGTCGCTACCGACTTCGGAAAACCCCGGAAGTCCGCCGTCGACGCCACACTTCACAAAACCTTGTTTTTGTACTTCACTGAGCGTATCGGCACTGAGTGTCGTGACGCCTAAACCCAAAATCGTTACGGTTGCTAAAGAGACTTTAGCGATACGAGATAAAACCATTATTTCTTTCCTTTCGTTTGAGAATTGGTGTACGACCATTTTAACATCAAAAGATTTTTTTTGGCGAAAAAATTGCCTATAAATTAATCAGCCGAAAAAGGTGTGTAGAATCTACATTCTTGAGAAAAAGAGGTGTTTTGAAAATCTTATGATTATTTTTTAATCAATTTTATCATTGTGCCGTGATTTCTCTTGAGTATAGTTTTTTATTGCTTTTTTAACATAGAAAGCGTTCACAATTCTAGACTATTAGACTTCTAAAACTTATCAAAAGGCTTCTTACATGAAAAAACGTATCTAAAAGTATTTTATCCATTAAAGAAATGGTTAAAAATTAAGCATTTAAGCAAAATGGAAGAAATATCAGATGAAACGATTTTAAAATATCATATTCTTAACGGTTCAGAGACAATGTTTGCCAGTTTGACGAAAAATGCATTAAAAGTTGAAGCCATAATGAATAGATAAAACCGTAAGATAGTTTAAAACGTCCTAAGAGATCGGTACTTTTCAATTCTCTTTAAAGCCAATCTCATTATAATAGAGAAAATCATTAAAGGGTCTTTTATGAGTTCTTGGACGCGTGCATCTTGGAGAGACAAACCGATCAAACAGCAACCGACTTATGCCAATCAAGAGATTTTAAAAAATGTCGAAGAAGAGCTAAGTAAGTATCCGCCGCTCGTATTTGCCGGAGAAGTCAGACAACTCAAATCCGCCTTAGCGGACGTCGTACACGGTAAGGCTTTTTTACTGCAAGGCGGCGACTGTGCCGAAAGTTTTGCGGAATTTAACGCGGTCAATATTCGCGATATGTTTAAAGTTTTGCTTCAGATGGCAGTCGTTTTAACCTTTGCCGGAGGATGTCCGATCGTAAAAGTAGGGCGCCTTGCGGGACAATTTGCCAAACCTCGTTCAAGCGATTATGAAGAGTTAAACGGAGTAACATTGCCGAGTTATCGCGGTGATATTATCAACGACATCGAATTTACCGAAGAAGCCCGTATCCCCAACCCGAAACGTATGCTTAAAGCTTACAACCAATCGGCGGCAACGATGAACTTATTGCGCGCTTTTTCGCGCGGCGGCTTGGCGGACTTGCATCAAGTGCATAAATGGACCTTAGGCTTTGTCCAAGAGAGTCCTTTGGGCGATCGCTATCGACATCTATGCGAACGTATTTCCGAAACGCTCGCCTTTATGGAAGCATGCGGTATCACATCTACCAGCACGCCGAGTATTCACGAAACCGTCGTCTATACCTCGCACGAAGCCTTGCTTCTCAACTACGAAGAAGCCTTGACGCGCCAAGACAGTTTAACCGGAGACTGGTACGACTGTTCGGCGCATATGCTCTGGATCGGCGATCGGACGCGAGAAATAGACGAAGCGCACGTTGAATTTTTAACCGGCGTTAAAAACCCTATCGGTATTAAAGCCGGACCGAGTATGACGGCTGAAAAGCTGATGGCATTGATCGAAAAATTAAATCCCGAAAACGAAGCGGGACGCATCAATATTATCGTTCGCATGGGTGCCGATAAGATCGAATCCGAATTTCCAAAACTCGTACGCGCCGTCAAAGCGGCAGGAAAAGAGGTTTTATGGAGCATCGATCCAATGCACGGTAATACCATTAAAGCTTCCAATAATTACAAAACGCGCTCCTTCGACGAAGTGCTACGCGAAGTCAAAGGCTTCTTTAAAGTCCACGAGGAGGAGGGTACGTTCCCAGGCGGCGTTCACTTGGAAATGACGGGGCAAGACGTTACCGAGTGCATCGGCGGCGCACAAGAGATTACGGAAGAAAACCTTGCATGTCGTTACCAAACGCAATGCGATCCGCGTCTCAATGCCAACCAAGCTTTAGAACTTGCATTTTTGATTGCGGATTCTCTCAAAGCGGCTCGCCAACGTCTGCTACAGTCTTAACGCTCGTTCATCCATATTCCCGCTTTAGCGTTATAAAGTGGGAATTGACGTTTAAACTCCTCTTCGTCAAAATCAAATCGATAGGCTTCCATATAATCCGTAATCAGTGCGTACGCATCGCTAATGGCTTGAAATTTAGCATGATCGCCCGTCGGCATATCGGGATGAAACTCTTTGCATAAGAGCAAGTAAACGCTTCGAACGGTCTTTTTATCGGTTTTCCCGACAAGACCCAAGGTCTCTACGGCACGGCTAAACGCTTCAAAACTGATCTCTTTTTCCATTTTTCACGGGTTCCTTTTTCTTTACATGTAACGTTTACAACAGATCGATTTTCATTTAATCTTTAATTTACATTGCTTGCATTATAATCGTTTCACAAAATAATATTTTTGGACAAAAAATGAAACAAGCCGTTCTTTCCGCCGCTGAGAATTTTTGCTCCACGATTTTATCGACGTCTTTGCAACAAGGAAGACTCAAAACAGACAACTTTTACGGTGCCGCGGTTTCTTTGTACGAAAACGAAGCCGAACATATTTGGTATCTCTTATTTCAACGAGAAACCCTCAATCAAATCGCACAAAACCTTCTCTTCGAAGATAGCCTGTGCGAAGACGATCTGGACGATTTGATCAAAGAAGTTTCCAATCAAATCATCGGCGGTGCCAAGGTTATCTTACAACAAAAACACCCGAATCATACTTACCAACTCAGCGTTCCCGAATTTATGGGACATATCTCGCATCCTTTCCCGTTTACGACGCAAGAGACGCTGTGTTATTCGCTTAACGACTTTTCTTTTGTGATTGCGCGCCAATAGCGTTACGAGCGCGTTTTTTCTCTTTCGTACGAAACGCTTTAACGTATACGAACGACCCAAAGACGATTAAACCGAGTAGACTCCACGTGATCGCGTGCAAATTTTCTTCCAAAAGTGCTTGATTCTGACCGAAAAAATAGCCCAAGAGCGTCAAAATCGTCACCCAAATGCCGGCACCCAATCCCGTGTAGAAACAAAAAAGTGCCACGTTCATACGCGCCAATCCGGCAGGTAAAGAAATGTAATGGCGAACGACGGGAATCAAACGTCCCGTAAAGGTTGAAAATGAACCGTGCGTTTTGAAAAAGCGTTCGACTTTTTCCAGTTTTTCGGCACTGAAAAAGAGATAATGCCCGTACCTTAAGATCAGTTTTCGCCCCAATACGACCGCTAAATAGTAATTGAGTAATGCACCCGCGATACTTCCGAGCGTTCCTAAAACGATCACGACCGGCATGCTCATTTCACCTTTGGCGCACAAATATCCCGCCGGAATCATCACGACTTCGTTGGGAAGCGGAAAAATACTGCTTTCAATCAACATCATAACGAAAATACCTAAATACCCTAAAGCTCCAACCGTCTGAACAATCCAATCTATCATCGCATGCATAGCGTTCTTCTATCCTTCTCTTACGTTAATTTAATCGTTTTATCGCTACACCATGCGGCTAAATGCGTATCGTGCGTGATGAGTACGATTCCGACGCGATCTAAAAAGCGCATGAGCAACTGCATGACATGTAAGCCCGTGACGTTATCCAGCGCGGAAGAGGGCTCGTCGGCTAAAAGCAGTTGAGGCTTCATCAATAAGGCGCGTAAAATCGAGCATCGTTGCAGTTGACCGCCGCTTAGTTGATGCGGTTTTTTTGTTAAAAGAGTCGCATCAAGGTCTAATTCGAGCAATAACGCTTCGCTATCTTCCATCGAAGCGACGTCTTTAATTTGATTTTCAATGCTATACGTCGGGTGAAACGACGTATAAGGGTCTTGAAAAATTTGGGAAAGAGGCGCGGCGACGATGCTCCCTTTGAGCGGTTTGAGATGTCCGGTAATAAGCTCGAAAAGCGTGCTTTTTCCGCTTCCGCTCGCCCCTAAAATCGAAACGCATTCACCTTGATGAACGTTGAGAGAAAAATCCTCGTACAATAACCGTGCGTTAGGATAACCGAAGAAGAGTCCTTCAATGCGCAACACCTCTTGGTTCATTCGCGAATTTGTCCTTGCCCGTATACCTTAAACTTATAGGTCGTAAGGTCGTTAATACCCATCGGTCCTCGTGCGTGCAATTTATTGGTACTGATGCCCACTTCCGCACCGAAGCCGAATTCTCCGCCGTCGGTAAAACGCGTCGAAGCGTTGGCATACACCGCCGCAGCGTCCACTTCGTTTAAAAAACGCTCGATAGCACCGTAATTTTCGCTTAAAATTGCCTCCGAATGCGAAGAACCGTATGCGGCGATATGCCTAATCGCGGCATCAACGTTTTCGACGATCTTAATATTAAGGGCATTGCTTAAGTGTTCCGTATGATAATCTTCGTCGCTTGCAAGTTCTACATGTAAAAGCGTTTGAGTCTTTTCGCAGCCTTTGACGTGCGTTCCCGCGCGATCAAGGGCTTCTTTCATACGCGGTAAAAAGGTCTCGGCGATTGAGGCATGAACTAAAAGCGTTTCCAAAGAGTTGCATGCGCTCGGACGTTGACATTTGGCATTGAGGACAATTGCGATAGCACGTTCTTGATCGGCATCTCGATCGACGTAGGTATGACAAACGCCTTTATCGTGTTTGACGACCGGAACGGTTGCATTTTCGCTGACGTAGCGAATCAATGCTTCGCCGCCGCGCGGAATAATCAAATCAACGTAACGATCCATTTTGATGAGCTTAGCGACGCCCTCGCGCGATGCATCCGGTAGCAATGAAATGATCTCTTTGGGCAAATGATTTTTTTCCAATACCGCTTGCAACAGTGCGGCAATCGCTTGATTGCTGTATAATGCCTCTTTCCCGCCTTTGAGCACGCATACATTGCCGCTTTTGAAGCACAATGCCGCCGTATCGCTCGTTACGTTCGGTCGGCTCTCGTAAATAATACCGATGACGCCGATCGGAATGCTGACTTTTTCGATGCGTAATCCGCTTTGAACGACCCATCCCTCCAAAACGCGACCGATCGGCTCTTTGAGTGCCGCGATTTCACGAATCGCCTGTGCCATATCCGCGATACGCTTGGCGTTTAAGAGCAATCGATCGATTAGCGCAGTCGTTAAATTTGCTTTTCGTGCCTCTTGTAAATCTTTTTCGTTCTCTTTGAGGATCGTATCGGCATTTTTTTCCAAAGCATCCGCCATCTGCATCAATACCGATACTTTCGTATGCGGATCGAGCGTAGCGATCGTCTGACTTGCCGCTTTAGCATGTTCTAAAAAAGTTTGCACGTTTCTCTTTCCTTAATCATCGCATTTGCGGGGATTTTACACTTTTTATATTTAATAAGCCATAAGTAAGCTCGGGGTATAATGGACGTTATAAGAAGAAACTAACGGGAGACGACACACTATGGTACAGTTATACGATTTAGTCATTATCGGAGGAGGTCCGGGAGGCATCGGTGCGGCGGTTGAAGCAAAAGCACTAGGACTTCAAAATATTTTGATGATCGAAAAAGGCGAGAACCACTCGCAAACCATTCGTAAATTCTACAAAGACAACAAGCGCGTCGATAAAAACTATAAAGGACAAGAGATCGAGCTCAAAGGTACGATCGATTTTCGAGACGGCACCAAAGAGAGTACGCTCAACTATTTCGATTCCTTACTCGATAAAGGCGAAATCGATACGGCGTTTAACAGCGAAGTCGAAAGCATCACAAAGGAGAACGATCAATTCTACGTCGTGACCTCTAAAGCCGGCTATCGCGCAAAAAACGTTATCGTTGCGATCGGAACGATGGGCAAACCCAATAAACCCGACTATGCGCTCCCGCTTTCGCTTAAAGAACGTATCAATTTTAACCTCGATAAATGTTCGCAAAGAGAAAAACTGCTGATCGTCGGCGGCGGTAATTCGGCGGTCGAATACGCGATCGAGCTCTCCAAGACCAATAACGTCACGCTCAACTACCGTCGTGAGGCGTTTAGCCGACTCAACGACATCAACTTAACCCTGATTAACGAATACAACGGTCAAGAAAAACTACGCCTACGCTTGGGTATGGACATCGTCTCGATCGAAAACGAAAACGGTTTGGTGAAGGTCAATTTTACCGACGGATACTACACGATTTACGATCGCGTCATCTATGCTATCGGCGGAACGACGCCGGTCGATTTTCTTAAAAAATGCGGCATTACCTTCGATGCGGAGGGAAAACCCGAATTTGACGAACACTACGAAACGAAAACCAAAGGGCTCTACCTTGCCGGCGACATCGCGGTCAAAAGCGGCGGAAGTATCGCCATTGCGCTCAACCACGCCCACGATATCGTGACGCACATTTTAACGTCGTCTCACATGTAAGGTTTGAAATGGCAAAAATCCCTCTTTCGTCGTCACAAAGTTTAAACGTTCTTTTCAGCGTCATCATCCTCGTAGGCGGTTTTTCCGCCTACAAATTCGGTCATTTCGACGGTGTTTCATTTGATGAACTCGGCGAAAAATACATTCCTAAAAGTGACGTCAAATTTAGCGATTTACCCAGGGAAGTTCAAAAACGCTACATCGATAAAGAAGCGACCTTGGAACAAAATAAAGAGGCTTCCGATCTTTTAGAAGACACCTACCTTGATGAGCAGGGAAAACCGATTCCCGAGACCGAAGTGACGCCGCAAGATATGAAACGTTTAATTGCCAAATTGCAAAAAACGCTTCTTTTCCTGCAACACGACAATTTACTGATGACGAACGAGAAAAACGAACTCGCCAAAAAACTTGAAGAACAAGAAAACGAACGCGATAGCGAAAAAGCGGAACTTCAAAGTAAAAATACCGAACGCCTCAATGAAGCCGAACAACAGCATTATCGCAATATCAGCGATCTGACGATGAAGATCAACGAATTGCAAAAAGAAAACGTCGTCATCGCGCAAAAAGCCAATCTTGAGGCTAACGCATTGCGTTCCCAAATCGATGAGCTCAAAAGCCAAGCCGTCGAAGCCGAAACGCGCAAAACCAAAGAGATCCAAAAAGCACGGGAAGAAGAACAAGCGAAACTCAGCGATTACAAAGAAAAAATCAAGCTTCTCAACGACCAGATTTCGCTTTTAAACGAACAAATCGCCAACAACAACGATACGGCAAAAAATGCCTTTATGCGTAAACAAGACGAAATCGACAAGCTCAAAAACCAACTCGATCTTGCGGCAAAAGAGAAAAACGAGCTTTTGAGCAAGCAAACGCAAAACCTCCTTGCGGCGGATCAAAAACATAAAGACGAAATCGCCCAATACGTTAAAACTATCGAACAACTCAAAGCCGATACCGAAACGCTGATCGCCAAAAATCGCCAAGAAATGAGTGACCAAGAGCAAATCGGGCTTAAAAAATTAGCCATCCAAGAAGAAAAGATTAAAGGTCTTAATGCCGAACTTGCCAGCGCACAAAAACACGTCGATGCTTTGATCTTGGAAAACGAGAAGGATTTTAATAAGTTTAAAACCTACCTTGAAGACGAGAAAAAACTTAACAAAGAGCTAAGTTTAGGTAACAAAAAACTCGAAGAAAACGCCCAAACGATGGAAAAAAGTCTGAACGATAGCTTGCTCAAACATAAAGAAGAGTTGGCAAAAAAAGAGATCGTCATTCAAGAACTTAACGATAAAATCGCTAAACTGAACGCCGATAAACTCAATATCGAAGCCGAAGTCAAGCGTCGCGTCGACGAAAACGATAAAGTCCATAACAAAAACTATAAAATTTTCAACGAGAAAATCGCAAGTTTCGAGGCTTCCAAAAAAGCGTTGGCGGAAAACCTCGACAAACAATTGGCCGAGTACAAAGCCAGTGCGAAAGAGACGTATGATCGCGTTCAGTTCCATACGGAAGAGCTCACGCGCGCCAACGAAGAGTTAAAACAAAAAATGAGTGCCAAAGACCAAGAGCTTCAAAGCGCGAAAAATCAACTCATAACGTTGAAACTTGAACACCAAAAAGACCAAGACGCCAAAGATGCTTCGCTCAAATCTGCTCAAAGTACCCTAGAGACGCTCCGCGGCGAAACCAAACAAAAAGAAGAAGCTTACCTGCTGAAAATTCAAACTCTCGAGACCGATATGCGCGCCAAAGAGGCGACGATAGCAGCGGCAAAAAAAGACGAAACGCTTAAAATCGCGGCTTTGGAAAAAGAGATTAAAACCAAAGCGATTGAACTGCAAACGCTTCGCGATGAAAACTCGCGTCACGAAAGCGCACTTAAAACGCTCCAAGTCAAAATCAAAGATATGGAAGAGTCTACGACCAAGGCAACCAACAAACAAATCGAAGAGCTCAAAGCCAAACTAGCGCAAATCGAAAAAAATCGTGCGACCGAAAATACGCAGTTGGTCGATCTCAAAGATACTTTGCGTGCGAAAGAGATCGAATACTTAGACGCGCTTAAAGAAAAAGACAAGACGTTCAAAGCCAAAGAGACGCAACTCGCGGCAAGTAAAGAAGAGATGAAAAAAATAAGCAGCGCACTCCAAAACGGTGAAGAAGAGATTAAAAAACTCAAAGAAGAGCTGAAACAAAAAGAGTTCAAACACCTTGAAGAGACGAAAATGCTTCAAAACGAACTCAAAGCAAAAGAGAGTGCGCTCAACGGGAACCAAAAGCAAGAGACGCTGAAAAGTATCGCCTTGGAAAAAGAGCTCAAACAAAAAGAACTTGCGTTTAACCAAGAAAAAGAAGCGCTTAGCAAACGTTTGACGACAAGCGAACAAGCACTCAAAACGTTAAACGAAAAACTAGCGTTACTCGAAGCGTCCGAATCGATGAAAAATGCGCCTAAACCGATCGCCCCAACGTCAACGCCGAGTAAGACCGCCGCTAAAGGGCAAAAGCCCGTTTTGGTCGACTCGATTATGTGTACCGATATGGGCACGGGCGTCAACGCCATTTCCGAACAGTGTAAACAAAACGTTCAAGCCTTTTTAAGTAAATACGATAGCAGCTACTTCTTTGAGGTCGCGCCTATTGTCGATAACGGCGGCTTTGCTTCGCTCAAACTGATCAAAAGTAAAAAAGTCGGCGTCGAAGATAGCGAAATTGATCGTATCAGCTCGCTTGCCAATATCGGATTAGGAAAAGCGCGCGCCAAAGCAGGCGGAGAACTCGTCGAAACGTTCGTAGGAGAAGGAGCTAAAATCAGCTACGCGCTTTCCAACGTCGAAAAAGACAAATCTAAAGGGTTTTTAATCAAGGTGTACCGATAACTATGCAACTTTACCAATACGAAACGGGCTATCGCTACAATAGCGATACGCTCCTACTTTACGATTTTATCGCAACATGTAACCCTAAAGGAACGCTACTGGACGTCGGATGCGGATGCGGTATTTTAGGGCTTTTGCTTAAACGCGATTTTCCTGCGACGTCGTTGACGCTTTTGGATATTCAAGAAGCGAACATCGTTCTTAGCGAGCGCAATGCGAGGCTGAATTCTTTACATGTAGAATGTTTAATGCACACCGATTTTAGAGAAGCTTCGTTTAGCGATAAGTTCGACTGGATCGTCTCCAACCCGCCTTTTTACCATCAAGGCGTCGTCAAAAGCCAAGACGAATCGCTTTTTTTGAGTCGTCACGGCAGTGCCTTACCGTTTGGAGATTTAGCGCATAAAGTCACGAAAAGCTTAAGCAATCGCGGTTATTTTTGTTTTTGTTACGATGCCAAACAACTGGATATGCTAATGCAAGAACTGCAAAAAGCAAAGTTAAACGTCGAAGAGATCGGTTTCGTTCATCCAAGCTACGATAAAGAATCCTCGCTGGTCCTGATTCGTGCACGTAAAAATTCCAAAACCTTATGCAAAGTCCGACCGCCGATTATGATATACGAAAACGATCGTTTTAGTCCCCGCGTCGCGCATATTTTCGACAAATCTCAAACCAAGAGTTTAGCATGGCAGAATTAATACGTCGCGACGATTATCCCTACGCTTTTGATCCTAACGCGTGCGAAGCATGTCAGGGTAACTGCTGTATCGGCGAAAGCGGTTATATTTGGGTGAGTTTAGAGGAGATCGAAGCGATCGCCGCAAAACTTTCTTTGAGCCAAACGCTTTTTATCAATAACTATTTAAACAAAATTCGCTATCGTTTCACGATTAAAGAGGTCGCTCACGAAAGCGGATATGCGTGTATTTTCTTCGATCCGCACCGCAAACGATGCGGTATCTACGAAGTACGTCCCAAACAGTGTCGAACGTTTCCTTTTTGGGAACATTTTAAAGATAACATGAACGAGGTAGTTTCAGAATGTCCCGGTATTATTCCTTTATAGTCGTTTTTTTCCTTTTGGTAGGATGTAGCACCAAAGAAGTCGTCTTCAGCGAAACGACGAAGAAAGTTTTTGAAGAAGAGGATAATCTCATTCTTCAAGCCCTTGATTATCAACAACGCGGCGATTATGCCAATGCCAAAAAAGTATACCACCTCCTCTACGATCAGAGCCAAAAGAAAGACTATTTAACCGAAGAGGCGGGATTGGCATTTGTTCTCGGGACGCAAGATGCGGCCGCATTGATCGAAGAAGGAATTAAAAAATATCCCGAAGAGAAAAACTTTACGCGCTTACATGTCGGACAACTCGTCAAAGAAAAACGCTATGAAGAGGCGGAAAAAGAGATCCTTTCGTTAATCGCGACCGATAAAACCGTGCAACACCTAAGCATCGCCGCCAACTTATATTTACAGATGAAAAACTACGACGTCGCCCTCAAATACTTTGAAAGCGCGTATAAGCTTGAACCCTCCGAAGAGTTGTTGATGAATATGGTTGAAGTATTGTACCGCTTTTTAGACCGCAAAGACGACGCCATGGCATACCTTGAAACCTTTTCGTCCATGGAGGGATGCGGGCAACACGTGTGCTACAAACTGGTTGAAATCTACGGACGCGATCGCAACGTGAACGGTCTGATCGCCACGTATAAGAAACTCTACAAAGAGAATCAAAACGAAGAAATCGCCAAAAAAATCGTCGAATTGATGCTCTATTCCAAAGACATCAAAGGGGCAATCGCTTTTTTAGAGAAGAGTCGCTTTAACGAAGATTTGTTGCTCCAAATTTATGCGACGCAAAAGAAATTTAAGAATGCCTACGAACTTGCCGAAGAGCTTTACGACGATACGAAAAATATCGACTACCTCGGCAAAATGGCAATTTACGAATACGAACTCGGTAAAAATGCGCTTTCACCCGAAGTTTTGCAGTCCATCATGCATAAATTTGAAGAAGTAACCGCTATTTTAAACGATTCGGTCTACTTAAATTATTACGGCTATTTGTTGATCGATCATAATATCGACGTTAAAAAAGGCATCGCCTTGGTAGAACGCGCATTGAAACTCGAACCTGATTCGCCGTACTATTTGGACTCTTTAGCATGGGGATATTACAAACTAGGAGAGTGTCAAAAAGCTTACGACATTATGAAAGATTTTGACACAAGCGTTTCCGAGCCTGAAGTTTTAAGCCATATTAACGCCATTAAACAATGCTTGAATAAAGAGAAACAACCATGATTTTAGACGAAATTATCAAACGTACCAAAGACGACTTGGAAAAAAAGAAACAAAAGTATACGATCGACTGGTTAGGTCGAAGCCTTGCCTTTAACCCTTATATGCCGCGCGACGTTAAACCGTATCTGAAAGCCACAAGCGACAATCCTTACCGCATTATCGCCGAAGTTAAAAAAGCAAGCCCGAGCAAAGGAATTATCAAAGAAGATTTTGATCCGCTTGAGATCGCCAAAGCGTATGAATTAGGCAAAGCCGATGCTATTTCCGTTTTGACCGAGCCGCACTATTTTAAAGGCGATTTAGAGTACCTAACGCAAATACGCCGTTACGTTCCGACGCCGTTGTTACGTAAAGATTTTATCGTAGACGAATATCAAATCGTCGAAGCCCTCGTGTACGGCGCTGATTTTATCTTACTGATCGCTAAAGCACTCAGTAAAGCCGAACTCAAACACCTTTTAGAGTATGCATTTCGTTTAGGACTAGAAGTTTTAGTCGAGATACATGATAAAGAAGATTTGGTCAAAGCGATTTTTGCGGGTGCGAATATCATCGGTATCAACCATCGCAATCTAGAAACGTTTGACATGGATATGAGCCTCACCGAAAAACTGATGCCGCTGATTCCGCAAGGTAAAATTATCGTCGCCGAAAGCGGTTTGAACGACAAAGAGACGATTCGACACTTAAGTAGCGTCGGCGCGGACGCTTTTTTAATCGGAGAATACTTTATGCGCGAGCCCGATATCGCATCCGCTTTGGAAGCCATTAAAAAGGTCGATTGATGGATTACATGTACGCTCCGTGGCGTGACGTTTATTTTAACGAAAAAGAAGAAGGATGCGTCTTTTGCCGCATTAGCGAACATCCCGAAATGGACGAAGCACATCACGTTCTTTACCGCGACGAATGTTGTTTCGTCGTGATGAACCGTTACCCTTACACGCCGGGACATTTTATGGTTATACCGCATATTCATACCGACGCTATCGAATCTTTAGACTCTTCAACGTGGCTTCGAATGTCGCATCTGGTGCAATGTTCGGTTAAAATGCTTAAAGAAGGACTCGGAGCGCACGGCGTTAATTTGGGTATGAATTTAGGCAAAAGCGGCGGTGCCGGCATTGCCGAACATGTCCATTACCATATTCTTCCGCGTTGGAGCGGCGATACCAATTTTATTACCGCTATAGCGCAAACCCGCGTCTACGGCACGGATTTTGATGCCTTGTACCGTAAACTTCATGCGCTCATCCCGACTTATTTTTCATGCTAAAAGAATGCGACGTCAAAACGTTTTTAGCCGCTTGCGAAACGTTTGATCTACTCATCGATGCGAGAAGTCCGCAAGAATTTGAGGAATCGCATATCATCGGCGCACACAACTTTTATGCGCTCAACGATGCGCAACACCGAGAAATCGGTACGATTTACAAACAACGATCGCGAAACGAAGCCAAGCTTTTAGGCGCTCGGTACATCTGTGAAAACGTTGCCGCACACCTTCAAACGATAGGAAGTCATTATCCCATAGGATCAAAAATCGGCATTTATTGTGCAAGAGGAGGGCTAAGGTCCAGTTCGATCGCCATCATTTTATCGCATATCGGTTATCAAGTCTATCGTTTGGAAGGCGGTTATAAACGGTATCGCACGTACGTACTGGCATTTTTCGAGCAACTACCGCACCGACGTTTTAT
The DNA here is from genome assembly GCA_002382085.1 of Sulfurospirillum sp. UBA4058. Classification (GTDB taxonomy): domain Bacteria; phylum Campylobacterota; class Campylobacteria; order Campylobacterales; family Sulfurospirillaceae; genus Sulfurospirillum. The sequence goes on along the minus strand of DFZK01000005.1, from coordinate 96,606 downwards.
CGTTCTGGGCGGGAAAACGGGTTGCGGAAAAACCGAGCTTTTAAAACAACTTTCGCCTTCGCTCGATATCGAAGGATTCGCCAATCATTTAGGTTCGAGTTTCGGTGCGATCTGCGGAGCGCAACCGAGCCAAAAAATGTTTGAGAACAGCCTATTTAACGCCCTTTACGCTATCAAACCCGATTGTAGCGTCTTTGTTGAAGCCGAGAGTAAGCGTCTTGGAAAAGTCACGCTCCCCGCACGCGTGTATCAAAATATCCAAGCAGGCGTTCGCGTCGAGATTACTGCACCTTTTGAACTGCGCACGAAACGCATTTTGCACTACTATCAAAACATAACGCCGGAGTTTTTTTACCGTGCAATGGCAATGATCACGCCTTACGTTCGTAAAAACGTTAAGGAGGCGATTATCGATGCGTACGAACGCCGTGATTTACAAAGCGTCGTTACCTTATTACTGCGTGATTATTACGATTTGGTGTACCGAAAACCTTTACATGTAAGCTTTTTTTTCGACAATGAAAACGAAGCCTCTTGCATAGCATCGCTATTGACTCTTCGCGAAACGCTTTAAGCCCTTTTTTACGTCATAAATGCAACAATAATATCGAATTAATTCAAGTATTATTTATGAGGAGCATTCGTATGAAAATATTATTGGCATCACTGGTTTGCGCAACGTCGCTTTTGGCTCACTTTCAAACGGTTATGACCGACCAGTCGGTCGTCGAACAAAAAAATCCGAAAGTTTCGATTCAATACGAGTTTACGCACCCGTTTGAACAGCAACTGATGAACATGCAAAAACCCAAAGAGGCAGGCGTCTTTTTTGAAGGCAAAAAAACATCGCTTCTACCCAATCTCCAATCGGTCGAAAAAAATAAAATGACGACATGGAAAAGCGACTATACGATTAAAGAACCCGGCGTGTACCAATTTTACGTCGATCCGATGCCGTACTTTGAGCCTGCGGAAGATAAATTTATTCGACATCAAACGAAAACAATCGTCGATGCCTTTAATTCGGGAGAGGGTTGGGATAAACCCGTCGGACTTAAAGCCGAAATCGTGCCGCTTTCACGTCCTTACTCGCTTTATGCCGGAAATTTGTTTAGCGCTAAAGTGCTTTACAAAGGAAAACCTGTTCCCAATGCCGAAATCGAAGTCGAATACTACAACACGAAAGGACTCAAAGCTCCCAACGATATGTACGTAACGCAAGTCGTTAAAGCAGACGGTAACGGTATTTTCCACGTGGCTTTACCGCTTGAGGGATGGTGGGGATTTGCCGCTTTGATCGACGATGACGAAAAGATAAAACACGAGGGTAAAAGCTATCCGGTGGAACTGGGTGCCGTTTTATGGCTTAAAACCGAGAAGATTCAATAATGCATATTAGCGAAGGGGTATTACGTCCCGAAATTTTGATCGGAGGTGCCGTTCTTTCGACGGCACTGGTTTTTTATGCGTTTAAAACACTCAAAAACGAAGATATTCCTAAAACTGCCGTCTTATCCGCACTCTTTTTCTTAGCGTCGTTTATTCATATTCCCTTAGGTCCGACCTCGGTTCATTTGGTTTTAGGCGGCATCGTCGGCGCGCTTTTAGGTCCGCGCGCTTTTGTAGCCATTTTTGTCGCACTCTTTTTGCAAGGAATTTTATTCGGGTTCGGCGGACTTACGACACTGGGCGTGAACGTGTTCAATCTTGCGTTTCCTACGCTGGCGGGCTATTTTCTCTTTCGCTTACGTCCGCATACGATCTGGAGTAAAACCGCCTTGTGGTTTAGCGTCGGATTTGTCCCTTTGGCATTGTCGGCGTTTTTGCTTTCGCTCACGTTGGCTCTCAACGGTGAAGCTTTCGTCAGTGCCGCAAAATTGGCATTTTTAGCACACCTTCCCGTGATGTTCATCGAAGGCGTCATCACGCTTTTTGCGCTTCGTTTTATCGAAAAAGTCGCACCCGCATGGTTGGAGGTCGCATGATAGTCCGTTTTTTACTCATCGCTTTTTTCAGTATTTCTGCTTTGTACGCTCATAAGATCAATCTTTTCGCTTACGACGAGGAGGGGAGTTTATACGTTCAAAGCTACTTTACCAAATCCGCTCCGTGCAAACAATGTACGATCCTGCTTCAGGATAGTCAAGACAAAGAATTGGCACGCTTTCAAACCGACGACGAGGGGAAAGCATCCCTCAAACTTCCCGCGCCGCATTTTAAAATTACCGTTGAAGGCGGCATGGGACATCAAGCGACGTTGGACTACGAAGCAAAATCACACACGAAAGAAGAGCTTAAAACCTTACCTGCCGATATGCCTTTGAGTAAAGTCGCCTTAGGATTGGCTATAATTGTCTTTTTCTTTGGAGCACTCTTTTGGATCAAACGTCCCGCCCGCCGATAACGCCTTGCGTCGCTTTGCTTTTAGCCCTCGTGTACGGTTGTACGATCGCACTTCAAACGCACGTGTATGTTTCAATGTCGCTTGTCTTGTTTTTTTTGGCATGGCTCAAGCGACGTTTTTTACTGACGATTTTAAAGCGTCTTGTGATGCTCAATACGTTGATCGTTTTCATTGCACTCACGCTGTATTGGCAACATCAAGAGCACCTTGCGGGGTTGATGCTTCTTCGTTCCAATCTGATGCTTCTTTGTATCTTATTGCTCTTTCACGGCTGTAACGAATTTACGATCGCGATCGCGATGCAACGCCTCGCTTTACCGCACAAACTAACGACGCTTTTTTTCTTTACGAGTAAATCGATTTTTCTGATTCGCCACGAGCTCGTACTCTTTAAAAATACGTTACGCATTCGCGGTTTTACGCCCAAAACCGATCTGTTATCTTACAAAACGCTAGCGGGATTTATCGGTACGTTGGTTATCAAAGCCCTAGAGCGATCGGTCGCTTTGCAAAAAGCGATGCTGCTTCGCGGCTTTCAAGGTGAAATTTACACCTTAAGCCGTCGTCAAAGTTTACGTTCCAACGACGCAATCGCAACGTTACTAACGCTTATCTCGCTTTTTTGGCATCAAGGGTATGTACTATGAGTTGTTCGCTCACGATGAAAAATATTTCCGCCGCACGTAACGGCGTGACGCTCTATACCGGCATCACGTTAAACCTTTCGCATAAAGAAAAAATTGCGATTATCGGACCGAACGGTTGCGGTAAAACGACGCTTTTAGAGATGATCGCCGGCTTGTCTTTGCCGCAAAGCGGCGTTTTGGAGCTTTTTCACCAACCGATGCGTTCCTTGAACGATTTTAAAACCGTGCGTACGATGATCGGCTATCTTTTTCAAGACTCCGACAATCAATTCTTAGCCCCTATCGTCGAGGATGACGTCGCATTCAGCCTCCTTGCTCAAGGCATCGGTAAAGAGGAAGCCGCACTCAAAACGACGATGATTCTTCAAGATTTAGGCATTTCGCACTTGGCGAAAAAAGTGGTCTATCATCTCTCGGGAGGCGAAAAAAAATTAGTCGCGCTCGCGGGCGTTTTAATCGCCGAACCCAAACTCATGCTTTTGGACGAGCCGACCAACGGATTGGATAACGCTATGCAACAAAAGCTCGTTGCGATTTTACGTAAAATCGATAAAAGCATCGTCATCGTTTCGCACCATAGAGAATTCCTCGAATCCATCGTCGACACCATCTATACGATGACGCCGGAGGGTTTAAAAAGTACGTTTAACGCCTCAAATCCTCAAAAATCTTATGTATGGAGAACTTATGAGCAACCTTAAACAACGCTTCGACGCCGTAGCGCAAAAGTGGGACCAAAACAATATGCGCTTAAGCCTCGCTAAAAATATTACCGATGCCATTTTAGACTCCGTTTCGTTTTCCAAAGACGACCGAGTCTTGGACTTTGGATGCGGAACCGGCCTTGTGGGACTCAATATCGCTCCTTTTATCGGCAAACTCATCGGTGCGGACCTCTCAAGCGCGATGTTAGAGCAATTTCAACGTAAAGCCGATGAAAGCGGTTTGGCTCACGTCGAAACCTTAGCACTGGACGTCGATGCCGATTTCGGTTCTTTGCAAGTCGATCGTATCGTGAGTGCGATGGCATTTCATCATATCGAAGAACCGGCACGCCTGATGCAAAAGTTCTCTCGCATTCTTTCTGCCGAGGGGATTTTAGCGATTGCCGATTTGGCAAAAGAGGACGGAAGTTTTCACTCGGACAACACGGGCGTGTATCATTTCGGATTTTCGCACGAAGAGTGGGTGCACTTTTTCGTCGAAAACGGCTTTAAAAAACCGAGTTTCGTTAAAGCGCACACCGTGAACAAAAACGGCAAAACGTATGAAGTGATCCTCAGTTTTGCCGCCAAAGCTTAAAACGTCAATAAGACTTTAGAGTTGGTCAGTTTCAACGCTTCGTGAACGGCATTGACGTAACTGAGCGTTGAAAGCTCTTGAGCGTTTTTATAGGCAATATCAAAAGCGGTTCCGTGATCGACCGACGTTCGTATAATACCCGCATTGAGACTCACGTTGATGCTCTCTTCAAAATAGAGCGTTTTAAGAGGAATCAAGCCTTGATCGTGGTACATGCAAACAAAATGCTTAAATTTTTCGCGATTGGCGGTTGAAAAAGCGGTATCGGGCACCATCGGTCCGAAGAAAACTTCACGTTCTAAAAAGTGGTTAGCTTTCTGAATCGCTTTTTCGATTTCGCTATCTTCCTCACCGATAACGCCGTGATCGCCCGCATGCGGGTTTAAGCCTAAAACCGCGATACGTTCACATCCGAGTTCTTCGTAAATTTTAAGTAAAAACGGTTTTAGTTTTTTCGTTTTAATCTCATGAGGAACGTCGCGAAGCGGAATATGGTGCGTGTACAAAATGACGAACATCGCTTCGCACCCGAGCATCATAATGGCTTCACATCCGAGTAAATCGCTGAGGGCATCCGTATGTCCTTTATACTCCAAGCCCGCTTTTTCCCACGCCTCTTTATTGATCGGAAGCGTTACGATGGCATCGACTTCGTTACTTTTGGCTAATGCCACCGCCGTGATAAACGAATCGTACGAACTCTCTCCGGCATCGGCACAACAAACGCCCGGAGTAATTTCGAACACCTTCCCGCAATCGCGAATTTCGAAATCTTCGGGCACGTCGATCCCCAAAAGCGCGCTTCCCCATGCCAACATGTTTTCGTTAATACAATAAATCGGCTTACACACTTTCGTAATTTCTCGGTGCGCCCTTAGCGCAATTTCCAAACCGACGCCGTTGAGATCGCCGATACTAATCGCAAGTTTTTTCATCGTACCAATCCTAACATCTCTTGAACGGCGGATTCTAAGCCGACAAAAACGGAACGTGCGATAATACTCTGTCCGATATTAAGCTCTTCGATCGCAGGCATAGCGACGATTCGCTTGACGTTTTGATAGTTCAGTCCGTGACCCGCGGCAACTTTCATCCCCAAGCGACGCGCTAAATTTGCGGCATTTTCAAGCTCGACGATAGATGCTTCCAATTTTATATGTAAGGTTTTTCGATCCAATCGCAACGCAGCGATCGCATGAGGCGTTCGTGCTAAATTGGCATACAACATCGCATAAATATTGGCGTACAAACCCGTATGAAGTTCGACCCATTCGACGCCTAAACGATGTGCCGCTTCGATCGTTTCCGACGAGGGATCGATGAAAAGCGATACTTCGATCTGTGCTTGATGCAAACGTTTTACCGTTTGATTCAAAGCATCGAAATACTTTAAGACGTCCAAGCCGCCCTCTGTCGTCACTTCTTCGCGCTTTTCGGGAACCAAGGTCGCTCGATGCGGCGACAAGGCTAACACTTTTTCGATAATCTCATCGTTCATCGAACACTCTAAATTGACGGGAAGTTGCGATTGAGAAATGATTTTTTGTGCATCGTCATCGTTAATATGGCGTCGGTCTTCACGAAGATGAATCGTGATCTGATCGGCTCCGGAGCGTTTAACGAAAAACAGTGCGTCCAAAGGATCGGGATCGTTAATTTTGCGCGCTTCTCTTAATACGGCGATATGGTCGATATTCACACCCAAAAGCATTCTGCATCCTTTGTTTTTAGTTTAAAACGAGTCTAATGCGCCAAGCTTAGAACGTGCTGGATAGTCTTACATGTAAAACTCTTACTACGGCGACGCATAAGACGTTTGATAGGAACGTCTATTATAACCAAAATAGGGTTTCAAAAAAATTGCGACGGTACGAAACGGTCGTTATTGGGGAATATGAATACGCGTATTGTCCAAAATACCGAACTCAAATCCTTCGTGACAGGCGAAACAATTAGAAGCTTCTTTGATCGAAGAGCGTTTGTATACGCTACGATCGATATCTTCGTGCGCCGCGCGCCAGTAGGGAACTTTACTCATGGAAATCGGATGCATCGTCCCCAAAGAGTCCAGCGTTTTAAACGCCAATTTACGCGAAGACGTTTCGGCACTACGACCGGTAAGATACGTACGAATGCTCTCTTGTTCGCTTTGGGTAATATTGCGATCACTAATCGCTTCGCCGAAATGGTTCGATAAACCGTCCATTAAAAGCGTCCACGAAGCACTCGGAAGCATAAAAGGAGGGTAGGGTTTATGGCATTTTCCGCACTTTTGGGCATAAGCGTCGTTTTCGGCGGCATAGTCGATCTTCGCAAACCGCTCGTGCGTCAAATAACTCTTTTCGTCGTAAACAATCGTATAAAGCATGCCGATCGAGATCGCAATGACGCTATAAGCAAACAGATGGTGCCAAATCGAAACGACGGTATCTTCTCCGTCCGCTTTTTTGTAACCCGTAACCATCGCAAACACCATATGCGTTTTATGGTAAAACTGCTCCACCAATACGCCGGAGATATGAATAAACGCCCAGACGACGAGAATATACGCTCCGAATTGATGCACGAAAAACAGAAACGTCGATGCTTTAAAAAAATCGTTGTTTAAAAAGCAAAACGGACCGCTCGCTTCTTGCGTACCTTGCAATAAAAGCCCGCTTAGAACGATTTCCAGACCGAAACTAAGCACGATAATCGTAAACCAACTGGAAGCGGCGTTATGACCGGCGTGAATCTTGCGCCATCGGTTTTGTACCTTTTCGACAAAGTAGTATCGAAGTTCCGCCAAAGAGAGCTTAAACGTTTTAAACGTCGCATAATTTGGACCGACGATGCCCCAAACGAGCCGATAGATCAAAACGATTCCGAAAATCCAACCGAACGCTAAATGCCATTTAAAAAGTGAGTGAAAAAAAGCCGTGATAAAAGAGGTTATAAAGGAGAGTGCGATCATCCAATGAATAATACGCGTACATAAAGGCCATACGAAAACTTCATTTTGTCGCTTGTTCATTCTTCGCTTTCAGAGACTTCTCGGCCGATATGTCGTCGCCGAGAAGTCTCGTTGATGATTACTTACTGATATTAAACGTATTGAAAATGTAACTTGCCATTACCTTAATGTCGTAATCATAACCTTTTTCGGCTAATTTTTTCATATTATGTTCCATCACTTCGTGCTCACTCGCCGTAGATTGACCTAAACCGCCGTTTTTGATGTCAAAAAGTGACATCTCAAGCTCTTGGATGCTTTGTTTGTTGATCGCAGGAGCTTTTTTCTCGGGATTGCCTTCGCCCTTATTGCCGTGGCAATGTAAACACGTCTCTTTATAGACTTCCGCCGCGGAATACTTATACTTTGCCGCTTCCGATTTAGGTTTATCCCCGCAACCGCTTAACAAAGCCAAACTTGCTACCGTCATACATATTAAAGTCAATTGTTTCATCTGTTATTCCTTTATCGTATCGTTCGTTTATTTTAAGCTCTACCGGATAGCATGCCGTAAATCGTCATCGGTTTAAGGGCATACACTTTCAACAACCACCAAATCCATCGCTCTTGCGTCGGATCGAGAGGGAAAGAAGGCGTCGGTTTTGCCGTCCAGTTAAATTCGGCAAGCATAACCGTACCGAGGCTCGTAATCAACGGACATACGGTATAACCGTCGTATGCGGCCGGCAATTTCTCTTTTTTCTCCATAACGGCAATCAAGTTGTCGACCAAGACCGCATACTCTTTACGTGCGCTTCCGCCGGTTTTCGCCATAGGAAGAGCGGCAACGTCGCCGATCGCAAAAACGTTCTTATACGTTACGTGCTGTAGCGTCTCTTTAACGACCGGAACCCAGCCTTTGGATGAGCCGATCGGAGATTTACCGATAAGATCGGGTGCTTTTTGAGGCGGCGTAATATGAATAAAGTCGTATTTTTTCTCGATATTTTTAGACATCGGAATCATCGTATACTCTTTTAAGTCTTCGTCGTATTCGCCTTTTTCCAACCATTTGTACTCAAACGTCGCTACTTTTTTATCGGTATCGATTGCAACGAGATTGGTTTTAAATTCCCATTTAAAGCCGCGTTTTTTGAATTGTTCAAAAATAGCGTCGTTGTATTCGGGCACGCCGAACATCTTATCGCCGCTCGGACAGAACGTAAGCTCGACTTTATCGCGAACGCCGGCTTTGGTCAGTAAATCATGGATAATATACATAATCTTTTTCGGAGCACCGCCGCACTTAATCGCCGTAGCGGGATCGGTAAAAAGAGCTTGTAACTTTTCGCTACCCGTATGCGCTTTAGCTTTGGCGATCAACTCTTGAATGCCTTTATACGTATCGACCGCACCGTCGGCAAAGTAGATGGAGTATACGCCGTTTTTACCCACTTTTTTGCGTACGACTTCATTTTCACTTGCAGAAGACATGATTTCGCCCTCTAAACCTTTAATCGAAGCAAAATCAAGTACCAAGCCCGTTGCGACGACCAAATAGTCGTACGCTACTTCGATACCGCTTTGCGTTTTGACTTTGTTATTCGCCGGATCGAAAGAGACGACCATCTCTTTAATCCATTTCGCCCCTTTGGGAATAAAATTGGCGGTATCGTAGGTAATATCGCTTTTTTGCCATACGCCTGCGGCGACCAATGTTTGTCCCGGTTGATACGAAACCGAATGAGGATTAGGCTCGATAATCGTAATGTCGGGATTGGACAGTTTATTCGTCAATTTTGCCGCCGTAGCAATACCAGCAAGACCGCCGCCGACGATAACGATTTTTCCCTTCGCATCGGAAGAAGCATACGCCTCCGTCGTCGTTGCCGTACCCGCTAAAACGCCTGCGGCGATAGGAGATGCGGCTAGTAGCTTCATAGCGTCACGACGGGAAAGGGCACCTTCGTGTTTTTCAATCTCACCTAGAATCTCTTCGATGATTTTGTCAGACTTCATAATTTAACCATCCTTTTTGTTGTATGTCTCCCCATTCTACTGCCAACAATATAAAGTTTTCCTTGGCTAGTAATATTATAGTTGATTATTTTAGTTATTTATAATCTTCTAAGATTGTAGCGATAATGTAACGTTATTCTAAATCTTCTATTAAGTCTTTTTTGCTTACAATCTGTAAAATTTTTAACTCCCAGAGTGAGGCATCGTGAAAAAAGAGCTTTTCATTTTTGTCGTGATATTTTTCGTCTTATCCTTAGGCATGCATATGAATCAGTGGGTGTCACATCCTTTAGAGCATTTTTCTCGTCTCATGACGCACGATATGCCCTATCATCCGCTTTTATATACGTTGATTGCTTATTTAATGATCGGCTTGCTTCGTTTCGTCGTTGCGCTTTTCATGAAACTCTTCGGTTTTCAAAAACGTTAATTCTTGTCGTATGATTGCATGTGATTTAGGCTCTAACACCCTTCGTATCGCACGTTTCGACTGTCAAACGCATCAACGAACGGCATGTTTTGAACGCATCGTACGCACGGCAAAAGACTTACATGTAAACCATGCGATTGCCCAAGAATCGCAAGAACGCCTTTTTGAGGCATTGCATGAAGCTTCGTTACATTTTGACTTTCGCAACGAACCTTGTTTTGCGGTCACGACGCAAGCGATGCGTATGGCATCCAATGCACGCGAAATTCTGAACCGTATCGAAACAACGTTTGGGATTTGCTTTGAAATTATTTCAGGCGAAAAAGAGGCGGCATTGACCTCTTTAGCGGTCGAACACGCATTAAAACGAGAAGGCTTCGACGCTTCTCATTATGTTTTATTCGATTTGGGCGGTGGATCGACGGAAATTACGTTTTGTAACACAAAGATCAAGGAGAGTCGAAGCTTTCCTTTCGGTATCGTCACGACCACCGAACGCTATCCTACGATCGACGAGCCGCAAATCGAGCGCATCGTATCGGTCATCGAACCGTTCGTCTCGCAACACCAACCCGTCATATCGCGCTATTGCCGATTGATTGCTACCTCTGGAACACCTACGACCGTAGCCGCTTTTAAACAAGGTTTGGATTATGCCCGTTACGATGCCAACGCGATCAACGGTACCTCTTTACATGTCGACGATTTTGAAGAGGCTTTCGTACGTTTAAGCCGCATGCCCATCGAAGAAGCGACGCGCTTTACGGGAACCAACCGTCGAGACTCTATGATCGCGGGAATTTTACTCGTTAAAACCATTATGCAAAAACTGGGATTTTCAACCTGCACCGTCATCGACGATAGTCTTCGAGAAGGCGTAGCTATAGCAAATTGTAACACCTCGACCTTTTAACGGTTCAAAGTACCGAAAATAGCCTCTTTTAATCTTTATTTGCTATAATAACCCACTTTTTTTACCGAGCTTTAACACCCTAAAACAGAGGTGTTCGAGCTTTACATGTAGATGTAAAAATAGCGGCATGCGGAAAATTTGACTTCGTTACGAAACAAACTTTGACGCTCGGTACACCATAGGTGTCGAGGCTTTTGCCCCGACATGTAAAAATAGTTCGCTTTGCCAAAAGCGAATTTTAGCGCGAAGTCGCAACCAAAAAAATATGAAAGGAGAGGTCATGGAGTTAAGCGGTTCCCAGATGGTTATAGAAGCACTACGGAAGGAGAACGTCAGCGTCGTCTTTGGCTATCCCGGCGGTGCGATTATGAATGTTTACGATGAAGTCTATAAACAAAACCATTTTAAACATATTTTAACGAGACACGAACAAGCGGCAATACATGCCGCGGACGGTTATGCAAGGGCAACGGGCGAGGTCGGTGTCGCGTTTGTGACCAGCGGACCTGGATTTACCAACGCGGTAACGGGGCTTGCAACGGCGTATATGGACTCGATTCCTTTGGTCGTTATCAGCGGACAAGTACCTATCAGTATGATCGGAACGGACGCATTTCAAGAAATCGATGCGGTCGGTATCAGCCGTCCGTGCGTTAAACATAACTATTTGGTCAAAGACGCTAAAGATTTGTCGCGTATTTTAAAAGAGGCGTTTTACATTGCGCGAAGCGGTAGACCCGGTCCCGTACACGTCGATATTCCCAAAGACGTGACCGCACAGATTGCACATTTTAGTTATCCTAGCGAAATCAAAATGCAAACGTACAAGCCGACGTACAAGGGCAATCCTCGCCAAATTAAAAAAGCGATCGAAGCGATTGCGGCGGCTAAACGCCCCGTTTTATACATCGGCGGCGGCGCGATTAACTCCAACGCGGCAGAAGAAGTACGTGAATTTGCGAAGATTTGCGGTATTCCCGCCGTTGAAACCTTAATGGCGCGCGGCGTTATGGGTGATGCCAATCCTTTATTGCTCGGCATGCTCGGTATGCACGGCTGTTATTGCGCCAATATGGCGATGAGCGAAGCCGATTTGATGATCGCTTTTGGCCCTCGTTTTGACGACAGGGTTACGGGAAAACTCAGCGAATTTGCCAAACATGCCAAAATCATTCACGTCGATATCGATCCGAGTAGCATCGGAAAAATCGTTCCGATCGATTATCCGATCGTCGGAGACCTTAAAAACGTCGTCGAAGCCATGATTCCGTTGGCAAAAGAGCAAATACAAGCCGATAAATACAAACCGTGGCGCGAACTTTTAAAACGCTATAACGAGATTCATCCGCTCCGATACGAAGATAGCAACGACGTGATCAAACCGCAATGGGCGATCGAGCGCGTGGGCGAACTTCTCGGCGATAAAGCGGTTATTTGTACCGACGTCGGTCAACACCAAATGTGGGCGGCACAATTTTATCCGTTTAGCTATCCACGACAATGGCTGAGTAGCGGCGGCTTAGGAACGATGGGGTACGGTTTGCCTGCGGCGATGGGTGCGAAAGTCGCATTACCGAACAAAACGGTCATCAACTTCACGGGCGACGGCTCGATTTTGATGAATATTCAAGAGCTTATGACCGCGGTCGAAAATAAAATTGCCGTTATTAACATTATTTTGAACAATCAGTTTTTGGGAATGGTGCGCCAATGGCAAACGTTTTTCTACAACAAACGCTACTCTTCCACCGATCTTTCGGTACAACCCGATTTCGTGAAATTGGTCGAGAGTTTCGGCGGACGCGGATTTAGAGTCAAGACCAAAGCGGAGTTTGATCAAGCGTTAAACGATGCGATGCAAAGCGGTTGCGTTTGCATGATCGACGTTCAAGTCGACCGCTTTGAAAACGTTCTACCGATGGTTCCGGCAGGCGGAACGCTTTACAACATGATGTTAGAGTATAAGGAGTAAGCCAATGGATGCGATTAGAAGAGTATTATCGGTTATCGTACTGAACGAAGACGGCGTACTATCTCGTATTTCAGGCTTATTTGCCGGTCGAGGATACAATATCGACTCTTTAACGGTAGCCCCCATCCCGAAAACGAATTTATCGCGCTTAACGATCGTTACCTCGGGCAGTACCGCCGTTTTAGAACAGATCGTTAAACAATTGCATAAATTGATACCGACTTATAAAGTCATCGAATCGGGTGAATTTGTTGAAAAAGAACTGGCATTGGTCAAGATTCCTCTGAGCGAAGATTTCAACGGACTGGACGCGATGCTTAAAGCTTACAACGGCACGATCGCCAGTAGCAGCGAAGAATCGATCGTGTTGATGGTTGCGGACGACTATAACCGAATCGACAGCTTTTTAAAAGCCGTTAAAAAATATAACCCGACCGATATCGTCCGTAGCGGTTCGGTCGCGATGGATCTGTAATGAAAATCAGCCTCCTTGCGCAAGCGTTAGGATTAGACTACGCCGGCAGAGATTTCGATGTTGCCTCTTTTGCAACACTCAAGGAGGCAACGCCTTCGCAAATCGCTTTTTTTAAAGACGCCAAGCTACTCGACGACTTAAAAAACACCCAAGCAGGCGTTGTCATCCTTCCCAAAGCCTTTTTAGAGGTATTGCCTTCCACTTCCGAGGCTCTCGTAAGCGACGATCCGTATTTGAGTATGGCATACGCCAGTCGATACTTTGCTAAAAAAGTGTTTGACGCTTCGATCGCTCCGAGCATCGATCCTACGGCGTCGATCGAGCGAAACGTCGTGATCGGAAGCGGAAGCGTCATCGAAGCAAACGCGCGCATTATGCCCAACGTGACGATCGGAGCCAACGTAACCGTCGGTCAAAACGTCGTCATTTATCCGAACGTCGTCGTTTACGACGATTGCGTTATCAAAGAAGGAACGATTCTTCAAGCCGGCGTCGTGATCGGAAGCGACGGTTTCGGATACGCGCATACTAAAACCGGCGAACATATTAAAATTTACCATAACGGTAACTTGATCATCGAAGAAAATGTCGAAATAGGTGCCAATTCTACCATCGATCGTGCGGTTTTCGGCTCGACGATTATTCAAAAAGGCACTAAAATCGATAACCTTGTGCACATCGGACACAATTGCGAAATCGGTCAATTTTGTATCATCGTCGCACAAACGGGTTTAGCCGGCTCAACCAAATTAGGGCGAAACGTCGTCATGGGTGGACAAAGCGCAACCGCAGGCCATTTGGAGATCGGTGATTTTGCAACCGTTGCGGCAAGAGGAGGGGTTAGCAAATCCATCGAAGGCGGTAAAGTCTACGGCGGATTCCCGTTAATGCTTCAAAGCGATTGGCTCAAAAAACAAGCTAAAATCGCTCAATTTTTTAAAAGGAATTCATAATTATGGGTGGAAAAAATACGATATTAACCAAATTTCCGTTAGCAGGTACGAAAAACGGCGTCATCTCCGTTTCACATTTGGAAGAGCCTTACGGTAACGGATCGTTTCCGGTCGTAAGTATCGGTATTTCGTTAAAGAAAAATGCCGACGATCCGGATTGGAAAGCGCATATTCCTTATGAAAATCTCGACGAACTTATCAATGCACTCAAAGACGCAAAAGCGCGTTTTGAAGCACAACCGCGCTCTTAAAGATCGTTTCAAGCTATACCGCCTTCGGACGGCATAGCTCTTTTGGACTAGAGTGTCGCTACATACTCTTCAATCGCCACCGCAACACGTTTTGAAAACGCTACCGCTTCAACGACCGTTCGTGCACCCGTTACGACGTCTCCGGAAGCAAAAACGCCTTGCATCGTCGTTCGACCGCTTTCATCGGTAATCACGAGACCTTTTCCGTCCACTTCGATTTGTTTCGCCGTTTGTACGATATTGTCTTTAGGATTTTGGCTAATGGCGATAAGAACCGAATCGGCTTCCAACATTCCGGATTCAACGCTTTCGTTCGTACCTTCATAGATCACGCCTTGTTCGTTGATTTCAACGGGTTGTTTGTAAAGTTCGAATTTAACGCCGTCGATTTTGGCACATTCGACTTCATGGTTCGAAGCCGGAATATCTTCCATTCCTTTACGGTACATAATAATCACTTCGCGCACTCCGTGTCGCACCGCCGTTCGCGCTACGTCCATCGCGACGTTACCCGCGCCTAAAACGACGACCTTATGACCGAGGCGGTACACGGAAGGATTTTTGAGATAATCGATCGCAAAATGAACATGCCCCAAACTCTCGCCTTTAATCCCTAATTTTTTCGGTGACCAAACGCCCGTGCCGATAAAGACCGCCTTAAAATCATCGCGAAACAAATCGGCGATCGTGATATTTTTACCGACCGTAATATTAGGACGAATCGTCACGTCCAATTGACGCAATTTGTTTTCAATCGTATCGAGGATCTCTTTATTCAGGCGAAAATCGGGAATGCCGTAACGAAGAACGCCGCCGATTTTATCGTGAGCGTCGTACATCGTGATCTCGTATCCTTTCATACCCAGAAGTATCGCCAACGCGATTCCCGCAGGTCCGCTTCCGATTATGGCGACTTTCGTGCCGTTTTTAAGCGGTTTTTCAAACTGAAGGTCGTTCATATACAGATCGGAAATGTAATTTTCGATGCTGCCTACGCTCACCGCCGTACCTTTTTTATTCAAGATACAATGCCCTTCGCAATGCTTTTCATGCGGACAGACCATCGAACAGATGACGGAGAGCGGATTGTTTTCAAACAGCATTTTGCCCGCTTGTTTAATCTCCCCCGCTAAAAAAAGACGAATCATCTCCGGAATGGGAGTCCCGACGGGACAGCCCGTACGACAGGAGGGTTTTTTACATCCTAAACAGGTTTTAGCGAGCGTAATGACGTACTTGTTCATCGTATTCCTTTGCTACATGTCAAAAATCGTGTCGCGATTGTAGCAAAAATTTGAAGATTTTTTGAGAAGTTTTAAAAGTAGGGTGCTATTTTAAGCACCCCGGAAGAAAATTATCGTTCGTAATGTTGAACAAAATCGGCGATACGCGCGATACCGTTTTGAATGGTCGCATCGTCGGTCGCAAACGAGAGTCTAAAATAACCCTCCATTCCGAATCCGATACCCGGAACCACCGCTACACCCGTTTTTTCGAGCAGTTTAGAACAAAACTTCATCGAATCGTTTTCGACCGCTTTCGTATTGACGTAGAGGTAAAACGCACCTTCGGGCTTAACGACGCTAAGTTGAGGAATCTTGCTAAAGAGTTCGCAGGCCAAATTACGTCGTTTTTCAAATGCGACGCGCATCGTTTCGATATCGTCGTCTACCAAACCCTCAAGTGCCGGAATTGCGGCTTTTTGCGTGATAGAGTTGATATTAGACGTGCTTTGTCCTTGCAAATCAACGATCGCGTTGACGATTTCTTTGATCGGACACGCCAAATACCCAAAACGCCATCCGGGCATCGCGACGGATTTACTCAAACCGTTCACGGTAATCGTTCGTTGATACATGTCGTCGCTGATAGCCGCAACGGAAGTAAATTTGCGTCCGTCAAATAAAATCTTTTCATACATTTCATCGGAAACGACAAGAATTTTCGTACCCTTTAAAACCTCCGCAAGAGCGTGAAGCTCTTCTTTGGAGTAAACCGAGCCCGTCGGATTGGAAGGAGTATTCAACAACAATACTTTCGTTTTAGGCGTTATAGCGGCTTTCAGTTGTGCCGGCGTAATTTTAAAACAGCTTGCCTCGTCGGTTTCGATAAAAACGGGGGTTCCGTCACTGTATTTGACGATTTCGGGATACGTTACCCAATAAGGCGAAGGAATAATCACTTCATCATTTTTATCGAGAATGGCTTGAAAAATATTAAACAACGAATGCTTCGCACCGACGTTAACGACGATATCGGAAGGCTTATATTCAAGATTGTTTTCGCGTTTTAGTTTCCCCGCAATCGCCTTAAGGACTTCAGGCGTTCCCGCAACGGCGGTATACTTGGAGCAACCTTTTTGAATCGCCTCGATAGCGGCGTCTTTCACGCGTTGAGGCGTGTCAAAATCGGGCTCACCGGCCGAAAAGCTTAAAATATCTCTTCCTTGCGCTTTAAGATCTCTTGCCAAGGCGGTAATCGCCAAGGTTAAAGAGGGCGACAATACTTGAATTCGTTTAGATAACATGCACGTTCCCTTAAAAAAATATCGTCGAGATTATAGCGAAAAAATCCCTATTTCCCTAACACGTACGGGCGTTTTTATTCTTGCCACGGCGGGTTTTGGTAGACGATATGAAATACGGGGTTTTGAAGCGCAAACGAAAGTTCCGTCGCAAACGCCGCTTCACCTTCAAATCCGATAAAAAGCGGCTCTGCACAACGATCGATATTGAAAAAAGGGATATGTGCTCGCAAAGCGATAGCGCAATGATCCGTATCCGTAATCACGATATCGATAGGCTCTTCGCTGAGAATTTCTTCCAACTCCACGCTCGGCTCGTACATAAAACGCCCTTTACCTAAGAGTAAATCCACCGCTTTTTCTTTATCGTTTTCGTTTAGATTTTCAATCGAGATCGCAACGACGTGCATTCCTAAATCTTCTAAAAGCGGGATATACGCCCATGAAAAAAGTCCGTTCAATAAAATCGCGACTTTTTTTCCGGGAAAAAGCGTATGAAACGCTTTACAGGTTTCTTGAAGGGCTTTATTTTTTTCGCGAATCAGATTTTCAATTTTACGACATACCGCTCCGTCGTTAAAATGCTCGGCAATGACGCGCAAGGCATCGCACGTTGCACGCGCACCGAAACACGAAGTTTCCACGTACGAAACGCCGTATCGTTCTTCAAATTTTCGCGCGACGGGCGTTAACGACTTGGCATTGATTAAAACGTTGAGTTTTGCTTTGTGTGCTCCCATAATCGTCTCAACGTCTTCATCGCCTCCGAAAAATGCCAAAATGCGCATTCCGACACGCTCAAAAAGCATACGATAGCTGATACGTTGCGTTTCACTCAGTCCGTATCCCCAAAGATTGAGGGCATAAGACGTATCGATCAAAGGCTCGCTTTGTCCGATCAACGTATGTAAAAGTGTCATGCCGGCAATACGTACGCCCAAATCTTCAACGCCGAGAAAGCCTGCGGACATCACCGGAACCATCCAAATGCCAAGCTCGTTTTGCATCCTTTTGGCAATCCTCTCGATGTCTTCGCCTACGAGCGAGCTAACGCACGTCATATAGATAAAAATAACGCGAGGACGATAGGTCTTGGCGATATAGCCAATCTGCATTTTCAGTTTTTCTTCCGCTCCGAAAATGAGGTCGTTAAGGGCTATCGTACTGCAAAAATGCTCCGTGCTATCTCGTTTTTGAATACGCGAAGCGTTATAACATGTCGGAGACGAATGAATCAAATGTGCGCATCCTTGAATCGGACTCAAAAAGTTAAATGCGCCCTCCAAAGCACATCCGCTCACATTGGTTCCGGGACGTAAACGTTCACATGTCGCTTTTTGATCTTTACTACCGACATGCGAACACGCCGTATCGTCAAAAAGATCTTGAAAAGCAAAACGAGGCGGCGGTGGAATGGAATTTTGAGTGACGTTACTCAAGGTAATCACCGATACCGATGTCGAATTTTTGAATTTTGTAACCGATTTGACGGTTGCTCATTCCCAGTTTTTTTGCCGCTTTGAGTTTGACGCCGCCACACTCGCGTAACACTTTGATGATCGTTTGACGTTCCAAATCTTCCAAATCGGCTTTGGTTTCGACCTCTTTATTCGTCGCTTCGTTTTTGGCAGGTAATACCGAAAAAATTACACGGGCGTCTACATGTAAAGAAGGTGCGAGTAAAACGATACGCTCCATACTGTTTTCAAGTTCGCGAATATTGCCCGGCCATGTATAGGCTTTCAGCATGGCTTCGGCATCCGACGTTAAAAGACGCTCTTTGCCGTGTCGCCTGCAAAAGTGCTCTAAAAAGTGGCGCGCCAACACGATGATGTCATCGCCGCGGTCGCGAAGAGGAGGGGAAAAGATAGGAATCACGTTCAAACGGTAAAAAAGATCTTCTCGGAAACGTCCTTCGCGAACCATCTCTTTAAGATTGCGATTGGTTGCCGCAACGATGCGTACGTTAACCTTAATCGTTTTAACGCCGCCCAAACGTTCAAACTCCTGTTCTTGCAAAACGCGTAAAAGTTTGGCTTGAAGATTCAGACTCAAGTCACCGACCTCATCCAGAAAGAGCGTTCCTTCATCCGCCAATTCGAAACGCCCTTTACGCATCTCTTTTGCATCGGTAAAGGCTCCCTTTTCATGCCCGAAGAGTTCGCTTTCCAAAAGATTTTCCGGAATGGCGGCACAGTTTAATTTGATATAAGGTTTTTCTTTACGAAGGCTACAGTTATGAAGTGCTTTGGCGATCAACTCTTTGCCCGTTCCCGTCTCTCCGCTGATAAAAATCGTCGAATCGGTTTGTGCGACTTTGTGAATCATCTCCAAAACGGTTTGAATCGGCGTACTGTGCCCTAAAATTTCATGAGGGCTTAAAATCTCTTCTTTGTAATAGAGTTTTTCTTCCTTAAGGCGTTTTTTTTCGTCTAAAATAGTTTGATGCATCTGTTTCGATTGGGCTAACCACGATGCCGTAATCGACAAAATCGTAATCAATTCCTCGAAATTATCCAAGGATTGTTGGGTAAGACTCACGCCCAGTACGCCTAAGAGTTGGTGGTGCGATAACGCCGGAATAGCCAAATAAGAGATTTCGCTTTTCTTTAAACTACGGCTTTTATTGAGAAAGAGGGTATTGTGATGCACGTTTTCGATTACGACGGGTTCTTTAAATTCCGCCGCCATACCCGTCGCGCCTTCACCGATTTTATACGTGCATAAAAGCTCCTGTTGTCGGCTCAGTCCGATCGAACTAAAAACAAAGAGTTCGTTTTGTTCGTCGTTTAAGCCGTAATAGATACTTTTATCCATATAAAAATGTTTTTTAAGCAATTGAAGCGTTTTTTCAAAAGCCGTTTCGATGCCTAAAGCACTCTCGCGAAGTGCCAAAGAAATATCGTATAATACTCTAAGCTCTTGATAACGCGGACAATCTTTTATCGGGCTAATACAGGTAGTATCCACCGTCGCCTCCTCATGTAATATCAACGAACTTTTCATTATATATTTATTTATATAACGATTATTATACTGTGTGTCCGTAGGTAATGCCGATATGCCAATGCCTATTTATTAAACAATTGATCTTCGTGTACGCTGTTTTCTTTAACCGTTATTTCATAAGGAAGCACTTTAAAAACGGCTACCGCTTTATCGTCGTGCGACGAACGGTATTTTTCGACTAAGGTGCTCGTAATCGTCGTTTTATAATATTCGGGAGTGTATTTATCGAGAATGCACTGCAATGCCTCCGCCGCTTCTTCACTCTGATCGACTTTAAAAACTTTCCCGAAAATCATCGCGCTTCGATAAGAAGTATCGGCATGGCAAGGCATCGGATCGACCGTTGTACCGAATTCATGGAAGAGGGTAAAACAAATGGAGGGATTTTGGGACAAGATCGACTCTTTCTTACCTGAACCCATTCCGTGAAAATAAAGAGCACCTTGATGCCAAACAAAATTGACGGGCGTCGCGTAAGGAAGGCTCTCGTGATCAATCATCGCCACGATGCCCACGCGCGTCGTTCGTAAAAAATGCTCGATCACCTCTTGATCGTGACAGATACGTTGCGTATAACGAATTTTTTGCATGTTATTCCTTTGGTTAAATGAGCGACTTTTTACATGTACATGTAAAAGCCGCTCTCACGTATCAAGCTTACCAAACGTTCAGCAGCCACTCTTTGTTGCGTTTGTATTCCATATCCGTAAAAAGCGTATTGGCAATCTCTTCGGCAAGCCAAATAGCACCGGCATACCCGACGACGGGATGGCGGTAAAGCCCTGCACGATCGTAGGTCGGGAAACCGACGCGAACCATCGGAATATTATTGTCGATCGCCGCCCATCGACCTTTGGAATGTCCCATAATCAAGTCGAGCTTTAAGCCTTTATTCTTGATACGATCGTCCAATTCCCATAAATCCGCATTCATAATGATCTCCATATCCCAATCCACGTTGGCTTGAAGTGCTTTAATGCGGTCGTCCTTTTTGTAACCGCTGTTGTCGTCTCCCAACAAAAGCAAAACGGGCTTCATTTCCATATCGATGCAAAACTCCGCTAAGCTAATGACAAGATCGGGCGCACCGAAAATCGCAACGCGTTTATCCGCAAAAAACATATGTGCCAAATCGGTAATCGCATCGATGGCGATACCTCTTTCTTTAACCAAAGCTTCCGGTATCGGCTTACCGCTCATCGCTTGAAGCTGTTTCAAAAACGTATCGGTATTGCGAATTCCGATCGGCGAAGGGCCAATGACGGAGGGAACTTTAAACTTCTTCTCAAGGTATTTCGCCGCTTTGCCGCCCTCATAACGATTGAGAGCGATCGTTCCTATCGCGTTGGCGGTATCTTTTAAATCCTCAACCGTCGTTTCACCGTGGGAAACGCCGCTTTTATCGGGCATTAACGGAGAATCAAAACTCTCGATCTCAAATAAAACGGTCGCGTCGATTTGCATCATTGCCAAAAGGTGTTTGAGTGCCGTAACGTCGCCCGGATTTACCCAACCCGTAATTAAATTGATTTTGCCATTAGGCGTCGTCTGCTCGGCAAACGCTTTAACCAACGACTCGACCGCAACATCGTAACCGCTGATCATACTGCCTTTAAAACTCGGCGTATGTACCGCCACAAGATGCACCTCCCGACCCGCATACTTCTCTTTTAACAAACCGTTATTAAGCTTATTGATAACGCCTTCGATGTCGTCGCCGATGATTTCGGTCGAACATGTCGTTATAATCGGAATAACACGAACGTGCGGATAGCGTGCCAATAAAACATCTACGGCCGTTTCAACGCGCCCCGTGGCACCGAAAACCGCACTGTCTTCGTGTAACGAAGAAGAAGCGATGTCAAAATTGTCTTTAAAATGCTGTGCGAACAACATTCGAACAAACATAACGCATCCTTGCCCTCCGTGTACGATGGCGATACAATCCTTAATACCGATACTGACGTATTGCGCACCGCAAGGCTGACATGTAAAGATGGGATTGATAATTCCCGATCGTTCTTTGGCTCGTAAATCGCATGACATGTAAACTCCTTAATAACGTGGAGAGGTCAACTCTTTATTGAGCGACCCCGTAATCGTAACAAAATCGATGCGTTCTTTAAGTGCTTGCATCAGAACCTCTATGCTCTTTTTATCCATCTCTTCAAGCCACGCGAACCGCTTTTTAAAGGCTTCCGTCAAGGCGAGGGCATCGACCCAATAACAACGATCTTCGGGCGTCTCTTTTGCCACGGGTTCTTCGCATAAGAGTTGCTTTGCTTTGCTTAATATACCTTCGTTCTGTCTAACGCGATCCCATTCTCGCGAATGAAACTGCCAAAGGCAGTGCTTCATAATATAATCTTCCAAGGGTGCGATACGCGCACGAATCGTCTCTTCGTTCATCGTCGCCTCCTTTAAACCGCTTGGGCGGTTGTGCTACGAGCAAGGTCGCTAGGATACGTCTTGGTTCGTAAATGCGTCACGCAGTCAAATTCGCCGGTATAAGGCGTTTCACCTTCGACATGTGCCTCTTCGGGAGTGAGTTTGACGTCGGAGATCATTTGTCGCGTCATAAAGCCCTTATCGATCCTAAAGTCGTCCTTGCTAATATCGATGCCCGACAGTTGATGAATCGGAGAGTAGTGCGCATTGTAAATATCGCGGGCAAAGCGTACCCAACCCTCAAACCCTTTGTACGGTCCGTTATGATACGCATGCGCATTGAGGTACTGAATGCGTTGTTTTTTAGCGACTTCACCCGGTCGAACACCCGTAAAAATAACGTCCGGTTTCATCATACGCATCGCTTCAAGCCCTTCTAGTTCATTCGGATCGTCGATGGCAAGCGTTCCGACTTCCGCTCGGGCGATGCCTTTTTCCATATCGCCTTGATGACCGAATTTGGTGTACAAAGAGACGACTTCTACGCCCATCTCTTCGTGAATCGCGTTTGCCCAGTGCCACAGTTTCGATCCGCCCGGCCATAAGCAGACTTTGACGCCCGTGAGTCGTTTTTTATACCATTCCAACTCGGGTTTCCACCGTGCGACTTCTTCGTCGATAATCGCTTGCGCACGGTCTTCAAGACCGAAAAAGCGAGCAACTTTCATGAGCGATTCCGAAAGCGGTCCAAAACCGAAACCGTCGATATCAAGACGCGGAATACCGTACTTAACGCGCAGTTCGTTGCAAATGTATTCGGCCGATCTAGCGCATTCAAGCACGTTTAGGTGCGCTCGATGCATACCGCGAAGCTCATCGTACGAACCGTTACCCGTAAACGTGGAAAGCACTTGAATGCCCATCCGTTTAAAGAAGTCGCACATCACTTCGCAGTCGCCTTGAATATTATAATCGCCGACGTAATTGATGACGTAATCGCTCGTAATTTTCGGCTCGACCGTACCGACCTTTTCGTTAATCCATGAAATATTGATCTTATGATGACCGCCCGATTGACTCGGTCCGCCAAATCCGGGTGCGTTGCAGACGAAAATATCCGTACCGGGTAGTTCTTTCATGACTTCGCGCGCCATGGCTTCCATATCGTCGCCGATCAATGCCGACGCGCAGGTTTGATAGACGGTCATACGATTGATATTTGGATGCGCTTTAAACGCTTCGATCATATTTTTTTTCAATAAATCCATACCGCCGAACACGACATGCGTCTCTTTCATATCGGTTGCATGGGTGTATTTGAGTTGGAAATTGTCGTTGTCGCTAATATAGCGTTTGGTTTGCCACGTATCGTACGTACATCCGACCGGACCGTGGCTCATATGGATTGCATCTTTCATCGGCGTACCGATAACGTGCTTCGCACCGCAATAGGCACATCCGCGTTCCGAAATCGTTCCGGGAATCGTGGCTAAGTGCCCCTCGGGAAGGCACGTCGTTAGATCATCTTCTTCCCCTTTTAAAACCGCATGTGATTTCCGCTCGGGAATACATGTACTGCATTCAAACTCATGATACGGCATGGTCTTCTCCTTTAGTGTGATGAATGATTTCATCTCCTAAACTGCATAGAGTATTCCCGAAGGTTCAAGAGCGTAAAAGTGCCTATTTTAGGACATTTAGAAAAAAAGAAAAAAAGAAAAAAAAGCATAGTTATACAAATATGTACAAAGAAACGTTCATAAATGCGTAGTAAAAAAAGGGAAGTAGAGCGTTCAAGGCGCGAAAAAATGCGCCTTTGGCGGTAGAATTATTCTTTGACCGATTCGAGGTAGCTTTTGTAAATGGCTTCCAATTCGTCGTCTTTGACTTTTACGTTTTGGTCTTGGTGACTTTGCAACACGGCGTCTTCTAAAATCTTGATACGTTTGAACATGTAGATAAAAAGCTCTTTGTTAATATCGGGAAGTTTGTTATGTGCCATCGGGCTTTTATCGCGCCCTTTTTCGATCACGCGTGCGGGAACGCCCACGGCGGTCGAGTCGTCCGGAATACTTTTAACGACCACCGAATTGGAACCGATACGGCAATTTTCGCCGATCGTAATATCGCCTAAGATTTTAGCTCCCGAGCCTATAACCGAGCCGTTTTTGACCGTTGGATGGCGTTTGACGCCGCGTTCTAAACTCACGCCGCCTAAAGTCACGCACTGGTAAATCAAAACATCGTCTCCGATAACCGCCGTTTCACCGACGACCACGCCGAAAGCGTGATCGAAAAAGACGCGTCTTCCGATCGTACAAGCGGGATGAATATCCATGTTGGTAATAATCTGTGAAATCCCCATAATAGCGCGCGCAAGAGTGCGAAAACCTCTTACATGTAAGGCATGGGCTATACGGTAATTCACCAACGCCCACACGCCCGGATAGTTAAAAAAAAGCTCTATTTTAGAATTGAGTGCCGGATCGTGCAAAACGGGTTGGGAAAAATCTTCCTTGATCTTTTGCCATAAAGAGATGTCGCTCATTGCGTATTATCCTCGTTATTGATCGTTTTCAAGTAACCGTTATCGTTCAAAAAGAGATAAATCTCGCCTAAAATATGTTTTTTCTCTTTTTCGCTGATAATATCGGAGGCTTCGATACGATCGTTCAGATTTTCTTGGACTTCTTTAATATCGTAATCTAAATCTTCTAAAATATCGCTAATGCTTTGAGACTCTAAGATATTTTCGATCTCGTATCCGTCGTCGTCGATGCGAATCGTCGCCTCCGTCGGATGCGTAAAGAGGTTGTGTTTCATGCCTAAAACTTCTTGATAGGCACCGACCAAGAAAAATCCTAAAAAGTAATCGCGTTGCGTGACGTCCACGTCATGCAAGAAAAGCGGCGTTTCGGTACTAAAGCCGATCTCTCCGTCGCTATCGCACGTAATGTCCCAAAGCGATGCCGAGCGTGTCGGAACCTCGTCCAAACGATCCAAAGGCATAACCGGAAACGTCTGATCGATGCCCCAAAAATCGGGCAAACTCTGAAAGAGAGAAAAGTTGACCAAATAACGCTCTTGAACACGATCTTGAATATCCAAAATTTCACTCAATTTTTTATCCGCACTCAACCCTACCGCTTTTTTAATAATCAAGTTCACCAAAATTTCGGTGTTAGAACGGTCTTGAAGATCGATGTAACCCAAATCGAACAAGGTCAATAACGATTCCATATGATCGATACTGTCGTGAAGGAACTCTAGAGCATTTTTACGGTTCATCGTATTGAAAAGATCGTATAGCTCCTGAACGAGAGGAGGATTTATATCTTTAAGACGCAATTTTTGATCGGTATATTCTTGTGAAAAAAGCTCCAAAACAGGTGCTACCAAAACGGCATGATGTGCCGCGACAAAACGTCCCGACTCGATAAAAATATCCGGTTCATGAACGTTTTTCTGCGTTGCGATGTCTTTTAAAAGGTACACGACGTCGTTGGCATACTCGCCCAAAGTATAGTTTTTATGCAAAGTCGTTTTGTGTTGCGAATACTCGACCGCCAAACCGCCGCCTAAATTGATCGCACGAAGATTCGTCGCACCCATACGGCAAAGTTCGGCATAAATGTTACCCGCTTCCCGCAAAGCTTTTTTCAAAGGTGCAATATCGGTAATTTGTGAACCGATATGAAAGTGGATCATCGTAAATTTATCGAGGAGGTTTGCATCGCGGATCATATTGACCGCTTCCAAGAGTTCGGTAGAAGTTAAGCCGAATTTGGAATTAATACCGCCGCTTTTTGCCCAAATACCGATTCCTGAACTGTGAAGACGAATGCGAAGACCGATATTGGGCACGCACCCGAAGCGATCTTTCGTGATCGAGATAATGCTTTCAAGCTCGTTCAATCCCTCGATGGTCAACGTAATATTATGCCCCATCTCTGCGGCGATAAATCCCAAAGAGATCATCTCGTTGTCTTTAAAACCGTTAACGGTAATCGGCGCATGCGGATTGTTATACGCCATCGCCAAAATCAGCTCGGCTTTCGATCCCGCTTCCAAACCGTAATTGTACTTTTGCCCCAACGCGACAAGATTTTTGACGAAATTCGGAAATTGATTGACTTTTAAAGGATAAACGGCACTAAAATTTCCCTCGTAATTAAACTCTTTTTTAGCGTCGGCAAAACTTTTATAGATCATTCGAATCTGTTTTTGAATCAAATGAGGGAACCGTAATAAAATAGGACCTCGAATACCGTCTTTTCGTATCTCTTGAATAATCTCGATCAGCGAAGGTTCGCATCCGGTGTTGACCTTCACTTTACCGTCTTCAATAAAAAAGTTATCGTTTCCCCAGGTTTTAATACCGTAGTCCAATGTTTTGCTCCTTAAAAGTTCTCGATAGGCATATGATGTTCTTCTTTACTCTCTAAATCTTTGATCCATACCGTTTGGTTGGCTAATTCGTCTTCGCCGATACATACACAAAATTTTACATAAAATTTATCGGCGGCTTTGAGGTGATTTTTAAGCGATTTGGGTTCGTAACTCGTTAAAACTTTCGTGATCGCGCGTTTTTGCTGAACCAACGTATACACGCTCTCCAATGCCTCTTCGCATAAAGCGGCGATGTAGTATCCCTCGCGTTTCGATTCGGGCATCTTCACCAAATCCATTAAACGCTCGATACCCATCGCAAATCCGACCGCAGGGGTAGGCTTTCCGTCCAAAAATTCCACCAAACGATCATAACGACCTCCGCCGGCAATAGCACTTTGCGCTCCGATTTCGGAACTGACGAACTCAAACGCCGTTTTGGAATAATAATCAAGCCCGCGTACCAACTTGGGATTGACGCGATACGCCATACCGAAATGATCCAAAATCGATTTTAACGTCTCAAAATCACTCTTACATGTAGAGCATAAATGATCGACGATCAACGGTGCGTTTTGAAGTAAAGTTTGGCAATGTTCGTTTTTACAGTCTAACACGCGAATCGGATTGGTTGTTTTTCGACGTTCGCAATCTTCGCACAATCCCTCGACGCTTTCTAAAAACGAGACCAAACCCGTTCGGTAAGAGGGCATGCACGCGGGGCAGCCCAAAGAGTTGATTTCCAACGTATAGCCGATACCGAGGGCTTCAAAAATCGCTTTAATCATTAAAATAATCGTCGCGTCTTCCCTCACGTTTGCTTCGCCGAAACTCTCCGCACCGAATTGGTGAAATTGTCTGAGTCGTCCTTTTTGCGGTCGTTCGTAGCGAAACATCGGTCCGTGGTAAAAAAAGCGTTTCGACAATCCCGCTTTGTCGTATTTTTCTTGAATAAAAGCTCTAACGATACCCGCCGTTCCTTCAGGACGCAAACAGACGTCGTTATCGCCTTTGTCTCTAAACTGATACATTTCTTTACCGACGATGTCGCTGCTTTCGCCAACGCTGCGTTTAAACAGTGCCGTCTCTTCCAAAATCGGCGTTTCAATCAATGAAAAACCGTAGTTTCGGGCAATCTTGGTACATGTATCGATCACGTACATGTAAACTTCATTGTGCGGGAAAAGCGTATCTTTCATACCGCGTAATGCATTAATCATGTAAAAATTCCTCAATCTGTTGATAAATTGCTTCGATGCTTTGCGTTGCGTCGACCTCTAAAGAGCGTATCGGGAGGCTCTTAACGATGCGGCGCATTATAGCTTGAATTCGTAACAAATAGCTTACGCCTCGCTCTTCGATCGCATCGTTTTCCTTTACGCCCAAACGTTTTTGAATCAATGCCTCGTCGGTCAAAAAAAGAACGATTTTATCGGGGTAGGTTCCCTGAAGCGCCAAACGGTTCATTTGAAGCAAAAATTCGCCATCGATTTCTTCGTGATTGGCGCACGCGTAGGCGATGCCCGAAACAAATCCCCGATCGCTAATCACGATGCGTCGATCGCGATGCGGTTGAACGACCGTGTCGTAATGCAACGCGCGATCGGCCAAAAATAAAAACAACTCCGCATAGAGCGACGCTTTCGCCTCGCCGTTTAAAAGCATCTCGCGAAGCTTCATACCCAAGGGCGTACCGCCGGGCTCTTTGGTCGCAAGTACGTCGGGATTTTTTTGTTCAAAAAGACGCACTTGCGTGCTTTTTCCGGTCGTATCGACCCCTTCAAAAATTACATACATGTAAGCTTTCTTTCCACAAAAGGTAAAACGGCAGAGGGAATTAAATGCGATACGTTCCCGCCGTGTTTGGCGATAGAACGTACCACGGAGGAGCTAATAAACGCATTTTTCAAACTCGGCATCAGATAAACCGTTTCAATTTCGTTCCATAGCGACGCGTTGGCGTAGCCCATCTGCAATTCAAACTCAAAGTCGCTAACGGCACGAAGACCTCGAATCATCACGCGAATATTTTTTTCTTGGGAAAAACGCACCAGCAAACCGTCAAAAGCCTCTACCTGTACGTCTTCCAAACCGCAAACGGCGGCTCTTGCCATCTCGACGCGCGTTTGAACGTCGAACATCGGACGCTTTTCTTCCGAAAACGCTACCGCGACGAGCACTTTATCGAAAAGTTTACGTGCCCGTTTAATAACGTCCATATGACCGTTGGTAATGGGATCGAACGTCCCCGGATAAATCGCAACGCGCATTATGCTCCCTCCCACCGTTTAAATAACGAATGTTCGATACCTAAAAGATCAAACCACTTACCGATGAAAAAATTCTCCATCTTTTCTAAAGAGTCGACGTCGGCATAGTAGCCCGCAACCGGCGGCGCGATATGAACTCCGAGCAAAGAGAGTTTATGCATATTTTCCAAAGCGATAGCAGAGAAGGGCATTTCACGCGGTGCGAGTAATAAAGGACGTTTTTCTTTCAGCATGACGCTTGCACTGCGCGTTAAGAGGTTATCGGCAATACCGTAAGCGATTTTCGCCAAAGTATTCATACTGCACGGGATAATCACCATGGCATCGCATTGAAACGAGCCCGAAGCACTCGGTGCGGCAATATCGGCATCGTCTAAAAGACGGATCGAAGCGTGTTCTTTCTCAAAAACGACTTTGGCGTGATCGGACACGATGAGATACGTTTCGATGCCAAGCGGAAGTGCCCTCAAAAAAGCTAAACCCAATTCTACGCCGCTAGCACCGCTAATACCGACGATAAGACGTTTCATTCGAGAATCACCGCTTCGTTAGGGGAGACGATTTTTGCATTTAAGATTTTACCTTGTTCGGTCTTGATTCTCACGATATCTCCTACGTCGCCGTCATCTAAAAGGGTTGCTTGAACCTCGATGCTTAAGCTTTCGTCTTTGTATAATGCTTTAATAGTCGATTTTTTCGTCACGAGACGTTTGGGTTCAAAGAGATAATCGGTAAGAATTTGTCCCTCTTTGACGTTGCTTTTTACCACTAACGTTTGCGTGTTCTCGCGGAGCATAGCGCGGTTCGGTAATGCGTCCAATCCGACGAGCACCGTTTCAAAATCATCGTTGCCGAGGATTGTACCGTTAAGCAAATTACGTTTTGCTTTAAATACGCGCGCTTTGGCATCCATTTCATACGAGAAATAAAGCTTCCGCTCTTTGTCCGCAACTTTAAAAAGAGCGACGAACGAGCCGTTGTTCTTACGAAGCGTATTCTCGGGTAAAAGGATATCAAGGAGTTCGTATCGTTTAAAATCGGCCGGCAAAGAGGCTTTAATACTGATATGCGGTTTGCTCTCAATCAGCACGTAAGGAGCGGCGGCTTGAAATTTTTTCAAAAAAAGGGCTTCGATCTCTTCGGCTTTGCCCATTAAACGACACTCTTTTTTAAAAACGACGACGCCTTCGCTCGTATCGACGACGCTAATATTTCGGTCGTTAAAAAAGGAGAGAATTGCACCGCTCATCACGGTGTATTGCATGCGGTCTTTAGGAATTTCGACCAAAACGGGGTCGTCTTTGGAGTGTGCGTCTTTGTAACCGAAAAAGGAGGCTCTCACGTCTGCGTGATCGACGCAATAAGTTTTATCAAGATAAATTGTTTGGGAAAAAAGGAAAGAAGAAAAATACAAGAAGATAAAAATGGAGCGGGAAACGAGGTTCGAACTCGCGACCCCGACCTTGGCAAGGTCGTGCTCTACCACTGAGCTATTCCCGCAAAACGGACGGAATTCTATCAAAAAAGCCCCTTTATGTCAATAGTTTTTTGCGCCTTTCAACGCAAAAATGGATATTTTTGCGTCGTTAGAGCATGATAATTGTAACACAAATTGACGATGAAGGGCTTTAAATAGCGTTTAAACCTGAAAACTGTTGATCTCTTGCTCAAGCTCCGCCGTCGAATGATTTAAGTCGTTGGAAATAGCGAGCAAGTTATCGGCGACCTGTTTATTTTCGTGTGCCAAGCCGTTGGCTTCTTCGACGCCCTTGGTCAGTGCATCGATCTCTTGAGAAATATCGACGGCTTTTTTGTAAGCGACGTTGGTAATGTCCAAACTCTTTGCTGTTTTTTCTTTGGTTTCGTTTGCCATTGAAGAAATTTTAATAGCGTTTTCGTTCAAATCGACCACTTTTTGGCTGTTTTCTTTGATGTTTTCACTCGCGCTCGAAACACTTTGAACCACGACGCTAATCGTTACGTCGATTTCGGAAAGTGATTTTTGCGTGCGTTCGGCAAGCTTGCGTACTTCATCGGCAACCACGGCAAATCCGCGACCGTGTTCGCCCGCACGCGCCGCTTCAATCGCGGCATTGAGTGCTAAAAGATTGGTTTGATCGGCAATATCTTTAATCATTTCCAAAATAGAACGAATTTGCGCCGTTTGTTCGGCAAGATCATGCATTTGTGTCGAAATATTCTGTTCTTCGCGACTCACGGTGTTGATGCTCTCGACAATTTCGTCCAAAGTCTCGATCATCATATCCAGCATTGCGTAATCTTCCTTCATATACGTTGCCGACGTTTCGGAAATTTCACAGGATTCTTGTAATTCACGATTGATTTTTGCCGTTAATTTTTTGACGTTCTCGACGATACGATCTTGCTCTTTTGCAACATTGGTGATTTGATTGGAAAACGTCTGCATGCTTTTATTGATCGTAGAATTACTCGACATCGTCGTTTTGGCTTTGAGCAAAGCTTGTTGCAAGGTCGATAAAAGCGTATTAAGATTACTGCTTATCTCGCCGATCTCATCGTAGTTACACGGAACGATCGGACGATTTAACGCCAAATCTTTGGTGATTTCGGACAGATGCTCGCCGATACGACCGATACGTTTAACGATGTAGCGGCTAATCGAAAACAATAAGCCCGTCGTAATCACTAAAATCATGACCGAAACGGCAATCACGATGTACAAATTGCGATTGAGTTTTGCGCTAATTTCGACGCTGATATCTTTAACGCGTTGGTTGGTAAACGAAGAAATGTTGTGAAACCGTTGGCTAATATAATGGCAATCGTCTTCGATTTCAACCGCCATATCGCCGATATCTTCCCTATGGTCTTTAACGTACAATGCATGAATTTTTTGAAACTTCGGGGCAATTTTTTGAGAGTAACGCTCGTACGCTTCGTTTAAATTTTGCTTGAGCGTCGGATCGTTGTAAAAATCGCTCTGCAAAGCTTTAGCAAAAAACGCATTCATCTCGGTTTCAATTTTAGGTAGGCGATCTCTGGCTTGTCCCGTCGGCAAAAATTCGCTGGTCACGTGAATTAAATCGTTTAAAATCATTTCAAACGTCGTGCGTGCGGTCGTAATTTCGGCATCGGGAACCACATTTTTTTCGTAAATCGTTTCCAAGGAACTCTTACCGACCAAACTCGCATTAATTCCGATATACGAAAGAAGCGATAATCCTAAAACCGTTACGAGGGAGATAATAAGCAATTTCGTCGAAATCTTTAAATTCTTAAACATTACCAAGCCTTTAGATCTTTTTTGGATAAATTTTTCGTTCAATATACCGAAAAAAAGGTTAAACGGTCAAGTTTTTTATACTAAAATTCTGAAAATTAAATTATTTTTTACAATTAATCTCACAAAAGAGAGGTAATGCGAATCGTATCGCCGGCGTTGACATGTAAATCCGTCTCATCGCTAATCCATAGCGCATTGGCATTTTGCAAAGGGCGTACCATTCCCGATCCGTATTTATTATGACCGTAAACTTCAAAGATACCGTCGTCGTGATACCCTAAAACAAAATTGACGCGACCCGATTTCATCGCAAACGAGGTTTTATTGACGGCGGTTAAGCGTGTATGAAAAAAATTCGTTTGTCCTTGAAGTTTTTTAAGTAAAGGAAGCAAAAAGACAAATGCGTTGACGTAAGCCGCTAAAGGATTCCCCGGCATCGAAGCGATAATCGTCTGATCCATAACACCCATCATCGTCGGCTTTCCGGGTTTAATGTTGATTCCGTTAAACACGGCTTCAAAACCGTTATTTTTGAGTGCACGCTCGACAAAATCCGCCTCGCCCATACTCACGCCGCCGCTCGTAATTAAAACGTCGTATTGTTTCATGGTTGCGAAATAACGCGTTGCCGTCCTTAAATTATCGGGAATCACGCCGCAATACGAGGCTTTAAAACCGTGTTCTTCCAAAAGCGAAATGATAGAAAGTGCGTTAATGTCATAAATTTCATCTTCGCTGGCGCGCTCCCACGGAGCTTTTAACTCGTTTCCGGTCGAAAAAACCGCAATATTGAGTTGTTTATAGGTCAAGACCATGCTAATACCTTGTGAAGCGAGAACCGCCATTTCACGAGAGGTGAGCACCGTCCCTTTTCTCAATAGCAAAGAACCTAATGCTGCTTCTTCGCCTTTTTGACGTAGCGCATTGCCTTTTTTGATTTGAGCACGAGGTCTCATCCACGTATCGGCTTCGATCGAACACTCTTCAAACGGTATGATCGTATCGGCATCGTCGGGTACTTTGGCTCCGGTCATAATTTTATAGCACTCGTGTTCGCCCAAACATTCCGAAACAACTTCACCCGCTAAAATCGTTCGTTTGATACGCATTTTGTCACTCAAACTCTCAAAACGAAATGCAAAACCGTCTAAAGCGGCATTGTTATACGAGGGAAGATTTTTTTGACATGTAACGTCTTGCGCCAACGTACGACCGAGAGCTTGAAAAACACTAACCCATTCGGGATGCGGCGTATGCGTCGCCAAAGAGAGGCTTTTTTCGACGGCACTTAAAAAATCGATACTGCTTTGCTTTGCCATAACTTACTCCTCTAATCGTTCGATATTGGCACCGAGTCGTGAAAATTTTCCTTCTAAATCTTCATATCCGCGATCCAAATGGTAAATACGATGGATTCTCGTCGTACCTTCGGCTACGAGTGCAGCTAAAATTAACGCCGAACTCGCCCGCAAGTCGGTCGCCATCACGTCGGCGGCGTTGAGTTTCATTTTACCTTCAACCGTCGCGGTATGCCCTTTGAGCTTAATATTGGCACCCATACGCGCCAATTCACTCACATGCATAAATCGGTTTTCGAACAATCGCTCGTCGATCAGGCTCGTTCCCTTCGCCTGCGTACACAATGCCATAAACTGTGCTTGCAAGTCGGTCGGAAAACCCGGATATTCGGAAGTTTCGATGTCGCATGCGATCATTTTTTCATTCGGGTGAATCGTCAACGACTCTTCCGTCTCGTCAATTTCAAATCCCATCTGCTTCAGTTTCAAAATCACCGCTTCCAAATGCTTCGGATTGACGTTTTTAAGCGTTATTTTGGATTTTGTAATCGCTCCGGCGCACAAATACGTTCCCGCTTCGATACGATCTGGGATCACCCGAAAGTCGGGAATATTCAGCAGTTTCCCACCGCTTCCTTCGATGACGAGTTTCGAACTTCCCACACCTTCAATCGTCACGCCCGCATCACGCAAAACTTCGCATAATTGCACGACTTCGGGCTCTTTCGCCACGTTGACGAGCATCGTCGTTCCGTGTGCTAACGCTGCCGCCATAATGATATTTTCGCTGCCCGTCACCGTGACTTTATCGAAAACGATCGTCGCACCTTTCAACCCTTTGGGTGCTTTTGCTAACACGTAACCTTGCTTAATCTCGATTTCTGCACCCATTTGTTCTAAGGCTTTTAAATGTAAATCGATCGGACGCTGTCCGATAGCGCATCCTCCGGGTAAAGAGACTTCGCAATGCCCGAAACGCGCTAGCAAAGGTCCAAGCGTTAAAATAGACGCACGCATTTTGCGGACGATATCGTAATTAGCACACGCCGAATTGACGCTCGTCGCATCCACGTCTACGACGTTTTTTTGAACAAACGCATAGGTCGCGCCCAAATTGGCGAGCAGTTGTAAAAGCGTTTTGACGTCGGCAACTTCGGGAATATTGGATATTTTAATTTTGCGTTTAGAAAGAAGCGTTAATGCTAGCAACGGCAACGCGGCGTTTTTTGCCCCTGAAATCGTTACCGAACCGCTTAATTTTTGTTTGCCTTCGACGGCTAAATAGTACATCATACCCATGTCCTTTGAAAAGATGCATCTATTGTAGTCATTTATGATTGAATTTTCGATGAATTTTGGTAGAATTGACATCATTAAGATTGTGAGGAAAGCAGTGGTCTTAGAGCAATTTTTAGTTGAAACGCGCTACTTAAGTATCGCGCACCTGTATTTTGGTGAAAAACGTTTAAGCGCACTCGAATCCGTTTTAACCCGACATGTAAGATTTTCGTCCTATGATCTAGACCAATCGTCTTATCGCGATAACAACGATATTCTTTTTATCGAATTGGGCGAAAGTTCCAAAGAGAAGCTTAAACGCCTGCTCGGAATTTTTACCCAACGTAAACCCGTCGTCACTTATCTTTTTGCTCAAGACGTTGAAAATAGGCTCTTGCTTAAGTTTGCATTGCACTTCGGCATCACCGATGTCTTACCGCTGAATAACGAAGCGGCTCTTTTAGCGTCGATCTTTACCAAAAATCCCAACAAACTTGACGATAAACTCTATACGTATCAAAAAATCGAACTTGAAAAGAAGATCGAGCACTTTTTTCCGTTTCTCGTCTTTCAAAACGCCCAGTTGACCTATGCCAATGCCCAAGCAAAAAGGATTTACGAAACGAACGATCTTTTAGAAATCGAAGCAAAGGTTCACGAAGATATCGAACTAAGCGAGGTACTGCTTAGTCACGAAGACGTACAGGGAAATATTCTCATCGAAACCGCCTCCAACAAAGAAGTCGAATACACGTGTATCGTCAAAGCGTTTGAACAAAGCGACGAAAAGATTATTACGCTCATTCCCGCCGACCAACTCCCAGACGTGAAACCCGCACAAACCATCTTAAACCGTTTTGATTTTATCGACCGCCTTAAAGACCGTTTGGCGCAACAAAGCATTACGAAAATGCCGATTTCACTCGTATTTATCAATATTTCCAATCTTGATAAACTGAGTCGAACGTTCAAGGGAACCACGCTTTACGATGCTTTTAAAAATCTCATGCTTAAACTGTTTCAGTTCAAAGAAGAAAATCAAGAATTAATCCAATGGAGTCCGAATCTCTATATTTTAATGGGCGAAGATCGCACGTTTGAGCATACGTGCGAACAAACCAAACACCTTCAACAAGAACTTATCTACGCAACGGCGAATGAAAAAATCACGCCGATCATTCTCTCTTCGGCTTTTTACGTCGAATCGGACGATCTCAACGTTGTTATCGACTATATCGAAAAAATCAATACCCAAACGCTTTTGCCCCAAGATATCGAAAAGATCAAATATTTCGAGCTCGAATACCTTGAGAACGTTATCGAAGAGCAAGAACAGATTCGCTATTTGATGCACAATTGCGTTAACAACAAAATTCCGATCAAACTGTTAAATATCTACAAAGGTTTGTGTATCAATACGCACGCGTATATCCTTAAAATCACGGAAGATAGCTACCAAATGAGCTGTGAAAACCTTCAAGGATATGCCATGCAGATCGAAAAAGAGACGGTTTTACAAGCACCGAATTTTCCTAAAGACATCAAAGCGGAAGTCTCGTTAGTCGACATTAAACGCTCTTTCGTTATTATCAAAAACCTCAAATTTATGCCCAGTAGTGCCAATAACCGACAGCATACGCGCGTTCAAACCAGTATTCGCACGCCCGTCTTGATTAAATACGCTCACCGTTCTTCCGCACAAGGCGATATTATCGATATTTCCGTTAACTCTATTGCGATGAAAGTCAGTAAATCGTTTCGCGAAGAAGAGATGCTCAATCAAAAAGTACGCCTGAATTTTTCGCTTCCGAACGAAGAGGGCGACAACGGTTACGTCATTATGGATATCGAAGCCAAAGTAACCTACATTTTGCAAAAGGACGAATTTACGAAGATCGTCGTGATGCTCGACAAACTTCCCAAACCCTACGACGACTATTTGCTACGCTACATGTACAACCGTCAAAAAGAGCTTATTTTTGAGATCAAGAAGGCGACTAAAGCCTATAATTAAAAGCGTAAAGCGTTGAAACAAGAGGTGCGTTAAAGCGCACCTCTCGATAGAGAAAAAATAGGAGGTTTATTCAAAAACTTCGTATTGAGCGCGACCCATTTTATAAAGATCGGCTCCGAACGTATCGTTAATAACGGTTAAAGGAAAATCGACGACTTCGAGTCTGCGAATTGCCTCAGGTCCTAATTCGGGATAGGCGATGACTTCCGCTTTTTTGATTTGACGTGCTAAAAGCGCACCCGCTCCGCCCGTCGCACCGAAATAAATCGCTTTGGATTTAACGCAAGCATCGATCACGTCTTGGTTACGTTTCCCTTTACCGATCATACCTTTTAAACCTTGCTCGTTAATCAAACGCGGAGAGTAAGAATCCATTCGATAAGAGGTCGTAGGACCGGCACTACCGATCGGATCACCCGGTTTAGGAGGCGTCGGTCCGACAAAATAGATCACCGCGCCGTTCATGTCGAAAGGAAGGGCTTGACCCGCATCTAAAAGATCTACCAGTTTTTTATGCGCCGCATCGCGTGCCGTATAAACGACACCCGTTAAATAAACAATATCGCCGGCTTTAAGTTGAATGACGTCTGCTTCGCTAAGCGGTGCCGTTAAATGATAAGTTTTGCTCATGGTGATTCCTTCTTATAGCGTAATGTGCATGTGGCGTGAGCTGTGGCATTGAACGTTGACGCTCACGGGTAAACTTGCGATATGGCAAGGATTTTTTTCGATATGAACGCCCAGTACCGTTTGCGTACCGCCCATGCCCATAGCACCGATACCCAAATTATTGAGAAGATGCATCAACTCTTCTTCCATGGATTCAAGTACGGGGTCGGGATTTTTGCTTCCTAACTCTCTAAAGAGCGCATGCTTGGAAGAGATAACGGCTTTTTCAAACGTACCGCCGATGCCGACGCCGACAGTCAATGGAGGACACGGGTTTGGACCTGCGTCTGAAATGACTTGCTTAACGTACTCGATGATACCTTTGCGTCCTTTTGCGGGAGGAAATACGGTTGCGCGAGAGACGTTTTCGGAACCGCCGCCTTTTGCGGCATATTCGATTTCGATTTTATCGCCCTCGACGAGATCAAAGTGAATGATTGCCGGAAGGTTGTAACCGACTTCGTCTTTAAGGTTTGCGCGCGTATCCCAATGACAGGTCGAAGCTCTTAAATAACCCTCTTTGTAACCAAGTTCCGTTCCCTCGTTGATCGCTTTTTTCAAGCTTCCGCCGACGACTTTGACGTCTTCGCCGACTTTTACGAAAAAAACGGCCAAACCGGTATCTTGACAAAGCGGTCGCGCTTCATTCGCGGCAATATCCGCATTCTCTAAAATTTGCTTCAAGACTTGTCGACACACTTCGCTTTTTTCCGTGTCATAGGCACTTTGCAATGCTTTATACGCATCCGTCGGCAAGTTTGTCGCACTGTAAAGGATCATATCCTTTACGCTCTTAACGATATCTTCGTACTTAATCTCTCTCATTTTTCATCTCCGAAAAAGTTTGATTTTGATAGAACTGATCAAATCGCTTGCGCAAACCATTTAATCAACCCTATTGTACCCAAAAAGCAAAGTAGAGGTGCTTGTTGAGAGTTTACATTTAAAAGGAGGGCACCTCTACGAATCCTTACATGTAAAGATTCGTAAAAATGCACACCCCGAATTGCTTCGGGGATGCGTACGTCCATACGTTAGACGAAAAGGAAAACGCCTACCAATAAAACCGCCAAGTAAATCACGGCAAAAAGTGCGCCCAAAGCCCACCATCTGGCTTGAGAGATGTAACCCGCACCGTACCAAATCGGAGAAGGACCCGTACCGTACGGAGTGATGATACCCATAATACCGAGTGATCCGGCAAGTAAAATCATGAACGCAGGCAATTGATCCGGCGCGATGAATTTAACGGCGATCAATGCAAAAACCGGAACCAACGCGGAAACGTGCGCCGTAACGCTGGCAAAGAAATAGTGAAGAATGAAAAATACGATAATCATCGAGATCATAAGAGCCATCGGAGAAAGTCCCGTCAATGAGCTCTCCGCCATCGTTCCGATCCATTTTAAGATACCGACTTTACCCAAACCTCCGGCAAGCGCAACCAACGTGGAGAACCATACGAGAACGTTCCAAGCACCTTTATTGCCGATAACGTCTTCCCAAGAGATTACTTTGCAAAGAACCATTAAGGCAACGATAGAAACGGCCGCAGTCGTAGCATCGACGCTCAACTCTTTACCGAAGATCCAAAGAACAAGCGCAAGTACCGCGAAAAGGAGCATCATGATCTCTTTAAACGTGATCGAACCCATTTTTTTAAGCTCGTTTGCCGCCCAAATCGGTGCTTCGGGAGATTGTTTTTGTGTCGGAGGATAAACGATATACGCCAACAACGGAGTTAAAAGGAAAAGCGGTAACATCAAAGGAATCATCACTTTTGCCCAAGCACCCCATTCAATGGTGACTTTAGCACTTTTTGCGATCAAGTCGACGGCTAGTAGGTTTGGAGCAAGTGCCGTTAGGAACATTGAACTCGTAACGCATGTCGCCGCCATCGCTACCCACGTAATGTATGAACCGAGTTTGCGCGGCTCGTTATCGGGAAGAGAGTTGAAGATTTGAGGAATGTTAATCGCGATAGGGAAAATCGTACCGCCGCTTCTTGCCGTGTTGGAAGGCATAAACGGAGCCAGTAAAAGGTCGGCAAACGCTACCGCATAGCCAAGCCCTAGCGAGCTTTTACCCATAAACTTAACCATAATAAGAGAAATTCTCTTTCCGAGTCCCGTTTTTTGATAACCTGCCGCGAACATAAAAGCTGCAAAGATTAACCAAATAATAGAGTTAGAAAAACCGGAAAGTGCCCATTTGATACCTTCGGCGGGCTTTGGATCGATAATCCCCATAAGGGCAACCAAACATACGCCTACGAGACCCACAAGAGCAGCCGGAACGGGCTCTAAAACGAGACCTACGACGACACCCAAGAAAATA
This sequence comes from Sulfurospirillum sp. UBA4058, assembly GCA_002382085.1. Lineage (GTDB taxonomy): Bacteria > Campylobacterota > Campylobacteria > Campylobacterales > Sulfurospirillaceae > Sulfurospirillum. The sequence continues at coordinate 56,867 of DFZK01000005.1, read as the reverse complement.
GCCATAAAGTGCCAAGCGTTCGCACTTAAACCTTCGGGTGCCGGAAGAAACCAAACAACCAACATTACCAATACCGGAATCAGCATTGAAATGGCTTGTTTTGACATGTAAAACCTCCATTAAATAATTTTTACTCAACATCTCATAAGTAAGACTGACGTAATTATAGGCGTAGAAAAGAGATATAAATGAGACTTTTTTGCTAAAATGGTAAAAAAAATAGCTGGAAACTTATGAATATCTTAAAAATAATAATTGGATTGTTTTTTTATAGCTCTTTTTTATTCGGCAACGAAATTTTATTGCTCCATTCCTACAATAAAGGGCTGAAATGGACCGACGGAATTTCAAGCGGCGTCGAGGACGTCATGAAAAAACATCCCGAGTACGAACTAACGACCCAATATATGGACAGTAAAAAAATCGAATCGCAAAACTACTTCGACGAACTGTTGGATCTTTACCGCAAAAAATTTCGCGATCGCACCTACAAAGCAATTATTGCGGCCGATAACTACGCCTACGAATTTGCCCTCAAATACCATCGTGAATTGTTTCCCAATACGCCGATCGTCTTTTGCGGCGTCGAAAATTTCAATCCAAAAGACATTACGCCTTATCTTAAACAATACGTTACCGGAATCGTCGAGTACAAAGATATACGCAAAAACATCGAACTGATCCAAACCCTTTTTCCTGCGACTAAAATGATTTATATTATCAGCGACGATGCGTACTCCTCCTTGGTCATCAAAGATCAAATCGTCGAAGAGTCGAGCCACTTTCAAGATAAAGTGCGCATCGTCTTCGACAATAAAATCGATTTTAAAACCATTGACGAAAAAATCGACAAATTACCCAAACACAGCGTGATCTTATTTACCAGTTTTTACCGTGACATGTACGGAAACTATATTCCCTATCATCGCTTACAATCTTTTTTTCAACGCTCCAAATACCCCGTATTTGCTCTCAACCGTATCCATGTCGGTGAAGGTGTCATCGGAGGGTATATGGTCGATCCCTACGAGCAAGGCTATCTAGCCGCTAAAAGGGCTTTTGACATTATCGCCGGCAAAAAAATCAGCTCACTTCCGGTCAGCACGCCTGCCAATAACTATTTTTTCGATAACCTCGTCTTGAAAAAATTCGGTCTTTCGACCAGCGACATTCCAAGCCCCTCCGTCGTGATCAACGGCGTCGAAAGTTTTTATGAAAAACATCAAAAATTCGTCGAAAACGCCTTTACCTTGATGCCTTTACTTCTTTTGCTCACGACGATTCTTGTCTTAAACATTATCAAGCGTATCTCTTTAGAAAAAGAACAACTCAGACAAAGCAAGCTTGATTACGTTCTTTTGAACAACATTCAAAGTGCCATTTTTTGGAAAGCCAATGACGGGACCGTTTTGGGATGCAACGAGCTGTTATGCGAAATCGTCGGGAGAGACAAATGGGATATCGTAGGGCGTAACATCCAAGAAGTCATGCCCTCTATCTGCGATCAGATTCAAAACGTACCGCTCAATAATCCCAACAGTACCGAAATCGAAATCCAATTTCCGCTTCACGATAAAAAAACTTTTGCGATTAGGCGTACTTACTATACCGACGAAAAAAACCTCGAAGCGGGCGTGGTTACTATTATGACCGACATTACCGAAAAGAAAAAGATCGACACCGAACACAAACGCCACGAGCAATTCGTCGTACAACGCTCCAAACAGTCCGAAGTCGGCGAAATGATCGCCAGTATCGCACACCAATGGAAAACGCCCTTGGTCGAGATTTCGGCGATTGCGCAGGAGTTGATCTACAAACGCCGCAAAAAGGTGCTTGACGAAGCCGATACGCAAAAATTCGTCGACGATATTATGACGCAAGTTAAGTACATGTCGCGCACCATCGACGATTTTAGACAGTTTATTAAACCTTCGACCAAACAAAGTGCTTTTGACGTTAAAGAAGCCGTCGAAACCATGCTCGAGGTCGTCAACCACAATCTTAAATACAATTACATTACCATTACGATCCACGATTCATGCCGCGAGAAACTCTTAGCGTTCGGCTACCCTAACGAATTTAAACAATGTATTTTAAATATCGTTAATAATGCAAAAGATAGTATTCTAAAGCGAAGAGAAACGATGCCGACCGAAGGCGTGATTTTGATTACGCTCAAAAGTGACGAAACGTCGATTTTTCTTACCATCGAAGACGACGGTTGCGGAATCGAAAAAGAGACTTTGGAGACGATCTTCAATCCGTTTATGAGCACCAAAGAACACGGCGACGGTTTTGGCTTATACATGGCACGCCTGATTATCGAAGATAAAATGGGCGGAAAAATTTATGCGGAACAAAAAGAGCAGGGCGCACGCCTGTGCATCATTGTTCAAAAATACAAAGGAAGCGTATGAAAATCTTGGTACTCGAGGATAACGAACGTTTGGCAAACGTCATCGTTGAAGCGTTCGAAGATAAAAAATACCGTGTCGATCTTTTCGATAACGGTAAAAAAGCACTCGAAGCAATCGACAACGGATACGACTGTTATATCTTGGATATTAACGTTCCCGGCATCGACGGACTAACGCTTTTGAAAGAAATACGCAGCATGGACGGCGAAACTCCCGCCATCATCATTAGCGCAAACGTCGAACTTGAGACGATTCAAGAGGCTTATTGCAAAGGATGCGACGAATACCTCAAAAAACCGTTTTACATGTACGAATTAGAAACCAAAATCGAACGCCTGTGTAAACCCAAAGCCCATACGATTCGCCTTGCGCAAAACTTTAGTTATTGCGTCGAACACGAAAGATTGCTCGATAACAAAGGCGAAGAGGTCAAACTGGCGAAAAAAGAGATTTTACTGCTCAATCTTTTTGCCAAAAATCTGGATAAAAACATCACGTTCGAGCGCATTGAGCAGTACGTTTGGGGCGGAGAACTCACGACGACCGAAAACATACGCGCCCTCATCAAACGTTTGCGTAAAAAATTGCCTGAAGAAGCTATCGAAAATCAAGGCGGCGTCGGATATCGTCTCAATTATGAACGTTAGAACTTCTTTTCTCGCTTCGCGCGAGGGGCTTTTATACCTTTTAGCCGCCGCCGTTCCCGTCGCCTTTAGTGCATGGAACTCTTTGCTCAACAATTTTGCCGTAGAAGTCGTTCGTTTCGACGGTGAAAAGATCGGTTTGCTTCAAAGTCTGCGTGAAGTCCCCGGACTTTTAGCCTTTACGATCGTTTTCGTGCTCATCTTTCTTCGCCAACAAAGTGCGGCTTATCTTTCGTTGGCACTGCTGGGAATCGGGACGATGCTCACGGGATTTTTTCCCTCCGCAATCGGACTTTACGTAACGACGATCATTATGTCCGTCGGGTTTCACTACCTTGAAACCTTGCACAGCTCTTTAAGTTTACAATGGATCGACAAACGTAACGCACCGTCCTTTTTAGGAAAACTCTCCTCCCTTCGCTCGTTTATGGGCTTAGGCATCTTGGCGATTTTGTACGTTTTAATGCGCTACGCCGACGTGGACTATACGGTAATTTACGCGCTAAGCGGTGCTATCACCGTTGCCGCCGCGTTATTGGCTTGGAAAGCTTTTCCGCATTTTAAAGACGACGTCATCCAAGAAAACAGGCTCTTTTTACGTCGAAAATATTGGATTTTTTACGTTTTGACCTTTTTAGCCGGAGCCAGACGCCAAATCGTAGTCGTTTTTGCGGGATTTTTGCTCGTGGAGCGTTTTCATTTCAGCGTGCAAAATATGCTTCTGTTGCTCATCGTCAATACGATTTTAAATATGCTCTGTGCTCCTTACGTCGGAAAACTCATCGAACGTTTCGGAGAAAACCTTTCGCTTAAAATCGAATATGCTTCCATCGTGCTCATTTTTGTCCTATATGCTATGGTACAATCTCTTGAAATGGCGGTAGGGCTTTACGTGATCGACAATCTCTTTTTTACGATCGCAATCGCGCTTAAAACCTATTTTCAAAAAATTGCCGATCCCAAAGATATTGCCGTAACCTCCAGTATCGGTTTTACGATTAACCATATTTCGGCGGTTTTATTGCCTTTTAGTTTAGGTATTATTTGGACTTATTCCGTCTCCGCCGTTTTTTTAATCGGAGCATTTTTGGCAACGATTTCATTTTGCTTAACGTTTTTAATGCCCAAAGGAGTGATGCATGAACCTTCAATCCCTTAACGACGATTTTTTACAATTGGATTATAGATCCGATCCTAAGCTATACGATGAAAAACGCTATTTTAACGAGGAGGGCGACGAACCTTTTGATACGACCTCCAAAGCCCAAATGCTTTTGATGCTCAACACCCTTGCTTACGAGATGCAACTAGACGCCTACGCGCTCAAAAAAATGGAAATCTTTTTACGAAGCGAATTACCTTTTTTCGCGGTAACCCGACGCTTAGTACGCCAATGGGTTTCACAGAATTTTTTATATTAATATCATATTACGATGTTATAATGACGCAACAAGTGTGAGGTTAACGATGAAAAAAATTTATTTGATACGCCATGCCAAATCGAGTTGGAAAGACGAAACGCTCGATGATTTTATGAGACCTTTAAACGCACGAGGCAAGCGCGACGTTCTTTTTATGGGCAAACGTTTAAAGATGTTTGACGTTCTTCCCTGCGCAATTTATACGAGTAGTGCCAAACGTTCGGAAAAAACGGCGAAAGAGCTTGCCAAAACCGTCGAGTTCAATAAAAAGAAAATTATCTATACGAAAAAACTGTACGACGCTACCTTTGAGAGCTATCTTTCGCTGATCCACTCCATCGACGATCATTGCGACGACGTCTTTATCATCGGGCACAATCCGACGATTACCGAAGTCGGTGAACGTCTTAGCGGTGCTATTTTGAGCAATATTCCGACCTGTGCGATCGTTTGTCTCCGTTTCGACGTCGAGCATTTTAACGAAATTACCGAAGAAAGCGGACATATCCTCTTTTTCGACTATCCGAAAAAACACCTCAAAGAGACTCCGCAAGAGTCCTAACGTTCACCTACAATTTACGACGTAGGTATAAAATAAGCCCGATCATGACTCCGGCACAAAGACCTAGCAAAACCGTTACCTTTTCAGATCCCGTCGCGATCGTCGAAAAAGGTAAATTTTGCGTGTTCATGCCAAAATAACCGACCATCAAATTAAGCGGTAGGAAAATTGCCGATAAAATCGTTAAAAAATAGATCGTTTTGTTCATACGCTCGTTGTTGCGACTGGTATAAAAAGTGTAAAGGTTCCCCAATTTATCGATCGCCAATAAAGCCGAACGGTTGGTACGGCTTAGATGTTCGTGAATATCGTTAAAATGCGTCGCGAGAAAGCCTTCTTCTTTGATATAACTTTGAACGAACGTTTCCAAAACTTCCGTCGCCAAGGTTAAAAGACGCACGATGCGCGCTAAATCTTTTTTATAGCTCAACCAATAACGCATAAATTCCGTAAACGGTTTATTTTCGTAAAGCCGTTCTTCCATCCAATCGATGCTCTCGTGAATTGCGGCGACAAGCTTCATCGTTTCGTTGGTTTTTTCGTTGAGATACGCATACACTTCTTCCATTGATGCAATATCCAAAAAGATGCTTTGCGTCGGATCGTAGCGATAGTAATGTCGATCGTCGAAGACGAAAGCGTGGGCATTGACGATAAGCTCTTTATCTTTATGCGGAAGCGTCACAATTAAAATATCGTACGTCGATTCTTCAACGAACATCGACGGATGCGTCGGATTTTTAACGTCCAGAAGGTAAAAACGATCGATTTTTTCGTAAAGCGATTGCATCTTAAACCGCCGCGTCGTCATACATTTTATTTACCTCTTTTGCGGTAAAACTCGGCTTTAAATGCCGCGAAAGAGCCTTGTAAGATCGCTTCGCGCATTTGTGCCATCAACGATAGATAATAATGCAGATTATGAATCGAAGCCAACCGAAAATAGGTGAGTTCTTTGGCTCGATACAAGTGGTGCAAATAGCCTCTTGAATAGTGTTTACATGTCAAGCAGTCGCACTCGGGATCGATCGGATTTTCGTCCAAAGCAAACTTGGCGTTTTTGATGCTTATTTTGCCGAACGAGGTAAATAACGAGCCGTTTCGTGCATTGCGGGTCGGCATAACGCAATCAAACATATCCACCCCGCGTTCAACGTTTTCGACCAAATCTTCGGGTGTTCCCACACCCATCAAATAGCGCGGCTTATGCGTCGGCATTAAGGGGGTTACGAATTCGACCGTATCGTACATCTCGCTGTTGGCTTCTCCCACGCTAAGCCCTCCGATGGCAAAACCGTCAAACGGAAGCTCGCATAATTCGTTCGCGCTGATACGACGAAACGCATGATCGGTACCTCCTTGAATGATCGCAAAAATATTTTGATGCGTACCGATACCCTCGGCTTTTTTTTGTATATGATAGGCAATAGCCCGTTTTGCCCAATCCGTCGTTCGTTGAATCGAAAGCGCAATACGTTCTTTCGTCGCGGGAAGTGCCACAAGATCGTCTAAAATCATCATAATGTCGGAATTAAAGTTATACTGAATATCCAACACTTTTTCCGGCGTAAAATAGTGCGTTGAGCCGTCGATATGGCTTTTAAACGTAATGCCGTTTTGATCGGCTTTGGAAATATCGCTAAGGCTAAACGCCTGAAAACCGCCGCTATCGGTTAAAAAGCTGTAGGGAAACTTCGTAAAGCCGTGTAGCCCGCCGAAATGCTTGATCGTTTCGTCTCCGGGACGCAAATACAAATGGTAGGTATTGCCTAAAATAATCTTCGCCCCGACTTCTTCCATCACGTCTTTGGCGTCCAAACTTTTCACGCTTCCGACCGTGCCCACCGGCATAAAAATGGGTGTTTGAATCGTGCTGTGCGCCGTTTGGATCGTACATGCACGCGCATTTCCGTCGGTTTTATCTATCTGAAATTTCATATCCGTTATAATATCCTCTCATTATAGAATACGCCTTTGAAGCAAAAGCTCCAAAAGCTACGTTAACACTGGGTTCTCCTTGGCGGAGTGCCCGCGCACCTTCGGTGCTTTTTTATCTTTAACACGCCTTTGAAGCAAAGCTCCAAAAGCTACGTTAACACTGGGTTCTCCTTGGCGGAGTGCCCGCGCACCTTCGGTGCTTTTTATTTTGGGAGATTCGTATGAAAAAAATTCTTATCATCGCTGATGGCATTCTAGCAAAACAATTTTTAGAAAAGGTTATGGAAACCGAAGCCGGCGAAAATAGTTATACGATCATCACGTATAAAGAAGAGACTCTGCCTAAAAAGCGTCCCGAAAATTTTAAATTTTTCGAGTTCGATCCGACCAGCTACGAAAAGTTAGCCGTCGTCTTAAACGAGCAATTCTTTCAAATTATGATTTTACTCTCCAACGAAATCGACGTAACGGCAACGTATAAAAATATTCGCCGCATCGACAATAAAGTACGCATCGTTTTGATGGACCGTTGGGGTCTGCAACTGGAAGACAAGCGTCTTTTTATGGTCAACTCTAGAGAAATTTTAGCTTCGCGCTTTACCGACCATCTTCCCAATATGCCCATTATGGCGCAAAATATCGGTTTGGGTATCGGAGAAATTATGGAAGTTTCCATTCCGGTCGGAAGCTCGTATGCATACCGCCATCTAGCTTCCATCGAGCAAAGTAAATGGAAAATCGCCGCGGTTTACCGTGCCAACGCTTTGTTACTTCCGCGACCGACGTTGATGCTTTTGCCCAACGACCTCATCCTCTTAGTCGGCGATCCGAAAGTGCTTCAAAGCGTTTTTCGCAGTATCAAACGCGAACTCGGGCAGTTTCCCTCTCCGTTTGGTAGCAGTATTTACTGTTTAGTCGACATGCTTGAGATGAACGATAAAGAGATGGAATCTCTGCTCAACGATGCGTTGCTGTTACACTCTAAACTCAACAGTAACAAACTGCATATCAAAGTCATTCATCCGACGTACTGTAAGTCGTTAGATAAAATCAAAAGTTACCATAGCACACACATTAACGTTATGATCGATTATTACGAAACCAATCCGCGCAAAGTGCTCCGCGAAGATACCGAAACGATGGATATCGGTCTTATCGTCACGATGAATCGTTTCTTTCAACATAACCGCAAAGCACTTTACAAAACCAAACTTCCCGTTTTCAAAATGGGTAAACGCGGCTTTTCGAGCCTCAACCAAGGCGTCGTTCTCAGTAACGACGCGCATGAAATCGAACAAGAATCCTCCGTGATTTTCGACGTCGCCACGCAACTTGCCTTGGAAATCAAGCTCTATACGTACAATCCCGATCATCCCGAGGCTAAAAATAGCTTGATTGAGCATTTTGAGAACCTCTCCAAGATTTTCGGACGCGAAGTCGATATGATTCAAAGCGAAAAAAATCCTCTTTTCAAGCTGAAAAACAGAGACAATATTTTGCAATTTCTCCCCTTTAGCCATAAAATTTTAGAGTCAAATATGCTCTCTATTTTTTCGACCGATATGGATAAACTGCACTTTAAATTGGCGGATAATTATCAACTTTTTATTCCGGTTAATACAAATTAATGCCTTTTTGAGATACTATAAAAATAAAAAATTTGGATCGAATATGCACGTCAACGTCGCTTTTAACCCAACCGCTTCTTCGAAAGATTACACCGTCTTCATTGACGAATTGCAAACGCTTTGCTTCGATACGAAAGTCATGATCGTCACCAATACGACCGTTGCCGCGTTGCACCTTGAAACCCTCAAAAAATGTTTACATGTCAAAACGTTGCACACGGTCATCTTACAAGACGGAGAACAGTATAAAAATTTTGAAAGCCTTCATTGCATTTTAAACGCTTGTTTTGAACACAGGCTCGATCGAAAATCGCTTTTGATCGCCTTCGGCGGCGGCGTCATCGGCGATATGACGGGCTTTGCCGCTTCGATTTACCAACGAGGTATCGACTTTATTCAAATTCCGACCACGCTTTTGGCACAAGTGGACGCGAGCGTGGGCGGCAAAACGGGTATCAACAACGATTACGGTAAGAACCTGATCGGAACGTTTTGGCAGCCGCGCGCGGTGTACTGCGAAAGCTCCTTTTTAAAAACGCTTCCTCTTCGCGAATTTGCCGCAGGCGTCGCCGAAATCGTCAAAATGGCGGTGACGTTCGATCGAGATTTTTTTGCGTGGCTGGAAACGCACGACTTACATGTAAAAGACCATCTTGCCGAAGCGATTCAAAAAAGCATCGCGATTAAAGCACGCGTCGTGGCGCAAGACGAAACCGAACAAGGCGTTCGTGCCGTATTAAACTACGGTCATACGTTTGCGCATGTGATCGAAAACCAAACCGCCTACAGTGTTTATTTGCACGGAGAAGCCGTAGCAATCGGTATAGTCATGGCCAATACGCTTGCAAAAAGCCTTGATCTTTTAAGCCAAGAAGACGCGCTTCGCATTGAAACGCTCTTAAAACGTTACGACTTACCGACACACTATGACGTTCCTTGCGTAGAAGCGTTTTACGAAGCGTTTTTCTTAGACAAAAAAAGCGCAAACGACACGATCAAATTTATCTTACCTCAAGGTATCGGAAACTACACGATGCGTAACGATATTGCCAAAGAGACCGTACTGTGCGCGTTAAAGGGCGATCATGCTTAAAACACTGTGTTGCTTTTTTTTAACATGTACGTTTTTGTTTGCCGATACAAACGCTACGTCCAAACTTGAAGACGGCATTAAAATCGATGCATTGCATCAAAAAATCGCCGCCATCGACGAAGCGGTTAAAGACAATCTTTGGTTTAAACGTTACGGCAATTATCTGACGTATCAAAAACTTTTAGAAGAGCTCTCCACCGTCGATGCCGAAGTTAAAAAATTTAAAAATACCAAAGACAAAGCCTCTTTGGAAAAATACGAAAAACTCTTAACCAAACAAGAGTCTTTGGAAAAGCAGATCGAACTTTTACAAGAGTTCAAAAACTCACCTTTTAGCAAACTCGTCGATGCGGCAGACGTGGAAAGCTACACGAAAGTGACCAATCCGTTTGCGATTATTTCGGCACTCTCGTACATCAAAAAAATCAAACAAGAGAGCTTGGACTACAAAGCGCGCTTGGAACGTTTGGACTTTTTGGTCGAAAAATTAAAAGAGAAAGAGACGCTTTTAGCAACGCTGTACGAGATTGAGCCGATGATTACCAACGAGGATTCTTTGTATGAAGCGCAAAAAGAGCTCAACGCCTTTACCTCCGCGCAAGAGATCGCACGCACGAGTTACTCGCTTTACGTGAAAAAAGTCGAAGAAGCGACGATTCGCGTGACGCAAGACATTACCGTACAGATGAAGCGCGCTTTTAACATCGGTATTTTTATTATCGTCGTTATCGTCATGACGTTTTTATTGAAGTTTATCGCCAAACGCTACGTCAAAGATAACGAACGTTTCTACACCGCCAATAAGATCATCAATTTCGTAAACGTCACGTTGATTCTTCTGATCTTACTCTTTTCCTACATCGAAAACGTTTCGTATCTGGTCACCGTTTTGGGATTTGCGTCTGCGGGTATCGCGATTGCGATGAAAGACTGGTTTATGAGCATTTTAGGATGGATGGTCATCGTTTTCGGAGGAAGCTTTCACGTCGGCGATCGTATCAAGATTCAAAAAGACGGCTTGCCTTACGTCGGCGATATTATCGATATTTCGCTTCTTCGTATGACGGTTTTGGAGGATATTACGCTGACCAGTTATAAAGAAAATATCCGCTCCGGACGTATCTTTTTCGTCCCGAACAATTTGGTTTTTACCTCGGTTATTTCCAATTACACCCACGGAACGATGCGCACCGTTTGGGACGGTATCTATATCTATATCACGTTTGATTCTAACCACAAAAAAGCCGTGCATATCGCGCGGGAGATTACGAAAAAATACGCCAAAGGGTACACCGACATCGCACGTACGCAACTCAATTTATTGCGTAACCAGTATAGCCTCAAAAACACCAACGTCGAGCCGCGAATCTTTGCATTCGTCGAAGAACAAGGCTTTTGCGTCAACTGTTGGTATATGACCAATTCCTACGCGGCAATGGCACTGAGAGGCACGATCGGCTGCGAAATTATCGATGCCTATAACAAAGAAGACGATATTACGATCGCTTACCAAACGCAAAACGTCAATCTCGCGCGTCAGGACAAACCGATACCGACGCACGAATCGCCAAAGAGTGTCGATGAAAAAAGTCTATTTTAAAACCTTCGGGTGCCGTACCAATATTTACGATACCCAAGTGATGATGGCAAATTTGAGCGATTTTGAGCTGACCGAAGACGAACATGCCGCCGACATCGTCGTCGTCAACTCTTGTACGGTAACCAACGGCGCGGACAGCGGTGTGCGAAACTATATCAATCACGTCTCGAAAGAGGGTAAAAAAGTGATCGTCGCCGGATGCGGTGCGATGAGCAAAGGCGAAAGCCTTTTTGCGCAAAAAAAAGTCTTCGGCGTCATGGGGCATTCGGAAAAAGCGCATATCAATACGCTTCTCAAACAGGAACGTCCGTTTTTCGAAATCGGCGATCTAACCTCGCTGGATGAGACCATCGTACACGAATACACGGGCAAAACTAAAGCCTTTATCAAAATCCAAGAGGGCTGTAACTTCAGATGTTCGTATTGTATTATTCCTTTCGTCAGAGGAAATGCACGAAGCCAAGACGAAAATGCCATCATCGAGCAAGTACGAAAATTAGCCCTTAACGGATACGGAGAATTCGTCTTAACGGGAACCAATATCGGAAGTTACGGAAAAGACAAAGGAAGCTCTTTAGGAAAACTCGTGCAGCGATTAGGTGCTATTCGCGGCGTGCGCCGTATTCGTTTAGGCAGTATCGAACCGATCCAAATCGACGAGAGTTTTCGCGAAATTTTACGCGAACCGTGGTTGGAGCGACACTTGCATATCGCCTTGCAACACACTTCCGAGACGATGTTAGAGCTGATGCGAAGGCGAAATCACGTGATGCGCGATTGGGAACTGTTTTGCGAGCTCTCAGAACAAGGCTTTGCGCTCGGAACCGATTTTATCACGGGACATCCGGGAGAAAGCGAAGCGATTTGGCAAGAAGCATACGCAACCTTGGAGAAATTTCCCTTAACGCACCTGCATGCTTTTACCTATTCCAAGCGCGACGGAACACCGTCTGCTTTAATGAAACCGGAGATCAAAGGCGATATTGCCAAAGAACGCCTCAAACAAATCGAAGCGTTGATCCATGCAAAAAATATCGCGTTTCGGCAAGCACACCGACATGTCGCTTTAGACGTTTTGGTTGAAGAGTCAAAAGAGGGTCTTTTTATCGGTTACGATCAATTTTTCAATAAAGTAACCCTGCAAAGTAAACGCGACATCCTTAAAGAGTGGGTTAGCATCGCATCGTACGACATTTTAGGAGAGTGTAATCATGCAAATTTTTAAGTCGCAAAAACTGATGCTGTCTCTTATGGCATTGAGCATTTTTATCGTTTTACTTGCTTTCGGGTATATGCGTATTACGCCAAAAATTATCGATTTGCCGACGTACAACGCCCTTTTAAGCTCCGGTGCGATTCAAAAAGCCAAAGTCGAGAATGACGAAGTCTTTTTATACGGCATCAATGATTGCTTCGTGATTATTAAAGACGGTATCGACATCAGCGAACTGCTTCAAAAAGTTCCGGTCGAAGTCGCCCGTAGCAATGCACTCATCGACGATATGCTCATCATCGCTTTGCTCCTCGGAGGACTTTTGGCACTCTTGTTGTTTGCTCGAAAAAAACGTGCCGAAGACGCTAAAAAAGAGCAAGAAAACGCGCAAAAAGCATACGCCGCTTACGATCCGTTTTTAGGCAACGTCATCCGCCCCGTACGCGCACAAGTGAGTTTTAAAGACGTCGCGGGCATTCAAGACGTCAAAGAAGAACTCGAAGAGATCGTCGACTTTTTGAAAAATCCCGCCAAATACAAACGCTACGGCATTTCGCTTCCCAAAGGCGTACTTTTGGTCGGTCCTCCGGGCGTGGGAAAAACGATGATCGCCAAAGCCGTTGCGGGAGAAGCCAGCGTACCGTTTTTTTACCAAAGCGGCGCGACCTTTGTTCAAATCTACGTCGGCATGGGAGCCAAGAGGGTTAAAGAGCTTTTTTCGCAAGCCAAAGCCCACGCACCGTCCATCATCTTTATCGATGAAATCGATGCGGTAGGTAAAGCCAGAGGAGGGCTACGCAACGACGAAAGGGAAGCGACGCTCAATCAACTTTTAACCGAAATGGACGGATTTGAAGACAGCAGCGGCGTGATCGTCATCGCCGCGACCAATAAAATCGAAGTGATCGACGAAGCGTTACTTCGCTCGGGACGATTTGATCGACGTATTTTTATTTCCCTTCCCGATAAACACGATCGAACGGAAATTTTAAAAACGTATTTACGCAATAAACCGAGCGAAATCAATCTCGAAGAACTCGCCAATATGAGCGTTGGCTTTAGCGGAGCGGCTCTTGCGACATGGGTCAACGAAGCCGCGATCAACGCACTTCGAAGAGGTTCGCAAACGCTTGAAATCAGCGATTTTACCGCCGTACGCCAAAAAGTGCTTTTAGGCAAGAAAAAAGTGCTCAGTTTCTCCAACGAAGAGAAAAAAATTCAAGCTCGCTATCAAGCCGCCAAAGCCGTGTGCGCATATTGGTTTGAAATCGATTTCGACAAAGTAACGATCGTCAACGATCGCATTAAAGACATAGACCGCGAAATCGAATCCAAAACGCAAATGCTCAGCAAATTAAAAGTCTATCTCGCCGGCATGGTCGCGACGGAACTTACCTACAACGAAAAATACACCAATGCCACCGAAGACCTCAATCGCGCTTTGGAAATCGCCAAAGAAATGGTCGAAATTTACGGTATGGGCGAAAAACTTTTGCCCAACGACAACGACGTACTCCTTATCTTGGAAACCGCGCAAAAAGAGTTAAAACGCTTTTTAGAGGGAATGCATAGCATTTTGGACAAGGTCAGCGACACCTTGTACGCGCACGAAAGTATCTCGCGCAACGAGTTAAAAGCCATTATCGATGACGTTCTTTAGCGGATTTTGCTTTCATAACGAAAAGGCTCTTTTTGAGCCTTACCTTCTTCAAAACGATTTTACCGTCGCCGGATTTAGTTACGGAGCGATCAAAGCGTTTGAATACGTCCTTACATGTAAAGATCGTATCGACACGCTACAGCTTTTTTCACCCGCGTTTTTTCAACACAAAGATGCAAAGTTTAAAAAGCTTCAAACCCTCTCCTTTACGAAAAACCGTGCTCTTTATACACAAAATTTTATGCAAAATACTACCTATCCTTTAGGTTTCGACGCTACGCCTTATACTTGCCAAGGCACGCTCGAAGAGCTCAACGAACTTTTATACTTCGAATGGGACACCGCAAAACTGCAAGCACTGGTCGACAAAGGCGTCAAGATCGAAGTGTTTCTCGGCGAAAAAGATGCCATCATCGACAGCTTTACATGTAAGGATTTTTTCGTACCGTATGCTACGGTTTATTATTTCAAAAACACGGGACATCTTTTACAATCATGCAACCTCTAGACGAGACCGCACTCTTTGAACGCTTGAACAAACCGTGTCGCGCCTTTTTACTGCTTTTGCATACCACGCAATGCACTCAGTGTAAAATCGCTTATGCAAGAATGGAGCGTGTGCGACAAGACCTTTCGTTGCATGTGGATTTTTTAACGTGCAACCTTGATGAAGCACCTCGAGTAGCCGAGTATTTCGGTATTCGCACCGTGCCCGTCTGCATAGCGTATCATGCAAACAATGAGCAAAGCAGAGCCGAATACGGTCTCAAATCCGAAGCGGTATACGAGAGTATGGCTCTTGGCGTCAATACGCAAAAAGGCAATCCGAAAGCGCGATTATTGGGCTTTTAATTGCGGCATTAGCGTCAAAAAATGCGACTTCGGCACAACCTACGTTATGCTCACCTAAACCCTTTGGTTGATTTTACGGTTATTTAAGTTTTTTCGTGTATAATTCCAACTCTTAATTCAGTGTGCCTGAGTGGTGAAATTGGTAGACGCGCTAGACTCAAAATCTAGTATGGAGACATGTGCCGGTTCGAGTCCGGCCTCAGGTACCATTTCTTTTTCTTTCCCCGTCTTATATCGTCTTCAAAACCCCTAAAAATCGAGATTTTATTCAATATTTTGTCCAGAGCTGTCTATATTGATTTATACAAATCTAAATTTTTTTACGGTACTCTATACGGTACTGAACCCATTTATATGATTTTCATGAAAGTGAGTACCGTTAAAAATGCCACGAAGCACGACGCCACTGAGCGATACAGAGATTAAAAAATCTAAAATCAAAGATAAACCCTATAAGTTAAGTGATGGTCAAGGACTTTATCTCGTTGTAAAAGATAATGGTACAAAATTCTTTAGGTATGACTATACCTTTCAAAATAAACGCAAATCTATGTCGTTTGGAACATATCCCGATATTTCTCTAAAAGAAGCACGAATAAAAAGAGATGAAACAAAAAAGCTTCTTCTTGAGGGTATAGATCCCATAGAGTATAAAAATAATAACATCCCTACCCTCTCTTCTACATTCAAAGCTATTGCAGAAAATTGGCTCAATAAAATGCACAGTGAATGGAAGCCTATTACACACCAAAAATCTAAAGTAAGATTAGAACAGCATGCTTATCCTTTTATTGGGCATATGAATATCCAAGAGATTACACGTTTAGATATTTTAAAAATAATTGATCATATGCAAAAGCAAGATATTTATGAATTAACATCTCGTGTTCTTAATAATATTGAGCGGATTTATAAGTATACCGTGACTTATGGACTAGTGGAGCATAATATTATTGCAGATATAGATAAGCGAAGTGTTTTAAAAAGAAAAGAAGTTGTACATGTACCAGCTTTAACAAAAGAAGATGAAATCAAAGAGCTTATAAAAGATATTTATAGCTATGGAGAGACTTATAATGCTGATATATCAACCATATATGCTTTAAGGCTTGCACCTTTTGTTTTTTTGCGCCCTTTTAATCTTAGAAATTTAGAATGGTCGGAGATAAATTTTAAAGAGTCATATATTGAAATTGTTGCAGAAAAAATGAAAATGAATCAATCTTTTATTCTTCCTCTTTCTAAACAAGCATTAGAAATTATCGATAAAATAAAGCCCTACTCTTTCGGACAAAGTAAATTTGTATTTCCAAGCCCTACAACTAATTTAAAACCCATAAGTGAAAATACATTAAATCATGCCTTAATGAAACTTGGCTATAAAAACACTATGACCTCTCATGGCTTTAGGTCAATGTTTTCGACAACAGCAAATCGTTATAAAACAAAATATGGTTTTGATCCTGATGTCATTGAAGCTTCATTAGCGCATGCAGAGAGCAATAAAGTTCGAGCAGCTTATGATAGAAGTGATGTAATGAAATATTTTGATGAAAAGAAAAAGCTTGTTCAATGGTGGGCAGATTGGTTAGAAAATTGAAAATTAACATATTTTACATATATTAATACATAAAATTTTATTTAAAATAGCTATTTTTATACTTTTTTGTTTATGTTTAGATCATTTTCAATCAACATTTTCAAATAAGCCGACTTGCTCATCTTAAGCTCTTTTAGCCTATTCTCTAGCTTTGTATACTCTTCTGCTTTAATATTGGTTGACACATTAACAAACTTCTTTTGAGCATTTTTGAGGCTCTCACGTCTTTTTTTATCTCTTTTTGAGATGACTTTAAGCTTCTCTTCTTTATCTTTGATAAGTGTTTTTACTTCATGTAATGTCTTTGAGAGAGAATGAATATTGGAAGATATTTTATGCAAGTCTGATTCGTTATCATCGTACATCTTAACTCCTTATAATGCTTATTGATAATATTATATATAATACAAGGTTAAAGAAGACTGTATTATGCTTTCACATGTAAAAAAATAAAATTCATTGTGTTTATATTTAGCAAAGGGGTTAAAACATGAGAGCTAAATTTCTTTCATCAACAAACAAAGGTATGGATTACAGTATGCCAAAAGATGTTTATGCGGATATTACTTTTGGAAAAATCATATGGTGGTATCTGAATGATGTGGAATGTTTTAGAACAAGTAAGATTGAACGCTTTACATGGGATAAATTGACTAAACATTTAACAGTCTTTACGTTAAATAGCATATATGAATTTGAACTTGAAACTGATGAATTTGATGAAAAGCAAATACAGTGTGCAGAAAAGGAAGAAGTTGAATTAACTAGGACACAAAACGAAACTGTGCTCTTTGAAAAAGTAATGGTAAGAGTTTTAACAGGATTTGGCTATTTTGATGTTCCTTATGTATTTGAAACACCAATGAGTTTTAATGATGCAAAAGTATTTCTTGTAGATAAAACATATAATCAGCTTGGAGTTCAAGGAACGATCATGCACGTTTTATGTGGAGTGCATAATTAAAGGAGTTAAACCATGTTGGTAGATATCATAAGTGATCTTCATTTGGATAGTTGGTTTGGCTATAAGACAATTCCTAATAAAGAGATGGTGATAGGTTTTTGGCGTGGTTTAAAACCAAAAGGAGATTATCTCATTGTTGCAGGTGATATTGGGCATAACATCTTACAAAATGTCTCTGTACTTAAAATACTCAAAGAAGTTTATTACAAAGAGATCATTATTGTCTTAGGCAATCATGACCATTACCTTATTGGCTTTAATGTGTTGCAAACAGCACAATCCAAAGCAAAAAAGTCAAAGAAGCTCTATAGGCAAAATGGCATCATTGTTTTAGACGGTGATGCTGTAGAACTAGAGGGTATTAAAATTGGTGGTGCTATGGGATGGTACAACAGTGCCTATGTTCACAAAAACAAACACTCTCTTAGGATACTACAATCTTACAGTGGCGATATAGAAGCTTTTTTACAGGAGCTTTGGGGTAATTGTTTAAATGATAAAAAATATATGAATATTACCTACTTTGATGAACTTTACCAAGAAGAGTATGCCAAATTAGAAGCGGTGCATCAAGCCTGTGATGTCATGGTATCACATTATAATCCAAGTACAAAAATGGAATTTCAAACCAAAGGATTTGAGAGAGATGAAACAACATCGTTCTTCTGCTTTGATGGTGAAGCTTTAGCCATTAAAACAACCGCTAAAGTATGGATCTATGGACATACCCATGAGCGTAAAATGTATATTTGGCACAATAAAAAATTTGTTACCAGTGCCTTAGGCTATAAAAGTGAACACTATAAAGGCAAGATCGTTACACGAGAAATCGTTTAGTTTACTTTTGACATATATATGTGAAATCTAAAGTAAAAGGGGTAAGTTAATGTACAACAACGATGCAAAGTTTCAAACAGACTACGAATACAATCACAGCTTAGATGCATATATGCAAGAAAGCTATAAGATGCCCTATCAGCCTAAAAGCTTGAATGAGAGTTTGGCAATACTCAAAGAGTATAAAGATACATTATCCAATGACAAATATGCTTCGATTGAAAGTACTATCCGAGGTCAAGCCATAGCCCATCACTATTGTGACCGTGAGGACATTGATAGATTGGTGCGATTAGCTAAAGATGAAATAACCTATGAAGAGGGAAAAAAAGAGATCTTTGAGAGCATTGAAAAAATGCTTGAGCATAATAGACGAAATAATTAAAGTTTTCTAAAAAAGAGTGATTTTTGCACGATTTTGCACAATTGAAAATCATACTATAATATAGTCTAATTAAACTATAAAAGGATACAAAATGTATTTAGCAGGATTGTTTGGCTCTATGGATAAAGAGAGAGTTTTACAATTCATTTTAGCACGTAATCGTGCCTATGCCACACAGATTGCCAAGTTTTATCAACTTAACACAAGTCAAATTGTAAAACAACTTGAAAGTCTTGAACTTGATAAAGTTGTCGTGAGCTTTCAATATGGCAAAATGCGCCTTTATGAATTTAATCCACAATACTATTTTCGTGATGAACTCAAAGCATTGCTTCTTAAATCCCGTAAAGTGATTAAAATACAAGAACCTGAACTCTATAACAGCTTGGTCATGGTAAAAGCTGCTCCAAGACGTAAAGGAAAACCAGATTTTAAAAAACCTGCTAATTCAAAAGAGTATAACGTGGCTGAAAAAGCAGATCAAGCATGTGAGAAAATCTATACGTTAGATGAAGTAGTAGATGAGCTTGGCTTGCGTTGTGTAAAAGAAGCAAATGAAGATGTTTGAACATAAACAAGTCTATATCATCGGTGATGTTCATGGATGTTACACTACCTTAATGCAACTTATTGAACAGTTACCTAATAAAGAAAAATCATATCTAATTTTTGTAGGTGACTTAATTGATCGTGGTAAAGATTCTGCTCGTGTAGTAGAGTTTGTTAAAAATGGTGGATATGATTGCATTAAAGGCAATCATGAAGCTGTAATGGTTGAAGCTTATGAAACACAGAATATGCGTGATTGGTTAAGTAGTGGTAACGGTGGAGAGGCAACTATGTCAAGTTACGTTAACTTAACTCTTCTTAACTTGCAAGATCATTTAACATGGATAAAGAGCTTACCTGATTACCTAGAATACGATATCAAAGATGAAAACGGTAAAAAACTCTTCGTAACACATGGATTTGGCTTACCGTTTTATCAATCAAAAAAACCTATGTATTTGCGTAATAACCGTATCTCGAAATCAATCCTGTATGGTGTGCAAAAACCTCTATATCCTTATGAGCAAAATTATCTACAATACCCAGTCTTTAATGTATTTGGACATGAGCATTTTAAGGAGCCTTGGATAACAAAAAACTTCTGTGGTATCGATACAGGGTGTGTGTATGATGGCTCATTAAGTGTGTTGGAGTATCCCTCTAAAAGAGTCTTTACTCAAAAATACATTGGTTGATGTACTAAATTTTACCTCGATTGATGCAATAGAACTTTATTCGATGTATTTTTTTGTACATCGATTAAAGTATATAGGCTATCGAGGCAGATAAACCTATATATTCTCAGAAAAACTCTCAAATGTATTATGTAAAACCAATTTTGCCTTTGAAGATATCTCATTGAAGTGTTTTTTAGCACACTTTATTTTTGCCTCTTCGGTGTCTCTTAAATCATCAGTAAATAGGCTTCCTTTGCTCTCTACTACAAAGTAAAGTTTTTCCTCATTATCTTTTTCAATGAGCACTGCCCAGTCTGGGTTATAGCCTCCAAGAGGTGTATTGATTTTGAACCATGAAGGCAATTTTGTAAAGAGTTTGACATTTTCATTTTCATTAAACGACTTCGCAAAGCTTTTTTCAATATCAGAATCATAAACCGTATAGTCATAAATAGATTTATTTTTTCTATTTTCATACATGTTAGATTTCAAATAGCCATAGAGTTCTTTATCTTCAAAACACTCTTGGGCATAGTAGAACTCATCACCAATTTTATGGTATTTGATACCATCGACGATAAAGATACTCATCGTCTTACGAATAATCGCAATAACTCCATCAATGAACTTTTGAGGGTTGTTTTTAAAGCTCTCTAACTTACCACTTTTGATAAGAATATCGACAATATTTTTGCGTGTGAGTTTGGTTTCATTTTGAAGGTATGTCACTATATCTGGCAATTGGTATTGAACGACCTCTGCATCACTAAACTTCTCGATGATACTACTTTCATCAATCTCAACACCCACGCGTGTGATTTTATTTTTGGCTTTTGAATAGACATACTTTATTTTACCAAACGTAAGCTCATCAGCTATCTTTTGCGCACATGCACCAACTAAGGCTTCTACATCAAAATTGACACGATAGGTTGTTTTGTATTTGATTTCATTCCAAAGGGCTTGAAAATCCTCACCCAATAAAATCTGCTTATCCAGTGTGACCAATTTTTTATCAGAAGCATCTTTGATATTAAGCCCACCTGCAACTTTTTTGATAGATTGGATGATGTTTTCTTGTATGGAAGCGAACTCTTCTGGCACTTTAAAGGTATTATCTTTGAGTGCAATTTTCAACGCATCTTGGATTTTTCCTTGATTGTTGATATACCCTTTATCAAGCAAATAATGCTGCAACGTTTCACTTTTTTCAAATCCTAAATAGTGCATTTCTCCAGCATCATTTTTGATAGGCAAGTTAGCAAAAAAGTGTTCTTGAATAACACCAAATTTAATGCCCTCTTCACTTTCTATCTCAGATTGTAGGCTTTTAGCAAACTCTTCATAGCTCTCATTTGCCATAACCGTCAAGGTATTGTTCTCAAAACCATAGACCCGTTCACCCTCTTGATTAACACAAATTCGAAGACCTCGTCCTATCTCTTGACGCTTTTTTATCGTTGAATTGGTTTCATTAAGCGTACAAATCTGAAAGACATTTGGGTTATCCCAGCCTTCTTTTAGCGCACTATGTGAAAAGATAAAACGAAGCTGGCTTTCAAAAGAGAGAAGTTTTTCCTTGTCCTTCATAATAAGATTGAAGGTATCTTCATCATCTGCATTATTGCCAGTACTCTCTTTTAAGACACCTTTTTTATCACTTGAAAAATAACCATTATGGATTTTTTCAACTTCTGTATCTAAGTCTTTGATGCTTTTAAATAAATCTGCATAGATACGTTGCTTGATGATTTGTTTGTATTCTTCTTCAAACCACTTTGCGTATTTTCCTTTTTGAGCATTGCCCTCACTGTCATATTCACGGTAATTTGCCACTCTATCAACAAAAAAGAGTGAAAGCACTTTGATACCCTGAGGATTGAGGAGCTTTTCTTTACTGAGATGCTCTTCTATGGTTCGTCTTATTTGTAAGCGTTTGATGCTATCGCTATCAAGGTCGCCTATGGCTTGTCCTATATCGACACTTATACCATTGGTAAATTCTATGAACTCTTTACCTTTTTCGATGTAAATATCATTGACCGTAAAGCCACTATAAATATCTCTTCCTTTTGAAAGTTCATAGAGGTCTTCGCCATCTTTGATCGTGACAACTTTACGAACCGTTTTTCCACTTTGGTTGATATCTATCTCTATTTGCGCACTTCTTGGAACTGCTTTAACGCTCAAAAGTTTCACATAGGCATTGTTGGCTGATTCACTGAGTTTTACATTGGCAACTTCGATTTGCTTGACCAGTTTTTTATCATACGCATCAATGCTATCAAGCTTATACATCAAATTGTAAGCATTGATATGCGTTGCACTGTATCGTAAGCGACACAAAGGATTGAGGGTTTTAATGGCTTCTTGGGCTTTTGGTGTATTATCGACACTTTGAGGCTCATCAATGATGACGATTGGATTGGTTGAAGAGATAAATTCTATGGGTTTTAAGCCACTCAGTCTATCGTTATTTCTATGAATAATATTGGCTTTGGTGTCTTTGCTTGGATCAGTGAAACTTTTTCTAAATGCATCGATGTTGATGACCATAATGCGTATATCGCTACTGGTAGCAAAGTCTCTTACTTGCTCTAAGTTGGAGCTATCGTAGATAAAATAGTCATAATTGACATTGTCAAAGATGGCTTTAAAATGCTCACTGGTGATATCAAGCGTCTTTTTTGTTCCTTCTTTAATGGCGATAGAGGGCACAACGATGATAAATTTGGTGAAGCCATACTTGCGATTGAGTTCAAAAATGGATTTGAGATAGACATAGGTTTTACCTGTTCCTGTTTCCATCTCCACTGAAAAGTCCATACTTTCAAGTTTTTTAGAAGCACCAAGTCCATTGCGAAGTTGAATTTTTTGGATGTTTGCTAAAAGTTCATCATCAAGAAGTTCAAGTCTATTGCCTATACCTAATTCATTGTGAACGCTATGTAAAATGTTATCGGTCATTCTTGAAACAGAGAAGTTGCTTTGACAAACCTCTTGCCCCTCAAAAACATCTACAATCGCACTGATGGCTTGGTCTTGGTATTCTAAATTGCTTTCAAATTGTATTTTCATTGTTTGTTCTCAATCGCTTTTATTTGTTTATCAAAATCAGAGATATAATTTTCATCTTGAATTTTCTTAAATGTTTCGTATTCTAAATAGGCTTTCCCTTTTGCTTGCTCATGCGACACCGTACCAAATGTTTCAAGTATTTTGTATTCATTAAAGTCTAAAAACTTATTAATACTCTCTTGTAGCTCTTCCATACTCATAGCAACCTTACGCTCTATCAAGCCTTCAATATAATCAAAATAAGCCCCAACAATACGCTCCAAGGCTTTTATCTCTTTTTCATCCAAATAGTTTTTAGCAATTTCCACATCAGCTTTAAGTATTTTTCCATGAGGAGAGTTTTTCCACGTTTTTAATCCCATATGGGGTTTAGAACTATCCGCTTCTTTATAGACAATTTCAGCGGCAGTTTTGCCTGTAATGGCGTAGTGAAATTTATTTTGAACATGTGCATAAAAGTTTTTTGCAATCGTTGAATGCTTATCGTAATCAATGCTACACTCTGCAAAAATATCGGTGATTTGTTGGTAGATTCTTCGCTCACTTGCTCTAATAGAACGAATACGTTCAAGAAGCTCTTTAAAATAATCTTCACCAAAATTTTGACCATTTTTTAATCTATCATCGTCCAACACAAACCCTTTGATGATAAATTCTCGCAAGGTATTTGTAGCCCATATTCTAAATCCAGTGGCTTCTTTGGAATTGATGCGATAACCAACAGCAATAACCATATCAAGGTTATAATAGTCAATATTACGAGTGACTTCTCGTGAACCTTCTTGTTGAACTTGTGCAATTTTTGCACAAGTTGAATCATCAAGTTCTTCATCTTCTAAAATTTTCTTAATGTGCTTTGCGACAACGCTTCTATCAACATTAAACAAAGAAGCCAACTGTTTTTGAGAAAGCCAAAAAGTAGATTCTTTGTAGATAATGTCTATATTGACATTGGTCGATGGTGTTTTATAAAAAATGATTTTGTTTCGTTGTATGTTATTCATTATCGTCTACCACACTTTCCGCACTATAATCAAGCTCTAACGCCTTGATATTGCCTATGGCATTTCCTGCAATGCCTCGGATAGAACCATACATATTGATAGTATTATCAAGCACTTTTTCGATTTGTTTTTCTCGTTGTTTCCAGATGCGTTGCATTGACCTTTTTTCACTGTCTAAGTCACTTTGCATGGTGGTAAATGCTTCGACTATGGCTTCTATTTGCATCTTAAATTCATTGCTTGTAAGGAAACCATACAGAAGGCTCATCTTATCGGTTTTATTCTCTTGGCTTTTCATAGCTTGGTGGATTTTGACGATGTTTTCTCTAAGAACGGTACTTAGCCCTTTGAACTCTTCAAAACTACATACCCATATACCTTCATAAAGCCCCATTCGTTGCATATCACTCGGCAAGACATCAGTGACTAAGAGACCAATATCGGCACCCTTATCTCTCATATCGGCTTTAAACTTTTCTATCCAGCTTTTTTGAAAGTCTTTGGTTCTTTTGCTTTCATAATAAATTTTTCCACAATTTTGAGCTTCTCTTGTATGGACTATCTGCATACAGTCCGCACCTCTTGCACCCTTTTTCACTTCGTCAATAGAATCAAGTGGAAACTTCTCTCTTAACCACTCTTCTATGGCAAGTTCTTGAACTTCACCTTGAAGTTGCATACTTCCTTGTTCTGCTTTTCTTTGAGCGATTTGAAGCTGCTCTTGAAGCTGTTTGAGTTGTTCATCTTTTTGGCGAAGTTTTAGCTCATTTTGTTCATCGGTTGTTTTTTGAATTTTCTCTTTTTCGACTTTAAGTCTTTCATTAAGTGAAAGTTCTGCTTTTGCCATAATGGCTGATTCTACTTCTGATTTTTCTCGTTTGAGTTGTTCTATGTGTGCTTTGGCAACATTGAGTTCTTTGACTTGACTTGATTTTTCTTCAAGCTGCTTTTGGAGCATTGCCATAGATTCGCTTTGCTCATCAAGTATCTCTTTTCTAAGCGCATCTTGAAGCTTTTGCCTTTCAAGTTTTAGTTGCGTGGCCGTGGCTTTTTTGAGTTCTTCATCAAACTTTTCATTTTGCTCTTTAATCGCTTCTTCTTTTACATGTAAAGCATCAAAAGCTTGTTTATACTCTTTTCTCTTTAACTCAACTTCTGCTTCAAGTTTCTTTTTTTCGGCAATATGCTCATTTTTATATTTGTTTTCAAGCTCATGAGACAAGACTTCATTGACATCTATTTCAGTTCCACAATTTGGGCATTTTATAGTTGTTTGGTTAGACATTTAGCTCTCCTGTATTTTCCATTTTTGAACATTGTCATAATTTGTATTATCTTCAAAATCATAAACAATGCCAACACTATATCTTGCTCTTGTAACAGCTACATAAAATTTTGCGCGGCTTATACCATCAAAATTCTTATTTTTCAAAATAAAATCTAATATTGGTTGAGTTGGATATATCAAAACCCTATCAAAACCTAACCCCTTTGATTCTCCAAAATTCATAACTGCGTAATTTATATTGACTTGTTTTCTTCTATCTGTTCTTAATTGAAGTGGTTGGTATTTTGCCAAATAAGCATCAACATCACTTTCCTTAATAAAAAATACCCCTTTATGTTCTACATCATCATTTTGATTCGATATAGAAATAGGATAGCAAGGAAATAATTTAGAAGAAAATTTACAAATACACTCATTATTTCTATAACTACAATTTAAACTAATTTCATCAACTTCAACCGTACTTCGTTGACATTCCTTTTGAATAAACTCTTTAATTTTCCCATCTTGATATTGTCTGTATTTCTTTTCCCAATGCGTATTATAAGTCGTTTGTCTTGGGTCGCCAACCAAAACAATATTTGAATCAGTTTGGAGCAAAAGATTTATTAATTCCAAATCATATCCCGCTAAATCCTGTACTTCATCAATAAAAATACAATTATATATTCTACTCAACCTATCAAAAATAGCACCATTACTTTTTTCATTGCATTTGAAAATAAATTTTGATAACTTATCAGAATAAATTTTATACTGTGCAGAAAAATAATACTTATCAACATCGCTTTCTGGGACATATTGACTTGATTGTTGATTAACCAGAATCATCCCATTAATTTTCTTATCAGTCAAATAATCTTGATACGGCTTAACGCCATGTTGCAATAACATTGAAAACCAAGTTTGAATAGTTACATTTTTTGGAATTGAACCATGTATCTCCATAAATTTCTTTTTTATTTCACTTTCATTTGCTTCTGTATAAGTTGTAACTAATACTTCTTTATCTTGCTTCAAAGCTTCATTAATTAAATATGTAGTTTTACCAGCTCCAGCAGCGGCAATAATAAGTTTATTAATCTTACTCATTTTATTTTATAGCATCCATAATGTACTCAGGGAAAATCATCTCTTCTTGTGTATCAAAAATCCTTAAAGCACATTCTGTTTTATTGCTTTTCATGTACTTTCTTAACTCATCTTCTGTATCGTATGATGTACCAAAAATCGTATTTAGTTTTGACAAACTATTTGATTTTAAAATTTTTGGCTCTAATGTATTGTAATTATAAGGCTTATTGCTAATTATTAAATTACCAGTTTCTACCGTACTATCAAAACAAATTTTAATATTTGGTTTTGTATTATCTCCCAAATAATCTACATATTTATCATTAATATTTTTTTGAATATCTCCATCATTATCTGTAACTACAACAACTTCTTTGTTTATCTTTTCTGCAATTTCTAAAAATCTCTTAAATGCAACACCAACAGATATGACATCTATCGCATCTTCAATAGGTAGCTTTCCACTATTTTGAAGCATATAGGCTTTTTGAACTACAAGTTCATCGGAATCACCCTCGACCAATATGGCTTTTTTACACAAAATCAATCTCAAAGTATCATAACCAGCTATTTTTTCAAAAAATTTCTGTGTCTCAGATGACAATTGATTAAGTCGTGTTGTTTTCTTATCATGTAAAAAAATCAGGTGCTCTAATCCTAATTTATTCGCTACAAAACTGCTATGAGTAGATATTATGATTTGCTTATCTGCATTTCCGGTTTTGATTTTATTGATTAAAGCATTTAACTTTGTATGACTTAAATGATTTTCAGGCTCTTCAATCAAAAGTAAATTAGATTCTTGGCTTTTTTTATGACTTAATGCTAAATCAGTTTTGATAATACATTGCTCACCTTTGCCTATATGATGAAAGGGGATATCATCAAAGTATGTCATCAAACTACTTTCCCAAGCATTTTTAGAAACGAGTTCCACAGACAATGCTAACTTTTTAGCTGTAAGTGTAGAATAGGTTTTAACTTTTGAATTGATCGTTTGGATGCTTTCATCTTCCATAAAAGAATCTCTCATTTTTCTATGAGCTTGTGATATTTTTACCAAATCATTTTCATCTAAATTTTCCCTAATTATTCTTGATAAATACACATCAGATCCATTGTGAAAACGATTTGAAGACGAATCAATAAATGCCGACTTGATAGGAATACTTCTCGAAGTAATACTATCTCGTGCAAATGAAAACCAATAAATTTCATAATACTCAATTGGTAAGGTTTTTATATCAGCCTTATCTTTTAAAAGTTCATTGTATTCATTTTGATATTTTTCATCAAATGCTATCTTGAATGAAATGCCACTTTCTTTATCTTTCTTTTCGTAATTAAAGTTACCCATAAAAAGTGGGTATTTGCTATCTTCAAAAAATATTTCAATAAGTATATGTGGTAAACTCTCTGGATTTGCTAAATACTCTTGAATACATTCAAAATTAAACAGATATTCTGTTAAATCATTTTTTAGATATTTGCCATTTAATAATCCTGTTAGTGCTAAATGGATGGCTTCTAAAATCGTTGACTTTCCGGCTTCATTATTACCAACTAATATATTGATGCCAGCATCTAAATCTAATTCAAGCTTTTGAAAACTTTTGAAATTTTCTATATATATTTTTTTAATTTGCATCACACACTCACAACTTCGTCAATGCCAAATTGTTTTAATATTTGATAAGCGTTGGTTTTAACCACTGCATCTTTGAAACTTGCGTCTTTGAAGACTACTCGCATGATTTCGCTTTGGTAGGCTTCTTTTAGTTTGGCTATGGCTTCGACGGTTGGGATAGTTATGTCATCGTCTAAGCACGCGACTAAGGCACCGTAGCCTATGACAAATACTTTTTTGCCATCAATCACTTTTTCTTCGATAGGTAAGGTTAGGTCAAGTCCGTATTTTAAAAGGATTTCGTAGAGTAAATCTTCACTGCTTCTATCTTCTTTGATGTTTTCGACTGCATCAAGAAGGCTTCCTTCCACATTTTCAAAATTGCTATCCCACGCTTTGATATTTGAGCTATCGAGTTTAAGGACTTTAAAGCCTATATCGAGATTTGACAAATCTTTATCACTATTGTCAACGATGATTTTTTCTCCCGCTCTTCGAATGCGTTCTTTTCCTATTTCACAAATATTTTTATATCCTGCTTTATAGGCTTCACTTTTTTCATCGGTTGCTTCTGGTAATTGCACCATGATAAATTTGCGATTGCCTTCATCTTCTGCATTAAGTTGCATCATTGCATGAGCAGTAGTTGATGAACCACTGAAAAAATCCAGTATTAAACTATTTTTCAATGTGCCTGTCCTTAGCAATTTACTTATTAGCTGGAGTGGCTTTGTAAATTCAAAGACATCTTCATTAAATAAATCTCTTATTAACTTTGCAGAATCACTTGAAAATCCCCCATCGAAGATGATTGTAGGTAAGGTTGCCCCCTGACGAACCTCTGATAAAAATCTTTTTAAATAAGGACTCCCCGTCGATTCTCTAAATCCTATTCTATTGTCTTTTATATACTCATCAACTTTTTCTTTATTAAAGAGCCAGCATTTATTTTTTGGCGGTAAATATTCTTTACCATTTGTGGGGTTGAAAATTGGAAAAATACTTGATGCTGTTAATCTACCCCCTTTCCCATTAGCACTTAAATTATCAGCAAACCATGGTCCTCGTGAATCATTGTCTGGGTTTTTATATTTTTCATCTAATTCTTGACTTCTTGGCTGCAATTCAAGATGTACTTTATCCATCATTTTGGCATAAACTAAAATATATTCATGAATTTTTCCAATAAATCTATCATTTGGCGTATTGGCACGTCTTTTCCAAACAATTGTTTCTATTAAATTATCCTCTCCAAATATTTCATTGCAAATTTTTTTTAAATTATCAACTTCATTATCATCAATCGAGATAAAGATAACGCCATCGTCTTTTAAAAGATTACGTGCGAGTTTAAGGCGTGGATACATCATAGAGAGCCAGTCACTGTGGTAGCGTCCATTTGTGTCACTATTGGTCGAAAGTCTATTGCCATCGCTATCAATTTGTCCTGTGATATCAAGGTAGTTTTTGATATTGTCTTTGAAATTATCTTTATAGACAAATTCATTGCCCGTATTGTACGGTGGGTCGATGTATATCATCTTGACTTGTTTGTAGTAGGACTTTTGAAGAAGCTTTAAGACTTCGAGGTTATCACCCTCGATGTAGAGATTTTGCGTGGTGTCCCACTTTTTTGACTCTTCTTTACAAGGTCTTAGTGTTCCCGTGCTTGGTGTTTGTGCTATCTTTTTGGCTTCGTTTTTACCTGCCCATGTGAAGTTGTAGCGCTCTGGCTCTTTACATGTAAAACTTCCAAGTTCTTCTTCAAGCTTTTTAAAATCTATCTTACCTTCGCTGAAAACTTCGGGGAATAGCTCTTTTAATTTTTCTATGTTTTCGCTCACGATGTCTTTTGATGTGCCATTTAGTTCTTGCATGGGTCTTGTCCTTTTTTCATTTGTCTTTCTTTTTGATACAATATGCTTTCTATCCCTTAGGGGCTCTCCCATCTTTTGGTGGGAGTTACTTCATATTATTTTGTATTACTATGATTTTAGTATATTTTCAATTTTTTCTGTTATAATGTCATCACTTACGGTAAGTCCCTGCATGCACACTTACCTTGTCCTCATTATATTTACCATCAAATCTTTTGTATTTGTCTCACAATCCCTAAAAATTTCATTTGTAAATGCTTCAATGAGTTTTTCAGTTGTCTCAAATTTGTTTTTACCATTTAGCAACCAGCAAAAGGCATAGTACACATCAATCAATTTGTGCTCATAGATAATTTTTCTAAATTCTTTATGTTTGCCATGTGCTTTGACGCCTCTATAATTTCGATTGAAAATCCTTCCATTGTGGGCACATCTGTTTCTAAGCTCTTTAAGCCTTAATAGGTAGTTTAAAAATACTTGTGAATCATACATTTTAAATTCTGCGGCAATCAGTTTCAGGATACTTTGCCCATCTATTATGAGATGTGAAAGTATAGAAATCAAGGCACCAAGTGTCATATTTTCTACAAAATAATGAAACGGTGGATAATTAATAGTTTTTGTATTTCCAAAGTTTAGAAGTTCTTTGTCTTTTAAGTAAAATTCTTTATTGCTCTCAAAATCATAGCGACCCAAATAATAATCTTGATAATATTGATATATCTCAGTTTTTTGTTGAGGATGTGGTGTTTTAACTTCCCAATCTGATATTGCTTCACCTTTAATTGAAAAGCCTATTTCATTGTAATTTTCTTTTATGAGATAGAAAAATGGATTGTCAGTTAATGAATAGGCTACTTCGATAAGTATAGATTTGAATTTAATTTCTACTTGTGAAGAGAGTCGAAACATATTGAGTGCAACTTCTCTATCGGCATAATATACATCTAAAATATCATCCATAGAGTAGCTTGAAACATTCGTTCGAAATGCTTTAACATAGCCTTTAAACTTAAAAATGCCTATATTTAGAATGATATTTTTAAGCTCTTCTTCTGAATGCTTGCTGGAATGTTTAAATCCATCATGATATAAAGATGCTAAATAGCTATCAATCGTTAATTTTTTATAGACATATTTCACAAAGTACCTTTCAACTTTTCTATCGTGTCATTTATCTTTTTTATCTCAATGTTTAACGCTACTTTGGCATTGAAAACAGTCTCTTTTTTGAGCTTGCTTTTGAGTTCATTTATCTTTACATGTAATGCTTGTATCTCTTTGAGTGATGCTTCGGTTGTCGCTTTTACATGTAAATTACCGCTAAACTTCGAGGCATTGAGCGCTAAAATTTTATCTAAATAGCTCTTATAAAACGCGTACAAATCTGTAAAAGGGTGTTCTTTTACATGTAAGCTTTCTAAAAACTCTTTTTCAATAGCTGTAAGGTTTTCAAGATTGAGCCAATGGGTGAAATACTCCTCTTCTACAAAGAGTTTTGTGTTGTCTTGTTTGTTGATGCGCTTGTTGGAAAGGTTGATGCAGCAGGACTCTTTGCATGTAAAGATGACGATCAGTGGGTATGGTATGTATTGTATGATTTTGGAGAGGGTTTTTAGCTTGTCTTGCGAGGTGATTTCGACACTCACAAAGGCTACTTCGGTATAGTCTATCTCATCATTTGAAAAAGGTGGGATGTTGATGGTATTTTGATTGAGAAGGTACTCTAAGGTGATGCTTTGCACATACTCACTTAACACTTTTCGCTCATGAATGTTTAATGAGAAGTTTTCGATAAACTGCTTTTTGTAGAGCTTGCGTTCAATGCAGCAACTTTTGGGCAAAGCAAGATACTCTAAAATACTTTTGCTCATTCAATCACCAAGTAAGAGATAAGTTCAAACTCCTCTTTGGAAGCTAAACTTTGTGCGGTGATGTTTGTGCCACCTCTACTAAACAAGGAGTCCAAACCCACTTCTTCTTTTTTGCCCACAATGCTTTCAATGGCACTTTCTAATTGCGCTACATAAAAGCTCATATCGTTGTAATTTTTTGTTTTGGCTTCAAGAAGTGCAATGGCTTCTTGAATACCATGCTTTTCACCAAGGCAAAGTTTTTTGTAGGTATCTAAAATTTGTTTGGCGTTAGAGAAGCCAAGTTTGACTTCGTTGTTTTCACCCATAAAAATCAAATAGTATGGCTCTAAAGAGTAATGTCCCTCTTGTTGTTTGTCATTTTTGAGGTATTTTAAACAAAAGAGTGTTCCTTTGCCGATAGCTTCTTTTAAAAATTCATTGTCACTTTTTACGACACTGTGAATGCCAAGAGGCATTTGGGCTAATTTTTGCTCATTCTCTTTAAGATACTCCATGAGGTTCATGCGAAAATCATTGAGTGTAAGATCGGTGATAGAAACGCCACCACTGACATCTTCGAGGTCTATGACATTTTCTTGAAGCTCTTTGAGTTGTTTAGCACGATAACCAAGGTCGTTCATCTCTTTTTCAGACGCATCGATGATGTTCTCCTCACCCGTTGCCGATACATCGAGTAATACCATTCTGCCACTCACACGGCTTTCTAAGTTGATGTATTCGTCAAGTTCCATATTTGGCCAGAAATTGACAAGCTGGATGTTCTCATTTTTTGAGCCAAGGCGGTCAATGCGTCCAAATCGTTGAATGATTCTAACAGGGTTCCAGTGAATATCATAGTTCACAAGATAGTCACAATCTTGAAGATTTTGTCCTTCGCTAATGACATCGGTTGCTATCAAAATATCTATCTCTTGGTGCTCTTTGATAGAGGTTTTATCGCGTTCTTTTGAAAGGGGTGAGAAGTTGGTCAGGATGGAGCTTAGGTCTTGATTTTTGGTGGTTAATGTTGTTTTATTGCTTCCACTCCCTGTGACTATGGCACTATGAATGCCAAGCTCTTCTTTTGCCCATGAAGCGATATGGTTGTAAAGGTATTCGGCTGTATCGGCAAAGGCGGTAAAGACAATGACTTTTTTATTGAGAGCATTGAGAGGGTTATCTATTTTGTGCTTGATGGTCTGTTTAAGTGTTTGCAGCTTTTCATCGCGCAAAGCATCTATCTCATGGGCGATACTGAGTAGCTCTCTTAATTTGTAGATGTCATTTTCCAAATCTTGTTTCCATTTGATTTGGTCAATATCTCCAATAAGCACTTTGACTTTGTTGCCTATGAGTTGTGAAGCATACTCCTCAGACTCAATATCAACATCCATAATGCTCATGTCTTCAACAAAACTTTCACTTTGTTTTTCAAGAAGTGCTATGAGGGTTTCATTTCGGTCAAGCAATTTTTTAACGGTTAATGCAAAAGAGTTAATAGAGCTTTCCATACGCTTTAAAAGATTGACACGCATAAGGTGAATCAAACTTTGTTCACGATCCACTTGTTTAAAGACACCACTGCCTACTTGAATATCATACTTTTTATCGTACTCTTCTCGTCTATGAGGTAAAACATATTTGAGGGGTGAATAGGCACATAGAGTGAGTTTTCGGATGGTTTTATTGATTTCGATAAGGGGTGGAAAATTGTTCTCTACATCAATGTCGGATTTGATATTGATAGGTTTGTTTCGTTCTGGAAACTTGCCAATAGCGGTAATATCATAATACTTTTCTATGTGTTTTCGGCTTCTTGCAATCGTCACTAAATCAAGCAATTTGAAATAATCAAAGTTTAAAAGGTTCATCAATTTATCGGTGGTTCTATTTTCTTCATCAAGTTTTAGCCACACATTGAATTTTGATTGGGCTCTTCTTAGGGTGTTTTCTACACTATTGATGCCATTGTCTTGAAATGCTGCATCATTGCCCTCAGTGATAAATGCCAATTGATTTTTTAAGTCATTGAGGCGGTTATTGACAGGGGTTGCAGAGAGCATTAGGACTTTGGTTTTGACACCTTTTTGTAAAACATCTTCTAAGAGTTTGGCATAGCGTGATTTACTTGTTCGTTTGTTGGTGCTGGTGTTTCTAAAATTGTGAGATTCGTCAATAACAATTAAATCATAATTTGCCCAGTTGATCGTGGCAAGGTTTATCTCTCCACTCATACCTTGTTCGCGTGTTAAGTCTGTGTGATTGAGAACATCGTAATTAAATCTATCGGCAGAGAGAATATTTCGTGTGTCATTGATGGTGTAGAGTGTCCAGTTATCACGTAGTTTTTTAGGGCATAGCACTAAAACTCTATCGTTTCTTAGTTCATAGTATTTGATAATGGCAAGGGCTTCAAAAGTTTTACCAAGTCCAACACTATCAGCAATGATACATCCATTGTATTTTTCAAGTTTATCAATAGCCCCTAAAACGCCATCTCTTTGGAAGTTGTAAAGCTTATTCCACACGAGGGTATTTTTAAAGCCTGTTTTGGTGCGGATGATTTTCTCTTCATCTAATTCGCCAATGAAGTCTTTAAAGATGTGATAGAGTGTAAAAAAATAAAGAAATTCTGGGGACTTGTTAGAGTAAATATCTTCAATCTTGGCTAAGACTTCTTTTTTTATATCTGAAACAATAGCATCGTTTTTCCATACTTCGTTGAACGTGGCTAAAAAA
This sequence comes from Sulfurospirillum sp. UBA4058, assembly GCA_002382085.1. Taxonomy (GTDB): domain Bacteria; phylum Campylobacterota; class Campylobacteria; order Campylobacterales; family Sulfurospirillaceae; genus Sulfurospirillum. Next base: position 22,281 of record DFZK01000005.1, on the reverse strand, counting down.
TCATTGGTAGCAGAAGTATCCGTAAGCAATGTGTTCATATGAAAAGCATTTGAATAGGTGTAGCCAAGTCCTGTTGTCGAAAAGTTTGAGCTTCCTTGGATGGCAATATCACCAGAGGCATTGTGGGCATGAAACATATTGAAAGGCAAAATGCCAGCCATTTTTACCTCTTTGGCTTTGACTTTTTCTTGAAACCACGTGGCACACTCTTTGGCAATTTTGACATGTTGAAGGTTGTTTTTGTATTTGCTCTCTTCTTTTTCGCCTGATAAATTTGAAGATGCAAGGCTTTGAGGGGAACTAAAAGGCGCGCTGAAAAGAAGTTTGACTTCATCAACTTTGGAAAGCTCTTTCTTTAAAGATTCATAAGCATAAATCGTAAAATACGATGAAACAATAGAAAGAGAACAATTTTTTTCAATATGCTCTTTGAGAATATCTCCAACTTTACCATTTTTTTTGTTGTCAATTAACATTTTTAGCTCTATGCTTCATGAGATAAATAAAATTTAGTATCTATCTTATTCTAAATAATATTTATAAAAGCTCAAAGCGTTTATATAGCTGTCTAAACAATAATAAATTATCTCTAAACTTTACATCTTCCACTTCTTTTTTCTTTAGTAGCTTTACCTTTTGCTTCCATAATCAATTTAGATAGACTGAATCCAATCTTCCCGTAAATTCTTCTAAGAACTGTTTTAATTCGTGCATATCCACTTGCGATGCGTTGAGTGAAGCTTCGTACATTTGCCTCATCCGTGTTGTTTCTTCCATGAATTTTGAGGTAACAACTTCCAGCTTTTCGGTATACAGTTTCTCTCTGTGTCTCAAGGAGTTGTAAAGCTCTTTGCTGTTCTGCTCGCTCTTCTCTAACTCTTCTAAGAGTTGTCTCTCCAAGGCAGTCATTGTTTAATTCCTTATCTTGATAATCTTTTGATCTGGATCGGCTATTTTGTTGTTGTATGTCCACGGATCTTTTTGATTCACGATAAATTTGCCGTTTTTGTCCTCGTAACGCATCTCTTGTGGAACTTGCCACATCTGAAGAGATTTGATTTCTTGGCTCATTAAGTACCATAGTGGAGCGATGCTGATGATTGCTGTGGTTATCATGTATGAGATTATCAGCAGGGTGTTTTTGACTCTCAATCGTTGATGTATGATCTTGGACAACTCTGTTGTGATACTCTTTTCTAAGCTGTTCAGCTTTGTAGCGTATATGTTCATCAAGTTGTTTCTCAACTGATTTAAGCTCTGCTTGTGTATCTCGATGATTGTAGTGTTCAATTGCCTCTCTTGCTCCTTGGCTGATTGTGCTAAGGCTTCCAAGGCTTGTAAATTCTTGGGCATAAATACCTCCTTTAAGTCGTTTGGCTTTTTTATATTCTGGAAGTTTGACACTGATTGATTCATACGAAATACGTGTTACTTCCGCATGCTCTTCGAGTGTTTCAATCAGATGATCTCTATTTTTAATTATTCCATCTGCAACAAGTTGATGCAATAGTGCATCAAGCTCATTGTAATCTTTAGAGAGATAGTGTTGCTTCGTGGATGTATTGAGCGTTCTTGCTTTACTAGGATCTTTGGCACTAGAATAACCTTTGATCAAATTCCATTTATCTTCAAAAAGTTCTTTACGTGTTACATCTGCTTTGTGGTAATAAGGATTGAGTGCTTTTCCTGTAGGCAAGTCAACTTTTGGTATGATAAAGTTAAGTTCTAATCTTCCTTTATCAGTATGCTCCACCCACAAGATGTTATATCGTCCTTGCATCATTGGTAATAGCATTTGCTCAAATTCATCCATCAGAATGTATTTGTCATCTTCTGGAATGTTTGATTCTTCAAAGCTCAAACATCCCACACAAACTTTTTGTTTACGAGTAATAATCGATTGTATGATTTTACGTGTTATACTAGGATCACCTTGCAGTGTACGCGCCGTTCTTTGCATTTCACGCTCATTGAGAAGATAATCAATGGCTCGTTCAGATCCACCTTTTTTATTTGCAAAAAATTTAACAACCATTGCGAAGCTCTTTTAATTCATTCTCTATTGCTACAAGCTCTGCGAGCACTAAACGCTTTTCACCTTGATTACATGATCGTGCTATTTGATTAAGATTATTGCCGATTCGTGAGAGTTCGGATAATAATGCACGTTCAATGGGCAATTTGATTTTTTTACGCAAAATCGCTGAACGTGCCAGAGTGGAAAATGAGATATGTGCTTTATCCAATTCGTGTTGGATAAGCACATATTCATCTTCAGTGAAGCGGATCGTTTTGCGGATTGCTTTTGCCATCTTATGCCTTTTGCTTTTCGGGGTTCTTAAGGGGCAGAGCCAACTTAACGAGCTGTTAGTCGTCAGACAAACAGTAGGCTCGCCCTACTTAATAACCCAATGAATCAACTTAGTGAAATGTTGTTTTTAGCATCATTATTTAGTAACATATGTTGGTTTTCATATAGCCAATTCCACACCATAATGGCATCGGATCTATCTAAATCCTGATGACTAAACTCATTGTGCAAATACCCTGCTTTTGATAAAGATATAATGGTTTCTTTCAGAAAAGAAGGTACACCTTGTGCTAGTGGTTTTCCGCTAAATTGCTCAATAATTCTTTTTCTAAAGGTATTAAAATCTTCTCTTTTAGAAGAGAGATTTAGATGATGATTAGAAGTTGATGTTTCAAGATGTTCACTTTTGTGTGCATGCATGTTCACTACATCATTTTGGGGATATTGTTCACTAAGTGAACTTTTTATGTATTTTTTGACTTCTTGGTAGGCTTTTTGAAATTTATCATATGAAATATTGTCGATATTTTTAATAGTATATATAGTTGATGTGTAGCTTCCATTTTCTCTTTTTCTTTGACTTCTCTCAATAACATTTAAAAGCTCAAATGATTTCAAAATATAAGTAATATTTGTTTTACCGAGATTAACTTTTGATTGAATTGTTTTAAGCGATGGGTAACAAATGCCATCATCATTTGCATAGTCACATAAAGCAATAAGAAGTAACTTTGAAGCAGGTGGTAAATTAGCTTTGAAAGCTTTATTCATAAGTTCTATAGACATAAATCATCCTTTTAATTTGATAATTAGAGGATGACACGGTATACTTCCATTATCACCCTCAACTAAACTCTGTTGGTGCTAGCGTTTCCTGATCGTCGGCAAAACTTTTATGGAAACGCTATTTGTTTTGTAAATTATTTATATACTCAATAATTTCATCCATTTTCCATAGACTACTTCCCCCTACTTTCACTTGACGTGGAAATTGTTTTTGTTTAATCAAGTTATATATTTTTGCCCTGCTAAAAGGTACCATTTCTTGAACTTGAGAAAATCGTAATAATCTATCATGCATCGATAAATTCCTTTTTATTTAGATTTATAGTATTGGACATTTTTAGACAACAGAAAAATTATATCTTCTTTCAAAATTCATTGCCTGAGTCCAAATATAGGGCATTTCTTAAAAAATATTAGTTTATTTTTCACATATATATGTAAAAAATAAAGTGTATTCTTAAAGATGAAAAGAAAAAAAATAGTTTTTTCCTTAAATTATTGAGAAATAAACTTAATAAAAAACACTTTATTTTTATAAATACAGTTATTTATCAATGAATTTAATGTAAAATTATTGTAATATAATGTAAAAGCTTTAAAAGGAGTAATAATGCTCTCACATAAATTTACTGTTACAACGGATGAACTACTCTCTTTAACAAAAGTTTCACGTTGTTTAGGACAGTTAATCGATCAAATTAAAAATAAAACACTTGAAAAAATTATTGTTTTAAAAAATAATGAAGCAGAAGTTGCCATTATAGACTTAAATGAATACTTGCGATTAAAATCCATTGCTGATCAAGCAGAATTGATGGAAATTAATCATATCGTCGAAGGCCGTAAAGATATCCCGCTAGAGAGCTATATAAGCCTTAATGATATGCTAGCCAAAACAGATGCTCATAGAAAAATCAGAGTAAACTAAATGCCCTATCGTGTGAAACTGCATCCTAAGGTTTATCAAGATTTAATGGATATCATAGAAGATGAAGCGTATGAAGAAGTAAAAGGTTATCTTCGCACATTAGAGACAAATCCATATTTTGGTCAAGTGTTAGATGACAGACCTGATCTAGGGATTGATCTTAAAGGCTTTAGAAAAATTTATATTTTTAACAAAAAATATAGAATCGTTTATAAAATTAATAGCAATGGATTTATTGAAGTTTATGTTATAGCTATTGGTGAACGAGATAAACTCAATGTTTATGAAGAAGCGTATCAACGCACATTATGATTAATAAAGTTAAGACTATTCTTAGTATAATAAATTTAGGAAATAAATAAATTATTGTGGGTACTTTGGATTTTAACGGTACTGATTACGGTACCATCGAATGATTTATGTTTAATAAATCCCTTAATTTAGGTATTTTTTAAATAATAGTGAGTCCGGCCTCAGGTACCACCTCAATCCCCTTCAAATCGACATTCTAAACCTTAAACTCCCACGGTGTCAATGAAGTGTCACTATCGTATCATCACGCTTATATTTCTACTGTTTGCTTAAATATCGGTCTTTACATGTATTTGCCCTAAAATCAAACGTTGTTCTTCTAGAGTATGGTTAAATTTAAATTCCGCTTCTTTGAGGTAATAGATAAAATTGGTACGATCAATACCTTTAAAGCGATGCATAAACGTCTCTAAAAAAACCCAAAAACGGCTCAATCGACTATCGAAACTTTGAAGACGTGCAATTTTATGGTGTTGAAGATATTTAGCGTACGCCTCTTTGTCTTCAAGATCGCAACGGTTTTGTTTTAACGACTCAAAATGATCGGGGAGTAAAAGCGTGTAAACACCTTCGTCGGACAGCATACCTAAAATACCCACGGCGTCGAAAAGATAACCTAGATCGCCTTTTTTGGAAGTCGGCAGATAATAATATTCGTCGTATTCGCTAAACATAGCGGCACTTTGATACCGCGCTTCGCTTTTTTGAATAAAAAACGAACGGTAGCGTGTATAACGCTTTTGCACGGTTGCATAGTTTAATCGTAAGCGAGAAGAGGCTGCATTGATACTTAAGCCTTGAACAAAAGCCTCAACGATTAACGCCTCCTTTTGCGTCTTTTGAGAACTCCACGTACGCCGACATATCGCACAGCGGTACTGCGTTTTGCTGACGCGGTAAAGCTTCGATGCACCGCAAAAGATACATGTAAGATTTTCGGAAGATTTCATGACGCTATTTTTCCTGAAAACAACTAAGAAAATTCTTTTTTTAGCTCCTATTTAAAGAATTTGTCTATAATCTCTTAAAAACTCTAAAGGATATTACATGTGTAAAGATTGCGGTTGTTCCATTACGCCGACACAATGGTCCGCACACGAGCATACTCATAGCCATGACGGACACGAGCATACTCATTCGCATACGCACGACGATCATCACGATCACGACCATCCCCATGCTCACGATCATGAGCACAAACACGAGCATTTGCATGCCAATCCGCAACTCAACGATGCCAAAACGATTTCGGTCATTACGAAAATTTTAGACGCCAACGATACGCAAGCCGCACACAATCGAGCGCATTTCGAAGAACACGGTATTTTGGCGATCAATTTAATGAGCAGTCCGGGTAGCGGTAAAACAACGCTTTTAGAAGCAACGATCGATGCAAAAGAGATCAAGCTCGGCGTGATCGAAGGCGATTTGGAAACGAACCAAGATGCCGATCGTATCGTTGCCAAAGGAGCTCCGGCGTATCAAATCACGACCGGACAAGCGTGCCATTTAGACGCTTTTATGGTTCACGATGCTTTACATCACCTTCCTGTCGAAGGTTTAGACGTTGTTTTTATCGAAAACGTCGGCAATCTCGTATGTCCCGCTAGCTACGACGTCGGTTCACACTTAAACGTCGTTTTGCTTTCCGTTCCCGAAGGCGACGACAAACCCGCAAAATACCCCGTCATGTTTAAAAACGCCGATCTGTTTTTGATCACGAAATGCGATTTATTACCGTATTTCGACTTTAGTATCGAAAAAGCGATTCGCGAAGCACGCAAACTCAACCCGAAAGTCGACGTTATCGAAATTGACAGCAAATCGGGTAAAGGAATCGATCAATGGATCGCTTACCTTAAAATGAAAAAAGCATTGAGGTAATTATCATGTGCTTATCCATTCCTTCCAAAGTCGTGGAAATCGACGAAAACAATTACGCGACCGTAGATACCTTGGGCGTTAGACGCCAAGTCACGCTCGATTTGATCAGTGAACCCGTCAATATCGGCGATTACGTTTTAATCCACGTCGGATTTGCAATGAACAAGATCAGCAAAGAAGAGGCCGAAGACAGCATCGCCGCATACAATGAAATCGCCGAAGCGATGAAAAACGGAGAAATCGACGAAGACGAAGGAAATAATCATTATGCCTGACGTCGATCTTATCGAAGGGTTTCGCGATCCCGTCCATATGAAAGCATTGGCTGCGATCATTCGTAAAGAGTGTACGCGTCAAATCAATATTATGGAAGTGTGCGGCGGACATACGCATACGATCATGAAATACGGTCTACCGCAACTTCTACCGGATTTGATCGAATTTGTTCACGGACCGGGATGTCCCGTGTGCATTATGCCCAAAGAGCGTATCGATCATGCGATTGCATTGGCGTCGATGCCCAACACGATCTTGGCGACTTTAGGCGATATGATACGCGTTCCCGGAAGCAAAAGCTCTTTGCAAAAATTGCGTGCGGAAGGCTACGACATTCGCTCGCTTTATTCGCCATTGGACGTGATCAAAATTGCACAAGACAATCCCGATAAAAACGTCGTTTTCTTTGCTATAGGGTTTGAAACGACCACGCCTATGAGTGCCGTACTCATAGAGCAAACTTTGCGCTTAGGATTGAAAAATATCTTTTTTCATATCAACCACGTAAGCGTTCCCGAAGCGGTTGATGCGATTATGAGCGGAGGCGATGCTAAAATCGACGCATTCTTGGGACCTTCCCATGTCAGCGTGATTACGGGGTATAAAATTTACGAGCCGATCGCAAAAGCTTATCATACGCCGGTCGTCGTAGCGGGGTTTGAGCCGACCGACGTCATGGAATCGGTACTTCGCATCGTGCGCCAGATCAATCACGGCAAAGCCGAAGTGGAAAACCAATATGCTAGAGCCGTTTCCAGAGAGGGAAATCTCAAAGCACAAGCGTTGGTCGAAACCTACTTTGAAAAAAGAGATCATTTTAGATGGCGAGGTATCGGTGACATTGCGCATAGCGCATTGAAGCTAAAACCCGCATATGCCGCGATGGACGCCGAAGTCGTTTTTGACGACATTCTTCCTAAAGTATTGCTAGATGACCATAAAATGTGTATTTGCGGCGATATCTTAAAAGGGCGCGCTAAGCCGTACGATTGCAAAGTCTTTGCAAAAGCCTGTATTCCGAGTAACCCTATGGGTTCGTGCATGGTTTCAAGCGAAGGGGCATGCGCGGCATATTTTAAATACGGCAATTTGAACCTTAAAGGAGCAAAAGCGTGAGTACGAAAATATTACTTTCTCACGGAGGAGGCGGCGAAGAGACGCAAAGCCTCATTAAAAACCTTTTCTTTAAACATTTTAGTAACGATATTTTATTACGATTGGAAGACGCGGCTGTTTTAACGATGCAAAGTGAAAAAATCGCTTTTACGACCGACTCTTTTACCGTTTCGCCGCTCTTTTTCAAAGGAGGAAATATCGGAAAACTAGCCATCGCCGGAACCGTCAACGACCTTTCGATGATGGGTGCACGTCCAAAATATTTAACATGCGCATTTATGATCGAAGAGGGATTTGAGTACGACAAACTTGAAGAAATCGTCATCTCCATGCGTGACGAGATGGTAAAAAGCAGCGTTAAAATCGTGGCTGGAGATACGAAAGTCGTTCCTAAAGGCGGAGTAGACGGTATTTTTATCAATACCGCAGGCGTCGGGGAAGTGCTCAAAGAGGGCATTTCGGCGCATGCCTTACGCCAAGGCGACGCCATCATCGTCACCAACGAAGTCGGGAACCACGGAGCGTGTATTTTGGCGACGCGCGAAGAGTTGGAATTGCAGAGCGAATTGAAAACCGATTGTGCATCGTTGTGGAAAAGTGTGGAAGCCTTGATCGATGCCGGCATTGAAATTCATGCATTGCGCGATGCAACGCGCGGAGGTATGAGTGCGGTACTGAACGAATGGGCACAAACGTCCAACGTCGGTATCCACGTTAAAGAAGCGGATATTCCCGTTGCCAACGAAGTCAAAGGTATATGCGAACTTTTAGGCTTTGAACCTTACGAATTTGCGAATGAAGGAACCATGCTGATCGCACTTCCGCAATGCGAAGTTGTCAAAGCGTTAGAGGTGCTCAAACGCTTTGAAGAGACGGCCAAAAGTGCCCTAATCGGTAACGTAGACGATCGATTTGAGGGGAAAGTCGTTTTAGAAACGCCGTGGGGATCGGAACGCTTTTTAGAACCGCCTAAGGGCGAGTTATTGCCGAGGATTTGCTAATGCACGAGTTTTCGATCGTGAATGCGCTTTTGGAGTTGTGCGAAAAGAATGCACGCCAAAATCGTGCAACGAAAATCACGAAAGTGGAGATTAAAGTCGGCAAATTAAGCGGTGTCGAAATCCACTTTTTGGAAACGGCTTTTGAGACGTTTAAAGAGCAAACGATCTGTCACGATGCAAAGCTCGTGGTACACGTGCAAGATGTCGTCGTACGGTGTGAAACGTGTCACCAAGAGTCGACATTGGAAAACTATGAGCTCATCTGTCCTGCATGTCAAAGTCGCGACGTGAGTATTATCGACGGCGAAGAGATGCTTTTAATGCGCCTTGAAATGGAGTAAAGCTAGACTAAGAGAGCATTGTGTATAATCAGGAATGATTCAACTTTAAGGATTGCCCTGTATGTTACAAACGCTACGAGAAGCAACCATCGACGATTTAGCGGAGATTATTAAAATCTACAATGAAGCGATCAAGGACGGCATTTCGACCGCCGATAGCAAGACGGTCGGAATCGAAGAAAAACTAGAATGGTTCGAGGCACACACGGCACAACGCCCGATGCTCGTTAAAGAGTATTGCGGGCGTATTATCGCATGGATTAGCATTCAACCTTTTTACGCAAACTTATTAGCCTATCAAGATACGGCACGTATCAATATCTACATCGACAAAAACTTTCAAGGTAAAAAACTCGGACAGCAATTCCTCGGCGAAGCGATAGAACGCGCAAAATCCATCGGAATTAAAACGCTTTTAGCCTTGATCTTTTCCGAAAATATCGCCAGTTTGACGCTTTTTAAAAAAATCGGCTTTAAAGAGTGGGGCAACCTAAGCCGCATCGCTACGATTGAGGGAATCGATAAAGACCTTTTGATCTTAGGTCAACGGATTCAAGACTGAAATCACATGAAAGAAAAATGCATTATTTTCGATATGGACGGCACCCTCATCGACTCGAGTGCCGCGATGACGCAAAGCGTCAATTTTGTCAGAGATAGCATCGGACTTGCACCGATCGGGAAAAAAGAGCTAGAGTATCATATTAACCAGCCCGACCAACACCTTCCGATGATTTTTTACGGTACGGACGAATACGATCCGAACCATCGCGCATTGTTTAAAGAACATTACATGCAAAGTTCGGTTACCAGCGTTCTTTATCCGGGCGTCAAAGAGATGTTGCACGAACTCAATGCTAAAGCGCATTTATGCATCGCCACCAACGCAAGTGATTTTTTTGCGCGCCGTATGCTAGAAGCTTTACATGTAATCCAGTATTTTAGTGCAATCGTCGGAGGAAATAACGTCTCGGAGCCTAAACCGAGCCCTTTAATGGTACAGTATTTAATGCGTGAAGTCGACGTCAAGCCCTATAGTACGATTTTAATCGGCGATAGCGTTAAAGACGAAGGTGCCGCTAAAAATGCCGGTATCGATTTTGTTTTCGCGGAGTGGGGATACGGCACCGCTCAAGCAGCTTCCCTTCGTGCCCGAAACGTGCCCGAACTTTTAGACCTTTTGAAGATGTTTATTTAAAAAGTTCCAAAGGCAATTCGAGCGTTCGTTTAATCACGTTTACCGGACTTTTAATCGTATCCATCAAAAGATGCGTCTCAACTTTCGGATCGTCAAGAGAGCCTTTGACGCTCACTCGAGTAGCTATTTTACCGTCTTCCCCTAAAATAATGCCGCCGACGATCGGTATTTTATCCAAAGCGGAGCTAAATGTTTTTAAGGTTTTGATTTGAAGGTTCAAATCAAGAGTATCGGCCGTAAAATCAACCGTTCCTTCTCCGGTAATGTCGGTATTATTTCCTCGTAATTGCAACTCTTTAATGATCATCTTTTCGCCTTCTTGCGAAAATTCGATATATCCATTTTCGACAAAATACCCCTCTTTATTGAAACTCGGATCGCTAAAGACGAGGAGGGAAGGGACGGCATTGATCGTCGCCATGAGGTTGTTGAAAAATTTCAAATCTTTAATCAAGGTTTTATGCATGATAAACGTACCTTGCATATGTTTATCGTCTTTTCCGTCGATATCGAGCGAAAAATTGCCTTCTTTAAAATAGCTTTTTTTAAAGAGACGATTGGTCATATTCGCATCCATCGCGGTTGCATTGATCGTTAAACGATCGCGTTTTTTATCGTAGTTGAAAAGCGATTTTCCCAAAGACGAGCGTAATTGGGTTTGATCGAGAAACAAGATGAGCGTATACGTATCGCTGAGAAGAAATGCGCTTCGGTTTGCATCGAGGAAGGCGGCATTTTCTCCCGAAATCGTCGTTTTAATCGGCATTTGCGACGTTGAATTACCCTCGGGAACGGAAAGATTAAGATCTTTTAAGCGTATGGCAATCTCTTTGTCGTAGTGAACGGAGAGTTTACGATCTTTCGTGAAAGCATCGATGACTTTGCCGTCGGTTGAAAACGCGATATCGAAGCGATTACGGGTTTGATTGTTTTCAATTAAGACGGAATCGACGTTATCCAAAAGAATATCGGCGCGAAATTTTTGAAAATCATCGGTCTGAAGTTTCAAACTTCCTTGCGAAAGATTATGCTCTTGCATTAAAGGCGAAAGCGGGCGGATCAACGAAAGATCGGTCATATCAAAGATATTGGTTGATTTTGCGAAACGCATTTGGGTTTTAAGAGACGGCAACGCTAAGGTCGTTGCATTGTCGTCGATCCGAAATGAACCGTTTATATCGCGTATCTCTTTCGCATTAAGAAGGGTATTTCCATTAAAATCTACAAAAAGTGAATGAATATCGACTTTGCCGTCGTAAAAACCCGTCTTGGTATCCAAGAGTCCCGTCGTATCGATATCGAAAAGATTTTTATACCGAAGGTTGGTTTGATTCAGTTTAACCTTAAAATTATCGAGCTCAACGCTGCCCGAACGCGTCGACATAGGCAGTCCGCTGAGCTCAAACGTGCTAGGAGAGAGTTTAAAGAGTCCCGTGGCATTCAAATCGTACGGCAAAAAGCGAATATCAAGTTTAATCGATGCCTCGGTCGTACCCGATGTTTGTACCAAAGGTACGTCTATTTTGAAAGTATGTAAAATTTTATGTATTGATGCGTCTAAACGTGCTTTTGTCGCTAAATCAACGACGATTCCCGTGCCTTTCGTGAGCAGATTGTAGATATGCACATCGGCTTTTGAAAGCGATTTTGCTTCGTAAATCGGATTGCGGAGTGCAAAAAAGAGCGTATCGTTATCGAGTCGAATCCCGATTTCATCGACATGTGCCGGAGTAACGTGCGGGGCAAACGTGATATTGGCATCGCTCACGATTGCTTCGCCTTTCATCTCCAATGGAAAATAATCTTGCGTTTTTAAATCGAATTTGCCCTCTAAATGCGTTAGGCGATACTCTTTAGCAACGATATTTTCATGAATCCACGCTTTGACGATCGGCTCAAGTTCGACCTGCGTGACCAAAAAATTCATCAAATCGCTTAACGCTTGATGCGTAAACGGTTCGCTTTGGAGTTGATACGAAAGCAGGTCTTGATTTAACCCGATCTTAGCTTCACCGTGAATGCCGAAAGTCTCGAAATGTCCCTCAAACGTTGAGCCGGATTGAGCGAGATCGGCAAAGAAAATACCGTTGACATGTAAGGCAAAATCTTTTAAAAAAGCCTCTTCTAAAAAAATCGTTAAACGATGCTTATCCAAGGCTTCCATACGTGCTTTGACGTTTAAATGCTTACTCTCTAAACTAAAGAGGGCTTTATCGTATAAGAGTGAAAACGTTTCATTGTCGTAAACGATCGTTTGAATATCGATATGGCTGAAAAACTGATTGAGGTACGGAAAATTTTCAAGAATCAACGCACTCTCTTCCAAAGAAGTATCCGCCGAAGTTGCTTTATCGATCGTCAACGTTTGGATGTTTACAATCAATTTTTTATCTAGTTTCATATATAATTGATCGATTTTTACGTTCGGTAGACGTAAACTCTCAATAAAAAGACCATGCATCAGCGTGGCGATAAAAGCAACAAAAAAGAGAACGATGAATAAAAAAAGAATCCAAATTTTTTTAATGGTATGCGACGTCGCGTTAATAATCATATATGCACTTTTGTTTCACTTATCAAGACCTATGAGTTCTATGTCGGTAGCATTTGTTCCGCAAGGCTCGATTGGACAAATTATAACATATATGGTCGATAAAAACTTTGATTTGCACTCGCGCGTCGATAAATACCTTTTGGATTTGATCGGCAAGCCGCAAGCCGGTTGGGTGAGTATTCAAGAGAGCGTTTTAACGCGCGGTGATTTTTTGTACAAGCTCAGCCATTCCAAAGCTCCTTTAAAGATTATTACGTATATTCCGGGCGAAACGAAAGAGTTTTTATTGGCACAATTGGCATTAGAGTTTAACCTTTCTTATGAAACTTTGCAGCAAGAATATGCCAAAGCCACGCCTTACGCGGACGGCTTTATCGTTCCCGAAACCTATTATATTCCGGTCGGTATTAAAGAAGCTCAGCTGATCCACTTTTTATTCGCGCACGCCAAACGTTACCATAAAGACGTTTTTGAGAAAATTTTCGGGGAATTTAACGAGCAAAAATGGCTCAAATTTATCATTATCGCGTCGATCATTCAAAAAGAGGCGGCGAATAACGATGAGATGCCTTTGGTTTCGTCCGTCATTTACAACCGACTCAAAAAAGAGATGAAACTCCAGATGGACGGATCACTCAACTACGGGCAATTTTCGCATACGAAAATCACGCCGCAACGCATACGCGAAGATACGTCGCCTTACAATACTTACATGTACAAAGGTTTGCCGCCTCAGCCGGTGTGCAGTGTCAGTAAAGAAGCGATTTTTGCCGCTATTTTTCCGAAACAGACGAATTATCTCTATTTTGTTAAAACGAAAAACGGTACGCATACTTTTTCCCAAAATTATGAGACGCATTTAGAAAATATAAAAAAAGAGTGATATAAATTTAATTAATAACGTGATAGCATTAGCCAAAATTAGTTTTAAAGGGGTATCGAATGGCTCAAACTCAAAGCAAAATTATTTATACGATCGTCGATGAGGCACCGGCGTTAGCGACGTATTCGCTCCTTCCGATCGTTAAAGCGTTTGCCGAAACGGCGGATATCGACGTCGAAACAAGAGATATTTCGCTTGCGGGACGTATCTTGGCAAATTTTCCAGAAGGGCTGGACGAAGCGCAAAAGCGAAGCGATGATTTGAGCTATTTAGGCGCACTTGCCGCAAAACCCGAAGCCAATATTATTAAGCTCCCGAATATTAGCGCGTCGCTTCCGCAACTGCTCGGTGCGATTAAAGAGCTTCAAGAAAAAGGCTTTAACATTCCTTCGTATCCCGAAAATCCGACCGATGAAAAAGAAAAAGAGATTAAAGCGCGCTATGCCAAGGTTTTGGGTAGTGCGGTCAATCCCGTATTACGCGAAGGAAACTCCGATAGACGTGCTCCTTTATGCGTCAAAGAGTATGCCCGTAAACATCCGCATCGCATGGGAGAATGGACCAAAGCGTCTCGCGCGGAGGTTGCGTACATGCAAGAGGGCGATTTTTACGGCAACGAAAAATCCGTTATGATGCCAGAAGCGACAAACGTACGCATCGAATTGATAGCTTTAGACGGAACGGTGAGCGTCTTAAAAGAGAGTTTGCCTTTGCAAAAAGACGAAATTTTCGATGCTACGTTTATGAGTGCCAAAAAACTCTCCGCTTTTTACGAAGCGCAAATGAACGACGCCAAAGAAAAACATCTGTTACTCTCTTTGCATTTAAAAGCGACGATGATGAAAATCAGCGATCCCGTCATGTTCGGTTACGCACTGAAAACATTTTTCAAAGACGTTTTTGAAAAATACGCCGCTTTGTTTCAGGAACTCGGGATCAATCCTAACAACGGCTTAGGCGATTTGTACGCTAAATTAGCTTTATTACCCGAAGCGCAAAAAGCCGCTATAGAGGCAGATATTCAGGCATGTTACGCTAAACGACCGGAAATTGCGATGGTCAACTCCGACAAAGGTATTACGAATCTTCACGTACCAAGCGACGTCATTATCGACGCTTCGATGCCCGCTTGTATCCGAGAATCGGGCAAAATGTGGGGTAAAGACGGAAAACTTCATGAGACCAAGGCTTTAATTCCCGATCGTTGCTATGCACGCATTTATGAAGAGACGATCATGTTTTGTAAGCAAAACGGTGCCCTCGATCCGCGAACGATGGGGTCGGTTCCCAATGTGGGTTTAATGGCGCAAAAAGCTGAAGAATACGGTTCTCACGATAAGACTTTTGTTTGCCAAACCGAAGGTGTCGTGCGTGTCGTCGATACGAAAAGCGGTAAAATTTACCTTGAGCATTCGGTCGAAAAAGGCGATATTTACCGCGGTTGCCAAGCGAAAGATGCACCGATTCGCGATTGGGTCAAGTTGGCGATTAGCCGTGCCCGATTAAGCCAAACACCGGCAATTTTTTGGCTTGACTCCCATCGTGCCCATGATGCACTCATGATTCAAAAAGTCGAAAGATACCTTAAAGAGTACGATTTAACCGGTCTAGATATTCGTATTATGTCGCCCGAAGAAGCCATTCGAACCTCTTTGGAACGCATCGTTAAAGGTCAAGACACGATTGCGGTAACGGGAAACGTATTACGCGATTATTTAACCGATCTTTTTCCGATTTTAGAAGTAGGCACTTCGGCTAAAATGCTCTCCATCGTTCCGTTGATGAACGGCGGCGGTTTGTTTGAAACGGGTGCGGGCGGTTCGGCGCCTAAGCACGTGCAACAATTTGTCGAAGAAAACCACTTACGTTGGGATTCTTTAGGCGAATTTATGGCACTAACGGCGTCTTTGGAACATTTAAGCCGTGTTTCCGACAACCCAAAAGCGGCACTCTTGGCGCAAACACTCGATGCGGCGACCGGAAAATTTTTAGATAACAACAAATCGCCTTCTTCTAAAGTCGGTGAGCTTGACAATCGCGGAAGCCATTTTTATTTGACCTTGTATTGGGCGGAAGCATTGGCGGCACAGAAAACCGATATGTCGCTTTCACAAACGTTTCAACCTTTAGCGCAAACGCTTGCGCAAAATGAAGCACTTATCGTTCACGAGCTCAATGCGGTTCAAGGAAAAGTCGTAGATACAGGAGGCTATTATTTACCCGATTTTGCGAAAACGAGTGCCGCTATGCGCCCAAGTGCTACGTTCAATCACGCACTCGAAACATTGCATGCCTAAACCGTTTTAATGTTTTACAACACTCAAGAAGGATAGCGTTTGTCACACAGTAAAAAAGTTTCCATTATCGGCACGGGCAATGTCGGTGCAACCGTTTGTTATTGGCTCGCAATGCGAAAATATTGCCGTGAAATCGTGATGATCGATCGCGACAACGATATGGCGCAAGGTAAAGCAATCGATATATTGCAAGCAACCAGTCCGGAAGGTAGCTACACGCAAATCTCTAGTTCCGCCGAGTACGACGCCATCGTCGGTAGCAATATCGTCGTCGTTACGGCGGGAAGTCCTCGAAAACCGGGTATGAGTCGAGACGATCTTTTGATGATTAACGCCGCGATTACGCGCGAAATTATCGAAAAAGTACGCGAATACGCACCCGGTGCCATTATCATCATGGTGTCAAATCCTTTGGATGCCATGGTTTATACGGCACTGAAAATCGGCGAATACCCGCGCAATCAAGTCCTCGGTATGGCAGGTATTTTAGACAGTTCCCGAATGGAAACGTTTATTTCCCAAAAACTCGGATTCGGATACGGACAAGTAACGGCAAGCGTCATGGGCGGACACGGAGACGACATGGTACCGCTCCCGCGTTACTCTTCGGTCAACGGTGTTGCCCTTACCGATCTTTTAACGGCCGAAGAAATTGACGAGATTATTACGCAAACGCGTTACGGCGGTGCCGAAATCGTAGAGTACATGGGAACGTCCGCTTATTATGCTCCCGCAAATTCGACGGTTAAAATGATTGAAGCGATTTTAAACGATTCACGCGCTATTTTTCCGTGTGCCGTTTTATTAGAGGGCGAATACGGCTACAACGATACGGTCAACGGCGTTCCCGTCGTACTCGGTGCCAACGGCATGGAAAAAGTGCTTGAATTACCGTTAAACGCCGATGAAAAAAGCCAATTCGCCAAAAGTGTTGCATCCGTCGATAGCTTGATTCAAACGCTCTATAAGAATCATTTTTTCAAAAAATCCCTTTAGTCTACGGATAAGCTAAACTTAAATCTGTAGCAAAAAAAAGATATAGTTGATATTTTAATTGACTAAGGTGTTAGATTCACATTAGAGTCATACCCAAGAAACGAAAAAAAGAAAGCAAAATGGAGGTTTTATGAATATTCACGAGTATCAAGCGAAAGAGATTTTTAAACGATACAATGTTCCTACTCCAAACGGACATGTTGCCTGTACGATAGAAGAAGCGGTTGCTAACGCACAAAAATTAGGCGGCACGATATGGGTCGTCAAAGCACAAATCCATGCGGGCGGTCGAGGCTTAGGCGGAGGCGTCAAATTGGCGCGTAGCCTCGAAGAGGTCAAAACGCTCGCAAACGAAATCTTGGGAATGACGCTCATAACACACCAAACGGGGCCTGCGGGTAAAGAAGTTCACAAAATCTACATCGAAGAGGGTGTGGATATTGCCGATGAACTTTATTTGGGTATCGTTCTTGATCGCGCTCGTGAAATGCCCGTAATTATGGCATCGCGTGAAGGCGGTATGGAGATTGAAAAAGTCGCCGCCGAATCTCCCGAAAAAATCATCAAAGTTCCCGTCGATCCTTTTATCGGATTCCAGCCGTTTCACGGACGTGAACTTGCCTACGGGCTCGGATTGGCAAAAGAAGAGATAGCTTCTTTGAGTGCTTTTGCCGCATCACTTTACAAAGTCTATATGGAAAATGACGCTGAACTCATCGAAATAAACCCTCTCGTAAAAACCAAAAGCGGTACGTTTGTTGCCTTAGACGGGAAAATGAGTTTTGACGATAATTCCCTTTTCCGACATCCGGATATTGAAGCAATGCGCGATTTAAGCGAAGAAAACCCTATCGAACGTGAAGCCTCCGAATTTGGGCTCAGTTACGTCAAACTTGACGGTAACGTCGGATGCATGGTTAACGGTGCCGGACTTGCCATGGGTACTATGGATACGATTCATTACGTCGGCGGATTTCCCGCAAACTTTTTAGACGTCGGAGGCGGAGCTAACGCCACAACCGTGGCAAAAGGATTTGAGATTATTCTCAAAGACCCCAACGTCAAATCGATTTTCGTCAATATCTTCGGCGGTATCGTACGTTGCGATCGTATCGCAAACGGTATTTTGGAAGCGACGAAACTGATCGACGTTCATGTCCCCGTGATCGTCCGCTTGGACGGCACCAATGCCAAAGAAGCCGCCGACATTCTGAAAAATGCCCATATTCCCAATATTATCAGTGCGACGGATCTTCTAGAAGGCGCGATAAAAGCCGTTGCCGCCGCAAAAGGAGAGATCGCATGAGTATCTTAATCGATAAAAACACCAAAGTGATCGTACAGGGTTTTACCGGAAAAGAGGGCAGTTTTCATGCGGAACAATGCCTTGCCTACGGTACGAAAATCGTCGGAGGCGTTACTCCGGGAAAAGGCGGAAGCGAGCATTTAGGTAAACCCGTTTTCAATACCGTTGCCGAGGCCGTACGGGCGACGGGTGCAACGGTCAGTATGGTCTTCGTGCCGCCGGCCTTTGTCGCCGATGCCGTTATGGAAGCGGCCGATGCGGGTATCGAGCTGGCAGTGATTATTACCGAAGGCTCTCCGGTTCGCGATATGCAACGTGTTAAGGCATACGCCATCAAAAAAGGGATGAAAACGATCGGACCTAACTGTCCCGGAATTATTACCGCGCAAGAGTGTAAAATCGGCATTATGCCGGGAGCTATTTTTAAAAAAGGCTGCGTCGGCTTAATCAGCAAATCCGGAACGCTCACGTATGAAGGGGCCAATCAAGTCTGCAACGAAGGATACGGTATTACGACGGCGGTCGGCATCGGCGGCGATCCGATCATCGGGCTTTCGTACAAACAGCTATTGGCGATGTTTGAGTCCGACGTCGAAACGAAAGCGATCGTCCTCATCGGAGAAATCGGCGGCGATCTCGAGATTCAAGCCGCGGCTTTTATCAAAGAGCATATTACCAAACCCGTCGTTGCGTTTATCGCCGGACAAAGTGCTCCCAAAGGAAAACGTATGGGACATGCGGGTGCAATCGTCAGCGGAAGTTCCGGAACGGCGGCGGAAAAGATGGAAGCTTTGGAAAAAGCAGGCGTACATGTCGTGAAATCTCCGGCGGAAATCGGTAAAAAGATAGCCGAAGTGTTGAAATGATACAATTTGTTCATATGGTACGATCGTGTGATAAGACGGTCGTACCCTTTTTTAAACGATCATAATGTTAAGTAAAGGAGAACGATAGAATGGGTTTAATCACTGCACCGAGCAATACCCCCGTATGGGTCAACGTCTCAAGGTGTAAAGCATGCGATATTTGTGTAAGTTTATGTCCGGCCGGTGTTTTAGCGATGGTACAAGCACCCAATTCAACCTTAGGTTCGATGATAGAAGTCGTAGAACCCGAAGCCTGTATCGGATGCAGGGATTGTGAATTGCATTGTCCCGATTTTGCGATTTACGTTGCCGATAAAAGCGAATTTAAATTTGCGAAGCTTTCAGAAACCGCAAAAGAGCGCGCCGAAGCCGTCAAAAAAAATAAATTTAGAAAACTGAGTGCATAAGGAAGCAAGATGGCAAGAGAAGTAATTTCAAGCGGAAATGCACTGGTAGCAAAAGCGGCGGTTGAATGCGGATGTAAATTTTTCGGAGGCTATCCCATTACGCCTTCAAGCGAAATTGCGGAAGATTTGAGCAAACTGTTACCCAGAGTCGGGGGTAAATTTATCCAAATGGAAGACGAAATCGGCGGTATTTGCGTCGCACTCGGAGCTTCTATGAGCGGTACCAAAGCGATGACGGCCTCTTCGGGTCCCGGCATTTCTCTCAAAGCGGAGCAAATCGGCTATAGTTTTATCGCCGAAATTCCTTTGGTCATCGTGAACGTCATGCGCGGCGGTCCTTCAACGGGACTTCCGACACGCGTATCTCAAGCGGACATCGGTCAAGCAAAATATCCTACGCACGGTGATTTTGCATCGATTGCATTGTGTCCGGGAAGTTTGGAAGAAGCCTATACCGAAACGATTCGCGCGTTTAATATTGCCGAGAAGTATATGACGCCCGTCTTCGTTCTTTTAGACGAAACTTTAGGGCACATGCACGGAAAAGCAATTCTTCCCGATTTGGCGGAAGTCGAAAAAAGCGTGATCAAACGCGCCGAGTTTGCGGGCGATCCTGCGGAATATAAACCCTACGCCGCCGCACCGACCGAACCCGCCGTACTCAATCCCTTTTTCAAAGGATACCATTACCACGTCACGGGATTACACCACGGAGACAAAGGTTTTCCGACCGAAGACGGCGAAATGTGTGAATACAATATCGAACGTTTAACCAATAAAATCAAAACCAAAACCGACGATCTCATACGATACGAAGAGTTTATGCTTGATGATGCCGAAGTCTGTATTATCGCTTACGGTAGTATTAGCCGCGGTGCTAAAGAGGCGGTTATGAAACTTCGAAACGAAGGTATTAAAGCGGGGCTTTTCAGACCGATTACGCTCTGGCCGAGCCCGGTAGCAAAATTTCAAGAAATCGGTAAGCGTTTTTCAAAAATTATGGTAACCGAGCTCAATATGGGACAATACCTCGAAGAAATCGAGCGCGTTATGCAGCGAAACGACTTTGCGACCTTGCACAAAGCAAACGGTCGCCCGATCGCTCCCTTGGAGATGGTTGCAAAAGTGAAGGAGATGTTCTAATGGCGTTTAATTACGATAAATATTTACGTGTAGATAAAATGCCGACGTTGTGGTGTTGGGGTTGCGGCGACGGTGTTATTTTAAAATCCGTCATTCGTGCTATCGACAAAATGGGTTGGGATATGGACGATGTGTGCGTGGTTTCGGGAATCGGTTGTAGCGGACGCTTTAGTTCGTATATCGACTGCAATACCGTTCATACGACGCACGGTCGTGCTATTGCTTATGCAACGGGTATTAAGCTTGCCAATCCCGAGAAACACGTCATCGTCGTTACGGGCGACGGCGACGGTTTGGCAATCGGCGGTAACCACACGATTCACGGTTGTCGCAGAAATATCGATTTAAATCATATCTTGATCAATAACTTCATTTACGGTTTGACCAACTCGCAAACAAGCCCGACGACACCGCAGGGAATGTGGACGTCTACGGCAAACTACGGTAACGTCGATCCGAGTTTTGATGCGGCAAAGCTGGCAGATGCCGCCGGAGCAACCTTCGTTGCCCGTGAATCCGTACTCGATCCTCAAAAATTGGAAAAGATGTTTGTCGCCGGTTTTTCACACAAAGGCTACTCGTTCTTCGATGTTTTTTCCAACTGTCATATTAACTTGGGTCGAAAAAATAAAATGGGAGAAGCCGTCTTAAATCTTGCATGGATTGAAAGCCGCATCGTCGGTAAAAACAAGTTCGATCTTCTCAGCGAAGAAGAGCGCGCGGGTAAATTTCCGACGGGCATTTTAAAGCAAGAAGAGGGCAAACTCGAATATTGCGAAGCGTACGATAAAGTCATCTACGCCGCTCAAAATAAAACAACCGTAGCGCTATAAGGAGCCTTGAATGAGAAGACAATTACGTTTTGTGGGCGTCGGCGGTCAAGGCGTTATTTTAGCGGGAGAAATTTTGGCGGTCGCCAAGATTAAAGAGGGTGGATACGGAGTTAAAGCTTCGACGTATACCTCTCAAGTGCGCGGAGGCCCTACGAAGGTCGATATTTTGTTGGATGAAAGCGAAATCTTATTTCCGTATGCGAATGAAGGTGAAATCGAATTTATGATCGCAACGGCGCAAGTCAGTTTCAATCAATTTAAAAACGGCGTCAAAGAGGGCGGTCTTATCGTAGTTGAGCCGAATCTCGTGAAAACAAGTGAAGAAGATCGCCAAAAATGGAAAATCATCGAAATTCCGTTGATTACGATAGCCAAAGAAGAGGTCGGAAACGTCATTACGCAGTCGGTCGTCGCCTTGGCAATCACCGTTGAGATGACGAAAGTGCTTCCGCATGATCTTGTTCGTGAAGTTATGCTTTCCAAAGTCCCCGAAAAAGTTCATCCCGAAAATAAAAAAGCGTATGAACTCGGAATTAAATACGCCGACGAGGCATTAAAAAAACGTTAAAACCCCGTGACATGTAAAGAACATCTCTTTACATGTCATCTCCAAATCATCTTCGAAAGCTTATTGAAACTGTCCCAACTTGGAATTGAGATTTTCCGCTAACTTGGAGAGATGATCCGCCGCAGAGGCGATCTCTTCGACGCTTCTGGCATTCTCACTCGTAATCGCATTGATATTGGTGACAAGATCAACGATCTTATCGGTATCTTTAGCGATCTTATGGGAGTTATCGGCACTCACGCTCACCGACGCGACGCTTTCGTTCATCACCGAAG
>DFZK01000007.1 GCA_002382085.1 Sulfurospirillum sp. UBA4058 | reverse complement strand
AATACAGCCTAACCTTAAAGCCGACTCTGTTACCACTCAAGTTTTTAGTGCAATCACCTAACTGACCCTCAAGCTAATTCTATCTTTTAAGATAAAAGAACCGCTTTGGGCTAAACCCAGCATCTTGACATCCCAAACTCTATGAGTAACTGTATAGCTTTTTGGCTTTTTTCATTATACGAGGGCTAAACTTTTAACTTTTACCCATTAACCCTCTATTTTTTATGCTCTAAATTCTAGCTCAATTTCGTATAAAAATCTTTACATGTAAAACGTTTCACTTCACTCCGCGATGCGGATTGCTTTCGCCTCTTGGGATGAGTTCGTCCATATGTTCACCGCCCACAAAGTAGGCTTTCCCAAACCCAAAGGTTGCTTCGCCATACACTGTTTTGAACTCATAAAGGTTGAAGTCCGTCATGTTTTTGAGCGTCGCGACCATCTTGGCGTCAAACTTTTGCGAAAACAAATCGAGCACTTCTTCAAAACGCTCACTTCCCCGTGCAATTTTAAGACTTTCGCACTGCAATGAAACACGTTTTCTGGCAAAAAGATTTTCCGTTTTACTTTCGTCTTCCGTGAAAAAAAGCGACGCATAAGGATTTCTTTGAAGATTTTTCGCGTGAGCGGCGATGTCGGAAAGGTAAACGTAAAAACGGTTTTGATCGTATACGTAAGGAGCGTAAGAGCTAAAAGGACGTCCTTTTGCGTCAAGTGTGCCGATGATAGCGGTTTGAATGCCGGTGATAAAATTTTTCATTTCTTCTCTTTTTTTCGTTTCATTGTAGCACGAAAGCGTCAATGAAGATGCAAAATTGCGTTACAATACCTCTTTCACATCTTGACATGTAAAGCTGACTTATGAACATCATGCTTTCCGTTTTGGCTATTTACGTCTTTATCGTGCTCGGATACGTTGCCAAAAAGATTTTCAAAGACGAGCTCTCCGAGCGCGGTATGGTCATACTTTCGGTCTATTTTCTGCATCCGATGTTCTCATTTTGGGGGCTTTCGAGCAAACCTATCAGTTTAGAATTGCTCAAAGTTCCGGCGTACTATCTTTTGTTTTCATTTCTTACGATTGCGCTCGGTTTTTTCGTTGCTCGGCTTTTTTTCAGCGATCAAAAAGAGCGTTCGATTATGACGATTGCCGCGGCTTTGAACAATACGGGAAATCTCGGCATTCCTTTGGGTATCGCGCTTTTAGGGGAAGAGTCCATCATTTACACCAGTATGATCAGCGTCACCAATACCCTCATGACCTACACGCTGGGTGTTTTTTTCTATTCGGCGGGAAGTTCGAGCCTACGACAAGCATTCGTCAATATCTTTAAATTGCCGATTATTTGGGCTGCGATGCTTGCTCTTGCGCTAAATTTTTCGGGCATTCGCATTCATCCCGTTTTGTTTCAGTCGCTGGAAATGGGTGCGTACAGCATGATCGTCATTCAGTTGATGATTTTCGGCATGTACCTTTACAACGTCAAACTCAAAGAGCTCAACCTCAAGCTTTTATGGCACGTGCATCTGCTTAAATTTGTTTTGATGCCCGTTTTGACGGTCTGGTTTCTCTTTTTCATTTTGCCGATCACGCCGTTCGTCGCTTCGGTGCTTTTTTTGGAACTTATCGTTCCGCTTGCCGTCGTCAACGTAAATCTTGCCGCATTGTACGATTGCCGTGCGTTAGACGTTGCAAGCCTCATCTTTTTTACGTCGCTTGCGTTTATCCCGTTTCTAATGCTCGCCGCTTTTGCACTCTCTGCTTTTTCACTGGGCACCTTTGCTTAAACCTTGCGATCAAGATGCGTAATCTTGACGTAATCGTAAAAATCGCTCAACAACAAGTAGCGCATCCCGACGTCCGAAAAACGCTTATGCACCACGACGTCGCCTGCATTGTAGAGATTCGCCGCTTCTAAAAACTCTTTGGGGTAACGCTTTTTTTCAAACGGATACTCCGAAAAACAGTGCATAAAATTGGCGAAAAGGTTGTCGATCATCAGCTCTTTTTGGGGCGTCGGACGATGTAAATAGTCTTTGACTTTTTCAAATTCCCGACAGATATACTCTAAGCATTGTTGCATGCGTCGCTGCTTAAACAGGCATTGATATTTTCAGGTACGGGCATACTAACATGTAAGAGTTCGTTCAAGCGCGCAACGTCAAAACCGCAAAGCTTGACATCACCTATTTGAAGCAACGGACGGCGAATCAAAATCGGAGTGCGTACCATCGCTTCGATGAGACTCTCTTTCGTATAATCCGTAAGCTGAAACGTACCCTCTTTCAACTGCGGCGCAAACGGATTGAGCATTTCGCGAGGCGTAAGCCCTTCAAAAAAAGCTTCAAGCGTCGGTTTATCCCATGAAGTTTCCAACAGACTACGCACCTCAACCTCAATCCCGTACTCGCGTAAAAGTGCCTTTTGGCGGGCATTACCGCTGCAACCCGTTTTTTCGTAAAAGACGATTCGTTTCTGAGGCGTAAAGACCATACTTCGCTCCTTAGCTTTGTGCTAGGTTTATGCAAATAGTATGCCGCGATAGGTCGTTTTAAAAGAGTGCGTGTTAAGATACGCAACGCTTTTCGAAAGGATTTTAGATGAAACTGATTTCATGGAACGTTAACGGCATTCGCGCCGTCGCCTCGAAAAAGGCATTTTCGTGGGTCGATACCTACAAACCCGACATTTTATGCTTGCAAGAGATCAAAGCCGAACACGAACAAATCCCGACCGATCTTTTTCGACATCCGCTCACGCACCATTACGTGAACTCCGCCAAGAAAAAAGGCTATTCGGGGACGATGAGCCTTTCGCGGATTCCTTTTGCGGATACCTCAACCGACCTACAGATCGATCATACCGAAGAAGGGAGGATTTTGGAGCACCGTTTCGGCGACACGGTTTTATTGAACGTCTACTTTCCCAACGGGCAACAAAGCGAAGAACGCCTCGCGCACAAAATGCGCTTTTACGCCGACTTTTTAGAGCACATGCAAACGCTGCGTCACGAGGGCAAAAGCATCATCGTTTGCGGCGACGTAAACACCGCCCACCGCGAAATCGACCTTGCACACCCCAAAGCCAACGAAAACACTTCGGGCTTTTTACCTATTGAGCGCGCATGGATCGACATGCTTTTACATGTAGGCTACGTCGACACGTTTCGTCACGTTCACGGCGATCGAAAAGACGCCTATTCGTGGTGGTCTTACCGTGCCGGAGCACGGGCGCGAAACGTCGGCTGGAGAATCGACTACTTTTTCATCTCCGAAGAGCTTGTACCAAGACTCAAAGACGCGTTTATCTTGCCCGACGTACACGGCTCCGATCATTGTCCCGTCGGAATCGACATCGAACTTTAATCGATACTTTAACCAAAATCCATTATAATAAGAGCATTATCGAAGGTTTTGGAAGAGTTTTTGCTTTATCACGCTAACGAAGCTTCAAAGGAATAACATTGGACGCAGCCGATCAAGAGTACGTCGCACGTAAACTGCTCTCCGGATTTGAGAATCTTTTAGATATTAGTGTCGATTTCGTAGCAGAGCTCGGGACGACGCATATCACGATTCAAAGACTTTTGAAACTTGAAAAAGGCTCGGTCATCGACTTGGAAAAACCTGCGGGAGAGAGCGTCGAGCTCTACATTAACGGGAAGATTTTCGGTAAAGGCGAAGTCATGGTTTACGAAAAAAACCTTGCCATTCGTATCAACGAGATTTTAGACTCCAAAACCGTTATCCAATACTTTAAAAAAGAGAGCCTATGAGACTTTTATACGTTCTATTTGCTCTTTCCTCTTGGCTTTGCGCTTCCAACCTTTTAACTTACAACGTCTACGAAAGAAGCGATCGCGTCGACGTCATGCTCTCGTTTGACGCACCGCATGAAGGCAGTATTTCGCAAAAAAACGATGCCTCTTCGATTACCTTGACGATTAACGATTTGGGTTACGACAAGATGATCGAGAAGAGTATCAACTCGGCGATTATTCAAGAACTCGTGATGATTCCGGAAAAAAACAATGCCCTTAAAGTAGTGCTCAAAAGCGATAAACGCATCAGCGTCGTTGCGTCAAAAACCGTCGACGGTTTTGGTCTTCGTATTCGCGGAAGCATCATGCAAGCCAAAGCGTCCGATACCGAAGCCTCCTCCGCGCTTGCCCCTTCGTCTTCTAGCCCGACAAGCGACCTCATCGATACGCGCTATATCGTCGTCATTATCGTTTTACTCTTCTTGATCGCGTTGATGTTTTGGATCAAACGCCGTATCGGCGTACGGACGATTCGTCCCGCAAAAAGCGGTGGAGCGGGAAAATCTTGGCTCTTTAACCCTAAAACGGGCGTAGGACAAGAAGTCAATTTACTGCACAAAAAACAACTCGATCCGCAAAACAGCGTTGTGTTGTTTGAATACGGCAGTATCCGATATTTAGTAATGACCGGAAATACCAACGTTTTGTTGGAAAAATTTCAAAACGGCGAAGTCAAGGACGACAATGATTTTGAAAAAGTCTTCGAGGAAAATCGTAGACGTTTGGACGACTACTTGAAACTGCAAGACAATAAACTCAGTACCTATAAAAATAAAGCTTCAGCGGATTACCCTCCTTTTGAAGAGGCAGAGCATTAAGCCTCAATGACGATTGCTATCTCTATTCTGTCGATTTACGCCTTTATCCTGTTAGGATTTATGTCCAAAAAAGTGCTCAAAGAAGAGATGAACGAAAAAGGCATGGTGCTACTTTCCATCTACTTTTTACAGCCGATGCTCTCTTTTTGGGGACTCTCTTCACGCCCGATCGATCTTTCCTTGCTTCAAGTGCCGTTTTGGTATGTAGCGATTTCTCTGTTTTGCGTTCTTGTGAGTTTTGCTATCGCACGTCTTTTTTTTACCGATATCAAAGAAAAATCTATCGTTACGATTTGCGTTATTATCGGCAATACCGGCAATTTAGGTATTCCCTTAGGAATCGCTCTTTTTGGAGATGCGTCCATTATTTATACCAGTATGATCAATATTAGCAACGTTTTTATCGTTTATACGCTCGGCGTCTTTTTTTATTCACGCGGCAATTTTAGCATCAAAGAGTCGCTTTTCAATATTGTCAAACTTCCCGTCATTTGGTTTGCGTTTTTGGCGTTGATCCTTAATTTTTCCGGCGTGCGTTTTCATCCGGCACTGATGCGTTCCATGGAGATGGGGGCGTATTGTACGATGGTTATTCAATTGATCGTATTCGGTATGTACCTGTATAACATTCGCCTCAAAAGCATGAACGTCAAACTGGTCTTACATGTCGGAATCATTAAGTTTTTGCTAACGCCGCTGATTGCGGGTGCTATTTTATTTTACGCTCTTGATTTGGAACCGATGGTCTCAACGTTAATCTTTTTAGAATTAATCGTTCCGCTTGCCGTTACCAACGTCAATTTGGCGGCTCTGTACGAATGCAAGCCGCTCGACGTGACGATGCTCGTCTTTATGACCTCTTTGGTGTTTATTCCGTTTTTTATTCTCGTGAGCCAATTGTTGCACTTTTTAAATATCGTGAATCTTCCATGAACGATAAAGAAGCCAGAGTCAAATACATTCGTGCGTTAGAGCGTTTTTTGGGCAGTTGCGTCAGTGCTCTCAAGAACGAAGGCTTCGACTACGATCTCTTTGTCAAACGTGCGCAAAAAAGCCTCAAAACCTTACAAAAAGTTGAAGCCGTTCGGCTTGATTCTACCTATACCCATACGCTCGAAGCTTACGCCAATCTTGTCGCCTCGACGATAGAAACCCAAAACGCCGATAAAGAAGCCGCACACAAACGTCTTTTAAAAGAGGCTAACTTGTTGGAAAAAGAGAAGTATCGCGGTAGCTATAAAAAAGAGAAACATAAAACACGCGGTTTTGACGACGGATATTGACCTATCCTTGGACGACCACGCATGCTTTTCCGGCATCTTTTGCCCGATACATCACGCTATCGGCTTCGTCAAGAATTGTTTTTGCGTCGTGTTGACGCTCATTAAAAAGCAAGACGCCGATGCTGGCGCTAAGCGTATACTCGATCGATGAAAGCGGGTAAGGTTGTGCGATAAGCGCGGCGATTTCATGCGCTATGCGCGTGAGCGTGTTCAAAGCATCCTCGTGAGAAGAGCCTAATTGCGTCACTAAAATCACAAATTCGTCTCCGCCGAAACGTCCTACGGTATCCGTCGTGCGAACCGTTGCCCTCAAGCGATGCGCAACCTCGATCAGGAGTTCATCGCCCGCTTGGTGTCCGTACCTATCGTTCAAAGGTTTAAAATTGTCCAAGTCAAGGAAAATCACGCTTGCGAATGTATGTTCTCTTTGGCACACCCCTAGCGTATTTTCAAGCCTGTCCACAAAAAGCCTTCGGTTGGCAAGATGCGTCAAAGGATCGTAAAACGCCAATTTTTTGATCTCTTCTTCCGCCGCCAAACGTTCCGTAATATCGCGCGTAATGCCGATAAACTGCATCGAACCGTCTTTGGGATTGATCGCTAAGCGGGCATTGACTTCGGTCCATACCGTCGAACCGTCTTTGCACGGTTGTTCGACTAAAACGGTTTTAGCATCGGGAGTTGCCCCGTTAGAGACTTCCAGAATCGCCATTTGCATGAGATGCAAAACCGTTTGCCTAGAGCTTTCGCAAATGACTTCTTCAAAGGACTGCTCCATCACCTCTTCCGCGCTAAACCCGCGTAATCTTTTAACGGAAGGGCTCACATAAACGAATTTTCCGTCTACGCCCATGACCCAAATCACGTCATGCGAATTTTCCGCCAACCAACGATACCTTTGAATTGCCGCACTTTGAGCTTCTTGCACCATATCGATCATAGCATTGACGTCACGACTTAACGTCGAGAGTTCGTCGGTTTCTTTATCCAACGGAGCTCTTTGCGTATAATCGCCCGTACACACGGCTTTCACAACGGAGCTAAGATGGCGAATCGGGGTCAAAAGGTACGACTGAGAGAGAACATAAGCGATCCAAGCACTCAAACACCCCAAAACGATCAACACCGTAAATGCCAGACGCATATCGTACAGTGTTAAAAGCGTACTCACGTCGACCATCGAAAGCCCTATCCAATCGACGTAAGGCATATAGGCTAATGCCACCGTATACTCTTTCCCGTCGTATCGTAATTTACATGTAAAAACATCCGAAGCATGAGAAGGAAGCTCTTGCATGTAACGGCGAAGCTCTTTTTGGCTCTTCGCATCAAGATACGGCCAAATAGTTTTCCACGTATTCGACGCGCTCGTATGAACGTTATGCGTGACTTTGCTAGAGTCGGGATGTCCAAGAATTGCGCCTTGTTTATTTAAAATAATCGCTTGAAATCCTTGACTTTTCGTCAAGACGTACGCATCGATAAATTGTGCAAGATCAATCCCGAATCCCGTAACGCCCACAGCGTTTTGTTCGTTTCGAACAAGAATATTCATCCACAATTTCGTCGCTTTGACCGCTTCGTCGTAGTCGATATTCAAATTGAAAGTATCTGAAGAGCGTATCGTATGGTAAAACCATCCGTCGTTCGTATGGGAAGAGGAGAGCTTTTTCAGCGGTTGAAAGGCTTGATACGTGCGGTTAATATCTTCGTAGTAGAAGTGCTCGCTGCCTGAGAAGGCAACAAACCAGCTATCGGCTTTCGCAATGCGAAGCGCGTCGTTAAGAAGTTTTAGACTTTCTTTTTTCGCCGTTTCGTCAGACTCGTTCGACAACCATCGGTGCAAAGCATCCGAAGTCGTAGCATGTTCGGCTAGGCGAATATTGAGGTCAAGCATATCGGCAATGCGTTGACTGTGTCGAAGGGCATGCTCGATCGCGTATTTTTCACCGAACGTCACGCGTAAATCCCGCGTCAATTGATACGTAAATGCGAGGCTAATACTACCTAAAATAAGAAAAGCTACGATACTCAGTACAATACTACGTGCTCGTAATCCCTGTAACATAGCTCTTCCTAAAGAGTTTTTACGCTAACGAATCCTTATGATAGTGCATTTGTAAAGAAAAAGTCAATAGCTTCACGCATCTCGCCAACGTCGTCGATACGATTGACGCGGTCGCGAAATTCCGAAGCTTCCCGAAAACCTTTAGAATAGGTGTGTAAATGCTTGCGAAAAAGCGAAACGCCTTGCTTGCCGTAAACGTCGATCATCGCATCGAAATGCTCGGAGACGATCTCCAAAATTTTCGTTTTATCGACAAAAGGCAGTGCGTGTTTGATTTGGTAAAAAATCCACGGATTGCCGACGGCTCCGCGCCCGATCATCAAGCTTTGACAACCCGTTAACTGCTTTACATGTAAAGCTTTTTCGTAGTCGGTAATGTCGCCGTTGGCAATGACGGGGATACGAACGGAAGCACGTGCCCGCGCGATCGCTTCGTAATCCACTTCCGCTTTGTAGCCGCCCGAACGCGTTCTGCCGTGAATGCTGATAAAATCCACTCCCGCCTCTTCGCAGGCTTTGGCAATCGTTTCGGGGATTTTCGTATTAAACCCTAAACGAACTTTAGCACTGGTATAGCGTTTGTTCGAATGCGTCTTGATCGTCTCGAGGATTTTTTGCATGTGCGGAAGATTGAGCAGTAATGACGAGCCCGCCTCTTGGGAAACGACTTTAGGGACGGGGCAACCGCAATTAAGATCGATACCGTCGATACCGTCGATATCGTTTAGCATTAAAACCGCTTCTTTAATCACGGCTAAATCCGAGCCGGCAATCTGTACGATATAGGGTATCTCTAAGGGCGATTTCGTCAGCATTTTAAACGTTTTTGCCGAATGATGTTTTAAAGCGTTGGCACTGATCATTTCGGAAAAAGTCACGTCCGCGCCGAACTTTTTGACGACGGAGCGAAACGGAAGATCGGTAAAACCGGCAAGCGGAGCAAGGGCTAAAATGCCTTGCTCAAAATCTATCTCATAACTCATACGCGAAGAAAGGCGTCAATATCAATGCTTTTAGCGTTATCCCTTAAGAAAAGGACGGTTTTAAAGCGAACAAACTCGTCACGATCGGAATTGACCAGAATCTCACGGATTTTATCGATCATTTGAAGATCGTATAAAACATACAAATACGCATCGGCTGCAACGCTTCCTTTGGTATTGTACAATTTTTCGAACAAGGCGATTAACGCATCGGGAGAGAGTTTGGCTTTAATTTCACGTGCAAGGTCTAAGTAATCGATTCTGTCCGCTTCGCATTGATCGAGCATATCTTCGATGGATTTCAAATCCATATCGAAACTATCGTCCGCATCCAAATAACGCTCCATCATACGACGAAACGCTTTTTTATCGGTAGCAAAATCGTAGCGTTTAATTTCGTTAAAACTTGCAAAATTTAAAAGAGCGTTATAGGCTTTTTGGCACAATTCGCTTTGAAGGTCTTTGCAATTTTTCAAAACTTCCGTTGCGAATTTCGGCTCTACGACCAATCGATTGATCGTATTTTTTACGACCAAAGGATTGGTTTTCGCTAAACGGTATTTTTTCATATCTTCGTAATTGCCGTTTTCGATGCTCACCGCCAACGCACACGCTTTTGCAACCTCTTCTTCGATAAACGAGGTCGGTAAGGTCGGATCAAATCGCATACAACTCAATACGCGTCCGGCAAATTTGAATCCGTCCGTTTTATAATTATGCGTTACTTCTTCGCCTAAAATACGATTTTTAGCCGCTTCTTGAAACAACTCAAAATCTTTTTTGAGAGCGCGTTTGTAGAGAAAATCTTTGAAATTATAGAAAACGAGATGAACGATCGATCCTAAAACGAGAACCAATACGGGAAGCGTAATCCATAATGCCACCGGTAAGTTTAAAGAGACTCCCAAAAGCGTCAGCGCATAGCTTTCAGCGCTAAAGCTATATACGTAAAGCCCAAGAGCCACCATATAAATCAGTGATAAAAGGATATAACGTTTAATGCCCATCTGTTCCTACTTTTAGAATAATTTTCTCGTTTATTTATTTTTTGCCGACTTCTCTATAATTTCACGGCATACGATACAATACCTCGCATGAGGTTTGACTTTAAGACGCTGAAATCCGATCTCTTCTTCGCACATTTCGCAAATACCGTACGTACCGTTGCGAATTTTATTGAGTGCAAATTCAATTTCGTTCAACTCTTTCATTTGTTGCGTACTAATCGCTTGTTCGATCATACGATCGGTACTGACGGAGGCATGATCGGCTTCATCTCCGACTTCACTGTCTTTGAGATCGTCAATCTCACGCATGGAATCTTCGATGTTTTTTTTGATTTGAACCTTTCTTTCTTTTAGAAGATCCTCAAAATGCTTTAACTCGTTCTCTCTCATCCTTTATTTCCTTTAGAAAAGTTGCCCTGCATTATAATCGACTATTTATGATAGGGATGGTTGTTTTTTATGCACAATCCCCGATAAATCTGTTCAAATAAAACCACCTTCGCAATTTTGTGCGCATATGTTAATCTACTTAAACTTATAATCTTTTGAGTTTGCCCCAAAAAAGCCTCATCAAAACCGAATGCACCTCCGATAAAAAAATTAATATGGACGTCTTCATCAAAAAAAAGGCTGAACGTTTCGCTATCGACGTGCGTTCCTTGTACGTCTAAAGCAATGTTATACCCTTTTAAAAAAGGCTCGTACGCTTTCGTATAGGAAGCTTTCGCTTCTTTTTCTCCGATGGTTTGTGCTAAGGCTATGTGTTTATTAAAGATCTTGATCTCTTGCGCTTTGGCAAAGCGCGAAATCATTTTGATATACTCCGACGCTAGCGCGTCGAGTGATTTGTCGCTACTTTTTTCAATCGTGTAAACCGTGACGGTCATGCTTTGAGTCTTAGCTCAAAATCATCGCTTTTACAATGTGCTCCCAAAAGCTTCATCAAATCGGCAACCGTCTTTTTCATCTCTTCGCGCGTAACGATCATATCGATCAAGCCGTGTTCTAACAAAAATTCCGCTTTTTGAAATCCTTCGGGTAAATCGGCACCGATCGTTTGTTTGATAACCCTTTGTCCCGCAAATCCGACCAATGCGCCCGGTTCTGCCATAATAATATCGCCCAAAAACGCAAACGATGCACTCACCCCGCCCATCGTCGGATCGGTTAAGATCGAAACGTAAGGTAATTTCGCTTCGGCAAGCTTCGCTAACGCGGCGGACGTTTTGGACATCTGAAGCAACGAAAACGTGCTCTCTTGCATACGAGCACCGCCGCTCGCACTGACGATCACGAGTCCTTCTTTCGCCTCAATTGCCCTATGAATCGCTCGAACGATTTTTTCGCCTTCGACGGAGCCCAAGCTTCCGCCCATAAAAGCAAAATCGAATACGACGAGTTGAACTTTCACTCCCTCAATCGTACATGTCCCGCAAATGACGGACGAATGTTTTCCCGTTTTCTCTTCAGCCTCTTCAATACGCTTTTTATACGATTTTTTATCCACGAATTTTAAAGGATCGACGGGGATCAAATTGGCATCAAACTCGACGAAGCTTCCCTCATCGCTTAATTGCTCAATACGCTTTGTGGCAGAAATTCGCATATGAAATCCACACTTTGGGCAGACGTTAAAACGTTGTTCGACTTCTTTATAATACATCAATGATTGACACGCGCTACATTTCACCCAATGGCTAGGCGCTTCGCTCGGAGCGGATTGTGTCTTTCTTATTTTACTGAAGATTTCGGCAAATCCCATACGTATGCATCCTCTTTGAAAGCTAATTGCTTATAAATAAGTCAATTATTCTATCGAAAATTTCCTTATCTTTGCTTACGAGAAAAAGTTCATGCGTTTCGTAGAGGTATAAGTCCTCGCACATAAAGCGTCCCGCCTCCACGTCGTATGAGCGAATAGCACCCTCATACAACACGAACGAAACATCCCTCGCATACGCCAAAGAGAGTGCGAATGCTCCCGGGGAGCGGTATTTTATCCCTGCTTTTTGCAGTAAGGGATGCAGACGGGAAGAAGCGTAAGCACGCTCGAAAATACCTGCTTTGCTAAACGGATTACAAGCAACGTCGCTAAAATTTTTTTCGTCGATTTTACCGCGCTTGAGCCCGTTTTGATCTTTCACAAAACAATCGCCGTTGGCTAAATTCGTAATGACGGCTTTCGTGCATTTTCCCTCTTCAAAATAGGCAACCGACGTACCGTAATAGGGTAAATGCGATAAAAGATTGTCGCTTCCGTCGATAGGGTCAAGAACGATATACGATGACATGTCGGGATTTTCAATCGTCCCGCTCTCTTCGGAAATAATCGTTCCGAAAGGAAGTAAATACGTGATAAAGACGCGCTCCGCTTCTAAATCGATCGCCGAACTTCGATCGCCTCCCGCACCTTGTTCAAAGCAGAGGTGATCGTCCGCATGCAACCCTTGTGTTCGTAAACGTCGATACAAAACCCTATTGGCTTGCAGTGCGGCTTCGATCACGTCCATATTAACCTAACAATTTTTTGACGATAGCGTTCGCGGCTTCTTTACCCTCTTTCGCGGCCGTGACGACCAAATCCGATCCGCGTTTACAATCGCCGCCGGCAAAAACACCTGACTTGGTCGTTTGGTATTCGCTATTCACGACGATGCAACCCGATTTATTGACTTCGATACCGTTTTCCGCTAAAAACGTCGGGACGGAAGGAATAAAGCCTAAAGCGAAGATGATAATATCGGCATCAACCCTAAAATCACCGCCTTTCACTATTTCGACAACTTGTCGTGAAGAGGCATCTTTTGAACCTAAAATCGTTTTTTGCATATCGATACCGATTGCTTGTCCTTCGGAGTTTACCAATATCTCTTTGGGAGAGACGTTGTACATAAATTCCGCACCCTCTTCGATTGCATTTTTAAACTCTTTTTTGGAACCGGGCATATTGTATTTATCGCGACGATACAAACATGTTACGCTTTTTGCCCCTTCACGAATCGACGTTCTCAAACAATCCATCGCCGTATCGCCGCCGCCGACAACGACAACGTTTTTGTTTTTGACCTCAAACTTTTTATCGTAGCTCTCGTTAAATTGTTTCTTTTGAATGTGACGTAAAAAGTCGATCGCCGTAAAAACACCGCTGGCATTTTCATTGGCGATATTGGCTTTACGAGGACTCTCCGCACCGATCGCTAAGAAAATAGCGTCGTGGCTATGCGCAATTTCGTCAAATCCGATTTCTTTACCGACTTGAGTGTTGGTATGCAACGTCAAACCGGCGTCTTGAAGCCATCTTACGCGCCTTGCGACCACCTCTTTATCGAGCTTAAAGCCCGGAATTCCGTACGTTAGAAGCCCTCCGGCTCTGTTTTGCTTGTCGTACATGCTAACGCCGATACCGGCACGAAGAAGATACGTCGCACAGGCGATACCCGCAGGTCCAGCACCGATAATTGCCACCTTTTTCTTCGTCGTAATTCCCGGGAAGCTCGGTTTAAATCCTTTTTTAAATCCCTCTTCGGAAATAAACGTCTCGATTGCACCGATCGTAATCGCACCGTGTCCGTCATTGAGCGTACAATCCCCTTCACACAAACGATCTTGCGGACAAATACGTCCGGTAATTTCGGGAAACGGATTGGTCTCGTTGGAAAGGTTAAAGGCAAGCTCTCGCTTCATGGCACTCGTGGCTTTTAACCAAAACGGAATATAATTGTGTAATGGACATTTACTGTGACAAAACGGATCGCCGCACTGAATACAACGATCGGCTTGTGCGGAAGCGTCTTCTTTACTAAAAATTTCGTAAATTTCTTTAAAATCTTTAACGCGATCTCCGGTTGAGCGTTTTCTAGGCTCGTATCTTTCTTCATTCACAAAATTTTGCATCTTAGTCTCCTTGCTCCGGATTGAGTGGCACTTTGGTCATATCTTTAGGACGAACGATCCAAAAATCCCTGACCGCATGGCGAAAATCTTCTAAAATTTGCGTGGCTCTAAAACTTGCCGTTTCATTGATATGCGTACGAAGGAGACGCTTCAAGAAATGCCGTGCCTCATCCATATCATCCGTATCGATACGCTCGGCGATCACAAGTTCTTGATTGAGTTTATCGATAAAGTCGCGCGTTTCATCATACACAAATGCCACACCGCCGGTCATACCCGCACCGAAATTCACACCGGTATTGCCTAAAATAGCAACCACGCCGCCGGTCATATATTCGCAAGCATGATCTCCCGTTCCTTCAACCACGGAAACGGCACCGGAGTTTCGCACGCAAAAGCGCTCTCCCACGATTCCGGCAACGTAAAGTTTACCGCCCGTTGCACCGTACAAACACGTATTTCCGGCACATGCGTATCCTCTACCTTGAAATTTAGGAGCGATCACGATTTTACCGCCGTTCATACCTTTACCGACGTAATCGTTTGCCGTACCTTTGAGATTAATGCTAAGTCCGTTGGCTAAAAATGCCCCTAAGGACTGTCCCGCAACTCCGTTAAGTCTGAAAACGATGCTGTCGTCTTTGAGTCCTTTATTGCCGTAAAATTTTGCGATTTCACCGCTAATGAGCGTTCCGAAGCTTCGATTGGTATTGCAAATTTCGCGATGCAAAACGATTTTCTCATCCGGATTTTCGATGACTTTATAGACTTCTTTTAAAATCTCTTTTTCAAACACGTTCTTATCGAAAGGATCGTTGGATTTGCCGCTATGCGTGTCGGGACCTTCCAAACGCATCAAAACGGATGAAAAGTCGAATTTTTTCGCAAACGTATCGTCAATGACATGTAAAAGATCACTTCGTCCGATGATCTCTTCCAAACGCGTATACCCTAAATGCGCCAAAATTTCGCGTACGTCTTCGGCTAAAAGCGTAAAGAAATTAACGAGTTTATCGACCGTTCCGACAAAATGTTCCCTTAACTTCTCGTCTTGCGTTGCAACGCCCACCGAACAACGGTTCAAATGGCAAACACGCAAAACTTTACATCCGATAATCGTTAACGAAAGCGTACCGAACGCATAACTTTCCGCGCCTAAAAGTGCCGCTTTTACGACATCGAGTCCCGTTTTAAGTCCACCGTCGGTTTGCAAATGAACACTGTCTCGTAAATGGTTGGCTTTTAAAGCGTTATGTGCTTCGCTTAGACCGATTTCCCACGGATTTCCGGCAAATTTAATCGATGTTAGCGGTGCCGCGCCCGTTCCGCCGTCGCCGCCGGAAATAATAATTTTATCGGCATACGCTTTAGCGACACCCGCAGCGATCGTACCGACGCCCGCGGTCGAGACGAGCTTCACCGTCACGATAGCCTCGGGATTAATTTGCTTCATATCGAAAATCAGCTGTGCCAAATCCTCGATGGAATAAATATCGTGGTGTGGCGGCGGAGAAATCAACGTAACGCCCGGAATCGTGTAGCGAAGGCTCGCGATCAACGAAGTGACTTTATGACCGGGTAACTGTCCGCCTTCTCCCGGTTTTGCACCCTGTGCGACTTTAATTTGGATTTCGGTTGCCGAACGTAAATATTCCGGCGTTACACCGAAACGTCCCGATGCGATTTGTTTAATTTTAGAGTTTTTATTGGTTTTAAGACGTTCCGGTGCCTCACCGCCTTCTCCGGAGTTACTCATACCGCCGATGCGATTCATCGCTTCACCCAGTGCTTCGTGCGCTTCGGGAGAAATAGACCCCAAACTCATAGCCGCGGTCGCAAAGCGTTTGAAAATAGACTCTTTGGATTCGACTTTGTCAACGGCAATAGGCTCACGATCAGATTTGAGTTCGAAAAAGTCGCGTATCATTTTAAATCCGCGATTGTTAATCAGCTTCGTAAACTCTTGAAAATCTTTTTTTTCACCCGTAACCGTCGCTTTATGAATGGCATGAATCGCTTGCGGATGATAGTCGTGGTACTCTTGTCCGTCGATGTATTTGTAAAAGCCGCCGATTTCGAGCGGAAAAAGTTTTTTAGTGAGGTTAAGCTCATACGCTTTGTGATGGTTGCGCGCCAAACGCTCCTCTATGTCTTCGTATCCGAGTCCGGGAATCAACGAAATTGCTCCGTTAAAACACTCTTGTACGACTTCGCTTCCCAAGCCTAAAACATCAAATAACGCAGAGTTACGATACGACGCAATCGTTGCGATACCCATTTTGGACATGACTTTGAGTAAGCCTTGACCGATGGCATGATTGACGTTTTTTAGTTTGGTTTTGATCTCATACGATCCCATATCGCTTTTTTTGCATTCATCCAATACGGTTGCATAGAGTAAATAAGGATAAATCGCACTTGCCCCAAAGCCGATCATACATGCACACGAATGCGTATCAATCGCTTCGGCGGAAATAGCAACGATAGACGCTAAAGAACGAACGCCCTCATCCAATAAGACCTGATTGACGCGTCCGATGACCATAATCATCGGCATCGGTTTGAGTTTGTTTGTCATACCTCGATCGTCAAGGAAAATAATCCGTACGCCTTCGTTTTTAACCGCTTGCGCAATATCGTACGCCAAATCTTCCAAACTTCCTTTGAGATTATCTTCAAAAAGCGTCGAGAAATAGCGATTTTTGTATTCGTCTTTATAGCGCGGTTTGCTCTTATCGCCGAAAGAATCTAAAATATCGAATTTTTCTTGCATCATAATCGGCGAAATCGATTTGATACGAACGGCATGTTCTTGGCTCTCTTCAAGAATATTTCGAATCTCCCCGAAACTCGTATTTAAACTCATCACCACCTTTTCGCGGATTGGATCGATCGGAGGATTGGTTACTTGGGCAAATTTTTGTTTAAAATAGTCGCTGAAATTTCGCTGAACGTGGCTAAAAGCCGCCATCGGCGTATCGTCGCCCATCGAACCGACACCTTCTTTGCCGTCTTTCATCATCGGCTCAATCACCATATTTTTGACTTCTTGCGTGATATTAAAATAGCGTTGTTCTAACTCTAAATTTTCACGCACGTAGTCGGTTGTTTTAGAAAAAGGAATGTCGACGAACTCTTGGAGGTAAACAAGGCCTTTATTGAGCCACTCGGTGTAGGTATTAGAACTAGCAAGGTAATCATTAATATCGTCGTTTTTCATAATTTTGCCGAATTTGAGGTCGAGCCCGATCATCTGACCGCTTTGCAGACGACCTCTTTCGATAATAGTGTCTTCGTCAATATCTAAAACACCGTATTCGCTTGAGATAATGATACGATCGTCTTTAGTAATGATATATTTTGCAGGACGCAATCCGTTTCGATCTAAAACACAGGCGATATGACGACCGTCGGTTAACGAGATCGCAGCAGGTCCGTCCCACGGCTCGAAATTAATGCTTGAGAATTCATAGAATGCTCGAAGTCCCGAATCCATATGCGGCGCATTTTGCCAAGGAGCGGGAATGAGCGAACGTACGGCCTTAAAAAAGTCAAATCCGTTGAGGAGCATAAACTCGAACATGTTATCCAAGCTGGCACTATCACTTACGTCGTTGGTCGTTAAAGGATACAGCTTTTGCAACTCTTCGTCCGAAAAAACGCCGCTTTTAATGCATTCGGTTTTTACTTGCGTGTTAAAACGATTGGCGGAAATAGAGTTAATCTCACCGTTATGCGCCAAAGTGCGAAAAGGCTGTGCCAATTTCCACTTCGGTAAGGTATTGGTCGAAAAACGTTGGTGGAACAATGCAAACGTCGCTTTAAAATCAGCATCGCTTAAATCGGGAAAAAATGTTTTGATATAGGTCGGCATCACCAACCCTTTATACGAAATCACTTTGCTGGAAAAAGAGGCGATGTAAAATTCGCTCTCATGCGCTAAGCGTTTTTCAACCGTTTTACGCGTTAAATACAAGAGGGCTTCAAAACGTTTTGTCGCAACTAACGAAGCAGACGTAACAAACGCTTGGATGATTTGAGGAAGTGAATCAAGTGCTAATTTGCCCAATGCTTTGGTTTTGACGGGTACGTCTCTATAAAGGAGAACCTTGAGGTCGTTTTGCTCACAGGTCTCTTCAAAAATACGCTTTTGCTCTTGCGTATGTAGAAAAATCATTGCAACGGCAAACTGTTTGGGCAAATCCACTCCCAATTTGTGTGCTTCTTTTTTCATAAAGTCAACCGGCATCGAAAAAAGCAGACCGCTTCCGTCTCCGCTTTTTCCGTCCGCGGCAATCGCCCCTCGATGCATCATACGCTCTAACGCCGTAATCGCATCTTCAACGTTTTCATGGGTAGGAGTATTTTTAATATTTGCGATTAAACCGAAACCGCAATTGTCTTTAAATCCTCTTATTAGATCCATCTCACAAGCCTTTTGTGGAATTTTCATCAAGTTTTTTGACAAATTTTAAGTTAAAAGCGACGGATATTACTCTAAAAATTATTAAATTTCAATTAACGACTATTTTATGGTGTTTTCAGAATTTACATATCATAAATAATATAATTTTTCAATAAATTTAATATCTAAAATAAAATAATTAATTTTTTTATTTAATAAAATTCAATTTTTGAGATGCTAAAATTGCTTATGCAAGGTTATATTATCAACATTACGCGGGTTAAAGACGAAGATCTCATCGTCGTCGTTTTAACGCACGATAGCATTAAAACCCTTTATCGTTTTTACGGTGCACGCCATTCAACGATTCACTTGGGCTATAAAATCGATTTTGAGTCTCTCGCATCACTCAAGTCGACCATACCGCAACTACGCTCCGTCCTCCATTTAGGCACGTCTTGGAATATTCATCGTGAACGAATGCTTGCATGGCAGGCGTTCATTCGTCTTTTTTACTTACACCTTAAAGACGTCGCTCTTATCGATGCTTTTTATTTTGATCTTTTAGAAGCTTGTGCCGATATTTGGCATAAACAGAATCCTAAACGCATCGCGATTGAAGCGTATAGTAAACTTTTGCGTTTTGAAGGGCGATTGCACGATGATTTCATTTGCTTTAATTGCGAAGAACCGATCAAAGAGGATTTAACACTGATACGCGCTTTTTTACCGGCACATAAACAGTGTGCATGGAATCAAACGTTCGATCGCTTACATGTCAAAACGTTATTTGAAGAACATAGCACGATAGCATTTGACGACGAGGAAGTTGCAGCCCTTTGGAAAATTATGCTTGAAGGGTTTTAACGATCCAAATAACGCTCATCGCAAAAGCTTGAAACCTGTAAACTTTCAAATGCTTTTTTAAGGGAAACGAACAATTCGGGGTTTTCTTTCTCCATGGCC
Source organism: Sulfurospirillum sp. UBA4058 (assembly GCA_002382085.1). Lineage (GTDB taxonomy): Bacteria > Campylobacterota > Campylobacteria > Campylobacterales > Sulfurospirillaceae > Sulfurospirillum. The sequence goes on along the minus strand of DFZK01000007.1, from coordinate 200,760 downwards.
GCTAACATCTCTTTCGTTTTTGCCCGCATAACGGGCATTTTAACGTCAAAACGCATGGCAGGGCATGCTTCATCGCCGATGATCGGCATACCGTGCTCTTTGGCACATTCTCGCAATTGACGTTCACGTACATGGATCAACGGACGGATCACGACAAGTCCGTTTTGTGCTTTATAAATCGGAGGCATCGAGCGCAATGCTCCGTTATACGAAAAATTCATAAAAAAACTCTCCGCCGCATCGTCTAAATGATGTGCCAATGCTAATTTCGTATAACCGTGATTGAGTGCATACGTATACAAAGCCCCTCGTCGCATACGAGAGAAAAAGCTACAAAAAGAGGAATTGGAACGAATTTTGTCCTGAGCCAACTCAAAAATCGACGTATCGACGATTTCGTGATCGATTTTATGCTCTAAACAATGTGCATGTAAGGTCTGAAGGTCTTCACCCATACCGTATGCGATCGTCACGGCTTTAAATTCGAAATCAAAAGGAGCGACGCGTTGCAGATGCTTTAAAATATGCGCCAACGTCAGAGAATCTTTCCCCCCGCTGAGCCCTAAAAGCAGTTTATCGTTTTCCTGAATTAAGCCGTAATGTGCATTCGTGCGTCCTACAACGCGCAAAAGACGTTTACTAAGTTCGATCATCGTTTTAATTCATCCAACATCGCTAGAATCAATTTTGCACTCTCTTGAGCAGAACTGACCAAAAATTCATCGAAACTAAAGCCGGCGTCCATATCGGCGGCATCGCTAATCGCTCGAAAAACGCAAAACGGAACATGAAGCGCATCGCAGACAACCGCAACGGAGGCACCTTCCATTTCCGTAGCATCGGCTTGAAACGTAGAGCGTATCCACTCTTTTTTCGTAGAATCGCAAATAAACTGATCGCCCGTCGCAACAATCCCTTCAACCAGCTTCAGCCCTTGCGCTTTTGCAACGTTATGCGCGATTTGAACTAAGGTTGCATCGGTTTGTACGTAAACGGAACCTTCCGGAATATACCCGAAAGGATGCCCGAAAGCCGATATATCGACATCGTGTTGCGCCAGTTTGGTCGCCACAACCAAATCACCGACTTTTAACGTCGGATTGAGTGCCCCCGCGACACCCGAAAAAAGCAATTTTTCGGCACCGAATTTTTCGATGAGCGTCGATGCGGTAAGAGAAGCGTTGACTTTACCGATTTTACTGTACGCAATAATGAGTTCCAATCCTTGATAGGATGTTTTGTAATAACGATTGTTTGCGTAATCGATTGTTTCGTAAGTTTTAAAAAATTCCAAAAGAGGCGTTATTTCTTCATACATCGCGCCCATAATCGCTATTTTCATGCATCTTCCTTTGCAAGCAACGCTAGAACTTCATCCAAGCTGTTCCTATCGACGATACTGTAGGTCGGTTTTTGCGAAATACGCTTATTGAGTCCTTTGAGTACCGTACCCCCAAATTCAATAAAACAATCCGTATCGTTTTCTACATGTAAAATTGATTGTTTATATTTGACGGGAGAGACGAGTTGTTCACACAGCAATTGTTCGGCTCTTGCTTTGGTGTCGTACGCTTGAGCCGTCACGTTAGAGATAATCGGTGCATGAAACGTCTCATTCAACCATTGTTCCAAATAGTGCCCTAACATCGGCTGTGCGGATGAAAGCATCGGGCAATGGCTTGCTACGGACATTGCAAGTACGACGGCTTTTTTGGCACCGGCTTCTTTAAAAAGAGGTTCGATAGAGATCAGATCGTCTTTATTGCCGGCAATAACGATTTGCCCGTCTCCGTTGTAATTAGCCGTCCAAACCTTCTTACCGTCTAATTGCATTTGACGGGTTAACGATTCGACTGTTGTATCGTCTAGTCCCAAAAGAGCCATCATACCGGCATTTTGATCTTTGCATGCTTCCTTCATCAATAATCCGCGTTGATGCACGAGCTCGATCGCATCCAAATAATCCATCGCACCGGCGGCACTTAAAGCACTAAATTCACCTAAGGAATGCCCTAAAAACGAAAGCGGTGTTTGAGGAAATTGTTCGATAAACAGACGATATGCCATTAAACTGACCAACAAAATTGCGGGTTGCGTAAATTCCGTTTGTTCCAATCGATCGTTTTCTTCAAAGAGCAACTGTGCCATATTAAAACCTAAACGTTCGCTTGAAGCTTCAACCATCTCTTTTGCCAACGCAGAATGATCGTAAAAATCTTTACCCATACCGATTTTTTGGCTACCCTGCCCGGGGAATATTCCTATATAATTCATTTCGTATACCTTTTACATGTAAGGATGAAACGTCCTAACATTCTCGTTTTTTAGTCTATTTTTAATTGGTCTTTGTAGTCGTTAATTTTTTTTCGTAGCGTATTACGATTGAGACCAAACTTTTCGCTAATCGCCAATTGCGATCCAAACTTGGCATAACCGCTTTTAATCATTGGAACGTCAAATAAATAGAGCAGATCGCGATAGTCGTTTCGACCGCCGATACGTTGTATTAAAAAGCGTTCCATCATCGTCAAAATTTCTTCTTCGCCAAAAGAGTTCATCAGATAAGCATTGTAAACGGAACGTTTGAGAGAGTAACAATTTTTACTTAAATCCGGAACAATATCTTCTAAAATAGGCATTTCGCTGGCTTCTCCGTCAAAAGTAGCTTGAGCTTCATGTGCAAATTTTTCAACAAGAGAGGTTACGTCTTCAAGACGTTCTCTTAAAGGCGGCAAAACAATTTTGAGACTAAAAAATTCATCCATTAACGCTTCGCTTAGCATCACGTTTGATGTACCGATAATACGTGTTTTATGAACTTCAAGTGCCACTTTGAGTTTTTTATAATTGGTGATTTTGTGAAAATTTTTTACGATAAGGCTAGAATTAGTTTCGATTAACGCTAAAAGCTCATTAAAAGAGGTGGCATCTACGACGGGTGCCGTAATGATATGTTGCGCTAATGTCTGTTTTCCCACACCCTTTTCGCCGAGAATAAGAGCATTAATAGTCACGCTTTTAAGTAAATTTGCAGATTTAAGAGCCTCCATAGAGGCCCTAGACTTGGCTATAAAATTAGTGCGATCCACAACAACCGCCACCGTGTGAGTGACTTTCACCGCCGCAGCATCCGCCTTCGCCGTGTTCATGACCGTGGCCGCCGCAACATTCATCGTCGTCGTGATCATGAGAACCGCATCCGCCTGAGCCGCATCCGCAACTGTGTGCTTGTCCGACATATCCGTTTGCTAACTCGTCAGCCGTTGCATCTCTAACTTCTGCTACCGTAATCGCAAATAAAAGATCTTGTCCCGCTAAAGGATGGTTAAAATCAATTTCGACATTTTCGTCGTTAAAGCTTTTTACGATTACCTGTACCGTTTCGCCGTGTTCTCCTTGTCCGTAAAGCGTCATACCGACATTGAGTTCGAGACCGGCAAATTGCTCTTTAGGAAGTGTTTGAACGGCATTTTCATCGTAAACACCGTATGCATCGGCTGCGGCAACCTCTATATTAGCACTATCTCCGGCTTTTAAACCTTTAATCTTCTCTTCTAATCCTGGAATAATTTGACCTTTTCCAACGATAAAAGAAAGGGGTGCACCTTGTAAGTTACTATCCAAAATCTCTCCATTATCAACGCTTTTTAGTTCATAATGAATAGAGACTACTTGATTATCTTGAATACTCATAATTTCTCCCTTAATTCTAATAACAGCTGATTGTAGCATAAATTAGTTTTATATGCCCTTAGGAGAGATTATTTTTTAAACAAAGAATTGATTAAAAAAACGTTATTTGACGCTTTTCGCTTCAGGTGACGTAGGATAGTTTTCTTTAAGTGCTTTATAAAAACTTTGTGCTTCTTTCCCTTTGCCGAGTTTATCGAAAGAGGAACCCGTGTGATACAATAACGTCGGTATATAGGCTGCTTTGTCATGTAAAGCGATACTTGCTTTATAGTATTCGATTGCGCCGGAATAGGCTTTTTGGGTGTATGAAATTTCGCCGAGCGTAAAATTGACTTTTGCCGGCTTATAATTTCTATTAAGAAGTTCTTTATAATATGCTTGTGCATCATTATAAGATTTTTTCGCATACAGGTCGTCAGCTTCTTTTAAAAGTGTCGCACTATCTTTTCCGGCCAATGCTTTTGCGGAAGTAGTTGCTTCGTTTGAACTCTCTTTTTTAGGAGCTTCGTTAACTACGGGAGGCGTCTTTGACGAAGACTTATTGCCGTGAACTTCATTCGCTAATTGATCAAATTTTTCTTTTGGAACGTAATTTTTATTAATAGAATCAATTAAAGAACCTAATTCACTCACAACCGTTTTAATTTTTTCCTGATTTTCGTTTTGGATTCTTCGACTCTCTTCAACATACTCTTTAATCCCTTGAAGCTTTTGGTTTTCTTCTTCAAGTTTACGTATACGTTCATCTTGTTTTGCGATTTTTGCTTCATAGCTATCCATGACCGAACGCATTATTTCATATTGTTCAGAATTATTCGTACTGTTATTGCCGCTAAAAACTGCCGCTGATTTAGTAGAGGATGGAGAAGAAGGTGTTTTTTCCGCTCTTTGCGTGTTCAAGTTAGAAGGGTTTACAACATCGGAAGACGTAATACTATACGTTGAGTTGTTAACCGAAGAACCGGAACTTGAATTCGAAGGTGAATCATAACTTCCAAATGCGGAGGGTTCGCTCGCTAGCACTACTACGGGGAGTAGTGCTAGCGAATATAAAAGAATCTGTTTTTTCATTCAAGCAGAAATTATGGAAGAACTTTGAATTCTGCTCTTCTGTTTTGTGCCCAACAATCTTTGTTGTGCTCGCTGCATGCAGGATTGCTCTCGCCGTAGCTTACAACGGTAATTCTGTCTGCAACCATACCTTTAGCAACTAAACCGTCTTTAACGCTTTTTGCTCTTTTAAGACCAAGTGCGTAGTTGTATTCGTCTGTACCGAATTCGTCGCAGTTACCTTCAACTTTGATTGAAAAGCTTTTTGCTTCAGCTGAATTGAACAATGCAGCATTTGCATCGATGTTTGCTTGTTGATCTTTTCTGACGTTGTATTTGTCAAAATCAAAATAGATTTTTTTAGAGTTAGCCTCTAAAGAAGCAATCAATTTTTGAAGAGCACTCATACCGTCGTTAACCGCTGCACCTTTTGTGTCGCCAGAGCTTTTAGTCATATCGACTTCTGGACTTTTTTGGCTACAACCTGTTAAAACCAAAACCGCTACCGCTAAGCTTGTTAAAGCTAATTTACCCATTATTAGATCCTTTGTAAAAGTTCAATTTTAAAAACTTCGGAATTATAGCATATTTTTTTTAAAAAATCACCAGTCTAACGACTGTAATTTACCAGTTTTCAATGCAAACTGATACGTTTTGTTAGCACTAAGGCGAATTATCCCTAATGCACTCTGATTTCCAAACTGTTTGATAAACATAATTGTATCAGGATCTTTCGCAAAACGCGGATATAAATTTTCACCCGTCGCCGTTAATTGACGTAAATAGTCCGTTTTTGTCGAAATCAAGTAAAGATTAAAAGTATTTCGACCGAATTCACTATCCGCTTCCCTACTGGAATAAACAATATAGTTATCGTACGTTGAAATCGAATTTTTGTTTTTTCCGTGATAAACAAGTTTTTCAAAGCTTTTATCGTTGAGACCTTGCGCAAAGATGTCAGGATTGCCTAAGCGATCGGAAACAAAAGCTATACGCGTATCGTTATCGATAAAATTACCGTTAACGTCAATACCCGAATATTCCGTTATTTTCTGGATTTTCTTCGTTCGCAAGTCGTAAAGATAAATATCCGGTTGGTCTTTAGGTGCCATCGTCAATAAAAGCTTATTGCCGTCTTGGGAGACGTCGGAGCAAACGATCATGCCGGGACTTGAAATGATGATGGAACGGCTTCCCGTTCTCAAGTCAAATTTATAAACCGTCGGTTCCGCACCGCTATAAGAGGTGTAAAAGAAAGCACTTTGCTCTTTATTCGCCCACTTGGGAAAAACATTCAAACCGCCTGACACTATAATTTTTTGATAGTTCAGCGTGTAGTCTGATATGACGATTTCACTTTTTTTGGCATCCGTATATTTCGCAAAAATAACCGATTGTTCCATCCAGGCTATCGACGGTGAACCGGTTTGGTCGTTCACATCGATTACGACTCTATGTGCCAAAAACGGATAGCGTTTTTTATCGCTTAGATTATACGCTTTTTCAAATGTCGTACTTCCCGTTCTTGCATTGATCAATTTAACGTTAACGGCTAAATTAGCGGTATCTTGAACAATATTAAAACGAACGATCATATCTACTTTTTTATCCGATAAAAAGTTTTCAAGAGGACCGCCTTCATAACTACTTTGCAAATATTCGTCTAAAACATTAAAATGACTACTTACGCGTAGATCATTGGCTATTAGTTTATAAAAACTTCTTCTCAATTCACTATCAATTGTTTTCGCACTAGCATCTTGCACGGCAACTTTCGGTAAAACATCGATTTTTTTGACAACCTCTACCGTTGCATCGGCTGCAAAAACGAATAAGGTCGTACATAGCCATACTATCATTTTTTTTAACATGTCATTACTCCAACATATCTTTAAATTCTACTTGCATCTCAAATAAAGGTCCTTTTTCATATTTAGGAAAGACCGTACTTTCCATAGCTTTAAGGAACTCTTTGAGCTTCGTATTGAACTCGTTATTATAAGCTAACGAAACTATTTTATAACTAAAAGTACCGGTATTGCTAATTTTGACAATAACTTTAGCAACATTGCCGTTTTCCGTATCAACCGTTTTTTGCCAATTTTCCTCTAATATTTCTTGTACTTTGCCGATAAAAGGATCGTATTCGCCTCCTTTGTTCATATCGGTCAAGTGCTTTTGTTCTGCGAAATTGAGAGAATTTGCTATTTTTGAAGCGACATTTTCACTTTTTTCTTTTGTTTCTTCAACTTTGTTCGGTTTGATACGCGTCGGTTGTTTTTGATCTTTTTTTTGCTCTTTAGCATCGGGAGGTAATTTAGACGTATTTATATCTTCAAACAATCCTCGAAGTGACTGACTCTTGACGGCCTCTTTGGGAGAAGACGCAACGACTTTTTTCTCTTCAACCGGTTTTTCTTGCGGTTTTTCCACCGGTTTTTCCACTTCCTCTTTTTTTCGCTCTTCCTTCGGTTTTTCCGAATCGTTTTTTTTACGTTCGACTAAAGCAATATTGATGGGATTTTTGTTCGAAGTATAGTTTTTAATGGTTGTATGCTGAGTCGCCAAAATATAACCGAGCACTAAAAGTAAAGAGACATAGAGGAGGATGGACATAATCCACCCTACGGAAGCATATTTGTTCACGCTAGACACAGAACTATCCGTTCGTTTCTAATGAAACATTCGTAAATCCGGCTTGTTTAATCGTCTTAAGAACAAACATAACATCTTTATAAGAAAGTCCTTCATCGGCTTTTATATAGACAATGCTTTTAAGAGGATATTTACTTTTTTGCATCATAAAGCTATCCGCAAATTCTGCAAGCATAAAGCTTTCGCTTTTAATAAACACTTTTTTATCTTTGGTGACACGAATCTCAAGTTCAGGCATTTTGCTGACAACGGACGATTTACTACCGTCTGGAAGCTTAATCATCTCTTCGTAAACCAACGCCGGTGTCGTTACCATTAAAATGGCAAGAAGTACCAGCATAATATCGACTAGAGGCGTGATATTTAGCTCAGGTACTTCATCAAGTTGGCTCATCATTAGTTATCTCGTTTCGATTCATGTGCAGAAAGTAATATATCGACTTCTCGTTGCACGTAAACAATCACTTCATATGCTTTTCGACGTAAAAAGAGATTAGCACTGTATGCCGGAATCGCTACGAAAATACCCGTTGCCGTTGCGACAAGAGCCTCACTAATGGCGGGAGCTATAACACCCAAAGATGCGCTTCCGGATTGCCCCAAGCCGCTGAACGTTTGCAAGATAGATACAACCGTACCGAATAACCCGATAAACGGTGCTGTCGAAGCAATAATAGAGAGCATCCATAAGCCGCTTGTTGCATTCTTTTCAGCAACGTTTTTACAAACATTTAAAAGTTTTTCCGAAGCACCGGAAGCATTAGAACATTTACGTAAGATTGAGTCGTCGCGAACATTCTTAGCACCCATCAGCATAGATTCAAGCGAACTCTTTTCAATCGATAGCCAATATCCTAAATAAAGATAGCGACTGAATAAGATCCCAAACGTTATAATAAAATAAATCGATAACCAAATCATAATCACCCATGTGAAAAAGCCGCTTCTCGCGGCAAAGTTCACAAACAATTCAAAAGCTGACATTCGTCTTAAAATTTCCTTGTTTTAGCAAAAGATTCCATTTTTGCCGTCGCAATCGCAATAGCAACATCGGAATCACTGATACTCTTAAGAAGGGCTTTTGCCGCTTCTAAAGATTTGGCAACTTCGCTTTCCGTGCTTCCTCCGATAGAAACCGCACCGTCGGCTAAAACCGTTACCGAATTTTCATCGACTTTACTATGTCCCCAGTTAATCGCTACGATGTCGTGATTGCCGTCTTTCAGCTCAATGTCAATCACGCCCGCTTGCAAAAGAGTTACTAAAGAGGCGTGGTTTGGAAGAACTCCAAACTCACCCTCTTTGCCTGGAAGCGTAACACTTTTTACATTGTTAGAAAAAATTTGACCTTCTGGAGTCACAATTTCTAATTTTAATGTGTTCATAATTTAACCTTGCTTCTTAGCTTTTTAATTTCGCAGCTTTCTCAATCACTTCTTCAATACCGCCGACCATATAAAAAGCAGCCTCCGGTAAATCGTCATACTTACCTTCTAGAATACCTTTAAATCCGGCAATAGACTCTTCAAGCGTAACGTATTTTCCGGGGCTTCCCGTAAATACTTCCGCAACGAAGAATGGCTGAGATAAGAATCTCTCGATTTTACGAGCACGTGCAACCGTTACCTTGTCTTCTTCGCTAAGTTCATCCATACCGAGAATTGCGATAATATCTTGAAGATCTTTGTACTTTTGAAGTACCGCTTGAACGCCGCGAGAAACCGTATAGTGCTCCTCACCTAAAATTTCAGGACTCAACATACGAGAACTGGAATCCAAAGGATCAACCGCAGGATAAATACCTTTTTCCGCAATAGAACGGTTCAAAACGGTTTTGGCATCTAAGTGGGCAAAAACCGTTGCGGGAGCCGGATCGGTCAAGTCGTCCGCCGGTACGTAAACGGCTTGTACGGAAGTAATGGAACCTTTTTTCGTCGATGTAATTCTCTCTTGGAATTTACCCATTTCGCTTGCGAGCGTCGGTTGGTAACCAACGGCGGAAGGAATACGTCCAAGAAGTGCTGACATCTCTGCACCTGATTGAGAGAAACGGAAAATATTATCGATAAACATCAAAACGTCTAGTCCCATTTCATCACGGAAATACTCAGCCATCGTAAGACCGGTAAGCGCAATACGATTACGTGCTCCCGGCGGTTCACTCATTTGACCGTAGCAAAGGGCGACTTTGTCTAAAACGTTTGATTCTTTCATTTCGTGGTAAAGGTCGTTACCTTCACGGGTTCGTTCACCAACACCGGCAAATACAGAATAACCGCTGTGTTTAAAGGCAACGTTGTGAATCAATTCCATAATAATAACGGTTTTACCGACACCTGCACCGCCGAAAAGTCCTACTTTACCGCCTTTGGCATAAGGAGCTAAGAGATCAACGACTTTAATACCCGTTTCAAAAATTTCCGATTTTGTACTTTGTTCTTCAAATTTAGGCGGCTCTCTGTGAATCGACCATTTTGTTTTACATGTAACTTCAGGACCTTGATCGATAATATCACCGACAACGTTAAAAATACGTCCTAAAACTTCCTCGCCTACCGGAACTTGGATAGGATTGCCGAGTGCTTTGACTTCAAGCCCTCGTGTTAAACCTTCACTCATATCCATCGCAATTGTTCGAACTCTGTTGTCGCCTAAATGTGCCGCTACTTCAAGAATTAATTTTTGCTTCTTGCCTTCAACATCAAAATTTACTTCAATCGCTTCATTGATTTTTGGAAGGTAGCCATTAAAATCGACGTCAACAACTGGACCCATAACCTGGCTAATTAATCCATTCATTGAATATTCTCCTTATATTTTTTCACAAAACAATTTATTTCATAGACTCTACACCACTGATAATTTCGATAAGTTCAGTGGTAATAGATTCTTGTCGTGCTTTATTGTATGCTAACGTCAAGACGTTAACGCGCTCTTTAGCATTATTGGTTGCATTTTCCATTGCTTGCATTCTAGCACTATGTTCTGCCGCCAATGAATCAATCAACGCATAGTACATGTTATACTCAAAATATTTTTGTAACAACGAATCTAAAATTTCTTCGCCGCTCTCATCAGGTTCTAATTCCATCAAAGAGTTTGTTTCAAGAACTTCAAGCGGTGACTCGACGGGAACAACGTCAACCACTTTGAGCTCTTGAGAGATCATATTTTTATATCCGTTGTGAATCAAAATTACTTTATCCGTTTTTTTATCGATAAAGTCTTGAATCGCTTTTTGAACAATTTCTTGCGCTTTTTCATAACTCGGAGAAGAACTCACACCGGCATACGAAGTGTGTAATTCAATCCCTTGGAAATTAAAAAAAGCAATACCTTTACGGCCTACGGCATGCAAACGAACCGTTATTTTTTGTTCTGCATACTCACTCAAAAGTTTACGAACCGCTTTAATCGTTTGAATATTAAAACCGCCGCACAAACCCTTGTCCGCCGTTACAAAAATCACGTCAACGACTTTAGGTGTTTCATCTTTATCAAAAAAACGACTTTCAACCGCACCGTTTTTATATTGATTAATTTTATACGCTATCTCTGAAAGGACTTCGTTAATTTTAATCGCATAAATACGAGATTGCTTAGCGGCCATTTCCGCTCGTTTCAACTTCGCCGTTGAAACGAGCTTCATAGCACGCGTTGTTTTTTGAGTATTTTGAACACTCTTGATTTTTCGTTTTATTTCTTTAAGGTTTGCCATAGCTTATCCTTACTTGACTGCAAACGTCGCTTTGAACTCGCCTAGTGCCTTATGTAATAGTTCTTCTAACTCTTTATCGATGGCTTTTTTCGCTTTGAGTTGTTCAAAAATTTCAGGGTATTTTGCTTCGACGTAAGAATTAAGTTCTGCTTCGAAACGACCGACAGATTTAAGATCGATGCTATCAAGATAACCTTTTGCACCGGCAAAAATGATTAAAATTTGCTTTTCAACGGCAATCGGTGCATACGGAGGTTGTTTCAAGACTTCTACCATTCTTTGACCGCGTTCCAATTGTTTACGGCTAGACTCGTCAAGGTCGCTCGCGAATTGTGCAAACGCTTGCAACTCTCGGTATTGCGCAAGATCGAGTCTTAACGTACCGGCAACTTGTTTCGTTGCTTTAATTTGAGCCGCACCGCCGACGCGAGAAACGGAAAGACCGACGTTAATTGCCGGACGAATACCGGAGTTGAAAAGATCGGATTCCAAGAAAATTTGACCGTCCGTAATCGAAATAACGTTCGTAGGAATGTATGCCGATACGTCACCCGCTTGCGTTTCAATAATCGGAAGAGCCGTTAATGAACCCGCACCAAGCTCATCATTGACTTTTGCCGCTCTTTCCAATAAACGAGAGTGAAGATAGAAAACGTCACCGGGATATGCTTCACGACCCGGAGGACGGCGTAAAATCAAAGACATTTCACGGTAAGCAACCGCATGTTTGGAAAGATCATCGTAAATAATCAATGCGTGACGTGCGCTATCTCTAAAGTATTCGCCCATTGAAACGCCCGCATACGGTGCTAAGAATTGCATTGCCGCAGATTCGGAAGCACTTGCGTTAACAACGATCGTATACGCCATAGCACCGTGTTCTTCTAATTTTTTAACGACTTGCGCTACGGTTGATTGTTTTTGTCCGATCGCAACGTAAATACAAATAACGTCTTGACCTTTTTGATTAATAATCGTATCAACGGCAATCGTCGTTTTACCGGTTTGTCTATCACCGATAATCAACTCTCTTTGTCCTCGTCCGATCGGAACAAGGGCATCGATCGCTTTAATACCCGTTTGAAGCGGTTCATGAACCGATTTACGCGCCATAATACCGTGTGCTTTTTCTTCGACGAATCGAGTCTCCGTCGTTGCAATCGGTCCTTTGGCATCGATCGGATCGCCTAAAGCATTGACAACGCGTCCGACGAGTGCTTCACCGACGGGAACGCGTAAAAGTTTTCCCAAACGTTTAACGGAAGAACCCTCTTTAATTTCGCTACCGCTACCGAGAATAACGATACCGACGCTTGATTCTTCAAGGTTAAGAGCCATACCTCTTTCGCCGCTCTCAAACTCGACCATTTCACCTGCCATAACATTTTTTAAACCGTAAACGTTGGCAACACCGTCGGCAACGGAAATTACTTTTCCCGTCTCTTCGATGTCGACATTAAGTTCAAAGTTTTCGATACGTTCTTTAATGATAGAACTGATTTCGTCAGCTTTCATTTTTGCTCCCACAAACTACTCCTTCACTTTCTTTTATCTATATTCTTAATTTTGGGTTTAAATTGCTTTTAAAATATGCTCCGTCATTTGAGCTTTCAAACGCTCTAATGAAAAGCTTACTTCAACGCCAAGGTCGTCTAACTCTATTTTAATGCCCGGATATTGTTCTTGTTGTGCCGCTAATTTGATTGTTGCATTAAATTTTTTACTGAAATTCGCTTCCAACTCTCCTACTTGCGAAGGGCTAACCGCAAAGTTCGTTAAGATTTTTCCTTCATAGGTGTTGTTTTTTAAAGAGAGTTGGTATTTAAGTTCTTTTGCCATTAAAGGGATAAGGCTTAAACGGTCGTTACGGCTAATGATCTTAATAAAATTTTTCAATTTAGCACTACCGTTTTCAACCAAAGAGAGTACCAACGACTCTTTTGCTTGCGCATTTACATCCGGAGAAAGAATAATATGATTAAATTTTTCCAAATCAAACGCCGCTTTTAGCTGAACCAAAGAAGTCGTGATTTCGACCAATTCCGCATCGTTACAACTGCCGATTAAAGCATTAACGTATTTTTTTGCTATTGCTCCGCTCATTAGGCAACCTTTTTACTAACGATTTTGACAATTTCATTATTATCCAGAGAAATAGAACCCTCTTTAAAGACTTCGTCTAAAATTTCACTGACGATAACGCGTTGCATCTTTCGTCGTTCGATCGTCGTTCGATCTTGAAATGCTTTTTCAAGATTTGCGATCTCTTGATCTGCTTCGAGAGACACTTTTTCACTTAAAAGAACCGCTTCTTTTTTTGCCGTCTCAATCAATGCTTTGGCATTGACTTTCGCTTCTTCGACTTTTGCCAAAGCCGTCTCTTTTTTACTGTGAGACTCTTTAAGTTTGACTTGAATCGAGTCCAATTTATCCGCTATTTCGTTTTTACGCCCTAAATACCACTGTTTTGCCGGCTCGGCAATATAATAATATAAGATAGCGGCAAAAATCAAAAAGTTAATCGCTCTTGGGATAATATCGGTTGAGCCGCTATGTGCGCCTCCACTTGCCAAAAGCGCTATCGGAGCAACGCACATTAAAAGATATTTGAACATCTTTTCTCCTTAAATATGGCTCAACTTAGCGGCAATCGTCTCTTTGAAGAGAGCTTTTTGCGCTAACAAGCTTGCTTTAAATTCTTCTTTTTCCGTCTCTAGCGTTTTCAAAAACGTTGCATTTTCGACATCAAGATCGCTCTTTTTTTGCTCGATACGTTTGACGGCTTTTTCTTTTGCTTCACTCAACGCGGCTTCTCTTATCTTCGCCGCCTCGATTTTGGCTTCGGACAAAATGCTTTCGGTTTCTTGGTAATATGCGACAACGTCACTGGCATTTTTCCCTGCATTCTCTAAATCACGATTAATAGAATTATTGCGATTGTCGATAAATTCTAAAAGGGGTTTATAGAGAGTTTTGTTCAAAATCACCAACAAAACTAAAAATACAGTTCCGGTCGTCAGTAATAGCGCCGGGATAATATCCAACATATTTCTTGCTCCTTTAAGTTCGAGATCAGTCTCATTTTTGTAGATTTTTGACTATCAACTAAGAGGCCACGGTAAAATCTGCGCGAATTTTATCACAGCCAAGGAAAATAGTTTATTAAATTAATGCCGAAAACTAATTCAATTATTTTAAAATTTCAAAAAAGGTATCAATTGCTTTACCGTTATTAAAATGAATCGTAATGCTATTATTTTTTGCAACGGTCTTAAAACCTAGCTCATCCAATCGTTTTTGAAGCGTTTGTAACTCTTCGGAAGCACTACGAACACTCTTTGTTTTCGGAACCGTTTCTTCGCCGTTTTTAAGTTTTTTAATTAACGCTTCGGTTTCACGAACGCTTAGCTTTTGTCCCAAGATCGTATTAACGATCGTCGCTTCGTCTTTGCTATCGAGTCCGACCAAGACTTTGGCATGCCCTTGCGACAAAATGCCCTCAGAAAGGTATTTTTTAGTCTGTTCGCTTAAACTGAGTAGTCGAATCGTATTGGTAATTTGGGTACGGCTTTTATGAATAATTTCCGAAAGACCTTCTTGCGTAATTTTATACTCTTCGATCAACTCTTTGTAGGCAATCGCCAATTCGACGGGATTGAGATCTTCTCTTTGGATATTTTCGATCAGTGCTAATTCGCGGAGATTTTTGGACTCGATATCGGCAACAATCGCCTTAATTTTCGTTAAGCCCGCTAATTTACTGGCCCGTAAACGTCGCTCTCCGGCAAGCAACATGTAAGCGTCGTCTTTTGCCACGACGATAATCGGTTGCAACAAACCGTGACGTTTGATCGATTCGCTGAGCTCTTTGAGAGCGATCTCGTTAAAATGGGTTCGCGGTTGATACGGATTGGGTGTAATACGTTCGATATCAATTTCGCGAACCAAATCTTTCGCTTGCTCGATATCTTGTTTATACGCTTCTTCGACATCCTCGATAATAGCACTCAGCCCTCGACCTAAAACTTTCTTCGCACTGCTCATACTAACTCACTAAAATAGAATTGGCGAGCGTTTGATACGCTTTTGAGCCGGGAGATTCGACGTCGTATAAAATAATCGGCTTACCGAAACTCGGAGACTCCGCCAACTTGATATTACGCGGAATCACGACGTATGAAGCGTTTTCCTTATCGACAAACAATTTACTTTTAAAATGTTCTTTCAAGTCGGCAAAAACCTGTTTCGAAAGATTATTTTGCGTGCTATACATCGTCGGTAAAAACCCTTTGATTTCAAGCGTAGGATTAATGGTTTTTTTAATTAATTTGACGGTATTGAGTAATTGCGCTAAACCTTCCAATGCAAAAAATTCGCATTGAATCGGGATAATAACGGAATTAGCGGCACTTAAAGCATTGATCGTAATGCTACCTAATGCCGGCGGCGAATCGATAATAATATAATCGTACTGATCACTGATCTCTTCGATTTTATTTTTCAAAATAAGCTCTCTACCTTTGGTATTGTTATCGTAAAACTCTTTTTCGACACCGACGAGCCCGATATTCGAGGGCGCGACATGTAAAGTCGAAAGCGAAGTTTCCAGTATGACTTGCGAGAGTCGCTTTCGGCCGATCAGAACATGATAGATATTGTACTCGTAGTCACTTCTGTGAAAACCGAGTCCCGTCGTAGCATTGGCTTGAGGGTCAATATCGATCAACAATACGCGCTTTTCGGCAACTGCTAAAGAGGCAGCCAAATTAATAGCGGTCGTCGTTTTGCCCACACCGCCCTTTTGATTTGCTATCGCTATAATCTCACTCATCGTAAACTGTACACCTTTTTATTTTCTAGCTCGATAGAGCCATCATCACACAATACCGCATCGTTCAAAGAGACCAATTTGCCGTCTAAATGGAAAGAAAACTTTCGATTTTTGTCAAATTCTATCTTATATTTACTAAAAACTTTCTTCCACGATATTTTTTTCTCAACCTCTTGCATCAAACGTTCTGCTAGAATTTGAGGTGCGATATCGATGTCTAAAACATCAAAATTTTCGGGTGCATAGCTTATATTTAGCCCTATCGAGCCGACGATCGTACCGGCGATTTTCGTCGTAATCAATCCGCCGATTTTTTTCTCGTTTCGGTAAAAATCATTCGGCCATTTCAACCATACGTGCGAGCCTTGTTCCTCTAAAATACGCTTCACTAAGGAAGAAAAATAGATCGAAACGGAAGCAAGCGGTAAATCTTCGGGTAACTGTTTCTCTTCTACACAAAAGGAGAAAAAAAAGTTTCCTTTGCCGCCTTGCCACGCATTGCCACGGCTCCCGATACCGTCCGTTTGTTCAACGGCACCGATCGCATATGGTGCAAGAAGTGTACCTTCGCGAACTTTGGAGATGATATAACGGTGCGTCGAATCGATACGCTCAAACCATTGAATCACCACATGCCAGCCTTTTTCCGCGAATATAATCCAAAACATGCATCGCATTTTTGGAGGAAGGTTGTACTTTTGAAATCAAAAGCGAACCTTGAGCACATGCCACGACGACACCCTCGTTTGTGATGCGCTCAATGCATCCGATGCGGGAGTTTTTGCCTGCTGCGTCCATTAACGAAAGTTCCGTCAATTTTAATCCCGATGCAAGGTAAATGCCCGGCCACGGCGTAAACGCTCGGTATTTGCACATCAGCGTCTGCGCTTTTTCGTGCCATGAAACCAAACCGTCTTCTTTTTTGATTTTTCGGCAGTGCGTCATAGCGGCATCGACTTGTTTCCACGGCTGAAGTTGCTCAAAATGTGCTAACGTCTTTAACGTTAAAGATGTCGCCGCGTCCGCTAGCACTTCAAACAGGTGTTCGGACGTATCGCTTGGTTTGACATGTACGTAGGAAAATCCTAGCATCGCTCCCGTGTCAAGCCCCTCTTCCATCAGCATCGAAGTGACGCCCGCATAAGCCTCGTCGGCTAACAAAGTGGATTGAATAGGGCTTGCGCCTCGGTATTTAGGGAGAAGCGATGCATGTAGGTTAATGCACGGTGCCAATGCCAAAATCGATGCGGGTAGAATTTGTCCGTATGCGGCAACAACGATAAAATCAGGGCGGCAAGCGGCAATTTTGCAGACCGCTTCGTCATTGTTTCGCAAACGCTTGGGTTGATAGATTTCAAGGCTGGGAGCATGCTCTTGCGCCCATGCTTTCGTATCAGGAGGCGTCAAAATCTGTTTACGTCCCACGGGTTTATCTTCTTGCGTCACCAAAAGAACGACTTCACACTCTCTTTGAGCAACGAGTGCTTGTAAAATACGTGTCGCATACGAAGGCGTACCCATAAATACGATTCGCATTTTAATCCTTACATGTAAAGAGTGTTCCGCCTTTATGAACGCCCTCAAGCATAAAACTTTTCACGTCGCTCAAATCAAAACCGCTAGCGATAAACATCGATTTTTGATGCTCTAATAAGAAGTGAGCCGCTTTCAGTTTGGTGGCAATACCGCCGGTTGCAAACGCGTAATGCGCGGATTTTTCGACTTCCAACTCGGACGGAGCGATTTCGTGTACGATTTTTCGCATTTTGGCGTCTTCGTATTGATGCGGATCTTTATCGTAATAGCCGTCGATATCGGAAAGCAAAACTAACATGTCGGCTCCGAAATAGTATGCAACGCGCGAAGAGAGTTGATCGTTATCGCCGAAGACCAACTCTTCGGTCGCCGTCGCATCGTTTTCGTTAATGATAGGCAAAATACCGTTTTGAAGCAGCGTATCGATCGTGCATTTGGCGTGATAGCAACGTTTTCGTGAGTCAAAATCGTCCGCCGTTAGCAAAAGCTGAGCACCGTTTTTACCGAATTTTTCCAGTTTTTTATTATACGTTGCCATCAATTGCGGTTGTCCGACCGCGGCGATCGCTTGGCGATTGTGCAACAGGTTTTTATCCAATTTTAAAAGAGAATGCCCTGCCGCAACGGCTCCCGAAGAGACCAAAATCACTTCGTGTTTTTGCATTAAAGCGACTAAAAACTCGACTAAATTTAAAATACGCTCCTTACACAAGCGATTGTTTTCGCTTAATACGTGCGTACCGACCTTAACGACGACTCTTTTCATCCCGAACCTTTGTTATAACGTCTGATAATGCGTATTTCACCGCATCGATATTTATTTTTGAAACGGAAGAGATCGGCATCACAAAAAACGGTAACGCGGCATCTCTTTCATAAACGTCTTGAGCATACGCGTGTAACTCTTCACGCACTTTGTATTTATCAGCACCCTTGTTGGGTTGTAAGCTCAGTAAAGTTAGAAAAGAATCGACTTTTTCATTGACTTCTTCCACGCTCATCGTATCGCAACGCGTTAATGCAATCGCAAAATTTCGAGTCGCAAGTTCTTCGGAAAATTTTTCCAACTCTTCTTTAAGGGTCAAATATTGTTCTTTTAAATCGCGGTAGTTTGCCAAATCGATCATAAACAGTAAAAACTGCGTACGTTCGATATGACGCAAAAAGTCGATTCCAAGACCTTTGCCTTCACTGGCACCCTCGATAATCCCCGGAATATCCGCCATGACGTACGAACGGTAATCTTCGGTTACGACAACGCCTAGTTTGGGCGTCAACGTCGTAAATTCATAATTGGCAATTTCGGGTTGCGCATTGGAAAGTACCGAGATCAAAGTTGATTTTCCGACGTTCGGGAATCCGACCAATCCCACGTCGGCGATCAGTTTCAATTCTAAACGAACGTTACGGGTGACACCCGGGCGTCCTTGTTGCGCGAATTCGGGACGTTGGTTGGTCGAGCTTTTAAAGTGGGTATTTCCCAAACCGCCTAGTCCGCCCTCTAAAAACAATTGTTTTTCGTCTTGATCTAACATGTCAAGCAGAACTTCACCCGTTTCGGCATCGATAATTTGCGTTCCGGGAGGCACGCTTAGAACCAAATGTTCACCGGATTTTCCGTACATTTTGCGCCCCATGCCTTGTTCGCCGTTTTTCGCTTTGAGATGTTGGTTGGTTCGAAAATGCGAAAGTGTGTGCGTGTTGCGATCGATTTGAAAATAGACGTTTCCTCCGCGTCCGCCGTCACCGCCGTCGGGACCGCCTTGGATCACGTGTTTTTCTCTACGGAACGAGATACAACCCGGCCCGCCCTTTCCGGAGCTTAAAGTGAGTAGTACATTATCGATAAACATTGTCAAACCTTTTGTATAGTAAGTTCGTCAGTATACCTCTGATCATTACATGTAAGCGTAAACGATGATAATCACAAGAGGTAACGTCATTCATTTTAATGAAAGAAGAAAAGCGGTGAAGCGTTTTGCTTCACCGGATGAATTATAAGCTAGCGGGGATAACGGAAACTTTGTTGCGTGTTTTGTCTTTACGTTGGAATTGAACATAACCGTCGATTAACGCATAAATCGTATGATCCGTGCCGATACCGACGTTGTTTCCTACATGTACTTTGGTTCCGCGTTGGCGAATAATGATATTTCCCGCACGTACAAATTCGCCGCCGAATTTTTTAACGCCGAGTCTTCGTCCTGCCGAGTCTCTGTTATTTTGGGTACTACCTTGACCTTTCTTGTGAGCCATTGATTACTCCTAATCTTTATTGCGTCGTGTAAGTTAAGCTTTAATGCTTACAACTTTGACTCTGCTATACTGTCTTCTAAAACCGCGTTTTACTTTAGAGTCTTTTCTTCTACGTTTTTTGAACGTAATGACTTTTTTGTCTTTACCTTCAGTTACAACGACCAATTCTACTTCTGCACCGCTGACGAATGGATTTCCCACTTTCAGTTCACCGTTATTAACGGCAAGAACTTCCGTCACAACTACTTTCTCTTGTGGCTGAGCGTCAAGTTTGTCGACGTTTAAATAGTCGCCTTCTTGAACTTTATACTGCTTCCCGCCATTTTTAATGATTGCATACATGCGTATGTCCTTCTTGGGAGAGATTTATTTTAAGGCTTGGATTTTATCTAAAAAACCTTTAAGCCAATATAAAACTCTTTTAAGCTTATAAGACCATATCGGTATAGTATTCAATCTGCTCGCGTTTTAAAATACGAATAAAGTTCGTGCTACCCTCGACGCCCGCCGGATAACCCGCGGTAACGATATAGGTTTTATCTTTGTTGATTAAACCTCTTTCGATTCCTTTTTGAAGCGTCTTTCCAAGCATCATATTTAAATTGCTCGCTTCGATATTCATAATGGGTTTAATGCCCCATGCGATCGTCAAAGAACGCGCCGTTCGCTCATCGTGCGTGACGGCGTAAATATCGGCACGAATGCGATAACGCGCCAATTTTTTCGCCGATTTGCCCGAACTCGTCAGCGAAATCATCGCTTCCACGCCTAAGCGATCGGCAAGGCGTGCCGTAGATGAAGAGATAATATCGGTTTCGTCTAAGAACGGATACATTTCAAATTTACTGTAAGGATAAATCGCTTCCGTTTCACGGATCGTATTCGCCATAACTTCAACAACGTGAATCGGATTTTTACCGATAGCACTCTCTTCGGAAAGCATCACGGCATCGGTTCCGTCTAAAACGGCATTGGCAACGTCGCTGATTTCCGCACGCGTCGCCATCTCTTTTTCCGCCATCGAAAGCAACATTTGCGTCGCGGTAATAACGGGTTTCGATGCCGCATTGGCTTTGGCGATCAGCCTCTTTTGGATACTCGGTACTTTGTAGTACGGAACTTCGATCCCCAAATCGCCGCGCGCGACCATAATGCCGTCGCTCACTTCTAAAATCTCGTCGATTTTTTCTACCGCGTCAAATTTTTCGATTTTCGCAAAAAGATGTGCGCGCGACTTGTGCTCTTTTAAAATAGCGCGTGCATGCATAATATCTTTAGCACTTTGTACGAACGAAACGGCTACGAAATCCACGCCGTTTTGTGCGCCCCATGCAAGGTCAGCTTCGTCTTTAGGCGTAATGACTTCGATGTTAATGACCGTATTGGGGAAATTAACCCCTTTGTT
The DNA here is from genome assembly GCA_002382085.1 of Sulfurospirillum sp. UBA4058. GTDB lineage: Bacteria > Campylobacterota > Campylobacteria > Campylobacterales > Sulfurospirillaceae > Sulfurospirillum. The sequence goes on along the minus strand of DFZK01000007.1, from coordinate 179,616 downwards.
GGAAGAAAGTTTACCGTTATTTTCGATTTCGGTTACGACATGCTCACCGATTTCGATCACTCTAGCGCGAATATTGCCGTCATAGAGGTAAATATACTCGTCTACTTGGAGCATGTCTAAAATTTGCGGTTGGTTGATGCACAAAGTATAGCTATGTTCGGCGGTTTTTTTACCGACGATTTGCTCTTTCGTAAAGTAAAGTTTATCGCCCGTTTCCAAATAAAAATCGTCTTCCAGTTTACCGACGCGAATTTTAGGACCGCAAATATCTTGCAAGACACCGATCTTTTTGCCGACGTTAGCTTCGGCTTCACGTATTTTGGCTAAAGTTCCCGCATGGTATTCATGACTTCCATGACTAAAATTAAGACGAAAGACGTTCACACCGGCTTTTATCATACCTTCTAAAATTTCTACGCTGTCACTGGCCGGTCCTACGGTTGCGAGGATTTTTGTCTTTTTATCCATCTTTTTTCCTTCGTTAAAATAAGTTCTATTGTACTTTGAGATTGTTACGAAATTATATCACGAGAAGGGTTCATCGTACCTAAAAAGCGTGATGAAGATTTGAACATGTCCCCTCGTCAAACAAAAGCCGATAAATCGCTTCGGTGCGGGTTTGGAGGTATTCAAACGAGTGGGCTCTTTGGCATAAATATTTAAAATGGCGTATCACCGATTCGTTAATTTGAATTTGCGCCCGTAACAATAATCGTAACATGTAAGTATAGCGTTCGCTCGGTATCGCGACATCCAGTCCGTAACGCGTTATCAGTTTGTGCGCATCCGCCCGCCAGACGTGCTCGCCGTATCCCTCTTGACGCCGCGCCATTTTTTTAAGCTTGTTGGTTGCTTTTTGAAAAACGTCAAAGTTGACCGTATAGCTTGAGAAGAAGATCAAGTCTTCCAATTCTTGGGTAATTTCATGCGCGATTTCATCTTCGACATAACGTTTGATTGCGGCATCGATATCTTCAAACGACGTATTCATAACATACTCGACGCCTCCTCTTTTGTATCTAACTTTTATTATAGCGTCAGATTGTTTCAATAAAATTAAAAGCTTTCTATGGTACTATCTTTGCGTTTTAAATTCATCTCATTTTTTTAATGCGAACACAACATCATGACACATACGATCCAACATTCTATTTTTATCGTCGACTATAACGAAGCGGTATTGGAGAGCCGAAATACGGTTTTATTCAATACGATTGTTAGCCAAAACACCCTTTTAAAAGAAAAAGGGATTAAGGGCATCTATATCTCTTTAAAAAATGCACCCTATACGCAAAATGCATCGTTTGGGCACTTGATTAAAATCTTAGAAAAACTTTCACAAGCCTTAACGATCCCGACGGCTTTAGGCGACTATAAAAAAGAGTCTTTCGAGCCTCTCAAACACATGAGTGCCGACACGACGGTTCAGCTTTTTCAAAACGTCAATGTCGCTATTTTATTTTTCAATCCCTCGTCGTTTAAAAAAGAGTTGTGCGTTTTACTGTTCGATACCGATAAAGACAATGCCGATAAAATTGCTTCCGAGCTAACGAAATTAGGTTACAGCGTCGTCCATGCCTACGACGCCGAAGACTTTAAGCTCAAAGCGATGGCCAAAAAATACGATATGACCATTACGCATACGGTGGTTAAGAAAACAAGTTCCGCGCCTTCAACCCCCAATTTATCGCTTTCAAAGCAATTGATTGTCAATTTACCCGTTTTTATCGACACCGCCGTGAATACGTTGGTCACCATTACCGGATTGGAAGCACAAAAAATCAAACATGAAATTCGCCCTTTTAATGAAAAGATTCCCTCCCAAGTCATTATTGCGGCAATGAAATTTAAAGGCGACGTTAGCGGTACGTTCTTTTTGGTTTTTCCGAGAGAACTAGCCGTTGCGGCTTTGGAAGCCATGCTAGGAGAGCACGTCAACAGTGACGATACCGCCGGAATCACGGACGGCGTTGCCGAATTTTGTAATATTATCACGGGTTCGGCGAAAACGATTTTCTCGACAAAACAGATTAAAGTTCTGTTTGAACTGCCCAAAACCTATCTCTCTCCGAACGTTGCCCTCAACGCTTCGACCGGAAGTAACGGCGTTTGGATCGATATGCAGCTGAGCAATAAACCCTTTTACATGTTTATTACCAAATAACCGCGCAACATCCTACGCCTAAGAAAAAATCTTTAGAGAGCAAGTTCTATTTTTGGTGCAATATACTCAATGCTTCGTCTAAGACGTTATCTTCCGAAGCGTCGGTACTCGGTTTAACTTCGATATTCGGGACGACGCCGCTTGGCCAAACGCTTTTGCCCTTAGGCGTACTCCAACGAGCCGTCGCAAATTTGACTGCCGTAACGCGACTGCTCAAAGGGAAAAGCGTCGCAAACGTATCTTTTCCGTATGTCGGCATTCCGATCACTTTCGCTCGTTGATACTCTTGTAAAACCGATGCAACGATCTCGGCACCGCCGGTAGAGTCGCGATTGACCAATACGATGAGCGGTACCGTCTTTAAAAACGAGAGTTTTTCGATTTTGTCTGCGTAATCAGCCATTTCATACTCTTCTAAACGGTTTTTATAGGAACGTTTATCGTCTTTGTTGCGACTTTTAACGTTTAAAATCAGTTTATCGTTTTCCAAGAACAATCCCGTAACCGCTAAAGCGGTATTGAGATTGCCGCCCGGATTATCCCGTAAATCCAATACCATACCTTTAATGTGCCGTGCTTGTGCATCGTAGAGATACCGCATATCTTCAAGCATTTCGCCGAAGCCTTCTTGCATAAACGAACTCACTTTGACGTATGCAATATTGCCTTCGTACATTAACGACGTCACCACGTTAATATTGACTTCTTTACGCGTAAGCGTCACTTCCACGGGTTTTGTCGTGTTGGGCTTTAAAAACGTTATTTTGACTTTGCTGTTGGGAGCACCTCTGAGTTCTGCGACGACCTCTTCAAAATTTAGATCACGAACCCAATAGGATCCGACTTGAATGATTTCATCCCCTTTTTGTAAAGCGGCTTTATGCGCAGGAGAGTGTTCGACGACGGATTTAACAAAAATATGATGTCGTTTTTGCGCCAAAAAAAGTCCGACGCCCGCTACGGGGGTATTGCTTAAATAAAGCGTTTCATACTCTTCTTCGTTAAAATAGCGCCCGTTTTTATCGACGCTATTGACCATGCCTTCCAAACAACTGTCCATCAATCTTTTTTCGTCGATCGGCTGAACGAATTCATCTTTTAATTTTTTGACAACCTCTTGATATGCAAGCGAAGCTTCCTCCGGCGTAACCGTTTTGGAAGATTGCGCCCACACCAACGATACCGTTAAAATCACGCCGCACACAAACCTTTTCACGTCAATCCTTTCTTTTTTCCGAATCTTTATAGTAGCGTTTTTGCCTTTTTTTAACAAGAAACGTCATCTACAAGCAATCGAAACGGTTGCATCGAAGAGGCTTGAAAGCCGAATTTTTCATAAAAACGATGTGCCGGTATGTTGTCTCCATCCGTTAAAAGCGTTATACGACGGCATCCGACGCTTCGCGCGTACGCGATCGCCTCCTCGATCAAAACAGAGCCGATACCCTGTGAGCGAAACGCGTTATCAACGACCATATCTTCTAGCCATGCGACCCGAGTACCGAGTGCCGTACTGATACTCCATAAAAGACTGACCATTGCGACAATGTTTTTTTCCTTTTCGGCTAGGAGAATAACGCCGATCGAAGCGTCGTTTAAAATAGTTTCAAGCCCTTTTACATGTAAAGATCGATTCGGGACGAACTCGGTCTCTTGCTCGAAAAGTTGAAGAAGTAACGTCACGAGCATATCGCAATCTTCAACGGTTGCTTTACGGATTTTTAGCATAGTCGTTCCTTGTACAATCGGTAAACGTATTGTAACATAGGAATCGTTTTTGCTTGTAACCTTTACCTCATGATTAGGAGTAAACGATGATGATTGACGACCAAACGAAAAAAACGTATCAGTCGCTTCTTGATTCGACGACAACGCGCGCTAAAAGCACTTTAGAAGATGCAAGCTCGTTTGCGCAAACGCTCGCCGACGAAATCAAAGCCAAATTTTCAACCGATAATGAAGCCTCGACGGTCAAAGATTCCGAAACGACTCAAAGAGATCCTGCGGTTGAAACATTTTTGGAAGATTTAAAAACCAAGGGGGCTCTTGCGTTCTACCAAGACTATAATTTTGAGAAAATTGAAAAATTAATCGAAGAAAAGAAAGCAGAACTCACTGAAAAATTAGGCCTTGGAGAATCCACGCAACCGCCGCTTACGGGTAAAGCCCGCGAAGATGCCTTGACAAGCCTTGACGATATGCTCGATGCCTACCGTAAACAGCTTCAAGAAAAAATGCAAGCGGAAGATAAGCTCGATCAACAAAATACGATGCTCGGCACGTTTTTACAAGATTTAGTTTAACGTTTTTGATAGATTAAGAGCGTTTTATCGGGCGATTCGCCAAAAAGCTTCAAGGATTCGGTTCTCTCCAATCGAAACCCTTCTTGTTTTTTGAGTTCGCCGAGCGGGTGAAAGTACTGCCGGATTTGACCGTTTTGTTTACGGTACAGCTCACCCTCTTTTTCAAAAAATGCAATATGCGTTAAGAGCTCTTTGTCGGCATAATTGGCTTCGATGCATAAAAACCGTGTTTCGTCTTCAAAGCGCATCACGCCCTCCGCAACGGCTTCAAATCCGTACAAGGTATTGACGTCGCACACAAAATAGCCTTTAGGCTTTAGCACGCGATGGATCGAATGAAAGAACGCCGCTAACTCTTTTTGCGGTAGATAATTCAGCACGTCGGCGACTGCCGTAACGCATTCGAAACGTTCCGCTTCAAAATCCTCCAACTCTTTACACGATGCGCGAACGCCGATCTCGTTAGCACGTTGAACCATAGAGGCACTCCGATCGATTCCCTCCGCGTCGATTTCGCGATCTAGAAGGTGCTTTAAAAACTTTCCGTTGCCGCATCCCACATCTAAAACCGAGCCGATATGCAAAGCGTTTATATACCGAAGATAGGTTTGATAGAGGATTTCGTATTGTTCGTAAAAACCGATGAGAGGTTCAATTTTGGCGTAAAGATCAAGTGGATTCATAAGCAACTTTCCGAGGGCATGATGCCCTCGAAGATTTTTAGTCTAATAACTCTTGTCGGAACAAGGCTTCGTTAAACGTGCGACCGAGATGTTCGCATACCAGTCTAACGTCCCGACGGGCATTGCCTAAACAGCTCGTCGCTCCCGGGCTTGGCGTCATATTGAAAATAATGCCGATACCGGGATTAATACTCGCTTCGCCTAACATTAACTTTTGTTCTTTTTTGTTGATGACTTGCGGTCGTACGCCGCCGAAATTTTTCGCGTATTCAATTTCGTCTAATTGTAACGAAGGAACGATTTTTCGTGCATCTTTTAAGAAAAGCCCTTTGTTGAAATAAGGCACTTCAAATAAGAAGTTACGGAAGATATAGTTTCTAATATCGCTATCTTTGAGCAAATCGTAAAACACTTTCGCGACTTTTCCGTCAAATTGCAACGTTTGCCAAAAATCAAGATACGTACCGCCCGTGTAACGCTCCAACTTCGGCAAAACCAATGCCGTCGGTCCAAAACGCGTACAGCCACCGGCTAAAACGTCCGGATCGCCGTGTAAAGCGGCAAACGGAAGCTTTGGATTTTGAACCATATAGACTTTGCCGTTGAGCATCTTTTGTTTCGTCAAATAAAAACTTCCCGCAACCGGTAAGCACGCAAAATCCAATCCGAATCCCATCTGATGTGCCAAATACAGTGAATGCGCTCCGGCGTTGACCACGACAAAATCCGCCGTAAAGGTATGGTCTTTGGTCATCACGACAAACATATCGCCGAGTTTCGTGATATTCGTCACTTGTGCATTTAAGTAGACGTCCGCAACTTTCCCTTCGATTTTTTGTGCCTCTTCGACTAAACTTTCCGTCATCGCTCCAAAATCAACCGTGCTGTACTCGCCGCCTTCGACGCCTACGCCGATAATGCTCTCCGGACGCTCTTTACCGTTTTCGTCAAAGATCAATTTCGGCTCGATTTTCGCCAATTTTTCTTTATCGAAAACTTCCAAATACGGATACAACTCTTTAAACTCTTCGTAACGTTTTTGCATGTACGCCACTTCGGTATCGCCCACGCCGATCGCCATTTTTTGGTGAGCAAATAAAAACTTCCCTTCGTGTCCGTACTGAAGGCAATATTTTGCGACCATACTCGCCGTTTCTTTGACTTTTTTCGCTTTTTCTAGAGTATAGTTTGTCTCGATGTCACCGCAGTGAATCGTTTGAGAGTTTGACGTTCCGGCAGAATTAAGCTTTGCCAATTTTTCATATTTTTCAACCAGCGCGATACGCTTAATATCCGTGTATCTTGCAAGCTCGTAAAACAGAGCCGCACCTGAAATTCCGCCACCGACGACTAAAACGTCATAGTGATTTTTTGTCATATTGAACAACTTCCTACTCTAAGATTTAGGGTTTATTATTGTAATACACTCTTGCCTATAAAACTTTTAAAAATTTTAAATTTCACGATTATTTCGTTGCGATGACTTCCACTTCAACACGGGCGTTTTTCGGTAAAGCTTTGACGCACACCGTACTACGAGCCGGTTTGTGCTCACCGAAAAATGAACCGTAAACCGCATTTACCTTGGCAAAGTCATCCATATCGGTGAGAAAAATCGTCGTTTTAACGACCTGTCGTAAGCTGCTTCCCGCTGCGTCCAAAACGGCACTCACGTTGTGCATGACCTGCGTCGTTTGCGCTTCAATGTCGCCGTCGTTAAAACTTCCGTCCGGACGTAAGGCGATCTGACCCGATGCATAAATCATCCCGTTGCATTCAATCGCTTGAGAATAAGGTCCGATCGCTTGCGGAGCCTTTGGGGTTGCAATACTTTTCATTTTAAATCCTTTGAAAAATTTTCTATCGTATGCGAAAACACGCGGTAAAGGGCTTCGACCTCATCGAGGCAACATCGCTCGTTAGGGGCATGGATCGTATCGTTCACGACGCCGCACTCCACCGTAGCAATACCGTAACTACCGAAAAATCGCGCGTCGCTCGTACCGCCTGCGGTCGAGAGTTTAGGCGCAAAACCGTTACATGCCTTAAGTGCTTCTTGCAGTTTTGCGACAATTTTAGAATCTTGACATGTTAAAAAAGGGCGTGCACTTTCGTGAAGGCGTAATCGATAATTCAATCCGTTTAAGACCTCTTCTACGTACGATCGAACGGTATCGGCATTCGTTTGAGTCGAGTTTCGGACGTTGAACATCATTTTAAGCGTGTTGGGAGTGACGTTCGTGACTTCCATTCCGCCTCGTATATCGGTAACGACCATCTGAGACGGGGCAAAGAAATCATCGCCTTGATCTAAAATATGTCCCGCAAGAAGGGGAAGCAACGGAGCGATTTGATGGACGGGATTGATACTTTTTTCAGGATATGCGGCATGCCCTTGTTTGCCCAAAACTTCGATAACACCGTTAATCGAACCGCGTCTTCCTATTTTGATCGCATCGCCGAAGAGCTTCTCGGAAGTCGGTTCGGCCACAACGGCATAATCGGGCAAAAGAGCGCGTCGTTCGAGTTCGCGAAGCATTTCGATCGTACCGTACGTAGCGTCGCCCTCCTCGTCGCTGGTCAGCAGTAACGAAAGCGTTCCTTGAAAATCCCGTGTCGTTTTGAGAGCCTGAATACTTGCCGCTACGCCGCTTTTCATATCCTGAGCACCTCTAGCGTAGACCTTATTTCCCTCGATCATGGGTTGAAACGGATCGCTGTTCCACCCTTCTCCGGGAGGAACGACGTCGACGTGCCCTGCAAAACAAAGATGTTCGCCCTCGCCGAATTTTTTGAAAAGAAAGAGATTTTTCGTCGATTCAATCGAGACTTCAATCGCCTCGAAATCGTTCAAATACTCCTGAATAAACGCAAACGAGCCTGCTTCATCGGGTGTAATCGAAGGAAAACGCAACAGGGTTAAAAAAAGTTCTTTCGTACTTAACATCATGCCTCAATTATAAAAAAGTCTGTTTTAAAGTTTGCACTTTTTTGAAATTATCGTCTTGCGACAAGCCGCTTTAAAGCTTAATCAACGTTGCGCCGAAACCGCCTAAATTTTGCGGTGCGTCGGCGTACGAGACCAAAGAGGGATACGTGCTTAAAAACGTGCGCACCGCATAAGCCAATTTTCCCGTACCGATACCGTGGTAAACCAAAACCTCGTCAAATCCGTTGATCAGCGCGTCGCTCAAAAACTTATCGAGTCGCTCGATCGCTTCGTCGCTGCGAAGCCCGTGCAAGTCTAAAATCATCGAACCGCCCGTCGTCTCTTTGGCGATCACGACGCTTTGTTTGCGCGCGTGCGGTTGCGGGCCGCTTCGTTTGAGCGATGCAAGCGGTACGCGCATGCTAATACCGTCGCATTCGATCAGAGCTTCTTCTTTTTTGATGCTTTTGATAATGCCTTTGGAACTACCGTATTTGATCTTCTCTCCGACGCTTAAAGGCTCGACCGCGCGTGCTTCCGGAACGTTTCGTTTGCTTTCTTGTCGGTAGAGATTGGCTTTGTTCAAAAGACGGTGTGCCTCTTTAACGTCTTGGGTTTTGATGGCTTTTTTTGCTTCCGATACGGCATCTCTAAACTCTTTGGAGAGTTTACCGTAAGCGGTTTCAAATTCGCCTCGAACGCGCTCTTTTTCGTCGTTAAGCGAAATTTTGAGCTTTTCGACTTCTTGCAAACGCGCGTCTAGCTCCTCTTTCGTCTTACGCATTTGCAATTCCAAATCGATATTTTTTTGAATCAATTCGCCCAATTTTTCTTTGTCTTCACCGTATAAGATTTTTGCTTCTTTGACGAGCGAAGGCGGCACTCCGTAACGAAGCGCGGTTTCAAACGCGTAACTGCGTCCGATGGTTCCTTTTAAAAACCCATAGGTCGGGCGTTCGTTCTTTTCATCGTAAATCGCCGCTAAAAGTTCGACTTCCGGATGCGTCGCCAACATCGAAGCCAAACGTTTATGGTGCGTCGTAATGACGATCTTCATCTCTTTTTCGATCAGTTTTTCGATCATCACTTTAAACAAATTTGCCGCCTCGTCCGCGTCCGTACCCAACTCGATCTCGTCGACGCCGACCAAAGCGTTTTTTTTGCCGAACAATTGACTAAATTCGCTCATCCGTCCCGCAAACGTCGAAATGTCGTTTTTGACGCTTTGAGGATCGTCTAAAACGGCGTAAAGCTCTTTAAACGAGCCGATCGTCGAATGCTGAGCATCGATTTTCATGGGCAAAAGGTATTTGCAAAGCAGTGCCGCGGAGAGAATCGATTTTAACAACATCGTTTTTCCGCCCGCATTGACACCCGTAATCATCAAAACGCGTTTGGAAAAATCAACGCTAATAGGCTTAGGATGGGCTAATGCGGGATGCGAAAAGTTTTCAAGCACGATTGCGGAAGACTTGGAAGAAGAGAGTACGAATTCCATCTCTTTTTCGCGTGCAAATGCAACGCGTGCGTAGTAAGCGTCAAAGCGATCAAACTCTTTGTTGATAAAGCTCAAAAATTTGAGTTGTTTGGCGAATGCCGAGGAGATTTGTTTGGCATATTTATAAATCAACTCCTCTTTCTTGTCGATCAATTCGCTCTCTTTAGCGACCAATTTCGCCAAGGCTTCGGGTACGACGTAGAAAAAACCGCTACTGCTGCGCGCGATAACGTTGCCTTTTAAAACATGGTTAAATCCGCCGCGCAACAACAGGGCTTCTTGATTGTTGATATAGTGGATCTGTTTGTCGGCAAGGTACAACGCGATTTTTTCGGTTGCTATCAAACGGCGAAGGGTCGCATTCATCTCGTCTTTGATGCTTTTAAGGTTTTTGTTGATATGTTCAAACTGTTCGTCAACGCTCGATTTCAACTCGCCCTTTTCGTCGAAATAGTCGCAAATACGCGTAATCTCAATCGGAATAACGATACGTGCGATCCATTCCCCTAACGATTGGTCGAGCAGAACGTTTTGAAGATATCCCATATAATTGACGATTTTGACGAAGGCAAAAATTTCCGAAAGATGCAAAACGCCCATTTTGCTTAAATGTGCGATTGCCGTATCGAGATTGGGCACCTCCGGAAGCGACTTTAGGCGATCTTTTGCGAGCAATTCGTGAATTAATTTGAAATGCAAATGCGCGTCGCCTTCCATAAACAAGGGCTTTTCTCGCGCTAAAAAGTGTTTAAAACTCTCTTGATAATCGCTCAAATCGAGTTTTGCAAATAGCCTTTCCATTAGGGAATAACCCTACATGTACTCACTTCGATCACCGTACCTTTATCGTTTTCGTTGATTTCGTTCGGAATAAAACTTTGCGTTCCGCTGACGTAAATAAACCGTTTAAGATCGACCGTAACGCCTTTACATGTCAGCGTTTTTCCTTGTTTAAAAGCATTGACGATCAAACGGCGTTGTTCGCTTTGAGAAGCTTGATAGCTTTCGTAGCCGATTGCCGAAGCAAGCAGTACGACCATCGAGCCGATCAACGTCTTTTTCATGCGTGAAGAGAGCGTCTCTTTTTTGGTGTAAAGTATTGCGGCAAGCACGATGATTAACACTAAAAAGAGCAAAAATTGCATTAGATGACTCCTCGAAGCTGATAGGTAATGTCGCCCGCGCCGAAACTGATGACCACGCCTTCGTCAAAACGTTTGTAGCCTTCTTCGTTCGGGAAAATTTCGATCGCCGCGTCTTTGCGATGAACGCGGGGTGCAAATACGGGAACATACCGTGCAAACGCTTTTTCAAAATCGATAAAAACCTCTTTTTCGCCGGCTTTCCATACGGGTAAGATGATGAGTCTGTCCACCCCTTCGAAACATTCGACGAAACTTTCGAGATTGTCGATCGTACGCGAATATTTGTGCGGTTGCCAAATCGCCGTGATCGTTTTAAGTCCCGTTAGGTTCGCATAGGTTTTCGCCGAAGCAAGCGTCGCTTTAATTTCGGTCGGATGATGCCCGTAATCGTCGATCAGAGCAAAATTATCCTCTTTGGCAATAATATCGAATCGTTTTTTAATCCCTTTATAACGTTTCAGTTTTTCACGTACGATCTCCACGTCTTCTTCTACAAGGCTCGCCAAAATCGCTAAAGAAGCGTCCAATGCCATATGCGCTCCGATACCCCAAACTTCAAAACGTCCCAAATCTTTGAGTACGAAAGAGGTATAAGGCTCACCTTCGTGCATCGTCGTTTCGATCGCTTGAATATCTTTGCTCGGATACAAACGAATCGCGTCCATCTCTTCAAGCGTCGCCAAAAAAGGGTCTTCGGCGTTAATCACGCGAATCGTAGCACTCTGTAAAAAGCGACGATACGCGCCGTAGAAGCGTTCCAAGTCGTAGTTATAATGCTCCATATGCTCCGGTTCGGCATTGGTCACGACCGCAATGTAAGGGTTGGAGTTTAGAAAACTCTCATCGCTCTCGTCCGCTTCAAAAATGACGTTATTGCCCTCTTTGTAGTACATGTTGGTACCGTATTGTTTGCTCTCGGCTCCGATCACGACCGAACCCTCTATCAAAGACGCCAACATCGCGCTGGTGGTACTCTTACCGTGCGCGCCGCACACCGAAAAAACCCGTCTGTTTTTTAAAATGAACAGTAACGCTTGTGAACGCGACATAATCGCGATTCCTTTTTCACGCGCCCGTACCAACTCGACGTTATCGGGTTTGATGACCGCCGAATAGACCACCAAATCTTGATCGTTAATGCAAGCGGGATCGTGCGGAATCACCACGGAAATTCCCTCTTCTTCCAAACGTGCCGTAATTTTCGTCGCCTTAATGTCCGAACCCGTAATCGTATAGCCCTCTTGTTTAAGATAGCGTGCCAATGCCGAAAGTCCGATGCCTCCGATACCTACAAAATGTACTTTTTTCAACCCTTACCCTTCATATAATTTACACGCTTTTCAAGCAAAACTTAAAAAGCTACGCTGCGTTGTTCGCAGAAACGTGCCTCGTACACGATAGAAATAGACCGCTTGAAACCTTTACATGTCAAGCTTCATACCGTTTAAAAAGAGTCTCGAACCTCTTTGATCTCTTTTAAAACCTGCTCGGTTTTTTGACTGTTTTCGACCAATGCGATGCGTACAAACCCGTCGCCCATACCGCCTCGTCCCAAAAATCGACCCGGCAAAACTTTGATATTTCTTTGTTCAAAAAGCTTACATGTAAACGCCAAATCGTCTCCCACCTCCAACCAAACGTAAAACGTCGAAGCAATCGGCTTGACGCCTAAAATGTCTTGAGCAAGACGTAGGTTTTTTGCATATTCTTGACGCGTCGTTTCCACATGCTCCATCTCGCTCCACGCGAGAGCCGAAGCTTTTTGAAGCGGAAGCGGAATACTTGCTCCGACGTAAGTACGGTATTTTGCATAGGCACTTAAAATTTTCTCGTCTCCGGCGATAAAGCCCGAACGAAGCCCCGGAGCCGAGCTACGCTTGGAAATCGAGTTGATCGCTAAAACGTTTTTAAAACTTTCGTTACCGACATGTAAAGACGCTTCCAAGAGCGAAGGCGGTTTTTCATCGACGTATATTTCGCTGTAACACTCGTCGTTTAAGAGCACGATGTCGTATTTAAGCGCAAATTTAACCCATTCGCCCAGTTCCGCTTTGGAGAGAACCGACGTGGTCGGATTATTCGGAAAATTCAAAATAATCAAGTCGGCTTCTTTAAGTTGCGGGAGCGTCATATCGGGCTTAAACGCGTTTTGCGGCGTGAGATTGAGATGCACGACTTTCGCACGCGAAGCGATCGCCGCACCTTCGTAAATTTGGTAAAACGGATTGGTATACGCCATCACGGGAGCCGGTTTGTCGTGCAGTAAAAATTGCGGGAAATTAAACAGCACTTCGCGCGTTCCGAACGTACAAATCAGTTCGCTTGCCTTCAGCGTTACGCCGAAACGTTTTTGCACAAACGTCCGTTGAGCTTCGTTGACGTACGCTTCGCCCGCGGATTTGGGATATTTGTTCAAAAGAGCACTGTTCTCTTTAAGTGCCTCTTGGATAAACAAAGGCGTTTCAAACTGCGGCTCGCCGATCGTGAGATTAACCGCTTCATACTTCGGATTGGGCGTTAGGTCTTTGAGTAACGCACTTAATTTTTCAAACGGATAAGGTTCAAAATGCAAGGTTTTTCCTTTTTACATGTAACAATGATGAATCGCTAAAATGCTATTGAGGCATCGCGAATTTTTGCGTGATCAGCTCGCCCTCTTCATTAAAATAGAGGTAATAGAGCCAATCTTTTTTCACGCTGAGTCCCGCCAAATAACGTAACGCCAAATTCGCTTGCAACGAAGCGACGTGCATCACGATGGGGGCGGCAATGCCGGCTGGCTTTTTATCGCTGATCTGAAACGCTTTAAAGCTACTCTTATCAAAGAAACAGACTTGTCCGTTAAACGCTTCGACCGAGCCGTAAAGCCACGGCGTATTCACGTTTTTGGCATAGGCGTCGATGGCGGCACGCGTGGGCAGATTGTCGGTCGCATCGATGATCAAATCAACCGCGATATCTTTACATGTAAAGTCTTCCAAACGTCCGATATGTGCCGTTACGTGGGTGTAAGGACAACGCTCTTCGATGCTCTTTTTGACCACCTCAGCCTTGAGTTTTCCCTCATCGCCCAGTTTAAAAGCGATTTGTCGGTGGATATTGTGCGTACCGACCTCATCAAAATCAACCAAATGGATCTCGCCGATCCCGGAACTTCCCAGCGCATACGCTAAAGAGCTTCCCAAACCGCCGCATCCGATGATGACGATTTTTTTGCTTTGAAGCCTCTCTTGCGTCGCCTCGCCCCAAAGCTGGATCTGTCGGTGAAAATAGTGCGTCATGCGTTTTCTCGCTTGCTCACGTGTTTTTTCCATCCCCACAGTTTTCGCGCCTCGGCTAAAACGTCTTTATCGATGGTCGCGACGATCATCTCCTCTTTATCCCCGAGGCTCACTTCGACTTCGCCGTAAGGGGAGATCAAAGCACTTTGACCGTAAAACTGCCACGTTTCGTCTTCTTTGTAACTGCCGACGCGATTGGCACGCAAAATATAAACATTGTTCAACATCGCGCGCATTTTTAAAAGCTCTTCCCATCGCTTTGCCGAGTCAAACGTCGAAGAGGTAGCACTCAAGACCACGTCGACGTTTTTACGCATAACTTCTTGCCATACCAGATCAAAGTGAAGCTCGTATCCGCTGACGATACCGAAGCGCAAACCGCCGTATAAAAAGAGCGGTAACGTGTACTTGGCGATTGCGTTGGCGAAAAACTTCTCTTCGTTCCAATGTTTGTAATTAATTAAAAATTGCTGATCGAAAAAATGCACCGACTTGGGCGAAAAATGCGCATTGCTCTTGTAGCAAAAATCCCCTTTGACGTTCACGATCGGTGCAATGACGTGAAGATTGTACTCGGCACAAAGCTTTTTTAAAGCTTCGATTTTATGGTTAGACTGCTCTTTAATCATCGAAACGGGCATCGTCTCCAACTCTTTAAAAAAGCTGTTAAGCGCATACTCGCTTAGAAGCACGACTTCCACCTCTTTTTGCTTGCAAATACGAAAATAGTAATCCAATTTCGCCTCGCTCATCGGAAGCGTACTTAACTGTAAAGCGGCTATTTTCATGCCTTCTCTTCCTTCTCTTGCAATTGTGCGTACGTCAATTTGGCTTCTTCGATCATCGCGCTTGCTTCTTTAAGAACCGAAATGCCCTCTTGATAGCGTTTCATTCCCTCTTCCAAAGAGAGTTCGGGATTGGAGAGCTGTTCTAAAATGACTTTAGCGCGTTCTAATTTGACTTCAAAACTCTCGTTTTTTTCTTCCATGATTTAGACCTTTGCTTCTAACGCTTTTCGAATATAAAAATCAAACGTATCGTACTCGACTAAAAAGGCATCGTGCCCGTAACGACTGTCGATACAATAATAATCCACCCGCTCGCTTCGTCCCATATTGTCCATCGTCGTTTTGATAAACTCCATCTCTTCGGGCATAAACAAAAAATCGCCTTTAAACGAAATCAACGTCAATTTGGCCTTGATGTGTTTGAGCGAATCTTCCAACGAATCGTAATTACGCGTCGCATCGAAAATATTCATCGCTTTGATAATGTACAGATAACTCAAAGGATCAAAACGTTTGGCAAAACTGTAGCCGTTGTATTCCATGTAGCGTTCGACTTGAAAACGACCGAAAAGCTCGTACAAACCGTCCGTTTCGACATAATTGCGACCGAATTTTTTGTTCATCGAATAGGGACTTAAAAAACTGATGTGCCCTGCCATACGCCCGATAGCAAAACTTTGCAAGCCCTCTTCCGTAAAATCGTCCCGATCGTAATTACCGCCCTTAAAGCGTTCGTCTTTGACAATACCCTCCATCGCGATTTTATTCCATGCAATCGCCCAAGGTCCCGTCGCATACGTCGTCGCAAGCAAAATCACGCGTTTTGCGAAGTGCGGGTACTCGATCGACATGCAAAGCCCTTGCATCCCGCCGAGCGATCCGCCGATAATCGCATACGCCTCTTGAATACCTAAACGTGCGAAGAGATGCATTTGCGCTCTGACCATATCGCTGATCGTCAGTACCGGAAACTTAAGGCGCAAAGGCTCTTTGGTTTTTCCCTGAGGGCTCATAGGTCCGCTCGAACCGAAACAACTGCCTAAGATATTGACGCAAATCACGAAGAATTTCGTCGTATCGATGATTTTCCCATCGCCAATCATCGGGTCCCACCATCCCGCTTTGGTCTCATTTTCATAACGACCCGCGGCATGGTGACTTCCGGTAAGCGCGTGAAAAACGACGATGACGTTGCTTTTATCGTCGTTCATCTCTCCGTACGTTTCGTAGGCAAGTTGATACGACTCTAAAATACGACCGCTTTCTAAATAAAGCGGCTCGTCGAAGCGTTCGATGGAGGTTTCTATTTTCACCGTCATCCTTACATGTAAGAGCGTCGATCGTAAACGATCACGCTTAATTCACGCGATAATTGGGTGCTTCGTGCGTAATGATAACGTCATGCACGTGACTCTCTTTAAGTCCCGCACTCGTAATCTCCACGAATTCCGCTTTTTCTTGATAATCGACGATATCGCGCGCACCGACGTACCCCATAGAGGAGCGAAGTCCGCCGACAAGTTGAAAAATAACGTCGCGAATCGATCCCGCGTGCGGTACGCGTCCCTCGATACCTTCGGGTACGAGTTTATCCGCTGCCGTTCCTTCTTGAAAATAACGATCGCTACTACCCTTGGTCATTGCACCGATACTGCCCATACCGCGATACGTTTTATATTGACGTCCTTGATAGGTAATGAGTTCGCCCGGACTTTCATCCGTTCCGGCTAACAAGCTTCCGATCATAACGCTTTGCGCGCCTGCGGCTAACGCTTTGGCAAAATCGCCCGAATATTTAATACCGCCGTCGGCAATCACCGGAACACCGTATTTTTTACCCACCGTCGAGCACTCTTCGATGGCTGAAATTTGCGGTACGCCGACGCCTGAGACGATACGCGTCGTACAAATACTTCCCGGTCCGATTCCTACCTTAATACCGTCGACGCCCGCTTCGACCAATGCTTCCGCCGCTTCGGACGTTGCGATGTTTCCGGCGATAATATCGACGTTTAATGTTTTTTTGATCAATTTCACCGTATCGATAATGCCCTTAGAGTGTCCGTGCGCCGAATCAAGCACCAGCACGTCCGCACCCGCGGCAACCAGTGCCGTCGCACGCTCTAATTGTCCCACGCCGATCGCCGCACCGACTCTGAGTCTGCCGTACGCGTCTTTATTGGCGTTTGGATACTCTTGGCGTTTTTTCAAGTCTTTGATCGTAATCAGACCTGCTAGTTTGTTATGCTCGTCGACGACGGGAAGTTTTTCGACTTTATTGGTTCTAAAAATCGCTTCGGCGTCGTCTAAAGTCGTGCCTTTTTTGACGGTAATTAAAGGCATTTTCGTCATCAGCTGTTCGACTTTTTTACTAAAGTCGTTTTCAAAACGAAGGTCGCGGTTGGTCAAAATACCGATTAAGGTATTATCGTCGTCTACGACGGGAACACCGGAAATGCGATACTCCGACATAATTCCCAAGGCTTCTTTCAAGGTCGCGCTGGCTTTAATGGAAACCGGATCGATGATAATGCCGCTTTCGCTCTTTTTAACGCGTCTGATCTCACGCACTTGCGATTCGACGTCCATATTTTTGTGCACGATACCGAGCCCTCCGAGCCGTGCCATCATAATGGCCGCACGGTGTTCGGTCACCGTATCCATTGCCGCTGAAATTAACGGAATATTTAAGGTAATATTTTTAGTCAGTTTGGTTTTGATATCGACTTCTTTGGGTAAAATCTCCGAATATTTCGGTACCAATAAAACATCTTCAAACGTTAACGCTCTTTTTCTAATTTTCATATGTGCTCTCCTATAACCCTAATGCTCGCTCTAAGCTCAGCGCACCGTCGAGTAACGCTTGCTCACCGTAGGCTTGTCCTATCAATTGTCCGCCGATGGGTAGCCCTTCTTGATTTTTACCCAAAGGCACCGAAATACCGGGCAATCCGGCAAGATTCAACGAAATCGTATAAATATCGCTTAAATACATCTCTAAAGGATCCGCTTTAGAGCCGAATTCAAATGCCGCAGTAGGCGTGACCGGCATAAAAATAAGATCCGCTTCTTGAAAAATCGCCTCGTATTGCGCTTTGATAAAGTGCCGTGCGCGTTGCGCTTTTAGATAATACGCGTCGTAATAACCGCTACTTAAGACAAAGGTTCCGAGTAAAATTCTTCGTTTAACCTCTTCGCCGAAACCCAAGCTTCGACTTTGAATGAACATCTCTTTTAACGAGTCGCTCTTGTGACGATTGCCGTAACGTACGCCGTCGTAGCGGCTTAAGTTGGCACTTGCTTCCGCCGTTGCGATAACGTAATAGGTTGCGATGTCGTATTTGGAGTTGATAAAATTACGATACACGATCGTATGTCCGGCACTTTGCAATGCCTTAATGCCCTCTAACATTTTTTCACGTACTTCAGGGCTTGCTTCGTTCAGGTAGTTTTCTATCACGGCAATCGTCATTTTACGATCTGGGTTGAGTTTATCGGCAACGCTTTCATGCGCCATAGCGGCACTGGTCGAGTCTTTAGGCTCATGCCCCGCGATGATATCGTATAAAATCGCCGCATCTTCGACGTTTTGCGTAATGGGACCGATTTGATCCAAAGAGCTCGAATAGGCACCCAAGCCGTAACGACTCACTTTTCCGTACGTAGGTTTGAGTCCGACGCAACCGCAAAATGCCGCCGGTTGACGAATACTTCCGCCCGTGTCGCTCCCCAAAGCCGCAATCGCAATACCCGCCGCAACCGCCGCGGCACTTCCTCCGCTGCTACCGCCCGGAACGCATTTGGGATTGTGCGGGTTTAAGGTTTTGCCGTAAAAAGACGATTCGGTGGAACTTCCCATCGCAAACTCGTCCATATTCGTGCGCCCGAAAGGGGCAAGTCCGCGGCGTAACATGTTATCGACGACGGTTGCGTTGTAAGGAGCGACGTAACCTTGCAAAATGTTTGAACCGCTCGTGACTTCCCAACCTTTCACTTGAATATTATCTTTCAATGCGATCGGAATCCCCTCGCCGTACTCGCCGATCGGTTGATGGGTGAGTTGCTCAACGTATGCGCCCAGCTCTTTTTTGGCGGCAATCTCTTTTTTTAAGTCGTCTCGAATCTCTTTCAAAGCTTCGGCCGGAAGGGTTAAGGCTTCTTTTAGCGTAATCAATGATGTTCCTTTAACTGTTTCGTTCGTCGATTGACGAGGTAAACGCATACGCCGATGACGATAAAAATAGCACCGACGGTTTCAAAAATAAAGCTCAGCTCAACGGGAGCACTCAAATCAACCATTGAGGGCCTCGGCACATCGGTGGCAAAGCTCTTCTTCGCTTTTTGATCGGTATTTCCAGCAACGCGGGCATTTGCATTTAGGAGCTTTTAAAATTTTAAAACGATCTTTTTCGACTTCAAAAACGCCGATTTCACCGCTTTCTTCATGCTCGATCACGCGGCTGACCGTAAACCAATCTTCCGCATCGACTTTGTCGAGTGCGATGATTTTCGCGGACGCCGTTTGTATCACCAATTCCAAGGTCGATTTAATCACTTTTTCTTTTTTTAAACCGTCGACGATCTCAAAAAACTTCTCTCGCGCTTCGACCATATACGCTTCGTCAAACGAAGACGCAAGATCCGGTAGCGGTTGATAAACCAAATCAAAAACGCTTGAGCCGCCTTGTTTGACGATACTCGGCGCATACTCCATCATTTCGTCGATCGTATACGTCAACGTCGGTGCGAACAATGCCATCATCCGCTCGGTCATCAGTGCCATCGCGCTTTGCGCTGAGAGACGGATCGTGTCGTTTTTGGCGTTGCAGTAAAGCCTATCTTTGGAAATATCCAGGTAAATACCGCTGAGTTCCACGGCGATAAAATGGTTCAAAAGCGCAAAGCCTTTGGAAAATTCGTACTCTCTAAAATAACCTTCCGCCTCATCAAAAACGGCTTTGGCATGAGAGAGGATCCAACGATCCAACGCCCCCATCTGCTCATAGGGTAACAGTGTTTCCAAGTCGTTGATATTGGCAAGCAAAAAACGGAACGTATTGCGAATTTTTCGGTACTGTTCGCTGACTTGTTTTAAGATATTATCGCTAATTTTCAAATCGGTCGTGTATTCGCTCGTCCCGACCCATAGACGTAAAATCTCGACGCCGTGGCTTTTAGCGACATCGATCGGAGAGACGACGTTGCCTTTGGACTTGCTCATCTTCTCGCCTTTTTCGTCCATCGTAAAGCCGTGCGTTAAAATTTTGCCGTACGGAGCAATGCCGTTATTGGCGGTACTCACTAAAAGCGAGCTTTGGAACCAACCGCGGTGTTGATCGCTTCCTTCCAAATACATGGAAGCCGGATAGTCGCCCGCATCGTATTCATCGGATTGTAAAACGGCTTTCCACGTACTGCCGCTGTCAAACCAAACGTCTAAAATATCCATCACTTTTTCAAGGTTTTCCGCTTGATAACCGCTGTTTTCGACCAAAAGGTCTTTAATCTCTAAATCCCACCACGCATCGGCACCTTTTTCCTCAAAAATAGTTGCGATATGATCGACGACTTTAGCATCGAAAATTGGCTTACCCGTCGTTTTATCTCTAAAAAATGCGATCGGTACACCCCAATCACGCTGTCTCGAAATACACCAATCGGGTCGGTTCTCGATCATCGAGCCCAAACGGTTGATGCCCGATTTGGGATAAAAACGAACGTTTTTAAGAGCATCCATTGCCATAGAGCGTAGGCTTTTTCGTTCGCCCACCGCTTCATCCATTGCGACAAACCACTGTTTGGTCGCGCGGTAGATGATCGGCTGATGCGTACGCCAACAAAACGGATAAGAGTGGGTAAACTTGGAACATTTGAGCAACGATGAACCCAAAAGTTCCAAAATACGTTCATTGGCTTTAAAAATATGCTCGCCGACGAAACTCTCGGCATCGGGCAATAAGCCTAATCGAACAACCGTTTCGTCGTAACATCCGCGTTCATCTACCGGCATGACGACTTCAAGGTTGTATTTCAATCCGACTTTGTAGTCGTCGTCGCCGTGTCCCGGAGCGGTATGAACACACCCACTTCCGCCGTCCATCGTGACATGTTCACCTAAGACAAATTGGGATTTTCGAGCGTTTAGCGGGTTGATCGCAAAGCTGTTTTCAAGCACGCTGGCTTTAAAGGTTTTAACGATTTCACCTTTCACCACACCTTGCTCTAAAAGCTTTACATGTAAAGGTTCAGCGACGATATAACCGTCACCGGTCAGCACATAGTTTTCTTCCGGACTAAAGGCGATACCGACGTTTGCAGGCAGTGTCCAAGGTGTAGTCGTCCAAATAATGACCGAAGCATCGGTGCTAATATCCAGTTTTGCTTTCGCCTCAGTGCTCAGTGCAAATGCTACGAAAATGGAGTAATCTTCTTTGTCTTCGTACTCGACTTCGGCTTCGGCTAACGCGCTGCGCGCCGCCCACGACCAATAAACGGGTTTGCTACGCTCTACGAGCAATCCTTGATGCGCGACGCCGCACAATGCACGGTAAATGTCTGCTTCAAATTTGAACTTCATCGTCATATAAGGGTTGTCCCAATCGCCGATAACGCCTAAGGATTTAAATTCGTCGCGTTGAATATCGATAAATTTACGCGCATGTTCGCGACACAATTCCCTGATTTCGCTTTTAGCAAGCGTATCTTTTTTCTCTTTACCGAGGTTTTTTTCGACTTGTTGCTCTATGGGTAAACCATGGCAATCCCAACCCGGGACGTAGCGAACTTTTTCGCCGAAAAAATAGTGTGTTTTAACAATAACGTCTTTGAGAATTTTATTGAGCGCGTGTCCGATATGAATATGTCCGTTAGCATACGGAGGTCCGTCGTGTAAAATAAACGTCTTGGAAGTATTTTCGCGATTTTGGATCATTCGTGCGTAAGCACTTTCCTCTTTTGAAAACCACTTAGCGTAACGAGCGGGTTCGTTTTGGGGTAAATTACCTCTCATCGGGAATGCCGTTTGAGGAAGAAGCAAGGTCTCTTTATAGTCCATTTAGTCTCTCTCCTTGGAAGCTAAGACTCTTACATGTAAGCATCTTAAAATGAGGCAAGTTTACCTAAAAACGATTTAAGAAGCACTTACGCATCGCAAGATGCTATAATACAAACTAAAAAAGGCTGTGCATGAAAAGCTCTTTGATCGTCGTAGGAAAAGCCTTGCGATACAATCTACCGTTTTTAAATTACATCCATTCCACGATCACGAAACATTTGAACCTCCCCGATCAAACCGTCTACATCGATAAAAACGACAAAGACCTCTTTTTCGTCTTAGAAGAATCCATTTCACATGCCGATGAAATCGTCATCGTCACTTCTAACGACAGTTTTAATCTGGTCAACAAAGTCATCGCGACGCTCGGAGAAGAGACCTTGGAACTCAAAGGCGGTATGCTCATCCCCTCCAAAGCCGTTCGCTATGAAACCGACAGCTACCTTTTAGCACGAGAGGGAAAGCACATTAACGTTATTAAGGCGACGGAAAATAAAAAACTTCCGCCTATTTTTATCGATAATACCAATGAATCCTCTCTTTTCTCCATCATCAATATCGACGAAGATTCTTTAAAAATTCTAGTCGAACCTTTGGCTCAAAACTACGAAATCCGCATCACGCCGACGACAATTATCGACGGTTGGATTAGCGTTGAAGCCGTTTCCAACAAGTACGGCAATTTAGAGAGCTTTTTCAAAGCCGTTAAATCGCTTTTACCTCAAAAAGTGATCCAACATCCCGACGTTATCGAACATATCTGCACCTGCTTAGAGGCGCACGGTAAAACGTTAAGCGTTGCGGAAAGTTGCACCGGAGGCTTGATCGCTTCAATGTTAACCGAACATTCGGGAGTATCAGCCGTTTTTAAAGGCGGCATCGTTTCCTATGCCAACGAAATCAAAGAATCATGGCTTGGGGTTAACGAAGAGACGATTGAACGTCACGGTGCGGTCAGCGAATTGTGCGTCAGAGAGATGCTAGAGGGTGTTTTAAACGCCAGTTTGAGCGACTATGCGATTGCCACGAGCGGTATTGCGGGTCCTACCGGCGGAAGTACCGAAAAACCCGTCGGAACGGTTTTTGTCGGCGCACGCGATAAAGAGGGAACCGTTCTGATCGAAAGGCTTCTTTTGGAAGGCGATCGACACTATATCCAACGTCAAAGCGCGTATCATGCCTTTAAACTTCTTTTACATGTCGGGGAAACACTTTTTTTAAAATAGTGAAAATTTCTCTTGACAAATGAAATTTTTTTCTCTATAATTTCAGCCTCATTACGAGAAGAACGGTGAATGACTCGTTAGCTCAGCCGGTAGAGCATCTCCCTTTTAAGGAGGTGGTCGATGGTTCGAATCCATCACGGGTCACCACTTTTTATTTGTGCGACCCCATCGTCTAGTGGTCCAGGATCCCGCCCTTTCACGGCGGTTACAGGGGTTCAAATCCCCTTGGGGTCGCCATTTAATTCTTTTTACGTAGTGTCCCTTTGGTCGCTTAGCTCAGTTGGTAGAGCGCCACCCTTACAAGGTGGATGTCATAAGTTCGAGTCTTATAGCGACCACCATTTCGTGTGCGGCGGTAGTTCAGTTGGTTAGAATATCGGCCTGTCACGCCGGGGGTCGCGGGTTCGAGCCCCGTCCGCCGCGCCACGATTTATTTCCCTCAGCTCTTTCTTATCGTTACGATGAAACCGTCTGAGCATGACTCGTTAGCTCAGCAGGTAGAGCATCTCCCTTTTAAGGAGGTGGTCGATGGTTCGAATCCATCACGGGTCACCATTGTCCTAAACAAAATCACGTGTGCGACCCCATCGTCTAGTGGTTAGGACACCGCCCTCTCAAGGCGGGAACGGGGGTTCAAGTCCCCCTGGGGTCGCCATATTCTTTCCTATATTAAATTCTTTTTCCTCGTTGATTGATTCCCTCATTTTCATAAATATCGATTTCGTGTTTGTATTCGGGATTGGCTTTTTTAAGCTCTTCGTCCATAAACGCGATTAACTTCGCGTCCGCATTGCGATGACTCGCAACCAACAAGACGAAATTGAGATACACTTTGGCTATTTTGGGAGTCATTCCTTTTTGCTTTTCGGGGAAAGGACAATCTTTGGCAACTTGTAAAATAGCATTGGTTAGATCGTTGCGCGTCGAATTGCGTTTAGCTGCAATTTCCACCATCGCTTCGATAGCAATTTTGCGAGCTTTTTCTTGTTCGACTTGACTGGGAATCGTTTCGATCACAACGGTTTTTTGAAGATTCGCGACAACGATAAATAAAGAGATAATGACAATTGCGATAACCGCAACAATGGCAAGAATCAGATAATTCTCTTGCATACCTATAGCCTTCCTGATTTTTGGGGCTATTATAGCACAACTTGAAAAAGGCCTTAGGCCTCTTTCAAGCGGAAGGTTTCGTTCCTTGATATAACGTTCGCTTAGGATACGCAAGCGCAATCGTTAACGCAACGATAGCAATCGTATAGTAAACGAAGCTCGGTACGGGTATCGGATCGCCTGCCGCATACGAATGCATACCGGAAAGGTAAAAGTTAACTCCGAAATAAGTCATAATAATCGAAGCAAACGAAACGGTCGATGCTACGGCAAATACAAACGGCGTATTGAGCTTCGGCACGAAGCGAAAATGTACGACGGCCGCGTATACTAAGATGGAAACCAACGCCCACGTCTCTTTCGGATCCCAACCCCAGTACCTCCCCCACGACTCGTTCGCCCATACGCCTCCCAAAAAGTTACCGACCGTTAAAAGGCTAAGTCCTAAAATCATCGCCATTTCATTGATACGCGTCGCTTCGATAATATTGCGATCCAACTCTTGATTGCGGTTATGTTTGGCTGGGTTACCGCTACGCAAAGTAAATAAGACGAGCGTAAAAAAGCCCAAAAGTGCGCACAAACCGAAAAAGCCGTAGCTTGCCGTAATGACGGAGACATGAATATTGAGCCAATACGATTTTAAAACCGGAACCAGATTGGTAATTTGCGGGTCCATCCAACTTAAATGCGCCACAAAAAGCGTAATACCGGCTAAGATCGACGTTAACGATAAAGAAACGACCGATTGGCGTGCGAAGAAAATACCCGCTAACGCAATAGCCCACGCGATATAGATCATGGATTCGTATCCGTCGCTCCACGGTGCATGCTGTGCGATGTACCAGCGAAGACCGAGTCCGGCACTGTGAACTAAAAAGCCGATAACCGTCAGCGTTAACACTGCTTGAGCTATCCATTGGATAGAGAGTTTTGGTTTAACCATTTTGGCGAAAATAAAGCATAGGAGTATCAACCCGCTTAAGAGATAAAGCGGTGTCAAACGATCGAAAATTTTTGCATGGTTAAAAAAGATTTCCGCTTTAATGCGGCTTGATGCGGGAATAATGTCGGCTCCGTATTGTTCTTGGTAAGACTGAAGTTTATCCAGTGCCTTGTCGGCATTGTCCCAGTTGCTTTTTTCCAAGCCTTCTCCGATCGCCTCAAAATAACCGCCCAACAATGCCCGCACTTCGTCGCCTTCTTGTTTTGAAAAATTCATCACGGCTTCTTGGGGCGCAAACCATCGTTTCGAGAGGTCGTTTTGTTTCGGAATCATTTTAAAAATTTCTCCGGTATAGACC
Source organism: Sulfurospirillum sp. UBA4058 (assembly GCA_002382085.1). Classification (GTDB taxonomy): domain Bacteria; phylum Campylobacterota; class Campylobacteria; order Campylobacterales; family Sulfurospirillaceae; genus Sulfurospirillum. Next base: position 154,128 of record DFZK01000007.1, on the reverse strand, counting down.
ATATAACAGATGTTAACACGTTCGTCGACTTTTAAGACGTCTTTATCAAATTGATTGCGTAATGCGGGTTTTTTTCGGTTGGCTTCTTCGGAAAACTTGGCCAGTTTAAAGCCGTGATCGCCCTCTTTTTCAAAAAAGTCGTTAAACGAGGCGTATTTTTGATTTTCGGGAATCCCGATCATTTTTTTGAGTTCGGGATGAAACACTTTGATAATCGGAAGCGACTGCCACTCCGCAGGGGAACTCATCATGCTCAAAACGACTTGATTGGCATTCATACCTTGATACGTCGAACCACCGTATACTTTGTTAAGCACTTCGAAAGCAACGGTATCGATCGGCTTGATACGCCCGTCCACGCTTTGCACCAACACTTTACCGAAACGGTCGGCATGTTTGGCGTCGTATTGTTTCAAAAAGCTTAAATACTCTTCCGTGGTATACGCATGTAAAGGCTGCGTCCATGTTAAGAATATCGCGCTTACGAGCACGAGTACCGATTTCATCTTAACCGTGTCGCGCTGAATCATAAACGCTAATTTGCGAAAACGGCTTTGGGGATTGAGTAGGTTTAAAAAGAGTCCTAAACTTAACAAAAAGTATCCTAAATAAGTCGGAATTTTTCCCGGATCGTTATTGACCGATAAAATCGTACCTTTTTCGTCTTTATCGTACGATGATTGGAAAAAACGGAATCCTCGGTAATCCAAGACGTGATTCATATAGATACGAAACGGCAAACGTACGTTTTGCTCTTTATCGACGACTTCGACTTCGCTAGCATACGACATCGGCGACATGGAACCGGGGTATCGATCTAATTGAAATTCGTTCAACTGAATGGAAAAAGGCAACGTAAACGTCTTCGAACCCCATTCAAACACAAACGGAACGCCTGCGATCGTTATCTTCGTCGGCTCGCCTTTAGCGCCTTTGCCTTGCCCGAACATCGCAACGTCATGTCGTTCGCCTCTAAATTCGACCGTTACGACTAACGCGGACTCGACGCCTGCTTGAATCATCGGATTTTTATCTTCAACGACTTTTTCTTTTCCTTTTAAGCCGATATAACGCGGCGCAAAATTCATATTACCGACGGTATAAAGTTGTCCCGTCGTAAACGCTTCCTTGCGGTTTGCCTCAAACGTTCCTCGCGTATTTTCCGCCATCTTAAACCACGATACGTTTTCGTCTGAGAGCATGTAAAAGCTTTCGTTTTCCCTGAAAAAGCGTACCGTCGGCTTACTCGGGTTATCAAGCTTTGCATTGAAACTAAAAATATAATCGGGGGTTTCGTAAAATTCGCCTTCTTTAAGTGCAATACTTAAACTCTCCCCATAAGCACTGAGTATCATGGAAATCATCGCAACGCCGTTAGGATCGTCAACAACTTTTTTAGTCGCCCGCGGAAAATACTCTTTAAAACCTACATGTGCTTTTTCGCCGCCGACGTCCAAATCGAAGCTAAAACGATTTCCTCCTATTTGGGAAATCAACAAAGGATGAGCATAACTATAGCTTTTCCCCTCTTTGAGCGCGGAAGCTTGTACAAACGCTTCCGAAGAGAGTACGCGGTTCTCTTCCATGCCGTTTCGAATATGCAAAGAGCCTTCAAAACCAAAATAACGCGTCATTCCCGAACCGATAAGAATAAAAAGAAAGCTAAGATGAAACATCAAAGAAGGAAGTTTATCGCGCGTGTAGATTTTATAATGAACCATATTGTAAAGGAGTACGATACCAAGAGCTATTTGCAGAAGTTCAAACCACCATGACGTATAAATCAGCGCCCAACTCGTCTCGGCACCGAAATCATTTTCCACAAAAGTCGCAACGGCACTAAAAAAGCCAAAAAGCAAGAGCAAAACAATCGCAACTTTCATCGATAAAAGTTGCTTCAATACACCGTTCATTCCCAATTTCCTTCGTAACTAAATAGGGGTATGTTACCTTTTTAGAGTAAATAATTTATAAATCATTAAAGAAGCGGTAGCCTCATCGTTTCAGAGGCTACATGTAAGCAGTTTTGATCTTATCCGCCGAGGTATTTTTTGCGGATCGTGTCGTCTCCGATCATCTCGGAAGCTTTACCGTTCATCACGATTTTGCCGTTTTCTAAAACATAGGCTTTATCGGAAATTTTCAACGCGGCAAAAGCGTTTTGTTCTACGAGGAGGATTGTAATGCCCTCGTCTCTCAGTCGAAGTATCGTCTCAAAAACCTCTCCGACAATTTTAGGTGCAAGACCGAGGCTCGGTTCATCCAACATCAAGAGTTTCGGTTCGCCCATCAAGGCTCGCGAAATCGCCAACATTTGTTGCTCGCCCCCGCTCATCGTTCCCGCGAGTTGATAGCGTTTGTCTTTGATCCGAGGGAAAAGCCCGTACATCGCATCGCGCAGATGTTCGTAATTTTCGTCGTTATTAAACGCACCCATACGTAAATTTTCTTCAACCGTCAGGTTGATAAAGATTTTACGACCTTCCGGAACCAACGAAAGTCCGTGTTGAACGAGCGTATGCGTTTTATGGTGTTTGGTATCGAAACCTAAAAAATTAATATCTCCCGTTTTTTTGACGCTGTTGAGCAGTGCTTTCAGGGTCGAACTTTTACCCGCGCCGTTGCTACCGATCAACGAGACGATTTCCCCCTCTTTCACGTCAAAATCAATCCCTTTGACCGCTTCGATCAGTCCGTAATAGACATGTAGGTTTTTAACGTTAATCATGATGAAAATCTCCTAAATACGCCGAAATCACTTCAGAATCTTGAATCGCGTCGCTGGGCTTTCCTTCAAAAATGGTTTTACCGTAATCAAGCACCAACACTTTGTCGCACAATTGATTGACGAATTTCATATCGTGTTCGATCAAAAGTACCGTTAAGTCGAAATCTTCACGCGCTTTTTTGATGATGTTTCCCAACTCTTCCGTCTCGGACGGATTCATACCCGCTGCGGGTTCGTCGAGTAATAACAATTCCGGATTGGTCGCCAATGCACGTGCAATCTCAACTTTACGTTGCTGGCCGTAACTCAAATCGACCGCTTTGGCATGGGCAAACGCACTCATTCCAAAATAATCCAAAATCTCGAATGCGCGTTTTTTGATGCGTTTTTCTTCGCCGATAAAACGCGGAAAACGCGAAATAGCTTCAAAGAAACTGTAGCGTGCTTGGAAATCAAATCCGATCAAAACGTTATCCAAAACGCTCATGCTCGAAAAAAGACGAATGTTTTGAAACGTTCGGGCGATACCGCGGCGAACGATTAAATGCGGTTTCAATCCGTGAATCATCTCGTTTCGGAAAATGACTTCTCCTGAACTTGGTTCGTAATTTCCCGTGATGATGTTAAACATCGTCGTTTTACCCGCGCCGTTAGGCCCGATCAGTCCGAAAATCTCTTTTCGTTCGACGCTAAAACTCGTCTCTTTAATCGCCGTTACGCCGCCGAAATTTTTGGTAACGTTATTGACATGTAAGATCATTTCGCACTCCTTTTACGGCCTTTGAAAAGATCTTTCAGCTCTTTCTTGCCCATAATACCTTCTCGGGCAAAAAGCATGATAAAAATCAAGATTAACGAAAAGACGACCATACGCAATCCGGGCATTGCCGGCGTCGTATAACCGAAAAATTTCATCGGTTCGTCCAAAAAGCGCATCCATTCGCTTCCGCCCATTACTAAAATCGTTCCGACAATCGCACCCGTCGTACTGCCGAGTCCTCCGAGCACGATAATAATTAACAATTGAAACGTAAAGAAAAAGTCAAAAAGATCAGGCGAGATGCTTGTCAGCAATGCCGCCAAAAGCCCGCCGCCGACGCCTTCGAAAAAGGCACTCGTGCAAAAGGCAAACGTTTTTGCTTTAAAAGTATTGACACCCATCGCAATCGCCGCATCTTCATCGTCGCGTACCGCTTTCATGGCACGTCCGAATTTAGAGTTAACGATGTTCAAAACCGTTATAACCGCGATAATCGCAATACCGCCCGTCCAATACAGATTAGAAAATTCGGGAATATCGTTTAACCCCAAAGAGCCGTTGGTTACTTCGGGATAATTGATCGCAAATATTTTGATGATAAATCCAAAACCAAGCGTTACGATCGCCAAATAGTCTCCTCTAACCCTAAAAACAGGAAAAGAGAGTACCAACGCCAAACATGTCGCAAAAAATCCCGACAACACTAACGCAACCACGAAATTGGCATGCAAGCTTAACACGAAAGGATACGGATCGACGATCGCGTATTGGTACTGTTTGGCTTCGGGAGAAACCAATAAAAGTGCGGTGACGTAAGCACCGATAGCGACAAAACCGTTCGGCTCGAGCGAAAACTGCCCCGTAACGCCGTTAATCAGATTGTAACTGACCGCCAAAATCGTAAAAATAGCGATATTGTTTAAAATACGAATCGTATATTCGTCAAAAAAACTATTGGCGATACCGATAAATCCGATAACGCCGAACACGAATGAAAGGTTAATCCATTGATCTTTTTTTACCGTCATCTTAAAACCTACTCTTTTCAAAATCAATTCCTAAAATACCGGTCGGTTTGAACAATAAAATTAAGATGAGAAAGATAAACGCAAATGCGTCTTTGTATCCGCCCAGCTCCGGTAAAAAAGCAATCACGACCACTTCGGTAAAGCCGATAATCAACCCTCCTAAAACGGCCCCGCCGACGCTTCCGATTCCACCGACTACCGCTGCCGCAAACGCTTTAAGTCCGACTAAAACACCCATCATCGGATCGACGGAAGGATAATTCACGACCCAAAAAATACCGCCGACCGCTGCAAGTGCCGAGCCCATCCCAAAAACAATGGTAATGATACGATTGGCGTCAATCCCCATAAGATTGACCGTATCGACGTCAAACGCAAGGGCACGAATTGCCATGCCGTACTTGGTTTTAAACAAAACCCACAAGATAATTGCTAATAACATAGCCGTCAAAATCGGTACGATCAATGCCGATACGGGAATCGTAAGTCCGCCGAATTCTAAAATATCTTCCAAAACGCTCGGAACGGGGAAAGCTCTTGGAACGCCGCCGAAAAAAACGTTAAATGCGTTTTCTAAAAAAAAGCTGACGCCGATCGCCGTAATCAACAAAGAAATTTTGGGGGCACTTCGAAGCGGTCGGTAGGCAATTCTATCGCTTGCCATACCCAAGAGTGCAGAACCGACGATCGCCAATAAAACGGCGGCAAGGAACGGGAGTTCCAAAACGGCTACACCGAAAAATCCTAAAAATCCGCCGACCATCATAATATCGCCGTGCGCGAAATTGATCAAGCGAAGTACGCCGTACACCATCGTATACCCGATTGCGATCAGCGCATACATACTACCAAGGCTAAAGCCGTTGATCATCTGTTGCATAAACATTGTAAAATCCAAATAGATGCTCCTAAAAAATTTTAAAAAACTTACCATACTCTGACATGTATGGTAACTTGTCTAAAATTCTCTCCCCGAAACGAGGAGAGAAAAACGTCGTTCTTTTAAGGATTGACGGTTGCTTTGTAAACGGCTTTTGCGTTTTGAACGACTTTGATAACCGCTGAACGCGTAGAGTTACCGAGTTCATCCATGGAGATCACGCCGGAAACGCCCTCAAAACCTTTGGTTTTTTTGATTTCGTTATTGACGCAAATATTGTCTTCCGGATTGGCGCAACGGTTCATTGCATCTACCATTAAGTTGTAGGCATCTGCACCAAGGGCGACAAACGAGTTAACTTCTTGTTTACCGGTTTTGGCGGCATACGCTTTGATGAATTCTTTTGAACGTTCTGTCGGAGGAGCACCGTAATCAAAGAAATCCGTAAACATGTAGCCTTCAACCGCATCGCCGCCTAAGTCGATAAAGGTTTGATTGGCAACGCCGTCTCCCGAGAACATCGGTTTATTAAGCCCGATTTGTTTTGCTTGACGAGCAATCATCGAAACTTCAGGGTGATACATCGGCAAGAACATAAAATCAGGATTGGCCGCTTTGATTTGAGAAACGACGGCTTTAAAGTCTTTATCGCCGGAGCTCACTTTGATCTCTTTAACGATTTTACCGCCGGCGGCGCTAAATGCGTCTTTGAAAGCTTTGGCAAGGCCTAAAGAGTACACTTGCGCTTGATCGACTACGACGACCGCCGTTTTAAGTTTCAAGTCTTTTGCCGCATAGTTGGCAACGACTGCACCTTGGAACGAATCGGTAAAACAAACACGGTTAGCAAATTTTTTACCTTCGGTCAATTTGTCGTTCGTTGCAACGGGAGCAATGACGGGAATCTCTTTTTTATCGGCAATAGCCATGACTTGCGCGGTATTTGTGCTGGTCAATTCGCCGATGATACCGACGACTTTATCGGAACTAATCAAACGCGTCGTTGCATTGGCTGACTCGACTTTATCGCCTTTCGTGTCGATCAATACCAATTTGACGGTATCTCCGTTTTTAAGTTTCGGTTGTAACGAATGTGCAAATTCGATACCCTCGTTGCACGTTTGTCCGTATGCGGCAAGCGGACCGCTCATCGACATAACGACACCGACGTTAATCTCTTTCGCAAAAGAAGAGCTTGCTAAAAGAAGAGCGGATGCGGCTAGAACAGATAGTTTTCTCATGTATACTCCTTGTAGTAGTAATCAAACAATATTACAGAAAAGTTACTTAAGCAAGAATCTAAAAGAAGGGAAGTTGTGTATAAAAAATAGACAGTTAAGAAAAGGAGTAAAAAAGAAACTCCGCCTCATAACGAGGCGAAGTTGTAGAGGCGTGATTAGAATTTGTAAGCTGCTTTAAACCACAATTCGCTTACGCCGCTAGCATCTTTGCTACCGTCTTCATAAACGACTGACGTATTTAAACCTTTAAGTGCGCCTTCGAATGCATAGTCTGCTTCGATTGCCGCCCAAGCTGTTTCATCCCAGTCAGATGGGTTAGAATCCATTTTGTTAACCGTATAGTTTACACCAAGATTAGCATTTTTAAGTACGGCATAGGTTAAACCGACTTTGTAAGCTTTTGTATCGTTTGCATAGCTTGAAGAGTTGATTGGAGAACCGGTATACGCAAGGTCGGCACCGCCGCCAAGACCTGAAATCACACCAATACCATTTTCTTCATCATTAACTTTTGTATAAGCTGCATAAGCACCGAATGCATCGTAACCTACGCTTGCTTTAACACCCCAAAGGTTGTTGCTATCAAGTCCTGAGATCAAACCAGGAATAACTGCAGATGGGGCACTAACACCGCTAAGGTTGTTATAGTAGTATTGAGCTGCTAAACCGTAAGTAAATTTACCTGCAGCACCGGCATAAGCTGCCTCACCGTATGCAATTCTAACAGCATCAATGGATATTCCTGAATCAAAGTTTTTAACATCGTTTGCTTGTGCATAAGCAGCTGTCAATGTTAATCCCGTAATGGATTTGTTAATCGCTACTAACGTAAAAGCACCGCCGTCAACATATAAAGAAGGATTTCCATCAATATTATTAGCTTCAAATATATCACCTAAAGTATTTTCAGGATACCCTGAACCTGTGCCCATTGTTTTGCTGAATTTACCGATGTTACCGTCACCGTCTGTTCTTGCTTGGAATTTTTGAACATAACCTGCGATCAATGTCGTACCTGGAAGATCCGTATTGATCAACGCAGCACCTTCGAAGGCTTGTTTTGTCATACGTGAACCGCTTGATGCAACAAGTGGCGTATCTAAGAACATACGACCGACAAGAGCCGTTGTTTTACCGACTGAGTAAGAAAGGTAAGCTTCTGAAAGAACGGCACCTGAACCGTATTCATCGCCTGCAAATAATGCTTTTTCATCTGAACTAGCAAAAGGAGATGCACTTGCTTGACCCGTAAAATTTAAACCAAAGCCGTAGAATGAAGCGGTTTTATAGTTTAGTAATAAACCCGTTGTCAAAAGATTCTCATGACCGTCTGAATCATAATCTCTGTCGAAATAGTAAGCTTTTAACTCACCTGTTACAGAACCTTGTTTAAATGCGTCAGCCAATGTGTCTGCCGCGAAAGAGCTGGATGCAAGACCAGCAACTACCATAGCCGCCAAGCTAAGTTTAGCTAATTTCATATTTTCTCCTTGAAAAATTAGATTACTAAATGATTACAGAGCGAAGTATACAAAAAAAAAATAGAAAGTCAACTAAAAAAAGTGATGAAAAAGTAAGCTTTTTAAAAAAAATGCAGATTTAAAGAGAAAGTAGCGGCAAAATACCGCTACTTTTTATACTGACAAACGGTATAAATTAGAATTTATAGTTTGCTTTGAACCAGAAATCGTGTCCATCAACATCTTTTGACCAGTCTTGGTAAGAAACGTCTGTTGAGAAACCTTTAAGTGCGCCTGAGAATGCATATTGCATATAAACATCGGTATAACCTCTGTCTTTAAGATTTGCTGCAGCAGAATCAACTTTAACACCCGTATATCTAGCACCTGCTAATAAGCCGATAGCTTTAAAGTTGTAGTTTGCGTCAACTGAGTATGCTTTTGAATCTCTATCATAAGTTCCCGTTTTGCTTGAGTAAGCTTTTGCAAACGCCGTTTGTGCGCCGCCGCCGAAACCGGCACCGCCGTCAAAACCGCTTACATCTGCATCATCGGTAATTTTCGTATAGGCAACATATGTTTTCAAATCGCCGTATCCTAAGTCAACTTTTGCACCGTACATTTTGCCGTCTTCATTTGTTTTAAGAACAGCAAAATTGTCCGGACTTCTTAATTCGTAGTTTGCCGCCAAACCGTAAGAGATTTCGCCTGCTTTACCGGCATATGCCGCTTCTAAATAGTAGAAGTCAGCAAAATTATCAAGTCCTGCCCATTGTGCCGTTAAGGTTGTACCTGGGATTGATTTATTGATAGCAAGTAATGTATAAGCATATGCATCAACAAGGCTATCTAGGTTCTCAAAACGAGGCGCATCGCCTGCTGGATGTGCAAATACTGGGAATGCATTTAATGTTGAACTTGTTCTTGCTTGGTACTTCGTTACAACACCTGCTGCCAAGGTTGTTTGAGGAAGATCGGTATTGAGTAATACGGCACCTTCAAACGCTTGTTTGATCATACGTGAACCAGAACCGTTAACCAATGGCGTAGAGATAAATTGGCGACCGACCTTTGCCGTCGTATTGCCGATAGAGTACTGTACATACGCTTCAGAAAGTACGGCACCTGAACCGTATTCATCCTTATTAAAGTCTGTTTTTGCATCGCTGTCAGCATACGGAGCATAGTTAGATTGGATCGTTGCACCCAATTTAAAACCGTAGAAAGAATCCGTTACGTAACCAAGAATAACGCCTACGTTAAAGATGTCGGCATTAACAGCTTTTGAAGCCGCTGAACCTTCAGCATCTGTTGCTGATCCTTCTCTGTCAAAATACCATGCTCTTAATTCGCCTGATACTTTACCGTTTTTAAATGCGTCAGCCAATGTGTCTGCCGCAAAAGAGCTGGATGCAAGACCAGCAACTACCATAGCCGCCAAGCTAAGTTTAGCTAATTTCATATTTTCTCCTTTGAATTTTTTGAAGGCGAGATAAGTCTATCACAAAAACGAGAAAATTACAATAAATTAGGGGGAAAATGTCACGCAAAGTCCGATTTTCGGCTCACGCGATCAAAAGAATCCGAAGAAAGAGGCATTTGGGCTCTAAAAGAGCGTCGGGAAGGCATTGTAGCATTCCCGAGCAGTCTTACATGTAAAGATTTTACATTCCGTACATTAGTTGCGGTAACCACAACGAAATTGCGGGAATATAGGTAATAAGAAGTAATCCGACGAACAAGACGCCGACCCACGGAAGCGAGGCGACGACAACCTCTTTGAGACTCAGTCCCGTCATACCCGCGGCGACAAAAAGGTTGAGGCCCACGGGCGGGGTTATCATACCGATTTCCATATTGACGACTAAGACGACGCCGAAATGAATCGGATCGATGCCCAGTGCCACAATGAGCGGTAAAAGCAAAGGAACGGTAATCATAACGATGGAACTTGGTTCCATAAACTGCCCCATCAAGAGCAACAAAACGTTGACGATAACCAAGAACATAATCGGTCCGACGTTCGCATCCATAATCAGCTTCGTGATTTGTTGCGGAATCGTCTCATCGGTTAAAAAGTGCGCGAAAATCATCGCGTTTGCAATGACGAAAAATATCATCGAACTTGTCAATGCCGACTCTAAAACGATCTTATAGACGTCTTTCATTTTAAGGTCTTTGTAGACAAAAACGGAGACGATGAAAGCGTAGACGGCACTTGCCGCACCCGCTTCGGTCGGCGTAAACAAACCGCCGTAAATACCGCCGATAACGATAACGATGAGCATCAACGCCCAAAATGCCTCTTTAAATTTGACCAGTCGTTCTTTAAAGCTTGCCGGCGTACCTTTTTTAAAGCCTAAACGCACCGCGCCGACATAGGTCAAGCTCATCAACATAAAGCCGATCAAAAGTCCCGGAACGACGCCCGCCATAAAAAGCTTTCCGATGGAAAGATCCGCCGTAACGCCGTATACGATAAATACGATGGACGGAGGAATCAAAATACCCAAGCTACCCGAAGTTGCGATCGTTCCGATGGCGTAGCCTTTGGGATAGCCCGCTTCTTGAATCGCTCCGAACATGACCGAACCGATAGCCGCTACGGTTGCCGGAGAGCTTCCGCTAACCGCCGCAAAAATCATCGCCGCAAAAATCGCCGAGATCGGAAGACCTCCGGGCAAATGCCCGACGATAGACTTCGCAAACTCGATGATACGATGTGCCGCACCGCCTTTGGAAAGAAACGATCCCGCTAAAATAAACATCGGAATCGCCATCAGCGAATATTTATTGAGCCCGTCGAAGACGTGCGACGTGATGCCCATCAAATCCATATCGGTAAAAAAGTACGCCGTTATCAAGGTACTCGACCCTAAGGCTACCGAAACGGGAACGCCCAAAAACATTAAAAGGAAGAGTAAACCGAAAAGACTAAGCATCAACATGTGAGTTTACTCCTCTCATTTCCAAAGAATCGTGAAGCGTTTCAAGTTCGCTGTTGACGATGACTTTGTCGGCATCGGTCGCGGCGACTTCAAACACTTTTTCTCCGGCACGAAACGCCGCGCCGATAAAGGCAAACGGTAAAACTAAATGCGGTATCCACATCGGTACGCGCAAATCGATGCTCATTTCGCCGAAATCAATCAACATTAGCACCAATTCGTATCCCAAGTACGCCATTAATACCAGATACAAACAACTAAACAGGTGTGCCGCCATTAAGATGATTTTTGCCAACATCACGGGCAGTTTTTCCAAAAGCATCGTAACGGAAATATGCACCCCTTTTTTAAAACCGTATGCCGCCCCGAAGAGTGCCGACCACATAAAAAGATAGTTGGTCAGCTCTCCCGCCCACGTAATGCTCATATCGAAAAAATAACGTAACACGACGTTGGCGAAAGCAAGAAGAACGCCGAGCGATATGCCGAATACGGCGATGTTTTTATTGATCGCCATAACGCCGAGATCTAAAATCGTAAAATACTTTTTCATTGCCTTGCTTTCTATTTAGCGGCTTGCGCTTTTTTGATCAACTCTTCGCCGATAACGCCGTAAAATTTAGGATAAATCGCTTCCATCGCTTTTTGCCATGCCGCTTTCTGCTCCGCGCTTAAGGTATGAATTTTGAGATTGCCGGACGTTTTAGCATACTCTTTGAGTTTTGCCAAGATCGCCTCATCGTCTTCGGACGCAAGTTTGCGCTCATATTCCGTTGCCTCTTTCATTGCTTGAAGCACCATCGGTTTAAGATCGTTCGGGAATTTTTTCCAGAAACTCTCGCTCATAATGACCAAATACCCTAAATAACCGTGATCTGAGAGGGTTAAATCGCTTTGAACTTCGTTGAATTTTTTAGTGTAAAAGTTGGAAAGCGGATTTTCCGCACCGTCGACGACGCCTTGTTGCAATGCGGAATAGACTTCCGAGAACGGCAATACTTGCGGATTAGCGCCTACGGCTTTAAACTGTGCTTCAAGCACGTGTGAACTCATGATACGAAATTTAAGCCCTGAAGCGTCTTCAGGTTTAAAAAGCGGCTTGTTGGCGGAGAGGTGTTTAAAGCCGGCATCCCAATAATCAAGTGCCACGAAGCCTTTTGCCGTTACTTTATCTTTGAGGATTTTACCGACTTCGCCGTCGAGAACTTTGTAGAGATGCTCTTTATCTCTAAACAAAAACGGTAGATCGAAAAGTTGCATTTCCGGAACGATACTCGTAAACTTTGAAAAGCTCGGCATTGCGATATGGGCGTTTCCAAGCTTCAACGCTTTCATCTCTTCGCCGTCGCCGTAAAGCTGAGAGTTAGGGAAAACGACGACTTCGACTTTACCGTTGGTCAATTCGCCGACGCGTTTTGCAAAGAAGTCGGCACCCATACCCTTGGGCGTATTCGGGCTTACGACGTGCGTGAGCTTAATCGTATACTCTGCGGCAATCGCAGATGAAACTAAGAGCGTAGCGGCCGCTACGATTTTGAATAATTTTGTCATGTCAACTCCTTTATCGGTGTATTTCTTCGTCGATTATAGGTGAAAGTTATGTCAAAATTATGTAATGAAAGCGTTGGAATTCGTTCGGAGTCGGATTTTAGGCGTAAAAGTTTCTTTTAGTAACTTTTACGCGATACAATGGCTTTTCATCGTTTTTCAGAGTTACAATTTGTAACCTATACCTTGAATATTTTTTAAAGTTCCCTCGGGAAGTTTCTTTCTTAAGTTTTTAATCATCAAACGAAGCGCGTTCAAGCTCATATACTCGTTTTCCCACAAATACGTCTCAATCTCTTCGTACGTGATGATGGAATCTTTCTCCAACAAAAGCTCGATCAGCTTTGCCTCTTTTTTGGTTAACTCATACGCTTCGGTACCGTCCGTGATGCTCTTTTGCGAAGCGTCGTAATACCATCCCGAAGCGATTTCTTGCAGGTGGCTTTTTTCTTTAGACTGTAAAAATTTTTCCAAAGCATCAAACAATTTGGGCTCGGTAATGGGTTTGACGATGTAGCGTAGTAAAGAGAGTTCGATGGCTTCTAACATGTAATCGACTTCGGTATACGCCGTGATAATAATGACATGTGCTTTTTCGTCGTGCTCGCGAATCTTTTTAACCAAGTCGATGCCGCCGAGATGGGGCATTTTAATATCGGTAATCACCAAATCGGGTGCATATTTCACGAAAAGCGCATACGCCTCTTCGCCATCGCTTGCCAAATAGACTTCTTGAAAGAGCAAGCAGAGCAATTCGTAAACGTTTTTGCGTACGCCCACATCGTCTTCGGCATACAAAACGCGGTAATTTGAAAGCTTTTTCATCATTTTTTCATCCATAACCGAACCTTTACGTTTCTTAAAAGAAGAGATACGCTACTCTCTTTCTCAAATTTCTTACTTTTATATTATAGCAGTTGCGACGGGAGTTTTTTGTGAAAATTATTAAAGAGAGCAATATCTCGAAAATCATTACGTTAAGTACCGTTTTTATCATTACCTCTTTAATGCTTTTTAACGGTTATTTCTTTATTACCAAACAGTACGAACTGCTAGACGCCCAAATCGAAGATACGCGAAAAACGTTTGAGGCGAACAAACGCGCGTTGCTTCAGCGTGAAGTCGATTCGATTATCAGCTTTATCGAATTTAAACTGCACCGCGCCGCTTCCGATGCACCGAACGATCTTGCCGCACTCAAACAGGAGACCTTTGAGTGGATTCGGCATATTCGCTACGGCGGACAAGAGCATAATTATATTTTCGTTTATGAGATTAACCATATCGGCGGCGGCGATCGATTTGCCAAAATGTTGATCAACCCCAACCGCCCCGATTTGGAAGGAGAGTATATCTCCGACGCGTACACCGATGAAAACGGCAAGGCATTTCGCAAAATCTTTTTGCACGACATTCTCGATCACGGTTACTCGTTTGTAGAGTATCTCTATAAAAAACCCGGAACCGAGCTCGCACGCCCTAAGGTTTCCTACTTTAAATTTTATCAACCGTGGAATATCATCATTGCCGCAGGCGTTTATATGGACGACATCGACCAAGAAATCGAAGCGGCAAAAACACAGTTTCAAGAAAAAGTCAAGCTGGAAGCCACTTCCGCGATCATCATCTTTTTGCTTTTTGCCCTTATCGCCAATGCCTTTGCACTGATGCTCGGAAAACGCATCGAGCGCTTTTTAAAAAGTTACCACGCACAGGTGCAACAAAAAGCCCAAGAGCTCGAAACGCTCAACCATACGCTCGAAAGCCGCGTGCAAGAAGAGATTCAAAAAAATAGGGAACAAGAGCAACTCCTCATCCAAAAATCCAAATTTATCGCCTTAGGAGAGATGATCAGCAATATCGCGCATCAGTGGCGACAACCGCTCTCCCAACTCTCCGCACTTTTAATGACCCTCAAACTAAAGTACAATAGGGATATGCTTGATAAAAGTTCGATGGAGATCAAATGCGTCGAAGCGGAAAATATCGTCGAATATATGTCGCATACGATTGACGATTTTCGCAATTTTTTTATGCCCAATAAGGACAAAAAACGCTTTTCGATCCAAAATTCCGTCGACGAGGTGTTGCGGATCATCCAAGAGGCGATTATTCATCACGACATCGTCGTAGACGTACGCATCGAATCCGATGAGAGCATCGTCGGCTATAAAAGCGAATACGAACAAGTCGTGTTAAACCTTCTCTCCAACGCCAAAGACGCCATTTTGGCATCGGGAAGATCCGACGGGTATATTCGCATTACGTTGGAGAGCGATGAAAAAAACATTTACCTCAGGGTCGAAGATAACGGAGGCGGTATTAAAATAGAGCCGATCGAGCGTATTTTCGAACCTTACGTCAGTACGAAAGAACAAAACGAAGGAACGGGTATCGGGCTTTACATGTCAAAGTTGATTATCGAGAAAAGTATGCGCGGAAAGCTTAGTGCTCTGAATGAAAAAGAAGGGGCTATTTTTACGATTGAGCTGGAAAGAGAGTTCAAAGAGGCGCTTGGCGGAACACCTCTTTGAGAAGATACTTTCGGAAGAAAATATGAAATTTGCTACTGAAAGTATAAGAATTCAAAGTAAACGATCGGTTAACAATAGTAAACCTTTTAAGACTAAAAACGAATCGTCTCTTCTTGCGGAACGCCAATGACCTGATGTGCTTTATTGCGTACGCCCGGTTCGTCCGGTTCAGACGTCTTAGCGTTCGTGTTTTTCTTTCTGCTTGCGCTTGTAATCGGCTTTGACGAAGGAGCCGTTTGCGAAATCTTACCGTTTTTAAAATAACCGGCTTTGATGACGAAAAGTTCTTCTAAACGCATCCCGTTAAACGACGCATACACCAAGTCGCCCTCGTTGGCAAGCACCGTCTTATGATTAAAGTTGACGTACGGCAATTTCCCGTTAGTCGTTTCGATGCCGTCGATTTCGTAGTTCCATAAAAGCGTATTGGGATCATACGTCAAATGCAGTAAAACGCCTTTGATATAATTTTTGCCGACCAAACGCGAAAGTTTAGGATTGGTATCTTGCGCCGATTGCGCTGAAAGGTTTTGCGTATTGGCTTGCGGTTTTTGCGGTTGCTGATTAAACGCGCACCCTTGTATCCATAAAGCAAAAAATGCTACGCAAAGATACGAAATAATTCTTTTCAAAATAGTTTCCTTCAATACTTTTTGCGAATTATAGCAAAATATGCTAAACTTACGCTCCTACTATCTATGGGGCTGACATGGCTTCGACAGGAGTAGTTTTAGCTTATGGCTGCATGTCGGAAGTGAAGGACTTGCGTTACACAACCTTCAAACAATAACTGCTAACAACAGTAACTATCGTCCTGCTTACGCTCTAGCTGCGTAAGTTTAACAAATAACGGACTGCTCTCCCCTTCGATGCTATCTTAGGAGGTCTCGGAGAGTATCATAGCTTTGATAGCTATACTACATGAACGCCTTTACATGTAGCGAAGTTAAAGGCTCGTTTTGCGTAGTTTTCTGATTGTTGTACGAAGCAAAATTAAACACTATCAACAATATCTAAGCATGTAGACGTCATAGGTGGCTATTTTTGGACTGGGGTTCAATCCCCCACAGCTCCACCATAATTTGTAGGTGTTTTCAGTATAATACGCCATCTTCTTCGCAAAGGAGTTTTGATGGTATGGTATCTTTGGGCGATCTTAGGCGTTTTTGCTATCGTTTTCGAGATCGCGAGTCCCTCGTTTTTTGCTCTTTTTATCGGTCTTGGATTTTTCGGTTCTTCCTTATTGGCGTATTTTGCGGAAAACTCTCTTATTTTTCAAATACTCGTAGCCCTTTTAGGTATGTTCGTCGGTGCGGTCGTTTTTAAACGTCAAAGAGTCGCCAACGCACCTGCCTCTAAAATCGGACAATCCGATGAATTTATCGGTACGCAAGGTAAAGTCCTGAGCGAAATCGTACCCGACGCGCAAGGACGCGTTAAGTTGCAAACCCCTGTTTTGGGCAGTAGCGAATGGAACGCGCAAAGCGCAACCGACGCAACGATTGCCGTCGGAACACACATCGAAATCGTCTCTATACACGGTCATTTTCTCATCGTCAAACCTATTTCAAACTAAAGGAGTTTGCGTGCATACCTCTATCGACCTTAGCCTTTCGTTTTTTATTATTTTGCTCTTAGCGGGCGGTTACCTTCTCTACCAAATGGTGCGCATCGTACCGCAAGGCGAAGAGTGGGTCGTCGAGCGACTCGGGAAATTTCACTCCATCTTAAAACCGGGACTCAATTTCCTCATTCCCGTACTCGACCAAGTTCAAGTGAAACTCAACACCAAAGAGTTGATTCAGCAAATGAAAGCGCAAGAAGTCATCACGAAAGACAACGCCGTCGTGATTATCAGCGCGGTGGTCTTCTATAAAATCAGCGATCCGGCAAAAGCGGTTTATTCGATCGACGATTTTGAATTAGCCGTTGCCAATATGGCGGCAACGACGCTTCGCTCCGTCATCGGCAATATGGAACTCGATGCGTCGCTTTCGGGTCGAGAAACCATCAAAGCTTCCGTTTCGGAAAAAATCAGCGATCATTTGGAGCAATGGGGTTTATCGTTGACCGCGGTCGAAGTTCAAGATATTCGTCCGAGTGATAATCTTCAAGAAGCGATGGAGAAACAAGCCGCGGCGGAGCGTGAGAAAAAAGCACTCATTATGAAAGCCGAAGGTGAGAAACAAGCCGCCATCGCAAAAGCCGAAGGCTTTAAACAATCCATGATTTTAGAAGCCGAGGGAAAACTTGAAGCCGCCCGAAAAGAGGCTGAAGCCAAAGTTGCCTTAGCTTACGGCGACAAAGAGGCGATGGAGTCGCTCACGGCACAGATCAAAAACGGCGATGCGCCGAGCTACCTTTTAGCGCAACGCTACATCGACAGCGTCCAAGCGTTGGCAAACTCCGCCAACAGCAAAGTCGTCTTCGTTCCCTCCGATCTCAAGCACTCTTTAGAAGGCGTCGCGGGTAACCTCAGCACGCTTTTTTCCACGCTCAAATAAAGACGCGTTGACGTCAAAGAAACGCTTTCAAACGGTTCTTTGACGTCTTACCTCGAAGCCAACGTTTTTGCCAACGCCCGTTGAATCCGCTCGTACTGCTTGTCCATCGGATGACCTTTCGCCTCAAATGCCGCTAGTATCTCTTGGTTTTCGGCATATTTTTTTTCCCAAATATCGATATCTTTTTGTTTATTGGCAATTTTCAGTTCGATCTCGTCGATTGCCTTTTGGCACTTGGTCCTCTCACTCAGCAACTTATCTTCTTTTTTAAACAACCGCGCAATCAAGACCTTCCGAGGGAAAACTTTTTCTTCGCCGTCTTCGTTGAAATGCACCTCTTCGTCTTCGGACTCTTGGATTTTGCGCAGTGTTTTATGAATTCCGTTAATCACGGCTTCGGTGGAGGACCATTGTTCGTTAATTTTGGCTTTTTGCACGGCGTACTCTTGCTGATCGAGTTTAAACCCTTCCAGTCTCGTTTTGATGCTAATCAGAGCATTTTTCTTATCGTAAACGGCTTGCTTGGCTTTTTTGTGCTGAAGCAAGGTCGAGCGAATCGTCGTAATATTCCACGCGTGATTGCTTTCGTCCAAGATCGGATTGGCTTTGTAGCGATTGCCGTGTACGTCGATGCTTTCGTTGACGCTAAAAAAGCTTAAAAATTCGATCGCTTTGCGGTCGGCGTTGGAAAAGTGAAATAAAATGTCCGACGCGATAAAGAGCATCAAGCGGTCAAACACTTCACGCAACAGATAAAGGCTTAATCCGCGCACGATTTTGGGGTCGGTAATGTCCGTATACGCCAAAACGATGATGTCTACCAAGTTGATAAACGACGTAATAAACAGTTTTTTAAACTTGATCGGCGTAATTTTACGAAAGTTTAAAACTTCTTCAACCAAGTAGGGCAAAAGCTCTAATGTTTTTTCGACATGTAACTCATTGGGAAAAAATTTTTGCTTCGATGCTTCCAGTCCGGCGGGATCGAGCCCGCATGCACGTCTTTCGGCACCTTCGCCCAAAGCTTCGACGGTAAAGAAACGTTTGGCATAGACGATTCCTTCCGTACACAAGATCAAATCTTGCGCGCCGAAACCGAGCTTATCGATCAGCTTTTCCCGTAAAACGTCTTTGTAGGAGAGAAAATGTTTCGGCAATTTACAATTACGCAACGCCGCGACGATTTCGCTAAAAACGTTCTCATCAAAATAATATAAACTGGAATGCACTTTGTAGGGCTCAGGATCAAACGTTTTTAAAAATTCGGCTAATCGCACTTCCACATCGCTAAATCTAAGGCTACCGTCATTGGGGTTTTCGAGAAAATTATTCATTTTATCCGTCAATAAAAAAGGTTCGTTTTGCCTATTTTACCAAAATATCCTACGATCACACTTAGGGGTGACGACAAAAAGTTACCAAACGGTCTCAAAGGCTGCTTTTGCGCTTCGCTCTTGTATTATGTTACAATGCCCAATTCTCCAAAGGACATCATCATCTATGAACCTCCTCTCTAAAAATGCACCCTTAGATGTTTCTATCGCTAAAATGCAAACCATTTTAAGCGAACTCGGTTGCGGCATTACGTTTTCAAGCGAAAAACACCCGCTTAAAAACTGCTACTCCGTCAATTTAACGTCTATGGAGGCACCCAATCATATCTATTCCAACGGCAAAGGCACGCTCTCACTGGCGTCCAAAGCAAGCGCACTGGGCGAGTACATCGAACGACTTCAAACCAATAATTGTTTTATCGATTTTTACCTCCCCGATCGAGACTATTTTCCCGATCAAAAAGCCTTTGAGTTCACGGAAGAGTACCTGAATCCCGCGTTGCATCTCATTTACAATCCCTCGAATGAACTGAGCCACGAAGACTTTGTGGATTTTAACAGCGACTACGAGGACAAAATCGTCTCTCTTCCTTTTCAAAGCTTTTTCGGCGGCGAGCAAGCGTATATTCCCCTCAATATCCTGAGCAATCTCTACGTCAGCAACGGACTTGCGAGCGGCAACACGCCCGATGAAGCGAAAGTGCAAGCACTCAGTGAAATCTTTGAGCGTTATGCCAAAATACAGATCATCAAAAACGCCTATGCGCTTCCCCTCTATCCCGAGGAGATCATCGCATCATTTCCTAAACTCCATGCGGACGTGCTTGAACTGAGAAAAGAGGGTTTCATCGTCGAAATTTTAGACGCTTCCTTGGGCGGGCAGTTTCCCGTTACCGCCATTTCGCTCATTAACCCGCGCAACGGTACGCTCTTTGTCTCGTTCGGTGCCCACCCGATTTTAGAAGTCAGCCTAGAGCGCACCATGAGCGAACTGATGCAAGGACGAGGACTTGACAACCTTGACGCGTTTGAAGTGCCGACCTTCGATATGAACCTCGTAGGCGATAGTTTTAACCTTGAAGCGCACTTTATCGACTCCAACGGAAAAATAGGCTTTGGTTTTTTAAGTGCCGTCAAAAGTTTCGCATACGCCTCTTGGACATATGAGGGCAACGGAAGTAGCGACGAATACGCTTTTTTATGTAACATCGTTAGCGCGATGGGCAAAGAAATCTATTTACGAGAATATACCTATTTAGATTTTTATTCCTGCCACATGTTAGTGCCGAGTCTCTCAGAGGTTTACCCCATCGACGATATGCTCTACCACAATCGTAACGGCGGTAAATCGATTCGTCGCCAAGTGCTTAACTTTCAAAACGAAGATTGCGAAGCCCTCCTCGAAGCGATCGAACCGCTGGAAGACTCTCTCAATATGGAAAAATACATCGGCGTTATTTTTGAGCAAAACTTTCAGATGTGTGAGCTCAAAGCGCAAATGCATCTGCTTTTAGGAAACTACGAAGAGGCTTACGCCTTGCTTGCAATGAGCCAAAATCCTCTCGGCAATCTTTTATGCGAAATGATCGCGTTACGAGAAGACGGCTTGCCTTGGAGCCACTATGAAAATGCTTTTTTGAATCTCTTCGGTCACGAAAGCGTGGAACATGCTTTAAAGATATTGGACAAGCAAGCCTACCTCATCGATGTAAGCCTGCATCCTCATTATGTCAATATGCTCGACATGTACGACAGACTGGAAGTCAAAAAAGCGGCGATCGTCGCGTAAAAATCTTTACATGTAAAGATCTAAGGAGCAGGTTTTAAAGCCGCCTGCTCTCGTAACTTATCTTTTTTACTTTTGCGTTTGCCTTTGATGGGCGCACTACCTTTTTCTTTTTGAGGTGCAACGCCCATGAGTTCAAACCCCTTGATCTGCTCTTTTTCAAGCGTGATGCGGCATCGTTTTTCGATCAACGCAAAATGCGCTTTATCCGCATGGTCAAGAAATGAGATCGCCATACCCTCTTTGCCCGCTCGCCCTGTTCGACCGATACGGTGAATGTAATCTTCCGTGGAGCGAGGAAGATCAAAGTTGATGACGCAATTCACATCTTCGATATCCAGTCCGCGCGCGGCGATGTCGGTGGCAAATAACACCCGAATTTTACGCTCTTTAAACGATTTCAGTGTCCATGCCCTGTCTTCTTGAATGAGATCACCGTGAAACGATTCGGCGAGAAAACCGTGCTTGCGAAACTTTACCGCGATGTTATCGGCGGCTCGTTTGTTTGCCATAAAGACCAAAACCCGCTCCCAGTCGTTTTCACGAAGCAGTTGACGCAAAAGAGGAGCTCGATTTTCCGCATTGACTTCAATGGCACGTTGTTTGATGCGCTCGACAGTGGGTGTTTCGGCTTCGATGCTAACTTCAAGCGCACGTTGAGTGATCCTAGAGGCGACCCTCTGTACTTTTTCGGGATAGGTCGCTGAGAAAAGGAGATTTTGACGTTTTGGGGGTAAGGCTTCAAGGATGGCGTTTAATTCGTGTTCAAACCCAAGATCAAGCATTTTGTCCGCTTCATCAAGGACAAAAAACTCCACAGTAGAGAGATTGATCTGCTTTTTGCCCATGATGTCCAAAAGACGCCCTGAAGTCGCAACCACAATATCGCACCCTTGTTGGATGTCATAGAGTTGCTCACCGATCTTCTCACCACCGATGATGCTCACTACTTTGGGTTTTACATGTAAACATTTTCCAAAGGTCGTAAATGCCTCAGCAACTTGTACGGTAAGCTCCCTCGTAGGCGTTAAAACCAACGCCTTGATCTTCGCTTTGCCCTCACCTTTGCTCACACTCCAAAGCTCCAAAATGGGCAGGACAAACGAAGCACTTTTGCCACTTCCCGTTTGCGCACGCGCCATGATGTCTTTTCGCTCTAACACAAGAGGAATGACCTTGGTCTGAATCGGTGTTGGAGCACTAAACCCAACCTGTTCAAGGGCTTTTTGAAGAGGCTGGGAGAGTTTTGAAAATGGCATGCACATCCTTTGAGTCTTTATGCCATTGTAAGATAATCTCACTTTAGCAGAGGTTTGAAAACGCTCTTTTTAGTGACGTAAAAGCTGTTGCTTAAAAAAATCAACAATGGCATGATTCATTTTTGCATGCCAAGCAACACGATCAAAGCCTTCTAGATCAATACAAATTTCACGATTTTCTTCAATCAATGCCGGTGGGCATGGTGCTAAAAAAGCAAAGTGCCCTGCCCCTTGTGCAACATGAAACTTTGATAAAGGAAGTGCTTGACGTATTTCCTCATTATGACCCAATGTCACACCATCGCCACCATACTCAGACGCCCATAATTGCATAGGTATGTGAATTGATTTTAATCCTTGCGCATCAAATAGATTCAACGGATCTGCTACAACGATAGCACGAATACGCGAATCTGATGGTGGGTCAAGCGCGGCTGTTTTATCCTTGAACTGGTGGCATAAAATATTTTTTGATGCTTCATCACCCTCGCACAATCGTTTTGCGGCAGATAAAAGATGCGGTTTAGCTCCCGCCAAAGCCAATGCGGTATAACCACCTCTGGAAAAACCAAATACCCCAATAGCCTTGCTATCCAAAAACTCTCGCTCACTCCATCGTTCTGTCATGAACGATACCGTACGGCTGATATCTCGTACCCTCGATTCAAATATGCTCAACGATAACCCCGATGCTTCGTCCCTAAACGAATCACCAGGATGATTCAATGCAACGACAACAAAACCAGCATCGGCAAGAGCACTTGCAGTATCGTGATGGCTGAGCATCGATGCACCTTTGCCATGAGAGATGACGATGAGGGGTAAAGAATGTCCCTCAATGCGACAGTCTATGACACCTTGGAGGTTAAATGCCCCGATTTGAATTGGCAGAGAGGGAGTAGCACAAGGCGTCCACACCATAACTTTTAGCATAGGATCACCACCCGAAGCGGGTACTTCAACTTTTGAGATACCGGCTGCTAGCACATGGCTGTACAAACCCAAGAGAGCTATTATCACATGCATCCACAACCAAACTGCTTGTCTCATAGGTCTGTGCTCCATAAACTCTTTGTTATCTCACTTTCGCAAAGACTTAGTGGCTTTACATGTAAAGCCGCTAAACCTCGATCAAGCCATCGCTAAGTTCGTTTTTATCGTGCTTTTCGATGGGGAAGTGGTGTTCTAAAACTGCTCCGATTTCGTGAATTGCTTGAAGGTAACCCTCTTCAAAGTGACCGTTTTTGATGTTGTGTACGAACGTATCGATCGTACTTTGCCACAGCGCATTGTCGATTTTGGAGCTGATCG
This sequence comes from Sulfurospirillum sp. UBA4058, assembly GCA_002382085.1. Classification (GTDB taxonomy): domain Bacteria; phylum Campylobacterota; class Campylobacteria; order Campylobacterales; family Sulfurospirillaceae; genus Sulfurospirillum. The sequence continues at coordinate 130,807 of DFZK01000007.1, read as the reverse complement.
CACTGTCAGCTATGATCTCTATGGACTGTTCGTATAGACTCACAAAAATCATCACCGCTTGATAATTGCTCGTTTTGTGAAGCCCTAGAATTTGAAACGTTTCATACGCTTTGAGTTTTGCCGCCTTGATGAGAACGCTTTTGGGCAACACAAAAAAGAGCACCTTGGGCACATTTAAAAGTAACTGTAAGAGCATAAAGCTAAGCAGTTGCATTTCGTAAATACTTTTTGCCGTCATCTCAGGTGCAAAAAAAAGCAACCCAAAGGGGATAAGAAGCGAAACAAGGCTAGTGATTAAAAGGCTTAGGTAAAGATACTCACCGCTTTTTTGGGTCACAACGGCGACCAACTCGCTGGAGGTTTTCTGCTCCATCTCACAAATCGCCGCTTTAATTTTTTCTTTTGTTTCATGACTGATGTGATTCATTACCAACTCCCACTTGCACCACCGCCGCCGAAGCTTCCGCCACCGCCGCTAAATCCCCCAAAGCCACCGTCTGAAGAGGAACTTCCACCACTGCCGCTTCCCCACGAATTGGGTAATGAACCGCCGCCAAAAGCACCGCCAACATAGCTCAATAAGAAAACGGAACCTGCGACGAGAATACTAAAGAGGATCATCGAAAATATAAACCAACTGATAATCCCTGCAATGGCACTCATAAACAATGAAGGAAACAACCTTTTTTGGTTCGAAGCGTTGAAAGAAAGCATTGCATTAAAAACCATAAAAACAAAAAATAAAAGAGGCACAAAAAACGAATGATGTGAGCTCTTTTTCGTTGTTTCATCGGCTTTATATTCACCTTTAATCGCTTTGATAATCTCGTTTACGCCATTGGTTGCACCTTCAAAATAGTTCTTGGCTTTAAACGAAGGCAAAATGGTATTTTGAATAATGCTACTAGCGATCGCATCGGGCAGTGCGCCCTCAAGTCCGTAACCAACTTCGATGCGCACTTTTCGCTCGTTGGGTGCGATGATAAGCAAAACGCCGTTATTGTGCTCTTTGGTTCCAATGCCCCATGCGCGCCCAAGCTGATACCCGTAATCGGCAATATCGTATCCTTGAAGCGACGTAAGCGTCACCACCACAATTTGATTGCTTGTCGCACTCTCATGTGCAGACAATGTGCCCTCAAGTGAGACTTTTTGAGACGCACTCAAAAGCCCAGCTTCATCAACGATGTGCGAATTATTGGGCTGTGGAAACGTGATGGCTCCCCAAAGTGCCGTCGCGCAAAGCATCCCTACTATGATGCCTTTAAGACGTTTCATGAGCACGCCTTAAAAAGCGACTTTGGGTACTGCACTCTCCGCTGGCGTGGCAGTAAAATTTTGCTTGACCTGAGCATCAGGGTAGAAGATAGCCGCGATCCATTTTCCCGGTATCGTTCTGATTTCAAGGTTGTAATTTTTCACCGCTTCGATGTAGTCACGTCTTGCCACAGCGATGCGGTTTTCAGTGCCCTCAAGTTGGGCTTGGAGGTTTAAGAAGTTTTGATTGGCTTTGAGGTCTGGATAGCGTTCTGAAACCGCCATGAGACGAGTCAGTGCGCTACTAAGCCCATCTTGCGCCGCTTGATACGCTTTAAACGCTTGAGAATTGCTCAACACTTCAGGTGTGAGAGTAATCTGCCCTACTTTGGCTCTGGCTTCGGTCACTTGGGTTAACACCTCTTTTTCATGCTCGGCATAACCTTTGACGGTCGCCACAAGATTGGGGATCAGGTCGCTTCTTCGTTTGTACTGGTTATCGACAGCCGACATCGCGGCGACAACATTTTCATCCAGTCTGGGAACATTGTTAATTTTCGGAACGATGACCATCGCCGCAATGACGACAACAATACCTAATGCGATTAAAACGTTCTTCATCCATCCACCTTTTTTTGATTTGAGTTCATTATATAAATTTTGTCGTTAATCTTATCTTCATAGATTTTAGAATGATTCACGAGTATCAAAAGTTTACATGTAAAGAAACATTCGGCTATGATGGCGCGTTAATAAAGGAGTCAACATGACATTTGAACTAGACGAAGCACACATCGAGTTGTTTAAACTGCTTAAAGTAATGGGCATAGCCGAAAGTGGCGCACATGCGAAGATGCTCATCGAAGAAGGCTCAGTCAAACGAAACGGCGAAGTGGAGACGAGGAAGCGCGCAAAGATCGCCTCTGGCGAGACGATCGAAGCATGCGGTGAAGTGATCGAGGTTAAAGCAATTTGCTGATGAAATAATACGCAATTAATATAAAAAAGTATTGGTTTCTCTAATGTAATGTGGAGTATAGTTTCTCCTTCATTTACACACTCTCATGCACCCTCAAAAACATTTTTTGTCGCTACTGCATTCAACAAGGATGACTAAACAATGCTAAATTTAAATAAAACGAAGCGAATTGCTGTTTTTATTTTAGGGCAATTCATCATGGCGCTTGGTGTTTCACTCTCGGTCAAAGCCAATCTCGGAGTCTCACCTATCTCGTGTGTACCGTATGTGTACAGCTTAACGATGTCACTGAGTTTGGGTGAATTGACCATTTTGCTCAACCTTGTTTTTATTGCCCTACAAATGGCGGTTTTACGCAAAAACTACCAATGGGCACAACTGGTTCAACTCCCTTCCGTCATCGTTTTTGGGTACTGCATCGACTTTACGATGCATTTGCTCTCCTCATTTTCCCCAACATCGTATGTCGCACAAGCTTTTTGGTGTTTAGTGGCGTGCTGTGTGTTGGCATTTGGCATCTTTTTACTCTTAAAAACAAAACTGACCTATTTACCGCTCGATGGTTTGGCAGTTGCGATTTCACACACGTACCATAAAGAATTTGGCAAAGTCAAAATCAGTTTAGACAGCTCCATGGTCATCATCGGTGTCATCAGCTCTTTTGCTTTTTTAAATCGCTTGGAGGGCATACGCGAAGGCAGCGTTGTTGCGGCGTTACTCGTCGGAGCGTTGATTAAATTTTACAGTACCAAATTGGTGTTTATCGAACAATGGCTGGGGACGTATGTCGCTCCTCAAACACAAAGCAGCCAAGAAACAGCGCTTACTTCTCTGGTCATTACCATTTCAAGAGAGTATGGCAGTGGCGGACATGAGATAGGAGAGATGATCGCCAAAAAACTGGGTATTCCTTTTTACGATAAAGAGCTCATTAAACTCACCGCCGAAGAGACGGGCTACACAACAGAATACATTCAATCCAACGAACAGCATTTAGCCAATGAATTACTCTATGAACTCTACGAGCAAAACTACGCCTACGTGGACAACCAACTCCCACCTGCCGACGTTTTGTTTATGGTGCAAAGCAAGATTATCCGCGATATTTGCACTAAGGGAGCATGCGTTATTGTCGGGCGTTGTGCCAATTTTATCTTAAAAGATGACCCCAATTGTTTCAATGTTTTCATTCATGCGAACATGGCGTACCGTAAAACAAAAGTCAATGAAAAATACAAAGCCACACCACCGTGTAGCGACAAAGATTTAGAGACGTCCGATAAAAATCGCGCCAACTACTGCCTTCACTATACCAAACACGATTGGAAAGATGCAACTAATTACCATGTCACGCTTGATGCTTCTCAGTATGGTTCTGAAAAAGCGGCTCAAAAGATCATTGAACTGCTGAAGGATTTTGCGCACTAGTGTTTTTACATGTAAAGAGTGAGCGGAAGGAAGTTAAAAGTTTAGCCCTACCCCCCTATTTTCTTTGTTTCTTCTAAAATGAATTGAGTATAATAAATTTACTAAAATGACTGGTTGGAGTATATATGAAAAAAACATTCAATTATGAATTAACAAGATTTTCTGCCAATGTTTTAAGAGAAGCGACAAATGAATTGTTTAGAGATATTGAATTGGATGAGAGATTTTCATTTAGCTACTATTTATCAATTAAATTAGAAGATGGCGAATGGGATCATGACAATGAAGAAGAATTTTTCAATGACTATAGCCGCTCTAAAGAAGGTGGAGTATATCGAAAAACTTTTAAAGATTATGAATTTCGTGCACAATTTTTTAATTCATCTGTAACAGTAAGTGTAGAAGCACCTATAAGGGCAAAGATACAATCTGTTTTTAATATCTTAGATAAAAATCTTGAAATATCAAAGATTCCAGAACCAATCAAACCACTTCTTCCAAAGCCAATAGTTTTTATAGGTCATGGGCAAAATACGCAATGGAGAGATTTAAAAGATCATCTTCACGATAAGCATGAATATGAAATTGAAGCTTACGAAATTGGTGCTCGTGCCGGGCATGCAATTAGGGATATATTAGAAGAAATGCTCAATCGTAGCTCATTTGCAATACTCATTATGACGGGAGAAGACGAAACATCTGATGGTAATTTTAGGGCAAGGCAAAATGTTATACATGAAGCTGGATTATTCCAAGGACGATTAGGTTTCAATAAAGCTATTATTTTGTTAGAGAAAGGAACAGAAGAATTTTCCAATATTCATGGCATTGAGCAAATCAGATTTAACAAAGGAAATATCAAAGAAACATTTGGTGAGATATTAGCGGTATTAAAGAGAGAATTTACAAAAAAACAGGATTCAGAAGAGTAAAAGTTTAACCTTTTTTTCTTTGAAAATTATGAAGATTAAATGAATAAATATAAACATTTTCAAACTTTAAAATATTTGGATATAGAAAATGCAATGGCATGATTTTGTACCTTTAATCGCTGCACTTTTCCCTACTTGTGCTGCTTTATTTATCTATACACGCAATCGTAAATATGACTTGGCGAAAGAACAGCTTAAAAATCTCTATCTCAAACTTCATATGCTGTTTGAACAAGAATATTCACTGTTGAGTTACAGAATTCTAAGATTTAGAAATGGAACAACCATATCCAACGATGAACTTGCTATGGAACTATATAACTTTTTTTTAAAACTTCGTGTAATATACCTTGAGAACCAATTGTATAGTTCTTTAAAACTTCGTGTTGCATTTCAGCACCTTCTGCATAATCATAAAATTGAAATTCATAATGCAATGACTACTTTAAAAGAGGGTGAAGAAAAAGATTTGATTTTATGGGTTGCTAAATTTGAATTTAACCATAGATTAGATGCCCATGGAGATTCAGAGTTTGAGCAAGAATTAGAAAAGCTAGAACAAATTGTAAACGAAGATATTTACCAACTAATGAGCGGTAAACCGGTTACATATTTTTATAAAACACCATTGAGTGAGAAATTACGCAATTTCAAATAATGAGAAAGCCCTTTTCAAGGCTTCCTCCTCTTTACATGTAAACCCTTACGCAGGTTTTTTAATCAACAATTTTTCCATATCGGAACTTGCATCATCGGTCAAATGCAAGTTAAAGTTCTCTTGCAAGAATGAGAAGATGTCATCATTCACAAATTGTGGTGGTTTTGGTCCGAGGTAAATGTTTTTGATGCCAAGGCTAAAGAGTCCTAGAAGAATGAGAACCGCTTTTTGCTCCATCCAACTCAAAACAATCGAAACTGGAAGATCATGTACAGTCACGCCAAGTGCGCCAGCAAGTGCTAGAGCGATGTGAACAGCGCCGTTGCTGTCATTACATTGTCCAAGGTCTAGGTAGCGAGGAATGCCCGTGTCAGCAACCGTTCCAAAATCGATGTCGTTAAATCTAAATTTACCACAGCTTGATGTCAAGATCACGCAGTCATTGGGTAAACTCTCTGCCATTTTTCTGTAGTATTCGCCACCTGTTCCTGGTGCATCACACCCTGCGATGACGAAGAACTGGCTGATTTTGCCCTCTTTTACCGCTTCTAAGATTTGTGGAGCAAGACCAAGGATGGTTTTATAGTGGTGACCAGTTACAAGCGTCTCATCACTGTCAAAACCCGTTACATCGGGAAGAGCCAATGTTTGAGCGATGACTTCGCTAAAGTCGTTATTTTGGATTTTTTTGCCTTCTTTGATGCCTACGATGTCGTATGTGTAGAGTCTATCAATGTAGGTTGAGTTTGATTTTGGAGGAACGATACAGTTGGTGTTCACGATGATAGTTCCACCCCATTGCTCGAAGAGTTTTGTTTGGTCAAACCATGATTTGCCGATGTTACCTTTAAGGTGAGGGTATTTTTTAAGCTCAGGGTACGCATGTGCTGGAAGCATTTCGGAGTGCGTATAAACATTGATGCCTTTACCTTCGGTTTGTTTCAAAAGCTCTAAGAACATGTCAAGGTTGTGACCGCTTACTAAGATCGCTTTACCTTCAGCTTTATTTTGACTGATTTTTACAGGACTTGGAACGCCAAGGTGAGACGTGTGCGCTTCACTGAGGATGTCCATCATTTTAACACCCGCTGAACCGATTTTCATGAGTTGAGCGATGTGATCGTCAAAGTTGAAGTTAACGTTGGTGAGGGTGAAGTAAAGTGTTTGGGCGATGACGTCATCGACTTCTTTGGTGTTTGCGCCAAATTCATTCGCATGAGTTCTGTACGCACTCAAACCTTTAAGACCATAAATCATGATATCTTGAAGTTTCGCCAAGTTGGCATCTTTGCCACACGTTCCTACATCTTGACCTTTTGAGCCACAGCCGCCGATGGCACTCATAGAGCATTGATCGCATAACATGTTTAACGACATTTTTTATCCTCTTTTCAAAAATTTCGGCAATCTTAGCAAGAGGTTGGTTTTATGTCATTGATTGATCTCAATCAAGACTTTTGAAGATTATTGTTCGATGACGCCGCCGAAACGCCTTTCGGTATGTTGATACTCCGAGACGATCGTTTCGAGTTCTCCGACGGAAAAGTCCGGCCACAACGTTCTGCTGAAAAAAAGCTCCGCATACGCCGCTTGCCATAACAAAAAGTTGGAAAGACGACAATCGCCGCCCGTGCGAATGAGCAGATCCACCGAGGGCATACCCGCCGTATCCAAGCACGCTTCAAGGCTCTCTTTGCTCACGTCGTTTTTTACATGTAAGAGTTTGGAAACGGCACGAACGATCTCGTCTTGCGCACCGTAATTGATCGCCAAAACTTGTGTCAAGCCCGTACAATGAGCAGTTTTTTCCTTAGCGTAGGCGATCTCTTTTTGTAACGTCGCAGAAAATCGACTCATATCGCCGATGACGTCAAAGCGAATGTTGTGCTCTAAAAGCGTGGGAATTTCACTGTGCAGGTACTTAGAAAGTAGTTTCATCAAGATGCCGACTTCCGCCTTGGGGCGATTCCAGTTTTCGGTGCTAAACGCATAGAGGGTAAGGTATTTGATGCCCATTTTTGCGGCATACTTGGTGATCTCGCGAACCTTCTTCGCCCCTTCTCTATGCCCAAACGAACGCTCTTTCCCCTGACGTTTCGCCCACCTTCCGTTACCGTCCATAATAATCGCTAAATGCACTAAATCATTCATTTTTTACTTCTTTTTTGCCCAAAATGGTAAGCGCCATTTTATCTTTTTTCTCTTTAGCCCACCTTGACAAATCTTGCCACTTTGACTAAAATTACGCCATCGCTACTTTTTAGATTTCTCGCAAAGTAGTCTCATAAAAATCGACTCAAGCAACTCTATTTTTGGGCATCTACCCTACCAGAGACTCTAGCTTCATGAACGATCAAACTAACAACAAAGAAGGCACAATGAGCGGAACAACTCCCTCCCAAGCGACGACGCAACCCCAACCTTGCGCAAATCAGGCGCCAACCAACGGACAAGCAAAACCGACGTACTATAACAAATCACGAACCCACGTTCCCGTTGACGGCTATAAAATCGAAAGCTTACGCACCACGCCTTTAGAAAAACTTCTGGAAATCGCCACCGAACTGGGCATCGAAAATCCCAATGAACTCAAACGCCAAGATTTAATGTTCGAGATTTTAAAATCTCAAGTCAACCAAGGCGGGTTCATTCTTTTTACGGGTATTTTAGAGATCGCAGGTGAGGGATACGGCTTTTTACGCGCCATGGACGCCAACTTTTCCGACAGCGCAAACGACGCTTACGTCAGCAGTACGCAAGTCAAAAAGTTTGCCCTTCGAACGGGAGATATCGTTACCGGACAAGTGAGACCGCCCAAAGATCAAGAGCGTTACTACGCGCTTTTAAAAATCGAAGCGATCAACTACCTCCCGATGACGGAGAGTAAAAAACGCCCTCTTTTCGAAAACCTAACGCCGCTTTATCCCACCGAGAAAATCAAACTCGAATACGATCCGATGAAAATCACCGGACGTGTCCTCGATCTTTTTACGCCTATCGGTAAAGGTCAGCGCGGACTCATCGTCGCCCCTCCAAGAAGCGGTAAAACCGAGCTCATGAAAGAGCTCGCTCACGGTATCGCACGCAATCATCCCGAGTCCGAACTCATCGTTCTCCTCGTCGACGAACGTCCCGAAGAGGTCACCGACATGCAACGTTGCGTTCAAGGCGAAGTCTATAGCTCCACCTTTGATATGCCCGCCTCAAACCACGTCCGTGTGGCAAATCTTGTCATCGAAAAAGCGAAACGTCGCGTCGAGATGGGCAAAGACGTGATCATCTTGCTTGACTCCATCACCCGTTTAGCGCGTGCCTACAACACCGTCACGCCTTCCAGCGGTAAAGTTTTGAGCGGCGGTGTGGACGCCAATGCGCTTCACAAACCCAAACGCTTTTTCGGTGCGGCACGAAATATCGAAGACGGCGGTAGCTTAACCATCATCTCCACCGCACTCATTGAGACGGGAAGCCGTATGGACGAGGTCATCTTTGAAGAGTTCAAAGGTACGGGTAACAGCGAAATCGTCCTCGATCGCAATATCTCCGATCGTCGTATCTATCCGGCGATTAACATCATGAAATCGGGAACACGTAAAGAAGAGCTTCTTTTAAGTCCCGACACGCTTCAAAAAGTATGGGCACTTCGCAGTGCGATCAACCAAATGGACGATGTGGAAGCTCTTAAATTCCTTTACGCTAAGATGCTCAAAACCAAAGATAACGAAGAGCTTTTATCGATCATGAATGAATAATTTTTTACAAAGGTAGCGTCGTGTCACAAGTACTTGCCCTCAAATATCGCCCCTCTTCGTTTGACAAGTTGATCGGCCAAGAAGCGATCGCACAGACGCTCTCTTTAGCCCTTAATCAAGACAGGCTTTCACACGCCTATCTTTTTTCGGGACTTCGCGGAAGCGGTAAAACCTCAACCGCGCGCATTTTTGCTAAAGCGTTGGTGTGCGAAAACGGCCCGACTTCGACGCCGTGCGAAACCTGCGAACACTGCCTCAGCGCGAACGAAAATCGCCATATCGACATCATCGAGATGGACGCGGCTTCCAACCGCGGTATCGACGACATACGCGAACTTATCGAAAGTACCAAGTACAAACCCTCCAGCGCGCGTTTCAAGATTTTTATCATCGATGAAGTTCACATGTTAACCACGCAAGCGTTTAACGCGCTTTTAAAAACGCTTGAAGAGCCGCCGAGCTACGTCAAATTTATCTTAGCGACGACCGATCCTTTAAAACTTCCCGCAACGATCTTATCGCGCGTGCAACACTTTCGTTTTAAACAAATCAAACAAAGCGACGTCGTCAATCACCTTTGCCACATTCTCAACCTTGAAAACATCGAGTACGAAAAAGAGGCTTTAGAGATGATCTCACGTGCCGGAAACGGCTCGTTACGCGATACGCTGACGCTTTTAGATCAAGCGATTATCTTTTCCAAAGGCTACATCACGCCCGAAAACGTCGCTTCGATGCTCGGACTTTTAGACCCCAAACAGCTCGACATCCTTTTCACGGCGATCTTAAACCGTAACAAACTCGAACTCTTGACAATGATTAAGGAGTTGGAGAGCTATGAATGCGAAGTGGTTCTCGATGAGTTGATCGCCTATTTGAAAAACGCTTTTTTTGAGCAGGATCGACGCTTTTCGACCCTCTTGTACGAACGCTTTTTCAAAATTCTCAGCGAAGCCAAAAGTTTGCTTTACATCAACGCCGACAACAGCTTTGTGCTCTCGTTGGTTTTATTTAAGATGGTTGAAGCCACCAATATTAAAACGATCGAAGAGATGATCGATTCGCTGGAAAAAGAGAAATTTCGCTTGCCTGCCGCCGCTACGACGGAAGCATCGCAACCGCATGATGACGTAGTGCTTCAAGAGATTCAAAAAGAACCGGAGCATACGAACGTTCAAGATCACGGCGTGACCGACGCGCAATTGTATGCGCGTTTGTGTGAAAAACTCCTTGATCGTAACGTCGAGCTGGGTGAATGTTTCCAAAACCATATTCGTTTTGAATCTTTTCAAAATCACGTCTTAACGCTCAATTCCAGTGCCAAAGACGAATCCGCAAAAATTTTAAAACACAACTCGGCGATTATCCGACATTTTGTTCAAGACGTTTTCGGTTTCGAAAGCCAAATCAAAATCGTTAAAACCGATGCACCTTTGGCACCGCCTCCATTGCCCGTCGCGCAAGAGCCTTTTGGAATGCTCGAGGATTTACCTTTGGAAGACGACAGCAACTATTCGATGATCGAGAACGCTACGTTTGAAGGTGCGCCGCAAAGCGAAAGTTGCGCTACGGGAGCAATGATGAGTATGCAAAAAGAGTTAGACGCTACGGAAATTTTAAATACGCCGTTCGTGCAAAAAGCCACCGACCTTTTCGTCGCACAGAAAATTCAAATTCGTCAAAAAGTTTAACCATGGAAAAAATTCTTATCCTCAACACGGGCGGTACGTTTAACAAACGCTACAATCCGCTCAAAGGCGAACTCGAAGTTCCGCAAGACGGCATCGCGGTAGAGGCGATTTTGCGCTACTGTTACAATACCTCCTATGAACTCGTCAACCTTATCCACAAAGACAGCCTCGAGATGAACGACGACGATAGAGCCTTGCTACTCCAAACCGTCCAAGCCTCTTCCTGCAAAAAAGTCGTTATCCTTCACGGAACCGATACGATGGACGTGAGTGCGGCTTTTCTGGCTTTACATGTCAAAGATAAAATCGTAACGTTTACCGGAGCAATGGTTCCTTTTCACATCGATACCGTCGAAGCAACCGCCAACTTTGCGATGGTTTTAGGCGATACGATGCGCAACGATCAAACGGGAATTTATATCGGTATGCACGGTCGCGTCGCACCCTATAACGTGCTTTATAAAAATCGACAAAAAGGTATCTTCGAGCCCGTGGGCTAAAGGGCTCTAATCTCTTGGGTTTTTTGAAAGATAAAATGGCTCATTACGATCACGTAATAAGGATAGATCAACACGCCAAATACCGGAATCAGCGTTAAAGCAAAACACACCAAAGAGATTCCGCGCATCGAAGCGGCATAACGACCCTTCAATCGTAAATACTCCTCTTTCGAATTCAGCAATGACGCCACGTCAAGCACTAAAAGTTTATGAAACATGTAAAAAACGGGAAGCAATAAAATAAAATTAAAAACGGGGATCAACGCCAAAGGAAGCAATACGATCAACAAAACTCCCGTAATCAAAAGCGTTTTGACGACAAATCCCAAGTACGAAAATAACGCCATAGCTCTCATTTGAACGTTCGGGTAGTAAGTCTTGCCGATCTCTTGGATAAAATACCCCGCGAACAATCCTACGATAACGGAATAGACCATCAAAAAAAGATAGTACACGACCAACATCGACGTGATAAAAAAAAGAATGCCCACAACGGTTTTCGTGATGACGAAAAGCGAAATAAGGCTAAAAAGCCACGTCTGCTCGAAGTTTCCTTCGAAACCTTGAAGCCACTCGCCGAGCCAAACGCTTAACGCACCGATGCCGCCGAAACTAAGCCAAATGATCACGATAAAAAAAAGAAGGGTTAAGCAAAAAGAGAGTAACGAAACAAGAATGACCCTCGGGGAAAGCGTATCCCCAAGAGCCAAAGTAAAACTATTTAAGAGCGAACGTTGCGGTTGCATCGTTTATTGAATCGCCTGATCGTTAACGCTTAAAACGCCTTTTTTAAAGGCAATATCGTATACGTAAAAATCGCCTTCGGCTTTACCTAGCGCAAAATCCGAAGGAGCGGTTAGATTGAGCGCTTCCAAGGTTGTGCGGTCATCTTTATGCAACTTAAACTTGGCACTTACGTCCAAAAGCGTCACGGCGGAGAGAGGGTTGCTATTGGCGTCAAAGTCGTTTTGAGGAATTTGCAATGTCGAAACAAGCGTGACGTCTTTCAGCGCAAGAACGCCGCGCATGTTTTTAAGTCCGACGTTAAAATCCAATTTCAGCCCGTGACGAACCAATTCGCTCACGTCGCCGGCTAAAGCCTGTTCACCGCCGCCTTGGGGTGCTAGCATCAGACGATTGTAATCGTTTTGAAGCTTTTTAATCGTCGCGGCATCGACGCCTTTTAAGGCAAGCGTGGCATTTAACGTTTCAAGCGAAACCGACTCCGCGTTGGAAGAAGCATTCAGCCCGTTGAGCGCGTATTCGGCTTTGGCGTTCCATTGCTTATTGCTTTCTTCCGCACTGCTAAGAATTTTCATTCCGCCAACGGACATATTCATGTTGCTGTAAGGCTCTTTGATCGATAAAAGGTAACTGCCCAACGAAAAGTCGCCTTTGTTGTTGAGATCGTCTTTATAATCAAACGTATAGCGAAGATTTTCCAAACGGCTTTGCAGCGTCAAATCGGATGCGTTCACGCCGAAGAGTTGCTTTTGAATCGTGAAAACCCCTTGCATGACGCCGGCACGCTCATGAAGCGTCAGCGCATTTCCGGCCGTGTCGATTTCCACGGTTCCCTCTTTCATCGCTAACGCTTCTTTGATGTCTTTCATCGCAAATGATTTCAGACGTTCGTCGCTTCCGAAAACCATCGTAAACGCCAATGCGCCTTTATCGACGATCGGATTGAGCACTTTGGCGATATCCGGATTTTGAGACAGCTCCTCTTGTGCCGATCGCGGAAGTTTGGAAAGGGCCAAAGAGACGGTTACGTCACCGGGTAAAAGATGCGAACAAAGCACTTCGCCCTTAAAGCTCAAACCGTTCAAGACTTCGCGCATATCCGCATCGTCTTCTTGCGTCAAGCCTTGCGCTAAAACGGCGTATTGCGGATTTTTCGCCACCAAGCTATCGAGTATAAAATCGCGCACTTTAGCGGCATCGTCGATTTCGAGATTGAACGTTCGCGTACCGTTTACGTAACCGCTTTTAGAGAGCATCTCCTGTTTAAAACCGTGTCCTTCGAGAAAGCGTTTTGTCTCATCGAGCTTTGCGTCCACGCGCGAAGAGATGTAAAGAGGCGTCAGCGCGAGTGCCGCAACGACGACACCTCCGCCGATAAGGTATTTTGTACTCGACATAGAGTGCCTTTATTTAGGATTTATAACCTATGACGTAATAGGTATTTTTGTTGGGAACTTTTTCCACCGTAATTTTGTACTTGGCCGACCATTTTAAGATCATATCATTGACTTCTTCGATCATTTCGCTACTTTGCGCTTCGTTTTTAATTTTAAAATAATCTTTGTTGCTGGAAAGTGCTACAAAACCGTGATACGCTTTGAGTGCGTCATGCAACGCGATAAGATGTTTTTCAACGTTTTCAAATCCTACGGTATGTGCGATGACGCGATCCAATTGTGCTTCGGTACTGGGGGTTAACCCGTATCCAAGTTGCGTTAAAATAGCTTGTTTATGCATCGTTTCTCCTTATAAATGGGTTGTTTTTTATTTTAATCACGCCTTTGAAGCAAAGCTCCAAAGACTACGCTAACGCTGAGTTTTGCAAGACGCAACGCCCGCGCACCTTTCGGTGCTTTCTTTCTTTAATCACGCCTTTGAAGCAAAGCTCCAAAGACTACGCTAACGCTGAGTTTTGCAAGACGCAACGCCCGCGCACCTAAAGACGGTTGGCAGACTATCGGCAAAAACGTCATTGGCGTTTTTGTGCAATCAACACGTCTTCGATCACTTTGGAAATATCGCCGTCGAGAATGTTGTTAACTTGCGAATAGGCGATATTGCTTCGATTGTCTTTGACTTGCTGGTAAGGGGCAAGCACGTAACTGCGAATCTGATGTCCCCAGCCGATTTCACTCTTTTCGATGCCGTCTTTTTCGGCTTGTTGTTTTTCAAGTTCCAACTCGTATAAACGCGATTTGAGCATTTTCATCGCCGAGGCACGGTTTTTATGTTGTGAACGATCGTTTTGGCACTGCACGACGATACCGGTAGGAAGATGAGTAATACGAATCGCGCTGTCGGTTTTATTGACGTGTTGACCTCCCGCACCGCCGGAGCGATAGGTGTCGACTTTCAAATCTTTTTCGTCGATAACGATGTCGATATCGTCGTCCACTTCGGGAGAGACCATCACCGAACTAAACGAAGTATGGCGTTTGGCGTTGGCGTCAAAAGGGCTAATGCGTACCAAACGGTGAATGCCGTTTTCAACTTTAAGATAGCCGTAAGCATTTTCCCCGCGAATCATAAAACTCACGTCTTTAATGCCCGCTTCTTCGCCCTCTTGGTAGTCTAAAACTTCTACTTTAAAGCCGCATCGCTCCGCCCAACGCAAGTACATACGGTACAAAATACTCGCCCAATCTTGGCTTTCCGTTCCGCCTGCACCCGGATGAATCGAGATAATCGCATCGTTACCGTCGTTTTCGCCGCTGAGCATCATGGCAATCTCAAGATCGGTAATGTGCGTTTCCAAATGTTCCGCGTCTTTAAAAAGCTCTTCGATCGTCGCTTCGTCGTTCTCCGCGTTCGCCATTTCGTACAAATCGCCCGCGTCGTCTACGACCGTTTTGGCTTTCGTGTAACGATCCAACAATGAATTTAAAGCGCGTTTTTCTTTTTGAATTTCGCCCGCTTTTTTGGCGTCGTTCCAAAATTCGGGATCTTGTTCGATCGCGTCAATGTCGTTCAGGCGTGTTTGAATTTCGTTTGGTTTAATGATCTGCGCGATATTATCGACTTTCGTCGTCAATTTTTTGAGCAGTTCCGTATACTCGTAATTATCCAAATACCTTCCTTTTGCTATAATACGCTCTTTCAAAGAGACTTCTCAAACCCCTAACGCCCTATCGACGTCTTGGATTGTTAAAGAAGTCTATTATTTTACTCAAAAGTGCCTAAAATGAAAATAGTACATACCTTAAGCGACCTCATTGCCGCGCGTGCCGAACTTCGCGGTTCGGTAGGACTGGTTCCTACGATGGGAGCCTTGCACAACGGACATCTCTCTTTGATCCAACAATCCACCGCCCAAAACGACGGCACGGTTGTTTCGATTTTCGTCAATCCGACGCAATTTTTACCCGGAGAAGACCTCGACAAATATCCCCGAAAGCCCGAAGCCGATATTAAGATTTGCGAATTGGCGGGAGTCGACGTCCTTTTTATGCCCCGTCCCGAGGAGATGTACTCCGCAATCGAACCTACGATTCACGCTCCTAGCTCCAAAGCTTACATTCTGGAAGGCTTATCTCGTCCGGGGCACTTCGACGGTGTTTTACGCGTCGTTTTGAAGTTGTTTAACCTTACCAAACCGACACGAGCGTATTTCGGGAAAAAAGACGCTCAACAACTCTATCTCATTCAAAATATGGTCAAAAGCCTGTTTTTAGACATTACGATCGTTCCGTGCGACATTATCCGCGAAGACGACGGATTGGCACTTTCAAGCCGCAACGTCTATTTAAATCCCGAAGAACGCCGCGAAGCTTTAAAACTGTGCGAATCGCTTAAAAGCGCAAGCTACACGGTCATGAAAGGCGAACGCGATATTGCCGCCATTCAAGCGGCGATGCTCCAAGCTTTAGAACCTTTACATGTAGAATATGCGGTTATTTTAAACCGCGATTTTGATACAATATCCTCATTACATGTCGGTCATTCGATTATTTTAGTCTGTGCCAAGGTCGGAAAGACGCGTTTGATCGATAATTTATGGATTTAAGGACACCCGTGAAAAAACTCCATCTCGTCTCACTCGGATGCAACAAAAACCTCGTCGATAGCGAAGTGATGCTCGGCAAACTCAAAAGCTACGAGCTCTGCGACGATCCGGCAAAAGCCGACGTGCTCATCGTCAATACGTGCGGTTTTATCGGTCCGGCGAAACAAGAGAGCCTCAATACGATTTTTTCACTTCACGAAGCACGTAAAAAAAACTCTTTACTCGTGATGGCAGGCTGTTTGAGTGAGCGTTACAAAGAAGAGCTGACGCAAGAACTTAAAGAAGTCGATCTTTTTACGGGCGTGGGCGATTACGACAAAATCGACGAAATTATCGCACTTCGCCAAAACCGCTTTTCTCCTTCGACCTATCTTTTAAACGAAGAAGAACGCGTCATTACGGGCTCAAATGCCCATGCGTACGTCAAACTTTCCGAAGGCTGCAACCAAACCTGTAGTTTTTGCGCGATTCCGCATTTTAAAGGAAAGCTCTTTTCACGCACGCTCGAGTCGATCGAAAAAGAGGTACGATCGCTTGTAGCCAAAGGCTTTTTCGATTTTAGTTTTATCTCCCAAGACAGTAGCTCTTTCTTAAGAGACCGCGGCGAGAAAGAGGGGCTGATTCGGCTGATTGAGAAGATTGAAGCTATTGAGGGCGTCAAGAGTGCGCGCATTTTATACCTCTATCCGACAACGACCTCCAACGCGCTGATTGAGCGCATTATCGCTTCGCCTTTGTTTCACAACTATTTTGATATGCCGATCCAACATATCAGCGATGCGATGCTCAAACGTATGAAACGAGGTGCCGGAAAAGAGCGCATTATCGAACAATTAACCCTAATGCGCCAAGCACCGAACAGTTTTATTCGTACCAGCTTTATCGTCGGTCATCCGGGAGAAAGCGACGAAGAGTTTGAAGAGTTGCTCTCTTTTATGAAAACCTTTTCGTTTGATCGCGTCAACATCTTTGCGTATTCGGACGAAGAAGATACTTCCGCACACGCGATGGACGCTAAAATCGATACCAAAACAATTAACGCACGCATTAAAAAACTCGACAAACTCGTTGCCGCACAAACCGCGCAAAGCTTGAAAAACGAAGTCGGTAAAAACGTGACGATCTTGATCGAGGGAGAAAGTAGCGAACACGAACTTTTTATGGGAGCGCGCGAACTGCTTTGGGCACCGAGCATCGACGGCGAAATCCTCGTCAACGATTCAGACGTTGAAGACGTTCGCATCGGAGCGTGCTACCAAGCGCGCATCAACGAACTTGCCGGAGATAAGCTCATTGCCGCCATTATCGCTCTTGCATGAAGAAACCCTTGCCTTTCTTCGTAACCGCAAAAATCTTTTAGCCTTTTCGGGCGGCGGCGATTCGACCGCCCTCTTCTTTTTACTCGAGCACGCAAAAATTCCTTTCGATATCGTCTTAGTCAATTATCAAACCAGAATGCAAAGCGACGCAGAAGAGGAGCATGCCAAAACACTTGCGACGCGTTACCGTAAACACTATTTTATCTTTACATGTAAACTTCCCGCATCCAATTTTGAACACCGTGCCCGCGATGAGCGTTACGGCTGTTGTGAAACTTTGATCCGTTACTACGGGTACGATACGCTCGTGACGGCACACCATTTGGGCGATCGTTTGGAGTGGTTTTTGATGCAACTCTCCAAAGGTGCGGGATTGGTCGAAATGCTCGGTATGAAGGTCTATGAAGAGCGAAAAGATTACATGTTGGTTCGCCCGCTCTTGCATCTTTCCAAAGCGACGTTAGAGGACTTTTTGAACAAAAAAGAGCTTACGTACTTTCACGACGAGAGCAACGACGATACGTCCGTATGGCGCAACCGTATCCGCCATACGTTCGCGACGCCTTTGCTTGGCTTAAACGAAACAGGAATTGCTCAAAGTTTCACCTACCTCGAAGAAGATGTCAAACGTCTTTTGCCCGAAGGTTCCAAGCGGCTCGGCGATCTTTTTATCTGCGATCGAAACGCCGATGATTTGATCGCTATTCGCCGTGTCGACAAAGCATTAAAATGTTTAGGAAAGGTGCTCTCCAAAGCCGAGCGTGATGAAGTATTACGGACCAAAGACTGTGTCGTCGGCGGAAGATTTGCGGTGGTTTTCGACGAATCCGTCATCTACGTCGCGCCTTTTCTCAAGGCCGTCATGCCCAAATCGTTTAAAGAAGCCTGCCGCAAAGCGCGCATTCCTCTTAAAATTCGTGCGTACTTGTTTATTTCCGAGCTGGATCTTTCGTCGTTGCGTTGAGATCGTAAACTTTAATTTTAAACGTTGAGGAGATCGTTTGAGCGTTAGATTCGAGATGAATCGGGAAATCGGCTTGAATGATATTGTTGTAGCGGTTGAGCCCTTCTAAAAAATTGTAAAAATTGGTCGGCGTTTTAAGCGTCGAGGTCACATTGAGTTCATACTCGACAAACTCTTTTTTATAGTCGGATTTTGAGACTTCGACCAATGAAACGTTGGTAAAAAACTTGCCGGCATAGCGTATAAATTCCGTAGGCGCAAACGTGTGCTTAAACGCTTGAATCGCATGTACGTTCTCGGCTTTGAGCTTCGAAAGTTCGGCTTCCCGTTCCAAAAAAAGATTTTCGACGCGCGTTTTATGCACTAAAACCCGTTTGTATTCGGCTTGCAATACGCGATACTCTTTGACGTTGGGAATAATCAAAATAAAAATAAACCCAAACGTTATCACGAGAAATACCATCAAGAAAAGCAAGAGTTTCATCAAATCTATTTTTTCGAGACTGCGATCAAAACTACTCACCGATGCTCTCCTCCGCAATAATTTTATTGACGCTTACGAAGTTATACCAACCCTCTTTCGTCAAATAAAAATTGGTATTGCTGGTATGAAAAATCGACTTTAAAGGAGCCGCTAAGAGGAAGTTGAAAGTATCTTGCGTAGGCGTTACTCCGTATAAGATCAACGAGTTACGTTCCATTTCGACTTTTTTCAGCGTAATTTGATCGGGAACCAAATCAAACAAGTTTTTCATGCTCTCTTTCAAAAGCGTGTTGTTGGAAAAAATCTCTTCCGCAAGTGCTTTTTGACGCAAAATCAACCCGATAATCTCGTCGTCTTCGTCAATTCGTTTTTCAAGCGTTTCACGCTCATTCGTTAAATCAACCATACCGGTTTTAAACGAACGGATTTCATACGCGAGATAACCGTCGAAGAGTATCATAAAACCCGACATAGACAGAATAAAAATGACCCACATCTTGCTAAAAAGCGATAAGAAAGGTTTTGTCCTTGGCGTTATAAAGCTGTATTTCATGGAAATACCTCGCGAATCGCTAAATCGCAAACTTTCTCGCCGATATCGACTTTGTGGAGTTCAACGTCCATCATGAGTTCGTCTTCAATTTGATGGATTAAATCCGAACTTACCTCGTAACCGTCGAAAATGATGATCTCTTCGATAAATTCGCTCGGATAGAGAGGATTGTGGTAATACTCTTCCAACGAGGATTTGAGATATTTGTAAACCGTTAAATCCCGACCGTAAAGCTCTAAGCTTACGTCTTCTTCTTTCATTTCGTTAAGATCTTTAAAAAAACCGAGCGTTTTATCGTCGACGTCGGAGAAAGTATCGGTCGAACGTAATTCGTCGATCGTGTCTAAATCGCTCAACTCTCCTAATTCGTCCAACTCTTCTTGCTCGGGCTCTTCATGCGCCAATTCAGGAAGCTCGCCCGCCGTCACGATTTCTTCTTCTTTTTGCTCGTTTTCCCAATCGTTAAGATCATTGCTACGCGTAAAGGAGGCGTCGCTTTGCGTTTTGAAAAAAGCACCGAAATGAAGACGCGTCTCGTTAAAGACCGCCATAATAAAAAAATTATGCCCGTTTAAGAGATAACACGTCGGTTTATTTTTCGGTTTTTGAGCACTGACGAAATCGCTTAAAACGATAAAAGGAGAGATAATAAAATCGACGCCGACTTCCGAAAAAAGATTTTTGACGCTCTTAATTTCCATCGAAGCCGCATACGCCGTCCATTGATTACGAACGGGTAAGCAATAGGTCGTTTCCGTATCGATATTTTGTCTTTGCAGGCTTTTTTTATCGATGCCCTCAATCGCACCTTGTCCTAAAGCATCCAATAAATAAGCGATGTAAACGAATCGATATTCGTCTTGTAAATTCATAAGATAATTTTCGAGTGCTTGATCTAACGCTTCAAGAGGCAACGTGAGGGAAAACGTCTTCGTAAAGGTTTTTTGAACCGTCTTATTTTTGAGAACCTTGCAGCGCAAAACGCATTCGGCATCGTTCACGACGATAGAGACAAAAAGATTTTCAAATTTTTTTTGTAGAACCGTTTTAATGCTCATACGTCGTCTCTTTTATTCACTTGCTTGCTCACGGAGGTTAATTTTAGCTTATATATTAGACTAATCTTGCTTAAGCTTTCTAAAAGTGCAAGCAAAAGACGTACCGATTGATAGCAATTATGCATTCGCCGCATGCACCAGCAGCTCCCGTTGTATCAAAGCTTTTGCCTCTTCAAGCGAAAGCCCGTCCACGTAAAAAGGATTGCTGTAATAAAAATGAAGCGTGCTAAACGGTTTTGGAATACAAAACGCATCCCAACTGTTCATTGTCCAAAAAGAGCTCGGGCGACAATTAACTGCGATAATCGGAGCACGGCGCATCTGTGCTAAAACCACCACGCCGTCGGCTACGGAATAGCGAGGTCCTCTTGGTCCATCGGGCGTTATAGCAACGTCGCGTCCATTCTTCAAGCTCCTCAAGGCCGCCCGTAAAACGGTACTACCGCCTTTAGACGAACTGCCGCGAATCGTCTGCGCTCCGGCAAGCTCTACCACACGCGCTATCATCTCTCCGTCGCTATGGCGGCTAATGATCGCATCTACTTTAACCTGTTTGGCATAATACATGTAGCCGAAAATCAATGCCAAAATATCCCCGTGCCATGCCGCATAGATGCTCGGCGTGTCCGCTCCGTTGATCTCTTCGTGCAGTACTTTTTTACATGTCGCAAAAAGAAGCTTCGTTAAGATATAAGCAACGGGCGGCGCGACCCGTACAAGCCATGTGCGCCGATTTTTCTTAGAGAACCAATTCGCCATAGAGCGAAAGCCGTTTAGGGTTAGTGATTTTAATGTTAACGGTACGACCGAGCAAATTCTCGTCGCCTTTAATTTGAACCAACGCGTTGTTATCGCTTCGTCCGGCCAAATAACCGCTGTTACGAAGCTCGTCGATATACACGGGATAGATCTTATCTTGATGCGAAGAAGCGATCTCGTCTAAAATTTCATCTTGTAACAATTGCAACCGCTCTAAACGCGCCGAACCTATCTCCGAATCGATTTGATCGGTAAATTCCGCCGCCTTGGTTAAGGGACGCGCGGAATATTTAAACGCAAATACCTGCTCGAACTTTACTTGACGCATCACATCGAGCGTCTCTTCAAAATCTTCATCGCTTTCACCCGGAAAAGCCACGATAATATCGGTACTAATGGAAACGTCGGGAATCATTTCGCGCAATTTCAACGCCCGATTTAAAAACCATTCTTTGCTATAGCCGCGCTTCATTCGCTCTAATATATGCGTCGAACCGCTTTGAAGCGGCATATGCATCGATTTGCAGACTTTGGGATTTGAGGCAAACGTCTCTAAAAACTTGTCGTCCATATGCAAGGGATGCGGAGACGTAAATCGAATGCGCTCGACTTCGGGAATTTCGGAAAGGCGGTTTAAAAGATCCGAAAAATCCATATCCGAGCGTAGGTTGCCGCTGAAACGCTTTCCGTAATTGTTGACGTTTTGACCCAATAAAAAAATCTCTTTTGCTCCGTTTTTAGCCGCTTTGCGTGCTTCGTTTAAAATGAGATCCGCAGGAATCGATATCTCTTCGCCTCTAGTATGCGGAACGATGCAGTAAGTACATTTTTTATCGCATCCGATGGAGATATTGACGTATGCTTTATAAAGACTGTTACGGTATTCGCCGAATGCGTATGCGCTTTCGTCGTAATCGGTATCGACGCTTAAAAATTTTTCGTTATTGACCGCGGTTGAAATTTTAGAGACGTTACGCGCACCGATGACAAAACTAACGTAAGGAGCACGTTTAAAGATTTCTTTGCCTAAATGGCTTGCGGTGCATCCGCAGACGCCGATTTTGGCACCCGCTTTTTTTTGAAGATTGTATTTTCCGATTTCCGAAAAAAGTTTACTCACGGGTTTTTCGCGCACGCTACAGGTGTTAATCACGATCAAATCCGCTTCTTGTATATTTTGCGTTAGAACATAATTTTCTTTACCTCCGAGTTCTGCGATGATATGTTCGGAATCCCGAACGTTCATCGCACACCCTAGAGTCTCGATAAAAAGCTTTTTCTCTTCTTTTATACCCAAAACACGACCTTATAAAATATGAACTTCATACATGTAATCGCCTTCACCTAAACCGTAACGAATATCGCGCAAATAAACGCTCAACCCTTTCGCTTCAAAGTGCTCGACGAGCGCGACAAGGTCTTTATGAGAATTTTCCTTGTCGAAATAAAAAATCTTTTGTCCCTCTTTTTCAATAATTTCGGCTACTTTTTCTAAGGTAATCGTTTTGGGTTTTCCGTTGATTTCGTTTCTTGCCAATTTAATTTCCATTTGCCAACCTCTTTTCTATCGCAAAAATTATCGTATGTGTTCACTATGCACAAAGATATATCGCGAAGTATACTTTATTTACGATAAATTCCTCATTAAAAGCGTACTAGTTTACTCTTATAAAGAAAAATAAAAGAAGAGTTTGGCTATAATCATTTTTCCTCAGCTCGCTATCGTTTAAATTTCCATGATTTAATTTTGAGTTTTCATCATTGCGATACCTATCGAAAGCGTAAAATACGTTAATTTTTTAAGGATACCTATGGAAAGAATTGTTGATATTATAGAATCCATTGCTCATGAAAAAGGGTTAGATATTAATGAAGTGAAAAACACCGTTACGGTAGCACTCGTTAAAACCGCCAAGAAAATTTACGGCTCACAATACGAATACGACGCCGAAATCGATCCTGCGACTAAGACCCTCAAATTGTACCAAAAAGTGCTCGTCGTTACGCCCGAAGACGAACGTTTGCAAGAAGGCAATGAAAATTTTATCGCAATTAAAGAGGCTAAAGAGGTCGATCCCGAAATTGAAATCGGCGATGAACTCACCTACGAATTACCTCTAGACAATTTAGGTCGAACCGCCGCGGCGACCCTCCAAAAAGAACTCGAATACCACATTCAACGCCTCTTGGAAAACAATATTTTCGAAAAATACCAAAAACTGGTCGGTAAAACCGTTTTCGGTACCGTCGTACGCGTCGATAACGATGAAAACACTTACATCGAAATTGATGAAATTCGAGCGGTTCTTCCTCGAAAGAACCGTATCAAAGGCGAAAAATTTAAAGTCGGGAACGTGGTCAAAAGCGTTATTCGCAAAGTGCTGATCGATAAGTCGCAAGGCATGTACGTTGAACTCTCCCGTACCAGTCCAAAATTTTTAGAATCGCTTTTGGAACTCGAAGTCCCTGAAATTAAAGACGGTATGATCAAAGTCGTAGGCAGTGCAAGAATCCCGGGAGAACGCGCTAAAATCGCGTTAATGTCGTTGCATCCGAACATCGATGCCGTCGGTGCAACGGTCGGAACAAAAGGGGTGCGTATCAATGCGGTCAGTAAAGAGTTACATAATGAAAATATCGACTGTATCGAATTTTCAAATGTTCCGGAAATTTTCATCGCCCGCACGCTAGCACCGGCAATTATTTCCAACGTTAAATTGCAAAACGGCAAAGCGATCGTCACGCTTCCGAGCGACCAAAAATCAAAGGCGATCGGTAAAAACGGCATCAATATCCGTCTAACCTCTATGCTCTGCGGCGTCGAAGTCGAACTACACGAATCCTCAAGTGCGGCAGCAGCATCTGCACTCCCTTCCGGAGAGAGTGCTCCCGAACAAGCCGAACGCAATCCTGACGCCTTGAAAAAACTCTTCGGAGGACTTTAATATTCGTTACATGTAAAGCTTTTCGGCTTTACATGTAAGACTTTATTCCGTTTTTTCTTTGACGTACGTCGCCCCGTCGTTGACTTTCTCTTTCGTCCATTCGTAACCGTCTTTCGCGTCTTTTTTAATGCCGCCCCAAGTCGCGCAACCGCTCAAAAGCGCAATACAAAAAAGGGGGAATAAATATTTCATATGTTTCTCCTTTTAAAATGTGGATTGAGTTTCACCAAAACCAAATCGGCAATCATGTTGCCCAAAAGCGTCAAAAACGAAGTTATAATGAGTATTCCCATAATGACGGGATAATCACGACTTAAAGCACTCTGATAAAACAGTAACCCCATGCCGTTAATAGCAAAAATCGATTCTAAAATAACGCTACCGCCGATCAATCCCGGTAACGACAATCCTAAAATCGTGACGATCGGAGGAGCAAGATTGGGTAGAATAAAACGCATTAAAAGTGCTTTTCCTCTAATGCCTCGGCTTTTGGCAAAGAAGACGTAGTCACTCTTTAAAACAGCCAAACTCAAGCTACGAACGTATAAAATTAAACTTCCGACACCTCCAAACACCATCACGAAAATAGGTAAGCTGATATGCCAAGCCATATCCGCATAGACTATCCATCCCTCTTGAGGAAGACCTTGTGAATGCAGTCCCGAAATCGGAAAAAGCTTGTAACGTACCGCAAAAACGATGACCGTTAAAAGTGCCAAATAAAACGAAGGCATTGCATAGCTGATCAAAGCAAACTGTTTCACGCTTTTGTCGTAGAAGCCTTGTTTCATCGCCGCTTTGATACCCAGATAAAGCGAAATCGCCAATACGAACACCAAACTTACGCCGTTGAGAACCAACGTGATCGCAAGTCGATCTAAAATCTCGTCGCGTACCGGCTTCCCGCTTGCAAAAGAGATTCCGAAGTCTAAATGAAGAATCGCCTTCAACCATGAAAAAAATTGCATGAAAAGCGATTGATCGAGCCCGTAAACCCGTTTGAGTTGGTCTAAAGATTCTTGCGTAATGTTCGGATTGAGTTCACCGCTCGCGAAAAAAGAGTTGGGAGCTAAATGAATAGCTCCAAAAGAGATTAAAGAGATAAGACCTAACATCAGTACCACGTAGAAAATTTTTTGCAGTACCGTTTTTATCATAATACGATGATCCTTACTTTTGTAAATCCCACGCAAGCACGGTATGCCCTTCTTCATCGGTTTCGTCTCTACCCATGCCCATGATATTATAACCCGCATCGACGTAATGGACTTCGCCCGTAACGCCGCTGGAGAGATCGCTAAGAAGATACATACCGCTGTTGCCGACTTCATCGGTCGTCACGTTTTTACGAAGCGGAGCGTTGGTTTCGTTCCAACGAAGGATCATTCTAAAATCGCCGATACCGCTTGCCGCCAAGGTTTTGATCGGTCCTGCACTAATGGCGTTAACGCGGATTCCCCGACTACCCAAATCCACGGCAAGGTAACGCACGCTCGCTTCCAGTGCCGCCTTAGCAACACCCATCACGTTGTAATGCGGTACGTAACGCGGTCCGCCTAAATAGGAAAGCGTTAAGATAGAACCGTTGTCGTTCAAGACGGGTAAACATGCTCTAGAAAGCGAAACCAACGAATACGCAGACGTTCCAAGCGCAATATCAAACGCCTCTTTGGTCGTATCGATAAAATGGCCGCTTAGTGCCTCTTTCGGGGCATATGCAACGGAGTGAACGACAAAATCGATCTTTCCGAAATCTTTTTCCAACGAAACGGTAAGGGCTTCTAAATGCGCCGGATTGTTGATGTCCAGTTCGTACACTTTATCGCTTTTAAACTCTTCGGCGATAGGACGTACGCGTTTTTCCAACGATTCGTTTAAATACGTAAACGCTAATTCCGCACCTTGTTCATAACATGCTTTTGCAATCCCGTATGCGATGGACTTGTTATTGGCGATTCCTACGATAAGACCTTTTTTACCCTTCATAACCATATGCTACACTCCTTATTTTTTCACGTGATCTGCAATGCGAATCATTTCGCAAAAGGCATTTTCATTCCAACTTGCCGTTCCGACCAAAACGCCTTCGCATGCTTTGACGCGTAAGATGGATTCGATATTTTCCGTTTTGACGCTTCCCCCGTACAAAAGAGGTTTTGAGAGTTTCTCGCGTAAACGGCTTAATACTTCGTCGATGTCGTCTAAATTTGCACTCAGCCCCGTACCGATCGCCCAGACCGGCTCGTACGCAATAACCAAACGATCGTAATGTACGTCGATACCCTCGAATTGCTCCCAAAGGTAACTCATGACCGCATCGATGCCTTGAACGCGAATCTCGGCAGGCTCACCGATACAATAGACGATTTCCACTTCTCGTGCTTTGGCAAAATCGTATTTTTGCGCGATAAAAGCTTGAGACTCTTTTAAAAGATGTCTACGTTCGCTATGCCCGATCAATACGCTTTCGATTCCAAACTCTTCGAGCTGTTCAAAGCCGATTTCTCCGGTATACGAGCCGCTTTGTACCGGATAAAAGTTTTGCGCCCCTACTTTAAGGTTGTCAAGCTCGCTAAAACGATCCAATGCCGTAAAAGGCGCAAAAATACGCACTTGTTGTCGGCTTTTTGTCTGTGCGATATACGCTTGAATCGTTTGAATAAACGTTTTTGCACCGGTTCTTGTGTAATTGGTTTTAAAGTTGGACGCAATAATCATCGTTATTCGCTTTCGCTTTGACTGAGAACTTTGACGCCCGGTAACTCTTTGCCCTCGATAAGCTCCAAGCTTGCGCCGCCGCCCGTAGAAATGAACGTCATCTCGTCGGCGTCTCCCGCACGTGCAACCACGTCGGCCGTATCACCGCCGCCTACGACGGTCGTTGCATGCGCTTGCGCAATATCGTGCGACATTTTAAAACTTCCCTTAGAGAATTTTTCAAGCTCGAAAACACCCATCGGGCCGTTCCATAAAATCGTCTGTGCATCCGCAAGTGCTTCCCTAAAAAGACGAGACGTTGCCGGTCCGATATCAAGCCCCATCCAGCCTTTAGGGATTTCTTGAACCGTCACGAATTTAATCGTCGCGTCTTGCGAACACGTTTGCGCGGCAACGACGTCGACCGGAAGGTAAATTTTTACGCCCAAACGCTTAGCCTCTTCCATCACGCGATTAGCCTCATCGATCAATTCGTCTTCTACGATTGAGTTTCCGATATCAAGACCTTGCGCTTTTAAAAACGTAAACGCCATACCGCCGCCGATAACGAGTTTATCGACGCGAGGCAGTAAGTTGACTAAGGCTTGAAGTTTACCGCTTACTTTGCTTCCGCCTACGACCGCAACAAACGGGCGAGTCGGACGGCGTAACAAATTGCGTGAGAACTCGATCTCTTTTTGAAGTAAGAAACCCGCCGCCGAAGTTTTTTCACTGAAATAATGCGTAATCGCCTCAACCGAAGCATGCGCACGATGGCATACGCCAAACGCATCGTTAATATAAACTTCCGCCATATCGGCAAGTGCTTTGGCGAACTCTTCGTCGTTTGCCGTTTCGCCTTTGCAAAAACGAAGGTTCTCTAAAAGTAAAATTTCTCCCGCTTGCAATGCCGCCGCTTTTTCGGTCGCATCTTTGCCGATGACGTCCGAACTTAAAACAACTTCTTTGTCTAAAAGACGCTTAAGTCTCATTTGAACGGGTGCAAGAGAATACTTCTCGTCTACGGCACCTTTGGGTCTGCCTAAATGGCTTGCTAAAATAATCGAACATCCGTGATCCAAACAATAGCGAATCGTCGGAATTGCCGAACGAACCCTGCGATCGTCGGTAATATTGGCAAACTCGTCTAAAGGCACGTTAAAATCACACCGAATAAAAACTTTTTTACCTGCGATATCGAGATCTCTAATGGAACGAATCATCTTTTTTCCTTACTTTATTTGCTGACGTAAACGGCCATATCGACTAAACGCGTCGAATAACCCCACTCATTGTCGTACCATGCCATGACTTTAACCATATCACCGCAAATGACTTGCGTTAGATCAAGCGCAACGACAGAACTCCATGAACTGGTTACAAAATCTTGGGAGACTCTTTGCTCCGTATCGACTTCTAAAATACCTTTGAGTTTTCCGTTGGCTTGCGCGCTAAAAAGCGTGTTAATCTCTTCTTTACTTGTCTCTTTTTTCAATAAAACGTTCAAATCGACCATGGAAACGTTCGGCGTCGGTACACGCACGCTTTGTCCGTGTAAGCGTCCTTTAAGATGCGGAAGCACCAAGCCGATCGCTTTTGCCGCACCGGTACTGCTCGGAATCAGATTGACCGCCGCCGCACGTGCTCGACGTAAATCGTTTTTACGGTGTTTAACGTCTAAAATATTTTGATCGTTGGTGTAAGAGTGAACGGTCGTCATCAGCCCTTTATCGATACCGAAAGCATCGTCTAATATTTTGGCGACGGGACCTAAACAGTTGGTCGTACAGCTGGCATTGGAAATAATCGTTTGACCGGCATACGCCTCTTCATTGACACCTAAAACAAATGTCGGCGTATCGTCTTTCGCCGGGGCCGAAAGCACGACTTTTTTAATGCCGTTATCGATAAAAACCTGCATATCTTTTTGCGTTAAAAGCGCACCCGTACACTCAAGAACGACGTCTACGCCGTAATCGGCAAAGTTTAGCTCTTTGGCGTCACGGGTGGAAAACATTTTGACTTTGGATTTTCCCATTTGCATATAATCATTTTCAAGCAATTCGACATGTCCTAAAAATCCGCCGTGCACGCTATCGTATTTGAGTAGTTGTTTTGTGGTAGCACGATCTGCGGTGTCGTTTACGCAGACAAGTTCAACGTCATCGCGAGAATCGATAATTCTGGCGACACATCTTCCGATGCGACCGAATCCGTTTATAGCAATTTTGAGTGCCATAGGTTTTCCTTTTGATATAATAGTCGTTTTAATCTACAATTTGCTTTGATAAAAGCGAATTATTTTACCAAAGATGTGGTATAAAAAAGTTTAAAGTAAGGAAGACACACCGTTGCATATCGCTATTTTTGGCGGCTCGTTCGATCCGCCGCATACGGCTCACGAAAAAATCGTACTGGAAGCACTGCGCCGTCTCAATCTTTCCAAACTCTTCATCGTGCCAACCTACCTCAGCCCTTTTAAAGAGAGCTTTTGCGCACCGGCATCGATGCGACTCGAATGGCTTAAACGTATGTTTTGTCGCCTTTCAGACGTCGAGGTTCTTTCTTACGAAGTCGATCAGCAAAGGCAAGTACCGACGATCGAAACGATTTTACATGTAAAGAGCCTTTACCCGAATGCCCATTGCTACCTCATCGTCGGAAGCGATTCGTATGCGAATCTTCCGCGGTGGAATCGCTACGAAGAGATTGTCGAAAACGTCGAAATCGTTGTTGCCCAACGAGGAAGCTTCATTCCGCCCGAAGACTTGAAAATTTTACCGATTAATGTTAATATCAGCTCTTCAAAGCTGCGCTCGTTTTTGGACCCGAGATTTATCCCCAAAGCCATCGAAAATGAAGTGATAGCGTTTTACACAAGGAATCCAATGGACAATAGAATCGAAAGAATTATCACCGCGTTAAGTGATAAAAAAGCGGAAGATATACAAGTGTTTGATATGAGCGGAAAAGACTATTTCGTCAACACCGTTATTATTGCAAGTACGATGGGAGAACGACACGGACTCTCCTTACTCGATCATCTTAAAACCGAACTGAAAAGTGCGGGAGAGAATTTTTTAAACGTCGATGCCGACGATAATTGGACGGTAATCGATATGGGCGATCTGTTAATTCATCTTATGACGCCCGAGTACCGCAAAAAATACAATATCGAAGTTTTTCTCAAAGAAAGAGAAGAAGAGATGAAAAAAGTAAGAAGCGTCGAGTAAGCAAGCGTTTTAACGGCTCCTCGGCAAATCCAAGGAGCCTACTCTATAGCCGTTCTCTTGAAACGGAAACGCTCTATAGCATTGTGAA
The DNA here is from genome assembly GCA_002382085.1 of Sulfurospirillum sp. UBA4058. GTDB lineage: Bacteria > Campylobacterota > Campylobacteria > Campylobacterales > Sulfurospirillaceae > Sulfurospirillum. The sequence continues at coordinate 100,763 of DFZK01000007.1, read as the reverse complement.
AAGCCGATTAGAGTTTTGCATCGGGTTTTGGTGTTTTTTCACTGCTTTCCGGAAGTTCAGGATAGGTAATAACCGGTTTTCTTCCTTTTAAGGTCTTTAAAAACGTCTCGATTTTAGCACTTTCCGCATCGGTAATCGTAATACCCAGTTGCGTACTTCCCATCTCTTTGATCGCATCTTTCAACGTCCAAATCGCACCGTTATGAAAATACGGAGCCGTTTCGGTAATATTTCTCAACGTCGGTGTTTTGACCATTCCGTTTGCATCGCCTTTAAAATCTCCGACTTGTGCAAACTTATATTTTCCCGCTACTTGAAACGCTTGCATCGTACCGCCTAAAGCGATACCGTTATGGCACGCCGCACATCCTTTATCGATAAAGACTTCCAAGCCTTCTTTTTCGGCTTTGGAGAGCGCGTTATCGTTTCCGTTCATAAAATCATCGAAGCGTGAAGGCGTCACCAACGTCTTCTCAAAAATAGCAATCGTCGAAGTAATCTTCTCAAACGAAATTTTCACGTTATCGCCGTAGGCAAATTTAAACTCTTCCACATAAGCCGGAATCGAATTAATGCGCTCTTCAACTAATTTAGGCGGTGCCGCCATTTCCGGACCTGCTTGAACGGGACCTTGTGCTTGATCGGCTAAATGCGGGCTTCTACCGTCCCAAAATTGTGCTTTAAAAAAGGCGGAGTTGTAAACCGTCGGAGAGTTCAGATGATGCGGATTGGCCGTCCATCCGTGCCCGATCGCCGCACTAATACCGTCCGTACCGCCGATAGCGAGGTTATGACAGGTATTACAGCTAATTAAAGAGCTACGTGACATTCTCGGATCGAAATAGAGTTTCTTTCCAAGCTCCACTTTTGCCGAAGTGATAGGATCTTTAGGATCATCAATTAGTTTTAAAACCTCAAGCTGACTTACGGGAATCGCCTCAATTCCGTTTTGTTTCACTTTTTCTACCAAGCTGTTTGCACCGAAAACTACGGTAGCACTTAACGCACAAAGGCTTAGAACCTTAGAAATTTGCATTTCATCTCCTTTTTAAGAATGTAAAAGCATTATAAAGATATCTATCTTAAATAGTAATTAATCTTATTTAGAATTTATTCCTATAATTAATTATTCTTAAATAGGATAGTTAATATCTTATTAAGCTCTACTGCTATAAAATTACGACATTTACGGTATTTTCAACATTATTATAAAGGACAAGTCTGCTTTATGGAAAGATTTAAAGATGTTCTCAAAGCAAGCAATCTCAAATCAACGCATCAACGTTTAGCGATACTCGATTCTATCGATCAGTTCGGACATATCGACATTGATACGCTTTTTGAGGTGATTATCCGTAAATATCCGACGATGTCGAAAGCCACTCTTTATCGTAATATTAACGATCTTATCAGTTTTCATATTCTAGAAGAAGTGAAACTTCCGCACCAAAAACAACAATACGAAATCAAAAAAGTACCGCATATTCATCTTTTATGCTCAAAATGCGGTAGTGTCGAAGATATTTTTATCGATACGAAACCTCTTTTAGAAGCAATCTCTCATCAAAGCGGCTTTACGATCAATAGCAGCTTTATGGTGATGAACGGTATTTGCCAACACTGCCGCTCTTAAACTTGAGCGTATTATTCTTTTTGATTACCGATACGTTACCGTTTCATAAAAATTATAAGATATTAAGTTCTCTTTTTTTATACTGTAAACTATCGTATGCACCCATGCAGTCGCGGTAAACACTAAAAGGTATCGTTATTTTGATCAAAATTTTTCTATGCTTCGCTTTATCCGCTTCTTTTGCATTCAGCGAAACGATCGATTATTTACTAAACGAATATGAGCGTGCCTCCGATAATTCCCTGCAAACCGTCGATGAAAAGATCGGACATGTGATCCATTATTCTCAGCAAGAGATTCGTTTGATGCAGTATCGTACGCTCAACGACATTCTTCGAGAATTACCCGTTTTTAACGTCAACTCTAACCGCTTTGGACTTTCCACCCCTTCTTTAGTCGGTACGAAAACGACAACGAGCGGTTTTTTCCGCTTTTTTATCAACGATCATGAACTCAGCTCCGGATACGACCAATCGACTTTACTTTCATGGGGTGATCTTCCGCTGGATTTTATCGACCACGTCGAAATTTATTACGGGGAGAGTTCTTTTTCTTTCGGTAACGAAACGGGGATTTATTATATTCGTATCTACACCAAAGAGCCCGAAAAAGAAAATGCTTCGGAAATGAATCTCGGCGTTAATTCCAAAAAAGCGTATTCGCAAAGTTTTACGCAATCACAAACCCTTGAAAACGGTTGGAAATACCTTATGTTCGTCAATCAATCTCGAACACTCAAAGAGTCGGATTATAAAAATCAAACCCTTAACGCTAACGGAATACGCAGGTATCTCTTTGCCGATGCAAGTAACGAAACTTCTCGCGTTACCGCGGCGTATACCGACTTTTCAAGCAACAATTACGCAGGCCTTTCCATCGATGCGATACCCGATGACGGACGTATGCGATCCAAAGATTTTTTTGTTGACGTAACGCAATTTTTTTTAGATGACCGTTCGATCAAAACCAATCTCTCCTTTGATGCAAATAAGAGGGACTACTACGAAGAGAATGCTCAAGGATTATGGCTCGTTCCCGTACTCGATTTAACACATTTAGGATTAACGATTCCTGTCGTATTTGACGAAGAACTCGAGGTTTTTAAAACCAACGCTTTTCTTTCGAAAACATTTGCCGGTGATGACAATACGTTTCTAACGGCAATCAACGTTCAACACAAAAGCTACGACGTCAACCATAGAACAACGACCAATTTTCTTCATCAAACGACCGACGTAGGAGCATACAATGACTTCGATACCGAAACGATCGGCTCTTTGATCGTACAAGACAGTTACCGATTAAGCGATGACGTTACCTTAGTCGCCAATGCAAAATCGGACAGACATCGACGTAACGGTTTTATGGAAGACTCGACCGATTCACTTTACCGTATCGGAGCGATTTATACGCCGACGGATTATCTCGGGTTGAAGAGCTTTTACACGAAAACGGCTATTGCACCTACCTTTTATACGATCGATTATGCCGCCTTTTTTGATAAAGAACTCCAATCGCAACGTTACCGTTTTTACACCGTGGAAGCGGCACTGACGCTCGGCGAATCCAAAGTGAACGTTACCTACGATCATGTCGCAATCGACGATTTTATCTATTACGATCCTACGGTCGGCTTTTTAAACGTCGATCATACGATCCATACCGAAGGACTGATCTTTGATTACGAATACGCATTGTCGCGTAACGACAAACTTCATCTCAACTACTACACGTCGACGCTCAGCGAAACGATCAATAATTCAACGAAGGGCGGATATATTAAATACATGGGTAGTTACCAAAAGTGGGATTACTTTACCTCTTTAATTTACAAAAATGCCTACCGTTACGAGACTATCCGTGTCCCATCCAGTTATAATGTGAGCCTCGGCACAACCTACCATCTGACAAAAGATCTAAGCTATAGCATCAAGATCAATAATATTCTCGACAAATCGACACGCTCGCTCTATCAAGAAAACGTTAGCGGCACTTTCATGCTCGAAGACGATAGCGATCGAAGCATTTTTGTCTCCTTGCAATGGATTTTCTGATGAAGCATTTCATACTCATCGGCTTATTGACGATTTTTACGTATGCGGAAAATTATACGTTTTTGGTCAAACCTTATCAAAAAGAGATCGAGTTGGAGGCAAAAATTATTACCGAAATTGCCGCTTCATCCTTGAATGAACCTCTTAAACTCTTTATTCCGGAAATTTCCAAACTTGAAAAAAGCGTTTACGCACAGTATACAACGCTTAGCGCGACATGTGAAGATGCAAACTTTATTTTTATCAATAAAAATGTCGATGAAAAAAGTATCTGCCGCAGTAAAAACACGCTTTACTTTACCAACAATTATCGAAAACTTCTTTCCGACGAACGCTATTTCGGTGCTTTTTTTTGGAATAAAAGCCGACCGAATATCGTTTTTATCCAACGACGGCTTCAAGCGCACCGCATCCATTTACCGAGTTCATTTGAACAGTTTATCGAGTCGATCGAATGACGCTACGCTCGTTATGGCATAAAAGTCCGTTTTATTTTTTTATCCCGACGCTTTTAATTGCCTTTGTTTTGCTTTTACTTTTAAGCTACACGATTAAACTCGAAGAACAAATCGGTCGTAAACTTTTTACGATCTCCACATCCGATCTTTTCAGTATTACGCAAAATTGCGCCTCGCAAGTTGAACATTTACTGCAGGCACAATCCAATTACGTTGAAGCACTGAAAAACGACGTCACTTTGCAACACCGCGTCGAATCGTATCTGAAAACACTGTTGACGCCTAATATCAAATACGCATATTTGGTTTACAAAGACGATCGCGGTATCTTTCGCTTTTTAAGCGATGCATCCAACAAAGAAGATAAAGCGATGATCAACCAAAAACTAGACGTCGAAAGCCCCGAATGGTTTCGTATTTATGAAGAAAAACGTCCCGTCGTGATTCATCACACGCTCTTGCATCAGCTATCGCTCACGTATCTCCTGCCCATTCAATACGACCATCAGGTACAACTCGTCTTGGCTATCGACTTTTCGATTCAAAAAATCGAAGAAGTCAACTATGTCTTGGCGATTTTAAAACGCGGAATTATCGGTATAATGGTGATTATCGGCATTATTTTGTTCTTTTTAATCCTACAAGCCATTCGCCTGAAAGATATACGCAAAAATAGCTTTATTGATAAACTTACCGGCGTTTATAACCGTAACTACCTGCAACATTACCAAGATTTGATTCAGCTCGACGATTATATTATCGCGGCATTAGACATCGACTACTTTAAAAAAATCAACGACACCTACGGACACGATAGCGGTGATCGGGTGCTAACGCAAATCGCTCAAACGCTTTTAGCTTCAACGAGAGAGAAAGAAGATATTGTCATTCGATACGGAGGAGAGGAATTCCTTATTTTAGCGCATATGCAAAGAAATGATCCGAACTCACCGCTGAATATCATTGAAAAACTCTTTAGCACGATTCAAAAGACCCGTTTTATATTACCTTCCAATGAATCGATTCAGCTTAGCGTTTCGATCGGCGTCAATCTCGTTCCGCAAAAATCGCGTACGTTTCAAGAAGCTTTTAAGCTTGCCGACGTCGCACTCTACAATGCCAAATCGAAAGGGCGCAACACCATAGAGATTTACGATGAATCCGGTCATAAAGATCAACGCAGCCATCTATCGTTAGCCGAAATTAAAGCGGCAATTGAAGAAGATCGCTTGACATGTTACTATCAAAAAATTGTCGACGTTAAAACCGGCAACGTTTCGCATTACGAAGCCCTTTTACGTCTTTTTGATCATGAAAAACGTATCATCACGCCCGATAAAATCCTTCCGAGCATTCAAGGCACGTTCTTATTACGTAATATTACGCAAAAGGTTCTTTCCGTCTGCTACCATCAACTCCGCCTTCATCCGGAACTTTTTATCAACGTCAATCTTAATCCTCAAGATATTATCGATGAGACGATTTTATCTCTTCTAAAAACCTACGCGCAAGATCCTTGGATCGCAAAACGCTTAGGCTTGGAGCTGGTTGAGACGGAAGACTTGGTACGCAAAGAAAAAGCGAAAGAAAACCTGTCGATGCTTAAGCACTTAGGCTATAAAATCTTTATCGACGATTTTGGAAGCGGGTACTCCAATTTCATTTACCTTGCCGAGATAAAACCCGACTTTATCAAAATTGACGGGAGTATTATTCAAAAAATTCTAACCGACACGATTTCGTTTTTATTGGTAAAAAATATCGTAACGTTTGCGAAAGAAGCCGGTATCGAAGTCATTGCCGAGTACGTAAGCGATGAAGGTATCTGTGAGCAGATTCGCGATTTAGGTATTCGCTATGCCCAAGGCTTTTTCTTCTCCCGTCCCGAACCGGAGTCATCACTTTATCGCTAAAACCACTTTTCGCCTTGTGAAGCTTCGATTTTTGATTCAATAGCATCGTCTAGGTCACACAGAAAATCAAAACCGCTACGACGTTCGATCTCATCGATACTCACTATATAACGTTCAAGGGAATCGTTGGGCTTGGCATTTTGAGGAATAATCACGCCAAAGGTATGAAGCTGATCGTTGGCATCGATACCGACGTAAAATTTATAAAATGCCGAGGGAATTTGAATCCATGCCGAATTTTTTAACGTTTGAGCGCGTCCTTCAAACAGTGCTCCGGTGTAAACCCACAATGCTTTGTATTTCGGGGCGAACGTTTCGATCTCCGCTTCTTCCAAACGTTGCCAAATTTTTTGATTTAAAGAGGGTTTTTGCGGTGTAATATTGGTCATTAAAAACGTCTCGTACTGAGCGGTTTTACCGTACAAACGAGCTATCGCAAAATTGGGTGCCATGTGCCCTCGATCATACCCGCTATGGGTATAATCGTCTTGCGTAATGAAGCCGAGATTTCGCCAATCGCGACTGAAACTTTCGGGACGTTTAAGCGAGCTTCCTTCATTAGGAGGAGGTATGAGTTTGTAAACAACCCAGAGCGGATTAGCTTTTAAATCCGAATATCCTACCATATATGCCTGATTACGAAAAACACGCGTCCAATGTTCACTCCGTGCATCCAGTGCTTGAGGAACACCCATAAAGCACATCGTATCGCGCGCGATAAAAACTTCGTACATGTAAGAAAGCCCTCCTAAAAGAAGGGCTACGATGAAGAGTTTGGGATAGCGTATCGCTAAACGCAAAAGCGTCGTTAAAAGACGTTTACGTTGCATGAAGGAGACTACATTCTCTCTTTGGCATGAATGCCGATCATGCGAAGCCCTACGCGTAAAGAGAGCGCAACGACGGCAAACAGTTTAAGCAGCTTTGCCTCGTCTTCGCTTCCTACGACACGATTTTCGTTGTAAAATTTATGCAATGCCGCCGCAAGGGATTTTAAATATTCGGTCACCTTTTGGACTTGTCGGGAGTGAAACGCGTCATCTAAAACTTCGGGAAGCAATAGCGCGCTAAAAAGAAGATTTTGAGCCTCTTCGCTTAAGTTTTCAAGTTTAATATGTACGATATCTTGAAGTGATTTTTCAGCTTTTGCAAAAATCTGATTAACCCGTGCATGAGCATAATTCACGTAAAAAACGGGGTTATTATTGTCTTCTTGCTTAAAGACGTCGATGTCGAATTCAAGATGCGTATCCGATTTTTTACTCAGGAAAACGAAACGCAACGCATCACTGCCGATCTCTGAAACGACGTCGCTCATCAAAATAAAATTTCCGGCACGTTTACTCATTTTATACGGCTCTCCGCCTTTGAGTAAAGAGACCATTTGCGCCAATAAGACTTCCAGTTTGGATTCATCGTACCCCAAGAAATTAATCGCCGCTTTTACGCGTGCGATATAGCCGTGATGGTCTGCACCCCAAATGTTAATATAGCGATCGTATCCGCGCTGAAACTTATTGTCGTGGTAGATAATATCTCCCGCCAAATAGGTCGGTCTTCCGTCTTCTCTAACGACAACGCGATCTTTTTCGTCGCCCAAGTCGGTTGAACGGATCCATACTTTGCCGCCTTCTTCATACGTTTTAGCGTTGTTGCGCAATCGGGTAAAGCTGGCGTCCCATTGCCCATAGAGAGATTTTTCGCTGACAAATTGTTCAAAGGATATCCCTACGTCTGCAAGGTTGGATCGAATGAGCTCCAACATCTTGTCTTTTCCCCAAACGGATAAGTGTTTGATGTTTTTCTCATCGTGAAAAATAGCTTCGCCGAGCTCTTCTTTAGCGACAAACGCCAAATCGACGATGTACTCGCCGCGATAAAATTCTTCAGGCCATTGCACGGCGACGTTTAGGATATGTTCGCGTCCGGCAAGGTAAATCGAAAGTCCTAACAAATCGACTTGGTTTCCCGCATCGTTGACGTAATATTCACTCGTAATCTTATAGCCTAAATGCGTTCCGATGCGATAGAGAGCATCCCCCATGACCGCACCTCTGGCATGTCCGATATGCAAAGGTCCCGTAGGATTTGCGCTGACGTATTCCAATAAAATAGATTCATTATGCGTATCGCTGCCAAATTCGGATTCATGTTCCAACGCCCATGTGGCATAGTGATCGAGAAACGACTCGCTTAGTTTAAAATTGATATACCCTTTAATCGGCGTAACGGCTTGAAAAATACCTTCGGTATCGAATTTAGAACAAAGCTCCTCGGCAATCGCAATAGGAGATTTTTTCAACTCTTTTGCCAACGAAAACGCTATAGGCGTTGCATAATGCCCAAAAAAAAGATTGGTCGGTTTTTCTAAAACAAACTCTCTTTGCAGTGTCTTTTGAATGACTTCGGTAACTCTTTTTTTCAATACCGAACCTTATACCGATTTTTTTTCATCTACATGTACATGCGTCGTCGATGCCGTAACGTCAGCTTTAGACTCTACTTTTTCGCTCGGCACTACGGTCGTGGATTCTTCGTCTTCTTTAATCGCTTTTTTAAAATCTTTAATTCCTTGTCCAAAACCTTTGGCTAATTCTGGAATTTTTTTCGCGCCAAAAAGTAAAACGACCACGGCTAAAATAACTAACCAATGTCCCATACTGAACGTACCCATTTTTTCTCCTTACGTAATTGATTTAAACGATTAATTCGATTTTTTTTCTTCTTGCGACGGCGTCGATGTCGCAGCAGTATCGTGTTTTGTTTCCATGTTTTCTATCGTCGGTGTTTCTTCTTCTTTCATCGCTTTTTTAAAGTTTTTAATTCCTTGACCGACCCCTTTAGCAAGATCGGGGATTTTTTTCGCACCGAAAAGCAAAACGATAATCAGCAAAATGACGAGCCAGTGTGAAATACTAAACGTTCCCATTGTGTTCCTTATTCTCTAAAAAGTAACTTATTATAGCATTTTTTTCTAAACGGAAAATGAGGCAGATGTACTACTCGATGTTAGCCCAAGAACTGATGAATTCACCCAAGTCCGTTAGAGCCGTTTTCGTACGTGAAGCTAAAGCGATCGCAATAAGCGTCTGTGCGGTTTCTTCCAAATCGTCGTTAATCAACAAATAATCGTATTCTTTAATACATGTCATCTCCGAAACGGCATTTGCCAATCGTTTGTCGATGACTTCGCTCGAATCCGTACCCCTAAAACGCAGGCGTTCCCGCAAGCTTTTTTGATCCGGAGTCGTGATAAAAACCGAGGTAATCACGTCGCCGAATTTTTCACGGGCAATTTTATGCCCTTGAACATCGATGTCGCATACGACCAAGCGTCCCTCATGGAGTGCTTTTAAGATAGGCTTCAAAGACGTTCCGTAATAATTGTCGTGTACTTTTGCCCATTCTAAAAAGTACCCTGCTTCCATATCTTGTTCAAAAACTTCCTTGGAAATAAAATGATAACTAACGCCCTCTTTTTCGCCTTCTCGTATCGAGCGCGTCGTACTCGAGATAGAAAAATAAGCATCGGGAATTGCCTGAAGCACTCGCTTCATTAAAGAACTTTTTCCCGATCCGCTAGGACCTGAAAGCACTAAAAGATTGCCTTTCATTCTTTATTTCTCGTCAAAGGTAATGGAAATATTAATACGCATTCCTTTTAAAGCTTCCCGTAAAATATCGCTTTGGGCAAGCCCGGAGATACTTCTGGAAATACTATTTTCGATTTCGCCGCGTATAACGTCTATTTTTTCTTCTTGTTTCGTATCTTCGTTATCGTAGCATGCCGCCGTTAACGTTTCCGGCATTTCTTCGTCTATTGCTTCTCCGAACGCCGATTTGAGAAGATTTTCGCTCAAGTCGTCTAGCGACGCGATACTATTATCTTCAGGTAAAGAGACCATAACATCGATAGCATCGAGGGATTCTAATGAAGCATCTTCGTGTTCAATTACTTCCACGGCATCGTCGACATGCGGAATCATAAGCGCATCGTCTTCGGGAAAATCCGCCTCATCTTCATCCTCAGACAATTCTTCCGTCGATTCCGCCAATGTCTCCTCGAAAGAGTCGATAATCTCTTCTTGAGGAAGCATTTTTTCGTCCTCTTCGTCGAACTGCGCTATCGGCATTTCGTGTGCATCTACTGCTTTGCCTAACGTTAAATCTTCATCTTCAAAAGGTGCTAAAGAGAGTTTATCCGTCTCGTCTTGTATTTTTTCGTCTTCTTCAAACACAAAATCGTCTTCTTCTCTTTTCTCTTCGTCATCGTTGAGGAACGCTAAGGTATCGTCGATTTCATTTAAAGCGTCGCTTTCTTCTGCCTCGTCGCTATCGTCTAGTAGCTGTTTAACTTCGTTAATATCGTCTTTATCTAAAATACACGGCGTTGCTTCGTCTTTTGCTTCTTCGAGGGTATCTGCATCTTCTTGAACAAGCGTTTCATCAGGCGTTTCATCTTCCTCAAGTAATAATGACGCGTCGTCAAATTCGTCTAAAGCAAGCGCTTCTTCATTCTCGGATGGAGTCTCTTGCGTCTGTTTGTTAAATAGTTTCTCGTCTTCAAACGACATTTCACCGAGCTCTAACTCGCCTAACTCTAACGATTTATCCTCGTCCTCGGAAGGAATCGGAAGCGTTAAAGGTTCATCTTCGTCTAAGGTATCAATGTTATCGATATCAAAGGCTTTTTCTTCGTCGTTTTGCTCCGATAGGACAATCGGGTCTTCGACTCTAACGCTTAAAAGCATATTTTTTGCTTTTTCCAATAAAGTTAAGAAATCCGTCGGTAAAAAAGGTTTTTCCAAGAGGACGTTGACGCCTTGAGGTTTTTGAGTACCTCGTTGCCCTATATAAATAACATAGTTGCATTCACTTGTCTCTTTAACACCCGCTAACGCTTCTTCTTCATACACCTCGTTATCTACCAATATGACGTCATATTGAACCAATGGAACCAATCCGTAATCGTCAAATTCGTCTAACTCATACCCGACCTTATCGGTACTAAGTTTGATAAGCCTTGAAACGGCAGGGTTCGTGTTGAGTAGTAACAGGCGCATGCTCACTCCTGAATGAGAATTAGTATTTCCCATTGTAGTATAAAAAAATTTATGATTGCTTTAACGTAGAAAAAGAAGTGACAAATGGTTCATCGCTTCGATAAATTCCCGCTTGAAAATCAGCATCATCGACGCCAAAACGGCAATTAAAACGACAAACGAAACGGCGATACGAATCGGAAAGCCAACAACCAAAAGATTGAATTGCGGCATGGTTTTCATGAGCATGCCGAAAACGACGTCAAGCAGAAGCGAAAATGCCACGACCGGGAACGAAAGAACAAAGCCGTACACAAAAATCCCCGTCGTTGCCTTAATCAAATACGTTAAGACGTTCATGTGAGGGTAAAACGTTCCTAGCGGTAAAAGCGTCAAAGAATCGGCAATAAATAAAAGCATCTGATGATGCCCGTTAAAAGCCAAAATGACCATGAGACCTATTAACGCTAAGATTTGAGAAATAACCGGTACCGAAGAACTCGTTTGCGGATCCATAACGCTTGCCATCGTAAAGCCCATGACAAAAGCTACCTGCATACCCGCCATTTGTAAAATCGAAAGAACGATCGTTAACATTAGACCGCCGATTAAACCGATCAACAATTCGGAGAGAATCGCAAGTAACAGATTCAGTAACGTCGGGACGAACGGCAAAGGAGGCAATAAGGGATATAGAAAGATAACCATAAAAAACGTGATCGATGTTTTAATGCTTAAGGGAATCGTCGCATGCGAAAAAAAAGGGAAAAACGCGAATAAGCCGCTTAATCGAGCAAAAAGAAGAAAAAAAAGAATCACATGTTCTTCGCCGAAGAGTCGAATAAGCGATTCCATCGTCTATGCTTCTTCTTTCAATCCGTCGACGTGAAGATGCTTGACGTAGGTACATTGCCGTGCAAGTTGCCGGTTGTGAGTCACCAGTAAAAGAGCGGCATTTTCGCGCTCAATGTATTCAAAAAGAACGTTCATAACCTCTTGCGCCGTTTTATCGTCCAAATTTCCCGTCGGTTCGTCGGCAAAAATAATTTTAGGTTTTTTTGCAAGAACACGCGCAATAGAAACGCGTTGTTGCTGTCCTCCGGAAAGATCGCCGACTCGATAATGCATAAAATCCGCAATTCCCAAACGCTCCAAAAGCGTCGAATCAACCGTTTTATCGCTGATAAACGAAGCAAGCTCGACATTTTCGTCGGCAAAAAAACCTTTAAAAAGATAATGGGATTGAAAAATAATCCCGACGTCGTAACGTCGTAACTTTAAGCGGACGTCATCGCTCTCTTTGTAGATATGACGATCACACAAAATAACTTCACCTTTATTCGGTGCTAAAAGCGTCGAACAAATATGCAATAAAGTCGATTTACCGCTACCGCTTACGCCTAAAATTGCCATAGACTCTTTAGCGGATAATTCAAACGTGACATTGTCGAAAAGTAGATAATCAAACGAGTGAGAGAGTGCATTTGCGCGTAGTAAAGACATCAATGTCCTTCCAAAAGAGGTGAAGAGTTACCTCTTCACCGATCGTTAAAATCGTTATTTAAGTTGTTCGGCAACTTCGGAAGCGAAGTCGCATGCTTTTTTTTCTAAGCCTTCGCCGAGTTCAAAACGAACATAACCCACTAGCTCGATTTTACCGCCGAATTCTTTGCTTTTCTCTTCCACAACTTGTGCGATAGTTTTTTTATCATCCATAACGTAGAATTGACTTAAAAGCGTATATTGTTGATCAAGTTGCGTATTGTCGGCGATAAAGCGTTCAATTTGCCCCGGAATAATTTTATCCCAAATCTTTTCGGGTTTTCCTTGAGCTTTTAACTCTGCTTCCATCTCTTTTTGTGCTTGCACTAAAACTTCATCCGTCAATTGTACGCGAGAAACGAAAAGAGGTACACGTTTAAGAGGTTTTTTAAGACGCGCTAATTCTTCGTTCTCTTTTTCAATATCGGCTTTAATACCGATCGTTTCTTGTTCAACAAACGCAGGATCGAGTTCGGTATAACTTAAATACGTAGGTTTCATCGCCGCAGCGTGCATACAAAGGTTACGAATAAACTCGCCCGCTTTTTGAGCCGTCGTTTCACTATCGCAACTTGCCGCAATCAAAACACCGACGCGTCCGTTCGAGTGAACATACCCGTTAACAACTCCGTTTGCTCCTGCTTTGAGCGTCGCAAAGCGTCTTACGACCAAATTTTCACCGATGGTTGCAACTTTTGTTGCAAAATACTCTTCAAACGGTGTCCCGTTAATGACGGTTTTCATGAGCTCTTCCGTCGTTTCAACGTTCGTTGCTTGAATGTGTGCCGTCGTATCTTTCGTTAAAGCGATGAACCCTTCGTTCTTCGCAACGAAATCCGTTTCCGCATTAATTTCACTCACGGTTGCCGTTTTGAGCGTCGGATCGACGTAAACGTTTACCAATCCTTCACTTGCCAATCTGTCCGCTTTCTTGGCGGCTTTTCCTAAACCTTTTTCTCTCAAAAGGTTTGTAGCCGCTTCAAAATCACCGTCCGTATCGACAAGTGCTTTTTTACAATCCATCATACCAGCACCGGTAGATTCGCGTAGCTCTTTGACTAAAGCAGCGGTAATCTCAGCCATTATTCGCCTTCCTCTTCTACCGCTAACTCTTCGCTCATCGCTTCATCGATTAAATCGCTTTTTTCTGCTTCGCTTACTTCGAGTGCTTCTTCGGCCGCAGGGACGTCTTTAGCACGAATCTCGGCACCTTCACTCATCGCTTCACACATCTCTTTGCAGAAAAGTTGAATGGAACGAATCGCATCGTCGTTTCCGGGGATCGGTAAATCGACCATGTCGGGATCGCAGTTCGTATCAAGTGGAGCAACAACCGTAATGCCGAGTCTTCTTGCTTCTTGAACGGCAATTTTTTCTTTTACGGTGTCGATTACAAAGATCATATCGGGTAAGTTTTTCATATTGCGGATACCGCCGAGGTAATCCAAAAGTTTCTCTTTTTTTCTTCTTAGCATTAACGCTTCTTTTTTAGTCAGAAGGTCAATTTGTCCATCTTCTTCCATTTTCTCGATGATGTCAAGTTTACGAATGGATTGTCTGATGGTTTGGTAATTGGTAAGCATACCGCCTAACCATCTGTGGTTAACGTATGGCATACCGCATTTTTCCGCATATTCGCGAATAGCTTGGCTTGCTTGTTTTTTAGTTCCGACGAACAACATAGATTTACCCTCGGCTGCCGCATCTTTCACGACATTATAGGTATATCTGAAATAACGTAGCGTTTTTTGAAGGTCTACGATATAAATATTTTTTCTCTCTCCGAAGATGAATTTTTTCATCTTTGGATTCCAGCGTCTTGTTTGGTGTCCGAAGTGTACACCGCACTCCAATAGGTCTTTCATGGTTACCATGAAGCTCTCCTTTGTTTAATTTTTGGTTTTGCCTCCACACCCGTCAACAGTTCAACACTGCAACCGTAAAAGGATTGGTGTGTGTGAGATTAGGACGAAGATTATAGTCAAAACAAGATTAAACTTTGCTTGTTCTAGGCTCAAGAAAAGAGCCGTTCATGAACTTTAATCTAAAATAAATTAGAAAAGTTCTATAATTGCGACAATTTTACTATTTCGGAGTCGCCGGTGCGTCTACTACTTTTAACATGTTTTTTCACTTTATCGCTCTTGTGGGCGACAAACCCTACGCCTCAACAAGCAAACGAAGACGTTGAAACCGAATTTGTCGATAAAACCGGCGAAGCTCTTTTTGATCCGTTGGAAGGATACAACCGTTTTATGACGGACGTCAACGACCATTTTTACGAATACATCCTCAGACCGACGGCGCAAGGATATGCTTACCTCGTACCGGAGAGCGCACGTAAAGGTCTTTCCAATGCGTTTGACAACCTTTTTTTCCCGATTCGTTTCGTCAACAATCTTTTACAGTTCAAATGGGGCAATGCCTTCGAGGAAACCGAACGCTTCGTCCTTAATTCAACCATGGGTATCTTAGGTTTTCGCGACGTTGCCGGAGAAGAACTGCACATCTACGCACACGATGAAGATTTCGGACAAACATTGGGTGCTTACGGCGTCGGCAGCGGCTTTCACATCGTACTACCGATCTTCGGACCGTCCAATGCTCGCGATCTTGTCGGGCTTGCCGGAGATTATTGGTTAAATCCGTTGACGTACATCGAAGCGCGAGATGCAAATCTTGTCGATAATACGACAGAGTCCGTCGCTATAACGGCATTTTATATGGTTAATCGTACCTCTTTACATGTCAACGAATATGACAGTCTCAAAAAAGACGCAATTGAACTTTATCCGTTCTTACGCGATATTTACGAATCCCGTCGTAACAAACTGATAAGCGAATAAGACATGATCAAAAAATTACTCTTCGGCATTGGAATGATGTTCGTATGCACGCATTCGCTTTTTGCACTTCAAGAAAACGATATTGCCTCTTCTATGCGTTCTCATATCGATCTTGCTACCTCTATTTTACGGAATACGCAACTGGCGAAACAAGAACGATCCGGTAAAATTTTTGCCATTTTCGACTCGGTATTTGACTATACCCTTATGGCAAAATTATCCATCGGTGCAAAACAATGGGACACTTTAGCACCCGAAAAACAACGAGAGTTCACAAAATTATTTGAAATGCGCTTGAAAAATTCTTATATGGAAAAGCTCGATCTTTATACCGATGAAAAAATCGTGATTAAAAATTTGGAAAAAATTAAAGATACGCGGATTCATCTTACGACTCATTTGATGAAAAACGGAGAAGTTTACGAGATTATTTACAAATTTTACAAAACGGCTAATGCAAACGAATGGATGATTTACGATGTCGATATTTTAGGCGTGAGTATTATTCAAACGTACCGTACGCAGTTTGCGGAAATTTTGGCAAAAGAACCGTTTGAGAGATTATTAGAAAGGCTCAAAGAACCTGAGCCTACAAACACAAAAGCACCGCAATAGCCCTTATGCGTTGATCTTTTCTTTGATAATCTTCGCTTTTGTTGCGATTTTTTCAATTTTTTGCGTACCGCTAAGACTTTCATCTAATAAGACTTCGACGAATGCACTTCCTACGATAACGCCTTCAACACCTTTTACCCGCTCTTTAGCCGTCTTTTCATTCACGCCAAAACCTACAAACACCGGTGTTTTACTCTGTTCCTTAATCGCATGAATCGTCTTGCTTAAATCTTCGCCTGCATGTGCACCGGTAATACCGGCATACGCGACAAGATAAATAAATCCTTGTGCTTGTTTAACGATATGGGCAATACGCTCTTTACTATCGGTCGGTGCGACGAAGTTAATCATTGAAAGATGGCGTTGTTGCATTAAAGGCATATAGCGTAAAGCTTCTTCATACGGCAAATCGGGGATTATAAAACCTTTCACGCCCAAATCGATCGCTTTTTGCGTCATCTGTTCTAAGCCCTTGTGGTAAAAAGGGTTAAAATATCCCATCCAATACGTCTCGAGTTGCGATGAGGCAACGGAAGATATTTCAAAAAGCGTTTCCAGTTTAAAACCGTTTTGCAAGGCTTTGAGATTTGCCGATTCGATAATAGGACCGTCCGCTACCGGATCGGAAAACGGAATTCCTAATTCTAACTTATCAACACCCGACTCTTTTAAGGACGCTATCAAATCCAACGTAAATGCTTTATCGGGGAATCCTGCCGTTACATACGCGACTAATTGCTTCACTCTTTCTCCAACTGATGGGGTACTTTTATAATCAAGGGATTTAACACGGTAAAAAAGGACGCGTCGTCTTCGACGTCTTTGCGATATTTCTCGAACTGATCGCTTACCAAAAGTAACCAATCGATAAACGCTTCGCTTGCGGGCCCTTTTAACACGCGTGCTTCCTCGGCAATATCTTCGGCTAAAACCGCTAATTTGATGATCGGGTCTAATTTTAAAAAGCCGGCGGCGGATTTCATATTATGGAAAATACGAAAAAGATCTCCGATATTATCGCTGTAGCGATCCGCTTTGCTCATCCCGATAATCAAAGGTTCCATGTTCTCACACATGATCGCAAAATGGGAAACAAAATCTTCAACAATTTCCATATCAAAATCGACTTCCAATTGTGCCAGAATACCCATGGTGCATACCTCCGAAGTGGCTCATTGTACCATTTTTAATCTAAAATTTTCTTATCCCAAATTTGGGTATAATCTTATCTATGAAAACAATTACATCGATTCAAAAACATAAAGGCTCGACGCCTTTGACCGTGATTACGGCGTATGATGCGCTTTTTGCTTCGCTCTTCGATCAAAAAGTCGATATCATTCTAGTGGGCGATAGCCTCAATATGAGCTTTAACGCAAAACCCGATACGCTCTCGGCATCTATGGACGTTATGATCTATCATACGAAAGCCGTTTGTGCCGGCGCAAAAGAGACTTTTATCGTTTGCGATATGCCTTTTGGTACCTATACCGACGAAAAGACGGCGATTTTCAATGCTTCGCGTGTTTATGCCCAAACCGACGCGCATGCCGTGAAGATTGAAGGCGGCGTATCCCGCGCACCGATTATCAAAGCTCTGACGCAAAATTCCGTTGCGGTGATGGGACATATCGGTTTAATGCCGCAATTTGTCAGAAGCGAAGGCGGATACAAAGTACGCGGGCGTACCGAAGAAGATATTGCAACCCTCATCGAAGACGCCAGAGCCGTTGAAAAAGCCGGTGCGTTTAGCATCGTGATCGAAGGCGTCGTCGAAGAAGCCGCCAAACGTATTTCGGAAGCAGTTTCGATTCCTACGATCGGCATCGGCGCAGGCAAATATACCGACGGACAAGTTTTGGTTTGGAGCGACATGTTAGGTTTTTTTCAAGCCTTTCAACCCAAATTCGTCAAGCGTTATTTAGACGGTGCACAACTGATTCAAACGGCACTCGACGCTTACGTAAAAGAGGTTCACGAACGTTCGTTTCCGGCTCTTGAGCACACCTACCAAAAGTGAGAGAATGGAACGCATCGTCGAAATCGAAAAAGTCTCTTTTGAGAGCGAATACGAAAAAAGTTTACGACCGACCTCTTTTGAAGAGTACATCGGACAAGAAAAGATTAAAAAAAACCTTCATGTTTTTATTCAAGCGGCACAAAAACGTTCCGAATGTTTAGACCATATCCTCTTTTTCGGACCTCCCGGACTCGGTAAAACCACGTTAGCACATATCATTTCTAACGAAATGCGTGCCAATATTAAAATTACCGCCGCACCGATGATCGAAAAAAGCGGGGATTTGGCGGCGATTTTAACGAACCTTCAAGAGGGCGATATTCTCTTTATCGACGAAATTCATAGGCTTTCACCCGCTATCGAAGAGATTTTATATCCGGCGATGGAAGATTACCGACTGGATATCATCATCGGTTCGGGACCTGCGGCGCAAACGATCAAAATCGACTTGCCCCGATTCACCCTTATCGGAGCAACCACGCGTGCGGGTATGATTAGTTCTCCTTTACGTGATCGCTTCGGTATGCATTTTCGTTTACAGTTTTACACCAAAGAGGAGTTAGCGCAGATTATTACCAAAGCCTCCGGCAAACTTGAGAAGCTCTGTTTGCAAGATGCCGCTTTCGAGATGGCGCGTCGTTCGAGGGGCACGCCTCGTATCGCACTGCGCCTTTTAAAACGCATTCGCGATTATGCCGACGTGAGCGATGAAGCGTCTATCACGAAAGAGCGTGCACGGTACGGTTTAAACGAACTCGGCGTGAACGATTTGGGCTTTGACGAACTTGATTTAAAGTACTTGGAGTTGCTGATTCAAGCCAAAGGTCGTCCTTTGGGACTCAGTACGATTGCCGCGGCACTCAGTGAAGACGAAGGTACGATCGAGGATGTGATCGAGCCTTATTTACTGGCTAACGGTTATATCGAGCGCACGGCACGCGGACGGATCGCTACGCCTAAGACGTACGAGCTTTTCAGGCTTACGCCGCCTTTGATGCAAAACGGATTATTTGAGGATCACGTATGAACGAACATCGCTTTTTTCTAACGGCTATTTTTCTGGCGGTCATTTACTCGATCATCAAACTGTATGAGCCTTTTTTGATGATTATTACGATTGCCTCTTTGCTGGCGATGGCGACGTATAATATCAATTTTAAATTGTACACGGTTTTTCGCAATAAACACGTTTCGGCATTGTTATCGACGCTTTTGCTTTTGGTGTTACTGTTCGGTCCTATCGTCTATACGATCACTTCCGTCGGCGGTATCGTCAACAACTTCGATCTTTCGATGATCGAAAAGGTACAAACCTATTTACGCAACCTCGACTATAAACTACCCGACGCACTAGCCTTTTTACAACCCAACTTGGACGATTTTATCAATAATCTCAATATCGCTCAGATTTCGACCACGGCACTCTCGTATTTAGGAGCTATCGGCAAAAACAGTGCGGGCTTTTTAAAAGACATGCTGCTTATCGTCGTTTTTTTCTTTTTCGCGCTTTTAAACGGCAAAGATTTGATCGACTATTTTAAAAGCGTTATGCCGATGGACGCAAAGGAGGTCAATTTCGTTTTTGTCGAAGTGACCAACGTCATGAGCGTCGTTTTTTACTCTATCTTACTGAGTGCCATTTTTCAGGGTGCTCTTTTTTCGATCATCGGTATGATCTTTGGATACGACGGCTTATTGCTCGGAATTTTCTACGGTTTTGCTTCGCTGATTCCTATTATCGGAGGAGCTTTGATGTGGGTGCCCTTATGCGCTCTAGAGCTGGCACACGGTAACGTTACCGCCGCCGTCGTGATCGCGCTTTATTCGATTATCGTGATCTCTATTATCGCGGATACGTTCGTCAAGCCGCTTTTTATCAAATACATCAATAACAAATTGGTCAAAACGCCGACCGCCGTTAACGAGCTTTTAATCTTTTTCGCCATCTTTGCGGGTTTAACGACGTTCGGTTTTTGGGGAATGATTTTAGGGCCTGCGATTACGACGCTTTTTATTTCGCTTTTAAAACTCTACAAGTTGCTCAAAGAAAAACGTTACATGTAAGGTTTTACGCCCTTCGTTTCGACGTCGATTTTCGTGCCGTGTTACGAAAATCGACGTTACGCTATCTCGTTTACCAAAAGAGTGATCTGCTCTACAAACTTAGAATGTCGTGCTTTTTTCTCTTCGATAAAGGCTACTTTTTCATCTTTAATCTCTTGAAAATGCACGATCAGACGATCGTAATCTTTGCTTAAAAACGTATGGCGCGTATTCATCATATTTTCGAGTTCATAAAGGTGAAAAGCGGTGCGCAGCCGTTCTTTGATCTCGTCGATTTTGGGCTGATACAATGAGAACTTCGTCGGATTCTCTTCGTAAAGCTTAAGCGATTTTTCGATCTTGTTTTCCAAGAACGCTACGCATACTTCGGTAGCGTTTTGATAGTTAAAGCTAACCGCGCTGCTCAGGTGGTTAAATTCCGAACTGATCTTAGCATAAGAGTCTGCAATTTCATCGTTAAAGGGTTTTAAGATCGTCTCATAAACTTTGGAAGCGAATCGGCGTAGGTTGGCAAATTCGATATCCGAATGCAAGGCTTCGCTTTTTCGGATAATCTCGTAAGGTGCTTGCCATTTTAAGATGCCGTGTTCCAAAGAGCGATACACCAAGCGGTTTTTATCGTTGACTTCGTTTTGAATCGAGCCTAAGCTTCGCACGTACTGTTTGAACATCTTTCCGATGACGTTATCGTCGTAAAAAAGGTTTTTATAGATCAGATCGGAATTGATTTTAGGAGCTAAATACTCAAACGGCGCATAAGCGATTCGTTTGGAAAAAAGTCCCTCTTTTTGGGCTTCATAGCGCACTTTTTTTTCGCGCGTCACTTGGTTGTAAATCGCGTCGGCAATCGTATCGATAATCTGTTCGATACGCATAAAAGCACTTTTAAGGTCATGTGAAAATTTGCCTTTCAAATCCGTAAACAATGCCGTCGCCTCAGACTCAAAACGTAAAATTTCATTCAAAAGCTGATCGTAAATCGCGATAAAAAGTTCGTGCTGTGCGATCAGTTTACCCGTAATCTCTTCAATCTCTTTTTTGATCGCGAACTCTTTGGATTGGGTTGCTTTAGGTTGTATTTCGTTGCGAATGAAGTCTAACACTTTATCGATATTGGACGCTTTTAACAGTTCGAGATTGGCACCTAAGTCGCTTTGTAAAATGACGTCTAAGGAGGCTTCATACACTTTAAAATCTTGCTCGATCTGAGCGAAATCAAGCTTGTCGCCGCTTTTCTCAAGCTTTACATGTAAGCTTTGCATAAAAGCGTCAAGCCGCTCTTGCATCATCACTTTTTTATCGTGGCTTCGTGACTCTAACGCCTGACGCGCCGAGATAGGAATAACGTCGCTAAAGAACTCTTTAAAAGCGGTTTTAACGTATTCTTCGGTTTGAGCGACTTGTTCTTCGGTAAACTTGTCTTTTTGATTGAGGACGCACAAGGATTTATTTTGATACTTTCCGAGATAGGCTTCCAAGACATGCAGTTCGCTCATCTTTCCCGCATTGTCGATCAAGGTTAACCAGATGATGCCGTCTACCTCACGCAAGACTTTTTCCGTCGTTTGCGTATCGCTTGCCGCTTGGGAATTGAGTCCGGGCGTATCGACGAAGACGATGTCTTTAAGAATATTCAACGGTGCGTATAAAACCAAATACGCAATGTCCTCGACGTTCTCCCGTTGGTCGGTAAAACGCGCGATCGTCGCGATATCGTGGTACTCGTCACGACCGTCCTTATAGTGAACGCGAATCTTAAAAGCATCGCCGTAACGAATGTAATTGACCTTCGACGTTACCGGCGTAATGCCCGTCGGCAAGATATTTTTGGCTAAAAGCGCATTTAAAAAGGTGGATTTGCCGCTGGAAAATTGCCCCGTAATCGCCACTTTCATCGGCTCTTCGGAGCGTATTTGCAACTGTTCGAGCGCATACGTCAATTGTGCCGAAGGCAAGTGCGATTCGTCGAGCAGAACATACTGAAGTTTTTTGAGAAATCCTAAAAGCGTCGCGTCAAACGTCGGCGTTTGCTTTAAAAAACGTTCGTGATAACAAGCGATAAAAGCCTCTAAAATACGACTCATTGTGCCTCCATAATCGTTCGCAACGTATCTTGTACGTGTTGCAGTACACGCTCTTTTTCGCCGATTTCGTTCAAACGAACTTCACGTCTAAACCCTTGATCTTTCATGCGATGCATCGCTTGTTCCAAGAGTTCTCCCTCTTGCATGAAACGCATCTCCAGTGTGTGTGCGGGAGCCTCGCACTGTGCGATAAACGCTTGTAAAAGTGCGGCATTCATCGGAACGAGTTTAGCTTCGATCATCTCTTTGATTTGCGCAAACTCCTCGTCTAAAAGAAGATCGCACTCTTGCGAGAAGCGGCTTAAATCGCTTTTTGCGTAACGATGCATTGCGCTTTCAATACCTTGCATCAATGCCGCATTATTTTTGAAAACCGATAAAGTGCTTAAATGTTCTTCACAAAAACGGCGCGCATCCAGCGTCACGACGCTGCTTTCATTTTGAAATTCGCCGTATTTAGCGTTCATAGAGTCAAACATCGCGTGCGTTTTTTTCTCAAATTCGTAACGATAATCCCGAATCAAATCGACCATACCGTCTTTCATTGCCGTTTCGATGATCGAAGCAATACGCTCTTCTTTAGGCAAACGTTTATTTTTCGTCGCTTCGTAACTAACGTCATCGTAGAGACGACGCTTCAAAACACTTTGTAGGGTTTCGAGTCTTTGCAATGCAAACTTCTGCAACGTCGTAAAGTAGAGTTGCATGTCGTTTCGGCTCTCGTTTAGCGTTTGTTTCATTTGCTCTAGAAATGAAACGATACGTCCTTTTTGGGCTTGATGTTCTTCGTATGCCGCCGCTACTTCTTCTTTAGAAACGTCCAACAAGCGTTTTTCGTGTGCAAAAGCCTTCAGTACACTTTCAACGATGCTTTCAAGTTCTTTGCGGTTAGAGGAAACGATCAGCCTCGCTTTATGACTTTTTTCTCCGAACAATACCTCTTGCAAATACGCTTCCAAGGCTAAAATGCCTGTTTTTTGTTGATCATACCCGAGGGCTAACGCCTCTTCGCCTCGACCGAGCTTGTGAAGCAATGCCAATTTTCCCGCCATCGGAAGAAAAACGATTCTTGCAATAACGTCGTCGAGCTTTGAAGCTTTATTTTGCTCTCTCAAGCGCGCCTCAATGCTTCGTTTGGTATAGGCGATGACCTCTTCAAGCTCGTCTTCTCGCACGGCATCGATACGCGTAATCACGACCAAGAGTTGAGCGACGTTACGGTACACCAAAGCGTCGATGATAAAATCGACGTCTTTTTGCGTCGCCGCTTGCGCCGCATTCATCAGATGAATCATCAAGTCGCATTCGTTAAGGTACGATACGGTAATCTCTTCGCGTTGGACGACGGGATCGTCTAAGCCCGGAGTATCGACGATGACGACGCCTTCTTTGAGAAAGTTCAAATCGGTGTAAAGCTCAACGCTTTTAACGAGATTGCATTTTTTATCGGAGTGTTTTGCGGAGGTAAATTGCGCTAATTGATCGGTATGGATCGTTTGGCTCAGTCCCTGAGGGGTAATAAAGCTTTCAAATTGCGTACCGAAATGCGTTTTCGACTCTTGCACGAACGCCTCGAGGCTTTTGAGCCTCATTGCCCCCTCTTCGATGCGTTGCCACTCTTTTTTGTTCCAAAAATGCACGATCGCATAAGGCGTTTGTGCATAACGAATCAGCGTTAAATTCGCCGTTTCGGGAACAACGGACGTTCCGAGAACCTCTTCGCCGAGCAAAGCATTGAGCATGGTCGATTTACCGGCATTCATGACTCCCGTTACACCGATGGAAAATTGTCCTTTTTCCAAACGCTCTTGCGTCTGATTTAAGCACTCGCGCAACGTATCGTTTTCAACGACGTTATGAAGATTGGAAATCGCCGTTTGTAAAAGATTCAATGCATTTTGATAGTAATTTTTTCCGCCGAGGGCACTTTTGATCTCCAAAGGAATCGTCTCAACCTTTTTCTCTTCGATGAGCGCAAGCACGCTGCTTAAACTACGCAAGGCATCGTAAGAGATAATACCCTCTTTTCGCAAACGCTCTAAACGCTCATCGATTGAAGCGACCAAAGAGAGATTGCCCAAGCGAACCAAGCATTCTAAAATATGTTTTTGAGCGTGCATACATGTTTTTTGTGTCGGGGTATTTGAAAAAAGCGTCGTAAAAACGGTTTGAGTCGGTTCAAGCGATGCAACGCTTGCGAGGTTTTGCGGCGTTAGCATCAAAACAATCGTCAGATGATCGCAAAAAGCGTCTTGATCGCGCGCGGCAAACCGCATCAATGCGTCCATGAGCGTTTCGTCGAAAACAGCGGGTTCTTGTAGCCGTTCGTTCCAAATCAGCAGAAAAAAATCGTGAATCACATGCATACGAATCTATCTTTAAATGTTTTTTTGATTATATCAGTTTTTATTATAATAAAAACCAAAATACGGAGTTAACGGAAAAGATTAAAGAAAGGACGAAGCAAGTGCCTCGTCCTTTTTCGACGGTCGTCTATTTATCGCGAAGTGCGACGAGCTTTCGTCTCATATACGCAATTTTAGATTGAAGCGGTAAGTGTTTAGGGCAGTTGTCTTCACATGCGACCAAACTCATACATCCGAAAATTCCGTCATCGTCGCCGATAAGCTCGTAATAATCTTCATCCGTTCGCTCATCGTGAGGGTCCATCGCAAAACGGGCAACTCGGTTAATACCGACCGCACCGATAAAGTTAGGACGCATCAATTTCGTACCGCACGCCGCAACACAGATACCGCATTCGATACAACGATCCAATTCAAACGTTTCATCGGCAAGTTTCGGATCCATCGGTGCTTCGAGTTTTGCGATATCGGGTTTATGGTTGGTATGAATCCAACTTTCGACGCGTTTACTCATACCGTTCATCCAGTTACCCGTATCGACGGAAAGGTCTTTAATCAGTTTAAACGCCGGCATCGGCATCAATTGAATAACACCGTCGGGGAAGTTTTTCGTTAACGTACGGCATGCAAGTGCGGGTTTACCGTTAACCATCATACCGCAACTACCGCAAATACCGGCACGGCATACGAAGTCGAACGATAAATCGGCATCCAACGTTTCACGAATCTTTGTTAAGGCGATAAACAAAGTCATACCATCGGTTTCTTCCAGCTTGTACTCTGCAAAATGCGCCTTTGAAAGTTTTGATTGGGGGTTATATTTCATAGCCCTGATGGTAATAGTTCTACTCATTTTGCATCTCCAAATCTCTCATTTTTAGCTTTATAGTAAGGTTGAAGTTCAAATGGCATCAACGCGTCTTGAATTTCGTGTCGATCTTTGCCTGCCGCTTCCATCTCTTCACGAAGTTTATCCACTTCTTCTTGACGTTTAAGGCTGAGTTCGTTTTCGATAATCATACCTTTTGCGCCGTATCCGCGGAATGCCGGCGGGATTTCCATTTTCATAATGTCTAAGTCTTCATAAGTAACGGTCGGAAGCGTAGCACCCTCTTTCCATGAAGTAAGCGTACGTTTCAACCAGTTCGCATCGTCGCGTTTCAAATAATCTTCACGGTAATGCGCACCGCGACTCTCCGTTCTCTCACGCGCACCCATGGCAACGCAAAGAGCAAGTTTGAGCATCATAGGAACACGGTATGCCTCTTCAAGCTCCGGATTGGCAGAGGTTGTTTTGGATTTAACCGTAACGTCATGTGATTTTTTAAGTAGCTCTTCAAGCTCGTTTACCGCTTCGGCAAGACCTTTTCCGTCACGGAAAATCGCTACTTTTTCCCACATAATATCGCGCATTCTGTTTTTAATTTCAAAAATATTGTATTTACCTTTGTTGGTTAACAAGTGGTTGATGAAATCGGATTGTTTTTTTAACGTTTTTTCAATGGTTGCCGTATTGACGTCCACTTCGTTTGCCAAACAAAAATCCGCAAAATAATCGCCCACGATCATACCCGCAACAACGGTTTCACTGACCGAGTTACCGCCCAAACGGTTAAATCCGTGCATATCCCAACATGCCGCTTCGCCAGCACTAAAAAGTCCTTTTAGCGTCGGAGATTCGCCCGTCGGTTTCGTTCGGATACCGCCCATAGAGTAGTGTTGCATCGGAAGAACCGGTGCCCAACCTTTTGGACCTTCATCCGCAGGATCGATGCCGTTGAAGATTTGGCAAATTTCTTGTACGTCTCTTAGGTTACGCTCGATGTGTGCGCGTCCTAAAATCGAAATATCGAGCCACAAGTGTTCGCCGTAAGGAGATTTAACGCCTTTACCTTTACGGATATGTTCCATCATACGACGACTTACGACGTCGCGGCTTGCGAGTTCTTTTTTCTCAGGTTCGTAGTCCGGCATAAAACGGTGACCGTCGACGTCTCTTAAGATACCGCCGTCTCCGCGACAACCTTCCGTTAGAAGAATACCAGATGGAACGATCGGCGTCGGGTGAAATTGTACCGCTTCCATATTACCGAGTTGTGCAACACCCGTTTCAAGCGCAATCGCCGCACCGATACCGTCGCAGATAACCGCATTGGTGGTTTGTTTGTAAAGTCGTCCGTAACCGCCCGTTGCGATTAACGTTCCTTTAGCAACGTACGCCCAAAGCTCACCCGTAACAAGATCTCTTACGATCGCACCGTAACAACGGTTGTTCTCGTGAATCAACGCGATCGCTTCTTTGCGGTCTTCGATATTCACGTTGTGTTTTAACGCTTCGTTGGCAACGCCGAACAACATCGTATGTCCCGTCGCGTCCGCCGTATAACAGGTTCTCCATTTTTTCGTACCGCCGAAGTCGCGAGAGTGAATGTAACCGTGTACTTCGTCGTCTTCAACGAT
This sequence comes from Sulfurospirillum sp. UBA4058, assembly GCA_002382085.1. GTDB lineage: Bacteria > Campylobacterota > Campylobacteria > Campylobacterales > Sulfurospirillaceae > Sulfurospirillum. The sequence continues at coordinate 73,666 of DFZK01000007.1, read as the reverse complement.
CGTCGTTCTCTCGGCGTTGATAATCGCTTCGCGCGGACCTTTTGCGATTCTCGTCCAAGGCACGCCCCAGCCGGCAAGTTCGCGGATCGCTTTAGGCGCAACCGTTACGAACATACGCGCTACTTCTTGGTCACAACCCCAGTCGCTACCTTTAACGGTGTCGGCGAAGTGAACGTCTTCGTTGTCGCCGCGACTCATTTTTGAGTTACCCAGACTTGCTTGCATGCCGCCTTGTGCCGCAGCAGAGTGCGATCTCTTGACCGGACATAAACTTAAAACCGTTGTGCTTAAACCTTTAGATTGCGTCGCAATCGCCGCTCTTAAACCCGCTAAACCGCCACCGATTACCAGTGCATCACAATATTTTACGTTCATTTTTACGCCCTAACCTTCTCATCAAATCTTACTTCAACTTGTGCCGTAGGTTTGTATTTGTCGACCAAACCGTGGCTATATTCGTACCCGTATTTGACGTATGCGGCCAACGTTAACAATCCGAGTGCCAAGAAAAACGCCGTAACGGCCCATTTTGCTTTTTTGAGGTTTTTGCGAGACTCTTTTGCGTTAGCACCCTCGAACCAACCCCATTTAACACAGAGGCGATACAAACCGATGCCGCCGTGGAACTCTACGGCTAAAAGAAGAAGAAGGTAAAACGGCCACATAAAATCGCCGTACATACGCTCTGAAGATCCGAACGGTCCGATTTTGTCGGATTGAACCGCCATCATCAAAAGGTGCGCCGATCCCATAAAAAACATCGCAAAACCGGTGAACGCTTGCGTAAACCACATCGTCGTATCGTCGTGTTTCATCATGCCCATATGGGTTTTATAGGCTTGGTATTGTCGAAACGTAATAGGTAATTTTCGCATTCCGAGCATCGCATGAACGATAAATACGGCGAAAACGAACAATACGATTCCTGAAACGATCCAAGGTTGCGGCTCGCTTAAGAACATACTGCCTTCAAACATTTTGGTTATGGTGTACATAAAGTCTTTGCTAATTAAAATCGTTGAAACAAAGAACATATGTCCCCACATAAACAAACCTAAGAAGAGGCCGGTTGCACTTTGAATATAATCAAGTTTTGCCGGAACTCTACTCTTTTTTCCTTCTACGCTGGTACCTAGAAAACCTTCAAGTAGGTCACTCACATCTCATCCTTTTTGTGAAGTTTAATAAACACATGAGAAGACGCATCGTTTGCGCACTCTCATGTATTTAACGGCTCTTTTTTTCGTCACATCGAAAAGTCGGTTTCCGAAATTATAATATAGCCGAGGGGATTTAAAAGGGATTTTTTATCCCCTCTTCATCCGCCCTTTGATGACACCGTATAAAACGAGCGATGCTAGTGCCATCACAAGCGATAAGGCTTGACCTTTGCTCATCCAACCGCCGTACACAAAACCGATTTGAAAATCGGGTTCGCGCCAAAACTCCGCCGTGAAGCGCGCCAACGAGTAAAAAAGACCGTATAAAGCAATCAATTCACCGTCGAATTTTTTAGACGAACGGTACATGTAAAGCAAGAGAAAAACCGCCAATCCTTCCAATAACGCTTCATACAACTGGGAAGGATGACGTAAAACGCCGTCCACGTAAATGCCCCACGGCACGTCGGTCACGCGACCGAAAAGCTCTTGGTTTAAAAAATTTCCGATACGCCCGAAAATATAGCCCACCGGAACGCTTAGAGCCACCAAATCCAAAAGCCGCCAAATGTTCACTTTGTATTTGAGGTAAAAAAACCACGTCCCCAATAAAAAACCTACAATCGCGCCGTGATAACTCATACCGCGAATTCCGACGAACGTTCCGTCCATAAAAGGGTTGAACATCTGCCACGGGTGTGCTAGATAATAGTCCAAATGCGGATCGTAAAATAAAATATACCCGATACGAGCACCCAAAACGATACCGATTTCGATCCAAATGAAATAACTCTCTAACGTTTGATTCGAGAATCCGAGCGCATCTTTTTTGACAAAATATTTTGCGGCATAAAGCGCACCCAAAAGTGCCAACATGTACATCAGTCCGTACCAATGCACGGCAACCGGTCCTAACTTAAACGCAACCGGATCAAAATGAGCATAAATATGATTCCAAAACGGCATTTATATCCTTATAATCAATCTTTACATGTAAACTTTGAATCAAAGTTTACGAGGTCTTAAAACGTGCCGATGCTACCGGCAAAATGAAAAGAAAAGTTTACCTTTTCTTGATTAAGAAAGTGTTTAGAAAGAAATGTCTTGCGTATAAACTTCGCATTCTACGCGATTGCGTCCGTGTGCCTTCGCACGGTACAACGCTTCATCCGCTCGCGCAACCATACTTTTTTCATCATCGCCGACATGAAACGTCGCCACGCCGAAACTGATCGTTTTGCTTCCGACGCGACTAAACGCGTGGCTCTCGATCAAAGCACGTAACTTCTCGGCTAAAGCATATGCCGCCGCAAGATCGCACTGAGGCAAAAGTACCAAAAACTCTTCGCCTCCCCATCGTCCCAGCGCATCTTCTTTGCGAATACGACGTTTAAGCACCGCAGATAACTCCTGCAATACGATGTCGCCGACTTGATGACCGTAAGTATCGTTTACCGATTTAAACTTATCGATGTCCAACAGTGCAATCGAAAATGCCGAACGATGTCTTTTTGCCAAACTCAGATACAACGCGAAGAGTTCGTCGAGCTTCAAACGGTTGTAAAGTCCCGTCAATTGATCGGTGACGGAAAGCTCCTCGATACGCTTTTTATCGGTAATGTCGTTACGAATCGCCATATAACCGATCAGGCGGTCCGCATCGTCGTAGCGCGGCGTAATGATCGTATCGACCCAATACGTTGAGCCGTCTTTGCGACGATTTTTAATCTCTCCGTGCCATGAAGCACCCGTGCGTAGCGTTTTCCACATCGCTTCGTAAAACGAGAGCGCAACGTCCGGATGCCTTAGGAGATGATGCGTCTGAGAAATCAACTCCTCTTTGGCATACCCCGAAATTTTACAAAATGCATCGCTCGCTTCGGTAATCACCCCTTGAGGATCCGTACTTGAGATCATAACGTGCGTATCGAGAATTTGAAGGTAACGATCCAACTCTCTTTTGGATTTTCGATACTCGCTCATATCGCTACAGGTCACGACGACTTTTTCAATCGTTTCAAAATCGGCTTTAAAAATCGGTTGGGCGTTAATTAAAAACCATAACGTATCGCCCTCTTTGCGTCGATGCCCCATCATCACGTTATAGCAGGGTTGTTTGGTCGCCAAGACTTGATATACGGGGCGTTCTTCCACCAAAAATTCGCTTCCGTCTTCATGGCAAGCGTCCAATTGAAAAGGCGAATAATGAAGCATATCGTCCAAAGAGAGTTGAAACATCTCTTGCGAAGCGAGATTGCATTCGATCAGCTTCCCGTGCGTATCAAAAACCATAATGCCTTCGCTCATCGCTTGAAAAATCGAGCGAATTTCCGCTTCGGACTCCAACAATCGATGCGTCTTTTCTTCGGCGATACGGTACGCTTTTTCGCGCGTATGCTGCAATGCATAAATCCATGCGCTTAAAAGGGCGAATAATAAAACGCCTAAGCTCATCTGAATCGCCGGAAGGTAACGTCCTAAACCGATATCGAGCACTTGGTCGGATTTAAAATAAATCGTCCATTTTTGACCGTAAAATTCTAATACGATATAACGTTCGAATTTCGGCATCGTTAACGCCGGCTTTGAATCGTAAAGCCTTCTTTGAAGCACCGGCGTATCGCCGTCGTAGATTTCAAAATCTACCATAATATAGTTGGCTTCCAAAAGCGTTTGAAAGAGTGTTTGTGCCTTAACCGCGACAAAAACGATTCCTTTAGCCTGTTTGAGACGCTCCGCTTCCGTTAACGGCAAAGTCGCGTTTTGATACACCGGATGCAAAATGATAAAGCCCGGTTTTTGATCGGCGGTGTTTTCCTGAACCAAGTCTATCTTAGACGAAAGCGTCGTTTCCGCGCGCGAAATTGCATGAAGGATTGCCTCTTTACGGACTTTTTCGCTCATAAGATCGTATCCCAGACCTTTTTGGTTATGCTCGCTAAAAGGCTCTAAGTACGTAATCGGAAAGGCAAGTTCGCCGGCTTCTTCTTGAGGGAAGATCGTGTAGTATTCAAACCCTTCATTCCACAATTCACGCTCGTGCATAGGACGATCGTGTGCTCTGATAAGCGGCGCATAACCTAAAGCGTGAAGTCCGGGGAAATTTTGTTCTACGCGGTGTTGATCGGCAAAACGCTTCCATTCTAAACGCGTAACGCTCGAAGAAGCATTCATAAATGCGACCGCGCTTTGGAGCAATTGTACGTTAGAATCGAGTGCTTTTTCAATCAGCAAAATGACTTGGTTGGACGCATTGGTAAAACGGGTTTTTTCCGTCTGTTCGATCCACTCTTCGCTCTTCCATGCAACGATGACAGAGATGCAAACGCCGATGAGAAAGATCACCAAAGGCCATAAAATTTTGTAAAAAAAACGTTTCACCGCTTCCAATCCTCATGGTAGAATCCACACAAAGATTGTAGCGAAAAAGAGAGAAAAGTAAGAACTAAAGGGGGGAAAGGCAAGGAAAACCCTTGCCTTGAAGCAAATTAAGAGGTTTATTTGACTTCGATTTTTTTGACTTCGGCTTTCTCGACTTTGAGTTTGGGAAGCACCACTTCCAAGACGCCGTTTTCGCTACTTGCCTCGATATTTTCGACATCGACGTTATCGGGAAGCGCGAAACTTCTTTGGAATTTACCGTATGAACTTTCGACTTTGTAGTAGTCTTTTTCTTTACGCTCTTCTTTGAAGCTTCTTTCTCCCGAGATAATCAGCTGATTGTCTTTCAGGTCAATGTGAATATCCTCTTTTTTGACGCCGGGGAGATCGACTTCGACGTGATAGGCAAATTCACCCTCACGGGTGCTGACGCTGGGTTTAAATGCGGAGATACCGTTCTCGTCCGCCTCAACGGGATAGTAACCGAACAACTTGTTCTCAAGCTCTTTAAGTTCTCTAAACGGATTGAATCGTGTGACTAACATGGCTAACTCCTTGTAGTTTTTTTGATGAGAGAAGTTTAGCCCAAACCTATCAAGGATGTCTGCCACTTAAGTAGCATTGAGGGATTACTCTTCGAGCAGACGGTCAAGGAGGTTTTGCGAATCTTTGATGCAAATTTCTTTGCGTTTCACGTCAATCAATCCTTGCCTTTTTAGCGATTGGAGGTTGCGATTGAGCACTTTGCGTACGGTTCCGATCAGACTTGCAAGCTCTTCGTGCGAAAGGTTATTGATGAGTTTTAAAGTTTGTTTGCCCTCATGTTCTTCGATATTTCGTGCGATCAATTTGACCAAACGCGTCGTCGTATCGTAGAGCGAAAGATCGCTTGCCAGATTTTCGACGTCGCGCAGCTGTTTCGCGACGTAAGGAAAAAACAGTTTGTTAAACGAAGGTTTCGTCTCGATCCATTCGCGAAACAGTTCAATCGGAAAAACCAATAATTTGACGTCGTCCAATGCCATGGCAACGTTTTCGTGAAGCTTCCCGTCAAGCAAACTAATCACGTCGTACATGTCGCCCTTACTCAACAAATACAAAATCTGTTCTTTACCGTTTTCAAAGTTAATTTGAGAGATTTTGACGCGCCCTTCCAATACGACGAAAAAGTGTTCCAAGCACTCTTCCGGTCGCATCAGGACTTCGCCTTTTTTCACAAAACTGATGCGTCCGAAGCGTGAAATATCTTCGTGAAGTTCTTGTTGAATCACGTCTAATGCATACATTTTAAGGGGCTCTCTCTTTAAAACAATTTATGGTTTATCATTATTCTTGACGTAAATTATAGTATGATTTTGCAAATTTCTTGGGAGGTGGGTCATAGTGAATCGTACTATTTTGCGTTCTTTTGTCTTGCGTGCATCTTTCGCGACCCTCATCCTACTCATTTTCGGCGTATGGGGAGCGGTGTACTTCATGCAACGCGATTTTGAGAAAACGCTCGGCGGGCACCTCGAAGAACAGTTAAAGATTTTAAAAATAGAGTATTCATACTCCCTCAAACAACATTATCAAGAAAAAAGCGAACTGATGCGTCAAAACGCGCAAGCCCTCATGAACAAGATGGACTTTATCCATCTTGAAGTTTACGATGAAAACCATGAAGAACTCTTTGACCTTTCGCCTCAAACGCAAAAAGCCAAAGCGTTAGATGATCTGATTCAACAAAACCACGATCGCGTTTTATTGCACACGTTTCCTAAAGACACCCGCCCCGTTTATAATTTTTTTAGCCTTCAAGAACATCTCTTTATACAAGTTTTTTTCCCGCTAGCCGTCAATAACCATAAAATAGGCTACATCGAAGGCGTTTTGCTGATCAACCCTTTGAGCGTCAAACAGTTTAAAAACAGTCTTATGATGACGATCGCTACCATCTGTATCAGCACCTTATTATTATCCCTTATCATTTTTCCGCTCATTGTTTTAGCGTATCGACAGTTGAGCCAAAAACACTCGGCACTGATCAACAGTAACATTCAAACCATTCGCTCTTTGGGTAACGCCATCGCCCAAAGAGACAGCGACACGGACGAACACAATTATCGCGTTACGCTTTACAGCATCGCTTTAGCCGAACGTATCCACTTGCCGCGCGAAACGATCCAAAAACTGATCAAAGGCGCTTTTTTACACGATGTCGGAAAAATCGGTATCGCCGATGCGATTTTGCTCAAACCCGGCAAACTGACCGATGAAGAGTTTAACCGTATGCAAGAGCATGTGACAAAAGGCATTGAAATCGTTCACGGTATTGAATGGCTGGATGAAGCTAAAGAGGTTATTTTATACCATCATGAAAAATTTGACGGAAGCGGTTATGCCCACGGTCTCAAAGGAGAAGAGATCCCTTTGGCGGCTCGCATCTTTGCCGTTGTCGACGTTTTTGACGCCTTGACTTCCAAGCGCCCTTACAAAGAGCCTTATCCTTTGGAAAAAGCCGTTGCGATTTTACGAGAAGGCAGCGGAAAACATTTTGACCCGATGATCGTCGAAGAGTTTTTGATGCTCATCTCACTCTCGTATGAGACGATGCTTCTTATGGACTCTACGCATTTCAAAGCCAAGCTCTATGAAAAAATAGCTTTTTACTTCGATGAGGATTAATCCACGTTGCCGTCTTGGTACATCCACGCTTTGCCGTAACGTTTGAAGCGTGAATGCTCTACATGTAAACCCTCTTTGCCCTCATGCACGTACGTCGCGCGAAACGAAACTTTGCCGACTTTATCGTTCACGTCGCCTTGCCATACGCTTAAAACCTCCAAATTCGTCCATGCGATGCGCTTACATGTAGCGATAATCTCTTCTTTGAGGTGTTTGTTACGCGCATGAGGATGCGTCGTTTGCACCAAATAATCCGCCAAGCCGAAGACAAACGCGCTAAAACGCGAACGCATTAAGGCTTCACACGTCGGCGCGTTATGCGCTTTATGGTAACGTTCGCAACACGCTTCGTACGGTTTTTGGCTGCCGCAAGGGCACAAATCGGCTTTTTTCATGAGACGTCTTTTTGAGTGAAATTCAACGCTTATTATAGCAAACCTTGTTTCAACTTCTTTTGCACGCGTTTTGGCTACACTTTGCGTTATGAAAGTTTCATCGCTACCGTTTTATGCCTCGCTTCGTCCGTGGTTTCCCGTTTTTTGTTTAACGATTTGCGCGTTTATCTTCAACACGACCGAATTTGCGCCCATCAGTCTTTTATCCGATATCGCCCGCGATTTTCGCATGAGCGAAGCGCAAGCAGGGCTTATGATGAGTGTTTACGCATGGATCGTCGCGACCGTCTCTTTGCCGCTGATGCTTCTCACCAAGTCCGTCGAGCGTAAAAAGCTGTTGCTCTTTCTTTTGCTCTTTTTCATCGGTGCGCATCTGCTTTCGAGCGTTGCGTGGAATTATACGACGTTGATGGTCTCACGCGTTGCGATCGCACTTGCCCATGCGATCTTTTGGTCGATTACCGCTTCATTGACCTATCGCTTAGCACCCAAAGGTCAAACCACGCGCGCTTTGAGCATCTTGGCAACCGGAAGTGCTTTAGCGGTCGTGTTGGGATTGCCGATCGGACGTATCATCGGTCAAGCCTTGGGGTGGCGTTTTACCTTCGGGTGTATCGCCGCATTATCGGGTCTCATGCTTTTTTTTCTTGCCAAACTCTTACCCTTGCTGCCGAGCGTCAACGCCGGATCGCTGAAAAGCCTGCCGCTGTTGTTTAAACGTCCGGCGTTGCTGGGCATTTATCTCCTCACGATTTTAACGATTACCGCACATTTTACCGCATACTCCTACATTGAGCCTTTTGTACAGCAAGTCTCGCTTTTGGGAGAAAGATTTGCGACGATCGCGCTTTTCATCTTCGGTGCGTCCGGACTTTTGGGAAGCGTGATCTTTGCCAAGTTCAAACAACGCCATCCGTTTCGTTTGATCGTCTTTGCGCTCAGCGCGCTGATCTTAGTGCTTCTTTTGATCTTACCGATGGGTTTTTCCCCTCTTAGTTTTAGCGTATTATGTGTCCTATGGGGCATTGCGGTTTGTTTGGTGAACCTGATCTTACAAATCAGTGTTTTAGAACTTGCCCCCGACGCGACCGACGTGGCGATGTCTCTGTACTCAGGCATTTACAATATCGGCATCGGCGGCGGTGCTTTTGTAGGAAGTTTGGTCATCTCGAACTTTGCGATGGCATATGTCGGTCTCGTCGGTGCGCTCTTTGGAATCTTTGCCCTTGGGCTGGCGATTTGGATTTGGAAGCACTATGCGCTAAAGCCAATCTAATCTTTACATGTCAAATGCAACGACGCGATTTCGACCTTGCGCTTTGGCTTCATAGAGGGCTTTGTCGGCTTTGTCGAAGACTTTGACGATGCTGTCGTATTTCTCAAATTGCGCTACCCCGAAACTCGCCGTAATCGATACGACTTCGGGAAACAAATACGTTGCGATACTTTCTCGCATTTTTTCGGCTAAGATCTTAGCCCCGTTTATGTCCGTATTGCGGCAAATGAGCAAAAACTCCTCTCCGCCCCAACGCCCGAAAACATCACTTTCACGTTTGACTTCCGTAACGATTTTAGCGATGCTTTTGAGCACCTCATCGCCTCGTTTGTGTCCGTAATTGTCGTTGACGTTTTTAAACAAATCCAAGTCGAATAAAATAATCGAAAGCGGTGCTTGGTAGCGATCAAAAAGCTTTTTTTCCTGCTCTAAAATATCGTCCAACTTCAAACGATTGTGAATACCCGTGAGTTTGTCGGTATTGGAGAGAATTTCCAGTTTGGCATTGTATTGATTGAGCTGATACTGCCTGATTAATACGATCAAAATAATCAAACCGATCAAAGCGGAAATCATATAAACATACGTATAATCCATATGTCTCTCGACGTTGACCGAAATCCATTTGTTTAAAATCATCTGCTTTTGTGTCGCGTCAATCGAATCAATCGCCTTTTCAAACAACGAGCGCAAAAGCGGTTCATCGTTTCGCACGGCAATGCTAAGATCTATTTTTTCATCCAACTTGCCGATAATTTTCAACGAACCGAAATAATCTTTTTGTATCTGATACGCCATCGTCGGCAATGTCCCGATAAATCCGAAAAGCTTCTTTTGTGCCACTTGCTTTAACCCCTCGGCATCGCTGTCCGTATCGACGAACTGAAGATGAGGATAGTGAACCCTTAAAATATCACCGTAGGCATACCCTTTCGTAATGCCGATAGGCTTACCGGTAAGCGTAGCGATATCCGAATAAAACACTTTGTCTTCTCCCGCAACCAATACGAGCGGTATTTGTAAATACGGATGGGTAAAATCCAAATACGCTTTTCGTTCGGGCGTAGCGATAGAAAGCGATAAAATGTCGCATTGACGCTCTTTGGCTTTAAGAAGAGATTCCGCCCATGTCTGTGTCGGGACTAACGCAATCGGAACGCCTAAAAACGCTCCCATCGCATCGATATAATCGGCAACGATTCCCACGTGCTTGCCGTTTTGGTTCATCTCTAAGGGCATTTGATCGGGATTGATGCACATACGAATACGATTTTTTTGCGCAAGGTAAATCTGTTCATCTAACGAAAACGCCAATCGTAGCTCTTTAAGCATGATGCTTTTCGACCACTTGGATTTGAGGGCATCGACCTCATCGGACGTTACGCTGTGCAACGCTTTGTTGATAATGCCTTGTAAAATGTCGTCTTCGGGTTGCATCACGATGTAAAGATTCCGATCTTCCAAACTCTTGAGTGCCACTTTAAAAGCGATATGTAGGTTTGAAAGCATCTCTTTTTCGATAATATACCGCGCCGTAAACGCATCGTCGACGCCCGCATCGATCAGTCCGTACGCAATCGCTTCAAGCATCTCTTTGGCGGTTTCATACTCTACGACGTTCAGTTCGGGATACTCCTCTTTGAGGTACTTCGTCGTCGGCCACCCTTTACCTGCACCGACCGTTTTCCCTTTGAGCGTCTCCATCGTAACGATCTCTTTGCGTTTAGCTTGCGTAATGAGTGCTAAATCCATCGTAATAAACGGATCGCTAAAGCGAAACCGTTGACGCCTCTGAGAGGAAGGAATCAACGGTTGTGCTACTTGTATCTCTTTGTTCTGAAATTTCTCAAATACCTCGGGCCACGTACCGCTAATGAAAATGTATACCTACTTTTTTCCCCAATAACTTCATATAATCGACCGCATAGCCCCTCGCTTCGCCCTCTTCGTTAAAATCATACGGATACCAGCTTAGCTCATTGGTCACGCTAATACTCGGATGCGCTGCAAGATATAATTTTTCTCGTTCGTTAAGCTCTATGCCTTGCGTGCTTTCAAGCATATTTTTTTCTTGAACCAACGGAAGGTATTTACGTTTGATCTTTACATGTAAATCTTGCGGCATAGCATCCAACATCTTGTTAAAAAGAGAGATAAACTCCGGCCAATCTTTCGCCGCCGCAACGGATTGCTCTTCGGTGGCATAACGTGTCAGGTTGGAAATTTTAACGTTGTCTAAATGATACTTTTTAACAAACATACTCATAATCGCGATATCGCCGATAAAACCGTCGACGTTATGCTCGTTAACCGCTCGCATCGCTTCAAGGGAGTTAGCATAGGTAACATAGGTAAAATGCGGAAAGTCTTGTTTGAGTTTCTCGTTAATCACGTAATTGGGAACAATGGCGATCTTTCGTGCACTCCCGCCAAAAAAGATTTCGGAAGGAAACGTCGTAGAAGTCAAAAGGGCAAAAGGAAAAGCACAGTACGCTTTGCTAAAAAGCATGGTTTGATGAAGATCGGGATTAGGCGTCAGGCGTAAAATAACGTCGATACCGTCGTGCTTTTTGACGCGCTCTAACGCTTCGACCCAACTGCCTTCGGTTTCGTATTCGATTTTGAGGTGAAACATGGAAGCAAAAAATTTGATATACTCGACGCTGATGCCGGCATACTCGCCCTCTTGCATAAATTGATAAGGCGGAAGGTCTTTCGTGATGCGAACGTGAAGCGTTTTGGTTTTATCCAACCACGCTTGCTCTTGCGGCGTGATCTCAACGGACGCGGCGTGTAAACACCCTAACAAAGAGATCATAGTCAAAAACAAAGAGGCAATCACTTTCATGGCGCGCCCTGTAAAGAGAGTCTTACAGGGCTTAGTGTACTAAAAATTTTCTACAAATGCGTTATGACAAGAACTTCGTGTCTCTTTTTTGCTTACATGTAAAGATATTTTAACGCAAAGGCTCTTTTTCGTTTTTCACGACATCTCGCGAACTTCCCCAAAATCCAAGCACTCCAACAGGTAAAAGCAGTAACCACTGCGGTAATTTAAACCACCAGCCGCTTGATGGTTGCATCGCTATGACAACTAAAAAAACAAGACCGAAAGAGCACCATAAAAAAGCAATGCATCGAACCGATACAAGCCATTGTTGCCGATTCCGTGAAAAAGAGCTCTGCAGTAAAATCAACGATGAAAAGCCCATTGTGACCGAAGCCATATGCCATACGGCATACAAAACCAGCTTCGCCTCTTCATCCATGGGCGTCTTAAGTAAAACCGATACAACGTCTTGCCCGCCTGCAATGACGTGAATGAGCGTCGTCACAAGCGCCAAAAGACCTGCTAACAAAAGTTTGACATTCATCGTATGTTCCTTAATTTTTACCGTATTGTAGAGTGAAACTATGCTTTTGTCTTGTAAAAAACCGACATAATCTCATGCGTGGGGAAAAACTGTGAGAATTTTTTGAACTCTTTATTGAAGTGAGATTGGTCACAATAGCCAAAGTCATATGCTGTAGCAGAAAAATTTGGAATGTCTTGTTTGATTACCTCTTTAAAAACCGTAAAAAACCGTAGAATATTACAAAATTTTTTCGGAGTATACCCTACGAAATGCTTGAAAAGTCGTTCAATCTGCCTGCTACTAAGCTTGGCGTAATTTTCTAAATCGTGCATCGTTCTAACGCCTTGATGTAAAGTGATGTAATCAATGAGGTCTAGGATTGTTTGATTGAATGTCGTTTTTTCGCATAAAGATTGAAAAAGAGCATCAAGGAGAATGACTTTTTGAGCCTCATCCGACCCGTAACTATCAAGCTGATTGCGTAACGATGGAGACACCTCCGCTAAAGGTACGACCCGATTGATAAAAGTATGGGCTTCGATGTTTAACAGTTGAGGCAAAACAGAGGGGCGAAAACGAATTCCAAACGAATAATCACCCACTTTTATCGTAATGCTTTTGCTCTCGCTCATCGCTCCGACAAGCATCAACTGCGTATTGTTGTAGATAATATCCATACATCCATCAGGAACAATGGGCATTAAGATATTCTTGGACGAAATATTTTTAATGCTCCAATAGGCATCGATTAGACGATGGAGTGCTAAAGAAGGTTTGTATTTTTGAGTCTCCAAAAACTGCAAATCAATGACCTTTTGTGTTTACATGTAAAGAGTATTTACACTTTAGGAATGTAAATTTCTTGGTTAATTCATGCCAAATCATGAATGAAGAACATCGTAAACTTTATTGTTTTCGCGTTTTCCCACTACTAGAACAATGATAACCACTCTTTCGTCAATCACTTCATAGGCTAATCTGTATCCTGCTGTTTTGAGTTTAATTTTATAGACCGCATCAAACCCAACCAGTTTGTCTTTGGGAACCCTTGGATTTTCCAGTCTCTCTTTGAGCTTCTTTTTAAACTGCTCTTTGATGGTCTCACCCAGATTTTTCCACTCTTTCAGTGCTTGCGGGTGAAATGCTAATTCATAGCTCATCAAGTGTCCCTTTGATGGGCGTATATGCTTCGCTTTGTCTGCTTGTGACTTCTTTTGAGAGCATATAATCATCCAGCATCGCCATGAGTTTTTCATACGTTTTAGATGGAACAAGATAAGCACTTGCCACATTGTGATTGAGTATGGCAACAACCTCATCACCTGCATTTTCAAGAATCTGAGTGGGCGATTTTTTAAGTTCTGTGATGCTTGCTGTGTAGTTGGATAAAATAGGTTGCATAATAGATACCTTTTTTAGTACTTAATTTGGTTTTTATTATACTTAGAGGAGGGGGTTTTGTCAAATGAGGGATTATTTCCTCTATTTTATAGTTATAATATTCAATGAAACAAATTTGGATAATCAATGAAAATAAATATTACTCAAACACAAATACAAAATGCTTTACCTAAAATTGAAAAAGGTTTAAGTCAATATTGTTGGCTTCAAAATTATTACAAAACGCATAATATTTCTAAAGATATAATTTTTCAGACTAAGTTTAATGCCTTTTATCGTGTCAGAAGAAATGAATTATGGAGAAACGAATACTATAATTTATTTGAACGCAGTAAATCTTCATCAATATTTTTTGAAAATATTTTGAACAATATTTATGATTTTTCTCATCGAATCGAAGCTTCGTTTACGAGTAAATTACTTGCAACTATTCAACCTGATTTCCCCATTTTGGATAAATTTGTTTTAGAAAATACAAATCTTTCTTTACCAAAAACTTATGAAAAAAATAGACTTGAAAAAACTATTGTTGTTTATAACAAACTTGTAAAACAATTTAATGACTTTTGCGCAACTGACGATGCACAATACTTATTTAAAACTTTTTGCGCCTATTATCCTAATGTAAAAATATCTAAAACCAAAATGATTGATTTTATTTTATGGCAAACACGATAATTAAATTAAAATATGGAAATATTGTCAAAGAAAAAGCTACATTTATTGTTAATGCTTCAAACACACAACTTATTTTAGGAAGTGGCGTATCCAAAGCTTTTCGGCAACATTGTGGAGGGAGTTACTTTCAACAAGAACTTTACAAACTCAAAGATAAATTTGCTTCGATTCATCAAGGAGATGTTATTGTCAGCAATGCTGGATGCGCTACCAATTTTAATTATGCTTTGCATGCCATTGTTATGAACTATTCAGACGACGCCACAATACCTTTCCCATCGTATCATCACGTAAAACAAATTCTAGAAAATATCACTTTATTAATACAACAAATTATTCAAGAGAATCACATTAACAAACCTAAATTAGTGATTCCTTTATTGGGTTGTGGAACAGGTGGATTGAAACAAGAAAAAGTTTACTTACTCATCAAACAATATTTTAAACAAAGCAAAATTAAAAATCTGGAGGTAATTATTTACATTTATGAGATGAAAGACTATTTGAGATTTATGATCAAAAAGATAAAGCAATTTTACATGTAAAGCTTTTCAGCCTTACATGTAAACGTTTAATTTATTCTTCTCGAAGCGCCTTAGCAATCAATTCTATCGGGTTTTTAAACACAACATCGACTTTTTGTCCGTGCATCGCATCGCTGAGTTGCATACGGCACGCACTACACTCAGCACTGACGTACTCAGCGCCCGTTGCTTTGATCATTGCCGCTTTGGGAAGTCCTGCGGCTTTGGCGAAGCGGTAGTTACCCGTTTGCATCGTAACCCCTCCGAAACCGCAACAGCGGTTCGGGTCGCTCATCTCTTTGATGACGTAGTTTTGGGAGATAAGGTTTCGCGGCTCTTTCCAAACGCCTTGCATTTTGCGTGCGTGGCATGGATCGTGGTAGGTGACGGCGTCACTTTGTTTGGCTTTGGTTGCCAAGATTTGCGCTAAGTTTGTTTTTTTCTCCAAGTATTCCGTTGCCATAAAAATGTGTGGGGCGATCGCTTTGGCACGTGATTGCCATTCAGGTTGGTCATGAAAAAAGTGGACGTAGTCCGCTTTGATCATCGCGCTACAGGTCGCTTCGGGAATGATGATGGCGTCTAGCTCGTCTTTAAAGCCTTCGATGTATTCGATGTTAAACTTCGCGAGATAATCCACGCTCTCAAAATCGCCCGTGAAGTATTGCGGTGCGCCACAGCATTTTTGTTGTTTGATCAGATACGCGTCGATCTCCAAAACTTTTAAGATTTCCAACAATGCTTTGCCGATGTCGGTGTACATGTAGTTTGCCAAACAGCCGATGAAAATGCCGACTTTCCCTTTGCCGCCGTTATGAATGACGTCCGGATGCGAGTTCAAAAACGTTTTTTTCTTCAAGCTCGGAAACAATCTGTCCATTTTAATGATCGGAAAATTGCGCAGGTACATGGAGCTTTGTTTCTCTACCATTTTGAAACCGCAGGTTTGGAACATGTATCCGAAACGTGCTAAGACATCCATAATGTTACGGTTGCGAAGCAAAAAGAAGGCAAGTTTTTTATACCATGCAAGCCCGAATTTTTTACGAATGTCGTTACGCGCTTGCTCGATGAGCCCGTCGACCGGCAAAGAATTGGGGCAAACGCTCACGCAATTGGTGCACAAAAAACAACTTTCAAAAATCTTTTTGGCGTTTTTATCCAGCTCCAATTCGCCTTTTTGGTACGCACCCAAAAGGTCTAAAAAGCCTCTAGGACTCGTCACTTCGTCACGGTTCACTTCGTGAATCGTACAGACCGGAATACACTTGCCGCATTTGACGCAGGCATCTGAGGTTAGGGTATAGGGAAACATGTTTACACCGTTTTGCTGAAGCGTCGTAGCTCTTCAGGAATTTTTTTAAGGTATGCGTCAAAGGGCATCACGATATTACGAATCAGCAACGTTCCCGTAGTATTGACGAGAATTTTTTTAGCCTTTGCGTCAATAACGACCAAGTCTTCTTCGACAAACGGTGCAAGGGCTGCTATAGCGTCGGCAAAATAGTCAAAAAAGTCGATGCCAAACTGCGCTTCGATACCCGCAATATTAAGCTTAAAGTTGCTCATCATCTCCATAATGACCGCTTTTCGTAGCACATCGTCGTCGTTTAAGATGAGCCCACGATGCACGGGTAGTTTTCCCGCATCGATCGCTTTTTCATACGCGTCCATCTCTTTGAAGTTTTGCACATAATGACGTACGCCCTCGCCGATGCTGGTCAGTCCGATACCGATCAAATCCGCCCCGCCTTTGGTCGTATAGCCTTGGAAATTACGGTGCAATTCGCCTTTTTCGATGGCTAAAAAAAGCTCATCATCGGGCTTGGCAAAGTGATCCATACCGATCATTTTATAGCCGTTAGACTCTAAATAATCAATCGTGTAGCGCATAATGGCAAGCTTGACGCTAGGGTGAGGAAGCGTGGTTTCGTCGATCTTACGCATCGATTTTTTCATCCACGGCACGTGGGCGTAGTTAAAAACGGCTAAGCGGGTCGGATCTAAAGAGACCGCTAAACGAAGCGTCTCTTGAAAACTCTCAAACGTTTGATACGGAAGCCCGTAGATCAAGTCCATATTAATCGACTTAATACCCGCCTCTTTTGCCATTTTCACGGCATTTTGCGTCACGTCGTAGGGCTGAATGCGGTGGATGGCTTTTTGCACTTCGTCGTTAAAGTCTTGAACCCCGTAACTGATGCGATTAAACCCGTTACATGTCAAAACGTCGAGTTGCTCTTTCGTTAAAAAGCGCGGGTCGATCTCACAGCTAATCTCGGCATCTTTCGCAAAATTTTTGAAGTGTCGTTTAATCGCGCCGATGATGCGTTCTAACTGTTCTTTATTGAAAAACGTCGGCGTTCCCCCGCCAAAGTGCATCTGAATCACTTCGCGCGACGTGTCGAGGTGTTTGGAAAGCAGTTCCAACTCACGTTCTAAATAGTCGATGTAACGCTCTTTTTTATCCTCTTTACTCGTGTAAACAACGTTACAGCCGCAAAAATAACAGGCACTTCGGCAAAACGGAAGGTGAAAGTAAAGGGAGAGCTTTCGGTTTTTATCTTGCGTTGCCAAAACCTCTTCATAACTTTTACATGTAAAGCTCTCATGAAACTCCGGAGCGGTCGGATAACTCGTGTATCTAGGCCCCGCTTTGGAGTACTTGGCAAATTTTTCAAAATCAATCATAATCGTCCTTAGCGCGTCGTCGCGCTGATAATACTCGAGCCTTCCGGCAAATAGAGGTCTTTCAAATCCAAAAAGAGATTGGGGTGCTCTTTTTTGATCTTCGCGATTAAGACGTCAAAATCGATATTTTTCTTTTTGCTTCGATTGATCTCGTCCATCGCTACGCTTAAAACGTCGTGAAAGTCCAAAGGCAAATGCTTTAAAATGCTTTTTTCAAGCTTCAAGAAGAGGGCTTCTTGTTCGGCTTCTTTAAAATGCTCTATCATTTTGCTCAGCGTCTCGATAGAGAGAAGCGCGTGAAGTTTATCGTGCTCGTCGTAAACCAACCACGGCTCTTTCGTGTTATCCCATGAACCGCTTTTCAGGCGCAATACTTTCGTCTCGCTCTCTTCGCTTGGAAGGATTTCCAAGACCGTCTGTTCTTTTTGTTTGGTCGGGCTTAAATTTTTAGAAATTTTTTCTATCATCTTAAACTCTTTTCGTCTGTTAAATTCCATCAGTCGTTTCTGTGCCTATCCAGCCACACCATGACCGCTTTTTGGGCGTGAAGGCGATTTTCCGCCTCGTCAAAAATCTCATCCGCATGCGCTTCGAAAACCTCTTCGCTCACTTCGTATCCGCGATACGCCGGTAAGCAGTGTAAAAACATCGCGTCTTTTGCCGCTAAGCTCATCATCGCATCATCGACCATATAACCTTGAAATGCCGCAATACGCGCCGCTTTTTCTGCCTCTTGTCCCATCGAAACCCACGTATCGGTCGTGACAACCGTAGCACCTTGGATCGCCTCTTTAGGGTCGTTGCCGATGGTGATCACCGCACCGCTCTCTTTGGCAAAGGCAAGCGCATCGGCTAAAATAGTCGCATCGACTTCGTACCCTTTGGGGGTTGCGACGCGAAGTTCAAAGCCGAGCTTTGACGCCATCATGAGCCATGAATGGGTCATATTGTTGCCATCGCCCACATACGCGACGATGGGATGTTTATCGTGACCGTACTCTACCATCGTCATAAAATCCGCCATCAACTGCACCGGATGGTAACTGTCGCTCAGACCGCTAATGACGGGTACTTTGGAGAATGCCGCAAACTCTTCTAAAGTACTTTGCGCAAACGTTCGGATCATCACCATATCGACCATTCGGCTAATGACGCGCGCGGTATCTTTCATCGGCTCGCCGCGTCCAAGCTGTAAGTCGTTGGAAGAGAGAAAAAGCCCTTTACCGCCAAGCTGATGAATGCCGACTTCAAAGCTCACGCGCGTTCGCGTACTGCTCTTTTCAAAAATCATACCGAGCGTTTGATTTTCAAGGTAAGGCTTAAATTTTCCCTTTTTCGCTTGCTTTTTAATCTTAATCGCAAGGTCGATAATTTCCAAAATCTCTTCTTTGCTATAATCTTTCAGTGTTAAAAAATGGCGCATATTACTTTCTCCTTAATACTTCTGCGACTTCTTTGGCATGGTAACTGATGATGATGTCCGCACCCGCTCTCTTAAAGCCGATCATCGTCTCCATCATCACGCGTTCGTAATCGATGACGCCCGCACGGCCGGCGGCTTTAAGCATCGCGTATTCGCCGCTGACGTTATAGACGCAAAGCGGCGTCGTAGTCGCTTCGCGCACGTCGCGGATAATGTCGAGGTAGGCAAGCGCCGGTTTGACCATCAAAATATCCGCACCTTGGGCTTCATCTTCGATCGACTCGTTGATGGCTTCTCTTCGATTTGCCGGATCCATCTGGTAGGTTTTACGATCGCCGAAGCTCGGAGCAGACTCCGCGACGTCGCGAAACGGTCCATAGTACGCACTCGCAAATTTGGTCGAATAACTCATAATCGGCAGGTTAATAAAACCCTCACTGTCCAGTGCTTCGCGCAAGGCTTCGATCATACCGTCCATCATGCCGGAGGGTGCGATCATGTCCGCACCCGAGCGTGCATGTACGAGGGCTTGTTTGGCTAAGATTTCCAGCGTTGCGTCATTGTCGACGCTCTCGTGCTCCATGTCTAAAATGCCGCAATGTCCGTGGTCGGTAAATTCACAAAAACAAAGATCGGTCACGACGAACATGTCGGGATAGGCTTTTTTGACCGCTTTAATCGCACTGGCGATAATACCGTGATCACACAGTGCGTCGCTTCCGATACTGTCTTTAACATCGGGGATACCGAATAAGATAATCGAATTGAGCCCCAAAGCCCGTAACGTGCCGCACTCTTTGACGATTTCGTCGATGCTCATCTGATAAACGCCCGGCATCGAACCGATCTCTTTTTTAATGCCCTCGCCGCTTCGTGCAAACAGCGGGTAAATAAAATCGTCCGTATTGAGGCTTGTTTCGCGTACCAACGAACGAAGCGTCGCGTTCATCCTGAGTCTTCTAAATCTTTTAAACATTTTTTTGCCTTATCTTCGTTAGAATTATCGTCGCTTATAAAAAATAATGATTTTACCATAACTGGATTTAAAAAATATGAAAATCGAAATTTCCGAGGTTGCAAACCTTCCCTCTCGGTTTGGAAGCTTCAAAATTCAATCGTTTAAAGAGGGTATCAAAGAGCATTTAGTGATCTTCAAAGAGCCTTTGGGCACGATTCCTTTAGTCCGAATTCACAGCGAATGCCTTACGGGTGACACTATCGGAAGCCTCAAATGCGACTGTCGCGACCAACTCGAATACGCCCTCAAAGCTATCGAAAAAGAGGGCGGCATGGTCATTTATTTACGTCAAGAAGGACGCAATATCGGGCTTCTCAACAAAGTTAACGCTTATGCTTTGCAAGATAAAGGTTTTGATACCATCGAAGCCAATCATCAGCTCGGTTTTAAAGCCGACGAGCGCACCTACGAGATCGTCGAGTTTATCTTAAACCGTTTTAACGTCGCAAAAATCAGACTCTTAACCAACAACCCCAAAAAACTCGAAAGCCTCAAAGGGGTTGAAATCACGGAGCGCGTGCCCGTGATTATCGAACCGAACGTTTTTAACGAAAAGTATTTAAAAACGAAAAAAGAGCAAATGGGACACCTCTTTTAGGAGAAGCCGTGATACGCGAAGCCGCCGTTCAAGATGCCGAAGTGTTGGAAAATCTCCTCGCGCAATTGGGTTATCCCGATACGGCAGTGTTTCTCAAAGAGCGCATTCAAACGCTCTTAAACCATCCCGACGCTTCTTTGGCGGTCTACGAAACCGACGGGCGCGTCGTCGCTTTGCTTTGTTTACATGTCATTCCGCAAATCGCCTTGCTCGGCTCGTTTTTACGCATTAGCTACTTTGTCGTCGACGAAACGATGCGTTCGGCTCACATCGGCAGTGCCTTGGAAGCGTATGCTTTAGAGATCGCCCGAGAAAAAGGGTGTGATCGTATCGAAGTGCATTGCCATGAACGGCGTACGGACGCACACCGTTTTTACGCACGATGCGGCTACGTCGAATCGCCGAAATACTTTGTTAAAAACTTACATGTAAGGAGTGAAAATGCTGAAAGAATTTCGTGATTTTCTCGTCAAAGGAAACGTCGTCGATATGGCGGTCGGTTTTATTTTCGGAGCGGCGTTTGCGACCATCGTCAAATCGCTGGTCAGCAACGTGATTATGCCGCCGATCGGATTATTGCTCGGTAACGTCGATTTTTCGTCGCTCTTTATCGCGCTCGACGGCAAAAGCTACGCTTCTTTGAGCGAACTTGAAAAAGCAGGAGCTCCGGCGATCAAACTCGGCGTTTTTTTCAACGATCTCACTTCGTTTGTTATTTTGGGGTTTGTCATGTTTATGATGATCAAAGGCTACACGAAAATCGCACCTAAAAAAGTGCCCGACGCTACGACGAAAACCTGCCCCGAATGCGCGATGAACATTCCCGTCGCGGCCAAAAAATGCCCGCACTGTTTAAGCGAACAAGCCTGAGATTCACGTTCAAAAATCCTTACATGTTATTTTACATGTAAGGATTTTAAATTCGGCGTCAAGCTAACAGATTGGATTGCGCAAACTCCCAATTGACCAGATGTTTTAAGAAAATATCGAGATAGTCCGCACGTCTGTTTTGATAATCCAAATAATAGGCATGTTCCCACACGTCCGCCGTCAATAGAGCTTTTTGCGCATGCACCATCGGCGTGTCGGCATTGGACGTTTTCGTCACTTTGAGCGTACCGTTTTCCAGCACGAGCCACGCCCAACCGCTTCCAAATTGCGTCGCGCCCGCACTTTTAAACGCTTCGACAAACGCTTCATAACTCCCGAAATCTTCGTTGATCTTCGAAGCGATCGCACCGCTTGGCGCACCGCCGCCGCCTGATTTCATCGAATGCCAGTAAAACGTGTGATTCCACACTTGTGCCGCATTGTTGAAAATAGCCGCTTTTTCGGGCTTGTTCGCCGAAGATTTGATGATCTCTTCAAGCGGCGCGTCTGAGAGGTCACTTCCAAGAATAAGGTTGTTTACGTTCGTAACATACGTCTGATGATGTTTTCCGTGATGAAAGCCTAGAGTATCGGCACTGATATAAGGTGCAAGCGCATGAGCTTCGTAAGGAAGCGGAGGTAAAGTAATCGCCATCGTAAACTCCTTGTCGTAAAATAATCTTCTTGTTCATTCTATCGCTTCTTACTAAAGGAATGTTAAAGCTACGAATTTAGTCTCTTAGTTACATTTTTTTATCAATTGACTTTTGAAACTTTTTAGCTATAATTTTTTCGTACTTATATCTTAAAAGGAGTTGCGTATGAAACGAAGAGATGCTCTAAAAATAGGTGCGCTTGCCGCATTGGCGACGACGGTTGCGAGTGCTTACGACGAAAAATTAATCGTCAATAAACAAGCGATGAGCATTAAGGATCCGACAAACCCGACCGAAGCGGAACTCAAACACTCTCCCGAAATCACGATCGGTGCGGCGGATAAAAACGGCTTTGCTCTGGTGGAAGTCAACATCGGACAAAAAGGCGTTCTTCATCCAAGCGTCGAGAACCATTGGATTTACGAAATCACGCTTTTTGCGGACGGTCAAAAAGCGGCAACGGTTTCGCTTGAGCCTAAAACGTCTCGAGGCTATTTGGCAGCTCGTATCGATACGAAAAGCGTCAAAACGCTTTCCGCCGTCGCACGCTGTAATCTCCACGGCGACTATACCTCTTCTATAAGCATTGCTTAAATTTTTTTACCTACGGCTTGGAACATCGTGCTATAAAAGTACGACGTTCCATCACTTTAAACCGTTCAAACACGGTTGACCTACGTCAATGCATTTAGATTTCCGACATCAGTATAATCAAAGTGATGAAATAAATACGATTTTATACGAGGAGATAGCATATGCGCCGCACCGTTAAAATACAATTAGCTTTTGTCTCGATCGTCGTCGGTATCGTTGCCCTACTCATGGGCGTTAGAATGGCTATGACGACGCATGAAAAACTCTCCAATATTCAAAACCTTCAAAGTATCGTCTCTCTTTCGACGAGCATCAGCCTACTGGTTCACGAAAGCCAAAAAGAAAGAGGAACGAGTGCGGGATATTTAGGCTCGTTAGGTAAAAAATTCGCCGACAAACTTCCTGCCCAACGCCAATTGACCGACCGAGAAAGGCAACGCTACGAAAAAGTGCTTCAAGCGATGGATTTGAGCCGTTTTCCGGCTTCTTTGGGCGAACAAATCCAAACGATTGAGACCATGCTTTCCAATTTAAAAAGTATTCGAAAGCGCGTCGACGACTTCAAAATTAGTGCGGCGGAACAAGTCGATTTTTACACGCTTTTAAACAAACATCTCTTAGACATCGTCACCTCTTCGTCCATGCTCTCGAATAACCCCGAAACGATCAAACAACTCAACGCCTACGCGAACTTTCTCAAAGCCAAAGAGCGTACGGGAATTGAAAGAGCCGTTTTGTCTAACACTTTTGCCGCCGATGCGTTTGCACCGAACATGTTTGTTAAACTGATTACCCTCGTCTCCGAACAAGCATCGTATTTGGACGCTTTTTTAGGCACGGCTTCACCCGCTTCCATAACGTTTTACCGACAAACGATGCAATCGCCCGTCGTGAATGAAGTCGAAAAAATGCGCTCCATAGCAATCGGAAAAGCCGCTGAAGGACATTTCGGCGTTGATGCGACCGTGTGGTTTAACACGATCACCGATAAAATCAACCTCCTTAAAACCGTCGACGATTCTCTAGCCTCCGAAATCGAACAAACCCTCAACGCCTTGGAAGCCGCAACGTACCGTCACCTTTGGATCGAAGGTAGCGTGCTGATTTTAACCGCTTTGATCATTATCGTTTTATTATATGCCACGTTTAAAGATGTTTTACAAGCCATCACCGTTTCGGGCAAAAAATTGGAAAGTATCGCTTCCAACCTTGACCTTACCGAATCGCTAGCCTTAAAAAACGATAACGAAATTTCCGATACGATGAAACAAGTTCAAACTTTGATTTTAAATTTTAAAGCTTCGATCTCCAAAGCCCTAGAAACGTCCGATCAAAGCGTCGAAGCGAGCCATTCGTTAAACAGCGTTTCCGCCAATCTCGCCTCCAATATCGAAGAGCAAAATCGCTTTATTCATACGATCCAATCCGACATGCAACGCCTAAAAGCCAAAGAATTGGAAATGAAAGAGACCTCGTTTCAAACCTGTCAAGACCTTCAACAAACGCAAGACGTCCTCAATACGTTCGTCGGCAATATGCGTAGCGTCGTCGATCGTACGCAACAAAGTGCACAAGAACAGCATGCTCTTAGCTCTCAAGTCGAATCACTTTCGCAACAGGCATCGCAAATCAAAGAAGTTCTCGGCATTATCGACGATATTGCGGATCAAACCAACCTCTTAGCTTTAAACGCCGCCATCGAAGCCGCACGCGCGGGTGAGCACGGGCGCGGTTTTGCCGTCGTTGCCGATGAAGTTCGCAAACTTGCCGAACGTACGCAAGCTTCATTACTGGATATTAGCACGACGACCAACGTCATCGTCCAAACCATCGGAAGCGTTACAAAAGAGACCGAAAAGATTTCGCAATCGTTTTTCCGCCTTTCGCAAGATACGAATCGACTTATCGGAGACTCTGAACGAACGTCTGCAACCTTACATCACACCATTGATATTTCACAAAAGCAAAGCCTCGAACATGCAAACGTTGCGCAAACCGTGGAAACGTTTATGCAACAAATAGACGACATCACGTCGCTTTCCGAGCATAACAATACCTTGGGTGAACGCGTGCAAGAGATTTCCGCCCACTTGCTTCAAAAAGCGCAAAACGCCAATATCGAACTGCATCGCTTTCGCATCCGTTAAACGATCTGCTTTGTTACATCTGGATCTTACGTAAAACGCTTTACGTAAGATCCACATGTAAACCTTCCTTAATCGCTCTTTAGATACGATATACTTTTACTATCTTTTTCTCAAAGGGCACGCAATGCTTCCGGAATATTTTGACTCACATGCCCAAACGTACGCGTCGCTTTTATTGCACTATAACCGTACGCACAATATTTCCGGAGCTAAAACGCACGAAGCGGTTATGAAAAACATCGAAGATAGTGTTTATCCTTTGCAATTTTTAGAGACATCTTCACTCCAAAGGGCAATCGATATAGGCACGGGAGCAGGCTTTCCGGGAATGGTTTTGGCGTTTGCGTTACCGCATGTTCATTTTACGCTTTTTGAGCCGATTGCGAAAAAAAGTGCTTTTTTACATTTAGTTAAAACGACGCTCGATCTTAAAAACGTTGACATCGCAACCGATCGCGTCGAGAAAGTCGCACCTTTCGAGGTCGATTTGATTAGTTCGCGCGCCGTGACTCAAACAAAAACGCTCGTTCGATTGTGCCGAAATTTTATTCGACCTTCGACAACCTTACTCTTTTACAAAGGCGAATTCGTCGAAGAAGAGATCAAAGGCTTGTCGAACTGTCGCGTGTATCAAAGAGAAAAACGTTATTATCTTGTGATGAAGGATGTCGATGTTGCTTAAAATCGCGCTTTTTTGCGCCGTTATCGTCTTAATTTATATCTTTTTTTTCAAAAATTCTCGAAAAGAAACCATTCAGAAAAACCGCGACGCGAAGAAATTAGAAGGCGAAACGATGGTGGAATGCCATGCGTGTTCAACGTTTATTAGCCATAAAGAAGCCATCATTAAAGACGGTGTTTTTTATTGCTCCAAAGAGTGTGCAAGGTTGACGTCATGATCATTTTAGGACATTCACTCATTCCCTATACGCCTTTTTACCGTATTGCCGATCAAGAAGCCCTCGTCCGCACGCCCTCAAACGCTATCGTGCTTTTTGAATTTGACGTGCCCTTGGCAAGCTACTGCTTCGCGCAAAATCTCCCGTTTGCCCTCAACGTCAAAAACATTCAGGAACTGATGCTAGGTCATGCGCTTCATGCATCGTATTTTGTCGTCGGAAAAGCGTTGGTATTGCAAGCGCAAAAAATTGCCGACGATTATCTCTTCGACGCTAAGATACTGTTAGCTTCAAACGATGAGAACGACATCGAATTTGCCGCATTACACGGTATCGACGGTATTCTCTTTCCCGACGGAATCCACGAGTAACCCATGCGCCGCGATCTCAACCTCTACGTTTTTGCAGCGATCGGGGCACTTACGTATTGGATCTTGGACGCTTTTTCCAACGTCGTGCTTTACGGAAGCGCGTTAGGAGATGAGCTCTTATTGCGATCAGGTCATAGCGTCGCATGGATCAAAATAGCAATTTTTGCACTGATTTTCTCGGCAATTTTATTCTCAGGACGTTTGAAGTTTCTTGCCAGAGAAGAAAAACGTGTCGAGCCTTTAGACGAGACGGAACAACTACAATACCTTTCCGACGTTTTACTCTCCTCACTCTCGACGAAACTCAATACGATCAAAGCTTTGGATATACTCGAAAAAAACTTATCCCTAGAAGCGACTATTCTGTTTTTATACGACAAAGAGAGCATGACGCTTTACAATGAAAATTCCTTTATCAAAGCGCACTTTCGTTCTAAAGAGATTCATCCGCTGCATACCAATCCCTACCAAAGCGAGATCGAAAAAATCGCGATTCAAATCTATACGAAGCGATCCGCATTTTCCAAAGAACACGTCACGATCGATAAACGACCTTTGACGCTTTTTACTTTTGAGATTAAAGAAGAACGTCACGAGAAAATTTTGGGAAGTTTAATGTTGGCAAGTTTCACACCCGAAATCGTCGAAGCCAACCTATCGTTGATTCGCCGTTTCCTTCAAATGCTAAGCTTCGCACTTTCCCTTTCGGCAAAAAAAGAACTACTGCAAAGTATGAATACGAGTTATGCCGGCGAGACGACGCAATACGATAAGACATTGGATATTTTTACCTATCTAAAACTTCAAGACGAAGTGCAACAAGAGTTTAAACGCCACAAACGCTACCATACGAATCTTACGCTCGTTTTAATCGAAATCAACGCCTTTAAAAATATCAGCAATATTTTTCCAGCAGCCGTCATCACGGGATTTAAAAGAGAATTTATTCAGTTGGTAAAGAAAAATACGCGCGATATCGACGTCTTTGCAAAATGGACCGACGATCGTTTTGCGCTTTTGTTACCCGAAGTCGACTTTAGAGCTGGATTGGGCGTCGCCAAAAAATTTCAAGCCTTATTGGCTCAAACGAAGTTTTCCCATATCGGTACCGTGAGTTGTAGTTTCGGCATTACCTCTTTAGCTCCCAAAGATACCTTATCGACGTTTAAAACGCGGGCGGAGAGCGCATTGAGCGTTGCCGCTACGCGCGAAGCAAGCGGCGCGATCGAGATCAAGCTTTTCGCGAGCTAAATCACGATGCGTTTTAACGAAGCGGAAAGCTTAGTCGTAATTTCGTAGCTGATGGTATGAAACTGTTTGGCAAGCGGCTCGGCGTCGTTGAACATACAGACTTTTTGCGCATCGCCTCCCACGCAAAAACTATCCATCGACATACGCCCTTTCGTCGCTTGCCCCTCTGCCATAAGCACGGGTTCAAACCCGTCGAAACGGAAAAAACCGTCTCCGTAGCCGATGTCGTACGTTGAGATCACTTCGTCTTCTTGCGCTTCGTAGATACCGCCGTAACCGACGCGTTCGCCTTTTTTAAGGATGCGCGTACTCAATTTCTCCGCCCATAACGCCATAACGGGTTTGAGATCGTACGTACCGATGCGCGGATCGACCGGACTGTAACCGTACATCGCGATACCCGGACGTGCGAAATCGTCATCGCCTAAGGAGTTTGAACGTAAAAGCCCCGCCGAGTTACAACAGTGAAAATGAATCTTGGGAAACGCATACATGTTAGCAATAGAGCGGATTTTTTCTTTCGCGCGTTCAAAATTGGCACGTTGCCAAAAAAACTCGCTCGTCAATTCGTCGGCACTGCGAAAGTGGGTAAAAACGCCTTTAAGAAGCAAACCTTTTCGAGCAATCAGCGCAAGGGCTTCTTCGATCATTTCTTCTTTAATGCCGTTTCGATGCATACCCGTATCGATGCTCAAATGAATTGCCGCTCCGGGAGGAAGTGCATGCAACGCTTCAAGCGAATGCGTCGCAAACGAAATGCTCGGATGCAGACTTTTATGCGTCGGATGATCGACTAAGACGAGAACTTCGTCGAACATCGGAGCGATGATTTTAGCTTCGTCGATTGTTTTAACGGCGGCACGCACGATGCCGTATTCTTGGCATAAGCGTGCCATCAATTTGACGTCGTGTCCGTAGGCGTTGTCTTTTAAAACCGCCATCAGTTTTTTCTTACCGCCGGCTTTATCGCTTAAAAGCGTGAGATTGTGAAAAAAATGTGCTTTATTAATCGTAATATACGCCATCGCTAATGCCTCAAGTCAAACGCTTTAACGACAAAACTTCTGATTTTGCGTGCTTGGTAATCGAGTTTGTAAAAGTGCTCGTAAACCGTTTTGGCATCCAAGGTAGGATGGTTTGAAAAGTCAAAACCGATCCCCTTCTCGTCTTTAGGAATCGTCGCGTCCATATACGCCAAAAAAGCTTCGCGCGCCGCAATTAGCTTGGCTAATTCCTCTTCAATCTCTTCGTGTTCGTGCATCTTTCTTTCCTATTTTTCCGCCAATATCTGCATTTTATCGCCGACCATTTCTATATACAACTCTTTGTCGCCTTTGGAAGCGAAAGAGGGACTCTTATACGTTTGATAAAACGAAACTTTGAACAATTTGCGATCGTCTACGGTCGGATACGGCGAAATACTGATATTTTCAAAAAGGATCGTTTTGTTCTCTTTACGTGAAAAAATTTGCTGTTTCATCGCCGAAAATTTTGCTTTTCCCGAACCGTCCGATTTTTTGAAATCGTTAGAATAGAGATTGAGATAGGTTGTGATGTCGTTGACCTTCCAAGCCCGTTGCCATTTGTAGACTTCGCTTAAAATCGTCGCAACTTGTTCGCGCGTCATTTTAGGGACTTTCGATTCGCCGATAATAACGACCGTGCTTTGCGCGTTAATTTCCGTATCAAGGGTTAAGATGGCGTTGTTTTCCATAACCACGCACCCTTTGCTCAAATCGTCTCTGTCTTTTCCGTCGATCGGCATACCGTGAAT
Organism: Sulfurospirillum sp. UBA4058; assembly: GCA_002382085.1. Lineage (GTDB taxonomy): Bacteria > Campylobacterota > Campylobacteria > Campylobacterales > Sulfurospirillaceae > Sulfurospirillum. The sequence goes on along the minus strand of DFZK01000007.1, from coordinate 44,536 downwards.
CCAAATGCCGTCTCCCGTTTTATTGCGCAAGACGTCGAAAAGGTTGGGATAGGAGAGTGAAAACGCCAAAGGACCGTAAAATTGATTGGTCGGTTTGAAACGTTTGATGATTTCATACACGCCCACCGGCGTTTTAAGATCGCCGCGTTTGACTTTATCGCCGCCTTTACCCATAATAACGTCGTCATGAACGCGAACGAGTTTTAAACCGTCGTCTTCGACATGAAAAACGTCACAGCGTTTTTTCTCTTTTTCACATACGACTAACGACTCGACGTCTTCGTAAAAACCGTAACTGACGTCCATTCCTTTCAGTTGTTTTAACCAATAATCGCGGGAAACCGACTCTTTCTCACTCGGCGTTTTGAATTTAACGAAACGTTTTTGACCCAATTTAACGGCCGGCTCTTTAGGCTCTTCTTTTTTAACTTCTTTAAACGGCTCTTTGACCTCTTTAATCTCTTTAACTTCCTTGACCTCATATTCTCGTTTTAAAAGCTCTTCGACGGCTTTAATACCTTTTGTTTTGTAAACGTAGTAAATATCGTCTGCCGTGATCGCGGCATACAAACCTAAAGAGAAAAGAGACAAAAAAACCAAATAGCGCATACGCAGTCCTCTAACTTTTGACAATTTTGGGTGCTATTGTATAAAAAAATCTCTTAAGCATCGCTCTTTTTTAGCATTAAAATTGATTTTCTTTTTTTACGTCTCTTTTACATTTCTTTCGTTATGATGATTTTAGACCTTAGAGGAGATGCGATTCATGTCTGAAAACCTTTTTTTAGCGTCGTGTATCGTCGCTTTTTTAACGCTTTTTCTTCCTCTGCTTTTTTTAGCTTCGGCACGTTTAGGCCCTCGAAGCGAAACGAAAAACAAACATATGCTTTACGAAAGCGGTATCAGCTCTCCGATCGGGACGAGTGAGGGACGTATGAGTGCCAAATTCTACCTCATCGCTATTTTATTCGTCCTTTTCGACGTCGAAATTATTTTTATGTTTCCGTGGGCACTCAACCTAAGAGAACTCGGTTTTCTAGGACTCTTTGAAATGCTAACGTTTATCGTGCTCTTAGCGGCGGGACTATGGTACGTGTATCAAATAAAGGCACTCTCATGGCAGTAGGTGCCGAAGCGATTTTCGGCGATAGCGTCATTACGTCTACACTCGAAAGCGCACTTTCATGGGCGAGAGAATCTTCGATGTGGCCGTATGTTTTCGGAACGGCGTGTTGTGCCATCGAATTTATGAGCGTCGCAAGCAGCAAATACGATATCTCTCGTTTCGGCGCGGAAGTCGTGCGTTTTTCGCCGCGTCAAGCCGATTTGCTCATCGTCGCGGGAACGATTAGCTACAAGCAAGCACCGATTTTAAAAAAAATCTACGATCAAATGTGCGAACCCAAATGGGTGATCAGTGCCGGAGCATGCGCCTGTAGCGGCGGCTTTTACGACAACTACACGACCCTTCAAGGCATCGACGCGATCATTCCCGTCGACGTGTACGTTGCCGGATGCCCGCCGCGTCCCGAAGCTTTTTTAGACGCGCTTTTGGCGATTCAGAAGATTCAAGCCGACGAACGTTTGCTCGATGATCGCGCCAAACGCGTTTTTAAAGGACGCCTTGATGCCTAAAGCCTTTCTTGAACGCTTTGAAAAAGAGCTTTCGATCGATGCGTACGGTGCGTACAAACTCGATGCTTCTTTAATCCTCCAAGCTTTACATGTACTGTATCAAAACGACGGTTACACGTTTTTAGTCGATATGACGGCAATCGATTATTTGCATCAACCCTCCTCGTTACGACGTTTTGCGATCGTCTATCTTTTGCGTGATCGTCTTTTTTCCAACCTGATAACGCTTAAAATCGACGTGGACGAAAGCTTGGCAGTCGATAGCATCGCTTCTTTATTTAAAAGTGCCAATTGGGCGGAACGCGAAATCTGGGATCAATACGGCATTCATTTTAAAAATCACCCCAATTTAAAACGTATTTTGAACCACAAAGAGTTTATCGGACACCCATTACGCAAAGACTATCCCATTACGCAAGGGCAACTTTGTCATCGAAGCGACGATTTGATGGACGAGATGACGCCTCGGCTCAAGCGTAAAGGTATCGAATCGCACGACGCTTTAATGTTTCTCAATCTAGGACCTGCCCATCCGGCAAGCCACGGAACGATTCGCACGTTTGTGGCATTGGAAGCCGAAACGATCCGATGCGCTATCAGTGAAATCGGCTATTTGCACCGCGGTTTTGAGAAATCGTGCGAAAACCACGCGTACAACCAAATCATCCCTTATACCGACAGACTGAATTACTGTTCGGCGATTTTGAACAATATCGCTTTTGCACATGCGGTAGAGGGTATTTTAGGGATTGAGTTGCCCGATCGCGCTCAGTTTATCCGCGTCATTATCGGAGAACTTTCGCGTATGATCGACCATTTGGTCTGTTTGGCGGCGATCTTGGTCGATATGGGTGCGCTAACGAATTATTGGTATCTGTACAATCCCAGAGAGAGCGTTTACGACCTTCTTTCCAAACTGACGGGAGCGAGGCTAACCAACTCGTACATGCGCATCGGCGGTATGAGCCACGATCTGTACGAGGGATTCGAAGAGGACTTACATGTCTGTTTGAGAGCCATCGATACGGGGGTCGGCGATACGCTCAAACTGATAGAACATAACCGCATTTTTCACGATCGAACGCAAAACGTAGGCATTATTTCCCAAGAAGAGGCGATCAACCGAAGCCTCAGCGGTCCAAATCTCAGAGCCTGCGGCGTGGCGTACGACCTTCGCGTCAATGCGCCTTATTATCACTACGAAAGTTTTGATTTTGATATAGCGTTGGGCAGCGTGGGTGACGTGTACGATCGCATTATGGTGCGTTTTGAGGAGATCAGGCAAAGCAAGCGCATTATCGAGCAAGCGATGAAACGCCTACCCCAAGGTGCGGTGTGCGTTGCGGATCGTTCGATTTCCTTGCCTCCCAAACACGAAGTTTACGGCAATATCGAAGGCTTGATGAATCAGTTTAAGCTCGTCTTCGAGGGCGTCAAAGTACCTCCGAGCGAATCTTACCGCGCCATCGAGGGTGCCAACGGGGAGCTTGGTTTTTTTATCGTCAGCGACGGAAGCCCCAAGCCCTATAAAGTCAAAGTGAGACCGCCGTGTTTTTATGCGATGGCGGCGTATCCGAGTATCATTGAAGGCGGTATGATCGCCGATGCGATTTTAAGTTTAGGAAGTTTGAATATTATTGCAGGAGAGTTGGATCGATGAGTCGTTTTGGGTTTAACTGGGAAAACGAAGAAAAATTTGACGCATTACTGGAGCGTTATCCCGACAAACAATCGTTAATGTTACCCGCATTGTGGATGGTTCAGTACCAAGAAGGATGGATTAGCTTAGACGCGATACGTTTTATCGCTAAAAAATTAGAACGTACGCCGATGGAAGTCTATTCGGTCGCTTCCTTTTACACGATGTTTCAGCTCCAACCCGTCGGTAAGTACCACATTCAACTCTGCCGAACGCTTTCGTGCATGCTGTGCGGCTCGAAAAATATTCAAGAATATCTCCAAACGAAACTCGGCATCAAAGTAGGCGAAACGACGCCCGATCGGCAATTTACGCTCTCGCTCGTCGAGTGTCTCGGCTCATGCGGCACGGCACCTTGTATGCGGCTTAACGACGACTATATCGAAAATCTAACGCCCGAAAAAATCGATGAAATTTTAGACGGACTGTGCCATGATCGCTAAAGTGGTCAGCAAAAATTTTGATATTCCAAACGCCCATACCCTCGAAGTTGCACGCGCTAACGACCGTTATGCCGCCTTGGAAAAACTCTTTTGCCTCAGCCCCGACGAGGTCATTCGCGAAATCGAACAAAGCGGACTTCGAGGCAAAGGCGGCGGCGGTGCGCTGACGGGTGAAAAATGGCGGCTGATTCCCCCCAAGAGCGACAAACCCGTTTACTTGGTCGTCAATGCCGACGAAGGCGAACCGGGGACGTTTAAAGACCGTCAAATTTTAGAGTTTGATCCGCATTTGCTCATCGAGGGAATCATTTGCGCAAGTTACGCTATAGGCGCGCACCACGCTTACGTATACATTCGCGGCGAATACGTTTTTTGGATGAACCGCCTGCAACACGCGATCGACGAGGCATATGCCGCCAACCTTTTGGGAGAGAACGTCGGAGGGCATAACTATGCTTTACATGTAACGATTCATAGAGGTGCGGGAGCGTATATTTGCGGCGAAAAAACCGCTCTTTTGGAGTCGTTGGAAGGCAAACGCGGACACCCAAGACTCAAACCCAAAGGCAAAGAGCCCGAGTGGTTTTTCGGCAATCCTACGGTCGTCAATAACGTCGAAACTATTGCTAGCGTACCGTTTATTATCCGCGAAGGGTATGCCTCGTACCGCGCTTACGGTACGGAAGAAAGCCCCGGCACGATGCTCTTTGGCATCAGCGGACACGTCAAAAAGCCGGGCGTGTACGAGCTGCCCTACGGAACAAGCATGAAACGCGTCATTTACGAATTGTGCGGCGGCATTAGAGGCGATAAAAAACTCAAAGCGATCATTCCGGGAGGCTCTTCGGTGCAAATCTTACGAGCCGACGAGATCGAAACGATCACGCTCGATTACGAATGCCTCAAAGCACACGGCTCGGCTTTAGGAACGGGCGGTATGATCGTACTGGACGAGGACGTGAGCATTCCCGAAGCGATGAAAAACCTTTTTGCGTTTTACCACCACGAATCATGCGGTCAATGCACCCCGTGTCGCGAAGGCACGGGCTGGGTCGATCGCATCTTAGCCAAAATCTTAGCCGGAGCGGGAACCCACGAAGACTACCAAACGATCCTAGACGCGGTCGATACGATGAACGGCAAAACCATCTGCGTTTTCGCCCCCTCGGTCGCCTTTATCGCACAAAGTTACCTCAAAAAATTCCCCGAAGAGTTCGAGGCATTGCTCAAATAGGCTTTACATGTAAAGGCTGTTGAATGTTCTTTTAATACTCATCTCCTTGTGTAAAATCAAAGCTATTGTTATTAACAACCAATTTCAGGCATAACCACCATACATATGCAGTTGGGTATGAGTTTAGTTCTCCTACTTCAGATAATCCATGTGCTAGATTGTTTCTAAAATTGTAACCGAGTGGTTTTGTTAATAAAACGTGCAACTCAAACAGTAAACTATCATCTAAAAAAAGTTGTACATCTTCCTTATCTAATAATGTAGATAATCCTTGTTCTATTTCAATCCCTTCTTTATCAATTATTGTTGTTTTAGCCCCTCTAACCTTTAATTGTGATCGAACAAAATGCTCGATTTGTGGAATTAGAAGATGAATAGCAACTAAAAAGTTAAGTTCAAAACCTAGCCATAAGCCTTCAACCCATATATCGATTCTTTCTTTAGGAATCAATGTTGAGTTATCACAAATGTGATATAAATCTTCCTTGGTAATGCGATGTTCAAGCAATAGCTGAAAAAGCGCAGGTGCAATATATGCTTTAGCGGTAAGTTCAATATAATTTTGATAGTTCTGTACCATCGTAGGGAAAAGTGCATCATGATCATCTGTCAGGCTCTCAGCTAAATCTATTGAAGGTGTTTTGGCGATGGTTCTTCCGTCATGGTTTATATGCACACCGCTGAATAAATGTTGAATAGGAAATTGTTGGATATGCTCTTGCGCTTGTTTTTTAAAATATTCTTTGGTTGGTATATGAATTAAGTTAGCAAAAATATGTAGCGTTTTAAATTTTGGCTGATTGGATACGGCTTTTTCACTGTATTCAACCATCTCTTTAGTGTCAATTTTAGTTTCCATTCTTTGCATATATTCTAAAGCGATTTGATTTGATTCAGGGATTTTTCTTTCAATCTCAGCTATAAGAGTATTGATATTATCTGTATCACGATATTTTTTTGGAATTTGTCTAAAAGTTTGAAGTGCATTTTCATAATCTGATGTACTTTGAAACTCATAGGGTTGTGCAAGGGCATTTTGATAAAAAGAAAACCCTATTTCATAGAGCAGCTTATAACATAGTTCTTTATTTTGTAGTTTTCTAGCCCATTTTAAGGCACATTGGTAATAACGTGTACTTTGATTGTATAATTTTTGCTCTTTAAACTGTTGTGCAATTTTTTCAAGATGAATCACAATCATTTCCATATCTTCTCTTTGCAATTTCGCAACATCTAAAATTTCTACGAGATGCATTAAATAAAAATTGTCTTGACTCGAAGTATTTTTAATGTGTTCCAAAATAAGATTAGTCAAGTTTTCAATAGATTGATGGGTTGTCGAAGCTAAGATAATTGCTCTTTGCCATGTGTTACTTGAATCGTGAATGGTCTCTTGGGAAAGCGGATAATTTTGATAATTTTCAATAGCAATTTTTACAAAATCGATAGCTTTGCCTCGTTTTAATGTCCATAAGACATCGGCAATGCGAGCTTTGATTTGGTATGCTTTACATTCAGGGAGTATTTGTTCAAAAAAATCTAATTCCTCTGTAATGAAATCATCAAGTATTGCTGAACGATGTCCATCATGCCATTTTACCATTGCACCAAAAGGTTCACTTTGGCTCTGCGGTACTAACATCATTGAACATAGATCACCCATTAAGAAACAAATTCTTGCAATAGTTGGATCATCGCTATCTTGCGCTAATTGATGAAAGGTCGATGAAAAATCATAACAATCTTCTTGATATTCAATTTGGTTTTGAAGTGTTATAAAACTTTGGAGTATTAAGGGCGCATTTTTACATTCTTCTCTGGTCATTTATTCTCTTTTTAATATAGTAATCTATTAAGTTAAATAGCCTTTACATGTAAAGCCTATTTGATAAACAACGACATGTAAGAGAGTCGTGCCGTGTCGATGAGAAAATCGACGCCGGGGAAATAGGCGATAAAGGTGTTGCCGATGCCGCCCCAGATGATCGCTACGGCGATCAAACCGATGGTTAAGGGCGTAATACCCTTAAGGCTCGGTACGTCTTTCCAGTCCGAATCACACGCGGGGTAGAAGTACATCAGCGCGATCAGTTTAAAGTAATAATACACCGATACAAACGTCGCCACGACACCGCATACGGCAAGAAAGGTATAACCCGCCTCGATTGCTCCGGTAAAAATGTAAAATTTACCGACAAATCCGATGGTACTCGGAATTCCCGCCAAAGAGAGCATAAAGACGCTTAGCATCGCCGCCATATAAGGATGCACATGCGCAAAGCCCCTAAAATCCTCGTACGTTACCCTGACATGTTCGTCCGCCGCAATGTACGAAATCAGCCCGAACGCTCCCATTGCCGAGAGAAAATAGGCGACGAGATAGTAGATGATCGACGAAGCGGCACTCTCGCCCGCATAACCGATCGAGACGAAAGCGATCAGCAAATAGCCCGTATGCACGATGCTCGAAGCGGCGAGCATTCGCTTCAAACTCTTTTGGATAATCGCTAAAAAACTGCCGTACAAAAGCGTCGCGATAATGACGACGATAAAAAGCGTATCCCACGTATCGCGGATCGGATCGAAATCGACGAGCATTAAACGCAAGATAAACCCGAAAATCGCCACTTTAAACGTTGCCGCCATAAACGCGCTCACCGGAAGCGAAGAGCCGTCATACACGTCGATCGTCCAGTTTTGAAACGGAAAAGCGGAGATTTTAAACAAAAACGTCGCCAAAATCAAAGTTGCACCGATCGTGACGAGCGAAACGTCTTTGCCCATCAACGTATCCAAACGGTTGCCCATCTCTCCCAAGATCGTCGTCCCAAGTCCCGCATACACAAACGCACTGCCCAAAAGGAAAAAAATGCCTGCCAAAGAGCCGAGCACGAGGTATTGAAAACTTGCTTCCACGCGTTTGTCATGGACTTTTTGAAAGCCGATCATCACGTACAGACTCAGCGATGCAATCTCCAAAGCGATAAAAGCACTGAGCAATTCGCTCGCATGCACCAAAAGCATCATTCCCGAAACCGAAAACAAGAAAAGTGAAAAAAACTCTTTTTTAAAGTGCCTCTTTGCCTGAAAATAGTGCGTACCGATCAAAGACGTGACCAATGCACCGCTTAAAATAATCGCATCGAAATAGACCGAATAGCTATCGACGATAACCATTTTGTGAAAAAATTTCGGTAAAGGGAAAAAGGTAAATAACTCTCCGAACGAAGCGAGCGTGAGTATCAAACCGATGAGAAGCGTCACGAAAGCAAACAAAGAACAGTGTTCCATACGCACTTTGGGCATTGCCGACAAGAGCATCAAAAGCACCGCACCCAAGGCAACGCATCCAAACGCAATCATACCTTGCCTCCTACATGTAAGATCGTATCAAGGTAGTATTGTAGCGTCGGCGTAATTTTGGCTAAGAAAAAATCGGGATACACGCCCATCGCAACGATCAAAAATGCCAAAGGAAACAGACCGACGATCTCGTGAAAGCTCAAGTCGCGCATCTGCGAAACGTCGTTACCGCTTTGCACCAAAATCGCCTTTTGAAAAACCCAAAACATATAACTTGCCGCCACTAAAACGGTCAATGCCGCCAAAATGCCCAAATACGGATTGTAATGAAAAATACCCAAAACGATCAACAGTTCCGCGACAAAGCCGTTGGTTCCGGGAATACCGACCGTACAAAAGAGCATCACCGCGAAGTAAACGCTAAACCACGGAGCGCGCTTGGCAATGCCGCCCAAGGCACTTAAAGGACGAATACCCAAATGGCGTTGCATCACGCCGACCAACAAAAAGAGCCCTCCGGTGGCAATTGCGTGTGCGACGATGAGAAAAGCACTTCCCGTTAAGCCTTGAAGATTGAGCGAAAAAACACCCGCGCTAATCAATCCCAAATGCGACGCCGAAGAGTACGCGAGCATCTTTTTGATATTATCCTGCACAATCGCCGCAATTCCGAAATAGATCAATCCGAAAATGCCCAAACCGATAAAAAAACGCGCATACGCGACAAAAAGATCCGGAAAAAGCGGCATCGTAAAACGCACCAAGGCATACACGCCCAGTTTTGCCATGATCGACGAAAGTAAAAATACGCCTCCGGTCGGCGACGTCGAGTAGGTTTCCAAAAGCCACGAATGAAATGGAAAAAGCGGGATTTTAATCGCAAACGCGATCATAAAGCCGGCAAACAAAAATGTTTGATTCATAGGCGTTAAGGTGGATATTCGTACCAAATCCGAAAGGGCAAAACTCCACGCACCGAATTCATAGTAGTGCGCTACGCCTAAGTACAGAATGCTCACGAACATAAAAAGCGATCCCATAATCGTATAAACGGTGATCTTTAAGGTCGAAAAAACCCGATTGCCCGAGCCGAAAAGCCCGATAATCATAAAAACGGGCAGAAGCATCGCTTCCCAAAAAAAATAAAATAAAAACAGATCGAGCGAAAAAAGCGTACCGCTAATGCCCGATTGAATAAACAACATACTAATCCAATAGCTCTTCGAACGTTCGTTGTGCCACAACAAAAGATACGCGCTCGGAAGCAACGTCGCGATCAACATCAAAACGATCAACGAAAATCCGTCGACTCCGACGCGATACGTGATACCGTAGCTTTTGATCCAATCGTACTGCTCGTAAAACTGCATTTGCGCGCTTAACGCAAAATGTTCATGCACGTAAAACGCCAACGCAAAAATAACCAACGAGACGCCAAACGCTCCGTTACGCGTTGCCTTTGCTCCTACGGGAAGGATCAAAAGCACGAAAGCGACCGCCATCGGTAAAAAAATAATCCAAGAGAGTACGCCCATATCCTACCTCAATACGACGAGTAAATAACACGAAGCCGCGCCGATACCCGCAATCATAATAAAAGCATACAGCCGAACGGAAGCGTTTTGTACCCAAGCGATTCGGTTTCCCGCCTCGATAAATCCCCGACTCAACCCCATCACGACGCGATCGACAAGCTTTTTATCGGTTGTTTCGGCGATAAAACGGCTCAAGCGGCGAATCGAGCGGACGAAAAGCACGTCGTAGAGTTCGTCCACGTAAAATTTACGGTACACGATTCCTTCAGGTTGGTACGCAACGCGCTTATCGTAAAAACGAAATTTCCGATAAGCGATCGCTATGCCCGCCAAAGCGGCACCGACGTTCAAGGCGATCAGTATTCCCTCGACAAGGTGCGAAAGATGAAACGCTTCGCGTTTCCATACCCTCAACCATTCGCCGATGAGATGATTGCCGCCGAACAGTTCGGGGAGTCCCAAAAATCCGGCAAACGTAGCACCGAGCGCTAAAGCGACTAAGGGTGCTTTCATGACCCAACCGACGTCGCGTGCCTGCGAATGTGAAGCATGCGTCCCCTCAAAAACAAGGAAGAAAAGTCGAAACATATAGTACGACGTCAATACCGCCGTTATGACGCCGATCAGCCACAGTTCGTAGTGACCGCTTCCAAACGCAACCGACAAAATTTCGTCTTTGCTGAAAAATCCCGCAAACGGCGGAATACCGCTAATCGCCAAGGTCGCTATCAGCATCGTTACGTAAGTGAGCGGCATCACGCGGCGCATTTCGCCCATTTTAAAAATATTTTGCTCATGATGCAACGCGACGATGACCGCTCCGGCACCCATAAATAAAAGTGCTTTAAAAAAAGCGTGCGTAAAGACGTGAAAAAGCGCGCTATCGTATGCCCCAAGCCCAACGGAGACGAACATATAGCCGAGTTGAGACATCGTCGAATACGCCAAAATCTTCTTAATATCGCTTTGCTTCGTGGCGATCAGCGCGGCAAAAAGCGCGCTTAACGCGCCGATATAAGCGATAAAAACGCCCACGTGCGGCACCAAATCGTAGAGAAAATGAAACCGAGCGACCATATAAACGCCCGCCGTCACCATCGTTGCGGCGTGAATCAACGCCGAAACGGGCGTAGGCCCCGCCATGGCGTCCGGAAGCCAAACGTACAAAGGAATTTGCGCCGATTTTCCCATCGCTCCGACAAAAAGGGCTATCGCGATGCTTGTTAAAATCTCGGGCGGTATCGTTCCGATATGCAGTGCCAGCGTTTCATAGCTAAACTCGTACGTTCCGCCGTAAAAAAAGAGCATCGCCAAACCGATTAAAAAGCCCAAGTCGCCGACGCGATTGACGATAAACGCTTTATTTCCCGCAACGACGTTGGCATTGTCGTGATAATAAAAGCTAATCAACAGGTACGAGCAAAGCCCGACACCCTCCCAGCCGACAAAGAGCATCAAAGGACCCTCCGCCAAAACCAACAAAAGCATCGAAGCCGTAAAGAGATGAAAGTAAGCAAAAAATTTTCCGTAACCCTCGTCCTTGTTCATATACGACGTTGCGTAAAGATGAATCAGTCCGCCGACGAGCGTAATAAAAAAGACCATAAATAACGAAAGTTTATCTCCCAAAAATCCCATATCGACGCGGTATTCGCCGATCCGTAACCAAACGTAGGCATGATAATGCAACGCATCTGCGCGAAGCATCAGCTCACGCAGTGCCGCCAAGCCTAAAACAAAGACGACCGAAGGAGAGAAGAGTGCCACAAAGGTAAAATAACGCTGCGCGATACGCCGCTTCGTGATCGAAAAAAGGTACATCGCTCCGAGCAGTACAGAAGAACACAACGGTAGCAAAACGATCCATGCTAACACGACGCTCATGCCGCCTCCTTTTGCGATAAAGCGCGAAGCACGTCGGCATCCAAGGATTTTTTTCGCCTAAACAAAACGACGATCAACGCCAAAAACACCGCCGCTTCCGCCGCCGCCGTCGCAATAATCACGACGGCGAAAATTTGACCGTCGTAGGAGTGGCGGTACTGGGCTAAGGCGACGAAAAGAAGATTAATCGCATTAAACATCAATTCGATCGACATGTAGATAACGAAAATATTTTTGCGCGCGATGACGCCCAAAAGCCCGATCGAAAAAAGGAGCATTGCGACAAGAACGTAGGAAAAAAGCGACGAGACGATCATACCTCATCCTTTCGCGCAAAAACGACCGCACCGATCAGCGCGACCAAAAGCAACAACGAGATCAACTCGAAAGGCAGTAGCCATTTCGTAAATAACGCCGCTCCCAAAGGTTGAATCTCTCCGAAATCCTCCGCCAAAGGCTCTCTTAAAAGCGGCATCGCGTAAAAAGCCCGTAAAACAAGAAGGTTGAGCGGAATCAAAACGATACCGCCTAAAAAGAGGTAAAGCGTTTTATTGGGTTCTTTGGGTAAATTGGACTCTTTGACGTTTAAAAACATAATGATAAAAATAAAAAGCGTCAAAATCGCTCCGGCATAGACGATAATTTGCACCGCAAACAAAAACGAAGCGTTTAAAAGCGCAAAAAGTCCCGCCAATGCCAAAAGCGTTACGATTAGGCTTAACGCGCTGTGCACGGGTTGATGCAACACGATCATCCCGAAAGCACCGAACAGGGCAAAAAAAGAGAGCAGAAAAAAAAGAAGGTCGTTCATCGGTTTTCCTTGGCTTCACGGGCTAAGAGTTGCTCTTTCGTCTGGATAAAATCTTCGCGTTTTTTTCCGATAAAACTAAAAATGCCGCTGTCCATACGAATCGCGTCGCACGGACACGCTTCGACGCACGCGCCGCAAAAGACGCACTCTAAAAGATCGATGTCGAAGCGTCGGGGCATCTTTTCGTCCACGCCGTCTTCGCGCTCTTGCGCTTCGATAAAGATACACTCCGCCGGACACGCCGTTGCGCACATAAAACACGCAACGCAACGTACGCTTCCGTCTTCACGCTTGGTTAAACGGTGCACGCCTCGATAACGCTCCGTAATGTCTTGGGGTTGTTCTTCGGGATAACTAAAGGTTTTAATCTGCGGCGTATCGCTCAAATTGGCGGTAAAATGGCGTAAGGTTGTTTTCATACCGCCGAAAATCGCCGGAAGATAGAGTTTTTCCCGTAGCGTCTTTCCGTGTCTTTGAACGATTTTAACACCCATTTATGCCCCCTTTAAGACGATGACGCTTGCGGTCACGACAATATTGACAAGGGCTAAGGGCATCAGCACTTTCCAGCCTAACATTTGCAATTGATCGTAGCGAAAACGAGGTAGCGTCCAACGTACCCAAACAAATACGAAATTCATCGCCAACAGTTTAAACGCAAACGTCGCGACCTGAAGCAACGCCGTTACGAATTGCGTTGAAAAAGAGGACAATCCGACGATCAACCCGTATCCCGCTCCCAGCAAAAACACAACGTTCAATCCGACAATCACCTTCGTAAGCCATGCACTTTCACGGCTTCGAGGATCGTTTTGAACCCTCCAACGGTTGTGTTTTCGCATCCAACGGATAAAGGAAAAACTGCCCAAAGGGACGAGAAAAACTAATGCGCCTAAGATCAAAGGCATCTTTACATGTAAGGTTTGAGTATCGAGATAAGGAAGCTGAAAACCGCCGAAAAAAAGCGTTACGATCAATGCGCTCGACGCACTCATCGCGACGTATTCGCCGACAAAAAAGAGTCCGAAACGCATCGCACCGTATTCGGTATGAAAACCGCCGACGATCTCGCTTTCGCCCTCGGCTAAATCAAAAGGCGTTCGATTGGCTTCGGCAAAAGCGGTTACGATAAAAATGAGTGCCGCCAAAGGCTGGAGAAAAATGCCCCAAGCGGGTAAAACGCCGCCCAAAAGCTCGCCTTGCGCACGGACGATATCGCCCAACTGCACCGAAGGATAACACAAAAGCACCGAGATCAACGAAAGTCCCATCGCCGCTTCGTAGCTGATGACCTGTGCCCCTGAGCGCATCGCACCTAAGAGCGCGTATTTGTTGCGGCTTGCCCATCCGCCGATCATAATGCCGTAAACGCTCAGTCCCGCCAATGCCAAAAACCATAAAACGCCCAAATCGATCGGCAAGCCCTGCATGATAAAACGCTCGCTCCCGACGTATATATCGTCGGCAAAGGGCATCACCATAAAGCTCAAAAACGCCGAAACGAAAACAATCACGGGAGCAAACGAAAAGAGGAATTTTTCACGAATCGCATTGGCTCGAAAATCTTCTTTAAAAAAAAGTTTGAGCATATCCGCCAACGACTGCACCAAACCGCCCAAACGAACCCCAGCGATATGGCAACGATTGGGGCCTAAACGATCTTGAATGAGTCCTGCCACACGTCGTTCGATCCAGACCAAAATCGGTGCGGCTCCAAGCGAAAACAGCAAAGCCAATACCACGTTTAAAACGACGATACCGATCGCAAGTCCGCTCATAAAACGATCCTCGGCGTCGATGAGAGCATCGCAAACGATAGGTTTTGAAACGGCTCTAAGCGCACGATCTCTTCTTCCCATATCTCTTGCGCACGCACCATACCGTCTCCCAGCACCGTGCCCAAGAGTTCCAAAAGCGATTTACGCCCTTTGTCGTTTGCGATCATACAAGCACTGTATTGCACGTAGCCCTCGACGTTAATATACGTTCCCTCTTTTTGCGTATGCGATGCGACGGGCAACATCAGCTCGACTTCTTCACACGTCATACCTCCGGCGTCCAATACGACCACGCTTTTACGACACGGCGCGTCAAGTATCAGCGCGACGTCGTGACGACCGATCAAGACGATCAGTTCGGCATTTTGCAAGGCTTTTTGAAACCCCTCTTGCGTATCGTCGATACCGAGCAGAGGTAATGCCCTTGCGTTGGCGGAGCGATCTGCGCATTTTAAAAACGTGTCGCCGAAACGATCATCGAAGCGGTCAGGCTCGTACGCACTAAGTGCAATGTCGTAAAGTTTGGCGAGTTTTTGAAGGCGTACGAACTCTTCCAAACCAAGCGAAGAGGAGATCAAAAAGAGGGTTTTTCCTAAATAGCGTTTCAGCAAGCGAAGCCATTTTCCCTCGGCATAGTCGTATTCGCTCACTTTGCCCCGAATCATTGCCTGTGCATCGAAAAGTGCGTTTTCGTGAGCATAACTCAACCTTCCCGCATCGCAGATAAAATAACCGTTAATCGCCTCGTTCAACCGCGGTCGATAGCGGTAAATTTTTTCGCTTCCGTACTTTTCCTTATGGTGATCGACGAAAATCGAACAGCCTCTTGCGCAACGGTTACAGATCGCTTTTTCGCTTTGCAAAAACCACACGCGTTTGGCAAAACGAAAATCTTTGCTGGTCAGCGCGCCCACCGGACACAAATCAACCACGTTCATCGCATAAGGGTTGTTCAGTTTTTCGCCCGGAAACGTGTCGATAACCGAATGGTCGCCGCGGGAGAGAACGCCTAATTCATGCGTTTTCGTAATCTTCTCGGTAAAGCGTACGCACCTCGTACACAACACGCATCGTTCTTGATCGAGCACGACGTTTGCACCCAAATCGACGTGTTTTTTTCCGCGCACTTTGGGAGTGGTCAGACGACTCTCGTAAAGTCCGACGTCCATATAATAGTTTTGTAAAGAGCACTCTCCGGCTTGATCGCAAATCGGGCAATCAATCGGATGGTTGATAAGCTCCATCTCCAAAATCGAACGCTTAACGCGATCGATCTTTTCGCCTTTCGTTCGGACGACCATACCCTCTTTCACGAGAGTATCGCAAGCGATTTGCGGACGTTTTTGTCCTTCGATCTCAACCATACACATACGGCAATTACCGTCTTTTCCTAATGCGGGGTGATAACAAAAATGGGGAATAGAAATCCCTTGAGAAAGTAACGCTTCGATGAGTAACGTGTTTTCGCGGACTTCGATCCGTTTTCCGTCTACGCTAAGTGACACCATGGACGTTTGAACCCTCATAATGAGCTATTTCTCCATTCTATCGACACCAAACTTTAAAGTAGCTGTCACTTCGCATTTACTCAATTTTAACAAAGTCGTGTTATAGTAACGCGTCACATAAAGGGTTTCTTATGAACGGTTCAAAAATAATCAAATATTTTTTAGTCGAATGCGCCGTCGTTGTTTTAATTGCGGCATACTTTCTCATCGATTCAAGCGACGTCTACCGCTGGTGGGTCGGCGATACGCAGTTTGCCACGCTTTCGCTTCCGTGTGATTTGCATCAAAAACGCTGTGAAGTGAGCCTCAAAGACGACACGCCGCTTTCGTTTGAAATCGATCCCAAATCCATTCCGCTTATGCAACCGCTTCATTTTAAGGTCACGACGCCGCATGAACTCTCTTCGATCGAACTGAAAATTTTCGCTACCAATATGAACATGGGATTTCACACGTTTCGTTTAAAACCCACGGCGAAAGGCGTATACGAAGGCAGCGGTATTTTACCCACATGCGCGGTCGGCAATATGATTTGGCAAGCAAACGTGATTTTAAACAAAAGCGATCGAAGTTTAGGGGCGGTTTTCACGTTCCAAACCGACAAATAAGCTTCTTGATAAACCAGACGTTCGCATCGTTTTGCAAAAACGTTTCTCAAGAAATGGGACTCTTTGTTTTTCTACGGATTAGATAATGCATTGTTCATCTCAGAAACAGGCGAAATGTCACAAGTCTGACTAAAATAACATCTTTTTTTGTTATACTACGCGTTTCAGGATAAAGACAACGAAGTTATTATAAGGAGATCTTCCGTGGCTATTACGCAAAAGGGAAACGAACTCTTCTTCGACGAAGATCAATTTATCGTTTCCAAAACCGATCTTAAAGGTAAAATTACCTACGTTAACGATCTTTGTATTGAGATATGCGGCTTCAGCGAAAAAGAGATGATCGGCGCGCCCCACAATATTTTGCGCCATCCCGATATGCCTCGCGCCGTCTTTAAACTCTTATGGGATAAAGTCCAAGCCGGCGATGAAATCTTCGCTTACGTTAAAAACCGTACCAAATCGGGACATTTTTATTGGGTTCACGCCTATATTACGCCGATCGTCGATACGAAAAGTGCTCAGATTATCGGCTATCACTCCGTCAGACGTTGCCCGAGCCCAAAAGGTATTAGCGTCATCGAACCGCTTTACCGCCAAATGCTCGAAGCGGAAAAAAGCGGCGGTATGCAAAGTTCTCTCGCACTTCTTGAAAATACTCTTGCGAAATTAAAGGTTTCTTATGCAGAATTTATCCTCTCCTACGAATAGATCGTCTTCGCTTGCACGCGTCCAAAATGCCAACGTTATCTCTTTGGCTATTTTCTTTATCGCATTTTGTTTGGAAGTTTATTTCAACGGTTTTCACTGGATTCAAATCCTGAACCTCAGCAATTTCGCGTTAGGTTGGTTTATGTTCGTCAATATCCATAAAGTCCGCAACACGATTCACTCTTTGGCAGGCATTATCCACGACAGTGCGCACGGAGAGCTTCACGGACGTATCGTCAACGTCGACGACGGCGGCGAACTTAAACAACTCTGCTCCAATATGAATACGCTTTTGGATAATTTCGAGTTAGTGACCAAAGAGATCAAAGCGACGATTTTGGCGGCTTCCAAAGAGGACTTTAGCCGTAAAATCCTTCAAAAAGGGATGCACGGCGAATTTAAAGATCAAGCGCAAATGATCAACCAAGCCGTACACGCGATGCAGCAAACCCACGAATTTATCGCTCGCAACACGCTTAACGCCGAATTGGCGCAGATCAGCAGCGGCTCCAACGACTTTTCAACCGTCCAAGCCAACCTAACGATCATCGTCGAACGCCTCAAAGAGATCGCTAAAGACGGCGAAATCTATGCCGAGGAGACTAAAGGAAGTTACCAAAACTTACGCGATACGATCGAAAAAATTACCGCTTTGATCGAATTTGTCAACCAAAACGAACAAAGCATCGGTATTTTGGCACAACGAACGCGCGACATCAGCAACGTCGTCGACATGATCAACGACATCGCCGATAAAACCAATCTTCTAGCCCTCAACGCCGCTATCGAAGCCGCACGGGCGGGCGAACACGGACGAGGATTTGCGGTGGTCGCCGACGAAGTACGAAAATTGGCCGAAACGACGCAAAAAGCAACCGCGGAGATCTCCGTCTCGATTAAAATGCTCCAACAAGAGACGGCGGGACTCGAAAGCAACGCCGAATCGATGAAAGAGAATGCCGACGCTTCGACCAAAACGCTCGACCAGCTCAGTCTAACGTTTAACAGCCTGATCGAACACTCCAATACGACGTCGACCAATATCAATACGATCCAACAAACCATCTTTATCACGCTTGCAAAAATGAACCATGCGATTTTCAAAGCCAACGCCTACAGTGCCGTTTACGTCAACGACGCCAACGCTTCGTTTCAAAATCACACAGCATGTAGCTTAGGCGAATGGTATCACCACGACGGCGAAAAAATCTTCGGCGATACGCCAAGCTTTAAAGCCCTTTACGCGCCGCATCAAAGTTTCCACGAACACGTCATTGCCATTAGCAACCTGATTCGTTCGACGCAATCGAATTTACTGGATGAAAAAAAGCAAGTCGTCGACTACTTTAAAGAGGTCGAGAAAGAGAGTAAAACGCTCTTTAAGACCCTCGATACGATGATCGAGGAGAAAAACGCACGCCTTTAAGCACTCTTTACATGTAAGAAATTTTTTTACATGTAAGCCGCTACGTCCGAGTCGGGAACGCTGGGTAACTTAATCGTGAAAAGTGCTCCCGATTCGGTATTTTTGACCGTAATAATACCGCCCATATTATTTTCGATGATCATCTTCGTCATGTAAAGTCCGATGCCCGTTCCCTGTTTGGCGTACTTGGTAGTGAAATACGGCTCGAAAATACGTTCCATATGCTCCTTCGCGATGCCTCCGCCGTTATCTTCGATGACGATCAAGATGTACTTATACCCTTTTTTGAGGTAAAGGCGAATAAACGGATGGCTGATTTCCCGTTCGCTTAAAACGTCTTTGGCATTGGAGAGAATGTTTAAAAGGGCTTGGGCAAATTCGTTGGGATAGCCGAGCACTTCCATCTTTTCCGAGATATCAAACGAAAACTCGATCCCGTGATAGCGAAGCGACGCTTGCAAGATAGCGATGGCTCGCTCGCACGCTTCGCTGATTTCAAACACCTCTTTTTCCTTCGAGGGTTTAAAGAAATTTTGAAAATCGCTGATCGTACCCGACATAAATGCATTGATTTTCATACACCGTTGAAGACTCTCAAGCAAATACTCCTCATCCAAATCGTGAAACTCGTGTTTCACCTGAAGGTTGATTAAAAGCGCGCTGAGTTCGCCCAAAGGTTGTCGCCATTGGTGCGCGATATTGCCGATCATCTCGCCCATGCTAGCAAGTTTGCTCTGTTGAATCAGAAGCTTCTCCTGCTCGGTTCGTTTGAGGATTTCTTTGTTGATTTTCGACTCCAAATTGTCGATCATCGCGTTAATAACGTCTTTGAGCAGGCGCAACTCTTGCGCTTGCGCCGTCGAATGAAGGCGCGAAGCGAGTTTTCCGAGTTTAAGATCGTTCACCACGCTAATCGCATCTTCGATAAAGAGCGTATCTTGCGCGATCGTTGCCGAAGCTTTGGAGATGCTCTGATTGAGCAGCTTCGCCATATCTTCAAGTTCATCGCGACTGTGAAGCTCGATAGGTTTGGGTTGCGTCGCTTTGGTTTGCAAATAACCGAAAAACTCTTTGAGTCCCTCTTGCAGTTTCAAAATCGAAGAGACGATATGGCTGGAGAGCAAATAGCCCGCAACGAACACCAATGCCGAGAGCAAAAGAACCACGACGACCAGTTCGTATTTTAACGCACGCGCACCGACTTGAATATCCGAAAAATTGTGTTTGGTTTGCATAATGGCATCGTGTTGAAGGGATTTTAGACGATTTAAAAGCGCCGTGTAGTTTTCCCGCTCGATCGAAGTGACATGGACAAACGCCGCCTCCTCAAAACGCGCTTCCAAATAGCCGCAGGTCTTTTGAACGCTATGGGAATACTCCTTCCATGCGCTATAAGTCTGCTGATCTAATCTCGCAAAATTCTCTTCCAAGCGCGCACGCTGAGCGGTAATGTCCGCCTCGATGTTTTTGCGGTAATCCTCATTCGGCGACATGACCAACGAGAGGCTCATTTCACGTAAAGCGTTGGTCGGTTCGATATAGTTTTCCTGTAAATACTGAGTGCTTTGGGAGTTTTCAAAAATCGTCGTCGCATTGCGAATATTTTCCTGAGAAAGGCTAAACGTCCGCTCCGCCAAAATCAACATACCGATAAACGAAAAGCTAAACAACAGTAAAAGTTTGTATTTGATCGGGATTTTTTTCATGGGAATCGCTTGGGAATCAAAGGTTTTTGAAGTTCTTCGAGATACGCTTTATCGCCCCTTACCGACCAATGTTCGTCGGTAATTTTCGCTTTCCAAAACGGCTGCATACCGATGCCGAGCGGCTCAAATACCAGCTCTTTGTTCATGGCAAAAACGGCATTGGGAATCGGGACAAACAACATATACGCCTCCTCGCGCGCTCGATCTTGAATCTTTTGGGTTAAGGTTTGAAACCTTGCATCGTCTTGTTCCAAGCCGAAAAACGTTTCGATATAGTTTTTCATCACGGCATCGTGTTTCACAAAACTCCACGGGTTGTTCTCTTGATAGCGAATAAACACCGGCCAAGGATGCCTGCCGTACCAATCTTGGGTATTTTGAATCAAAATATCCCACTCTTGCGTATCACGGTGGTTTTTTTGCGCCAAATCGTAAATCTCTTTTTCGCTCGTGGTAATGCGGTAACGAAGTTTGACGCCGTACGTCGAAAGTCGGTATTCGATCCCTTTCCATAAAAAAAGCAACGAATCTTGCGTAGCGACGTTTAGCTCCAAACCCTTTAAAATACGCTCCATCACCGCAGGTTCTAAAGGACACGTTCCGTCTTTGAATGCGCCGGGGTTGAGTCTGCCCTCTTTTTTATAGGTAAAATCGAGTAAGCTTTGCTGATTGAGCGCGCAATTAAGTGCTTGGCGTACCTCTTTACGTGCTACGGGCGAAGCGGTTTTGGCTAAATTAAAATAGATCGTAAAGTTATGCGTTGAGGGCATGGAAACCAACTTGGCATAAGGAGAAAGCATGGTTTCGATCTTTTTATTGAAAGGAATTTGCATAAAATCAAGCCCGCCCTCTTCGTATAAGGCTAATCGCAACGCTTCGGCGGTTGAGAGTTCCGTATAAAACGTAATGGTTTCGATGCAAGGGTAATGTTTTTCCCAGTAGTAAGGATTGGCTTTGAGAATCGCTTTGGGCGTTTGTTTTCGCCCCGTAATCATGCCCTCGGTTAAGATGTACGGTCCCAAACCGTAAGGTCCCGACGCTTTGATATTTGCGCCCGTCTCCGCGCCTTTCCAACCGAATGTTTTCAAGTAGGCTTCGGAATAGATATAGATGCGCGCAAGATCGCGGTAAAGCATCCCGTAGGGTTGCGACAGATGCAAGCGAACCTTATAGTCCGAAATTTTTTCGATGCTTTTAAGGGAACGGTGAATGTTGGTGTAGTTAAACGGTTGTTTCAGAAAATAGTGAAAATTGTGCATCACCGAGTCGGCGTTAAAGGGCGTACCGTCTTGAAAACGAACGCCCTTGCGCAGTTCAAATTCGTACAAAAGCGGCGATATTTTGGTGCTCTTCGTCGCTAAAGCATACTCCCAGCCTTGCTCGTTTTCCGCCAGCCGAACCAAGCCCTCGTTCACCAAACGCGAAACGTAGTTATACGGCATCGAAGGTAAAAAAACGTTAATATGCGAGCGCGGATCTCTTACATGTAAAGCTCGTTGTTCGCTCGTATCTTCACGATATAGCTCTTCCTCCGCCGCAACCATGCCGCAATGAAAGATTAAAAGTAGCAGCCAAACGCATTTATACCTCAAAGCTGTACCCCGTTTGAGAATGGTTTTTAATCGAACTGTTCGGAAGTTTTTTTCGCAAAGATTTGACCAAGGTACGAAGCGCGGCGATGCTCATAAACTCCTCTTTCCAGACGTTGAGCTCGATCTCTTCGTAACTAACGATCATCCCTTTTTTGCGCAATAAGAGTTCCAAAAAATCGGACTCCTTGTGCGTCAGCTCGGTCTCTTTGCCTCCCTCGTGCAAAATGCGTCTGTTTTTAAAATCGAACTTACAGTTTTTGCATTCAAGAAACAACGAACGCCCCGACTCGATCTCGCTTACGCAAAGCCTCAATCCGCCGAGCAGTTCGTTGAGCGCAATGGGTTTAATCAAGTATTTTTCGATCTTTAACTCGATTGCGCTGAGTAAATACTCTTTGTCGGTATGCGCGGTAATCATTAAAATGGGGGTTTTTTTATCGTTTTTACGTATCTCTTTGACCATATCGAGCCCGTCTTTTCGGGGCATTCGAAGATCGGTTAAAATGATGTCGGGACGTTGTTCGTAGTAGATGTCGAGAGCCTCTTCGCCATCACGCGCTTCTAAGACTTCTTTGAGATAATATGCCAAGGTATTCGCCATCGGCTTTCGAATCCCCTCTTCGTCTTCGGCATACAAAAGCTTCAAAGATTTGAGTTTTTCCAACCAAAGTTCCATCGACGATCCTTTGAAATGAGCTTACATGTACTTATTCTAGCCAAGTTTATCTTTGGATGCTATGATCTTTCTTCGCCCTAAAGGGCGAAGAAAGTAGGTGTTACTTATAGTTTTGTAGGTACTTCATAATCGAATATTTTTCGTCTTTGGAAAGCGCGGCTTGCTCGCCCATCGCATCTAAAATACTCGGCCACACGTTGGCGTCAAACTCGCTTTCGGCATGTAAAGCGTGGCACGTACCGCATTTGGCACCGAAAAGCTCTTTGCCCGCTTGTAAAATGCTTCCTTTATCTTTGCCTAAAGCACTGCTAGCGACAAAACCTCTCATCGAGACGTTGAGCCAAACCGTACCGTACTCGTCCGTTTTTTCGCCGATGACTTTTAACGCACCGGCGTTTGCGACCTCTAAGCCGACGATCAACACGCCCGCTTTTTCGTACACGACGGCACTGTCTTTGGGTTGATAGCCGGTAAACTCTACTTCGGTATACTCACCGCTTTTGGAGAGCTCTTTCACCTCCGCCGAGACGATCAACTCGCCTAAGGTCTCTTTGGCGTCGCCGGAGGCAAAAAGCGGACTGTTTTGGCGCATAAAAGAGCCGCCCGCCCCGAAAAGAAACGAGGCAAGGCATAGGGTTAACGTTATCGTTTTGAGCAACATTCTCTAGGCTCCTTTAATGCTCGGGGCTTTGAAAATACCGATGGCGGGTAGTTCCCCTTTGAATTTTTCGATCTCGACCAGTGCCGTGGCTTGATTGCCTTGCGCCAATTCAGAAGTCGGAATATCAGCGATCAAGACGTTGACGTCGCCGTGTACGCATAGTGAGCCGATTTTGCCGGGCTCTTTAGGATCGTACCAGCCGCCCTCTTGCATTCGTACGACGCCCTCCATCACCGCTTCGGTTACGACGGCTCCGCCGAGCACTTGTCCGCGTTTGTTAAAGATACGCACGACGTCACCGTTTTGAATGCCCCTTCGCGCCGCGTCTTTCGGATTGATCCAAATCGGCTCTCTGCCTTGAACCTCTTCAAGATCGCGCAACCACGTGTTGTTGAGCTGTGAGTGAAGGCGGTATTTGGGATGCGGAGAGACCAGATTGAGCGGGAACTCTTTTGCCGTTTTACTGCCGAGCCACTCCATCGGTTCAAACCACGTCGGATGTCCTTTGCACTCTTGATACCCGAATCCCGCAATTTTTTTGGAGAAAATCTCGATTTTACCCGAAGGCGTTCCCAAACGATGCGTTACGGGATTTTCCCTAAAGGTTTTGTACTTGATGAAATTTTTAGCCGCTTCGGGCGTTTCAAACTTCACAAACCCTTTTTCCCAAAACGCTTCAAACGTCGGCATCGCAACGCCGGATTTTTTGGCTTTTTCATACGAAGCGTCGTAAAAGGATTTGATCCACTCCATTTTACTCTTACCCTCGGTAAACGCTAAGACTTCGGCGGCACTAAAACGTCGTAGAATGTTGACAAAAATATCAAAATCGTCCATCGCTTCACCGGCAGGCTCGACCGCTTTTTTCATCGCGAAGATGTAGCTGTTGGTGTGCGATTTGGTGATGTCGTTGCGCTCTTGCTCCGTCGTTGCGGGAAGGACGATGTCCGCCATGCGCGCCGTTGCCGTCCAGAAGCATTCGTTCACCACAAACGTTTCAAATTTTTGCCACGCTTTGATCATACGGTTACGGTCTTGGTGATGATGGAATGGATTGCCGCCCGCCCAATACGCCATTTTCAAATCGGGATAGGTCAGTTTTTTACCGTCAAACAAAATCTCGCGACCGGGATTTTCCAAGCACTCGACGATGCGTGAAACGGGAATGACGGGAATTTTACGTTGTTTCCACGGACCGTCTACTTTAGAGTTGACGCTAATACCCGTCAAACCGGGAGATGCGGCGGGTGCTTCGGCACTTGCGGCGATTCCTTGCGAACCGTTACCCGTTTTGACGTCGCTTAAAGGATTGCCCGTCGCCGCGGCAGGGGCAGGTACGCCGCCGTCTGAATAGTGATACGCACATCCAAATCCTCCGCCGGGAAGCCCGATCTGTCCGATCATACTCGCAAGCGTAATGAGCATCCAGTGCGGTTGCTCTCCGTGGTGCGCTCTTTGAAAACCCCAACCGCCCATGAGCATCGTACGCTTGGAGACGAACTCTTTGGCAAGCATTTTAATCACTTTGGCGTCTACGCCACAGATTTTAGCCGCCCATTCGGGTGTTTTAGGGGTTTTATCGTCGCCTTCGCCTAAAAGATACGTTTTAAACTCCGCAAAACCGCTGGTGTATTTTTCCACAAACTCTTTGGCGTAAAGGTTTTCACTGTAGAGATAATGCGCCATACCGAGCATCATCGCAACGTCGGTCGTCGGGCGCACTTGAATGTGTTCTGCTCCGAAATAAACCGCGGTGTTGTTGTAAACGGGATCGATGCAATAAAACTTAATACCGCGCTTTTTCGCTTCGGCTTTGAGCTGTTTCATGTAGTCGTACGATTGATGATCGGGCACGCCCCATGCGATTTGGTTGGTGTTGATAGGATCACTGCTCCAAAAAACGATGCATTCGGAGTTGGCGATCAGGTTCGGATACGCCGTTTGTTGGTTGCTCGACTCGTCGCCGCCCGTCACGTAAGGGGTAATCGCGCGAATCGCATGGGTCGAATAGGTTAACGTACGTGACGTATAGCCGCCTGCGATGCCCAACATGCGTCCTAAAAGTGCTTGAGGGTTGTTGAGACTTCCGACGCAAAACCAACCGTAACTTCCGCCGTATACCGCATCAGGTCCGTAGCTTTTGTAAACGCGTTTGAGCTCGTCGGCGATCAAATCAAAGGCTTTTTCCCATGAGACGCGCACGTATTTGTCCGAACCGCGTTTGCTCTTGTCGCTTTTGTAACCGTTTTTCAAATACCCCTCGCGAACGCACGGATACAAAATACGATCTTGCGCGTACGTACGTGCCGGAAGTCCTTGGATCAAGCTCGTCGGATAACGATCTTCCGCAAAAGCTTCGACGCTCTCAAACCGACCGTTGCGAACTTTCGTCGTTACCGCACCGAAGTGTGAAGCACTGACGCCATCCACGCCGTCTTGTAAAATCGAATCTCCCACCAACGGAATCGCTTCCGCGTTCACTGCCGCAACCACGGCACCTGCCGCCGCACCGCCTGCTTTTAAAAACGCTCTTCTGTCCATTTTCTTTGTCATAGTCTGCTCCTTGAATTGAACGATTTTGAATACTTTGAAACGTACAAATCTTAAGTAAAAGTTACGTTTTGAATGTAATTTTTACTTTTATAGATGAAGCTTAACGAAAAAAAATGAGGAATTAATGAGGGTTGAGAAGCGTTAAAAAGATCAAAAATCTGCCGTAAAAAACCTTACATGTAAGTCTAGTATCCTATGCTAATCGCATAAAGAATCATGCCTTTGCATTGCAAAAAAGCCTTGACTTCGTCGTCGTAATAAGCACCGATACCGCTGCACCCAAACCCTAAATACGTAGCACTGACGTACAACCGATGCCCGATGATACCGGCCTTTTGCATCATGGCTTGGTAGTTTTGCGCATCGTCTCCTACGAGAAAAAACGTAACGCCGCTCTCTTCGCCGAGGGCTTGTTCCAGACACAAATAACCCGCATCCTTTGAAAAATCGCCTTTTTGCACGTATTTTCCTGCTTTCCAAACGCCCTGTTCCATGCCGCTCACACGGTTAACGACCGCATAAAGATCGACACTCTCGTCACAGTCGCTAGGAATCGGCTCCGTCGCAAACCGTACCGCTTCGAAAAACTGCTCTTGCAAAAGCGGTTTTTGCGCAAAGTCGCGAATAGAACGACGTTTCCAAATCGCTTGTGCCCAACGTTCACGATCGAACGCAAAGAAAGGCATAGCGCTTTGCGCTTGGCGAACCCTTAGCATACAGGTCGCCCGATACGCCTCTTCGATACGAAGATCGGCTTCAAATCGCCCCGTTCCGTCCGTCGAAACCAAAACGGTTTTGAGCGTTTGAGGGCTCGATGTTTCGTCCTCTTTTCCGACAATCACGCTTGAGAGAAAAAACTCTTCGTTCCCAAAAGCGAAAAGCGCGTTTAAATCTTCTTTATCCAAAGTATAACAGATGCGATAATCGCGCTTGAAAAGCAGGCACGACGCCTCTAGCGTGCCGATCATATGCCCCGTATCGAGTAAACAGTAACGAAACGCACGGGTTCGATACTTCCATGAAGAGCGGTAATACAGAGCCGAAAATAAGAAGATGAAGCCTTTGATTTTTTTTACATGTAAAAACGTTTCCACGCCTTCGTTCTCGTTCAAATCGCTCAAGCGTACCAATGCGTTTTCGAAAGGACTCACATGGTAAATGCCGTCCTCGAAACCCTCTTCATTGCGGATTTGCACATACGCTTCCGTCGGATACAAAGCTCCGGCACTCGGGTTGGTACGTAAAGCATACGTGACGCCCGGATAGCTTTTTTGTGCACTGATACCGCCGACAAGCATCACAAAACGATGCGAAGGCACTTTGGCGTCAAGGGCGATGCGCGGAAAATGTTCGGGATAGAGTTTAAACGGCTTGGGCGGATTGTCCCAGTCGATACGATGCGACGTCATTCGTACCGAACGGTAGGTGTGGGCGGTTTTGTCATGGTAATCCAACATGCTTGCTCCTTTAGCGTATGCTATCTCTTCACCACTGCTAAAAGCTTTACATGTAAAGATTAATCACCCCGTAAAAGTATCGTTGAACCTAGAGAAAGCTCTGCAAGCGACGGTTTTCACCGCCGCAAGAGAGAGCAAGGTATTAAAATTTATACGCGGCTTTAAATCGAAATTCGTTGGTATCTTTAGCACCGCTGTCGGCACTAAGGTCTTCATACTGCGCTTCCAAGACGAAACCTTTGAGTGCGCCCTCGAAAGCATAGCTAGCGTAAAAATCTAAGGTGTTATAATCTTTACTTTTAGCACCTGCCGCTTGAGGAAGATCGACGCTGACGTAGCGTGCACCGATTTTAGCTTGTGCATTGATCGCGTAATTGGAGTCGATCGCATACGCTTTGGCATCCGCACTGTAATTACCGCTACCGATCACGTTAGCCGTATAGATAATATCCGATCCGCTTCCCACGCCCGCATTGCCGCTGGTCGCGATCGTATCGGCATTGCCGTCTTTATCGACTTTCGTATACGCTACATAGGTATTCAGTCCGCTAAAGCCGATGCTGGCTTTTAAACCGTAAAATCCTGAATCTTCCCTGCTCATAGCGTTGTCAAAGTTGATAACGTCGTATTGTCCCGAAAAGCCGTACGCAAAATCGCCCGCTTTACCCGCATACGCAAGCTCGGCATAATAGACGTCTTCTTCATCCGTGACTTCCGCCCATTGACCCGTAACCGTCAAACCGGGGATCGATTTGTTGATCGCCAATAAGGTGTAAGCACCGTCACCCTTTTGTCCGACTTGCGCAAACTCAGGCACGCCCGTTTCCGTTGAGCTGGTTTGCGTTAAGGTACGGTTTTGGTATTTGTCGACGTATCCGGCAACTAACGTGGTTTGCGGAAGATCGGTATTGACGATCGTCGCACCTTCAAACGATTGTTTGATCATACGTGAACCGCTTCCGGCAACCAACGGCGTAGAGATAAATTGACGACCGATTTTAGCGGTTGTTTGACCGATCGTGTATTGTAGATACGCTTCGGAAAGAACGGCACCTGAACCGTATTCGTCGCCTTTAAATAAGTTTTTGGCATCTTTATCGGCAAACGGTGCAAAGTTAGATTGCATCGTCGTTCCGAATTTAAATCCGTACAAGGAATCGGTTACGTATCCAAGAACGACGCCCGCATTTAAGATGGAAGCGTTTCCTTTTTTAGCCGTACCCGTATTGGCATCGCCCGTATCTCTATCAAAGTAGTACGCGCGAAGTTCTCCGCTCACTTTACCGTTTTTAAAAGCGTCGGCTAAAGTATCCGCCGCGAATGAGCCGGACGCAAGTCCTGCAACTACGATTGCCGCCAAGCTAAGTTTAGCTAATTTCATCTGTTTTCTCCTGCTAATTTTATGAAAAGGCACGATGAGTTTAGCAAAAGCAAAATGGCATCACAACCGTATTTTTAAGCGTTTTTTTAGATTATAGCCGTTTGGTAATCAAACCGTAACGAAACCGTAATCATTGATTAAAAAGAGGATTTTGGGAAGTTTTAATTACCGATCGGTAATCGGTTTAACGCAACGATACGAAGAGACGCTAAACGTTCTTCGTATCGAAAAAAGCTAAAAACTATTTTTTAGCACACGGTTTTTTCGTACCGCAGGTTTTAGAAGAAGCCGGTTTCTCAACTTTCGTCTCTTCACTTGCCGATTTAGCCGCAGGTTTTTTGCATGCCATCGATCGCTCCTTTACAAATTTGATAGTGAAAGTATACTCCCATACCAACACCAAAGTCGCTAAAAATAACTTAAATGTGAGATCAAACGTTACTGAGCTGATCTTTTTTTGGCTTTAAAAAGAGTGATCATCACAACGGCACTAATAATCAACACCGTCGCAATCAAGGCTTTGGAACTCAAAATTTCATCGGCAAAAAAATACCCTAAACCAAGCGCAACCAGAGGATTGACAAACGCATACGTTGAAGCCAAATACGGTGAGACATTTTTTAAAAGCCACACGTACGCGCTAAAACCCACTAAAGAGCCGATCAAAATCAAATAAAGGAGTGCTTCTATCGAACGCAACGAAAGGTTTTCGATATGAAACTGTTGCCATTCACCCTTGAACAGTGCAACGACAATCAGTACACCGCCACCTGAGAGCATCTGCATCGCCGTTGAAAGCATCACCGAAGAGGGCAAAACGGCTCTTTGAGAGTAAATGGAGCCTAACGACCATAAAATTGCCGCTAAAAGCGAAAGCACCAATCCTTGCATGTCCAGATGAAACACCTCCGTCGAGTTTGGAAACATCAAAATCGCGACGCCCACAAAACCGATCAATGTGCCGATCAAGGTACTTTTGCTAGGCTTACTCTGAACGTTTAAAACCCATGCAAAAAGAATCATCCACAATGGAACGGTTGCAATGATAATGGCGGCGATGGACGTTGCGATCGTTTTTTCAGCGATGACAACCAACCCGTTTCCCCCTAAAAGCAACAACACGCCTATCACCGTCGTATCTCTCCACTCAATCAGTCTTGGACGTTTTTTTTCTTTGTACACAACAAAGCCATACAATAATGCCCCCGCGATCACAAAACGAATGCCCGCCATCAAAAAAGGAGGAAAGGTCTCAATGGCAATTTTAATCCCCAAATAAGTACTTCCCCAGACAATATAAACAGCCAATAATGCGACGCCAATGCTAAGACTTTTGCGGTGTTTTGTTAAAAAATTTTCGTTTACATGTAAAGCGTTCATGCCCGTTTCCTTGTGTGTGTTTTACGATGTCTCATGGTTGTACTTTTGCTTGCGAGGGTTTCAAACAATTCGTTTTACAAAAGATTAAAAAGGAGGTGGTGTCCCCAGCGCGATTCGAACGCACGGCCTTCAAATTAGGAATTTGATGCTCTATCCTGCTGAGCTATGGGGACAAAAATGAAGTTTATTGTGGCGGAATTATACCAAAAAGATACTTAGGAAATCTAAAAGAAGAAGCCTCAAAGTGCCCATGCTCGGACACTTTGAGAGGAAGTATTAGAACGCAGGAACGATAGCGCCTTTGTATTTTTCAACGATAAATTTTTTCACTTCATCCGATTGAAGTGCTTTGAGAAGCGCTTTGGTTTTGTCGCTGTTCTCATTGCCCGCTTTAACCACAAGGATGTTCGCGTAAGGAGAGTTAGCAGACTCTAGCGCTAAAGCGTCCGTGCTAGGATTGAGTCCTGCTGGAAGCGCGTAGTTGGTGTTGATAACTGCAATGGTGAAGTCTTCAATGACGCGTGGCAATTGTGCCGCTTCAAGTTCCGTAAATTTGAGATTTTTTGGATTTTCAACGATATCCAGTTTCGTTTTATGCTCAGCATCTTTCAGTTTGATAAGTCCTGCATTCACTAAAACATCCAAAGCACGTCCTGCATTGCTTGGATCGTTAGGGATCGCTACACTATCGCCCTCTTGAAGCTCTGAGAGCACTTTGATTTTTTTAGAATAAACGCCGATGGGTTCGATGTGAATATTGCCCACGCTGACCAATTTCGTGCCTTGACTTTTGTTAAACTCGTTCAAATACGGTGTATGTTGAAAGAAGTTTGCATCGATCTCGCCGCTGTCTGTGACTTTGTTGGGAATCACATAATCGTTAAAGACCTTAATTTCAAGCGTATATCCCTCTTTGGCTAAAAGCGGTTTGACCACTTCTAAGATTTCAGAGTGAGGAACGGGTGTTGCTCCAACGATGATGGTTTTTGCGCTTTTATCTTCTTTTGCCGCCACTTTATTCTCAGCTTTTTTATCGCCACTGCATCCGACGAATGCTAAAGCTGCGCTGACTAAAATAACCCCTAAACCTTTGTACATGTGTGTGCTCCTTTAAATAACTAATTGTTTAGTAAATCACTTTATTTACTAAACAATTCTAAAATCGTAACGTCATTCGTATTAAAAAGGACTGAATCGCTCTTTTAATGTTTGATGATCTTATAGAGAAAATCCCCGATACTCTGAAAAATTTGAACCAAAACGATCAAAATAAACACCGTCCAAAAGATGTAAATACCATCAAAACGGTAGTAGCCGTAGTTCATCGCCACAGCACCCAGTCCGCCGCCACCCACGGTTCCAGCCATCGCTGAAAAGCCAACGATGATGATGAGAGAGAGCGTAATCGCTGAAATGATACTCGGAAACGCTTCAGGTAGCAGCACGCGAAAGATGATTTGAAACTTGCTCGTTCCAAACGACTTCGCCGCTTCTACAACACTGGAGTCAACCTCTTTAAAAGCCCCCTCGATCATACGCGCGATAAACGGTGCCGTTCCAATCGTCAAAGGAACGATCATCGCGAAGGTTCCCGTGTGTTTTCCGACCAAAAATTTGGTCACAGGGAAAAGCACGATGATGAGGATGATAAACGGGAAAGAGCGCAACATATTGATCGTAACGTCTAAAAACTTATAGGTGTATGCATTCGGTGCGATACCATTTTTATCGGTGGTGATCAAAATGATCGCAAGCACAAAGCCGATCACGGTTGCCAAAAAAGTCGATACCAAACTCATCGTCAATGTCTCCATGAGCGCATCGATAAGAACGCTTTTCATCGCTAAAGATTTTTCAAAAAAAGTTACAAGCGTTTCCATTTAGAGTATCTCCCAAATCACTTCAGTTTTTGTTTGCAAATACTGCGTCACCGCATTTGCAGCTTGCGCGTCCACGTTGATGACCAGTGAGCCAACCACATGGTTGTTCAGCTTCTCAAGCTTTCCCCAAACGATGTTAAAATTAAGATTTAGTTCTCTCGCCATTTGCGTGACAATCGGCTGGTAAGAGACAGTGCTAGGGAAAAACAGTCGAATATTCGTCCCCTCGCTTGGAAGCTCTTCATCTTCACCTAAAAATCGCATCATTTTCTCATCGGGTTTCAAAAAGAGCTCTTCGATGCGTCCAAGACCAATGATTTTTCCCTCTTCAAGCAAGACAGCACGCGAAGCAACCTTTTTGACAACATCCATTTCATGCGTCACAATGATGATCGTAACGCCCAGTTTGGCATTGATCTCTTGTAAAAGTTCTAAAATGGATTTGGTCGTATTGGGATCCAGTGCCGATGTAGCTTCATCGCTGAGGAGGATTTTGGGATTGAGCGTTAAGGCTCGTGCAATTGCCACGCGCTGTTTTTGACCGCCACTAAGCTCTTTAGGATAGGTAAATTTTTTATGTTCAAGCCCGATGAGATTTAAAAGTTCATCCACCTTTTTTTGAATGGCTTCCTTCTCATAGCCCCATACTTTCATGGGAAGAGCGATGTTGTCGTACACATTTTTTTGATTGAGCAAGGAAAAGTTTTGAAAGATCATACCGATCTGGCTTCGTAAGGTACTTAGAGCGCTTTCAGTGAGCGTTTTAACCTCTTCGCCTAAAACGCTTAAGTTGCCCTCGCTGTAGCTTTCCAGTCCATTGATGCAACGAAGCAGGGTTGATTTCCCCGCGCCACTGTGTCCGACGATGGCAAAAATCTCACCGGCGTTTACATGTAAGCTGATGTCGTCTAAAACTTTTTGGTCGTTAAAATATTTACTGAGGTGTTTTATATCTATCACGTGTAACCTTTGTAAAGAGGTAAAATCCAAAACGCACGATTATAGCCGATTATCAATCGAAAAAAAGAGTATGAAAAGAATGCATTTGGATAAATTTTGAAGAAAAAGGGGTGTAAAGAGTCCGAAGACTCTTTACATGTAAAAAGATTAACCGTTACGTTTTTTAATAATTTCGTCGGCAACGTTTCGAGGTACTTCGTCATAGTGATCGAATTCCATAGAATAACTAGCCCTTCCTTGTGTTTGAGAACGAAGATCGGTTGAGTAGCCGAACATCTCAGCCAATGGGCAGAATGCGTTAACGATTTTGTTTCCGCTTCTATCATCCATAGAGTTGATTTGTCCACGACGTCTATTAAGATCACCGATAACATCACCCATAAAGTCCTCAGGTGTTTCAACTTCCACTTTCATGATCGGTTCAAGAATAACCGGTTTTGCTTTTCGCGCACCCTCTTTAAAGCCCATTGAAGCAGCCAATTTAAACGCCATCTCAGAAGAGTCGACTTCGTGGTAGCTTCCGTCATAAAGCGTAACTTTAACGTCTTCGACTTTATAACCGGCAAGAACACCGCTTTGAAGTGCCTCTTTAATACCCTTATCAACCGCAGGGATGTACTCTTTCGGTACGGAACCGCCTTTGATGTCATTGACGAATTCATAACCCGCACCCGCTTCTTGAGGCTCGATTTTGAGGTAAACGTGACCGTATTGACCGCGACCGCCGGATTGTTTTGCGTATTTGTACTCTTGGTTAACCGCTTGGCGAATCGTTTCACGGTAAGCAACTTGAGGTTGCCCGACTTCCGCGCTAACTTTAAACTCACGTAACATACGATCGACAAGAATCTCTAAGTGAAGCTCACCCATACCGGAGATGATCGTTTGACCGCTCTCTTCATCGGTCTCAACTCTAAAGCTTGGATCTTCTTGTGCCAATTTTTGAAGCGCGATACCCATTTTCTCTTGATCCGCTTTTGTTTTTGGCTCAACCGCAACAGAGATAACGGGATCCGGGAATACCATTCTCTCTAAGATTACGGGGTCTTTTTCGCTCGCAAGCGTATCTCCGGTCAATGTGTCTTTAAGACCGACAACCGCACCGATTTCGCCGGCATGAAGCACTTTAATCTCTTCACGTTTGTTCGCGTGCATTTTTAAAAGACGTCCGATTCTCTCTTTTTTATCTTTGGTCGTATTGTAAGCATAGCTTCCGCTCTCGAGTGTACCGCGGTAAACACGAACGAAGGTTAATTGTCCGACAAACGGGTCGGTCATAATTTTGAACGCAAGAGCCGCAAACTCACCTTCATCGGTTGAATCAACGACACACTCGCGTCCGTCTTCGTACTCACCTTTGATCGCATGAACTTCAGTAGGAGCCGGCATATAATCTACAACCGCGTCTAACATCGGTTGAACGCCTTTGTTTTTAAACGAGGTACCGCAAATCATAGGGATAAACGTCATTGCAAGACATCCCGCTTTAATACCTGCTTTGATCTCTTCTTTGCTTAACTCTTCGCCGCCAAGATATTTTTCCATTAATTCGTCGCTGGTTTCGGAAACCGCTTCCACCATTTTTTCACGGTATTCTTTCGCTTTGTCCATCAACTCGGCAGGAATATCAACGACTTGATAGTTTGAACCCATCGCCGCATCGTCATCCCAAATCAAAGCTTTCATTTCAACGAGATCTACAACGCCTTTAAAAGTATCTTCCGCTCCGATAGGAATTTGAATCGGCACCGGATTCGCTTTCAAACGATTTTTAATTTGAGCTTCGACATTGTAAAAATTTGCACCGATACGGTCCATTTTGTTGACGTAAACCATTCTTGGAACTTGGTAACGGTTTGCTTGTCTCCATACGGTCTCAGATTGAGGCTGAACGCCGCCTACCGCACAAAATACCGCAACGGCACCGTCCAAAACACGCATAGAACGTTCAACTTCAATCGTAAAGTCAACGTGGCCCGGAGTGTCGATAATGTTAATTTGATGATCTTTCCAAAAACATGTGGTTGCAGCAGAAGTAATCGTAATACCTCTTTCTTTCTCTTGCTCCATCCAGTCCATGGTTGCCGCACCGTCGTGTACCTCACCGATTTTATGGGAGATGCCGGTGTAAAATAGAATTCTTTCGGTTGTCGTGGTCTTACCCGCATCAATATGCGCAGCAATACCGATATTACGAACCATGCTTATAGGGGTATTTCTTGCCATTGTCGTTTCCTTAAATGTAATAGGAGTAAAAATTGAGAAATGAGAGAGCGTGTCGCAATGATTTGGACACGCGCATCGTCATTCTACCAGCGATAGTGAGCAAACGCTTTGTTTGCTTCTGCCATTTTATAAGTGTCTTCTTTTTTCTTAAAGGTTGCGCCTCTACTGTTAGCCGCATCTAAAAGTTCATTTGCCAACCTCTCGATCATCGTTCTTTCACTTCTCTTTCG
Organism: Sulfurospirillum sp. UBA4058; assembly: GCA_002382085.1. Lineage (GTDB taxonomy): Bacteria > Campylobacterota > Campylobacteria > Campylobacterales > Sulfurospirillaceae > Sulfurospirillum. The sequence goes on along the minus strand of DFZK01000007.1, from coordinate 9,259 downwards.
AGCATATGAAACCAACCATCTAAGAGCCAATGCTTGTTGACGTGCAGGTCTTACTTCTACGGGAACTTGGTACGTTGCACCGCCGACGCGTCTGCTTTTTACTTCCATAACAGGTTTAACATTATCCATAGCCGTATTAAAAATTTCAATACCTTTTAGGCTTCCGCTTCGTTTTTCGGCTAATTCTAATGCACCGTAAAATACTTGGGTTGCGACGCTTTTCTTACCGTCGTACATTAAAGCATTGATGAACTTCGTAATGACTTTATTGTTGTAGATTGGATCGGGTAATACTTCTCTTACGGGTGCTTTTCTTCTTCTCATATTCTTTCCTTCAAATTTTTAAAAATTTTACTCAAATGATGTCAAAACAAAAGGACATCACCTGCTGTTAAATTTATTTAGCTTTTGGTCTTTTTGTACCGTATTTACTTCTAGACACCGTTCTTTTTGCAACACCTGAGGTATCAAGCGCACCACGTACGATATGGTATTTAACACCCGGTAAGTCTTTTACCCTACCGCCGCGTACCAATACGATGGAGTGTTCTTGAAGGTTGTGTCCCTCGCCACCGATGTAGCTAATGACTTCAAAACCGCTGGTCAATTTGACTTTGGCAACTTTTCTTAAAGCTGAGTTTGGTTTTTTAGGAGTCGTCGTATACACTCTGGTGCAAACGCCTCTACGTTGAGGACATTTCGCCATTGCCGGAGATTTCGACTTCTTAATTACCTTTTTTCTCTCATTTCTGACGAGTTGGTTAATGGTTGGCACATTAATTCCTTTGTTTTGTAAAAAATAGGTGCTAATTTTATTTAAAAATAGCTTAAAAAAAGGTTAAGTTAAGGAAAACCCTTAACTTAACTACGACTAGGATTCAATTCGATATTGAATTTTTTGTTTTGGTACAAGCCGGTACCGACCGGAATCATACGACCTAAAATAACGTTTTCTTTCAAGTCTTCCAAAAGATCCATTTTACCCGCGATACTCGCTTCCGTTAAAACTTTGGTCGTTTCTTGGAACGATGCCGCCGAAATAACGCTATCGCTTCCGATAGCCGCTCGCGTAACGCCTAATAGCGTAGGTTCGGCGATTGCCGGTTCTCCGCCTATTTTCATGACCGCTTCGTTTTCTTCTCTAAAGCGTCTTCGGCTCACTAAATCACCGATAATAAACTTCGTATTACCGCTATCGACGATACGAACTTGTCGCAACATTTGAGAAACGATAATTTCAATGTGTTTATCGTTGATGGCAACACCTTGACCACGGTAAACTTGTTGAATCTCACTAATCAAATAGTAATGAAGTGCTTTTTCGCCCATAATACGTAAAATATCGTGACTTGAAATAACACCGTCGGTTAAACGCTCGCCTGCATGCACAAACTCACCCGCTTGAACGTGGATTTGCGTGTTTTTATCGACCAAATACTCAACGCTCGTTCCGTCTTTAGCTTCGATAATAATACGCTCTTTCGAACGAAGCGGTTTACCGAAACGGATCGTTCCGTCGATTTCCGCAATCACGGTTGCATTTTTCGGACGACGCGCTTCGAAAAGTTCGCTAATACGAGGCAAACCTCCGGTAATATCTTTCGATTTTGCGATCGCTTTCGGCGTTCTACCGATTAGATCGGCAAGTCCGACCACGGCACCGTTTTGGACGAAAATCGCGGTTTTCGGCTCTAATTGGTACTTGATCACTTCACCGTTTTTATTGACGATGATAATCGTCGGTTTCATACCGCTCGGTAAGTATTCGTTAATCACGAGTCTGCTTTGACCCGTCATATCGTCAAATTGTTCGGTAGCACTGATACCCGGTTCGATATCTTCAAACGTAATCGTACCCGCATCTTCGGCAATGATCGGCGTTGAATACGGATCCCATTCGGCAATCGTAATCTGTTCGCTCGTTGATGGATAACCGATTAACGTTTTTGCCTCAACGACGCTATTGTCCGCAATATCGATAATCGTATCGCGCGGAATATAGTGGCGAACCGCTTCTCGATCATCTTTATCGGCGACAACGGCAAAAATACCTTTTTCTTTAACGATATGCCCTTTAACGATTTCATGAATACGCTCCAAATAATCGCCGCGGAGTTTATAATACTTCACGATTCCTTTGGCATCGGCATGGATTTTTTGAATAATCGGCTCGCCGTTTTTCACTTTCAATTCGCTCGCGTACGGAATACGACTCGGAACGTTCCATCCCTCGCGAATCACTTCAACGATACTTTCATTCTCTTCAACGGTATCGCCGCTGTTATACGGAATAAAGAACTTACCCTCGATTTTTCCGCTTACGCCCGCAAGCTCGTTCGGTTTGGCAAAGTCGCTTTTACGAAGCGTGTATCGCGCATTGGCATCGTTTGCGCCGATGATAGAGATAACCGTCTCTTCATGTGCGGTATCAATTTCGATACGCCCTTTGAATAAAGCTTTAATTTTCGGTTCAACCAATAAAACCGCCGCATTTCTTCGATTGGCAACGATATTTTTATTCTCTTTGGTCGTATAGGTTTTCACGTTGTAATAACGGATAAAACCCTCTTTTTGTGCGATAACTTGACGATCTTGTGATTCCGTTGACGCCGTACCGCCGATGTGGAACGTTCGAAGCGTCAACTGCGTACCCGGCTCACCGATCGATTGTGCGGAGATAATACCGACCGCTTCACCCGGACGAACAAGCGTTCCCTCTGCCAAGTTGGTACCGTAACATTTTGCGCACACGCCTTTTTTGGCTTTACATGTAATCGGCGTACGAATCACGACCGATTTAATGCTGGCTTCTTTTAGGGCTTGCGCTTTTTTCTCATCGATAATCGTTCCTTCGGTAAAGAGAACCTCATTGGTAATCGTATCGATGACGTCTTCGGCTAAAACACGACCCAATGCTCTTTCGTAAAGCGATTCGACCAATTCACCGCTTTCGCTAATATCGGTAATCTCGACGCCTTCGTGCGTACCGCAATCGTCCATCGTGACTTTCACGTTTTGAGCAACGTCAATCAGTTTACGCGTTAAATAACCCGCATTCGCCGTTTTAAGAGCCGTATCCGCCAAACCTTTACGCGCACCGTGCGTTGAAATAAAGTATTCAAGAACGTTAAGACCCTCACGGAAGTTTGAAATAATCGGCGTTTCGATGATTGAGCCGTCCGGTTTTGCCATCAAACCCCTCATACCCGCAAGCTGACGAATCTGTGCCGCAGAACCCCTCGCACCCGAATCCGCCATCATGTAAATCGAGTTAAAGCCGCCTTTATCGCTTTCGGTGAGTTTCATCATCTCCGATGCTACTTCGTTGTTCGTATCCGTCCAAATATCGATAATTTTGTTATATCGCTCTTGCTCGGTCAATAAACCCGAGCTGAACTGCTTTTGGATTTCGCGAACGCGTTTTTTCGCCTCTTTAATTTTCTTAATTTTTGCCTCAGGCACGCGAATGTCGTCGATAGATACCGAAATACCCGCTTGCGTGGCGTATTTAAAACCGAGATTTTTCAAGTTGTCCAAAAAGCTTGCCGTAATACCGATGCCGCCCTCTTTAAAGATATAATCGACTAAGCCGCCGATATTTTTCTTTTTCAAAACACGGTTCCATAGCTCTTCGGGAACGAAATCCGGTAAAATCGATTTCAAGATTAAACGACCCGCGGTCGTAAATAAAACGCGATCGTTAATACGCGTTTTAATTTTGGCGTGAATATCCAAGAATCCGGCATCAATGGCGATATGCACTTCGTTAATATTTGCAAAAATCTTGTTACTACCCGTGGCATGCGCTTTTTCTAACGTTAAATAATAAAGACCCAAGACCATATCTTGCGTCGGAACCGTGACCGCTTTACCCGAAGCCGGAAGCAAAATGTTCATCGAACTTAACATCAAGATTTTACACTCGGCAATCGCCTCTTGCGACAAGGGAACGTGAACCGCCATCTGGTCACCGTCGAAGTCCGCGTTGAAGGCAGAACATACGAGAGGATGCAGACGAATCGCTTTACCGTCGATCAAAACAGGGTGAAATGCCTGAATCGAGAGTTTATGAAGCGTTGGCGCACGGTTAAGCATAATCGGATGACCTTTAACCACTTCCGCAAGGCATTCCCATACTTCATTGGTTTTCATATCGATCATTTTCTTTGCTTGTTTGACCGTCGTCGCGTAGCCTTTTTCTTCAAGACGTGCTAATAAATGCGGTTTAAAAAGCTCCAATGCCATCTGTTTCGGAAGACCGCACTGATCCATTTTCAAATTTGGTCCTACAACGATAACGGAACGACCCGAAAAGTCAACCCTTTTACCGAGTAGGTTTTGACGGAAACGTCCTTGTTTACCTTTGATAATCTCAGAAAGTGATTTGAGTGGACGTTTGTTCGCACCTTTTACCGCATTCGCACGACGACCGTTATCAAAGAGCGCATCGACCGCTTCTTGAAGCATACGTTTTTCATTGCGAATAATAATCTCAGGAGCATCCAATTCCATCAAACGTTTCAAACGAGCATTTCTGTTGATAACACGACGGTAAAGATCATTCACGTCACTGACCGCAAACTTTCCGCCGTCAAGTGCAACCAACGGTCTTAAATCCGGTGGAAGCACGGGAAGCATCGTAATCATCATCCACTCAGGTCGGTTACCGCTGTTGAGGAACGCTTCGACGACTTTCAGACGTTTAACGATCGTTTTTTTCTTTGCTTCGGAACTGGTTTGGTTGATTTCTTCTTTAAGTTGTCCTAAAAGCTCTACTAAATCAAGATTTGCCAGCATATCGCGAATCACTTCACCGCCCATTTTTGCGACAAAACCGCTATCGCCGAATTTTTGCTGTAATGCTTGGTATTGTTCTTCGTTTAAAACGTCGTAAGCCACTACTTTATTTTTGTTTTCGGCATCGTAAAACGCATCACCGGCTTGCTCAACGATATAGGCTTCGTAATAAAGTACGCGCTCTAGATCTTTCATCTTAACGCCAAGCAATGTTCCCACACGGCTTGGAAGCGAGTTTACATACCAAATATGTGCAACGGGCGTGACGAGTTCAATATGCCCCATACGGGAACGGCGAACTTTCGTACTGGTAACTTCAACGCCGCATTTTTCGCATTTGATGCCTTTGTAACGCATCTTTTTATATTTTCCGCACAGACATTCGTAATCACGAACGGGTCCGAAGATTTTGGCACAAAAAAGACCGTCGCGCTCCGGCTTTAAGGTACGATAATTAATCGTCTCGGGTTTTTTAACCTCACCGTAACTCCATGAGCGAATCTTCTCAGGACTAGCAAGTCGTAATTGAAATGCTTTAAAATCCCTCGGGCGACTCTCTTCGTGAATCTCAATTGGTTCTAATCGTTTCATCTTCTTCCACCTCGTCATAAATCTCAACATCTAAAGCCAAAGACTTCAACTCATTCGTTAAAACATAGAATGTTTCCGGAATTCCCGTTTGAGGGACATTTTCCCCTCGTGTAAGTGCTTTATACGCCAAAATACGTCCTTCGACGTCGTCTGATTTGACCGTTAACATCTCTCGTAAGGTATGTGCCGCACCGTAAGCTTCAAGTGCCCATACTTCCATCTCTCCAAATCTTTGACCGCCGAAAAGTGCCTTACCGCCCACCGGCTGTTGGGTTACTAATGAGTACGGTCCGGTACTTCTTGCGTGAACTTTTTCATCAACCAAGTGGTGAAGTTTTAACATGTACATGTAACCCACGTTGACTCTCTCGTGCATTTTTTGACCCGTCATACCGTCATAAAGGTCTGTTTTGCCGTCCGTATCGATTTTTGCCATTTCAAAAAGTTTGGCAAACTCTTCAACATTGACACCCTCGAAAATAGGCGTCGCAAATTTAACGCCTTTGCTCCAATCACGGGCATAATTAAGGAGTTGCTCATCACTTAATTTTTCAATAAAATCAGCGGCATTCATCAATTTAGCAACATTGGAAATCTCGATCATTTTTTCGCGAAGTGCTTTAACCCAACCCTCTTGTTTCTCTTTAAACATCTCTTCGATTTGAGTTCCGAGTCGTTTACCCGCTAAGCCTAAATGCACTTCCAAAATTTGTCCGATATTCATACGGCTTGGAACGCCCAGAGGATTTAAAACGATATCGACGATTTCGCCGTTTTTAAGGTAAGGCATATCGACTTCACGTACGATATTGGAGACGATACCTTTGTTACCGTGACGTCCCGCCATTTTATCGCCCACTTTAAGCTTACGTTTCGTTGCGACGTACACTTTTACAAGTTTAACGACGCCGCTTGGAAGAATGTCGTCTTTTTCAATAATGTTAAGCTTCTCATCGTGCTCTTCTTTGAGCTTCTTCTTCTCGTTTTGGAAATAAGCTTTCAAGTCTTTATAAGCATCTTGAACTTCATCCGAGAACGCTTTAACAATTGAGTTGATTGAAAAACGATTGACGTTATGAAGGTCTTCGGCTTTAATCATATCGCCTTTTTTATAAGCGTGTTTGTTAATTTCTTGATCTTCTTGCAACGGGTTTTTCAAAAGCAACGCATTGATACGAAGCATCTCTTCACGATCTAACATTAAAAGTTTGTCATGGTGTTCGCGATCTAAAATTTCTTTTTCTTCTTCATACGCTTGAACCGCACGAGGATCTTTGTCGTAGCCTTTTTTCGTAAAGATTTTCACGTCGACGACGATTCCCTCTAACGAAGGCGTCGCGTAAAGCGATTTGTTAACGACATGTCCTGCTTTTTCACCGAAAATTGCACGTAAAAGTCTCTCTTCGGGTGTCGGTTTTACTTCGCCTTTCGGAGAAACTTTACCGACCAAAATCATACCGGGCGTCACGTACGTACCGATTTTAACGATACCGCTGTCGTCAAGATGCGCTAACTCTTCTTCTTTGACGTTGGGGATATCTTTGGTAATCTCTTCAACACCGTCTTTAAGCTCACGTGCTTCGATCTCTTTTTCATAGATGTGTACACTGGTAAATGCATCTTCACGAATCATACGCTCACTAATAACGATCGCATCTTCGTAGTTATAGCCGTTCCAAGGCATAAAGGCAACCATCGCGTTTTTACCGATAGCAAGCTCGCCTTGATCCATACTTGGACCGTCCGCAATGACGCCGCCTTTTTCGATAAAATCACCTTTTCTAACGATCACTTTTTGCGTAAACGTCGTATTTTGATTGGTTCGAAGATTTTTTTGAAGTGCGTAATGGTCGATAAATGCACCGCCTTCGTCTTCGCCTAGAATGTAAACATTTTTATTGTCGACTTTTTCGACGATACCCGCACGTTTGGCTTTAATCGCCTCCCATGAATCGCGCGCCGCAATTTTTTCCACACCCGTACCGACGATCGGAGCGTCCGATTTTACCAAAGGCACGGCTTGGCGTTGCATGTTTGAACCCATCAACGCACGGTTGGCGTCGTCGTGTTCCAAGAAAGGAATCAACGAAGCCGCGACACCCGCAATCATCATCGAAGAAAGGTCGATCAAATCAACTTTTTCTTTCTCGATCAATACGGTCTCACCGTCAACCCTAACTTCGATCAAATCTTCAACGATTTCGTTATTTTCATTGATTTTCGTACTAGCCGGCGCGATGACAAGGCCTTCTTCTTGCGTTGCCGTGATGTAAATAATTTCATCGGTAATGCGTGCATTTTCGACTTTTCGGTACGGTGCTTCCACAAAGCCCAAGTCATTCACTTTCGCATACATAGAAAGTGTATTGATCAAACCAATGTTTTGACCCTCTGGTGTCTCAACCGGACAAATTCTTCCGTAGTGTGTTGGGTGAACGTCACGGACTTCAAAGCCAGCGCGCTCTTTAACCAAACCACCCTCACCAAGAGCAGAAAGTCTTCTTTTATGCGTAATTTCACTGAGTGGATTCGTTTGATCCATAAATTGTGATAACTGTCCGCTGGAGAAGAACTCAGAAATTGCAGAAGTGATCATTTTAGAGTTAATCAAATCATGTGGCATTAACTCTTCAACGCTTCCACTTAGGGCTGTAAATTTATCACGAATGGCTTTTTGCATTTTAATGAGACCTGCATGAAGTTCATTTGCAAGTAACTCACCAATCGCTCTAATTCTTCTATTACCAAGGTGATCACGATCATCAATGTGACCTTGACCATTTTTAACTTTGATCAAGTATTTCGCTGTTCTAATAATATCTTCACTCGTCATAATCGTCACATACTCAGGCACACTAAGGCCAAGTTTATGGTTCATTTTCATACGACCAACTTTGGTTAAGTCGTAACGCTCAGAGTTAAAGAAAAGATCTTTTACAAATGTTTTGGCTGCTTCTTTGGTTACTGGCTCGCCTGGTCTCATAACTTTGTAGATACGAATGGCCGCTAAGTCATTCTCATCTTCAATACCCTCGGTTTGACGAAGCAATTTAAGGGTTTCAGTGTCTGCAATAAAAGAGTTAATGATCGCATCATCCACACCACTTGCAAGATCATTCGCAATTTCAATCACTTCGCATTTTTGCTCAATAATTTTTGCCAATTTTCCTTCATCCAGTTGTGTCAATGTATCGTAAAGTACTTCGCCGCTCTCTTTATCAATAATTGGAGAGGAGAGGAAACGATTAACCAAAATTTCAACAGGATACTCGATAAACTTAATACCATCTTCAATAAATTTTTCTGCTTTTTTACGCGCTAAACGTTTGCCTGCAGCTAAAAGAAGGTTACCATGCTCATCTTTAAGATCAAAATCGACACGACCTAAGAAATTATCGGCTGAAAATTCAATGAGGAACTTATTCTCGCGAATCATAATGTTAAGCACAGGGTAAAAAAGTTTTAAGATATCTTGTTTGCTGTAACCAAGTGCACGGAATAAAATCGTAATAGGAACTTTTCTGCGTTTATTAATTCTAACAAAGAGGGTATCTTTTGCATCGTACTCAAAGTACAACCAAGAACCACGATCAGGAATAATTTGAGCATTGTAGATCAGTTTGTTCGCAACCGTTGGGCTCTCTTCTTCTTTGAAGATAACACCAGGGCTTCTGTGAAGCTGATTTACAACCACTCTTTCAACACCGTTGATGATAAACGAAGTTCGCTCCGTCATCAAAGGAATTTCACGAATAAAAATGGCTTGTTCTTTAATATCTTTTACACCCGTTTTTTCACCGGATTTTTCATCTTTATCCCATAAGATAAGACGAATGTTCATTTTCAAGCTGACAGAATACGTAAGGCCGCG
>DFZK01000004.1 GCA_002382085.1 Sulfurospirillum sp. UBA4058 | reverse complement strand
GTTTTAAGGTGGTAACTGACCCCTAAAATTTGCTAAAATCTGATGGAAGAAATTATTGAAAGCGGATTGACAAAAAGTTGAAAAAACTAGCTTCTTCTTATTAGCTAAAATGTAACAGATCCTATTTACTTTGGGAGTAAATTTAGATGAAAGATTTTGTAATCGTTATAATATGCTTCATAGGAGCTATCATTATCGTTGGGTTAGACAACTTTGGAAAAGATTCTATTGGATTATTGGCATTATTAATCATAGATATTTTTATAGCCTTTATAACTTTTCTCATCGCAAAATACAAACCAAAAATTTGTAAATACACCTTTATTATTATTCTTGCGATTAATTTTCTGCTTCTTTTTAATGCCGTTGGATGGAATGAAGGGAGCATGCAAGGTTCTCATTATTATGTGCCATTTTTAAAAAATGTGACTGATGTACTTTACGCATTAATGCTTTTTTCAGCGTTTTTACTAATGATCCCAATCATTATTTACGTCGTTTTTCTCTATAGTGTTGCACAACTTTTTTGTAAAGATAAAACTGTAAAGAAATTAGATACATTGGCAGAATACTTTAAGCAGAAAGAAGAACAAAAGCAATAGAAAATATAAAAGTTTAACTTTGAACTAACCCTCTTCCATGTAAGGAAAAATCCTTACATGTAAAACCCTCTCACTCCTCAATTTTCTGCATTCTATAATACAACACTGGAATCACCAAAAGCGTTAAAATAGCCGAACTTACCACACCGCCGATCATCGGGGCGGCGATACGTTGCATGACTTCACTCCCCACACCATCCAACCACATAATGGGTAAAAGTCCACCAAGGATGGCAAAAACCGTCATCAGTTTGGGGCGTACCCTCATGACCGCGCCTTCAAAGATGGCTTCTTGCACCGCCTCTTTGGTTCTATGTTTTACATGTAACATCGCTTCTTCAAGGTAGATGATCATCACGATCGCCGTTTCTACCGCGATGCCAATGAGTGCCAAAAAGCCCACAACGACGGCGATGGAGAGGTTGAAGTTCAAATAATCTACATATAAAAATCCGCCCACCGCCGCAAGTGGTAAAGTCAAAAAGACCAAAAGTGCGTTTCTAAACGAGCCAAGCCCTAAGTAGATGAGCATAAAGGTGATGAGAAGCGTCAGTGGAAGAATGAACTGCAAGCGCTCCATCGCACTCTCTAGGTACTCGCTCTCCCCTGCCCAACCGATGTAAAAGCCCGTTGGAAGCTCCACACTCTCTTTTAAGAGCTTGCTGGCTTCATCTTTGTAGGTTTTAGACGAAAAACCCTCTTTAAGCGTGATATAGATATAGTTGACTTTCTTGCCCATTTCGGACTTCAGCTCACTCGCCCCCACGTCGTAATGAAGCTCTACAAAGTGCCCTAAGCGTTGGAAACCATACGCCGTTTTGATGGGAAGCTCGCTGATGGCATTTAAGTCTTTGCGATGTTGCTCTTCCAATCTTAACGTGATCGCATAGCGTTCAATGCCTTGGTAAAACGTGCTCACTTTGGAACCGCCGATGGCGTTGTCGACGAAGTTAAGGATTTCCTCTTTGCTGAGTCCGTACGCGGCGATATTCTCAGGCTTTAACGTCATATTAAGGTAATAACCACTGTTCGCCTTGTCCGCAAAAACACTTTTCGTTCCCGCATAGTTTGCCAACACACTGGCGATTTTGTTCGCATTCTCTTCCAACGCTTGGTCATTGTCGCCGTAAAGTTTGATGCCAAGCGGTGTGCGTATGCCTGTGATGAGCATATCGATGCGCCCTCTGATCGGATACGTCCACGAGTTCGTTAAACCTCGCATTTGAAGCTGTTCGTTCATCTCATCTCGCAGCTTCTCGTAGGTCATACCTGCCCTCCACTGCTCTTTGGGCTTAAGCTGTATGATCGTCTCGATCATCGAAAGCGGAGCGGGGTCTGTCGCACTTTCCGCGCGCCCTGCCTTGGCAAAGGTGCTCTGCACCTCTGGAAAACTTTTGATGATCTCATTGCTTTGCTGTGCGTACTCTTTGGCAAGTTCGATGCTAATGCCAAATGGAGTGACCGGCATATACATAAACGTCTGCTCATTCAGTGGTGGCATAAACTCCCAGCGCTGTTTGGTGAACGTGTGATACCCCAGCACCAAAAACCCGATGAACGCCACAATAGCAATGTACCAAAAACGCATGTGCAATTTTAAAAGCGGCGCATACAGCCAGATAAAAAGACGGTTAAGCGGATTTTTGTGCTCTTCGAGGATTTTTCCTTTGACAAAATAAATCATCAACAGTGGAACGAGCGTGATGGAAAGCACCGCACCGATGAGCATTGCAAAGGTTTTGGTGTACGCCAGCGGTTTAAAAAGCGCTCCTTCTTGACCGCTGAGTGCGAAAATCGGCAAGAAACTGACCACGATGAGCAAAAGTGCAAAAAAGATCGGGCGACCGACTTGTTTGGAAGACTCAATAATGAGCGCTTTACGCTCCGCTTCGCTTTTAATTTCGCCATGCGAAAGCTTTTTATGCACGTTTTCGATCATCACGATACACGCATCGACCATCGCACCAATGGCAATGGCAATGCCGCCCAAACTCATGATGTTCGACTCCAGCCCAAAGAGTTTCATACATAAAAATGTCAGCGCAATGGTGAGTGGCAGAACAATGATGACAACGAGCGCACTTCTAAAATGAAGCAAAAAGAGCATCACCACCGCCAAAACGACGATGCTCTCTTCCAAAAGTGCGCGCTTGAGGTTGTTAATCGCTTTGGTGATGAGATCGCTTCTATCGTACGTTGTCACCACTTCCACATCGTTTACATGTAAAGATTCTAGCTTCTCTTTGACCGCCTGAATAACCTTGTACGCGTTCTCTTTGTGGCGCACAACGACCACGCCTCCAACGACTTCGCCCTCGCCGTTCAGTTCTGCTACACCGCTTCGATACGTTGGAACGATGCGAGCATCCGCAATGTTGGAGAGTTTTAAAGGAATACCGTTTACTGTTTTAACGGTAATGCCTGCTATCTCTTCCAAAGAGCGTGCAAAACCTCTGGCTTGAACCATCTGTTCAAAACCGTTTTCAAGCACCACACGCCCACCCAAATCGCTGTTGTTTTTAGAAAGCACATTCATCAGATCGTCGATACTAAGGTCATATTTGTAGAGTGCGTCTTGGCGCAATGTGACTTCGTAGTCTTTCACATATCCGCCTACACTTGCGACTTCACTCACACCCTCAACACCTAAAAGGGCATAACGGTAAAGGTAGTCTTGAATGCTTCTTAGTTCATCTAAACTTCTGTTTTTAGATTTGAGTGCGTACTCAAAAGCCCAACCGATTCCCGTAGCATCAGGCCCTAGCTTGATGGTTGCGTTTTTAGGGGCATTTTTAGAGACATTTTGAATGACTTCATTGACCCTATCTCTCGCCCAGTAAAGGTCGGTATTTTCATCAAAGATGATATACACAATGGCATTTTCATACGACGTAAACGCACGCACTGTTTTGGTTTTCGCCACCGATAAAAGCGCGTTAGTCAGCTCGTAAATCAACTGATCTTCGATGATTTTAGGTGACTGCCCCAAGTATTTGACATTGACGATGACCTGCGGAGGGGTTAGGTCGGGCAATGCGTCTAGGGGTGTTTGTTTGATTGCCCAAAACGAGAGAAATGCCACAATCAACAAGGTTAAGAGTAAAAGTGCCTTGTTTTTGACACTTTTTTCAATGATAGACTCTATCATTGCATTGCTCCACCGTTGTTTTGAGCGTCCGCGTCAAACATAAAAAGTGCGTTGGCAACAACAACATCGCCCTCTTTCAAGCCTTTGATGATCTCGTAAGTATCGTTGTTGAGACGTTTTGCTTCGATTTCTCTAGGCTCATACTCGCCCTCAAATTCGCCTTTAACAAACACGCTCGTCTTAGCCCCTTTGGTCATGACCGCACTTTTTGGAAGCGCTAAGTATTCTCTTTTGGCGGTTCCAAAACGCGCTTTAGCAAACGCATTTTCGTAGATTTCAAGCTCTTTATTGTCTATCACCAAACGCACGTCCACACTTTTCGTTTGCGGATCAACTTTGGGGTAGATAAAATCAATTTTCGCTTTGTAAGGTTTGGAGCTCATGTCGAAAAAGATGTCGGCATTTTGCGCACTTTTGACAAATTCAAGATCTTTTTCGTAGACTTTAACGATCAGCCACAAATTCGTATAATCGCTGATCTCGTAGAGCTTCATCCCTTTGGGAGCGAAGGCGCCTTGATTGACCGCTTTTTGGGTTACGATGCCGTTGTAAGGCGAGACTATCGTGATGGACTCAGGCACACTTTTTTCGCTGATAATCTTCGCAATCGTTTTTTCATCAACCCCCAAGAGTTTGAGCTTTTGCGTGATGCTTTGTACCATGCTCTCACTTTTGATACGTCCAGCGTTTAAAAGTTCCAACTCCGCAGTATAAATCTCTTGCGAATAGAGCTTCGCTAAAGGCTCACCTTTTTTTACATGTAAAAAGTTTTTATTGACATAGAGTTGCTCGATGAACGCATCATAACGCAAACTCACCTCTTTAACATTTTCCTCATTGGCTTTGGTGTAGCCGTAAAACTCTTTCGCGGAGCCTTCTAATACTTTTTTGACTTCGATGGTTTTGACATTGAAAGCTTGTTTGGCATCAAGCGTGGAGCCTAACAAAAAAAGAGCTCCTAAAATGAGATGGGTGATTTTCATAGCTCGACTCCTAAAAGGGTGTAAATTTTGATGATAGACTCGTTATAGGCAAAGGTGTTGGCATTGATCTGCTTTTGTGCTTCGAGCATCTGTGTTAGCACATTTAAAAGGCTTAAAAGTGCGTCATTTTGAGACAATGCCGTACTTTGAAGCACTTCATACATCTTCTCATTTTCATGCAACACCTCTTTGGAAAGCGAGAGTTTGTCGTACTGAAGCTCTTTGTTTAACAGTGCGTCTTTTAGCTCAAAAAGAAGCTGTTTGCGTGTGTTGAGCACACTTTGCTCGGATGCCGAGTGCGTGAGGGTAGCTTTTTGAACGGAAGCGTTTTCTTTGCCGTAAAGTGGAAGCGGTACGGAGACACCTAAAAAGGCGTAGTCGTCTCTGCCTTGCCTTCGATTGTACCCCAATGTTACCGTGACATCGGGGGTTTTATTTGCTTTTTCATAGCGTAGATTGAGTAGCTCTTTTGCACTTTGCAACGTCTGTATCTGAAGCTTTGGCGTCTTTTCCAAAAGCTTCTCTTCATCACTTAATGTATAAGGCAATAAGCCCTCATCTCCGCTCATCTTGGGCACGGGTGCGACGATGATGCTCTCCAATTTTCGCTCTATGGAAGCTTTGTCGCGAAGCAATGTTTTTTTCTCGATGGCAAGGTTTTTTTGTAAAATCGTATTGTTCAAAGTGTCGACATAATGCGCACTGGTCGTATTGTAAGCAAGGTGTGCGTTTTTGAGATCTTCCAAGATTTTCTCATATTTGTTAACGAGCGCTAAGTCTTGGTTGATACGAATGTAGTTTTGCTCCAACACACCGATCTCTTGTTGCATTTCCAGCTTTTTGGCTTTGAGCTCCAGCTTTTTGATCGCCACATCTTGGAGGGCAATGGACTCTTTGATGTCCAGCTTTCCACCCGTTGGGATCTTCTGAGAAAGCGAAATCGCCTCATTTTGGGCGTCTTTATTTCGAACAAGCGGCTCATTTAAAAAGATGTCGTTGACCCCAAGAGAGAGCATAGGGTTTTCCCAAATCTTGCTTACATCAACCTCTTTTTCAAGCGCGCTTACTTCATTTTCAAGTGCTTTTAGCTCATGGTTATGGCTATAGGCTAAAGAGGTTAGCTCGCTTTGCGCCAAAGCGTAGCCCGAAAGGGCTACAAGCATTAAAATGACGCGTTTCATTAGAGGTTTACACTTGATTTTAAGCGTTGTTTTTTGCCGTCGCTCGTTTCGATAACGATGTTAATCTGCCATGTTCCATTCATCGAAAAGACCACATGCGCCATATACGAACCATTGACGAACATTGCCTCAGAGGTTTGCTCCATCGCTGGCATTCCCGGCATCGCCGGCATCGAAGCGGTAACGCTGACTTTAGCATTTTGGATCTCTTTGCCGTTCTCTTTGACTTTAATGTTGATCATGTTCATGCCCTGAGAGAGCGGCTTCTCACTGCTATACTCCACTTCCAATGGACCCGCCATACCCTTTTTAGCCAACGCCTCAGCGGCAAAAGCACCGCTAAAACCCAACACCACCGCAAAAATCGCAACCAACAGCTTTTTCATCTGTACTCCTTGTAAAATGATGCAAGCAGTATAAAGAGCATGTGTGGAATATTTGTGGAGTGAGTTATTCGTTAAACTATTTTCGTCTTTTTTATATCCAATTTTTTTAGTAAAATAGTTTCTTGATAAATTATTAGCATAATTAGAATGCACTCAAAAACTTATGACCTATAGGGATTTGATACTCCGTGATAAATTATTATAGACTTGACTAAAAATTGGCTTTGGTGCGTAATCCATGAAACAAGAACACATAAAAGAAATCGATAATCTCCATACGATTATTCGTAATAATATTAAAAGAATTCGTACACAGAAAAAAATAACTCAACTCAGTATTGGATTGGCAATCGGTCATGCCTCTGCATCGTTTTACGCAAAAGCAGAAATTGGGATTGAAGACAAAAAATTCAGTATCGATCATCTGTACAAAATTGCCAAAGTACTGGACGTCGATATTTCTGAATTATTTCAAGGTGTCCATACAAAATGCGGTGAAAAAACCACTCAATGGAATACGCACTTACCCGAAATTGACATTATCCCTTGGGATGATACATTCAATATCGGTATCGTAGAAATTGACCAACAGCATTGTAAGCTTGTCCAAATTATCAATCGATTAACAGCGCATTTCCTTTTAAATGCTTCTATAGACATCTTGGTCATATTTGACGAGTTAATTGCCTATACACAGTACCATTTTGAGACGGAAGAGAAGATTTGGAATCATTATTTTTCCAATGCGCCTAGTGAAATCATCCACAAAGAGAGGCATAAGGACTTTATTCAAACCCTCAAATCCTTGATACAACGAAAACATGACAAGAGTATTGAACAAGTTGTTGAAAACACACTCAATTTTCTTATCCCTTGGCTTTTAGAACACACCTTAGAGGCTGATCGTTATATGGCATACCTCGTTTTTGCGATTCAAGAAGGTAAAAGCTATGCTGAAGCGATACAAATAGCACAACAAAAGATGCATGCAATGACAGATATTATTAAAGGGATTTATAAAATTCTTTCAAAAAATTCATTGCAACTCATGCATCAAGTCACACTCCAACAAAAAACGGAACGTAAACTCTACATCCAAGAAAAATTCTTACGAACGTTGATACGAACGATCCCCGATCCGATATGGGTGAAAGATCCTCAGGGAACGTACATTGCGTGTAATTCCCGTTTTGTACAACTTTACGGTGAAAAAGAAGAAGATATTATTGGAAAAAACGATTATGATTTCGTTCCAAAATGCGTAGCGGACCTCTTTCGTGAACAAGATCAAACGATTGCACTCACCAAACAATCACTCACACTCGAAGAGTGGAATACTTTCACCGATGGGCATCGAGAATTATTTGAAATTACCAAAACAGCCTTATTAGATGACGCAAATACCCTATTAGGCATCTTAGGCGTCGCACGCAATATAACACGCTACAAGCTCACCGAAGAGAAGCTTCAAAAGGCCGCTTATTACGATCAGTTAACCGAGCTACCCAATCGGGTACTTTTTTATGAGCGTCTACAACAAGCCATGCTACAAACAAGGCAACATTCTTGTTTGATCGCCATTATTTACGTTGATCTCGATGGATTTAAAGAGATCAACGATACCTACGGTCATGAGATGGGCGATCAAGTGCTCATCGCTTTTGCGCAACGGCTTAAAAAACTCCTGAAAAAGGAAGATACATTTGCCAGACTTGGAGGTGATGAATTTGTCATTATTTTACAAAATCTGCACGATACTTCGGATGTACGGTTGATTCTTGAGCGCTTTTTGAACGCCATCGCCAACCCTTTTTTACTTGAACAGATCTCTTTACACATCTCTGCTAGTTGGGGTGTTACTTTTTATCCTCAAAAAGATGAAATTCTCGACTACGAGCAACTGTTGCGCCAAAGCGATCAAGCCATGTACCATGCGAAACAGTTGGGAAAGGACCAATACCAATTCTACGCCGATGAAACCGTAAAGTCGTAAGAGGTTTTCCAGATGATCACAATTTCAGCTGATGCAACGGTTGCGGCTCACTCCACAGATAGCCTTGAAAGTAGTCAATGCCCTGCTCTCAAAAGATGTCAACTATCTCGCCCTTTTTGGTTATGAATCCGTTTAAAGAAGCAAAATGTTTTAGTGTATAATGCTCGTATGAAACTTTTACTTTTAGAAGATGACCCCATTCTTAGCGAAATTATCGAAGAGTTTTTAGTCGAACATGGTTTACATGTAAAACTCTTTTTCGATGGTAAAGAAGCGCTTGATGCCATTTTTGAGGACAAGTTTGACATCTTGGTTTTAGACATCAATGTCCCGAGCCTAAACGGTTTTGAGCTTTTAAAAACGCTCAAAGAAGCCAACATCGCCACACCTGTCATCTTCATCACGTCGCTCGATCAGATCAGCGATGTGAAAAAAGGCTTTGCTTTGGGTGCGGAAGATTACCTCAAAAAACCCTTTGAGCTCGAAGAGCTTTTGGTGCGTATCCAACGCACCAAAAAACTGCACCGCATCGATGATGAAGAGCATGTTCGCCTTTGTTCGGACGTGCATTATGACCCTAAAAACCACTCCATCACAACAAAAGATGCGACCTTTTGTCTGCGTAAAAAAGAGGCGCAACTTTTGGAGTATTTTCTAGCACATCCCAACCGTCTGGTCAGTTTTGAAGAGATCATCGAAGAGGTCTGGCGATTTGATGAAGTGCCCACCTACGCGACCGTGCGCACTTACATCAAAAATTTGCGTAGTTACGCTTTGGAGCATTTGATCGAAAATATCAAAGGAGTCGGTTATCGTTTTAAGTGTGCATGAAAAACGCTCGCTTGCGAGGTTTTTACTCATCTACCTTGGCTCCATTTACACGTTCATCTGCCTGCTCGCGTGGATGTTTTACACCATCGAGATCAAAAACTTGCACGAAAATTACGCCCTAAAGATGCGCGCTACCGCTTCTTCGATCGCGCACAAAATCGTCACCGCACATATGATGGAAGATGAGACTCTTCAAAAATGCCTTCAAGAAAAGCCCACCGAGCACTGTTTTGGGCTTGAAAAGAGCTACCAACTTGGACTTTTCGGAGAAGCCAATGCACCTTTACATGTAAGCTTTACAGAACCCATCGACTTTACCAAAACGTTCTACCTTGCCGATGACAGTTTTTACGCGCTTGATGAAAGCACGCAAAAGCATCTGGGCATTTACACCATCGTACTCAAACACGCGCATATCTCCGATGCCATCAATGCGCTTCGCTACGAAGTGCTCATTTACTTTGCACTCAGCCTACTGTTTGCCACGCTCTTAGGCTACGTGCTGGCAAAACAGTTTCTAAAGCCCATCAAAGAGGAGATCGAAACGCTCGATACCTTCATCAAAGACTCAACGCATGAGCTCAACACGCCCATTACGGCAATTTTGATGAGCATTAGCACGCTTAAAGATGTCGACGAGAAGAAACGCAAACGCATCGAACTAAGTGCTAAACGCATCGCCACGTTGTATGGGAACCTGAGTTACATGCTTTTACACGACAAACAAAACGAAGATAAAAGCGATGTGGATGTCAAAAAGCTCATAGAAGAACGGGGCGAATATTTTGCCGATTTGATGGCAAGCAATCACATCAACTTAAGCCTTACACTGGAAGAAAAAACGCTACATGTAAACACAGAGAGTCTGGCCAAACTCATCGACAACCTACTCTCTAACGCCATCAAATACAACCGTTTTGAAGGGCGCATCGACGTGATACTAACGCCGGAAAAACTCTGCGTCAAAGACAACGGTATCGGCATCGCAAGTTCAAAATTGGGCGACATCACCCAACGCTATAAACGCGCGAACTGCGATAAAGGCGGCTTTGGCATCGGTTTAGACATCGTGAACACCGTCTGCAAAAGCAACGGATTTAGACTCGAAATCAGCTCCGTCGAAGGCGAAGGTTCCACCTTTAGCATCCATTTTTAAATTATTTTTTTCGTCACTTATCGTTTGCATAAGCGCAAAAAATTTTGCTCCGATTTTAATCTTGACTTTTTTAATAAGTTTACTTGACATTATTTAAAAAACCCGATATTATTCTGAAAATTTCAAAGGAAGTGCCATGATAGAGCACAAAAAACGAAGCATCGCAAAAGCAATCTCATGGAGAACACTTGGAACGGTTGATACCATGTTGATTAGTTTTATCGTCACAGGAAGTCCACTTGCTGCCGTGTCTATCGGTGGGTTTGAGCTTATTACGAAAACCTTGCTTTATTATTTTCATGAGCGCGCATGGAACAAGATCAATTTTGGTCGCCAAAAAGAGTTGGAGTACCAGATATGAGCCTCGCATACGAAACCAAAATCGCAGAGACGATTCATCTTTTGCAAGAACTTATAGGTAGCAAATCGCTCAAGGTTACTTTGGCGTTTAGCCATCAAAATGAAGATGCCATCAATATCGCTTTGGCACAAAAAGCGGGCATTGATTTTGATGTATTCACGCTTGAAACACACAAGCTTTTTGATGAATCCATCGCATATGAAAAAGAGATTGAAGCCTTTTTTGGCATCACGATCAAACGCTTTAGTGCGAACGATGAGCAGATCAAAGCGCTCGAAGAAAAAGTCGGGGAGTATGGCATCTTCGATGACATCAACCTTCGTAAAGAGTGTTGTCATGTGCGTAAACTCGTTCCCCTAGCTAACGCTCTTAAAGGATATGATGGTTGGATCAGTGGAATTCGCATCGCTCAGTCGATCACGAGAAGCGACACTAAATTGGTCGAATTCGATGAGAAATTTGAACTGTTAAAGTTCAACCCACTCACCCATTTTAGTGACGAAGAGGTGGAGCGTTACATGCGCGAAAGCGCGATTCCAAGCAACGCCTTGTACGCCAAAGGCTTTAAAAGCATCGGCTGTAAACCCTGTACACGCGCCATCAAAGAGGGCGAAGACATACGAGCAGGCAGATGGTGGTGGGAGAACCCCGAACATAAAGAGTGCGGATTGCATCTGCATAAGGAGAAATAAGTAATGGATCATTTAGACAGACTTGAAGCCCAAAGTATCTATATTTTGCGAGAAGCGTATCGAAGCTTCCCAAACCTTGCCATGCTTTGGAGCATCGGCAAAGATAGCACGGTACTGTTATGGCTGACACGAAAAGCATTTTTTTCCCATGTGCCTTACCCATTGGTGCACATCGACACGGCGTTTAAAGTACCAGAAATGATCAGGTACCGTGATGAAATCGCTGTGCAATGGGACTTAAACTTAGTCGTTGGGCAAAATAAAGAAGCCCTTGCGAAGGGTGAAACGTTTGTCAATGGATTAGACCGTCTTAGTTGCTGTAAAAAACTCAAAAGTGACGCGCTCAAACATACACTGGATGGCACATGGGCACGCCGCAAATGGAACCCTTACAAAAAAGTGTGGGAAGATGAGTTAAACGGAGCGCCGTATACGGGTGTGATCGTAGGCGTACGTGCCGATGAAGAGGGCAGCCGCTCCAAAGAGCGCGTCTTTTCAGCACGTGATGAAAAAAGTGAATGGGATGCCAGTACCCAACCGCCAGAGCTTTGGAATCAGTACAAAACGGACTTTGCTCCGGGTACGCATGTGCGCATTCACCCACTGTTAGAGTGGACCGAACTGAATATTTGGGAGTACATCGAGAGAGAAAACATACCGATTATCAACCTTTACTTTAATAACGGCAATGGTAAACGCTACCGTTCTTTAGGCTGTTTTCCATGTACTGCTCCGGTGGATTCGGAAGCACGTAACCCAAAAGAGATTATCGAAGAGCTCACCAGTGGGAAGTTCAAAGACATCGCGGAGCGTTCAGGAAGGGCTCAAGATAAAGACGGCGGCGGAACATTAGAGGCACTCAGAAAAGAAGGATATATGTAATGCAAAGACTCAATATTGTCATCACAGGGCATGTCGATCACGGTAAAAGTACGCTCATCGGGCGTCTGCTTGCCGACACTGACTCATTGCCACAAGGAAAACTAGAGAGTGTGAAAAAGATGTGCGAAAACAATGCACGTCCCTTTGAGTATGCCTTCTTGCTTGACGCACTTGCCGATGAGCAAAAACAAGGCATTACGATAGACAGTGCGCGCGTCTTTTTTCAAAGTAAAAAACGTGAGTACATTATCATCGACGCACCCGGTCACATCGAATTTTTGAAAAACATGATCAGCGGAGCCTCTCGTGCGGAAGCGGCATTGCTTCTTATCGATGCCAAGGAAGGTGTAGCGGAAAACTCCAAACGTCACGGCATGTTGCTCTCCCTTTTGGGCATCAAACAAGTCGCGATCGTGGTCAATAAAATGGACTTAGTAGGTTTCAGCGAAGTCGCTTTCAATAAGCTTCGAATCGAGTACAGAGAATACCTCGCAACGCTGGGGATTAAAAGCGATATTTTCATCCCAATAAGTGCTAGAGAAGGTGTAAACCTTATTGAACATTCAAAACAGACGCCTTGGTATAAAGGCCCAACCGTTTTAGAAATTTTAGACAGTTTCAAAAGCGTGGAAGAAAAAGAGAACGATGATTTTAGAATGCCATTGCAAGATGTGTACAAATTTACACGCGACAACGACGACCGACGTATTTACTCGGGAACGGTGAGCAGTGGAGCGTTACATGTAAACGATGAAGTTATATTTTACCCCTCCTTGAAACGTTCACGCGTGGCAAGCATCGAGAGTTTTAACACGCCTGTGAAAAGCAGTGTCAAAGAGAGCGAAGCCGTTGGATTTACGCTTCAAACGCAGATTTACGTGCGCAACGGCGAAGTGGTCGCACGTGCCGATCAAAGCGCTCCAAAGGTGAGTAACCGTTTTGAAGCCAATCTTTTCTGGCTGGGTGCAAAACCACTCGAACTGGATAAACCCTACAAGATCAAGATCGGTTCAGCCCAAAGCACGATCTATCTTGAAGAGATCAAACGCGTCATCGACGGTGATACGCTAGACCGCGCCGATGAGCCAAGTGTGGGTCGTCATGAAGCGGCGTGCGTGGTCTTTAGGGTGCATGATCTTTTAGCGATGGAGCTTTTCGCGGAGAACCAAAAACTCGGTCGTTTTGTCATCGTCGATGAGTTTGACATTGCTGGCGGTGGTATCATCACAGAAGTTTTAGAGCAGTACACCAACCGTCGCACGAAATCTTTACATGTAAATGATGTTTTAGTCGACAAAGCAAGTAGCAATGCGGAATTTGAAGAAGAGCTTTTTGCCCTACTTCGTAAACATTTTCCACACCAGTTCCAATTAAGGCGAGTTCTAACAAGAACTCTTAACACGCTTTAAGGGCAAAGCTCTCAAAGCTACGTTAACACTGGGTTCTCTTCGGCAGAGAGCCCGCGCACCCTTGGTGCTTTTAAATTTGACACACAAAGGACAACTATGAAATTAACCATTAACGGCGATGTAAAAGAGATTAAGGACGGTATCGTTCTTTCTGAACTGCTGGTCATTGAAAATGTAGAAATGCCAGAAATGGTCTCTGTTCAACTCAATGATGAGTTCTTAAAACAAGGCGAATACCAAACAATTACACTCAAAGAGAATGATGAGATCAACTTTTTATACTTCATGGGAGGTGGTGCGTGAAAGATTTTAGCGATGAGGAATTAGAGCGTTATTCACGCCATATCATCCTCCAAGATGTAGGGATCGAAGGTCAAGAAAAGATCGCCAATTCTAAGATTTTGGTCATTGGTGCGGGCGGGCTTGGTTCTCCTGTAGCACTGTACCTAGCCGCAGCAGGCGTGGGTGAGATAGGCATAGTAGACGGTGATGTGGTCGATCTTTCAAACCTTCAACGTCAAGTGATTCATGCTACAGCAGATGTGAACGTACCCAAAGTGCTCTCCGCCAAAGCAAAAATGGAGGCGATCAACCCGAATGTGAAAGTCACCGTGTACCAAAAATTTTTGGACGCATCGAACATCCTTGACATCGTGAAAGGCTACGATTTCGTGATTGATGGAACGGACAATTTCTCGTCTAAATTTCTCATCAACGACGCGTGTGTGCTCGCAAACGTCCCCTACTCTCACGGCGGCATTTTACGCTTTGGTGGACAAACGATGACGATCAAACCTCACGAGAGTGCATGCTACGCGTGTGTGTTTGACAGCCCACCACCAGCGAATGCAATTCCTACCTGCTCAAGTGCGGGCATTTTAGGTGCGGTTGCAGGTATGCTTGGAACCATTCAAGCCGCAGAAGCACTCAAATACATCGTCGGTGTCGGTGAGCCACTCTACAACAGACTCTTAACGTTTGATGCCAAAACGATGAACTTTAGAAATGTCAATTTCAAGAAAAACCCTAAATGCCGCGTTTGTGGTGGTGAGGGAATTAAAGAGATCAAAGATTACGAAGCGGTGGTCTGTGAGGCAAAATTATGATTACGATGCCCCAAAGCGTGTACGATGAGATCGTCGCACACGCGCTTAGAGACAATCCCATCGAAGCGTGTGGTTATCTTGCAGGCATCAATGGCGAAGTGAAGTATGCCATCCCTATGAAAAATACGGACGCGAGCAACGAGCACTTCAGCTTTGATCCACAGGAGCAGTTTGATGCGTTTAAAAAGACGCAAAAAGAGGGTCTTCGGTTGATTTCGGTGTACCATTCACACCCCGAAACACCCGCACGCCCCAGCGAAGAAGATATTCGTTTGGCGTATGACCCAAATGTGAGTTATATTATTGTTTCATTAGCGGCTGAAACGCCTGATATGAAGTCATTTATCATTAAAAATAAAACGGTTGAAAAAGAAGAAATTAACATTATTTAAAGTCTGTAGAGCAGTTCAAAGTAAAACGCGGAGAAATAACCTGAAAGAGACACTTTGAGCCGATGGGACGAATAAGCGGAGCGTTTCGGGGTTCCCATCGTGCCTCAACCGTGTCGATAGAAGGTTGTTTCATAAGCTGTTTTACATTTTTAAACGCGCTTTACTTTTTTACATGTAACAACAAGGAGTTACACTTATGAGCCACTACATTATCCCCCAAATGGTCTACGATGACCTCGAAGTTTTCAAAAAAAACCATGCCGAATTTTTAGCAGGCACACTCGATGAGCTGACTTTTAAAACGATGCGCGTGCCTTTTGGCGTGTATGAGCAACGTGAAGCCAACACCTTTATGGTGCGCATTAAACTGGCTGGCGGCATTCTAACCCCTACACAGCTTTTATCGCTCGCTGATTTGGCGGAAAAGTACGCACACGAGGCGATTCACATCACCACACGCGGGGGCGCACAGCTTCACTACGTCAAGATCGAAGACATCATCGACATCATCACAACCTTGCACAGCATTGGTCTGAGTGGTCGCGGTGGCGGCGGTAACACCGTACGTAATATCATGGCAGACCCCCTTGCAGGAACAGCACCCGATGAAGTCTTTGACGTCTCACCTTACGCGCTTGCGCTCACGACCAAAATGTTAGAGCAAAAAGACTCGTTTGCACTGCCTCGCAAATTCAAAATCACGTTTAGTGGTTCAGAAGCAGACCGTGGTTATGCGACGATTCACGATGTGGGCTTTATTGCCAAAATCGAAAACGGGCTCAAAGGCTTTAAACTCTTTGTCGCAGGCGGCATGGGTGCGAAATCTCGCGTGGGCAGTAAATTTCTTGATTTTGTACCTGAGTCCGAAGTCTTTTTATACGCTCAAGCGATCAAACAAGTGTTTGATCAAAACGGTAACCGCAAAAACAAACATGCAGCACGCCTTCGCTTCTTGATCGAAGAGTTAGGCATGGATGAGTTTAGACGACTGGTCAATGTCGAAATCGAAGCGCTCAAAGCCAAAGGTGACTGGGAAATGCCGATCGTCGAGATTGAGCGTACACAGGGCGATACAACACATGAACCTTTCACTGTTCCTGAAAACATTAAAAAATGGTGGAACCGCTATGTTTACGCTCAAAAACAAGCAGGTCTTTATGGCTGTAAAGTGCCGGTACATTTAGGCGATGTTCATTTTGAAAATGCGCGCGCTCTTGCCAATGCTCTGCTTCCGTTTGGTGAAGATGTGCTTCGTTTTACCGGCGATCAAAACCTCTACATCAGAAACCTAACAGCGCCTCAAATGGCAAGTTTGCATGACATCTTGCAAAACTTCTCGAAAGACGTTTCCAAACCAACACTTTTTGGCGATATGGTCGCATGTACAGGTGCGGCAACATGTCAGCTTGGCATTGCACGCCCTCGTGGTGCGGTCGATGCGATTCAAAAACGTCTCAATAAACTTATGGATGAACGTGACTATGACGCACTTCAAGGCTTTAAAATCCACCTTTCAGGCTGCCCAAACAGTTGTGGTAAACACCTCATCGGCGATCTTGGCTTTTTTGGAAAAGTACAACGTAATGAAGGCTATTCGTATCCTGCTTACAACGTCGTAGCAGGCTCTCGAACAAGCGGTGATGGCAGTGTGTACGCGCAAAAAGCGGGCGATGTTGCGGCATTTCATGTTCCTGCTTTTGTGGAAGAAGTTTTAGACACATGGCTCTTACATGTAAAGGCGTATAAGAGTTTCGCCGACTGGATAGACGATGGCGGACTTGCCATCATCACCGAAATCAGCAAAAAATACGTCGATATTCCTTCGTTCAAAGAGGATAAAAATCCGTATTTTGATTACGATGCCGTAGAGCTCTTCTCTCTCAAAGGTAGAGGCATGGGCGAATGTAGTGCGGGTATGTACGACCTCATCGAAGCCGATAAAAAAGCCCTTAAAGAGGTGCTTGAAAAAGAGGAGAAAGACTACGAGCTGATTCGTCTTTTGTCTGCTCGTATGCTCCTTGTGACACGCGGCGAAGATGCACGCGATAAAGCAGGCGTACTCAAAGCCTTCAAAACGCATTTTATCGACACAACGCTCCTTAACGCTTACTTTGGCACGATGCTAGAGGGTGATGCGGACGAAAAATCCATTGAGCTAGCAGAGGAAGTCATCAAGCTTTACGACACCATGGACAATACCTTGAAATTTGCCAAAGAAAAAGAACTCGCTGCAGCAGAAGTCAAAGAGGAAAAATCAGCCCATTTTAAAGACCTCAGTGGCGTTGCATGTCCGATGAATTTTGTGAAAACCAAAATGGAACTTGCCAAAATTGGAAGTGGTGAAGTTTTGGAAATTTTACTCGATGATGGCGCACCGATAGACAATGTTCCAAAATCCGTCGCAGGAGAGGGACACAAAGTGGAAGCCACCACCAAAGAAGGCAATGGCTGGCGCGTAAGGATCGTAAAAAAATGAGTACCTTAGGCATCGCGCTAACGCCGAAAAAAACGCTTCTGATTGGTGCGGGTAAAGTCGCCGCGCAGAAAGCTCGCGTGCTCGATAGCCTTGATTTTGCGTATGAAATAGTAGCCCATGAGATTTTGGATGATTATTTTGCGTCCAAAATCTTTACATGTAAAGCGTTTGAAGATAAAGATGCGAAGGGATTTGAGGTGATTATAGACGCGAGTGGCAATGAAGCAGTAACCAAGCGTCTTGTCGCACTCAAACCGCATCTGCACTTTTGGCTCAATGTCGTGGACGTCCCCGAACTGTGCGACTTCTACTTTAGTGCGCTTACCCGTCGTGGAGACATTCAAGTCGCGGTCAGCAGTGGTGGGAGTTCACCGACACTTGCGCAAATGATTCGTGACAAGATCGAGCGGATTTTACCGCGCGATTTGACGTCACTCATTGAACGTCTGAAAAACGAGCGCAAAAAGCCTGAGCGTGATTTGGAAAAATTGCGTGGCATCGCCAAAGAGGGTGTGGGAAAAGTCTTTCTCATCAGCTGTGGTACGGGCTATGTGGGAAACCTCACGTTGGACGCTTTAAACGCATTTGAACTGCTTGATGTGGCACTTGTGGATGCGCTCGTTTCCGAGGAGATTAGAGCACTTATTCCGCTTACATGTAAAGTGGTCGACGTGAGCAAAAAGAAAGGTTTTCACTCCAAAAGTCAAGACGAGATCAACGCACTTTTGGTCGAATATGCCAAACAAGGTTTAGTTGTCGGACGACTGAAAGGCGGAGAAGCGCTTTTATTTGGACGTTTGGGTGAAGAAAAACAGGTTTTGAATGCGCATGGCATCACTTTTGAGGTCATCAACGGGGTGAGTTCCGCATTTCGCTCGTGCACGGTCTCAGGCATTGTGCCGACCATTCGCGACATCTCCAAAGGCGTGACCATCGTCTCGGCACACCTTCGTGAGACGCTTTTTAACGATGACTGGGTAAGCATTTTAAAACAGCCGTTGCATACGGTGATCGTTTTGATGGCACACAGTTTTGCACAAAAAATAGAAGATGCCATCGCAAAACAAAACATCGACCCTCATCTTCCTGCGGCATTTGTCTCGAAGATAGACCTTCCAGATCAGATCACGATAGTGGGAACTGTGGGGAATTTAGGTAAAATGAGCGCACTATGTGCCACACCTGCGGTCTTAATCATAGGCGAGTGTGTCGCAAAAGAGAACATTATACCCGCCGAAAATAGCGGCAAAATAATTTACATGTAAAGGCTAATCGCGTAGAAAAAACCTGAACGAGATACCTTGAGCCGATGGGACGAATAAGCGTAAGCGTTTCGGGGCTCCCATCGTGTCTCAACCGTATCGAGAGAGGGTTTATTTCGAAGCTGATTAGCCTTATAAAGAAGGATATTTTATGGGATTTACCACCAAAGCATTGCACGCCAAACCAGCACACAAAGACCATTACGGCGCAATGCGCTTCCCCATTTATCAGAGTTCTGCCTTTGAGTTTGAAAAAGCGGAAGATTTGGAAGCAGTTTTTAAAGGTCAAAAGATGGGTCATGTCTACACACGCTCTTCCAACCCTTCCATCGAAGAGTTTGAACTCAAAGTCAAAGCGATCAGTGGCGCTTTGGGGGTTATTGCCACCGCAACAGGTATGGCAGCGATCTCCAACGCTCTTTTTGCATTGGTTAAAAGTGGCGATAACATCCTCACTACCAAGTTTTTGTTTGGCAATACCCTCTCATTGTTTCAAACACTTTTTAGCGATTTTGGCGTGGAAGTGCGGTATGTCGATGTTTACGATATGGATGATATACGAGCAAATATTGATGAAAAAACACGTCTTCTTTTTTGCGAAAGTATCAGCAATCCGCAACTAATTGTGCCTGATTTTGGTGCGATTAAAAATGTTTTACAAGAACATCACGTTCCTTTAATACTCGATACCACGATGACGCCGTGGAATATTTTTGATGCAAAAAAACATGGCGCGGATATTGAAATTATCTCCGCTACCAAATATATCAGCGGTGGCGGACACGTTTTAGGCGGTTTGATTGTCGATAATGGCACGTTTAACTGGAAAAATCATGCGAATTTAGAGTCATTTTTCAAGAAATTTGGCCCGTTTGCCTTTATGGCACGTCTTCGCAAAGAGACCTTTAGAAACCTTGGCGCTTCACTCACAGCGCAAAGTGCGTACTTGCTCTCCCTTGGCTTGGAAACACTGGATCTTAGGGTTCAGCGAAGCTGTAGCAATGCTTTAGCGGTGGCAAAACACCTTCAAAGTAAAACGGAGGTTGTCAGTGTGGATTATCCATTGTTGGAAAATTCTCGTGCGTATGCCAATGCCTCTAAACAGTTCAGCGGCGGCGGTGCGATTGTCACGTTTAGTCTGGCGGGCAAAGAAAAAGCCTATGCTTTTTTAAACGCGCTCAAACTCATTCGTCGCGGAACCAACATCCAAGATAACAAATCTTTAGCGATCGCTCCCTACCATACGATCTACGCCGAATACTCCGAAGAGCAAAAAAAAGCGTTTTGTTTGAACGAGGGCATGATTCGCCTTTCCGTGGGCATTGAAGATTTGGAAGACTTACTTTTGGATATCGATCAGGCATTTGACGTTTATTAAAACGAGATTTATCCTAAAAAATGAGTGAATTTGAATAAAAAAAAGAAAAATTCACTCCAAAAGGTATTTTTTTAAAATAAAACAAGTAAACATAGTGTAAAATTTTACCGTTGCTGGTGTAGCTCAGCTGGTAGAGCAGTTGATCCGTAATCAACAGGTCGGGGGTTCGAGCCCCTTCACCAGCTCCATTTCTTCTTAAATTTTACTCACATGTTTCTCGTCTCAAATCGCCTATTTTGAACCTTACCGCCCTTTTTTGCTTCACGGTATCTTTCAAAATAAAATCATGTTTTTCAACCCAAGTCGCCCAATTTCGGGTCAAACGAAACGTAAAGACTTTTACTCTTTAGACGTCGAATTATGGAAGCTCCAAAGGCGCACTTTCTGCCTCACAGAGGCTAGCTTTAGTGCCCCAGTGGCTAACGTAGTGCAAAGAGCTTTGCTTTTTGCGCGTATCTAAAATAAAAAGAGAGAATACAAATGAAAATTGCACTCCTTATGAGCGGCGGTATCGACTCAAGTTACTCCGCTTATTTACTCAAAAACGAAGGGCATGAAGTTGTCGGCATTTACCTTAAATTGCACGACGATGAAAGCAAGCATACGATCAACATTGCCAACATCGAAAAAGTATCCCGCCATCTGGACATAGAAACACATGTCATCGATGCCAAAGCACTCTTTAAAGAACACGTGTACGACTATTTCGTACGCTCGTATGAACAAGGTCGAACCCCCAATCCTTGCGCTTTTTGCAACCCACGGATGAAATTCGGCTTTGCCTTTGAAAAAGCGATGGAGCTAGGTTGCGAGAAGATCGCGACGGGACATTATGCAAGGGTCAAAGACGGTCGTATTCAAGAAGCGTATGACATGTCCAAAGACCAAAGTTATTTTTTGTTCGGACTTAAACGTGAGGTGATTGAAAAGATTGTTTTTCCGCTCGGGGGCATGAAAAAAGAGGACATCAAGCCGATTGCTTTGGAAAAATTGCCGTGGCTCGGTACGCTTGAAAGCTACAAAGAATCTCAAGAGATCTGTTTTGTTACCGACACGTACATCGATATTTTGAAAAAGCACTTGAATGTCGATCAAAAAGGACTTGTTAAAGATACGGAAGGAAAAGTGATCGGCGAGCACAAAGGCTATATGCACTACAC
Organism: Sulfurospirillum sp. UBA4058; assembly: GCA_002382085.1. GTDB lineage: Bacteria > Campylobacterota > Campylobacteria > Campylobacterales > Sulfurospirillaceae > Sulfurospirillum. The sequence goes on along the minus strand of DFZK01000004.1, from coordinate 88,026 downwards.
GATCGGCAAACGTAAAGGGCTCACGATCAACGGTGCGCATGACCCGCATTTTGTGGTGGGAATTGATGCGAAAACCAATACCGTCATCGCCGGAAAAAAAGAGAAACTATTGCAAAAACGCGTCGTCGCGCAAAACTTTTCCTTACCCGCAGATTTCAAAGAAGGAACATATGGCGTGAAAGTACGCTATCGAAGCCCTCAAGCTAAAGCGCATGTCACGCTCGAAAACGGAAACATTATCGCGGAACTGGAAGAGGGTGTTTACGGACTTGCGAGCGGTCAAGCCTTGGTCGTTTATCAAGACGATCTTGTTCTTGGCGGCGGGTGGATCGAAGCGTAAAGGCCTTTAAGGCTCTTTACGCGTTAAAATTCTCTCCACCTCTTCTGCGGCGAATGCCACGAAGCGGTCACATTTACACACTTTACAATTTTGGGCTTTAAACATTTCGCCGGCATCTTTGTCGCTTAAACAAAACCCTAAAAGCGTTGCGCATTCGCAACTCTCGAAAAGGGTTTCAAAACGTTCCTTAAAATCGGCAACGTTTCGGTACAAAAGATCCAAAGAGGCACTCGGAACCTTCCTTCCCTGCAAAAGCGACAGTGCCATAACGCCGCCGCTAAATGCTCCGCACAAACCGCCGTTCGTGCGAGCCATGCCGCTACCGAATGCCGATGCCATCGGCAAAATGAGATCACTATCGATCCCTTTTGCTTCGGCGACGCTTTTGAGCACCGACTCGCTACATGTATATCCGCTTGAAAAATAATCCAAGGCTTTTTGTACGATATCGTGTTTCATAACGCTTTCGTTCCTTTAAGATGCTCTAAGCACTTGATTTTTACCCGCTTTTTTGGCTTCGTACAATGCGTGATCGACCTTGTGCACCAGTCCGTCTTGACTTTCGAGAGCACTGAGCATTCCTACGCCTACGCTCACGCTGAGCGATCTTTGCAACAATGCGATTATCGCGGTATCGTTTTGAACGGCATGGCATATCTTTTGAGCGATTTCAAGCGCATGTTCTTCATGCACGTCCGCCAGCAAAACGGCAAACTCTTCACCGCCCCAGCGAGCAACCGTATCCGATTGGCGTAATTGTTCTTTCAAAACCTGCGCGACGCGAGCCAAAGTCTGATCGCCGACCAAGTGTCCGAACGTATCGTTGACCGACTTAAAGTCGTCGATGTCGATCAGTAAAAGCGTGAGCGAGCGAATCTCTTTTGGATAGCGTTTATAATACGACTCAAACACTTCGTTAAATTTTCTTCGATTGGCAAGTCCCGTCAGCACGTCTTCGCTTGCCATTTGAATCAGTTGGTTTTGGTATAGATTGATCGTATAAATAATAATCAACGTGACCGCCAACGTCACCAAAAGCGATAAAGAGAGGTTCAGGTAAAACGTTTGGGTCAACTCTTTCATATACTCTTTTTTGTTGATCTCGACAAACAGATGCAATTTGAGCTTATCGATGTATTTGGTATTGAGGAGGTATTCGCCGTCTTTGTTTTTATACTCGAATTGATTTTGCTCACCTTTGTAAATCGCCTCTTTAATGTTTTGAAGCCCCTCGATCGAAGCGATATTACCGCGTTTGTTCAAGCCTTTTGAAAAAAGCGTAATTTCTCCGTGCTGATCGACAAAATAGACGTCGTATTTGTACTTTGTTTTAAACGAACCGAGCATCGCTTCAATGTTGATCAGTTTAACGCCTACGCCCGTTACGCCGATCAATCTGGTTTGATAATCCATCACTTTATAGTTGATAAACATAATCAGCGTATCGCTGAGATTGGCGTTGTGATCGAGATTGATCTCGTAAGGCTCGTTTTGTTTGCTAAAGCGGAAATACCACGCGTCGGCACTGTTTCGCTCGTTAATCGTATCGATTAAACCGCGCGGATGATAGTAATTTTTGCTCTTCTCGGAGACAAGAAAGGTCGTAAAAATATCGTATTTTTGCTGGATTTCGGTGAGATAACGCACAATGCCGTCCATATCGCTCTCGCCGTCCATAATCCAATCGCGCAAAAAGGTATCGTGCGACATCAACGACGATACGAGCATAGGCTCAATCATACGTTGTTGGATTTCGGTATAAATATTATCTACCGAAAGCGGCAAGGAGGTGTGAAGCAGTTGATCTTGCGTCGCGTTAATACTTTTGACGTAGTTAATGAGCGAGCCCGCGATCGAAACGCAAAGCAATAAGCTCGAAATAATCAAAACTACTTTGGTTTTTAGTCGCATCATCTCTCCTTAAAGAGTGCGATTATAACACAAATTTCAATCGTGAAAGATAACACGCAACGCATTGTACGGAAGCACTCAATCCCTTTTGAAGAGCTTCCGATCGATTGAGAAAACATTTATCGGCTATTGTTTACCGCACGGTATTCGTCTAAAAACTCTTTCGCATTATCGCCTCGTAAAAATTCGGCTGTTTTCAAAAGACCGTCATTCAGGTACTTTGCGTTGTAACCGTTTAATGTTAAGTACATTCTCGCCATACTTGAGCGGTCATAATGCGGACACGCCGTGATAATCAATTTATCTTTTGGAAGCTCATTTAAGCGTTTTGGCAGTTCATTCAACGGAATATTTTTGGCAAAATTCATATGCCAGACTTCAAACTCTTCACGAAAACGAATATCCACCAAAATCGCTTTTCCTTCTTCCACGAGGGCTAGCATATCGGGTGTTTTAATCTTCATCTCATTGCGTTCTTGATAATCGAATTTTAGAAGGTACTCTTCAAAACTTATTTTTTTTAACTCCGCCGCATGGACTAAAACGACCGTCGCCAACACGACAAACATCCCTTTTTTCACTTTTTTCTCCTTATAAAATGGCATTAAACAGATATCCTATTCCCATAATGCCTAGTGCTACGATGCCAAAAAAGGTCGCAATGAGCTTTACATGTAAGATGCGTTTTAAGATCATCGCTTCGGGAAGACTAAGGGCGGTAATCGCCATCATAAAGCTCAAAGCGGTACCTAGTAACATTCCTTTAGACGTTAAAACTTCGATCAATGGCATGACGCCGGCGGCATTCGAATACATAGGAACGCCCAAAATGACGGCGAGCGGAACGCTATACCACGTATTACTTCCTGCGTATTTCACGATAAAATCGGTCGGTACGTAGCCGTGAATAAACGCCCCGATACCCACGCCGATCATAACGTAAAGATAAATCTTTTGCAAAATATCCAAGGTATAAGCCCATGACTCTTTTGCTCTTTTTTTCATTGTCATTTTAATCTCGACATCTTCCAAATCCCCGCTCATCGGCACAACAGGGATAAGGACATATTTTTCCATGCCCAACTTCCCTACGATGAAACCGCCCAAAATAGCAACCAACAGTCCAAATCCGATGTAGAGCGCGGTAATTTTCCATCCAAAAAGCCCAAAGAGAAGTGCTATGGCAATCTCATTGTTCATCGGACTTGAGATCAAAAAGCTAAAGGTAATGCCAAGCGGAATGCGCGCTTGCATAAACCCTAAAAAAAGAGGAATAGCGGAACAAGAACAAAACGGAGTAATGATGCCAAAAAGAGCGGCTAAGATATTGCCCGTAAATTCACTTTTACCTTGCAAATAAATTCTTACTTTGTCCGTATTAAAATAGGTTCTTAAAAGAGTTATCGTAAAAATAATCAACACCAAAAGAATGTAAATTTTCACCGTATCGAAGATAAAAAAGTGCAATGCACTTCCCATAGCAGTCTCTTTATCCATTCCAAAATAACCGTAAACCAAAGCGTCAACCGCTTTTTCCCATAGATCAAACATTTAAAATACCCACGCTAAACTTAGGAGAACGACTAAAAGTACGGGTGGAGTTACCGACAAACCAAACAGACTGTATTGTCCAAAACCTATTTTGACGCCCTTTTGAGAAAGGACATGCAGCCAAAGAAGCGTCGCCAACGAGCCAAACGGCGTCATTTTAGGACCCAAATTGCACCCGATAATATTGGCATAAGCCAATGCCGAATGGGGAATATCACTCAGTGCTATATCCATAATCATCACGGTAGGCATATTGTTCATCACCGCACTTAAGATAGCCGCGATAAAACCCGTTCCTACGATAGCAATCGTATCGCCTTGGGCATTGAGCGTTTGAAGCACCGATGCTAAATAATCGGTCAATCCGGCATTTTTCAGCCCGTACACGACGATATAAAGTCCTATACTGAACCACACTACTTGCCATGGAGCCGTTTTGACAATCGTCAAGGCACGGGTCGTTTTCATCATACTTGCGATGGCTAGAAAAAGTAGCCCTCCGCCCAACGCAAAAAGACTGATGGGAAGGCGGTACGTATCTCCTATGAAATATCCTGCCAAGAGTAACGCTAAAAAAAGCCATGAAAAACGAAACAAGGTTTTGTTTTTCAACACTTCGTCTGGATTTTTTAACAAATGAATCTCTACATGTAAAGGAATATCTTTACGCAAAACGATCCATAAAACTCCAATAGAAACCAACGTACTTACCAAATAAGGAACAAACATCGTAGCGATATACTGTGCGAATCCTATATGAAAATAATTCGCGGTAACGATATTGGTGAGATTTGAAAAGACAAAAGGAAGCGATGCGGAATCGCTGATAAACCCTCCGGCGAGAATGAAGGCGAGAATGGTCTTGGGATTTAAGTTTAAAATGCGCATCTTGGCTAGCAAAATAGGCGTTAAGATCAAAGCGGCTCCGTCGTTGGCAAAAAGGGCTGCAACAAAACTTCCCAACAAAAGTGAATAGACAAACATCCGGTGTCCGTTACCGCGACTCAGTTTTGCCATATGAATCGCGCACCACTCAAAAAATCCTATTTCATCCAACACCATCGATAAAATAATGATACCGATAAACGCAAGCGTCGCATCCCATACGATACGCGTTACCGTCAAAACGTCATGAAAACTTACAACACCGACCAGCAAAGCAATAGTCGCCCCGATCATGGCCGTTGTTCCAATCTGTAAACCGCGCGGCTGCCATATCACGCATATCAACGTGATTATAAATACGAAACTAGCGATTAACATCGGATAATGATCCTTTAAAAAAATGATAGAAACGATAAACCTTACCGATAACCTTTTTGCTATGAAAGTAAAGCGACAATCTCTTGCGCACTCAACACTTTTCCGCTACTTTTTACCACACCGTCGACGACCAAAGCAGGGGTGCTCGTCACGCCGTATTGCATAATTTGCATAATATCTTCGACCTTTTCGATTTGTGCAAATTTCCCGCTTGCGGCGACCGCATCTTTGGTGGCTTGCATCAACGCTTGACACTTAGAACATCCCGTCCCCAAAATTTCAATTTTCATCGTTTACTCCTTATAAAATAATCTTTTGCTCTTTCAACTTAGCAATGAGCTGCTCATAATTAACCGCTCCCATATGTCTGTCCGCTTCCGCCCCTTTGCCATCAATGTAAATTTGCGTGGGAATCATCTGTATCCTATAATCGCGAGTCGCTTGTTGGTCTTGATACACCTCAACAAAATAAATCGCACTTTTGGGGTACTCCTGTTTGGCACGGTAAAGGAGTTTCCCCATCTCCACACACGAAGCACAACCGGTCGAGCCAAACTCAACGAGCATCGGCGTTTTACCGATGATAGAAGCAATCTGCGCATACGGTGTTGCTGCTAATATTGAAGATGCTTCTTGTATTTTTTGCACCGAAGATACCGGCGGCGTTTTGGATTCAACTTTCGCCTCACCGCACCCGACCAACAGAAGGGTGAATACACTTAAAATCATCGTTTTGTTCATCTGTTTTCCTAAAATACACGGTACGCTTGGTAGAGAAAATAAACACCAATTCCCACCAAAACCACAACAAAAAAGCCGTTAATCACTCGACTCACCTTGTTGATCTTGCGACTTGAAACGACACTTTGGGTAAAGCCAAGCGAGGTGCCCGCCACCAAAAGCAACATGCCGTGCCCCAACGCAAACGCCAAGACAAGGAGATACGAATAGACCCAACCGCTCTGACTTGCGATGGTGATAATCGCGACCAAAGGTGCCGATGCACACGGCGTACTCACCAGTCCAAAAATAAGCCCGATGATGACCGCACCCAACAGTTTAAATCTCAAAAATTTTCGTGCCACTTTGTCTTTATCCAATCCTTGAATCCAGCCAAGCGCATATGCCACCACGGCAAAGGTGGCAAAAGAAGCTAAAAGATACGCCCAAAAAGGGGCAACAGAGAGCATCATGCCCAGTTTGGAAACCAAAAGCATGAGAAGTGAAAAGCTCATCACCAACCCCAAAACAAACAACAGCGAATACCGATAGATAAAGACTTTTTTCTGCTTAGCACTCAAATCCATCGACAAACCAAGCGCACTGCCTGCAAGCAACGGAAGCGTAATGATGGAACAAGGAGCGAGCGAGGTCAAAAGACCGATGCCAAACGAAGCCACAATCGCCCATGCCCCAAACTGCGAAGTCATCTCAATGAGCATTTGCTCTATATTCATAAGAGTTTTGCTTTGATAATCGGTAAAAGTTCGGCTTCTATCGCTTTACATGTCAAAATAAACGCGCCGTAATCTTTCCCGTCAGGATCGGCAAATCCCACATGGATTTTGGGAATGGGACGTGGGAACATCGGGCAGGTTTCGTTGGCGTGATCGCACACGGTCACGACCAAATCAAAGTTTACATGTAAAACCTCGTCCAGCGTTTTGGAATGGTACGTATCCCTCCAAATGCCCTCTTCTTCTAAAACCCTTTTCGCATACGTATTGACTTTGCCCGTCGCTTTGACTCCGGCACTCTGCGCCTCGATGCCTTCTAGTTTTGCATTGACCAACGCTTCGGCGATGATGCTTCGACAACTGTTTCCCGTACATAAAATCAATACTTTTTTCACCGCCGACCTTTACATGTAAGTTTTCTGAAATAGTAGCATAAAGTTATCTTTATATCAAGATATATTGATATAAAGATAGCACTTATCGTCTCAGACCCCATCACACGTAAAAAAAGCAAAAGAATGCTCTTAGCGTGGAGAAAAAGCTAAGAACCCTCCACGGTTACGAGTGAAATAAAACCGCATAGCGCGTCTCTTCCAAAGCACGCCCTGCGCCTAAAATGATATTGTGAAGAGGATTTTCCACGCAGTGAAGATCGATTTTGAGCTTTTCGCCGATGTAGCGATCTAAACCTTGAAGCATCGAGGAGCCGCCCGTGAGTAAAATGCCGTGATCGTAAATGTCTTGTGCAAACATCGGCGGTAGTTCCGAGAGCATTTTATGCGTTAATTCAACGATTTTATCGGCTAAAGGCACAATCGCTTTGTGAATATCGTATGAGCTGATTTCAACGCTTTGCGGCATGCGCGTCATCATATTTTTGACGCTGATACGAAGGTGTTTTTCTTCCGTCGCGAAAAGATTTCCCAAGGTTTTTTTGAGCATTTCCGCATCGCGCTGAGACATTAAAAGGCGATGATGCGTCTTAAAATACTCGATAATCGCTTCGTCAAAATCGTTACCCGCCATACGCAACGATTTATTCATCACAATGCCGTTACACGAAAGAAGCGATATATCACTCACGCCCGCTCCGATATCAAGGACTAAAACGCCCTGAGGTCGCTCGATCGTTTGAAAAGAACCCAACGCCGCCGAAAAAGGGTCTTTAATCAAAAATACGTCGCGCGCACCGCCTTCTTTACACGCTTCGGTCACGGCATTACGTTCCATAGCATTCAAGTCGCTCGGTACGCTTACCACGACGTTGGGTCGGAACAAGCGGCGCGGCGTCATGCGCCTGATGACCTCTTTAATATACGCTTTTGCCACGGTCAAATTTGCGATAGCCCCTTTTGAGAGCGGATGCATTACTTCGATATGCTCGGGATTTTTCCCGAACATTCGTTTGGAGCTCTCACCGCAATCAAAAAACGAACGGCGGCGTTGATCGTACGCAATCGACGTGGGTTCTTCTAAAATAATACCGCGCCCGGGTTGGTATACCAACGTATTATTGGTTCCCAAATCGATCGCAAACCCTTGTGAAAAACGCCCTGAAAATAGCATCGTTACGCCTCTTTTTTGACTGCTTTGCCGATGGATCGCTTAGCTTTTTTCTTTCGACTGTAGATATTGATCGATTCGACCGCCAACGAAAACGCCATCGCAAAATAGACGTATGCTTTTGAAATGTGCAGATCAAGCCCTTCGGCGATTAAGGTAACGCCGACTAAAATCAAGAATGAAAGTGCCAACATTTTAATCGTCGGATTGGCATCGATAAAATCCGAGATTGCTTTTGAAGCGAACATCATCACGCCCACGGCAATCACGACGGCTAGAATCATAATGATAATATTATTCGCCATTCCGACGGCGGTAATCACCGAATCGAGTGAAAAAACGATGTCCAAAACGGCAATTTGAATCAACGTATTCAAAAACCCTCGCGCACTTTTTTTCAACTCTTTCGTCTCTTCTTCGGCGTCTTCTTCGACGTCGTGGTGAATCTCCATCGTCGATTTAGCAAGTAAGAACAATCCTCCGATAATCAAAATGAGATCGCGTCCGGAGATTTCTTGCGCAAATACCGTAAACAAAGGAGCGGTCAGTTTCATAATCCAAAAAAGCGATAATAAAAGCATAATGCGCGTCAGCATCGCCAAGGCTAAACCGAAAATACGTGCGCGGTCACGTTGATGAGCGGGTAAGCGTCCGACCAAAATGGCGATAAAAATAATATTGTCGATACCCAAAACGATTTCCAACGCCGTGAGCGTCACCAATGCCATCAACGCTTCGGCGTTTAATAACGATTCTATCATCTTTGCTAATTCCTTTGCAGTGCTTTTGCACTTTGACGTTTTGTACAACACGTTCTTAATAAGACTATTGTATCAAGATAGTTCTATAAACCCTCTTAGACAAAGATTTTTTCTTGGGTGCATACGAAGTCCGCTCAAGGTTGGCTATAATAGTCCCTTGACTTTAATTCCAAAGGAGTCGTTATGGTCTTTGGAAAGATAGATTACATCAATCTTCTTCCGTTTCACGTTTTTCTTAAAAAATCCTCTTTGCCCAATGCTTTTAAACGTTCATGCGAACACCAAAAAGACGTTCCCGCTATTATCAACCGTAAATTACGCAAACGCAAAGTCGATGCCGCTTTTATCTCCAGTATCGAGAGTAAACGCAAAACCGTTACGCCGCTCAATGTCGGTATCGTCGCGCAAAAAAACGTTAAAAGCGTTATCGTCCGACAAGGCCCGTCCAAGAAAGATCCCGCTTCGGCAACGTCCAATAGGCTCTGTCGCGTTTTAGGGCTCGAGGGTGAAGTTTTTATCGGCGATAGAGCACTCAAACTCTATTTACAAAATCCTACCGATTACGTCGATTTGGCGGAAGTTTGGCATACGCGCACGCACTTACCGTTCGTTTTTGCACGCTTTTGCGTCAATCGCCACCAAACATTCTATCAAAAGCTCTCCCAACGCTTTGTCAAAGCACCGATTAAAATTCCACGCTACATTTTGGAGAACTACGCCAACGAACGCGGCATATCCGCACGCAATATTCGAGAATACCTAAAACTGATCAGCTATACGATTGCGAAGAAAGAGCAAAAAGCCCTCTTCTTATTTTTAAAAAAATCTCGATCGCTCGACGCCCATTAACTTTCATAAAGGAACTTCATGTCGATTAAACACACTATCGAACGTCTTTTGCACTCCACAAGACAAAGTACGCCCGGACAAGCCGAGTTTTATCAAGCCGTCGAAGAGGTACTTTTATCCTTAGAGCCTCTTTTGGAATCCGAATCGAAGTACCTTCAATACAATGTCTTAGAGCGTCTCGTGATTCCCGAACGGCAAATTATTTTCCGCGTCGTGTGGATGGACGATAGCGGTAAAATTCAGACCAATATCGGTTACCGCGTTCAGTTTAACTCCGCCATCGGACCGTATAAAGGCGGTCTTCGCTTTCACCCGAGCGTCAATCTCGGCATTATCAAATTTTTAGGCTTTGAACAAATCTTTAAAAATTCGCTCACGGGATTGGCGATCGGCGGAGCAAAAGGCGGTAGTAATTTCGATCCGAAAGGCAAAAGTGAAGGCGAAATTATGCGTTTTTGCCAAGCGTTTATGTCCGAACTTGCCAAATACGTCGGCGAAACCAAAGATATTCCCGCGGGGGATATCGGCGTAGGCGGTAGGGAGATCGGCTACATGTACGGCGAATACAAACGCCTTACGGGACGGTTTGACGGTGTTTTAACCGGTAAAGGGCTCAATTGGGGCGGCTCTTTGGCGCGTACGGAGGCAACGGGCTACGGTTCGGTCTATTTCGCGGAAAATATTCTTAATAAACGAGGCGATTCGCTCAAAGGAAAAATTTGTACGGTTTCGGGTGCCGGAAACGTCGCGCTCTACACGATTCAAAAGCTCTACGAAATGGGAGCGACGCCCGTTACATGTAGCGACTCGAAAGGAATGCTTTACGATAAAGACGGTATCGATTTTAACACCCTAAAAACGATTAAAGAAGTGAAACGTCAAGAACTGAGCGAGTATCTCAAAACGTATCCCGACGCCCGTTATATTCCCATCGGCGATTATGAAAAAGAGACCAACGGCGTCTGGTCCGTTCCGTGTTTTGCGGCATTCCCGAGCGCAACGCAAAACGAACTGAATCTTCGCGATATTCAAACTTTGCATCACAACGGTTGCCGTTTGGTTAACGAGGGTGCAAATATGCCCAGTACGCCCGAAGCAATCAATTACATGTTAGCCAACGGTATGCTTTACGGTCCCGCCAAAGCTGCGAATGCAGGCGGCGTTGCAACCAGCCAGTTAGAAATGAGCCAAAACGCTAGCATGCAAAAATGGAGTTTTTCCGAAGTCGATACCAAGCTTCACACGATTATGAAGTCGATCTTCGATCTTGCGTATGCCACGTCAAAAGAGTTCGGAGAAGAAGGGAATTTGATGCTGGGAGCGAATATCGCGGGATTTCGCAAAGTAGCCGACTCCATGATCGACCAAGGAGCGGTGTAAGAAATGAGCCCTTTCAAGGGCTCATGAACGGTTATTTAACCGAAGCACCTTGCGTATTGAAAACACGATCTCCCGCATCACCGAGTCCCGGAACGATGTACCCGTGTTGGTTCAATCCCTCATCGATACATGTCGTAAAGACCGGAACGTCCGGATGAACTTCGTAAAAACGTTTCAAGCCTTCCGGTGCCGAAACAAGCGATAAAAAGCGAATGTCTTTGACCCCTTTGGACTTCAAAAAATTCACCGCATCGATGGCGGTTCCGCCCGTTGCAAACATCGGATCGATAATAATTGCGGTACGCTCGGTATGATCTGAAGGGAGTTTTGCATAGTAAAACTCCGCTTCCAACGTTTGCTCATTGCGTTGAAATCCCAAAAATCCCACACTCGCATCGGGAATTAACTTGAAAACGCTATCAAGCATACCCAAAGCCGCCCGAAGAATCGGGCAGATCATGATCTTCGCATCAAGCTTTTTCGTTTGCGCGGTTGCTACGGGTGTTTTAACGCTCACGTCGCGTAACGGCAAATCGCGCGTCGCCTCAAAGAGCATCAAGTACGAGATTTCGTCGACCAAAAGTCGAAACTGAAACGGTTCCGTTCGTTCATCGCGTAAGATCGAAAGTTTGTGCTCGATCAAAGGATGCTTGATGACATGGACGTTTTTCACTTATTTTTGCTCCGCATCGATAATGGCTTGAAGTTTGGCTTTGTACGCGTTCAAATCAAAATTTTCTACGCGTGCGACGCCGTCTTTAATCGCCGCTTCGGCAACGGCAACGGAAACCCATACCAAAACGCGTCTGTCAAACGGTTTGGGGATAATATAGTTGTAGCCGAATTTCAACTCTTCACCGTTATACGCCGCTTTAACGTAGGCAGGAACGTCTTCTTTCGCCAATTTCGCCAAAGCAACCGCCGCCGCCATTTTCATGCCTTCGGTCACTTTCGTCGCTTTAACGTCCAATGCGCCTCTGAAAATAAACGGAAAGCCTAAAACGTTGTTCACTTGGTTCGGATAGTCGCTTCTACCCGTTCCCATCATCACGTCGTCTCTAACGACATGGACTTCTTCGGGTAAAATCTCCGGCGTCGGATTGGCAAGTGCAAAAATAATCGGATGCGGATTCATCGATTTAACCATATCGGCCGTTACGACGCCCGGAGCGGAAAGCCCTAAAAACATATCCGAACCCTTCATGGCATCTTCAAGCGTGCGATCGCTTGTTTCAAGCGCGAACTCCGCTTTATACGCGTTTAAGTCCGTTCTACCTTTGTGAATCACGCCTTTAGAATCGATCATCACGATATTTTTCGCACCCAAGAGTTTGTACATTTTAGCGCACGCAATCCCTGCGGCTCCCGCACCCGAAACGACGATTTTCATATCTTCGATTTTTTTACCGCTGATTTCAAGCGCGTTAATCAATCCCGCGGAAGTAATCATCGCCGTACCGTGTTGATCGTCGTGCATCACGGGGATATTCACGCATGCTTGAAGTTTTTGTTCGATTTCAAAACATTTCGGTGCTTTAATATCTTCCAAGTTAATACCGCCGAAGGTTGGAGCAAGTGCTTTACAAATCGCAATAATTTTATCGGTATCTTTTTCGTCTAACTCAATATCGAAAGCATCGACGTCGGCAAATTTTTTAAATAAAACCGATTTACCTTCCATAACGGGTTTTCCGGCAACCGCACCGATATCACCGAGTCCGAGAACCGCCGTACCGTCCGTAATGACCGCTACCAGATTCCCTTTATTGGTATACGTATACGCCAACTCGTTATCTTTTTCGATTTCCAAGCACGGATGCGCAACACCCGGAGTATACGCCATAGAAAGATCTCTTGCACTGTCGCAGCGTGTTTTAACGTTAATTGCGATTTTACCGCCGACGTGGTACTCTAATGCTTCTTCTTTCGTCACTTTACCTTTACTACTCACCTAAACTCCTTTTTTGTAAATGATTAATGCTTCAATTCTCTCGATGACATGTTCAAAACCGATAATTTCCAACACTTCAAAAATCGAAGGGCTCACGGAATTACCCACCATTGCAATACGTATAGCTTGTGCTAAATCTTTCAGTTTTAAGCCGCGCTCTTCCAAAAAGTTTTTTGTCAGTGTTTCAAATTCACCCGCTTTTTCAAGAGTAGGAGCATTTTTGAGCGTATTTTTGTATTCACTCAAAATTTCGACGGCTTTTGTGTCCAGAAATTTCTCAACTGCCTTCTCATTGTAAGTTTTCGGGGCATCGACGATCTGTCGAATCATTATCGCAAACTCGACCAACGTTTTAGCACGATCGCGCAAAGCATCGATAAATAACTCTTTTTTAGGATGCGCCGCAAGATCGACGTCAAAAAAGCGCAACGCTTCCAAAAGACGCTCATAGCTTGCCTCTTTAATGTAATGAGAGTTCAGCCATAGCAATTTTTCCTGATTGTACGCCGAGGCCGATTTATTGATATGGGAAGGATCGAAAAAGGCGATCATCTCTTCCATCGAAAAGATCTCTTGATCCCCGTGACTCCAGCCTAAACGAATCAAAAAGTTGAGCAAGGTCTCGGGCAAATATCCCTCTTTTTGGTACGCCATAACGTCCATTGCGCCGTCACGTTTAGAGAGCTTTTTACCCTCGGGATTGAGGATCATCGGTACGTGATAGAATTTCGGAACGTCAAATCCTAACGCTTCGTACAAAATAATCTGTTTGGGCGTATTGGAGAGGTGATCGTCGCCTCGGATAACTTCATTCACTCCCATGAGAGCATCGTCGATAACGACGACGAAGTTATACGTCGGAGTGCCGTCGCTTCGTGCGATAATAAAATCATCAAGCATATCGCTGGCATTAAAACTCACTTCGCCTTTGACGCCGTCTACAAACGAAATCACGCCGTTTGTCGGTGCTTTAATACGAATAACGGGATCGACGCCTTCGGGAGGTGTACCCGTAAAATCACGGTATCTCCCGTCATAACGAGGACGCTCTTTGCGAGCCGTTTGTTCTTCGCGAAGCGCGTCTAGCTCCTCTTTACTCATATAACATTTGTACGCTTTACCCGCATCTAAAAGCGTTTGAACATAGCTTTTATAAAGATCGAAACGCTCGGATTGATAGACGATCTCGCCTTCAAAATCTAACCCGACCCATTTAAACGCCTCTTTTATGGCTTCAGCCGCCTCTTTCGAATTGCGCGCCAAATCGGTATCTTCGATACGGAGTAAAAATTTACCGTTGTTTCTCTTTGCCCATAAATAACTGTACAGTGCCGTTCTTAGCCCGCCGATATGCAAATATCCCGTAGGACTCGGGGCAAAACGTGTCACGATCATGACTAACCTTTATCAATTGAAGTGGAGTTATGTAAAAATTATGTATCATTTTGTTACGAGAAGCACAAAAATTCTACGCGAGGAGCTTAATAACCGTTTTTTTAATTTTTTTTGTCAAAAAAAATGTTATCATTCGTGGCCTCTTATTTTTAATACAGTTACGATTATATAGCGATTTTTCTTAAAAAAAAGGATTATGGATGAAGCTTAGACGCAAGATGTTAACTTTGGTAACTTTAGGGATTGCCCTATTGGTAACGCCATCGATAGTGACCGCCGCTACGTTAGACGGTGTTTCGGTTATTATCAATAAAGAACCGATTACGCTTTTCGACGTGTTCAAATATTCTCAACGCTTTCAGATTTCCAAAAAAGAAGCTTTGGATATTTTGGTTCGTCAAAAACTCGAAGATTCCGAAATTAAAAAACAAGGTATTAGCGTCGACGGGTTTGAAGTCGATCAACATATCGACAAACTAGCGATCAACAACCAAATGAGTACCTACGACTTTTTAAATATGCTTCGCTCCAAAAACATCGATACGTTAGAATACAAAGAAGAAATTAAGAAAAAATTGCAACGCGATAAGCTCTATCAAAAAATCGTACGCGACAAAATGAAACAACTCAGTGACGGTGAACTCTTGGCATATTACAACGAAAACCAAAATGAATTTTCACAAGCCGCTTCCTTTGACGTTTCCATTTATACGAGTGCCAATCAACAAAGTTTAACGACGATTCAAAACAATCCTATGAGTGCTATGAGTGACGTCGAGCTTAAAGACACGACGTTTGAAGCTTCAAAAATGGATCAAAACTTAGCCGGATTGTTGAACAAAACGCCGGTCGGAAAATTTTCGTCCGTCGTTAAAACCGACCAAGGCTACGTCATGTTTTTTGTGAAAAACAAACACGACGTCAAAGCGATTTCGTTCGACAACGCTAAAAATTATATTTACGCCAAATTAGCCGACGGTAAAGAGAAACAATCTATCGACGATTATTTTGAAAAGCTCAAATCTTCCGCCAATATTCAAGTCGTACGAGCACCTTAACGCTCTTACGCGTTATAAAGGATCTAAGGGAGTTTGCGTTTTGGACGCAAGCTCCCTTTTTTATGGACAGACTCAAACGTTAATGATGGGAAAGGTAGTTCGTGTCGAAGCGGTTGTCGATAAAGTCTTGATTGTTCATCATCGCTAAGTGGAAATCGCGAACGGTTTTAATACCTTCAATTTGTAACTCGCTCAGTGCTTGTTTCATTTTTGCGATGGCACGTTCGCGATTTTCGCCCCATACGATCAATTTACCGATCATCGAGTCGTAATGCGGAGGTACGGTGTAGCCTTGATACGCATGCGAATCCATACGAACGTTACGCCCTCCAGGGACTATGTACTTCGTAATTTTTCCGGGGCTTGGGATAAACTTAACGGGATCTTCGGCGGTAATGCGGCATTCAATCGCATGCCCTTTAAAATGAAGCGCGCTTTGATCGAAAAGTTTTTCGCCTTCTGCTACGCGAATCATCCATTCGATAATGTCGATGCCGCTGACCATTTCACTGACGCAATGTTCGACTTGAAGACGCGTGTTCATCTCCATAAAATAGAAGTTTTTATCGGCATCTAACAGAAATTCAAATGTACCCGCGTTTTCGTAACCGATATATTTCGTCGCCTTAACCGCAACCTCGTGCAATCGTGCTCTGGTTTTATCGTCCAAAGCGATCGCCGGAGACTCTTCGATCAATTTTTGGTGACGTCGTTGCATCGAACAGTCGCGCTCGCCGATATGCACCACGTTTCCATGGCTATCGCCGATCACTTGCACTTCGATATGACGCGGATTTTTGATGTATTTTTCCATGTAAAGCGTACCGTCGCCGAAGGCACTGAGTGCTTCGCTTTCGGCGGCAAGGTAAGATTTTTCCAAATCTTCCATTTTTTCGACGACGCGCATACCGCGTCCGCCGCCGCCCGCACTGGCTTTAATGATAACGGGAAGTCCGATTTGCGTTGCAAGATCTTTGGCTTCTTGAACGTCTTTTAGCGCACCGTCGCTTCCTAAAATAACGGGGACTCCCGCTTTTTTCATCACTTCTTTAGCTTTAGATTTGTCGCTCATAAGCACCATCGAATCGACCGAAGGCCCGATAAATTTGATGTTATGATGTTGACAGACTTCGACAAACGTTTGATTTTCGCTCAAAAATCCGTATCCCGGAAAGATAGCGTCGCATCCGCTAATCTCAGCCGCGCTAATAATCGAGGGAATACTTAAATAGCTCTCACTCGATTTAGCTCCGCCGATACAAATGCTCGCGTCGGCATGCTGTAAATAGAGCGCATCTTTGTCCGCCGTCGAGTAAACGGCAATGGCTTGTTTGCCCATCTCTTTGATGGTTCTTATTGCACGAAGAGCGATTTCGCCGCGATTGGCAATAAGAATTCTTTCAATTTTCATTACACTTTCTCCACCGCGAAGATCGGCATATCAAACTCAACCGGCTGACCGTCTTCAACGAGAATATCTAAAATCTTACAATCAAACTCCGCTTCCAATTCGTTCATAATTTTCATCGCTTCGATGATCGCGATGGGTTGTCCTTTGCGAATAACGTCACCGATTTTGGCAAACGGAGCGGCTCCGGGAGACGGAGATTTGTAAAACGTACCGACCATCGGCGATTTGATGCTTAAACCGGCAGGTGCCGCGTTGATACTCGCTTCTCCGCCCAGAGCGGGAGCCGCCGTTGCTACCGTCGCCGGTGCGACTTGAGGCATTGCCGCAGGCATCGTCATCATAGGTGCAGGAGCGCTTGCGTAGCTTACGTTGCTTTCAAATCCTTTTTGAAGCTCGATGCTAAAATCGCCTTCTTTGATTTTTAATTTCGTAATATCGCTTTTATCAAAAATTCGTATTAACTCTCTAATTTCATTTTTGTCCATTCGGTTTCTCCTCAAATTTTGCCGTTTTCGGGCATGACATAAAATGTGCTATAATACCATACTAAAGATATACACTCACTTAATACGATAAAGGTACTTTTATGGGCTTAAAAGCAGACAGTTGGATACGGGAAAAATCACTCAAAGAGCGCATGATAGAGCCTTTTTGCGAAGATCAAGTCGGACGTGACGTCGTCAGTTACGGCGTCAGCAGTTACGGATACGATATTCGCGTAGGACGCGAATTTAAAATATTTACCAACGTCAATTCGACCGTGGTCGATCCTAAAGAATTTGACGATAAAAATGTCATAGATTTTGAAGGCGATATCTGCATCGTTCCGCCCAACTCTTTTGCGTTGGCACGCACGGTCGAATACTTTCGTATTCCTAAAAACGTCTTGGCGATTTGCCTTGGAAAGAGCACGTATGCCCGTTGCGGTATCATCGTGAACGTGACACCTTTTGAGCCGGAATTTGAAGGTCACATCACCATCGAAATCTCCAATACGACCCCCCTTCCGGCTAAAATCTATGCGAATGAAGGCATCGCGCAAGTGCTCTTTTTAGAGGGCGATACCGCATGCGAGACGACCTACAAAGACAAGCACGGTAAGTACCAAGGACAAACCGGCATTACCTTACCTCGCATTTTAAAATAAGCAATTATGGCTTTACATGTAAAGGCGTTAGAGCAAGACGATACGCAAGAGTTTGACGGCTTTTATGCCATCTACTCTACGGCGTTCCCCCTCTCGGAACAAAAATCTCGCGACGCACTTTTAGCCATGCAACGCGCCTCCTTTTATACTATTTATCTCGCATACAATGACGAAAAAATAGTTGGATTTTGCATGATGTACCATCCGTGCGACGAAGACTTCTTTTTGTTGGAGTATATGGCGGTCGACGAAGCACTTCGCGGTATCGGACTCGGCTCAACGCTCTTAGGACGCAGTATCGAAATGCTGTATCAAAACCACGGTATCCGTGCACTCTTGATCGAGATCGACTCTCCCGAAAAAAGCTCCTCAGAGCAGGAAATTCGTGAAAAAAGAGAGATGTTTTACCGTCGTTTGGGTGCTCTAAAAATCGATCCGTTTGATTATATTTTGCCTTCTCAAAGCAAAGAGGAAGCTCCGCCTATGGAGCTTTTGGTGTACCATCCAAGCATGCACGACGTTTCGAAAGAGCAGCTTCAAACGTGGCTTGAAAAACTGTATACGAACGTTTACGGATGCGAACGGAACGATTCTCGCATCGCACGTATGCTCAAAGATGCTCCGCACTTTTTTACTTTGATTTAAAGGACGATCGATGGAAATTTTTCTCAACGACGAATATGAAACCATGTGGACGGCCATTAGTTCGATGATGGGCGTCGTTGCGACATTGCTTGCAATTTTTGCACTCTTATACTCGATGCGTACGTATCGAAAGACCATGCAAATCATGCACTACGGTGAATTGGATAAAATGTATTTTGAGATTCTCAAAGAAGCTCTTTCCAAACCGCATCTTGTGCGCAAAGAGATCGAAAGAAACGACGAACAACAAGCCGAATACCGCCTCTACGCATTCATCGTCTGGAACTTTTTGGAGTCCATTTACGACCGGTGTATGCTCGATCACGACCTACAAAAAACATGGTTTCCGATCATCGAAGCCGAACGCTCCATTCACCTTGCATGGATTCAAGAAAAAGAAAACCGCACGAAATTCAAAGCGGAATTTTTGAGTTTTATCGATGAGGGGAAGTTTGAGGTAGCGTAAATCTTAAAAAGCTTTACATGTAAACACTTAGTTACGTTTTTTGTTTATCTCTTCACTATTGATCTCATTTAATAATTTAACCAAAGTATGCCCGATCTCTTCTGCTAAATTCACGGGTACGGCATTGCCAATTTGTTTATATTGATGCGAAGGAGCACCTTCAAATTCCCAATCATCAGGAAACGTCTGAATGCGCGCATATTCTCTTATTTGAAAAGGACGTGTCTCATCAGGATGACATCGCTCTGTTTGTTTTTGAGCAGGTGAACACGTTAGGGTAAGGCTCGGTTCATCCCATGAAATTCTCCTTGCCATGCCTGTTTTCCCACCACCAAGATAAAAACTTTTTTGCATATACTCTTTTTGAAGCTCCACAGGTAAATCTCTCCAGTATCCACCTGGTTTAATCATTGCTAAAATCTCTTTTTTGCGTTTTGGATATGTTTGACCATAAGACAAAGGTACATCAGTCTCGTATAAATCACCTTTTCTAAGAGCATCTTTTAATGTATAAATCTTCTGATAAGGCTTTGGATAAGTATAATTCACTTGATCTGCGTACTCCTTTTTCACACCAACAAGAATAAGCCGCTCTCGCTTCTGTGGAACTCTGTAATAAATAGCTTTGAGAACGCGTGGATCAAATACATGATAGTCCAATTCTTGCGTTAAAACTTCTATCATCGTTTTAAGCGTTTTCCCATTATCATGAGAAAGAAGCCCTTTAACATTTTCGATCAAAAAAACGGGGGCATTAGTCTCTTTGAGCGCTCTTGCAAACTCAAAAAACAAGGTTCCTCTCGTATCTTCAAAGCCAAGTCGTTTTCCTGCATAGCTGAATGCTTGGCAAGGAAATCCTCCTGTTAAGAGGTCTATTTTATCTTTGTATGGCGTAAAATCAATACGTGAAATATCTCCCTCTACAACATTCCACGAAGGTCTATTTTTTCTCAGCGTTTGAGCGGCATATTTGTCAATTTCATTGAGTAATGCGTGTTCTATCCCCGCCTTTTCAAGCCCTAAAGCCAATCCTCCAGCTCCAGCAAATAATTCAATACTTTTATACGATTTTTTAGGAGATTCGTATCGATCAGCAATGGTATTAAAATGTAATTTTGCATTTTCAAAGATAACTAAATCATCTTGTCTGTATTCGCGATAATTATTGATGGGATTACGAATACTTTTTAATTTGCCTGCATTATCCCATCTTCGCAATGTCTCTTTATTGACTGACAAAATTTCTGCTGTTTCATTTAATGAAAATGTTCTTTGCATTCAATACCCACCTTACACAACGTTATACATGGTTATTATAGCATAGTGGCTAAACTTTTTGCTTAATCGAAGCATAATCAAAAAAAATCTTTTGCACTCAAAAGATTGCATTTTGAAATATTTATCTTAGGAATTGAGATTCTGGGAGAGCGTTTGTACGTATTTTGATTGTGCAAGCTCTTCGATAACATGATCAAGTTCATGTTTAAAGTCAGCTTCCGTTGCGACTTCTGCAATGGCTTTGATCAAATCTATATAAAAATCAGGATCACCTGTAAGTCTGTGCCAAAAGTCACTACCAATGAAAACAGGATGATAATATTGATGTGTGATTCTTTTATAATGTGCACTTAAATCTGCCATCTCACCGTAAATGACACCTACGATTAAATTATCAAATCCAATTTTAACGCCATTGGTTCTTGATAAATGAATAACATCTTTAAAATGTTTTGCTATCGTTTCAACATCATCCTTGTTGATTGTATCAGGACCTGATTTAAGTTGACAATACTTTTTTTCACCATCGATCATATCGGTAAATTCTATATCAATTCCCGAAGTCGTACTTCCAAAAGAGGAGAGCACCGTAGCTGTAAATTTTTGAATATTGGTTCCAAACGATGTATTGATCGATGTTCCAAGAACCCTAGGATAGATTAAAGCTTTAGCGATGCTTATCGGGTCATGATTACCTTCTAAAAAATTGGATAAATACGCCACTAAAAAAGGATTAACATTAAATTCTTTGATGTTTGATAGCTTGAGTGTATTTTTAATATGATTTTCGATGATAGAGTCTTTAAACCAGATCTTAGCTTTTTGCAAAATCTCACATTTTTCATGCTCAGTCATTATGAATTCCCATTTATGAAGATAAAAAGCATCATACATTACCTCTAATTGCGTTTTTATTAAAATCAAGAAGCTTTACATGTAAAGCTTCTTACTTCTCAACCCTCAGCAACAACCCATTGAGATAAAACGATGCACTTGCATTAATCAAACACGGATGATCTGAGTCTTGTTGCATCTGCTCCAACAACACAAACTGCACTTTGAGGTCATGGGAAACATCCATGGTAATGTCTAGAAGTTCCTTTCTTCCCACATGATGCGAGCAGGAAAAAAAGCCGATGAGTCCACCGTTTTTGACGGCTTTGGTGCTTTCCATTAAAAGGTGTTTGAAGCCTCGTTTTGCGCCTACGGCTTGCTCTTTGGTTTTGGCGAAAGAGGGCGGATCGATCACGACCATATCGAAGCTATTTTTATACTTTTGCTCTTTTAAAAAGGTGAAAACATCCTTTACATGTAACGATTCCGAGGATAATGCATTACGTTCTAAATTGGCTTTGGTTTGTGCGATAGCCGATTCGGAAACGTCGACGAACACGCACTCTTTTGCTCCGGCTTGAAGAGCATAGATGCCAAAACCGCCTGCGTTACAACACAAATCTAAAACCGTATCGTCCGGCTTTACGTAACGCGCGCAAATAGCTCTGTTTTTGCGTTGGTCAAGGTAAAAGCCCGTTTTTTGCGCGTCTTGGATATCGACGAGAAACGTCAAAGCGTTTTCGTGCAATTCAAAAAGAGCTTTTGCCTCTCCGAAAAGCGTACCGTTTTGATTCTCAAGCCCTTCGATTTCTCTCGAATGCAAGTCGGATTTTTCTTCGATCCATGAGGGATTGAGCAGATGTTTGAGCGTATGCACGATCACGTCGCGAAACGCTTCCATACCTGCGGTGTTGATTTGAATGCACAGCGCATCGCCGTATTGATCGACGATAAGCCCCGGTAAAAAATCCGCTTCGGAGTGAACGAGGCGTACCGCGTTCGTAACGTGTGAGAGTGTTTCACGCTTAGCGATCGCTTTTTTAATGCGGTTGTGAAAAAACTTTTTGCCGATCTCCTCTTTGCCGAAGCTCAAAATGCGCGCAAAGATCGCACATTGGGGATTGACGTATGCGGTTCCTAAAAAGCCGTCTTTTTTAGAAAAAAGCGCAACGACTTCGCCGCTTTGAAATTCTTCTAACAAAGAGTCGATTTCGTTGGCGTAAATCCACGGCGTAAAACGCCTGATTTTTGCGACGACGGAGTGTTTAACGTAGACTTTATTCATCCATTTTTCCTAGTAAAGTTTGTAATTGTCGGGTAAAATCGGGGTGTTCTAAGACTTTTTGGTGCGTCGTTTGCCCCAACACGATATGCATAGGCTCGCTCGGCATCGCTTCTAGCAGTTTTTCCACATGATAATGCGGAATCATCACATCGTTTTCTACTTCGATAATGCCGATAGGTGCGCTGATCGAAGGGAGGTAACGCGTCGTTTCGAAAGGATGGTTAATCAGCAATGCGACCGGAAAAAGCGGATACTTCCGTTGCCCCAAAGAGAGAATCGAATCGTAAGGCGTGATCAAGATCAATCCGTCTACGACGCGTTTACTTGCCAAAAACGTCGCCACGCA
Organism: Sulfurospirillum sp. UBA4058; assembly: GCA_002382085.1. Taxonomy (GTDB): domain Bacteria; phylum Campylobacterota; class Campylobacteria; order Campylobacterales; family Sulfurospirillaceae; genus Sulfurospirillum. The sequence goes on along the minus strand of DFZK01000004.1, from coordinate 65,135 downwards.
CGTTCCTAAGCTTCGTCCGACCACAAACACTTTACGTCCTTTGGCATACCGATCGTAAATTTTCAAGGCATCGTGAAATAAGGCTTCTTCGGAAGGCGTACCCGTACTTCCGACGTAACCTCGATAGTTAAACGCGACCATATCGTAACCTTGCGGCGATTGCACGGCAAAATGCGTCGCGTCGTCGCCGTTTCCCCCGAAATAAAGAATCAACGGAGCATTCGGTTCTTCGTCTTGTTTCAACACGCCCTCTAAAATCGCATCGTTTGCGACCTGCAAGCTAAGAAGGCTGATCGCATCACTCATCGGCGGTGCTTCTTTGACGACACGTTTGATCGGAAAAATCTGTGCGTCTTGCGTCCAATACGCATAGCCTACCGCAAGTACGTACAGAACTGCAACGCCTATCAGTATACGCGCGATCATTCCGCCGCCTCTTTTAAAAGTAACACCGTAAAATCTCCCTCCATATAACCGTCTTTGATCTTCACGTCGTACGCAAATTCGTTCACGTACGCTTCGATTTCGTGCGGCAAAAAGTAGTTAAAATGCCCCTCTTTATCTTCGCCTTTGAGTACGTTAAACACGAAACCCTTGCGCGAAGCCTCAAAACAGCGACGAATAAACAAAAAAGTCTCAAAACGGTTTAAAATATTCATCGAACCGCTGGCAACGTAAAAGTCGGCATCTTCGAGCACGTCGTTTAAAATATCGCATTTAACGATGCGTTGTTTCGTACGTTTGTGTGCCACGAAAACGGCTTCGTCTACAAGATCGTACCCGACGTAACAACGCGGAAGAGAGCCTCTTTGTTTGAGAAAAAAATACAAATCCCCGAAACCGCAACCGGCATCGACGATTTTCGACGACGTAATCGCATCGCCTAAGAGGTCGTAAATCATCTCGAATCGGAGGTATTGGGAGTATTTGGAGTTCCAGTTTAAGCCTCGAGCGGTACATCCGTACCGCTTGATGGCTTTTTCGTAAAATGCTTGGTTGCTAATACGGGGCATTCAAAACAGTTTAGACCAACAGTGCCGAAATGCTTTGCTGCATCATGCTGTTTTGGTGAATTTGGGACAAAACGGAAGCACTCAGTTTAATTTCGTCGCTGTTGATTTGCGCGATCTTTTGATCCAGAGGCGTTTGTGAAACTTGCGAATCGGCACTGCTGAGATTCGTGATCGTCGTTAACGCGTTGTTAATATCGCTCGTTGCACCGTTGATACGCGAACTTGCCGTTGACGAAAGTGATGCGATACTTTGCGAAAAATCACCGATACTTTGCTGATCGTCGATACTCAAGGTACTTAATCCCGAAACATCAAGCCCGTAACTTTCGGAAAGAAGGTTAATGCCGTTGTAGGTCGTTTGATTGGCGATGTCTTGCATCGATTGGTTGATCGCGTCAAACTCTTCTTGGAGCATCGCTTTTTGATCGCTGTTCACAGAAGCACTATTGTAACGAACGGAAAGATCGTTTAACCGTTCCGTTCCGGCACTCATCGCCCGTAAAGAGCTATCTGCAATCTGGTACATACTGACCGTTTCATTGGCATTTTGAACATTTTGACTGATGGTTGAAATCTGTGAAGCAAGCGCATCGGAAATCATCAAATTTGCGCTATCGGCACCCGTTAATTCGCGTGTTGCCGCAAGTTTTTCCAACGTCGTATCGGTAGCGTTTTTATTGTGAGAAATGAGGTTTAAAATTTGGTTATTGGAACTGCTTGAAATCGTCATAACATGCTCCTTTTTTAAAGATCTCTTTATTATACTACTCCAAAGATGCGCTTGTCAAATACGAAACGGAATCAAAATTGCTTTTTAAAAATTTTAGTACATAGAATTCTTTCGAGAAAGGGTTATCGTGTTTAACGGAAAAAATATTCTTATCACCGGCGGTACAGGCAGTTTTGGCAAAAAATATACCGAGATTCTTTTAAAAAATTACAAACCCAATAAAATCATCATCTACTCCAGAGACGAGCTCAAACAGTATGAAATGGCACAACAATTCAACGATCCATGCATGCGCTTTTTCATCGGCGACGTGCGCGATGTCGATCGTTTGAAAAACGCGATGTACGGCGTGCATTACGTCATTCATGCTGCCGCACTCAAACACGTCCCTATTGCCGAGTACAACCCGATGGAGTGCATTAAAACGAACATTAACGGTGCGGGAAACGTCATCGACGCGGCACTTGAATGCGGTGTGCAAAAAGTCATCGCCCTCTCCACCGATAAAGCCGCTAACCCCATCAATCTTTACGGTGCAACCAAGCTGGCGAGTGATAAACTTTTCATCGCCGCCAATAACATCAGAGGAGCACGCAGAACCCAGTTTGCCGTGGTCCGTTATGGCAATGTCGTAGGAAGCCGCGGCTCCGTTGTGCCTCTGTTTAAAAAGCTGATCGCCGAAGGTGTCAAAGAGCTTCCCATTACCGAAGCGGAAATGACACGTTTTTGGATTACCTTAGAGCAAGGGGTCAATTTTGTGCTCAAAAACTTTGGGCGTATGCAAGGCGGCGAAATTTTCATCCCTAAAATTCCTTCAATGAAAATGGTTGATTTAGCCAAAAGTATGGCACCGCATTTGGGTGTGAAGATCATCGGCATTCGCCCTGGGGAGAAGATGCACGAGGTGATGGTACCCAAAGATGACAGCCACTTAACACTGGAATTTCACGACCACTACGTCATTCAACCGAGCATTCTTTTTACCCAACGCAATGACTTTACATGTAACGCACTCAAAGAAGAAGGAACTCCTGTAAAATACGGCTTTGAGTACAGTTCTGAGACCAACACACAATGGCTAGACGCCAAAGGCTTAATGGAGATGATAAACGCATGATTCCTTATAGCAGACAAAGTATTGACCAAAGCGATATAGACGCGGTTGTTGAGACTCTTAAAGGCGATTTTCTTACCGGTGGTAAAAAAGTCAGTGATTTTGAAGAAGCCTTAGCAAACTACCTTGGTGTTAAACATGTGTGCGTCATGAACTCCGCTACTTCGGCACTACATGTCGCCTATCAAATCATCGGCCTCAAAAAGGGGGATGAAGTCATCACGACCCCACTCACCTTTGCCGCCACTTCAAATACCGCCATCCAATGCGGCGCAACCCCTGTATTTTGCGATATTCGTTACGATGGAAATATAGATGAGCGCAAACTAGAGGCGTTAATCACTCCTCGAACCAGAGTCATAGCGCCTGTGGATTTTGGCGGAAATCCACTGCCTATCGACACCATCAAAGCACTGTGTGACAAACATAAACTCTTTCTTATCGAAGATGCCAGCCATGCACTAGGCAGTGAAATCAATGGGCAAAAAGTGGGAAATGTGGCAGACATGACCATCTTTAGTTTTCACGCGATTAAGCCCATCACCACCTTTGAAGGCGGAGCGATCGCCACGAACAATACCGCGTTTTATGAACAAGCCAAACTCTTACGCTCTCACGGCATCGTCAAAAAAGAGCTGTGGAATTCGGACATGGTGATGCTGGGTGAAAACTACCGCCTGAGCGATGTTGCGTGTGCTCTTGGGCTTTCACAGCTTAAACGTTTGGAGAGTTTCATCGCCAAACGCAACGAGATCGCGCATTACTATGACGAGCGCTTTTTAAACAATCCTTTTTTTACGACGATTGCCATCGATCAAACCAAACGAAGCACCTATCACCTCTACCCAATTTTACTCGATCGCTCGCTGTGGTGTTCCAAAGAAGACATCTTCAAAGCGTTACATGTAAAGGGTTTAGGCGTGCAAGTTCATTACAAACCTGTGTACCGATTTAGCTACTATCAAAAACGTTTTGGCGAACAGAGCCTAGAAACAACCGAAGATTTTTACCGTGCGGAACTTTCCATTCCCTGCCATCAAGGCATGAGCATGGATGACGCCAAAAGGGTCGCCGACACCTTGCTTGAGGTGCTAACTTCGATCAAAGGATGCCAGTTATGAAACTTGCCATCATCCCAGCGCGAGGCGGCAGTAAGCGCATTCCTCGTAAAAATATTAAAGCTTTTTGTGGCAAACCGATGATCGCCTATAGCATTGAAGCCGCCCAAAAAAGCGGTTGTTTTGATAAGATCGTTGTGAGTACCGACGATGAAGAGATCGCTACATTTGCGCGCTCCCTTGGGGTTGATGTTCCTTTTATGCGCCCCAAAGAGCTCAGCGATGATCACACCGCAACCATTCCTGTCATCGCCCATGCAATTACCGCTTCGGTACATGACATCAGCGAAGTTGAAGCGGTCTGTTGTATCTATGCCACCGCTCCTTTTGTGCAACCACACTTCATCCAAGAAGCCTACCAAAAACTGCTTACATGTAAAGCGGCGTATTGCTTCAGTGCCACCAGTTTTCCTTTCCCGATCCAGCGCGCCATTAGGCTCAGAGAAGACGACCGTGTTGAGATGTTTTCACCTGAACACTTTAACACCAGAAGCCAAGACTTGGAAGAAGCGTACCACGATGCGGGGCAGTTTTACTGGGGAACGCCCGAAGCATGGTTAGAGGGCAAAATCATCTTTGCACCTCATTCCACCGCTGTTCTTTTACCACGCCATTTAGTGCAAGACATCGACACGCCAGAGGACTGGATAAGGGCTGAGTTTATGTTTAAAGCACTTGGACTGCATGAAAACACTTATACGAGCTGATAGTTCAAGCACCATCGGGCTTGGGCATATCATGCGTGATGTGGTGCTTGCAAAGAGTTTTGAGGGTGAAGTTATGTTTGCCTGCCAAAACTTAGAAGGCAACATCATTGCCTCGATTCCCTACGACGTTAAAATTTTAAAATCAAACAGCGCAGATGAGCTTATTGCGCTCATTCAATCTTTACATGTAAAACGCTTGGTGATCGACCACTACGGTATTGACGCGCAGTTTGAACAAAAAGTCAAAGAGGCTACTGGGGTACAAATCTTCAGCCTAGATGACACTTACCAAGCGCATGCGTGCGATATTTTGCTCAACCACAACCTTTACGCGGATGCCTCACGGTACAAAAATCTCGTTTCCAAACACTGTGAACTGCGTTGCGGAAGCCTTTACACGCTCATTCGTGATGAGTTTAAAGAGGAAAAGAAACAACCACGCGAGAAAATTTACGACATCCTCGTCGCTATGGGTGGAACGGATGCCTCGAATATCACACTTTCCATCCTCAAAACACTTCCCCACTCTTTACATGTAAGCGTCTTGACCACCACGGCAAATGCGCATCTAAGCGAGCTTCAAGCCTATGTCAAAGACCAACCGAACATCGCTTTACATGTAAACTCCAATGAAGTCGCTAAACTGCTTCACCAAAGCCGTCTTGCCGTTGTGACACCCAGCGTGATGGTGCATGAGGTACTGTTTATGGAAGTGCCCTTCATTGCGATTAAAGTAGCGAGCAATCAAGACGATATGTATCACTACTTACACCAAAATGGCTACCCTGTTTTAAAGGAGTGGGATGCGTCTTTGTTTATGCAACTTTACAACGCTCAGTGAGACTCAAAAAAAGATGATTTTAACGTGGCGCAACCATAAAGATGTCAAAGCGTGCATGTACAACGCAAATACCATCAGTGAAGCAGAGCATTTGAGCTTTATCGAAAGTCTGAAAACACGCGAAGATCGCCGCTATTTTTTGGTTCAAAACGAAGGTATGGACATCGGTGTGATCGACTTTAACGACATTTCCAAAGAGAGTGCGGTGATGGGACTTTACGTCAACCCCACGCTTCATCAAAAAGGAATCGGCTCGCTATTAATGGACGCCATTGTGGCATACGCCTTTGAAACGTTAAAAGTACACACGCTCAAAGCGGAGGTTTTTGAGAACAACGCCAAAGCAAAAGCATTGTATGAAAAGTTTGGATTTTGCGAAAAAGGGCGTAAAATGGTGCATGAAAAAGAGGTTATTTGCATGGAGCTCATCAATGAACATCGGTAATTTTAACTTAGATGGCACACGAACACTCATCATCGCAGAGCTTTCCGCCAACCACGGGCACAGTATTGAGACCGCTAAAGAAACCATTAGAGCGGCTAAAAAAGCGGGGGCAGATGCTATTAAGCTTCAAACCTACACTGCTGACACACTGACCCTTAACTGTGATAAAGAAGACTTTGTCGTCAAAGGTGGCACACTGTGGGATAATAAAACCCTCTACGAGCTTTACCAAAATGCCTACACCCCATGGGAGTGGCACAAAGAGCTTTTTGAGGTCGCAAAAGAAGAGGGTTTGCTCTGCTTTTCCACTCCGTTTGATAAAAGTGCGGTGGATTTTTTAGAGACACTCAACCCGCCTGCTTACAAAGTGGCAAGTTTTGAAATCACGGACTACGAATTAGTACGCTACATCGCCTCCAAACACAAACCTATCATCATCTCAACAGGCATTGCCACACTTCAAGAGATTGAAGATGTCGTAGCCATTTGCAAAAACGAAGGCAATCACGACATTATCCTCCTTCAATGCACTTCATCTTACCCTGCTCCGCTTGAGGGTGCAAACCTTTTGACCATTCCCGATCTTGCCAAACGTTTTGCGGTAATCGCAGGCTTTTCAGACCATACGCTTGGCATTACTGCGCCCATTACCGCCGTAGCACTAGGTGCTAAAGTCATCGAAAAACATTTTATTTTAGACAAAAGTATCGGTGGGGCAGATGCCTCTTTCTCACTCGATGTAGAAGCCTTTAGTGCAATGGTTCAAGCGGTACGTGAGGCGGAAAAATTGCTAGGGAATCCCACCTATCATACCGATGCAAGAGCTATCAAAGGCAGACAATTTTCACGCAGTCTTTATGTCGCCAAAGAGATTGCCAAAGGCGAAGTCTTAAGTGAAGAAAATATCCGCTCTATTCGCCCAGGTTATGGACTTCATCCAAAATATTTGAGTGAGATTTTAGGTAAATGCGCCACGATGGATTTAGAATTTGGAACTGCTCTTGCTTTTAAACATATAGAAGGAGATTTAGATGGAACAAACCGTTAAAGAATTACACCTAGAACGAAGTAAATTATGGGATGCAAGTATCGCAAATCATACCAAATACATGGATCCTAAAACAGGACTTTTTGAAACGAAATGGACCGAATATCGCCCTTGCCCTGTATGCGGACAAAACAACTTTAGTAAAGCCTTCGAAAAAGAAGGAGGAATATATGTCAAATGTTTGGCATGTGAGATGGTCTATGTAAACCCCGTATTTACAGACAGTGCCATTACGCATTACTACCAAACCAACCATTCTATTCAATCAGAGATCGTCGAAAACAGTGATGAGTTTTATGTTAATCTCTACAACCAAGGCTTAGATAGCATTGAAAAGATATCTCCTAAAGGCACTATTTTAGATATTGGATGCTCCTCAGGTGTCTTTTTAGACGTAGCAAAAAAAAGAGCATGGCAAACGCATGGTGTAGAACTGAATGAAAAAGAATTTAAATTTGCCCAAAAGAAAGGACATCACGTCCATAATGCATTGCTTGAAACACTTGATTTAAAAACTAAATTTGATGCGATTACACTTTGGGATGTCTTTGAACATATCAAAGATGGTGAGTTTTATCTGAACATGATGTCAAAATTACTGAAAAAAGATGGCGTGATATTTTTACAAATCCCCAGTTCCGATTCACTTGCGGCTAAAATTTTACAAGAAAAATGTAATATGTTTGACGGACTAGAACATGTCAATATTTACGGCGTTAAAACGATTACAAAACTCGCCGAGAAATGTGGGCTGAGTGTTCTTGATATACGAACCGTTATTTCAGAAATCGGCGTTATCAACAACTATCTTAATTATGAAAACCCTTACCTTGGCAATACAACCAATAAAGCCTATATCCCTGATCTTATTGATGAAAAAACACTTCATGAAAAACTTTTAGGCTATAAACTACAGGTTGTTTTAGGAGTTAAAGCATGAAAATTTGCACCAAATGTGTGATGCCCGACACCAAACCCGATTTGCATTTTGATGAATTCGGTGTCTGCGACGCATGTCGTTCCCAAGAGGCTAAAAATCAAAAAATTGATTGGAATAAACGAGAGCAAGAATTTTTAGAAATTGTACAGTCAAACAAAAAAAACAGTGATTATGACTGTATTATCGGGGTTAGCGGTGGTAAAGACTCCACGTTTCAAGTTCTGAAAGTTAAAGAATTAGGGCTCAATCCTCTTTGCATCTGTTTTGAACCAACCATCCCCACAGAAATTGGTAGAAAAAATCTTGAAAACCTCAACAATTTAGGGGTTGATCTTTTACATGTAAAGCGCAATCCCATCGTCTATAAAAAATTAGCACGGGAAGCTGTTAAACGCACAGGCGATTGCGAATGGCAGAACCATTTAGGTATCTTTACTGTCGTTCCTCATTTTGCCGTTAAATTTAACATTCCGCTCATCATTTGGGGAGAAAGCCCTCAAATCGAATACGGTGGTCCAGCAAGCAGTAAAACTAGAAATATCTTAGACAGACAATGGCTTGAAGAATTTGGCGGACTTCTTGGCAATCGAATCTCGGACATGATAGGAGTTGAAGGCATCACCGAGCGAGATCTTTCACTTTATATGTATCCTAAAGATGAAGACATCCATCGTGTAGGTGTTACAGGTCTTTTCTTGGGCTATTATTTCAAATGGGATTTGCGAGAAGTCCTCAAAAAATCACGTGCAAATGGCTTTTCAACCACCATTCGTCCTGTAGAAACCACCTATGAAAATTTTGAAAATTTAGACTGTTACAGTAACCACGTCCATGACTACCTCAAATACGTCAAATACGGCTTCGGTAGAGCTACGGACAATGCTTGTTTAGATATACGACTGGGCTATATCAGCAGGGAAGAAGGTGTACGTCTAGTGAATAAATACGACGGCATTCCTCCTCGCCTTGCCATAGAAGAATACTTAAACTACACAGGCTTCACACAATCAGAATTTGACGCTATTGTAGACTCCTTTACCAATAAAAGAATCTTCCAAAGAGATGCCAACGGCAAATTTATCAAAGATATAGACGGTTCATTGGTGCGAAAAGAGGAATACATTGTCCGCTAACATCGTCATTATTGATTATGGTATGGGAAATTTACGCTCGGTGCAAAAGGCATTTGAAAAAGTAGGTTTTACTGCCACTATAACCCGCGACCACGCTCTCATTAAAGAAGCCTCTCACATCGTTTTACCCGGTGTCGGAGCTTTTGGCGATGCCATGAAAAATCTTGATAGCTTGGGACTCAGTGATCTTTTACATGTAGAAATACTTGAGCATAAAAAACCCTTTTTAGGCATCTGTTTAGGAATGCAACTCATCGCCGAAAAAAGTTATGAATTTGGGGAACACCAAGGATTAGGCTGGATAGAAAATGCGAAAGTCGTGCGCTTTGAAGAAAGCTCTTTAAAAATTCCTCATGTGGGTTGGAATGAGATGAACTTTCATACCCCTAGCGTTTTATTTAACGGTATTCCCGATCATAGCAACTTTTATTTTGTCCACTCTTACTATTTTGAAGCACCTTCGACGTATGCCATAGGGTATTGCGATTATGGTAAATCTTTTGTCTGTGCCATCCAAAAAGAAAATATCTTTGCAACGCAATTTCATCCTGAAAAAAGTCAAACACACGGACTTCAAATTATCAAAAACTTTGCAAATTTAACAAAGGAATCGTTATGCTAAAACATCGCCTGATTCCTTGTGTGCTTCTCAAAGATTGGCAACTGGTTAAAAGCATTCAGTTTGGCTCTTTTCGCACCATCGGTCATCCTACGGCAACGGTACGCGTTTACAATGCCCGCAATGTCGATGAGCTGATCGTTTTAGACATTGATGCCAGTTTAAATAACGAACCCATCAATACAGAGATTATCACCGATATGGCAAATGAGTGTTTTATGCCCCTTACCATCGGTGGAGGAATCAAAACAATCGAAGATGTTTACACCGTATTAGGGGCAGGTGCCGATAAAGTCTCCATCAACTCTGAAGCCATCAAACGACCCTCTTTTATTAAAGAGATAGCGACGATTTTTGGTTCACAATGCGTTGTTTGCTCTATCGACATTAAAAAAGTGGATGGCAAATACAGAGTCTTCACTAAAAAAGAGGGCTTACTCGACATTGACCCACTCGAACTTGCCAAAGAGTACGAAGCGCAAGGAGCCGGAGAAATTTTGCTAACTTCCGTCGATAGAGAAGGAACGACTCTAGGCTACGATACCGAACTCTTAAAACTTTTTACCCATACCGTACATATTCCTATTATCATTAACGGTGGTATGGGAACACCGGAACACGGACTAGAAGCATTACAAAACGGTGCAGACGCTCTTGCCGCAGCATACATTTTTCATTTCACGCAATTTACGCCTTTAATGATTAAAGAAGCACTTTCAAAGCACCGTTATCCGTTTAGATTTATATAAAAAGGATTTCTTATGAACGATATTACACAAAATGCTCTTGCTACATTTGCAAAAAATCTTACTTTTTTACAACAACATCATCCGACCGTTTACCACAAAATTGTACTGCTAAACCAACTTATTGAGGATGGGCATTATCAGGAGCATTATGCATTAGAGTATAAAGAGGAAGGCTATTTTGATGTTTTAGAACTTGCAACTAACGAATTTTTATATAAAGAAAATAGCATCAAAGCAGCCCAAAATGTCGTAAATACTTTTGATTTAAAACGTACGGGTGCTGTCTTCAAAGCTCAAAAATATGTTTATGCTTCAGACGAGCATGCAGAAGCCGTCGATAAAAGCACCCTTTCCTTTCACAATGCATTATGGGCAACTATCAAAATCATCAATTATACAAAAAGATATGCCGATGACTCAACATATATGAAGCGTTCAAATAAAATAATCTTCTTAGGTATCGGTCTTGGGCTCTATCTTCAAGGTATTATTGAAAAGCTTTGTCCTAGAGTTGTTTTTATCAAAGAAAAAAATCTTGAAATATTTAGACTTTCATTATTTGTCACCGACTATGAGAATGTTTTAAAAAATTGTATTGTCTACTTTTCGCTTACCGATGATGAGGTACAAGAAAGAGACGCTTTTATCGAGTTCCTAAATACAGGCAACAACTATAATCTCAACATCAAACATATTCCTTTTACGCAAAATTATCAAAGTGACCTACAACGATTTCAATCACATGTCCTTTCTCAAAGTTATATCAATTATGGCTATAGTGCTGTTTTATTGCGCTATATCGACTCACCGAAATATTTAGTTCAAAACTATGCATTTATGAATATAATGGCACGATATCACGCTAAAGAGGGTAATATTCTCAGTGAAAAACCTGTCTTGATGGTTTTTTCAGGCCCGTCTACACTCAAAAACATTAACTGGCTTAAAGCCAATCGAGAGCGTTTTATTATTGTTTCCGCACTTTCTACATGTAGACTTTTAGATGCCCACGGACTTAAACCCAATATTGTCGTCCATATAGACCCGGGTGAAGACACCGAATTACTTTTTGAAGGACTCAATTCAGAAACATATTTCAATGATATTAAGATGATCCTTGCATCCAATGTCGATGAAAGCACCGTAAATCGGTTTAAAAAAGAGAATATATATTTTATTGAGCAGGGGACGGAATATAAAAAAGGATTTGGATACTTCTCGGCACCGAGCGTCGGAGAATATACTTTAGGACTTATGTTGATTCTAGGTATCTCTACAATGTATATGTTAGGCGTTGATCTAGCTCTTGATCCAGACACATTGCAAACTCACGGCGGGTATCACCCCTATCAAGCTACCGCAGTGATAGACCAGCAATCGGCTTCCTTGGATCCCAAAAACTCTGCATCTTTTGTCAAAGGAAATTTTTTAGATCTTATTCCTACCCTGCCTGCATTCAAACTTTCTTTAGAGCAAGCATCGGTATTTACGGAAAAACTGAAACATCCGGATCAATCTATTTACAATCTAAGCAACGGTGCTTATCTCAAACATTGCGAACCTTTACATGTTGAAAATTTTGACTGGGAAGTATATGCTCCGCTTCAGTACGGAGAGACACAAGCAAAAATTGCAACTTTTTTTAATACGATATCCGAATCACACTTCAATGAAAAAGATCGCGCACAAATGATTTACCAAGTGAACGAAGCTAAAAAACTTGAAAAGATTATCAAAGCGTTTCAAAAGAAAAAATATCTAAATCAAGAGGCTTATCTTGATACTTTAGCAAAGCTTTCATGGGATTTAAGCGATATGGAGAATAAGACAGGCTCCAATTTAGCGGAAGTTTACTATCAATATTTTCAAATTATTCTTAGCTACATTTACGATCTATTCAATACGCAAGAACTAAATCATCCGGAAAAGCATATTGTTCCGCTCAATACGTTACTTGTACACCAACTCTTTAAAATCTCAGAATTGTATATTTCAAAACTAACAAGTTTTTTGAAGTAATACAAAAACCCGTATAGCGTAATAATGCTATACGGGTTTTACGACACTTCGCTAAGGCCGCTAAAGCGACCTTAGTCAAATTCAAAGAAACGTACCCATAGCTTACGCTACTCTATTTAAACTACTGAAGTAGTTTAAGTACGTTTTCGCAGAAACAACCTCAAATTATTGTAATAATTTGAGAACGTTTTGTTGTACTGAGTTTGCTTGACTCATCGCATAACTTCCTGATTGCGCAAGAATGTTATATTTTGAGAAGCTTGCTGACTCGGCAGCAAAGTCAACGTCACGGATATTAGATTCCGCTGATTTAACGTTTACTTGCGTTACGGAGATGTTGTTGATCGTACTCGTGATTTGGTTTTGAACAGAACCGAGATCTGAACGAATACTATCAAGGTTGGTAATCGCCGCAGTAACGATGTCGATGGCTTTCATAGCACCTTCTAAGCTCGTAACGTCGATATTGGAAAGGTTGCTAAACGCTTCATTTTCAAGTTCAACGCTATCTTGTCCGCCGCTGGTATTCATCGCTATAGTAGAACCCGCTTTGATTGAAGCAGCTGTTCCAGAGCCTTTGATCATAGTAAAATCTTGATCTACTACGACATCCGCTGTTAATGTAACATCCGATGTTAAAGTTCCGGCTTTAATACCAGGTCCAACACCGCTGTTGACTTGTTGTGCAGTTAAATCTTGATTAATAACGGTACCTGATTTTAATACGGTACCTGATTTCAAGATAGAACCTTCTTTAATGACCATATCTTGGTTAAGAGATTTATCACCGCTTGTTACAATCGCAGCACCTAACGTAGAATTCTCTTTAATAGATGTTGAAGAAGCCAATACGGAAGAAGCTGCCAATTTGGATTCTACCGTTGTGGTAAGCGTTGCATCACCTATAGATAATTTATCGCCAATAACCGTTCCTGCTTTCAAAATACTTCCTGAAATAAGAACGCTATCTTTTTTGATGGTCATATCTTGGTTAATAACCATATTAGATGCTGAATTAACTACAAAATCTGCGCCTAATACGCTACCGGCTAATAACGTGCTACCGGTTGTAATAGCAGCACTTGCTGAAGAGATATCTACCTTCATTACCATATCTTTAGCAAGGGTAATTGATCCGCTTAATACAATATCTTTATGAAGAACCGTACCCGCTTTAAATACTTCACCACCGGTTGCCGTAATATCTTGTTGCAATACCGTACCTGCATCAAATGTGGTACCGGAAGCAAGAACTGAACCTGCCTTGATCAACATATCACTGCTTAACGTAGTCGTACCGGTAGTAATAAGGTTACCACCAAGAACGCTACCTTCACCGATCGTAGATGCCGAAGCGATAGTAGAACCTGCTTTAAGTACGGTATCTTTTGTCGCCGTAAAAGTAGAAGAGACAAATGTAAAATCTCCACCGACAACACTACCCGCTGCTAACGTAGAACCTGTAGCAAGTACCGTGCCTACAGCTAAAACAGAATCTTCTACGGTTGTAGTATCTCCTGAAATACCTACAGTAACGCCTACTGCGGCACCCATTTTTGAACCCGTAATTTGGAACGTAGAAGAACCTGCTTGGGTAACTTCAAGGTGACCTACGGTGCTTAAGTCTTTATTGGTGCTTGTCGTAACGCCGGAAAGATCGCCCGTAACGCTGATTGCTCTACCGTCTGTTGACGTAAGCGTGATTTTACCGTCGGTCGTTTTGCTTGCAGTGACGCCCGTTTCGGTTGATTTGTTGTTAATCGCCGTTAAAAGCGTACCGTCCGCATCGTTCGCAGCAACATTGATAGAACCGATGTTAACGCCGTTGATGGCAAAATCGCTACCCGTCGTACCGGCAGTAATGGCCGCCGTCGTACTGGTAACAACCGCTTTTGCGGAAATTCCCGTGTCGCCCGTGTATTGGTTAATCAAGTCGGCAAGTTTTCCCATACCGTGTTCTGGATCGTTGTCGGATTGAATGTTAACGGAAGCAAGTTGAATTTCTTTGCCCGAAGTAGCACTTTTAAGCGTAAGTTGGTTAACGCCGGCACTTGCAAGTGACAAATCAGCCGTACTAATTTGTCCGATTTGGCTTGTTTGAGCAGAAGCGATACTGACTTTTACGCTCTCGTTTGCGCTCGAACCCATTTGGAATTCTTTGTTGGTAAAGGTACCTGAAAGAAGTTTTTGACCGTTGAAAGATGTCGTTTTTGCGATGATGTTAAGTTCTTCCATCAACTTATCGATATCTTTTTGGATCGCTAAACGGGTAGTAGAGTTTTGACCATCACTTGCAGCTTGAGTCGCTTTGGTTTTGATGGTATCAAGGATTGAAGAGTACTCGTTAAGAGCACCGTCCGCCGTTTGAATCAAACCGATCGCATCGTTACCGTTAGAGACGGCTTGAGCCAAAGAACTTGCTTGAGATCTCAAAGAGTCTGCAATTGCAAGACCTGAAGCGTCATCTGCCGCTTTGTTGATGCGAAGACCTGAAGAAAGTTTGGCAAGAGAGTTGTCCAAACTTCTGTTGTTCATCGTTGCACTTGTGTGAGCCGTCAAGGCAGCGGTGTTAGTATTAATACGGAAACCCATGATAAATCCTTTTATCTGTAATTTCGCAGGCATCCTTGCCTTTGATGAAAACAAGATCGACACCCTCAAAAAAAACTTTAGTTTTAACGCATAGTTTTCAAAAGATTTTTTTTTAGATAGAATACGCAAAAATGTTTACATGTAAAGATGGAAAAATTAGTGAAAAATCTCATTATCGTCGAATCCCCGACAAAAGCAAAAACGATTAAGAATTTTTTAGGTAAAAACTATACGGTTGTCGCATCGAAGGGTCATATTCGCGATCTTCCCAAAAGCAGTTTCGGTATCAAAATCGAAGACAAAGTTTTTATTCCCGAATACCGCGTCTCCAAAGATCACGCAAGCGTGGTCAAAGAGATCAAGGAGTTGGCAAAAGAGGCGGATCAAGTCTATATCGCGACCGATGAGGATCGAGAAGGAGAGGCGATCGGCTTTCACATCGCTACGGCGATCGGAAAAGATCCCAAAAGCTTACCGCGCATCGTGTTCCACGAAATTACCAAACACGCTATTACGCATGCGTTGGAACATCCGCGCGTTTTAGACGAAAGTAGTATTAACGCGCAACAAGCCAGACGTTTATTGGATCGTATCGTCGGTTATAAACTCTCTCCGTTGCTCTCTTCGAAAATCCAAAAAGGGCTGAGTGCCGGCAGGGTTCAATCTTCCACGTTGAAAATCGTCGTCGATCGCGAGAAAGAGATCCGAGCGTTTAAAGAAGAGGAGTTTTGGAGCATCGATGCGCTCTTTAACAAAACCGTCGAAGCCTCGTTAATCGAGTTTGAGGGAACTAAAATCGACAAGATGAGCATCACGAACGCCGCTCGTGCTACCCAGATCAAAGAGACGTTGCTTCACGAAAGCTTTCAGGTTGCGTTGATCGAGAAGAAAGAACGCGAAAGTTCCCCAAGTCCCGCGTTTATGACCTCGACGCTTCAGCAAAGTGCTTCAAGCTCTTTAGGGTACTCTCCTAAAAAGACGATGATCTTGGCGCAAACGCTCTACGAGGGCGTGCAAACGCACTTAGGCACGATGGGCGTCATCACGTACATGCGAACCGACTCTTTAAACGTTGCGCAAGAGGCGATTCATTCGGCACGCGAAACGATTTTAAAAACCTACGGCGAAGCATATTTACCGGAAAAACCTCGCTTTTACGCGAACAAAAGTAAAGGAGCGCAAGAGGCGCACGAAGCGATTCGTCCCACCATCTTAGCGTTTACGCCCGAAATTGCCAAAGAGTACCTTAAACCCGACGAATTCAAGCTCTACGCGCTTATTTACAATCGCTTTTTAGCGTCCCAAATGACCAATGCGCGCTTCGAGTCGCAAACCCTCATTTTTGAAAGTGCCCACGGAAAATTCAAAGCAACAGGACGGAAGCTTCTTTTCGAAGGCTTTTACAAAGTCTACGGGGACAACGACAAAGATAAACTCCTTCCTAACCTGACGCTCAACGAAACCGTCACACTCAGCAAACTAGACGCCAATCAGCACTTTACCGAACCGCCTTCTCGCTACTCCGAAGCAAGTTTGATTAAAAAACTTGAAAGTTTGGGCATCGGTCGTCCTTCGACCTACGCACCGACGATTTCGGTACTCACCGCACGCGAGTACATCGGTATCGAGAAAAAGCAGATCGTTCCCACCGAAATCGCGTTTCAAGTCACCGAGCTTTTGGAAAAACACTTTCCGCAGATCGTCGATTCGTCGTTTACCTCGACGATGGAAGAGCGTTTAGACCTTATCGCCGAAGATAAAGAGGACTGGCAATCGATTTTGTGGGAGTTTTACGAGCCGTTCGAAGCGCAAGTCGCCAAGGGAAAAACAGGTATCGAAAGCCAAAAAGTGGTCGTCTTTACCGGTGAAATGTGCCCCGAATGCGGCAAAGAACTCGTCAAACGAAAAGGGCGCTTCGGCGAATTTATCGCGTGTAGTACGTATCCTACATGTAAATATACGCAAAACCTTAAAAAGACGACCGCCGCCGCACCGAAGGAAAAAATTACCTTAAGCGTTCCGTGTCCCGAATGCGGAGGCGAGATTATCGAGCGAAGTTCCCGTCGCGGAAAATTTTTCGGATGCGGAAACTACCCTAAATGCAAATTTATCTCCAACTACGAGCCGACCGATAAAAAATGCCCCGAATGCGGCTACATTATGGCCAAACGCGAACTGCGTAAAAAAGAGATTTTTGAGTGCATTAAATGCAAACATAAAGAAGACGCATAAAAAGCGTCTTTGTTTCTCTTCCAGACCGATTACGAAGGAATATACCGTCTATGAAAAAATCTATCTTTTTATGTGCTATTAGTAATATCTCTAGCGGAAGCTGTGCGGAGGATTGCGGCTTTTGCACGCAAAGCGCGCATCACCGAGCCGATATTGCGCATTACAAATACAAATCGATCGAGCAAATCGTTTTTGAAGCCAAGAATGCCGCCAAAAACGGAGCGATCGGCTTTTGTTTGGTTACCTCCGGTTTAGGGTTGGACGATAAAAAGCTCTCTTACGTTTGCGAAGCGGCACGTGCGGTTAAAGCGGAACTCCAAGAGATTCATCTTATCGCCTGTAACGGTATCGCGAGCGTCGACCAACTCAAAACGCTCAAAAATGCCGGCGTTGACGCGTACAACCATAACCTTGAAACCTCTAAAGCCTTTTACGAGCGTATTTGTACGACGCATTCGTGGGAAGCACGCTACCAAACCTGTCTCAATGCCCTAGAAGCGGGATTGGCTCTTTGCAGCGGCGGTATTTTCGGGTTGGGAGAAAGCGAAGAAGACCGTCAAGCGTTTATTCAAAGCGTCCAATCGCTCAACCCTTTTACGATGCCGATCAACTTTTTTATCCATAATCCGGCATTGCCGCTTCAAGCAGCACATCTAAGCGAGGATGAGGCATTGACTATTTTAAGGCAAATACGCAAAGCCCTTCCGCAAACACGCTTAATGGTCGCAGGAGGAAGAGAGACGACCTTTTCGCCCGAATGCGATATTTTTGAAGCGGGTGCGGATGCCATCGTTATCGGAGACTACCTTACGACCAAAGGCGAACTTCCCGCACGCGACCGTGCGATGATCGAACGCTTAGGCTATGAAATCGCCCTGACATGTCATGCGTAGAGCCTTAAACTCTACGCACGATACCAACGCCGCTTAGCAAAAGATTTTTCCTTTTTTTTCGCAATTTTACCTTTTATGGTTTAACCGAGAGATTCGATCATCACGTGATTCTAAAATTTTTAAACTAACTTATGAAATCATCTTCTCTCTAATTCAATTGTGCTTACAATTTAGACTATGTGCAAAACAAAAGATTTGATATAATAAATTATTATTTGAAAAAGGATGCGTATGAGTAAAGATTCTATTAGCCTCACCGACAATCGTACGGGTAAAACTTTTGAATTTCCGATTTTAAAATCTACGATGGGACCCGATGTCGTCGATATCTCTACGTTTTATCCCGAAACGGGAATGTTTACGCTTGATCGCGGTTTTACCTCGACCGCAAGCTGTCGCTCACGCATCACGTACATCGACGGCGACATCGGCAAATTGATGTATCGAGGATACGACATCGAATATTTAGCAACCAAAAAATCTTTTTTGGATACGGCATATCTACTTTTACACAAAGAGCTACCCTCTAAAGACGAATACAAAAACTTTTTAACGGAGCTCAAAAAACGTTCGTTTATTCACGAAAGTATGCGAAAACTCTTCGACGCATTTCCGGATAACGCTCATCCGATGGCGATTCTCTCTGCGGCGGTTTCCGCGCTTTCGGCTTTTTATTTCGATCATCTCGATTTGGATTCGCCCGATCAAGTCAAAGAGATGGCACACCGCGTCGTTGCGAAAATTCCTACGATTGCGGCATTTTCATACCGTTATTCGCAAGGGCTTCCGATTATCTATCCCGATTTGGATAAAGGGTTTACTGAAAACTTTTTGTACATGTTGCGAGGTTATCCGCATCATCATATCGATCTCAAACCGATTGAAGTCAAAGCCCTCGATACGATTTTTACGCTCCATGCCGATCATGAGCAAAATGCCTCCACGACGGCGGTTCGCGTCGTTGCGTCAACCCATGCGCACCCTTACGCGGCGATTAGTGCCGGTATCGGGGCATTATGGGGTCGAGCGCACGGCGGTGCAAACGAGTCGGTCATTCGCCAGTTGGAGATGATCGGAAAAGTGGAAAACGTCGATAAATATATTGCCAAAGCGAAAGATCCGAACGATCCGTTTCGATTGATGGGTTTTGGGCATCGCGTGTATAAAAATTTCGATCCTCGTGCGACGATTTTGAAAAACCTTCAAAAACAGTTGGTCAGCGATTTGGCGTTGGATACCGAATTGATGGCGGTGGCACACCGCATCGAA
Source organism: Sulfurospirillum sp. UBA4058 (assembly GCA_002382085.1). GTDB lineage: Bacteria > Campylobacterota > Campylobacteria > Campylobacterales > Sulfurospirillaceae > Sulfurospirillum. The sequence goes on along the minus strand of DFZK01000004.1, from coordinate 45,673 downwards.
GAGATCGCCTTGAATGACGACTATTTTATTAAGCGTAAACTCTATCCGAATATCGATTTTTATTCGGGACTCATCTTGCAAGCACTTAAAATTCCGAAAGAGATGTTTGCGGTTATTTTCGTTATCGGTCGAACGCCCGGATGGATCGCACAATGGATTGAGCTCAAAGAACAGCCCGATATGAAGATCGCCCGTCCGCGACAACACTACTTAGGACCGCTTGAGAGAACTCCCAAATACGAACTTTAATAAACGACATGTAAGGATTTTTCCTTACATGTTAACCGTTCCCGCACGGCAAAAACCGTTGACTTATTTGAGTTTAATCACATACCCGCCGTTAAACGGCAAAATATCGTAACGGTAATGCCCGTCCAGTAAAATAGCTACCCTGTAAAATCCGTCATGCCCTCCAAGCGTTGCCGAAACGAAAGGAGCTTGCGCTATCGTCAGCGTTTGCGTTGCAAGCGTATTGTTCTTTTTAAAATCAATGACGACCTTATACGGATCGGCGATCAAAAAATCGCGTACTTTCGTATCTTGCGTAAAAATAGATATTTCGTTACCGTTGACGCTTAAAGCCAGCGTATTGTTAAATTTTAAAGGATCGGGTTCTTTTTTAGGAGTCGTTATTTTCGGTAACGTAACGCTTTTAGGAGCTTCTTCTTTTTTCTCTTTCATTGCGTTAACAAGGGCTTGCGTACTATCGGCCTCTTTGGTCTCTTTGATCGCCGCTTTTTGTGTAGAGAGGATGAAAGGCTGATGCCAATCGATATTTTGATCGATAGCGACGATCTCCTCGCTGATCGATCCGTCTAGATTTTGAAACGTAAGGGTCATACTGCGTAAAATACGTGCACTAGAGGGAAGCGTAACGGAGGCGGTGGAAAAATCCGTACGTGTCTCTTCGACTTGCGTTGTTTTCCCGACGGTTTTGGATTCGGCGGATTCGAAAGGATTTTCCCTCGCTTCTGCAATCATAAAAAGTGATAGTAAAAGCCAAAGAACCTTGCGCATCTGCTCTCCTTATTTAACGTTTATCGGGGTCTAACTGCCGTAGCTCGAAATACTCTTTTTGTAACACCGCATTCTCTTCTTTAAGGCTTTGGATCTTAACGCTTAGGGTATCTTTATCCGCCTGAAGATTGAGTAAGACGTCTAAAGAGCTTTTACCGAAAAGCACGTCGCCGATATAGAGACCGAAACCCACTACGACGACGACCAAACCCAAAATTTTCAAAGAGAAGAGAGCCGTTCCGCCCTCTTCTTCTTTTTCGTCTTCAAATTCGTCTAAAACATCGCTCATTAAACAAAGAGTTCTTTTCCGATATACTCGCCTACGACGAGTTCATTATCGATCGCAAGCAAGCGATTGTATTTTGCCGTTCGTTCGCCGCGTGCCGTTGCTCCCGTTTTGATTTCACCCGTATTAAGTGCTACCGCGAAATCGGCGATAAACGCGTCTTCGCTCTCACCGCTTCGATGGCTCATAATACATTTATAGTTGTTACGTTGTGCCAAGCGAACGGTTTGCATCGTCTCGGTAACGGTACCGATTTGATTCGGCTTAATTAAAATGGCATTACCGATACCTTTAGCGATACCTTCGGCTAAGATTTTTTTGTTGGTCACGAAAAGATCGTCGCCGACGAGTTGAACTTTAGTACCCAGCCTTTCGGTCAACAGTTTCCATCCGTCCCAGTCGTCTTCGCTCAAGCCGTCTTCAATCGAAACGATCGGATATTTTGCGCAAAGATTTTCGTAATACGTCACCATTTCGGCACTGCTGAGCGTTCGTTTTTCGGATTCGAGTCGATAACCGCCTTCACATACCAGTTCGCTGCTCGCTACGTCAAGGGCAATCGCAATATCGACGCCCGGTTTGTAGCCTGCTTTTTCAATTGCTTCCATAATGACCTTAATCGGCTCTTCGTTATCTTTAAGATTCGGAGCAAAGCCACCCTCGTCGCCCAAAGCCGTACTCTCGCCCATAGCCGCAATTAACTTTTTCAAATGGTGGTAAACTTCGGTCGCAGCACGAAGCGCTTCGGTAAAACTCTCGAAATTTAAAGGCATAATCATATACTCTTGAAAATCAACGCTATTGTTGGCATGGCTTCCGCCGTTGATGATGTTAAACATCGGCGTAGGAAGCGTCATCGCATTGCTACCGCCCAAATAGCGGTACAAAGGAATATCCAAGCTCAACGCCGCCGCACGTGCAACCGCCATCGAAACGCCTAAAACGGCATTGGCGCCTAAGCGTCCGTAATTATCCGTTCCGTCAAGTGTTTTCATCGTTTGATCGATCACGGCTTGGTTAAACGGACTAAGCCCGATTAACTCGTCCGAAATTTCCGTATTAACGTTCTCGCATGCTTTTAACACGCCTTTGCCCATATAACGATTATCGCCGTCGCGAAGCTCTAACGCTTCACGCTTGCCCGTACTTGCACCGCTTGGAACGATCGCGCTTGCACTCGTTCCGTCGCTTAAAGTGACCGTTGCGCGTACGGTAGGATTGCCCCTACTGTCCAACACTTCGTCTGCCGTAATATCTTCAATATAAATCATTCATCGTCCTTTATGTCGTCTGCTCCGCATGCCATGACCATAGCATTGCCGTTGATCGCTTGTTTTATTTTCTCTTCGATTTCTATCGCTAGTTCTTTATTTTCTTTCAAGAAGGCTTTTACGTTTTCACGCCCTTGCCCGAGTTTGGTTTCATTGTAGCTAAACCATGCGCCGCTTTTATCGATAATATCGAGTTTAACGCCGTAATCGACGAGTTCCCCCTCTTTAGAGATACCCTCTCCGAACATAATATCGAACTCCGCTTGACGAAACGGAGGTGCCACTTTATTTTTAATGACTTTTGCTTTCACCCTGTTACCGATTTGCTCTTCGCCTTGTTTCAGCGTTGCGATTTTACGTACGTCGATACGCACCGATGCGTAAAATTTCAAAGCGTTTCCGCCGGTAGTCGTCTCGGGTGATCCGTATCCCATCGTTCCGATTTTCATACGAATTTGATTGATAAAAATAACCGTCGTGTTCATTTTATGAACGACCGCCGTGAGCTTTCGGAGTGCTTGGCTCATTAGCCTTGCTTGAAGCCCTACATGTGAATCGCCCATATCGCCTTCGATTTCGCTTTTCGGCGTTAACGCCGCAACGGAGTCGATGACGATCACGTCAACCGCGCCGCTTCTGGCTAAGGTTTCGACGATGTCGAGTGCTTGTTCGCCGAAATCCGGCTGCGATACCAAAAGGTTTTCGATATCCACGCCCAAATTGCCCGCATATTTTACGTCCAATGCATGCTCGGCGTCCACGAATGCACACACGCTTCCTTTGGCTTGCGCTTCGGCGATAATCTGAAGCGAAAGCGTCGTTTTACCCGAGCTTTCCGGTCCGTATACTTCGATAATACGTCCCTGAGGAATCCCGCCGATTCCCAAAGCCAAATCCAATCCGAGCGAACCGGTACTGATCGAAGCGATCGGCTCGACGACGCGATCGCCGAGTCTAACGAGCGCACCTTTTCCAAACGCCTTATCGATCTGCTTGATCGCCAAGTCTAACGCTTTTTTCTTATTTTCGTCAATTTGCATGAATGACCCTTTTCCGTAATGATATTATTGTAGCATTTCGAGCTTGAAAAAGCCCTTTGAACGGATTGTAGTGAAAAATTAAAACCCTCTCTCAAAATATTTCAATCTGCAATATGCTAAAATAACCCATACTATTTTTAAAGGACTGTTTTGAGGAGATTAACCGTAGCGCATTCCCCCGACGCCGACGATATTTTTATGTATTACGCGATTAAATTCGGCTGGGTCGATCTTAAAGATATGCGCTTTGACAACATCGCTTTGGACATCGAAACGCTCAACCTTGAGGCACTCAAAAACACCTACGACGTCACCGCCATCAGCTTTGCGCTCTATCCCAAAATTCGAAACGACTATGCGCTTCTTCGTACGGCGGTCAGCTTCGGCGAAGGATACGGTCCAAAACTGATCAAGAAAAAAGAGACCCAACTCAAACGCAATTTTAAAGTCGCATTGAGCGGAACGCATACGACCAACGCGCTCCTCTTCAAAATCGCTTATCCGAATGCGCGCATCGTTTACAAAAACTTTTTAGAGATTGAAAAAGCCGTTTTAGAGGGCGAAGTCGATGCGGGTGTTTTGATTCACGAAAGCATTCTCGGCTACGACGACACTCTTGTCGTCGAAAAAGAGCTTTGGGATATTTGGAAGGAGCTTTGCCCTAAAGAGTTGCCGCTTCCTTTAGGCGGTATGGCGTTGCGACGCTCGATGCCGTTACTGTGCGCTATCGAATGCGAAAAAGCACTGATTCGAGCCGTAGAGATCGCCCATACGCATCAAAATACGCTTTCAAAAATGCTCTTGGAACGTCGGCTCGTACGCGTCGATCATGCCACGCTTCAAACGTATCTCGGACTTTACGCCAACGAACACTCGATTGAGATGAACGACGCACAATACGAAGCAATCGACTTGCTTTTTTCATTGGGATATACCCACGGCTTCTTTGACCAAAAAATCCATGCACGCGACTTTTTGATCCCCAAAGAGTACGAAGCGTTGCGCAACGCTTAAGGAAACAATATGGAAGCAAAACTCATCGGCTTAGGCGTCGAAACATTTAAAATCGCGCTTTACCTCTCGTTGCCGATGTTGCTTGCGGGCATGGTGGCGGGTCTTGCAATTAGTATTTTTCAAGCCGTCACGCAAATCAACGAATCAACCCTCAGTTTTGTCCCTAAAATTCTCATCACGATCGTCGTCGCCATCTTTACGATGCCGTGGATGATGAACATGATGATCGAGTTTACGACCCGTATGATTGAGCTTATTCCCTCGTTTGTATTCTAATGTTTAAAACCGTCAATTTCGCTACCTATTCCAGCATCAAAATCGGGCCTTGCGTCGAAGTTCTCATACTCGATACTCTCACGAAGTTGCCGAACGGTTATCGCTTGATCGGCGGAGCAAATAACCTTTTACTCAGTCCTACTCCGCCGCCGCTTGCGATGCTGGATAAAGGTTTTGATTTTATTCGCTTAGAAGAAAATGTTTTACATATAGGCGGTGCAACGCCGAGCGGGAAAATCCTCTCGTTTGCCAAAAAACATCACCTTGCCGGATTCGAGTTGATGCAAAAACTCCCCGGAACGCTCGGCGGCATGGTCGCGATGAACGCGGGACTTAAAGAGTGGGAAATCTTTAACCACCTCATCGCCGTTCGCACCGAACACGGTTGGATCGAGAAATCACAGATAAAATACGGCTACCGCTTTGCCCAAATCGAGGGCATTGTTTACGAAGCGACCTTTACATGTAAAGACGGTTTTGATGAAAATCTACTTGCGATGTTCAAAAAAATGCGCGACAATCAACCCAAAGAGCCCAGTGCCGGAAGCTGTTTTAAAAACCCCGAAGGTCACTTTGCCGGCAAACTCATCGAAGAAGTAGGTTTTAAAGGCAAACGGGTTGGAGCGATGATGTTTAGTAACGTTCACGCCAATTTTCTAGTCAATCTCGGAGGCGGAACCTACGAAGAAGCGATGGAGCTCATTACGGCGGTCAAAGAAGCGGTATCGGCGCGTTTTCGCGTCAAACTCGAAGAAGAGATTATGATTTTATAATTTTTACGTAAAGTAGTCACACATGCAACAACCCGTATTATATATTTTTTCAGGACTCCCGGGTGCCGGTAAAACCACTATCGCCAAAGAATTGGCGCGCACCACGCAAGCCGCTTACCTGAGACTGGATACGATAGAGCAAGGCATACAAGATTTATGCCATTACGAAGTTCAAGGAGAAGGCTATCGGCTAGCCTATCGTATTGCCGGAGATAATCTTGCACTTGGGCAAAGCGTCATTGCCGATAGTTGCAATCCATGGAAACTGACTCGAGAAGAATGGGAATCCGTTGCTTTATCGCATAATGCTTTATACGTCAACATCGAAATAATCTGTTCGGATCAACACGAACATCGTTTACGAATTGAGACACGCAAAACCGATATCCAAAACCTTCGTCTGCCGACGTGGCAAGATATATTCAAACGAGAATATCATCCTTGGGAACAAGAGCATATTATCATTGATACCGCCCATAAATCTTTGCACGATTCAAGTATAGAGTTGGAAACCAAAATTAAAGGTTATTTTCAAGACTCATAAAAAATAGCTTTCGACGTACTGCGTACCTTTAAATCTTCAAGGCGTACAAACGCTTTTTGCGCATACGCTTCCAGTGCGCAACGACCGATCATCGCCGCATTATCCGAGCAAAATTCCATCTTTGCGGTATGAAGCTTCGCTTTTTTAGAGGCACAAAAGGCTTCCAGTTCGCCGCGCAAGTAAAGGTTTGCGCTCGCGCCTCCTACCACGCCAAAGTGCTCCACTGTTCGCGCTTGATACGCTTTTTTGATCTTTTGCATCAGGTGCGCCACCGCAACGCGTTGAAACGATGCACAAATGTCACAGACGGTCTGTTCGTCCAAGGTTTCTTGCGCTTCGATGCAAAGCCTGACTTGGTTTTTAAGACCTGAATAGCTAAACGCCAACAAAGATGAGGAGGTTCCTTGAAGAGGAATCGTAAAATCAAAGCGCTTTGCATCGCCTCTTTTGGCGTAATCTTCAATGATTGCCCCCGCAGGATAAGGCAGTCCTAACATTTTGCCGACTTTGTCAAAACTCTCGCCGAAGCTGTCGTCCATCGTTGTCGCAAGCAATGTGATCTCGTTCAAATGCTTTACATGTAAAAGCTGCGTATGTCCGCCCGAGACCAGTAAAACATCCATCGGAAAGAGCGTTTCATCTTCGATAAACAACGAACAGATATGCCCTTTGAGGTGATTAATGCCTAAAAGAGGGAGGTTCAGCGCGATGCTTAGAGCCTTTGCCATGCTTACGCCTTCGACAAGCGAAACGGAGAGTCCGGGTTCATTCGTGACGGCAATCGCTTTGAGTTCGGGAAAATACGTTCGAGCCTCTTCAAGAATTTTCGGAAGCGTGACCGCATGCAAACGCGCGGCTAGTTCGGGCACGACGCCTCCGTATTGAGCGTGTTCCGCGTCTTGAGAAATTTTTTTGTGAAAAAGAAGTTTTTTGTCTTGAATTCGCGTAATCGCGATCGAACTATCGTCGCAACTGCTCTCTATGCTTAAAATCATTTAAACGATCTTCACGTGCCACGGCTCGAAACGTACCCCGTCTCCGTTTCCGAGCGTATAACGCATAGAGATATACGCCAATTTTTGAAGCTTCCAAAACTCTTCGGTGCGCGCAAATTCGGCGGTAAAATTTTGAGCTCCCCAGCCTTTTTTACCGACGTCGAAATCGCCTACGGAGTGATACGAATACGCCGGAGGAACCAAAGAGCGCGTTGCAACGGTAATGTTGCCTTTCTCGTCGCGGATTTTTTCCAAATGTAAATTAAGTTGTTTGACGACGCTTCGTACGCCGGAGGTTAAAATGACGGTTTTGCCGACGTCTTTGACGATGCGCTCAAGGGCGGCTTGCGATTCGCCTCTAAAAAGATAATGCCCGCTTCCTTGAATTTTAACGACCTCGTTTTCGTCAACGACGCTTGTGAGTTTTTCAACCGTTTTTTTGCCGTAAAAGCCGTAAATCACGGGATCGGTGTAAAAGACCTCTTCGATGTAGGCAAGTTCGCTCGGGCTAAACGCACCGATTTTAGAGAAATTCTTAGCGATTTTTAACGCTTCGTCAAAACTTAAAATATTAAAATTGGCATAACCGACCGTCTTTTCGATCTGATCGAGCTTTTTAAGCACCGTGTTAAAAACCTCTTTCTGATCGTCTCGTAACCAAATATCGGGATGTTTAATCTCATCGGCCATAACCGTGCCGCTTAAAACACTTGCTCCCGCCCAGCCTAAAAATGCTCTTCGTACCATCGCTTGTGAACCTATCGCATCGTTTTGTATGATTATAACATACGCCCTTGATTTTTGAGCATACTCGCAATCTCGTCGGCACATACCGGACGGCTAAAGAGATACCCTTGCATCAATTCGCAACCGCTGGCGTAAATGAACTCTTTTTGCTCTTTCGTCTCAACGCCCTCGGCAAGAACCTTGAGTCCCAAACCGCGTCCAAGCTCGATAATCGTTCGGGCAATCGCACGATCTTCTTTACTCTCTTCAAGGCTTTGCACGAAGCTTTGATCGATTTTGAGCTTGGTAATCGGCAGTTGTTTTAAATACGCCAAAGACGAGTGCCCCGTACCGAAATCATCGATCGAGATATCAAGACCCAATTCGCGAAAACGTTTCAATAAAGCAATCGATTTGATCGTATCTTTCATAATAAAACGCTCGACGATCTCCATTTCGAGCCATTCCGCTCGACAGCCGCTTTCACGCAAACTTTGAATGAGAAAGCTAATCAGCTCGCTTGATTCAAGTTGCTTTCCGGCAATATTGATCGCCGTTTTTCCCGGATTTAACCCTTGATCGTACCAAGACTTCATCTGCTTCATGACCTCTATAATCACCCAATTGCCGATTTCGACGATCAGTTCGCTCTCTTCGGCGACGTGAATAAAATAGTTCGGCGTCGTGAGTCCGCGCGTCGGATGATTCCAACGAATCAGTGCTTCTAGCCCGACGATACGTTCCGTTTGAAGGTTGATCTGAGGTTGGTAATAAATAACGAATTCTTCGCGTTCCAATGCTTTGCGTAAGTTTTTTTCGATTTCAAGATGTTCGTTGGTCTCTTGGTTCATCTCTTGATCAAAAAAGACGTAACGGTTACGTCCTTTCGATTTGGCTTTATACATCGCGATATCGGCATTTTTTAAAAGTTTGCTTGCCGCCTCTCCGTCGTGAGGATAGACGCTCACCCCGATACTCGTCGTAATCTGAAAACTTTCGTTTCCGAAGATAAAAGGCTCTTGAAACGAATAAACGAGTTTCTTGATCGCGACGAAAATATCGCTCACGTCCTTACAGCCGTCTAAAAGTACGATAAACTCGTCTCCGCTCAATCGTGCGACGGTATCGGTGTCGCGAACGTTTTGGCGCATTCTTGCCGCAATAATCTTCAAAAGCATATCCCCGGCATCGTGTCCCAAAGAGTCGTTGATATTTTTAAATTTATCGATGTCCACGAACATCACGCCCAATACTTTTTTATCGCGGCTTGCTTTTTTAATCGCCTGCGTCAAACGATCTTGCAACAAATTGCGATTGGGCAGACCCGTAAGCGTGTCGTGCTCGACTTGGTGCATTAAAAGGTTTTTTTGTTTTTTATTCTCCTCTTCAAGCTCTTTTCGAATCGTAATATCGCGTACGGAACAGTGTTGGATAATTCCTTTATCCATATGAATCGTCGTCATCATCACGCTGATCCAAAACAGTTTCCCTTCGCAATCGCGCACTTGCCACTCAAATTTATGCGTGCCGTTTTTCAAAGCCAACTCGTTCATCCACAACGCTTTTTCGTACGAGCTTTGCTCGTCGGGTTGAACCTCAGGCGAGAGATCGGCTAACGTCACGTTGACAAGAACGTCTTTGCTTTTGGCTTTAAACATTTTGACGATCGCTTCGTTACAATCGACGAAAATTCCCTCTTTGAGCAACCAAATACCGTCTGCCGACTTTTGGTAAAGTGTTTCAAAAACCTGTTTTTGCTCTTTGATTTGCTTATTGTTTAACAACAGATGGTTTTCGTAGCGCGCCAAAACCGATCGTAGTTTGGTCGAAATAAAAAACATCACACCCATGACCAAAAGCATAATGATGATAGAAACCGCTAACATGTTAACCAGCGTCGATTGCATCTTCGTCTTTAACGCCTCTTCTTGTTGCACGAGCGCATTATTCTCTTCCATCAGGTAAACGCCCGTACCGACCACCCATTCGAATTGAGGGATGGAACGCACGAAAGAGATTTTACGTTTGTCTTGATTATCGGGGTGATACGACGCCTCGTAGGTCATAAAAAAACCTTCAAGATTGCGCTTTCCGCCTTCCACGATATCACGGATAATGTATTGGTTATTGGTCGTGACGTTCAGTCGATTTCGCCCGATTAAAGCGTGATCGCCGTGCGAAATCGTATTGCCGTAGAAGTCGTAAGCAAAAATATAGCCGTATTCGCCGTACCGCGTGTTGAGAAGAAATTTTTGCGTCTCTTTTTTGATACGTTCGCGAACTTCGTCTTCGTACCTTCCGCTGGCGATGTAAATATTTAAGGGTTTGTAACTGCGAAGATAGCCTATTTTTTTTCGAGGAGCTTTGTCCGTCGAGTTTTTCCACTCGTACGTCGTCGCAAATGCCTCCTCTTTTTTCAGACGCGCCAACCCTTCACGCATAATGTAACGACCGGTTGAGTCTTGCAAATCGATAAAATTTTTCCCCTCTAAACTACGATCCATCCCGTTCATCTCACAGGTTCCGTCCAAACTAAAAATGACGTAATAACCGCTCAAATCATTGAAAAAGCGCGTGTTTCGAAGTTTGGATTTGATCTTTTCAAGAATCTCTTCTCGAGGCAGGCGGGTATTTTCCCGATAAGTGTCTTCGGCGATTTGATACGCAAGGTTCACAAGATTTTTAATATCTTCTTGCACTTCGCTCATTAAAATTTTTTCATTTTCATTAACGTACTCGACAATTTTATCGATACGCTCTTTGGCTTGCAGTTTCGAGCGTTTCACATAATCGATTCGAGCCGTCTCCAACGCTTTTTTATATTCGGCACGTTCGGTCGAAACGACGATCGTTACGATCATAAAAAACGTCAATAAAATAGCGGAAGCGGGTAAAAAAACAATCCATTTCGTAATATTTTGTTTCTTCAGGTTTAGCAACCTCTTCTCCGACAACGTTAATCTAGGTTTAGCGTTATTACTTTATCAAAATTTTCTAAAATTTTTCGAACCCTTTCTTGCCAGAGCGTTTCAAACACTCTTTTTTCTTCAACCGATAAGCTTCCTTGCGCCAGTTTATTCATAAGCGGTTGTAAACGTTCATCGCCTTTGATGCATGAAGGATCATACGTAATGCCCACACGTTGATGCGTATCGAGCCGTTCGATTTGGATCGGCGTTGCGATATTCGCTTGAAAAAAAAGGCGATTCGTGCGCGAAAAGTGCGTGCCGATGCCCTTAAATCCCCACGTATCGGTTGCGCCGCTTATCAACGAAAAAACATTGGCGACGACCCCCGTCGTGCCTTGTTCTTTGGCGTCGCGAAAAAAAACGGCGATATTACCTCTCTCGGGCATACCTTCTTGATACAATGCCTTAAGTCCTTCACGCACGCTAAGATACGCACCGGCGATCGTCGGACAACTGTGTCCCGCATTTTTAACGACGTCAAGGTACGTAAACGAAACGATACCGTTTTCAAACGTTCCCAACGCTTCGGACAAGGGATCATAAAGGCTCATGCCCTCGACGGCTTCAAAAAAAAGAGGATATTTCATTGTGTCTCCTTCGTGGTTTTATCTTTATCACGCCTTTGAAGCAAAGCTCCAAAAGCTACGCTAACGCTAAGTTCTCCAAGACGGAGTGCCCGCGCACCTTCGGTGATTCTTATCTTTATCACGCCTTTGAAGCAAAGCTCCAAAAGCTACGCTAACGCTGAGTTCTCCTCGGCGGAGTGCCCGCGCACCTTCGGTGCTTTGTTGCTTGTAAAACTCATTTTGCGAGAAGTTTATTATAACGCGCTTCAAAAAGGATTGCATTGATTTAAATTGTGTTACAATAATTTTAACGTCACAAAAGGAAGTCGATGCAAGCATTTTGGAATGAAAAATTTCAAACCGCCCAAATGATCTACGGCGAAGCACCCAATGCCTTTATCAAAGAACATGTCGATCTCTTGCTACACGCGAAACGATGCATCTGCTTAGGCGAAGGCGAGGGTCGCAATGCGGTCTATCTTGCCGATTTAGGCTTAAGCGTCGAAGCTCTCGATGCTTCCGATGTTGCATTGTCCAAATTACGAAAACGCGCCAAAGAGCACTACGTAGGCATCAAAACGCGCCATACGTTATTGGAATATTGGCAACCCGAGCCTGTCTACGACGCCGTCGTTTGCACGTACTTGGATCTAGCCAAAAATGAACAAGCGATGCTTTTCGAAAAAGCCGTTGCCGCATTGATTCCGGAGGGGATTTTTATCGCCGAGCTTTTCAGCGAAAGTCAAATTCATTTTAACAGCGGCGGGCCGAAAAACGCACTGTTACTCTATGATATTAACGCTATTATTGCGTGGATTAAACGCCTGCCGTGCAAAGTGCTCAAGCTCTCTCAAGAGATCGTTATGCTCAACGAAGGAACGCAACATGTCGGACGCGCCAGCGTGATTCGTATTATTCTGAAAAAAACGCTTACTGCGTAATCGTACCGAAGTAACGGCTTCGAGAAGGATTTTCTACCCATCGATACTCCGGATCTTCCGACACTTTCGCCCAATACAAAACGCCCGAATGTCGCCACGGGTCGATTAAAATACCCGTTTGAAACGCACCGCCTTTTGCCACGACGACCACCGAATTGTGTTCGTTCAACTCCCCTTTGTTGGCAACGCCCCAACGTAAATCAAAACTTTGAAGGCGCAAATTTTTCAGATGCACCATCATATCTTCACTCCATTGATAACAAAGCCCGCGATCTTTAAGTCCCGTATTGATCAAAAGATTGTGAAGGCTCGGAGGGTAGACCAAACCGTAACGTTCCGCCAAAGTTTGCGGATACGACAATGCCTCATAAGCAAAAAGACGCGCTTCGCTATACTCGACGCTATCGCCTAAAGTTTGCAAATCCGACGTTAATTGCGCCACGTTTTGCGGTTCTACATGTAAAGCCTCAACCTTTGCGCTACATCCGGCGAAAAAAACCGCACATGCGATGATCCAAAAAAATCTCATACCGTTGCCTTTAACCTCAAGAGTGCTATCTCACTCGGTGCCATAACGCGTACCGGCGGGCCCCAATAGCCTGCTCCGTTACTGACGAAAATTTGCGTTTGGGTGGAATGGCGGTACAAACCGCTTAAATAAGGCTGATCTAAAAGTACCAAAAGTCCGAACGGGAAAATCTGTCCGCCGTGCGTATGCCCGCTGATAATCAAATCGACCTTTTCATCTTGTAAATCTTGAACGATTTTAGGCTGATGCGAGAGTAAAACGGTCGGCAAATCGTTTCTGACATGTAAGAAAGCTTGCGGCAAATCGGGCGGTAAAAAATCAAAACGTTTTCCCATCATATCGGTTACGCCCACGAGATTGATACGTTCATCGATGATAACCGATCGATTTTTCAGCACCTTGACGCCCAAAGCCTCCAAATGCTCCATGATCGTATGCACTCCGTAAAAATACTCATGATTCCCCGGAACGAAATAGACTCCGAAACGACTCTTAAGCGTTCGCAAGCTCTCCAATTGATTGCCGATATTTGCAACGGGCATATCGACCAAATCACCCGTAATAACGACGATATCGGCATTCAACGTATTGATTTGCGAAACCAACGCGTCCAAAAATGTTTTACCCAAGCTTTTACCCAAATGCACGTCGCTTAGCTGTACGACCCTTAATTCTTCGCCCAGTCCGTCGATAAAAACCTCTTTCTCGTTCAAAACGGGGGCCTTAAAGCCGTTGATAAAGCCTTTCAACATATACGAAAACGCCAAAAGCAACATCGTTACGTCGAGCACCGTTTTAACAAAAAGACGTCTGGAATAATCGTGCGGAATTTTCGCGTACGGAACATGAATCAAATCGTACACGATCGCCACGCAAAAGAGCATAAAGGAGATACCGACGAGCGAAGAGAAGAGTCCGAAAAGAAGCGGATTGAGGGCATCGAGGCGTAACACCGCAAAATAGAGAATTTCACAAAGCGTTACCGCAATCGTCCCCCACAAGAGTCCTTTACCAAAGCGCGCGAAAAGCTCTAAGCGTCGTAAAAACCTCCGATACGTATAGAGGTTTATCAACGTTAAAACCGCAACGGCGGCTAAGGCAAAGGAGAGACGAAACATTTTACTCTACTTCAAACTCTCAAAATAGCGTTTACTTTCGCTCGCAATCACTTTGGAAAGCAATAAAAGCGCAACCAAATTGGGAATCGCCATCATACCGTTCATCAAATCCGAGAAGTTCCATACAAACTCGAGTTTCATCATCGACCCGACCATAACGCCGGCAATAAATAAAACGCGGTATAAACGAATAAAGCGTTCGCCCAAAAGGTACTCAAATGCTTTTTCGCCGTAATAACTCCATCCCAAAATCGTCGAATACGCAAACAACACCGTCGAGATGACCACGACAATCGTACCGAATGATCCTAAGTAAAGTTCAAAGCTTTTCATCGTCAAGAGCCCTGGACTCACACCCTCTTGCCAAAACGGGGAAATAAGAATAATCAATGCGGTCATAGAACAAACCACCAACGTATCGATAAACGTTTGCGTCATACTGACGAGTGCTTGACGTACCGGATCGTTCGTTTTTGCCGCCGCCGCCGCAATCGGTGCGGAACCCAACCCCGATTCGTTTGAAAAAACACCGCGCGCCACGCCGTAGCGAATCGCCGCCGCCATCGTCGCTCCGATAAATCCGCCGCCTGCGGCAATCGGATTAAACGCATGGTAAAAAATGAGACTAAAAGCATGCGGTAGTTTATCGAGATTCATAAATAAAATGATCAACGAAACCGTAACGTACACCAAAATCATAAACGGAACGAGAAACGACGTAAAACGTCCGATAGATTTGATCCCTCCTAAAATAACGACCGCCGTCAACGTTAAAAGCACGACGCCCGTGACCCACGTCGGAACGCTCATTTGCGTCTCCAAAATCGTTGCCACCGCATTAGCTTGCGTCATATTACCGATCCCAAATGCCGCCAATGCCGTAAAAAGCGCAAACGCAAGACCGAGTTTCGGCATATTGAGACCGTACGTTAAGTAGTACATCGGTCCGCCTTTAAAGCCGTGATGGTGGCTATGTTGACGGTATTTGACCGCTAAAACCGCTTCGGAATATTTGGTCGCCATACCCACCAAACCCGTCATCCACATCCAAAATACGGCACCCGGTCCTCCAAGCGAAATCGCGGTTGCGACACCGACGATATTACCGATGCCCACCGTTGCCGCCAATGCCGTCATTAACGCCGCAAAATGGCTAATTTCGCCTTCGCCGTCATGTTCTTTGTGAAAAATCAACTTCATCGCGTGCGGCAATGCCCAAAACTGCATCCCTTTTAAGATGATCGTCAAATAAAGCCCGGTTCCAACCAATAAAATAAGCATGGGAGCACCCCATACGATACCTGAAAGCGTTGATACGATTTTTTCAATAAACTCCATTCCTCTTCCTTATGATTTATTCGTGTTCGTTAACGTAATGCCCTTGCGGTAAAACGATGTTAAGTACGATGCCGACGATAGCACCCAAGCCGATGCCGCTAAACGCAACGCCGCCCATATCGACGACCATACCGCCGATGGCGAGGACTAAGATCATCGAGACGATAATCATATTGCGCGGGTTATTCATATCGACTTTTTCGCGTACCATCGTACCGATACCGATAGAAGCGATAATGCCGAAAAGCAACAGTAAAATACCGCCCATAACGGGCACGGGGATCGTCGCTAAAAGCCCGCCGAGTTTTCCGACAAACGCCAAAACAATCGCAAAAACCGCCGCCCACGTCATAATCGCGGGATTAAACGCTTTCGTGATGGTCACGGCTCCCGTTACTTCCGAATAGGTCGTATTCGGCGGTCCTCCAAGCAAAGAAGCTGCGCTGGTCGCGATCGCATCGCCTAAAAGCGTCGTTTTGAGACCCGGTTTTTTCAAATAATCCGTCTTCGTTACGTTACTGATCGTTAAAATACCGCCGACATGTTCGACCGCCGGAGCGATGGCTATCGGTAAAATATAAATGATCGCTTCCGCGTTCCACTCGGGAAATACGAAATGGGGAATCGCAAACCATGAAGCCTTAGCAACCGCATCGAAATTGACGATGCCTAAAAGCAAGGAAACGCCATATCCCGCGACGATACCGCATAAAATAGGCAACAATCGGAGCACGCCTTTGCCCAAAAGCGCGACTAATAACGTCACCAATAATGCCGCAGACGAAACCGCCATCGCTTGATGAAGCGGTACGAGAACGATAGCTCCGTCTCCCGTTTTTCCCATCGCCATATTGACCGCTACCGGTGAGAGGATCAAACCGATCGTCATAATGACGGGACCGACTACCACCGCCGGAAAAATTTTATGCAAAAATTCCGTTCCTTTTAAACGAACGAGAATGCTCAGAAAAAGGTAGAAAATTCCCGCCGCCGCAAGACCGCACAACGTTCCGGGTAAGCCCCACGTTTTGAGCCCGTAAATAATCGGCGCGATAAACGAAAACGACGATGCAAGAAAAATCGGAGGAATTTGCTCACGCGTCGTTAATTGAAATAAAAGCGTCCCAAGACCCGCGGTAAACAATGCCACGTTAGGATCAAGCCCCGTGAGGATCGGTACCAACACCAATGCCCCAAAGGCAACAAATAAGAACTGAAGCCCGATAATACTGTCTTTAAGTCGAAAGTTATAGTCGGTACGACTTAGCATTCACACCTCTTTGCGATAGATTTTTTCACACACGATTTTTCAGATTTAGCGTAGACAAAAAGCTCGTACTTCGCGATCGATCTCAAAAACTTCTTGTAAATTACTCGGAGAGACCCCTTGAAAATGAGCAAATGCCTTTTTGCTCAATTCCGCCAATTCGACGATGTTGATTTCGCGGTTGTAAAATTTCGTAATGCCCACTTCATTCGCGGCGTTAATGACGACGCCTCGCGTGGGGTTGGCTAAAATTTCTTCTTTAATTTCCCAAATCGGATAACGTCTCGGATCAATCGCTTGGAACGAAAAGCCTTGAAGCGTACGTATATCAAGCGGAGGAAGAATCTCCTCTTTGACCTC
This sequence comes from Sulfurospirillum sp. UBA4058, assembly GCA_002382085.1. Lineage (GTDB taxonomy): Bacteria > Campylobacterota > Campylobacteria > Campylobacterales > Sulfurospirillaceae > Sulfurospirillum. The sequence continues at coordinate 28,643 of DFZK01000004.1, read as the reverse complement.
TCCCAACATCGCAAAGGCGATAGGAAGTTTCATATCCGCCTGTGCCAAGTGTGCGGTCGTACTACCGTCTTTAAAGCTCACAAAAGCGTGAATCAGTGAGCTGGGTTCGATCATCGCGTCGAGATTTTCACACCCGAAAAGCCAACGCGCTTCTAACAGTTCGAAGAGTTTATTGGTCATGCTCGCACTGTCGATCGTAATTTTCGCGCCCATACTCCAATTGGGATGCTTCAACGCATCTTGAAACGACATACGAGGCAAAGCTTCGAGCGGCGTATCGCGAAACGCACCGCCGCTTGCGGTAATGGTCATGCGCGTCACGGGACGTTTGCCCTGCAAATACCATAAGCCGAAGTGTTCGCTATCGATCGGCGTAATACGCGCGGTATCTAAAAGATGTCCTGCCACGACTAAAGATTCTTTATTGGCAAGGGCAAGCTGTTTGCCTAAACGCAACGCTTCAATACTCGGAGCTAAACCGACAAAGCCGACCAAGGCATTCAAGACGATATGGCTTTTACACTTACCCAAAAGCTCTAAAATCCCCTCTTTGCCGATAAACACGTGTGCGTGTTTAACTAGCGGGCGATCTTTAGGATCACTAATCGCAACGTATTCGGGATGAAATTTTTCGATCTGTTCGTTCAAAAGCGCGATATTTTTTCCGGCGACCAACGCTTCGACGTAAACGTTAAAACGCTCCGCAATGATCAGCGCATTGACGCCGATAGAGCCGGTAGAGCCTAATATAACCATCTATGCGAGTCCTCGAAGCAAAATGACCATCACGACGACGCCGAAAAAGTAGCCGTCCAAGCGATCCAACATTCCTCCGTGCCCCGGAAATAACGTGCCGCTGTCTTTGACGTCTGCTTCGCGTTTCAAATAGCTCTCAAACAAATCGCCGAAAATCGATGCAACCGATGTTAATAATGCAATACTCAACGAAAGCCATAAGGGCACGAAAAGCGTACCGTACAATGCTCCCGCAACGGTTGCGATACCGACTCCGCCGAAAAAACCTTCCCATGTTTTGTTCGGAGACGTTGCGCTAAAAGGCGTTTTGCCGATACTTTTGCCGACAAAATACGCTCCCGTATCCGTTAATGCCACGATAATGACTAACCAAACTAAGACGCTCATACCGAAATCATGATAGAGCGTATATAAAAACAACATCGAAATCGAAGGGTAAAAAAACGGTGCCAGCAGTTTATAGTCGACCTCTTTGCGGTACGCCATTACCGCCAAATAAAGCACGAGAGAGAGGTACACCAAATCATCGGGATTCGGGTAAAAAAACGCCGCGAGCCACAATACGACGGCATAAACGTAAAGCTTTACGTCTTTCACGTTAAAAAGTGCCATCGCTTCATGAAACGCGAACAGATACATCACGCCCAAAATTGCCCACGTCAATAGCGTACTATTGATAAAAGCAATCACGACGGCGAGTGCCAACATGCCAAATCCCGTGACGACGCGTTCTTTATTGGTTTCGTACAACGCTTTAAAGTTCATAAGTACTCTTTATGTCGATTTTATGTTCACGAATCATAGCAAAGCGGACGTGAAGTTAAGCTTTGACATCTAAAAGACCTTGATGCAACGGCACCTCTTCATCCTCTTGGGATTCTTTGGCGTGTTCTTCACGGTGTTGTGCTTGCTCTTCGTCGCTCTTTTGACGCTCATGCTCGTTTTCGGGATCGATCTTATAACTCTCTTCGGCAGGGCGCACTTCTTGGACGATCTCTTCTTTTTCGTTTTGCATCGCCGCCGCTAAGACTTGCTGCATCTGCGCATTGCTGTTATAATCCGCCTCTTTCGAGGCTTGAATGTGCATCATCTGATTTGCGTAAATCAGACTACCGATGGGACCTACCGCCATGTTCGCCTCCCAATGCGTGTAACGGGCATTTAAAAACGCCCCCGTTTCAGCCGTTACGGCACGTCAATCGCTCTTTTCCCCTTTTAATTACGTTTTCTTAAGCCGAAAATTCACTCTTTATAAATTTTAAGCGTCTGATACGTTTCGTAAGCAACATTCGCTCCATCATACGGTTTGACGTTTTTGCGCGGAGTATAATCGACCAAATAACCGCCTTTTTGCGTCATACTAAAATCGACGCACACTTTGGCGGCAAAGACCAAAACCGTCTCGGGAACGCTCTGTTTTTCGGTACAGATAATCACATGTGCGGACGGAACGTCTTTGACATGTAACCAAATATCGCTCTTTTTCGCCTCTTGTAAAAGTGTAATATTGCCTTTCTCGTTTTTGCCGAGCAAAATACGATACCCTTCTAAAAAGAACGTCTCGTAGTTTTTATCGTCCCCTTTTTGTTTGCTTTTCGTTACTTTCGGCGTCAAAATACCGATCTCTTCCACGTCGCGCGCCGCTGCGACGACGCTGACCATGCGTTCTAAAAAGAGCTTTTTCTCCGCAAGATTTTCTTGTTGTCGATGGATCGAAAGTGCTTTTTGCCGCAATTTTTTCGATTTTTTGAACAAAAGATTGGCGGCGTGCTGAGGCGAATGCGCCAAGGGTAATTCGATGTCGACTTCGTTCCCCTCAAAATCGTACAAACGCACTTTTTCTTGATACGCTTTGACCGTATGCAAGTTGGCAAGCACGATCGATGCTTGGGTTTGCGCCTGCGTACTTTGCGCTAAAAGCTCGTCTTCGTTTTCCAATGTTGCGATTGCCGCGTCTAAAGTGTCGATTTTTTTACGTAAGTGCGCGATTTTTTGATTTTTCAGCTCGGAAAGCTTTACATGTAACCTTTTTTCATAAGCATGTTTCAAATACTCCTCAAAAGGCTCTTCCAAAACAAACGGCTTTTCTTTCATCTCTTTGGGCGGCAGTTTTTCCAAGATTTCGCCCACTTTGACGCTTCGAAACGAAACGCTCGGGTCGATGTGTCGCAATGCTTCCAGTACGACTTCGTTTTCGTCCAACAAAATCGCGTTGGTATTGCGTCCCGTAAACTCCAACTGTAAGGTCGTTACAAGAGCTTTATAACTTGAATTTGCCCTGACATGTAAACGTAAAATACGATTATTTTTTTCAACCGCGATCCTTTCGATCGTCGCGTTGGCAAAACGTTTGTTCAACAATACGTCAAAAGGTGCCGTGTAACGTTTGGACTGTTTAAAGTCGCTTTTGTAAAAGAGATACGAATCGTTACGCGAAAGATCGATAAACAAAGGCTCGCCCGATTCGAAAACGATGCGAAGCACGCTATCGTCCACTCGATGAATCGACGATATTTTGCGGTATTGTCGTAAAAAATCGTCCAGTAAAACCAACTCTTGGTATTTCATTATTCTACTTTCGTCGCACGGCTTGAATCAGCCGAAAAATTTCTTTAACGCTTTGTTGCGTTAGCTTTTGCGCCTTGGTTTTATCCATCGCCTCTTCCAAACGCATCGGATAACGCATAATCGAAAAAAGCGCGTCGATTCCGTCATGTTCTTCCAATGCGTCGTCGATACCGCCGCCCAAGGCAATAAGCGGAACATGCGCTTTTTGACACCGTTTGGAAACGCCGCTTAGCACTTTGCCCATCAACGATTGCGCGTCGATACGCCCTTCCCCGCTGATGACGAGATCGGCATCTTCGATCAGTGCGTCAAAATGCATCTCGTCCAATAAAATTTCGATTCCGGGCGTTAAACGCGCATGTAAAAAAGCACACAATCCCCCGCCGATGCCGCCGGCGGCTCCGGAACCTTTTTGCGTCGCGACGTTGCGTCCCAATGCCTCCTCAAGGCATTGCACAAAATGTTGCATACCCGATTCCAAACGCTCTATCATCGACGCGTCTGCCCCTTTTTGCGCCGCATAAACATGCGCACTACCGTTGATACCGATCATCGGGTTTTCCACGTCGCAGGCGGCAATAAACTCGCACGATTCTAGGGCCTTTAACGCCCCGCTTCGATCGATCGTGTGGATTTTTTCCAACACCTCTCCGCCTTGAAAAAGCACGCGACCTTCACGGTCGAGAAAGCGAAACCCCAAAGCGTGAAGCATTCCGATCCCCGCATCGTTGGTTGCACTTCCGCCAAGCCCGATAATTAACTTTTTACATCCTCGTGCCAGTGCATCGCGAATGAGTTCTCCCACGCCGTACGTCGTCGTTAATAACGGATTTCGCTGCGACGTTTGAACCAAAGGCAACCCTGCGGCTTGCGCCATCTCGATAATCGCGGTCGTACCGTCTTTTAAGATAGCGTAGTGCGCTTCAATGGGGCGCATTAAAGGATCATGAACCTTACATGTAAAGCGTTCGCCCTCAACGTTGGCAAGGATCGCGTCGATCATCCCTTCTCCGCCGTCGGCTATAATGCAAGAGTGCACGTTAGCATCGGGAAAAACCTCTAAAATCGCCTCTCGAACCCATGAAGAGAGTTCCAAAGAGCTCGCGCATCCTTTAAACGAATCGATTGCCGAAACGACTTTCATCGATACTTCGCCTCTAACGCAAGCAAGTACTCTTTACGCCAAAGTCCGCCGCTATATCCTCCCAACCCGCCGTCTTTGGCGATCACGCGATGGCAGGGAATAATAATTGCGATTTTATTTTTGCCGTTGGCGTTTGCCACCGCACGAACGGCTTTAGGGTGCTTCAACATCTCCGCTTCGACGCTGTAAGAAACCGTCTGCCCGTAAGGAATGTACGTCAATGTTTTCCATACCGATTCTTGAAAAGGCGTTCCTTTGGGTGCAAGAGGCAGACTAAAGGTTTTTCGCCTTCCTTCAAAATAGTCGCGCAACTCATCTTTGAGTTGATCTAAAAGCGGATGTTCGTCACGGCAAACTTCGCCGTCTTGCTCAAAATCCAACGCTAAAAGCGCGTCGTCGTTAACTTCGGCGATCAATCTCCCGACGGGAGAGTCTATGGTACACTTAGCCATCGTTGCTCCTTAGAGATTTTTGCATGCACACGCTGTTGTCCATGCCCACGTAAGGTGGAAAGTTTTCGACGACCTCGTAACCGCATTTACGATACAAAGCAATCGCCTCGGGTTGGGATTTGCCCGTTTCCAATCGCGCCCGTTGATACCCGAGCGCATACGCCCACGATTCGAGCTCCTTTAAAATATGCGACGAAAAGCCGCGTCTTCGATACGTCGGCATCACAAACATGCGTTTAATTTCAACCGTTTGGGCATCGATTGTTTTAAAACATCCGCAAGCGATAGGCATTGTACTTTCATAGCCGACCAATGCCGTCTCAATCGGATCGATAACGTTATGACGGTCGTATTTTGCTTGCATCGTCCCGTAACGCGCGTTTAATTCGGCGTCTAACGCACGCGTTAGGGCACAAAAATCTTGATGTGCATTGCTTGTTTGACGGACTAACATGTCAAGCCTTGAATGATTTTCTTATTATTATACCTTCATTTGTTTACTTTTTGAGCACCCTCTCGGCGCGTATCGTGGTATGATTTTCATCAAGGAGCACGCAATGACACACCTCTTCACGTACGGATCATTAATGTTTGAAGACGTCTGGCACAGACTGGTAAAAGGCAACTACCTTGCCCAAAAAGCGACTTTGTCCCATTATGAAAGACGCGCGATCAAAAACGACGTTTATCCCGTCATTTTTCCGTTGGAAGACGCGTCGGTCGAGGGCGTCGTTTACTACGACGTGTCGGATGAAGATTTGGTCATCCTTGATACTTTTGAAGGCGAGTATTACGAGCGTAAAGAGGTGGAGCTTCTTGTAGAGGGTCGCTACGTTAAAGCGGCGGCATATGTTTTAAAAGAAGCCTATTTTCATTTGATTGATACGAAACCGTGGAGCGATACCCTCTTTGCGCAAGAGGGTATCCATAATTTTCTGAGCGAGTATAAGGGCTTTTTACGATAAGATCTCTTCAATCGTGATGTAATCGCCTACGCGTCCCGTCATCTTCTCGACGTCGGTTGCAACCGGCAAAGTCTTTTTGCCCGGTCTCCAACCCGCAGGACATACTTCGCCCGTTTTACTTGCGTGTTGCCATGCTCTGACTTGGCGTAAAAATTCATTGACATTACGTCCGACCATCGGTGCTTGCACCTCTTGCGCAACGCACACGCCTTCGGGATTGATCAAGAAACGTCCGCGAAGCGCGATTCCCTCATCTTCGATCATCACGCCAAACGCACGACTTACGGTTCCCGTCGGATCCGCTCCGATCGTGAGTTTCAAACCCGCTAAAAGAGGTTCGGTTTCGACAAAACGTTTGTGCGAAAATTTGGTATCGGTCGAAACTGCTAAAATCTCGACGCCAAGCTCTTGAAACTCGTCGTATTTGGCGTTCATCGCCGCAATTTCGGTTGGGCATACAAAGGTAAAATCCGCCGGATAAAAACAAACGACATGCCATTTACCCTTATAATCTTCACTGCTTACGTTGGTAAAATGACCTGTTTTGGCGTTATACGCATCCATTTTAAATGCCGGTGCTTTTTGTAGAACTAAAGATGAACTCATTGTTTTTTTCTCCTGTATTTTCATTTCGCTATTGTGATTGTCTTGAACGGTTTCAGAAGCGATTGCTTCAACTTTATTGGTGTCGCATGCCATAATTTCTCCTTATGTTTATTTTTTTGTTTGATGATGGAAGTATATCAAATTGATAAATATTTGTCAATAGTAATTTTTATCATTTGTATTTTTAACCGATTTATTTTTAAAATAGGATATAATAACTCTTAAATTACCAAAAACTAAGGAGTCACTTATGAAATGCAACGTAGGGAAAACCGATAGAGCCATTCGTTTTATCGTAGGAATCGCCGTTATTTTAGCAGGCGTAGCGTATCAAAGCTGGTTCGGTATCATCGGCGTGATCGTTTTAGGAAGTGCAATTATCCGTTTTTGCCCCGCCTATCTTCCGTTTAAAATCGACACGTCTAAAAATGACGATTCAAGCGGTTGCGGCGGCGGTTGCGGCTGCGGACGTTAGCGTATGGGAAGGGTTGCATAAGCAACTCTTCTTTTTCTTAAACCTTTTTGTGTTACAATCTTCCCATTATTCTTACATGTAAGGTTTTATCATGGGACAAACCATCACCGAAAAAATTTTCAGCGAACACGTCGGACATACGGTACATGCCGGAGAAATCATCAAATGCAAGATCGATATGGTCATCGGAAACGACATCACGACGCCGATTTCCATCAAAGCGTTTGAAGAGAGCGGTGCGACAAAACTTGCCAATCCTGAGGGCTTTAGTATCGTTATGGATCACTACATTCCCGCCAAAGACATCGCCAGCGCGAATCAAGCCAAAATCAGCCGTGATTTTGCCTATAAACACGATCTCAAACATTACTTCGACGAAAAAGATATGGGTATCGAACATGCCTTACTTCCCGAAAAAGGGCTTGTCGTTCCGGGCGACGTGATTATCGGTGCGGATTCGCACACCTGTACGCACGGTGCTTTAGGCGCGTTTGCGACGGGTATGGGCTCAACCGACCTTGCGTTTGCGATGATTACGGGTGAAAACTGGTTTAAAGTGCCTGAGTCCATCAAAGTCGTCTTTAGCGGCAAACCCAAGCAGCACGTTTACGGCAAAGACCTCATCTTGGAAGTCATCCGCCGGCTGGGCGTAGACGGAGCCTTGTACCGCACACTCGAATTTACGGGCGATACGATTCAACACCTTAACATGGACGATCGTTTTTCATTGTGCAATATGGCAATCGAAGCGGGTGCTAAAAGCGGTATCGTCGCCGTCGATGAAACGACCAAAGCCTTTTTAAGCGATAAAAACCTTGCGCGTGAACCGAAGTTTTTCTATTCCGACGACGATGCAACGTATGTGCAAGTCCTTCACATCGACGTGGCAAACCTCGATCCGGTCATTGCCTATCCGTTCTTACCTTCCAACGGCAAGTCCATTAACGAAGCGGTCAAAGACGATTTGGCGATCGATCAAGTTTTTATCGGCAGTTGCACCAACGGCCGTTTGGAAGATTTACGCATCGCGGCGAGTATCTTAAAAGGTCGCAAAGTCGCACGTAAAACACGCCTTATCATTACGCCGGCAACGCAAAAAATCTCCTTACAAGCACAAAAAGAGGGCTTGGTGGATATTTTCGTCGAAGCGGGTGCGGTGTTTAGTAACCCAACATGCGGTGCTTGTTTAGGCGGATACATGGGTATCTTGGGAGAGGGCGAACGTTGCGTCGCAACCACCAATCGTAACTTTGTAGGGCGTATGGGCGCACGAACAAGCGAAATCTATCTTGCCAATTCTGCCGTAGCCGCCGCCAGTGCCGTTATGGGTAAAATCACCGATCCAAGAACGCTCTAATGAGCTTTATCCCGCTACCCTTAGTCATTGTTGCCGGCGGGAAAAGCTCGCGTATGGGAAGCGACAAAGCGTTGCTTCCTTTTGGTGAGTGTGCAACGCTCACGCAATTTCAACTGCAACGTCTCAAACCTTTTTTTCAAAGCATTCACGTCAGTGCCAAAAGCCGTGCGAAATTTCACTTTGATGCGTCGTTTATCGAAGATACGACATCGTATCAAGACCATTCTCCGCTCGTGGCACTTTTGTCGATTTTGGAATATTTCCAAATCCCCGTGTGTGTTTTAAGCGTCGATACGCCTTTTGTCACCCCTGAAGTCTTTGAAACACTTTACGCGAACCTCAATGATGAAACCGATGCCCTCGTTGCAACGTCATCTTCGTCTTCACATCAATTGTGCGCGATTTATGCACCTTCGATTATTCCCGTCATTCGAACGCTTTTGGAACGCAACGAACATAAAATACGTTCGGTTTTAGCACAAAGCCGCACTTGTTACGTTCCGTTTCAAGACGACACGCTTTTTTTTAACGTCAATCACCCCGACGAGTACGAAGAGGCAAAGAGGCGTATATGAAAGATCGACTAACCGACCTCGCTTCTTTTGAGGCTTTTTCGGAAACGATTGCGACATGTAAAAGTCCCAAACTTTTTCTTGTCGATATCAAATCTTTTAAAGCGATTACGATCGCGTACGGCGATGAAGGCGGAGACTTTATTTTACGTTCTTTTGCGCAAACGCTCCAAACTTTTGCCCTATCGAATGAAATGACGCTTTATCGCTTTTTCGACGACAAATTCATACTGTTACAAAATACTCCGTTCGAACTTTCAAAGATGGAAAACCTTATCTTTGCCCTGCTCGATACGCTCAAAAACCTCCATTACGTCTATCACGATCAAACGATTTGCATTGAAAGCGTTATCGGCATTAGTTTCGATCATTTCAACGCCCTGGAAAAAGCGCAAAAAGCACTATCGGTCGCCAAAGGAGAAGAACAGCCTTTTGTCACGTATTCGGAATTTGCCAATACGCTGCTTTGCGAAAGTGAAGAGGCTATTGAAGCGGTGATGAAAGAAGCAATCGAACACGAAAAAATTACGCTCCATTTTCAAGCCGTCGTCGACACGGAAAATCACCCTTGTTATTACGAAGGACTCTTACGCCTATGCGATCGTCAAACTTTGCAATCGCCGAAACTTTTCCTCAAGATCGCACATGAACGCGGTTTGTACGATGCTTTATTTCACAGTATCGTCCGCAAAGCGTGCCAATTGACCCAATCCGCACATCGCCGCATTGCGCTCAATCTCTCGTATGAAGATCTGCTCGATGCGGAACGTTTGGCATTTTTAAAACACCGAGTCGATCCGAAAAACATATGGCTTGAGGTCGAATGCGAAGGAAAAACGCCGTGCGAAGCGTTGCTACAAATCTTACGTACGCTCAAAAAAGAGGGATTCACGCTGATTTTGGATAACGTAAAAAGTGCGGAGTATCTTGCATATTTTACGCAAGATGCGATAGATTACGTCAAGCTTCACGGTCGCATCATGCGCGATTTTGCGATTGATCCCAACGTACAAGCGACATGTCGGGCGATAATCGCTCTGGCTCGCCGAAACGGCATCAAAACAATCGCTTCGCAACTCAACTCGCGCGCCGCATGCGAGATTGCCCGAACCCTCGGTTGCGATCTTTTCCAAGGGTTTATCGTCGAGCAACCTCACGACATCGCGTAAAAACTATTTATCTTGTTCGTAAACCAGTGCCTCCTCGATTTCATTGAGGCGAAGAACACGTTTTCCTTTATGGTCTTTCAAAAAGCTTTGTGCGCTCGCTTCATCTTTAAACGGAATAAATTCTCTACCCATCGGACCGTACATGTCGCTTCCCACAACGTAAAAAGCCACTTTGCCGTCGATCGCCTCTTGAGTATAATAATCCGTTACCAATAAAGCGACTTTATCGTCCGGTTGTTTTACGTAGTTGCCCCATTTGGAAGGATTATGGTAAAACTTCAGCATATCTTTCACGCCGTCAAAAGCATGGCTGACGGTTTTGCCGTTATCGACGTAATTCATACGTGCCGCCCAACGCGGATATTTAGCAACAAACATTCCGCACACGGGGCATTTTTCATCTTTTTCGACATGTATCATGTTTTTATGAGCATGACCGTGAGCTTCTTCGCGCACGATTTCCCACAAATACAAAGAAACGGCTTGTAGTTTTTGCTCATCGAGTTCGCCGCACACTTTATTGTTTTTCAAGAAGACTTTCAACGCGCTAATCGTCGTAAAATCGTCTAAATGAATTTTATCTTTCGCACACGCTCCGCTATAGATCTTTTCACCCATCGGGTACATGCCTTTTTGTTTCTTTTGAATAAAAGCATCCACGTCTTGCGCCAAAGAGGCTTTTGCCAAAGCAAATACCTTATCAAACGTCATCAATTCGCCGCCGTACTCTTTCATAAACGCTTCGGCATCGGTTTTTTGAGCAAACGCTAATTTACTCACTTGACTCATCGTACCGGGAACTTTAGAACCGACGACGTAAAACGCATCTTTAACATCAATCAGTTTTTCGCTCTTCGCATCGGTTACGACGATTTTTTTAACGCGTGCTTCGATGGCGTTCCAATCTGCCGCAAGACATCGAATCGAACAATATTGCGTCGCGGTTCCGTCGTTTAAAATAGCCCCGTGAGACGTTTTATAAAACTGCTTTAAACTCATACCGCAAATCGGACAATAGGCTTTCGTATCTCCTTGCTGAATCAATTCCGGCTCACCCGAAGCCGCTTTGTTAAACTCCTCGGCATGCAATCCGAGCGTTAAGAAGAGTGCCAAAACACTACACGCAATTAATTTGACCATCGTGACTCCCTCTAAAAGAATTTGTCACAGTGTAGTCATGAAGTGTTAAATTAACGTTAAATTACTTCGTTGATTCGCGATAAAGTTTTGCTATAATAGCCCTTAAAAAGGAGTAACGATGATTCGCCACATCGTCTTTTTCAAGCTTCCCGACAATTCTGAAACGAATAAACAAGCTATGCGCGATCGTATTATGAGTATGCAGGGTAAATTGGATATCGTCAAACATTTGGAAGTCGGACTGAACTTTTCGCCTGAAGAGCGCGCTTTCGATGTCGCGCTGATCAGTGATTTTGAGACCAAAGAAGATTTGTCGACCTATGCAACGCATCCGATTCATCTTGAAGTCGTTGCCTTTATTAAATCCCTCAACGCACAAAGTAAAGTCGTCGACTACGAATATTAATTCTCTTTTATTTCGACCTCGTCATCCGCGCGGTCGAAACTCTTTCGAATAAATACGTATAGTTTCGCTATAATTGTGCTTTAATTTTAGAAGGTACTTCTTATGAAACACTCCCTTATCGCGTCTTTAATCCTCTTTAGTACGTCTTTACTTCTTCATGCAACGGAAACAACGTCGCTTTTAGAAGAAAAAGCCCTCGGCGGAGACGCTTCGGCCGCTTTAAATCTTGCCAAGTATTATGAGGCACACGACGACAAAGACAGGGCACTGCTATGGTACAAGCATGCCGCAACGCTCAGTATCGAAAAAACGCCTCTGACGCGACAAACGCCTGAGCCAGAAACCGTAGAGCAACTGCAAAAAATCGAACGCACGGAAGCGGTTTACGGCTCTTTCTTACGGTCATACGACGGAGACGACGAAACCAAAGCATCGATGAAACAGATGTTGACCAAAGCGTTTGATATTGCGCCTTATAAAATCAACTACCTTTTGCCGATGACGTACGATGCGGTCTCTCACGACGATCGAAAACATGCCGAAACCAAATTTCAACTCAGCCTTCAAAAGGGACTCTCCGACAATCTCTTAGGCTTACACGAAAGCTTTGTCGTAGCGTATACGCAAACTTCATGGTGGCAAACGACGGACGACTCCGCTCCGTTTAGGGAAACCAATTATCAACCTGAAATTTTTATGATTATGCCGCATTTCAGCGACGATAGCTTCATCAAAGCTTACCAAATCGGCGTACTACACGAATCCAACGGTCAAGGCGGAGATAAATCGCGTTCATGGAATCGCGTCTATGCCAAAACCTATTTGCAAGCAGGCAATTGGGTGGTCTCTCCACGCATATGGTATCGCATTCCCGAAGATGCGAATAGCGACGACAATCACGATATCGACGATTATTTAGGTATTGCGGATTTGGAACTTATGTATCCGTGGAAAGAGCACACGTTTAAAATTTTACTGCGCAACAATTTCCATCGCGAAGATAACAGAGGTGCCGTTCAAGCGGATTGGACGTTTCCGTTGTGGGAAAAAAATCTGTTCGGCTATATTCAGCTCTACAGCGGCTATGCGGAAAGTTTAATCGATTATAATAAGCGAAGCGATCGTGTCGGTATAGGATTTGCTTTATCAAGGTAAAAAAGCGTTAAAGATTCGCGGCTTTTCGACGCGAATCTTTTGAGCGGGAAACGTCTTAGTTGAACTCTCTTGGGGATCTTCTCGGGCGTTCTTCGCGAGGTCTTGCTTCATTCACTTTAAGTGTTCTTCCTCCGACCTCTTTTTCGTTCGTCGACTCGATAGCCACTTTAGCTTCCGCATCGTTTGGCATCTCGACAAAACCAAATCCTTTAGAACGACCGGTTTCCCTGTCGCTAATAATGCGTGCGCTACTGACCTCACCGTATGCGGAAAACATCTCTTTAAGTTGTTCTCCCGTCATCTCATACTTGACATTACCTACGTAAATGTTCATTGTTACCATACTCCTCGTGTTTGAATCATTCACGTCATCTTTTTTGCCCGTAACTACGTTATTATGAAGAAAACACTGAATGACTTTGCAAAATCATTGTAGCATATAATTTCGTTTTATATACTTTAGAATAACGCCTTGATGCGCTAAGTGAGAAAAAATGACACACTCTTATCACGCGCTTACGAATGCTATTAAGAAAAATGGTGCTATAATAAATTAAAAACAAAAGAGACAACGCCATGCAATTAACCCATTTGGATGAAAAAGATCGCCCTAAAATGGTCGACGTGAGCGATAAAGAAGATACGTTTCGCGTTGCGGTAGCAAGCGGTACGATCACGATGAGTCCCGATGCTTACGCCAAAATCATTTCTCAACAGACCAAGAAAGGTCCCGTACTTCAAACCGCCGTTATTGCCGCAATTATGGGAACGAAACGTACCAGCGATTTAATCCCGATGTGCCATCCTTTAATGCTCACTTCGGTCAATTGTGACGTCGAAGAGTTACCGGAACTTCCGGGGTTTAGGTTACGCGTTACGGCAAAACTCAAAGGACAAACCGGCGTCGAGATGGAAGCTTTGACGGGCGTGAGCATCGGATTGCTGACGATTTACGATATGGCAAAAGCAATCGATAAATCGATGATCATCAACGCCGTTTGCCTTGAATCCAAAAGCGGAGGGAAAAGTGGAGACTACGCAAGAACTCCAGCTTGATTATCCTTGCCATTGGGAGTACAAACTGGTTTTGGACGCTAAGCACGATATTCACGAAATCGTTACGGAACTTTTAGAAGAGCGCGTTCACGAAATCGGCAAATCACAGGAGAGTAAAAAAGGCAACTACGTCAGTTATACGTTACGCGTTTTGGTCCACGGAACGGACGATCGGAAAATGCTTTATCATTTACTCAAAGCACATCAACATATCAAATTTGTATTGTAAAAGAGAGGTCTCTATGGAATCGACGTATACCATTTTTTTGGCAACCGTTAAGGAAAACAAAGATAGTCCCAAACTTTACCCGCTGATTTCCGAGCTCTGTTTTGAGCTTTCACGTAAAAAAATTCAACGCCTTAAAGACGAGCACAATATTTATAATCGATTGGGCGAATTGTTTGAACTTTACGCCAAAGCGTTGCAAGAAGAAGGACTCAAAAATACGCGCGCGCTCAATAGCGTCATAGACGGTCTATTAAAAGCTTCCAGCCATGAGCAAGAGGCTTTTTTATACAAAACGATTTATGAAAAAGAGCAATTGGAAAAGAGTATTTTCCACCAAAAACAACATATCCGATCTACGCTAACGCAGATGTTCGATACGCTGGAACATCATATCGAATCGATGCAAGACGAGACGAAAGTCTATGCCCTCTCGGCACTCAGCGATGCAAAACTCAAAGGTATCGAGATGTTAGGCATCTTACACGAAACGACCAGCGAAGCCCTTTTAACAACGCTTGAGAAGGGTAGCGATATCGTCGATACGATTTACGAAATTACGAAAAATCTCTCTTTCCAAGCCATCAGCGAACGCGAATTGAGTAAAAAACGTATGATGGATATTTCACATACCGTTATCTCCGCGGCTATCGAAATTGCCGATGAAGATTTAGGACATGCCAAAGATATTTTAGAAGGCACGATTAACGGCGTTAGAGAAGGTATCGCTAAAGCCATCGACAAATTTAAAAACGATCTAAAATTCGCTCCTACCGAAGAGATTGAAGGTCTTTTGGAAACCGATTTGACGCAATTACGTAAAGAGTTACTCAAAGTCGATGAGCAATTTATGAAACTGCTTGAAGCACTTGCCGCGCAAAACGAAGGTATCTCGTCCTCGCTCATTCATGAAATCTTAAAAGAGATGAACAGCTCGACCGCTAAAATGATGCGCGCGGCAAATGAGGCAAAAGAAGCCATTAGCGAGCGCATCGAACAACTCAAAGCCGAAGCGTTCGTTTTGGAAAAAACGTTTAAAGAAAAAGCCGAGAAAAGACTCGAATCGTTTAAAAAAGACGTCAATGAATTTGAAAAAATCGCAACGTCCAAAGTCGAATCTTTAAAACAATTCGAATTTGAGAACGAAAAAGCGAAACAAGTGGCTCAAGAAGCTAAAAAGCTAGGTTTTCATGCGTGGAAAGCTGCTAAAAACATGGTCGACGGTGCCGTTAAAAGTGCCAAAGAAGCTATGAAAAAAGAAGAAAAATAGTCGTTAAAACGTATCCGCGCAAAACAGTACGGATACGCTTTAATAGTGTTTAAAAAATCAATGCCAATACCCTGCCGTTATCGGTGTCGTTTGCCTTAGCTATTTCAGAGACAGACTGTCTCGCAGACGCAACCATATGCCCATCGTCGCTTAAACGTTTGAGCATGGCTTCAGCGTCCATATCTAAAAATACCGCTACTTTTTCCAAAGGCTGATCCATCAACGCTTTGAATACGAGGGCTTTAGGATTCACTTTTTCGGGCGCGTTATCCAAAAGCGGAACGGCTACGAACAATGCCATAATCAATATGCCGACGACAAGGGCTACGTAAGTCGACGACTTTTTAAAGTAACCTTTAAATCCAACCCAATTTTTAACAAGATGAAACCATACGATTATCACCATGCCCAGTCCTAACCAAATATGAATCGCTTCGGTCGATAAAACTCTAATTTTGAAAAACATCAAAATACCGGTAAGGGCAACTGCAAGAAAACTGACGAATAAAAATCCGCTCACAACGTTTCGAGGAAGTACGTTCATCAAAACTCCTTTTTAAAACTTCATCATTACGACAGTGCAATGACGTTTGATTGAAGAATGAAATTATAAAAGAGCTTTGTTAACGCTTTGTTACGCTACTCTAAACCCGTAGCGTGCATGAAGATCACTTTATCGGTAATAAACTTAATTTTGATATTACGCTTTTCATCGCCCCACAGGCAGTCGTTCATACCGCCGATTGCATCGCATTGGGTCGCTTTGCCCAGAATATTCACGACGTCGGCGTAATTCATACCGATTTGAATTCGATCGTATTTATCCTTGGTAAGATTTGAACATCCCGTTAAAACCACTAAAAAAAAGGCTACCGTCCACCAACGCATGAGGGCTCCTTTAGGCTTATTTCGCTAAAGCGTAGCATATTTTTTCTGTTTAGCGGCTTTGAGACGCCAAGACGAACATCTCGGCGTGTTCTTTTTCAAAAGAGGCGCATCGCTCGCAAATCATGTCTCCTCCTTTGTACGAAAAAGCACATCGACAAGTGTCGCATACGCGCAAATCGTGAGCGATCAGAACCTCCGCACGCTCAAACGCAAACGAGGCGATATCGACCGTTACCTCAGGCGTATCAATCGCCTTTTTGGCGCATACCGTTTCGCAAATGTTGCACCCGATGCATTGACCCGTTTGAAATAAAATCTTCGTTTGCGTCGTATCGTAGCTTAAGGCATGCGTAGGACAAAATCGTACGCACTCTTTGCAATTATCGCACGTTATCGTTACGGCCTTTGGATGTATGAACGAAAAATCTTCGCTACGAATCCAAACCGCGCTCTCAAGATAGGCTTTCATCTTTTGCTTGAAGACCCAAAGCGAATCGGGTGAGGGCATCGTCGATTTGGACGTTATCAATTTCTCAAACCATACGCGTTTGACAGGCTTAACGTTAGGGTGGACTTCGCATCGAATACGCGCCTCTTGCCCTAAAACCTGCATCAGGCGATTGACTTCGTCTATCGCTTTGGAAAGATGCTTTTCGACCGCGTTTTCACGGTTATGCTTGCAACTTGCACAATGGCTGACGTCGCATACGACCTCTTTGGCTTCCAGTACCAAAACCGCCCAATCCCAAAAATTGAGCGCACCGAAACAGGGGAAAAGATCTTTACATGTAAAGCTTCTCGACTCGGAGGAAATCAGACGCTCGACAAGGGTTTCGATCGTCGCACCTTCAAGGCGTAGCGCATGAGTCGGGCATACTCCGACGCACGCACCGCACTGAACGCACGAGGGCAATAACCTCAACTTTCCCTCGCGAAAGCCAAAGGCATCGTGTGCGCAAACTTCTTGGCATAACGTACAATCGTTTTTAGCGTATTCGTTACGGAGACAATCCAATCGGTTAAAAACGATTGAGCCGATGCGATCTTCATACGTTAGCGTTGCCATTATAAAGACTCGTAATCCGCGACGAAAAACTCTGCCGCCAATAAGCATACGCCCTTGTAAAAGGGCGTATGTGCCGCTTCGGACATACTGACTAAATATGCCGGTGCCCACATGAGCAAATGTTTTTCTAAAAAAGCGCGTTGTGCATTTATCTCCTCTTTTAAAACGAGATTTTGCATAAAAGCGCATTCAAGACTCAGATGATCGGGTGCTTGAAGCCGAGATTGCGTGAGATTGAGTTCATAACCGTGCTCAAAATAAAACTGCATCACGGGATTTTGCAATCCGACGAGCACCTCATCCCTCTCTTCCAAAACCGAACTCTCCAAAGGCATCGCGTGCATCAAAAACAAAGAGCTAAAGTCGATGTTTAACGCCTCTTCCAACGCTTCAAGCGGCATAGAGGATAACCATGAAGCTTCCTCTCCCATGACCATTTCAAGCAACATCGGATCGTGTTGAAGTTCTACGACGATCTTCGTATCCGGCACATCGGCAAACATACGCGATAAAAAAGCGTACATGTGCGCTCTTGGTTGCGTCTGCACTAGAGGCATCCTTTGAAGAAACTTTTTTGCGGCGGCGGCGGTGCTTTAAAACCGCTTGCGATGATGGTGTCGCCTTGCACTTCGCCGATAATCGTGACACCGTTCATATTCATCGGCTCGTCAAGCTCGTAACGAGGAATATTCCGGTAGTCGACACGGTAGATTTTTTGTTCGTTGTGAACAAAGAGCACCACATCGTCGCTCACGCGATCTCCAAAATCCCAGTTATGAAAACACTCGCCGCTACCGCAGACGAAGCTTTCCAAACGACAATCCGCAAAATAGCCGTTTCGCGCACACCATTCGCTGGTCAAAAATCCTTTTTTTTCTTCCGCATATGCCCCGAGAAGGAGCATGCATGTCAGCATGATTGCTTTTTTCATCACTTAACCTCCGCTTTCAAGGTTTTCAAAAAGGCTACCGCATCGTTAATACTCTTTTCGTCCAGATGCGAAAAAGGCGGCATCGTGGAACTTCGCACCCCTTTATCGTCCAACGTATACCAAGCAAAATTGCGGTGCGCGTTTAGGTTATACCCGGGAACGACCACCCCGTTTGGCTCGACGATAGACTCTTTAAGATAACTGTCATTACCGTATCCGCCGATATTGGAAAGATTCGGTGCCATAAATTCGGGTGCATTTTTCACCTCTTTGTACTGATGGCAAGAGGCACAGTTCTCCATCACGACGTTTTCGCCGTTTTTCACGTCTCCGATCGTCTCGGCAAAGGCGGGATTCAACATTCTATTGCCGTCTAGATTGAGCTCAACCCATGCGCTTAAACGTTTCAAGCCGTCACGATGGTGCAAAGCACCGTCCCAAACGGCAAAAGCCACCGGCGTAGAGCCTGAAAGGGAGAGATAGGTGCTTTGAAGCGGCCGAATCAAAAGTGCTTTCCACGTTCCCTTTGCATAGTTCATCTCCATAACGCTAGACTCCGATGCATCGCGAATCTGCGTCATCGAACGAAATCCTTCGGCAATAAACGTACGTTGATAATCCCCGTTGCCTTGTTTTGCCACGGCTTCTTGATACGCTTTGGCATCCTTACCGAAAGCGTTTTGATTGGAAACATTGACTTGATGAAAAACGTCTTGTGCATTATTGGGTTCGTATAACGCTCCGGTCACTTTTTGAAGATGAACGATCACGGCGCGTCCTTCGCTTCCCATACCGATATAGGGCAATGCTCCTTTGGTCGTTGCAAACTGTACCGCAAAACCGTCACCGTAGGTATTGCTATCGCGTCTTTCTTGAACGTTTTTCGTCGTATCGCTCCATTCGATCAAAAACGCAACGTTTTTACCGTCGCAAACGCTTTTGACATGTAAGCTTTTGGCGGACATATTGGCAGAGACTTCGTTGGCCGTTTTATCGTTCATAATCACCGTTGTTTGCGGGTAAACGATGACCGTATCGCTTTTGATCTTATCCCACAATTTTGAACTCAAGGCAAGCTTTGAAACGTCTTCGCCGCTTTTGAACGCACTCAGCGTTTGTGCCTGAAGCGACATCGCTCCCAATACCAGCCAACCGGCTAACGTAAGGTATCGTTTCATGAGTGCACCGCCTTGGTAGAAAATGTCATTTTGGAAGTGTATTTACCGCTGCTATAGCGGGTATCCACCGGTTGAATCGGCGGTAGACCTTTGTCTTTCGCCACTTTAGCGTAGTAGTTACTATCGAGTCTGAACATCTCCTCATGCTGATAGGCGATGAGTAAATCCATCAATTCGCTCTCTCCCGTCTCTTTGCGTTTTTTCATCTCGGCTTTCAGCGTACGAGCCGCTTCATGCACCTCTTTACCGAAGAGTCTCTCCAACACCTCCGGAGGAATGCGCGTACTGCCTTCGATGATTTTTCCGTTTGCGTCAAACTTCGGCGGTGCTTCGGTCGGCGGCACGTAGTAAACGTTCGCTTCGGTACCGTAATCGGGGCGCAAAGGCAACGCCACTTTGTATTTTTTCACCAGTTTATAGACTTGTCCCTCTTCATCGTCCAAGAAGCCTACAAAGCGAATGCGCCCTACGCATTGCTGCGCACAAGCAGGCGGTAAACCTTTTTCGATTCTGGGGAAACACAAGATGCACTTCTCACTTTTAGAGATACGCGGGTTAAAGTAAATCTTTTTGTACGGACACCCCGCGATACAGTAACGATACCCTTGACATCGGTCCAAATCCACGAGCACCACGCCGTCTTGGTCGCGCTTAAAGATCGCATCTCTCGGACAGGCACTCAAACACCCTGGGTTTGAGCAGTGGTTACAAATACGCGGAATGTAGAAGAAATAATTATCGTTCGGAAAATCTCCCGCCCCTTCATCCTCATCCCAGTTTGGTCCCCATTTAGGGTCGGTATCGGGGTGAAACGGCTTACCGAGGGCTAGTTCATCATGATTATAATCCCACGGCACGCCGTACTCGCTCTGCAAACTTGGTATGACTCCGGGTTTTAAATCGCCCGCTTCGTCAAACCCGCCGCCGAGTTCTTGCCATTTTTTAGGATACCCATCGCCCGGATAGGTCTCAACGTTGTTCCAGTACATGTACTCTCTTCCGTTGCGGTTCGTCCACTGCGTTTTACACGAGACGGTACAGGTCTGACAACCGATACATTTGTTTAAATCCATTACCATCGCTAATTGACGTTGTGACATACCCTACCCCCTTGCCTTTTCAAAATTCACCGCACCGTCGTACGCGTATTGATTGCCGTCCCAGAGACCGCCGAATTTGAGATGCCCCCAACCGTCCGCCATTTCTAAAAGGTTTAAAGCCGTCGGGACGACTTCGTTATGCCCTTTTTTTAATTTGTACATGTAAGGCTCCCAACCGTGCTCCAATACCAATCCGTCGGGCGGGCAAGAGGAGCTGAGCTTTGCCATCGCATAAAACTCGCCGAGGGTATTAAAAATGCGAATCGTATCGCCGTCTCGAATGCCTTTCATCTTCGCCACGTCACGATTGACTTGTATGGCAGGCACGCCTCGTTGTAAACGAAGTAGCGTACGGCTCGTTTTATAATTGGAGTGGATACTCCATCTTGCATGCGGCGTCATCAAAACAAACGGATGCGCTTTGGTGTCGGGGCGAATGCCCTGCATTCCGGTATTGGTCTGAGCACCCATTTTGATAAAGAGCTCATGGTCGACGTAAAACGTCTGGCGACCGCTGAGCGTCTCAAAACGCATAAATTTGAAGAGATGGTCTTCATTGGAGTTAAACGGACGATCCGCATACAGCGGCGAACTTTTGGCCGCTTTTTCGTTGAGTTGCAAAAATCCGCCCGTTTTATACATCTTTTCGATCGTCCACGGCTCGTACTGCGTACAGCTTTTCAATGCCGCTTCGACCGCTTGCTTATCGTTACCTAAAATCGGCTCGACTTCGGAACGGCTTTCTTCGTCGGTATTGGTAAACTCCTGATGCACGATCGTAAGGTCGTGATAGCCCTCTTTGGCATAGCGTTTTTCGTCTTTGACCTTCGCCTTCTCTTTGTTTTCGGGTTGGTTGGCGATAGCTTCAAGTTTTTGGGTAATGAGAGAGAACATACTCCACTCGTCCATCGCTTCGCCTACGGGTTTTAGATTTTGTGCCGGCTGGGCAAGATTGGTAAAGCGATGGTATCCAGGGCTGGAGCGAATATCCCACACCTCGTAATGGCTCTTTGCCGGAAGAAGTATGTCCGCATACACCGCCGCTTCACTCATGCGCGTATCCACATAGGCGAAATATTTGGTTTTTTGTAAAAATGCCTCTTTGTACGCATTGCCTTTATTGCGTCTAAATTTCGAGTCGGCAACAATGAGTGCGACTTCGGGCGTCCAATGCGGTTTCACCCCTTTTTCTTTGCCGTCTTTGCCTTTTTCAAGTAGCATCGAGACGACTTTCATATACTCTTCTTTGCTCATTCCGTTTTGGGCACGCCTGACGTCCGCATCGCTGAAGTACTGCTCAAACGTTTTCATCCCGTCGCCCAAAATAAATTCGCCCACAAAACCCGAACCGAAACGTGCGGTGTATTTGCCCGAAAAACCGCTGAGGGCTTCAAGACCGCTTAGTTGAAACTCGTTTTCGGTATTTAAGCCTCCGTAAGGTCCCATGCGTCCGGTCAAACCGCAAATAGAAGCGATATTCCAAATGGACATCATGCCGTTGAAGTATTTGTTCAAACTAAAGCCCGCGGTAATCTCTACGACTTTTGGAAGCGCAATGTCGCGTGCAAGTTGTCGTACGGTATCGGGATGCACGCCCGTATGCACTTGCGTCGCTTCCGGAGCAAAGAGGGCGGCTGAGTGTTTTAGCATCTCAAAAACCGTCGTCACTTTCACTTTTTCACCCTCACGTAAGGTTACCTCAAAGACCCCTTCCAACACCGGATCGATTCCAAAGTCATGCAATCGTAAAGTCTTTTTATCGCTCCCCTCCGTTGCAGGCATAAGCACCGGACGATCGGTTTTAGCGTTCCATGCGTAAAATTGCTCTTCAAAACTATGGTGTTCTTTCTCGTCTTTAGCATGCTCCATATCCACACGGCGTAATAGTTTCTTGTTGTCGACTCTCACTAAAAACGGCACGTCGGTATACGTTTTTAAAAAAGCGGGTTTGTACATTTTTTGATTTAAAATTTCGTAAATAACACTCATCGCCAAGATGTTGTCGCTTCCGGCTTTGATGGGTATCCACAAATCCGCCGCTCTGGCACTGGCATTGTATTCGGGGGTAATGACGATGACTTTGGCTCCGTTGTATTTGCCCTCCCAAACGAAATGTGCATCGGGAATGCGCGAAACCGAAGGATTTCCGCCCCAAAAAACGGCGGTATTGACCGTGTACATAAAATCATACGTACAGCCCAAGTTTCCCTCTCCGTATGCCACTGCCGCACCGCTGAACATATCGCCAAGATACGACGCCGGATAGATTCGTACCGCACCGAGCTGCGTCGAGAAACGAAGCGGTGCACCGCGTCTACCTTCCGTTAAAAGCCCCGTACCCGCATGCACCATCAATTTACCGGGCCCTTTTTGAGGATCGGTCATGACGTCCCAAATCTTATGCGCCACTTCATTGGCCGCTTCGTCCCACGAAATGCGTTTCCATTTCCCTTCGCCGCGTTTGCCCGCACGCTTCATCGGATACAGTAAGCGATCTTTTTCATACATAATTTGCGAGTGTTGTACGCCTTTATTACACCCTCTCGGATTAAAATCGGGAACTTTAGCATTAATCATCGGATAGCGTGCCGATTGATTTTCGCGCGTCACCACGCCGTTGTTCGCCCAAACTTCCCACGAACAGTTACCCTGACAATTCACGCAGTGATACGCAAAACCGTGATCTTCTTTAACGCCGTAGGTAAAGTTAAACTCGTTTCGATACATGGCTTCGGTGTAAGCGGTATTGGGGTAGTTTTCTTTGGCATTTTCAATCTTCATCGCATCCGTTTTGGCAAACGCATACCCCTCGCCCGCAATCATCGCCGCGGTTGCACTCGATATTTTCAAAAAATCTCTTCGCTTCAACATTCCTCGCTCCTTATCTTCGAATCGGCAAACTCATATCGTTCGCCCACTCATCCCAACTTCCGGTATACACTTTAACGTTTTGATAACCCAAAAGCTCCAAAGCGGTCACGATATGCGAACTTCGCCCCGTTCCTACATGGCAATACGCGTAAATACGTTTATCTTTCGTAATACCGTTTTGATCGAATATCGCTTGCATCTTTTCAAGCTCTCGAAACGAAAGTTTTTTCTCCGTATCGGTAATATTCCGCCACTCGATAAACGTTGCGCCCGGTATATGCCCGCCGCGTGCGACGTTATCCATCTTGCGATCGCCCATGATCTCATCGAAGCCTCTGGCATCGATAATAGCAAAGCGGGATTGTTGCCCTTTTGAGAGAATATCGTTCACCGCTTGCAATACTTCGTCTTTGCCGGCGATAAATCCGTAATCGATCTTACTCATATCGATACGGTAGTGTTTGGCTTGGACATCTTTTTCGGCTCCTCGTTGCACTAAAAGCTTTTTTTCCTGCTCTTTCATCTGTGCTTTAATGCTATCGCTCAATGCTTGATCGTCTTTGGCCTCTTTGAGCTTCTCTTTCAGCGCGTCGTAAATTGCTTGCTCGGGATCGGCCGCCAAAATGGCCGCTCGTCCTCCGTTTAAAATCTTGACCTTATCGTGTCCGAAGCTTTTAAAAAAAGCATAAACGCCTGTTGCGTTAGGTCCTTTAAAATCATCGTAAGCAATCACCAACGTATCGTTATCGATCCCTTTGCTTCCGATGTAATGCTCCGCTTCCTGAGGACACATAAAAAGCGGTGAACACTCCATATTGCCCGTAATAGACGAATGGTGCAAATGATGCGCATACATTTCCACCGAACCTTTAATATGTCCGGTAGCATAGATGTCTTCGTCGTCGCCCGTTACAAACATCACTCGCTCTTTTCCTATCAGCTTGATAGCATCGTGTGCGGAGATAAGAATATCGTCCGTAGCACAAAACCCAAGCGAAACCGCCATAGCACTTAACAGAATGCCTCGAAAACTCCCCATAGAGACTCCTTCGTGTGTTATTTCTACACATTGATGAAATTACCGCTTAAATCCCAAAACATTAAACCGTTCAAAAAATCCCTATTTACCTGAAATAGAGCTTTTAATTACGGTTATTGCGTCGATTTTAGTCGCCATTTACTTAATAGGATGTAAAATTTTTTAAGTATGATTTTTTTGTGATATTTTGTAACAATAAGGAGTTTTTAGTGCTTAACGAGTCCTTTATACCGTTCCTTGAGAAACGGATTTTATCTTTAAACGGTCTTGGATGCTACTTATCAACCCACGATCTTATACACCTTTGCGCTGCTTGCGGATTGACCCAAAGCCATAAAAAACGAGCCTTACTGCTACAGTCGTTACTCTTACATGTCAAAAACGAAAGTCGTGAAAAACGATTTTACGAGAGCTTACTTCAGTGCATCGAAACCAAAGAACGAGCATTCTCTTCATTACTATCGAGCTATCCCAAGGCAACTTGCCGTTTTGAACATTTCATGCGGGCACTCGAGACAACAAAACACCGTCTTAAGCATGAAATCGCTTTACATGTAAAGGAGTCGTAATGGAACCGTTCAAGAAAAAAATCACCTACGGAAGTACGCAAAAGCCGAACAATCGTGCGCCTTATGCCCAAAAAATTATCGCCGTTAGCAGCGGTAAAGGCGGCGTGGGTAAAAGCACGGTAGCCGCCAATATCGCCGTAGGGTTTGCGCAAAAAGGCTTACATGTAGGTTTACTAGATGCCGATATCTACGGTCCAAGCATTCCGCGGCTTTTGGGTATCGAAAACGAGCGTCTGGCGTGGAACGATGCCGACAAAATGATCCCCGGTGAAAATTTCGGTATTAAAGTGATGAGTGTGGGACTCACGACGCCCAAAAACGACACGCCTCTGGTATGGCGAAGTTCGGTTGCGGTAAGTGCTTTGATGCAGTTTTTAGACGATGTCGCATGGGGAGAACTCGATATGCTTATTATCGATATGCCTCCCGGTACGGGAGATGCTCAACTCACCATAGCGCAAGAACTTTCTTTAAGCGGTGTGATCTTAGTAACGACACCGCAAAAACTCTCCACCGACGACGTCGGTCGCGCTATCGTGATGTTTCAAGATATTCAGGTACCTATCTTGGGCCTAGTAGAAAATATGAGTTATTTCATCGCACCCGACACGGCTCGACAGTACGCCATTTTCGGCAAAGAAGGTGCGAAAACCTTGTGTGAGAAATACCGTCTACCCCTTCTTGGAGCTATACCGCTTACGGAAGATATTTTAAAGCTTAGCGATGAGGGACGACTGCCGATAGCCTTCGGCACGGATGCAACAAAAACATATTATTATAAAATCATAGAAGAAGTCGAGAAGCGGTTAAAAGGGTAAGAGAGGTCATGAAAGACCTCTCTTACGAAGCAAAGATTAATATCTATAGCGTAAAGACAAGCGAAGATCTTGAGCTGTTTTAACAGCACCAGGCATCGTGCTTACGTCCATAGGCGTTCCGGTCCAACCGAAGAACGTATCGCTACCGGTGTAATCATAGTCGATGTACACATAGCTAAGTTGTGCCGTTAAGTTCTTTCCGACAACCGGCATAATGTAGTAGATTTCGTAAGCATCGCCGCGTGCAGCAAGTTTTGAACCGACTAAAGTATCCTCACCATAGGTAAAGCTTCTCCAGTATTTGCTACCGTGGTTATACTCAAGTCCAAGTCTTTGACCTTTCATAATACCGGGAACTTGAACGCCCGTATAAATAGACGAACCAAATTTTTTATCCGTAGAACCAAGCATACCTGGCATGTCAACAAGTGCCATGTATGGAGGGGTTGTAGTACCCATCATACCTTTTGCAGCGTTTCCGTTAGGATCTGTTTGACTAAATGCATAAGAGAGGAAGAAAATACTGTCATCTAAGAAATCGCTAATACCGTCACCGATACCGTTAACTTGTAACGATAATGCACCTCCGGTCATATCTCCAACATCTTTAAAATTATATATTGGAGTCATAGCTGTTAACGATCCAAATGGATTACTTGGGTCTGTCATATACATTCCACCAATGCCATGAATGTTCATATCCATCATATTTTTTGCAATAAAGTAATTAGCCATTAATTTATATTGGCCATTGTCAAAAAATTGAATAATCAAGCCCGCTAAATCCATATCAGGATTATTTTCATCATTGATGTACGCTGGATTGAAGCCCATCGTATTCATATTCATAGAATACGCTCCGGTAGTATCTGAAAATCCTCTACCCAAGCAGAGTTTTGCATAAAGACCGGAAATACCCGTTACCTTATCAAAATCAAATTTGAAGCTTGCACCGTCAAATTCCATATTGATATTATGGCTGATCGGCGAAGCCGGATTTTCATTGTCGTTTCTCAAGTTAGCCAAAAATCCGTCAACCGATGGTCTACGACCGAAACTAGCACTGTAATGGACATCACCGAGATCACCGAAATAGAGAAAATAAGCTTCTCGCAAACGAATAGTTGAGTCATTTGGTTTTTGTGAATCGTACCAGTCAAAATTTTGGAAATAACTTGTATTAGCAACGTTATTTTGACCAAATGCTTTATATGCTGCAAGAGAGCCTTTGAACACTAAATTATCTACAGGTTGTGAAGCCATACCCAAGATCAATTTATTTGTCCAAATACCGTTATCTTCTTTTTCAGAACCTTGGATTTTATAATCGACATAATCGTATGCCGTTCTAAAATCGACGGTCCATTTGATGTTATCGCCGGCATCGTGTGCTTTGACTTCGGAGAGCTGATTTTTAAGTGCTTCCACATTGACTTTTGCTTGGGCACTTTTAAGCTCCGCCATTTGTGCTTTTAAAGCTTCGATTTCCTGCTTTAACGACTCATCGGCACCGAAAGCCGATGTAAGAGCTGCTCCGACGAGCAGTGGAGCGATGAATTTTTTCATCTTTTTTTACCTTTTTAAGTAAGATTTTTAAACCCGATTAGCAAGAAGGAACGTTACCGCTATCGCTTGCGTATTCAACACAGAAATCTTTAATATCCGCCATAAATTTCTCAAATTTATCGCCTTTTAGGAATGACTCTAAACCGGGATATTTTTTGCTGTATTCTGCAACAAATTTCTCGCCTTTTCCGTCAAATAAAGCTTTCCACTCCGCTTGCGTATGTTGCGTTGCAAATTTAGCACCGTTCATGCCGGCACCCTCTTTCATGTACTTAAGATAGTACTTTTGACCTTTCGCCGCATCTGCCATTGCTTGGGTACTCATAAGACCCAATACAAAAAACGCAGAAACCAATAAACTGATGACTTTTTTCATCATCTCTCCTTTGCATTTTTAATGTAAAGCCATCATAACAAAAGTAAAATAAATTTTAATTTAAAAAACAGTAATAGCAAAAAAATAAGGGATTATTATGTTTAATTTTTTTTACTTTTCTTAAGAAGAAGGCGAAAATGTCTGATTTATGGGAATTTTTAGGTTAATTAAATTTAACAGTAATGCTTATACTTTGATCGTTTTAAAACGATCAAAGTATAAAAAATCTTAGATTAGCAAGAAGGAACGTTGCCGCTATCGCTTGCAAACTCAACGCAGAAATCTTTAATATCCGCCATAAATTTCTCAAATTTATCGCCTTTTAGGAATGACTCTAAACCAGGATATTTTTTGCTGTATTCTGCAACAAATTTCTCGCCTTTTCCGTCAAATAAAGCTTTCCACTCCGCTTGCGTATGTTGCGTTGCAAATTTAGCACCGTTCATGCCGGCACCCTCTTTCATGTACTTAAGATAGTACTTTTGACCTTTCGCCGCATCTGCCATTGCTTGGGTGCTCATAAGACCTACAAGTAGAAATGCCGAAACTAAGAAGCCGATAAGCTTTTTCATATGAATTCCTTTATGTTTAGTTGTAAAATTATAGTAACGCAAAGAGGCTAAAAGCTAGTTGAAGATAAAAAGTAATATATATAATAAAAAAATATAATAAATTTACCCTATTAATCACTAAACGCGACTTTCGTAAATATAAAGAGAAGCACTTAATAGACATTACATGTAAACAAAAAAGCAGATGATTGATAACGATAAGCGTGGCGATGAATGCTAAAAACAAGAAATATCACGCTAGAAACGATGCTATAGAAAAGGAGTCTCTAGACATATATTAATATAGTAATGATTAAATGTAAAAGGATTTGTGATAAGTTAAGAATTAAGGATTAGGAACAAGATTAAAAGC
>DFZK01000001.1 GCA_002382085.1 Sulfurospirillum sp. UBA4058 | reverse complement strand
TCGGTGCAGCGATGCTGGTATCGAGAATAAAATGTAAGCTAGTCGGTGCCGAGATATTGCCTGCCGCATCCGTTTGACGTACCTCAATGGTATTCGCACCCTCCACGGCCGCTGGCGGTGTGGTACTCCATGTTTTTCCACCATCGTTACTGTACTCTACCGTTGCACCGCTTTCCGTACCGGCGACGGTGTAGGTACCGGTTTTTGTGATGCCATCACTTGCAGAGCTTCCCGTATCGCTATCGAGTGTAATGGTTGGTGTTGTTGGAACAGTTGTATCCACCGTACCACTGAAAGTCGTTGTAAAAAAAGTATTGTTGCTATTTTGGTTTTCATTGAAAGAGCGTTGTTCCGAGGTGACGGTACTCTCGGTTCCTCCAACGAGGTATTGTGCGGTGGCGAAGCCTGAGACGACGTTACCGCCGCTTGAACCCGCACCCGTATCTCCTCCGGCCGCCGTTGCTTCTAAAGCGGAAATATCTTCGCCTCGTAAAAGTGCCGCTTGGATATCTTCGACGCTTTGATTGGAGGAGACGGCTTCTATCGTTTTACCTTGTACGACGGATTCATCGGCAAAGTTTTGAGCATGCACGTAAACACTTTGATCGAGCGTAACGTTATCGTTACCGTTGAGGACGATCTCTCGACCGTCGTTTAGCGTTAAAACGACATGGGAACCTGCCCCGATCGTACTGATAACGTCTTCCGCATTGAGCATATCGCCGACTTTTAAAACGCGATCTTCTCCTGATGCGTTACGCGCCATAACGATACCGCTAATTTGCTTGATTGTTCCGATAGAAAGTGCCATGTCGAACTCTCCTCACGTATTTTATTTTACACGATTCTAACGCAATCGAGAACAAAATACTATTGTACTTTAGTACAATGATCGTAAGAGGCTTATCGAGGGGAACGAAGGGAAAAAGTTAGAGAACAAGTGCTAAAGCCAAACGATCTTTAGCACCCGTTTTTTCAAAGATCGAACTTAAATGTGCTTTGACCGTTCGCTCGGTAATTCCTACATGTAAAGCGATTTCTTTGTTGCTCAACCCCTTTTTCAGTAAAAGTGCGACTTCTTGTTCTTTTTGGGTTAAGCGTTTTAAAAGAGGATGGCTCGAAGGCGTGATCGTTTTTTGCGTACTGAACGTGCGGATCATCGTTTGAATAAACTCGGGATAAAGCCAAATATTACCCGCAGAAACGCTTTGATAAATCTCATGCAAATGAATCGGAGCCATATGCACGTTTCCGTATGCTTTGATACCCAACGTCAGCCATTTCGAGCCTTCTTCATACGTCGGCATAGCACTAAAAATCACGACATGTACACAAGAATAGTGATCTCGCAAAGAGGCTAAAAGACGTTCAATGTCGGGTATCGTACGATTGCGCGTGTCGATAAAAAGAAGCATAGGGGAATCGTTTTTTTGTAAAAAATCGTACAGTTCCGCTTCGAGCGAAAAGTTACATGTCACTGTTTTTGACGTACGAAACGCTTCGTTCCATGTGTTAAGTATCAAGGCGTCCGAAGAATAGAAAACAACCATTTACCGCTCCCTCAACGCATTGTGTTTTGCCTTTAAAATCGGTTTTAAAAGGTAATCCAAAACCGTTTTTTTACCGGTTAAAATATCGACCGTCGTCGTCATACCGACCATTAATTCTAGCGGTTTTTCTCCCGTTCCCAGATGGTTTTTATCCGTTTTAATGTGTACGAGATAATAACTTTCGCCTTTATCGTTCGTAATCGTATCGGCACTAATAAAAACAAGCTTTCCTTTCAGTCCGCCGTAAATCGAAAAATCGTAAGCGGTAAATTTCACCGTGGCATCCAATCCCAAGCGTAAAAAAGCAACGTCTGAAGGTTTGACTTTTGCTTCGATGAGCAAGGTATCTTCCGTCGGTACGATTTCTAAAATATCCATGCCCGGCTTGACGACGCCGGAGACCGTATTGACCAAAAGTTGCTTGACCGTTCCATCCACCGGTGCTCTGACTAAAGTGCGTTGAACCCGATCTTCCAAGCTGGTTTGGAGTTCTTGAAGCCGCGACATTTCGGCGATAGCTTCGTTTAACTCTTTTTTGGCCTTATTTTGAAATTCCAACTCTGCTCCGGCAAGCTTGTTTTGCGCTTCTTGAATCGCCGATTGCACTCTGGGGATCGCTAATTTTGATGCTCGCAAATCGCCTTGAATCGTGCTTGCCTGCCGCTTAAGCTGTAAAAACTCCATTTCGGAAACCAAACCTTTTTTGACCAAAGGCTCCATAATATTCATCTCTTTTTGCACCAAATCGTAGCTGTTTTGCAGTTGAGCTACCTTGGATTCTAATTCGGAAAGTTCGCTATTTTTTTGATTCATTTGTTCTTGAAGAATTTGAAGCGTTTTACCGAGCTGTTCGTGATTGGAGTCGTATAAACTCTTTTCGTACTCCATCTGTTTTCGCATCTCTTCACTGGGATTTTCAATCGGCGTAAACGCATTTGCGCTTGATTCGGCTTCCAAACGAATCGATTTGGCTTTGAGCTCGATATAGCGAAATTTATTTTCACCGAACGAACCGACGAAGTTTTTATCGTCGATTTTCAGTAAAACTTGCCCTTTAGTCACATGATCGCCCTCTTTAACCAAAATCTCCGAGACGATACCGCCTTCTAAATTTTGAATCACTTGAAGTTGTTGCGAAGGAATCACTTTGCCTTCGCCGCGCGTCAACTCGTCTACTTCGGCGATACTCGCCCAAACGATCAGCCAAAAAAGTGCAATAGCGATGACCCAAAGCATTTTTCGAGACGAATTGGGAACTTTTTGCAAAACGGCTTCACTCAAGCTTGACATAAATGCCAAATCGCGTTCATCGTATTTTCGTTTCATGAACGCCCTCCTTGCAATTGGCGCAAGACGTCCTCTTTTTTACCGTCAAGCAATACTTTGGCGTTGTCGATGACGATTAAACGATCGACCAAATCGAGTAACGCCATCTTGTGCGTAATGACCAGCGTCGTTTTGTTTCCGATATTTTCCTGCAATAAAGCCTTCATACGGTTTTCACATGTACTGTCCAAAGAGTTGGTCGGTTCGTCCAAAAGCATAATCGGCGTATCGAGCAAAAAAGCACGCGCGACGGCGATACTTTGCCTTTGCCCTCCCGAGATTCCCTCGCCCCGCTCCAAAACGGGCATATCAAATCCCAAAGGATGACTGTCGACAAATTCGTCTACGCCTCCTATTTTAGCGGCTTTTAAGATCGTTTCGTCATCAACGTAAGGAGCTTTGTAAATAATATTGTCGCGTACCGTGCCGTAAAAGAGCACGACGTCTTGCGGTACGTATCCGATATTTTTACGCAAGTCCACCGAATCGATTTGGTTAATGTCGATACCGTCGATTAAAACGGAGCCGTTATCCGGTGCATATAACCCTAAAACCAACTTTTCGATCGTCGTTTTGCCCGAACCGTTGCGTCCTAAAATACCGACTTTTTCTCCCGCTTCAATCTTAAAAGAGACATTTTCTAAAGCATTTTTGGTACTTTCGGGATACGCAAACGACACGTTTTTAAACTCGATTTTACCGTTAAAACGCTCGCGTCTGACAAATTTTTTACCGCTGGGTCGCTCGACGGGTAGTTTCATAATATCGTCCAAAGCTTTGTAGGCCGTTCGAGTCTGTTCAAAACTGGCAATTAATGCGGCGACTTGCCCCATAGGCGCAATCGCGCGCGAAGAGAGAATGACCGCAGCGATCAATCCGCCCATCGTCAATTCCACTTCTTTAATCATGTAAACGCCTAAAACGACGACGGCAATCGTGTCGAGTTGCACCAAAAACGACGTTACGGTCGTAATGGAGTTGGACAGAAGTTTTGATTTAAGGCTTCGTTGCGCTATTTCACCGCTTGCCTCTTCCCATTTCCACTGGGCATGTCCGCCGGCGGAAAGTGCTTTTATCGTCTCCAAAGCATTTAAGCTCTCGATGAGAATTCCGTTTTTAATCGCGGAAGCTTGGTAGGTACTCTCGATACTCTCTTGCATCGGCGTTTTAATCATCACCGTATAGCCCAAAATCATTAACATGAGCACGATCGGGACGATGACCAAATATCCCGCTATAAAGTAGGTCGTTACCAAAAAGATAAAGGCAAAAGGCAGGTCAATCAACGCCATCAAAGTCGAGGATGTCAAAAAGTTGCGAATCGAATCGAAATCGCGTAAATTACTCGCAAAAGCACCTACCGATTTCGGACGAGAAGCCATCTTGAGATCCATCACTTTTTCAAACAAAATAGACGACATAATCACGTCGCTCTTTTTCCCCGCAATCTCCAAAAAATAGGCCCGTAAAAACTTCAAAACGATGTCCAACACGTAAACGACGAAAATGCCTAACGCTAAAACCCATAGCGTCTCTACGGCATTGTTCGGAATCACGCGATCGTAAACGTTCATCGTGAACAAAGGGCTGGCAAGCACGAAAATATTGACGACCAACGACGCGACGATAACGTCGATGTAAATCGATTTGGAACGTTTAATCGTTCCCCAAAACCAACTGTGCGAAATCGTGTCTAAAATTTTATTGCGGTTTTCGTTGGCAATAAACTCTTTTTTCAAAAGAAAACAAAAACCGGCATACTCTTGCGACAAAGTCTCTACTTCAACCCAATTTTCGCCTTCGGGAAGATCGGGATGAATAATTTTTGCGCGTTTTCGATGGGGATCGAAGCTTTCTAAGATGCATGCCGAGCGGTCTTTAAGCACTAAAATACACGGCAAGACTAAAGAAGAGAGTTCGTCTAAGGGCTTTTGCGCTAAGCGGCTGACAAAGCCCGCACGTTTAGCGGCACGCGAAAAAAGCGATTTTGAACCGCCGTGAATTGAAAAAAGTTCAATCGAATTAATGCCTTTTTCGATCGGAAGTCCGGCAATAAGTGCTTCGGCACTGTAAGGC
Organism: Sulfurospirillum sp. UBA4058; assembly: GCA_002382085.1. Taxonomy (GTDB): domain Bacteria; phylum Campylobacterota; class Campylobacteria; order Campylobacterales; family Sulfurospirillaceae; genus Sulfurospirillum. The sequence goes on along the minus strand of DFZK01000001.1, from coordinate 21,473 downwards.
ACGTTATACAGCTTCGTAAAAAGAACCAAACACGACAACAAAGGGTCTTGCGTATACTCTGAATGTTGCGAATTCATCGTTATCCTATCAATTGAGGCTCGGCAATAAAACTGCCTTGAATATACGCAATGCCCATTTGCGCTAATTTTTCTTTTTGTTCCGCCGTTTCGACGTTAGTAGCAATAACTTTAATATCCATACTGTCGGTAATAATCGTTAAAGAGCGTTTCACCGAATCGCTTCCGTTTTCACTGAATAAATCCAATAAATACGAAGTCTGCATCTTGATATACGCCGGATTGATCGACTGAATCGTTCTTAAACTCTCGTGCGTAATCGCAAAATTATCCATCCCGAATCCATACCCCATCGTCCGTACGAATTTAGAGAATTTCACCAAAATATCTACCGGCATATCGACGGAGCTTGGCATCTCGAAATAGAGCGCATTAACGCCGATTTGTTTAAAACGTTCGACGCTCTCTTCAAGCCACGCCCAATCATTACTTTGTAAAAAAATATCTTTCCCTAAATTGATACATACCGCTTTCGTCGTCAATACTTTTTGTGCCAAAACTTCATAGGTTCGCTGAATGACGTAATGATCTAACCGCGCACCTAGCTTCAATTCCGTAATCATCGGCATAAAATACCCCGCGTTATGCAAATGTCCGTTGTAATCTTCCAAACGTAAAAAAAGTTCGCTTTGAAAAACCGTATCATAGGTCTGAATATCGACCACGTTTTGATACGCCAATCGAAACCGTTTTTGCTCCATCGCGTTTTTCAGCTCTTGCGTCCATGCTTCTTTTCCCAAAACCAACTGCTTGTCGCTCTCTTGCTCGGCAAAACAATTAATCGAAAATGCCCCTTTGGCTTTTGAGGTCGTCAACGCAAAATCTGCTTTGGAAAAGAGTTCTTTCGCATCCGCATGCGCGTAGTATCTCGCATAGCCGATATTGATATAATGCTCTTTTTCGTTGAGATCGAACCGTCTCGTCACGTCTTGTAACATTGCGCGAATTTCGTCGCATAAAACCTCAAACGCTTCTTGAGAGGAAGCCGGCGCCAAAACGGCAAAATCGGTTTCATTGAGTTTTGCGCTCACATACTCTTTTTGGTTAAAAATCGCCCGTCGGATACACTCGGCCGTCTCTTTGATAAACGCTTCGCTTTTTTGATAACCTAAAGCTTGTTTAAGTCGCTCGTAATCGTTTAGAGAAATTAAAATCAGTGCACCTTGCGCGTTTTTAGCTTCCGAGGAGAGGTACTCTTGTAATTTGATATTAAAATAACGACGATTGTACATCTTCGTGACGGTATCTTGGTATAACAGTTCGTGGTACTTTTTGAGCGTTTCAGACTCTTTCTCAAAAATCTCTTTCACTTTTTTAATCATACTGTTCATTGCAAAGACGACGTTTTTAAGCTCCGTGGTAAAGGGAATATCGTTTTGGAAGATAAAATCGCTCTCTAAAATGGCTTCGGCTTGCTCTTTGACACGTTTTAAAGGCTTTAAAATCAACGTTAAAATAATCTGTAAAGCAAAAAATCCGACAAGCGTCACGCCGGCAAAAAGCATCAATACGTCTTTAAAAATCGTCCACAACTGACGGTAAGCATGTCCGCTATTGAGCTGAACCGATAAAACGCCGTAAGGCGTCCAACCGAGCATAATCTGAGAAGTCGCCACGGGCGGCTCGACTTTAACGTAACGAATAAACCACGCCGGAACGTCGGCAACCACGACGTCTTGCACTTTTTCAACCAAAAGGCGATGATCCATACTTTCTAACGTAATTTTTTCATAGTAGCCGCTATCGAAAACCGAATTAATCATCGCTTCCGCCGTCGACGTATCGTCAAAACTAGCAACCGAACTGATCGAAAGTCCCAAAGAATTAGCCGTATGAAGAGCATCGGTATAAGCTTGTTCTTTAACGTACTCGTTCGAACTGAGAAAATTAAACCACATTACACCGCCGAAAATGAGCGTTTGCAAGATTGATAAAACAATAATGATCTGTTTAAAAAGCGTCATAATCCCTCTTTTCTGATTTTATCTACCAATTCGTACCATTTTTTGTTTTTTTCCATTCCGGAAGGTACGATCTGCCCTAAGCCTTGTTGTTTAGCTAAATAAAGCGCGTCGCCGTTAAAACTATAGACGGGAATCAAATCGTTACGTTTCGTCGCCGGTAAAATGACTCCGTTAATATTGTCAAGAACCAAAGGAATAGAAGTCGGCGTCTCGAAATAGGTTAAGACCATATGCGCTTGTTGGTACTTTACCGCTTTAACGTACGTAAAAAAAAGTTTATCGCCGGAAATGCCCAATTGTTTGAGCGTAAAATATTTGGCAATCACAAAATCCTCACAGTCGCCGGCACCTTTACCGATGAACTCCATCCGTGTCGCCCAGTAATCTTTTTGATGCCATATCTCTTCGTCGGAAGCAAAACGCATTCGATTAAAAAAATCGTTGACCTGTTCTAATTTTTGCGTTTCCGACGCCGTTTGAAGCGTTACCATTAACTGGCTCAAAGTTTCCAAGCGTTTTTTAGCTTGCCCGCCGTAAAGTCTTTCGATCTTTTGAAAAATTTCTTGTGCAAAAAATTCCGTACCTGCGTATAACGCCAGTACGACCCAAAAGATAAAAAAGACGATTTTCCCGCGCATCTTTTACCTCGTGGGAATTGAATTACATGTCATATCGCCTACTCGGGTTTTAAAAGGAGACACTTTGTGCCGAACAAACCGGAACACGGTAATTTTGTGCAAAATCGGAATCAAAGTAAGCGGTTAAAACGCCCATATTGTCAAGTAAGCGGTATTTTGCATACAAAAACGCCGCTTCGGCTTCCACAAGAGCTTGACGTGCGGAGTTATACTCGCCTTCCGCATCCAAAAGGTTAATTAAATCGCGCTTTCCGATAGCAAACTCTTGTTGATACGACTCTAACGTTAATTTACTGTAATCGCGGTGTTCTTTCAAAAAAGAGATACGTTTTTGCATCGACGTATAACTCTCCCACGAAAATTTCACGCTTTCGGTTAAATCACGTATCGTGCCGGTGAGCGTTTCTTGTTCCTGCACTTTTAAAACAGCGTATTTCTCTTTCGTTAAAACGTCGCTTCCTTTGTTGTAAAGGTTATAACGTAATTTAAGCAATGCCGAGACACTCTCGTCTCTTCCGTTATTTCCGTCTACGTCGTGTCCGACGGTACCGGCGACTTCAAAGTCCAACTTAGGGTAAAATGCCGCTTTGCTCCCTTCATATAAAGCGTCGGCTAGTGCAATATTGGCTTCTTGAACTTTCACGGAAGGGTTGCATTGTAAACTTTTTTCTTTAATTTTTTCAAAACTGGAGGGAATTTCAAGCGTCATGACGGGTTTTACCAAAGCGTCCGCTTCGACTTTTTTCCCGTAAAGTTTTTCAAAGGTACTAACGGCGTCTCGGTAATTATTTTCCTGTGAAATTAAATTCGATTGTGCCAACGTATAGCGACTGCCCGCTTGTTGCGTCTCGGAAATACGACCGAATCCTCCATCAGAACGCTCTTTAATTTGTTTATAAATTGCTTCGTGCGTCGAAACGCTTTCTTTCGCCAAATCGATCAACTCTTGTTGTTTCAGTAAAGAGATATAAGCATTAACGTACGCTAAAAGCGTTCGATCGGCTTTTTCGCTTACGCCGAATGCCGCAGCTTCAAGCCTACCTTTTTGCTGTTTGATAGCGTTTTCGGTCGCAAATCCGTTAAAAATATTTTGATTAAGAACCAAAGAGGTTTGGTCCATCACATTACCCTCTCGCTCTTGTTTCGTTGCACTGTTTTGAATGCTTTGATGTCCATACGAACTTTGAATATCCAAGGTAGGGAGATAACCGTTTTCCGCAATGTTATACTCTTTTAAGACTCCGTTATACGCTTCGACACTCTCTTTAATTTTCGGATTGGACGATAAAATCGTTTTGACCCCTTCTTCTAAAGTGAGAGAAAAAGCGAATACAGGAAACATAAGAGCCAAACAAAGTATTTTTAAAATAGGCATTCCATCCTCCTTGTAATCTTGTAGTATCGTATAAACTATGTTTATGATGAAGTTGATACGGTTTTGTCATTCAATTGTAGCATATTAATAATACGAGCGCAAGTTACTATTAGGATTATTAGTATTTTAAGGTTATTTTTATACCGTAATCGTGTGATGACACGCTCATATTAATCGACCTTACTGTTCAAATCGATATGTCACACTAACATGCAAAACCTCTTTGCAGAGCCTTACATGTAAGACATAATATGCAAAAACATATGGGTACTTTTCAGAAGGAGAAGTCAAAACAAGCATCAAAATTAGGTTAATTTTGATCTCTTAAAACAGTGTCGTCGATCTTTTCAACATTTTCTCATCGTTGTATGTGAAGCTCGACGACTAAACGATAACGCTACGTTAGCGTAACCTATTGTTTAATAAGTTGATGAGACCGTCCGAGACTCCCGCAAAATCTAAAACGCGCGAACCTCCGAATTTTTTCACGAAAGCTTCGGCTTGTTCTTTCGTACGAAATGCGGGTAAATCATCACCCGAAATACTGGTTTTGCTTGAACCGTAAACGAAGTATGCCTCTTGCGCTACGATTTTTTCCATCGTATCGTAATCGCTCACGTAAATTTGCATATCGTCTTTCGTGCGAATGACGTATTCAGGCCAACGTGAGGATTCGAAATAAAACTCAAACATCGATTTTGGGCTTGAAAAATAGAGATGTTCTCCGCTCCTTAACGTAATCATCGAAGCCCATTCGGGGTGTTGGTAAAGACTCACTTTACGAATCAGACACTGCGCGTCTTTGGGGATTTCCAGTTGTGCGCCGAACAATGCACTCAAGGTAAGAAGAATCAAACAAAGCTTTTTCATCATATAAAACTCCTAGATAAGATCGTTTTTAGTAAAAATTTTAAAACCTAAAAAGGCAAAAAGCAACCCCAAACACACCGGATACGCAATCGAAAACAAGAGAAAAAAGACCAATTTAACATTATCCAAAATATAAAATGCCACCGGTCCCATGACGGTTAATTCCGGATCGAAAAGGCTAATGGCGGCGACTCGGAAAACTTCCATCGGATTGATTAACGCAATGCCGATAATCAGCTCTTCGCTAAAGCGATTTTGCATCATCAAACTGATGAGAATAATATCGATAAACGCCAAAAGAAAAATCCAAACAAAAAATGAAAGCCCTAAAGCAACTTCCGAAGATTTGACGCTCGAAGAGATTAAAAAAGCGATACCCAAAAAGGCGGAGCTTAACGCAAACAACAACCCCGTATAAAAGAGGAAAAGCGACCACGGAATGCTCGCTCCCTTAAAGACCCCGATCAACAGTGCCAAAACCATCGCAAAAAAGACCGGCAGAAAGACCGTTGCGAAACGCCCGAGAATCTTTCCCCAATAATAATGCGACAGCGATAGAGGAAAGGAGAGCATGTATTCCAAAATATGATTGTCCCTATCGCCCGAGATAGAGCGTACCGTCGTTACTAAAATAAAAATCGGCAAAATGACGATCGTGATTTGGATATACATCAACAATAACCTACTTAAACCGCTAAAGCCCATCACTTGCGATTCCGTAACACCCGCAACGAAAAAGAGCGCGATCAAACCGCCGAATACCAACGAATAGACTAAAAACCATCGTGCACGAAGAGACTCTTTGATATCTAAAAGAGCGATTAAGACTAAATTTTCCATACTATTTTCCTAATAATTTTTTACGAATTTTCGGGTCGCTCATCGTTTCGCCGCGAAGCATACGAAGGCGCATTTCATCAAACATTATCCTATTTTCTCCTTGTTGTTCGTATGCCCCAAAGCCGTAATGCATCGGAGTCTCGTCGGTCACCGAATAAAAAGCGCGCAACGCGTCGACGTATCGATTCGTATCGTTGCTAAAGACCCACATACGAACCCTTGAAGGCTCGATGTTTTGTGCCTTCATCCACAAAACGGCGCACCCGACGTCATCGAAAAAATAAGTTTTAGCATCTTTAATAATTTGCGCCGTATGCTTCTTCCCGACAAGGTACATGTGACATGTCGGACATTGAACCGTATTGTCTTGAAACGCTAAAGGCACTTCATCAGAGTTTTCGCGATCCGTCGGCAATTGATTTTGGGTTCGCAAGTAAGCAAACAACGCACCTAAGCCTAACAAAGGCGTGGCGATTAAAATCGATAAGGCTATACGACGATTCATAACCACACTCCGTTTTTAAGATAGTACGCAAGCGGATATGCCGAAATCGACAAGACGTATGCGGTATTGAAAAGTCCCGAAAGCCTCCAATAGCGATAAGGAATCGTGTGCGTCATCAACGCTAAAAGCCCTCCTCCTACGGCACAAAACGTACCCGTAAAGAGCATGATATACAAGCCGTAACCTACGTAATAATACTCTTTTTGCAAAAGGCAAAACGGGCAACGATGCGTCGGTAATTCGTAAACGTACGTACTAAAGAAGACGATTAGCGAGATTAACGCAAAGATCAAAAACAGCGTGTTACTCACGATCATTCCTGCCGTGCTCTTAAATCCAAGCGCGATCAAGCTGACCATGTAAAAAAAATAAAAAAGACAGACCCATAAACGCGCATCGACGTTAAATAAGAGTGAAAGCGATGCGCTACTGCTTGCCGCGGAAAACAGCGTGCCGCAACAACTGACGATTTTACTGACGTCTAAGCGTGTGAAAAAACCGATTTCCAAAACGATTTCGGCAAAAAGAGGCACGCAAAGCAATGCGAAAAGTATAAATTTCAGGCGTGTATACGCCAAACGTACATGGGAAGTATCTTCGACATGTAAGAGTAACCAAAACCCGAAACCGTAGAGATTAAAGAGCTTAAAAAGCGTCAAATCAAGTCCGAAACCGACCGAATTGACCACGCCGCTGGCACACATCGCACCCGTAATCACACTCGAAAGCTTATCGCAAGTGTAAACGAAAAAGAGAAACAGCGGAAGCTTGAGTATGAAGATATACTTGATGATGACCGCAACTAAAGTGCTCTGTTTCGTTAAGCGATACTGCAAAGGTGTCGAAGAGGCGTAATCCCATCGATATGCGATGCGCAGACTCAGGATCAAAGCAAGCGTTCCCAAGCCGAGAAAAATCACGTCCAAGGTCAATAAAGCGATGATCTCCGGTGTTAAAGTCATGGACGTAACGCTCCGTGATGCAACTCGATCGTTTGATCCACGAAATCAAGATCGAAAAATAACGGATCGTGGGTCGCCACGACCAAAGTGACGCCTTCGTCTTTCAGCGCGCGTAACTCTTCGATCAACGAGAGCGAAAGCTTACGATCCAAATTGGCGGTCGGCTCATCGGCTAGTACGATCATCGGATTGTGAACCAACGCTCTCGCGATTGCCGTACGCTGTTGCTCTCCGCCCGAGAGTCGATGAACGGACATATGAGCCTTGTGGGCAATACGGCATCGCTCCATCGCCCGTTTGGCTTTTTCTGCGATGACATGTAAAGGTAAATTTTCCGGCACCAAAGGCGTCGTGACGTTTTCCTGAACGCTCAAATACGGAATCAGATGAAATTTTTGAAAAATAAATCCGATACGTTCGCGGCGCATTTGGGCACTTAAGCGTTCGGGCATTTTTGAAATCTCTTCTCCCGCGACGACGATGCTTCCGCTTGTCGGTTGCGCCAAGCCGGCAATTAAAGACAGTAGCGTACTTTTGCCGCTCCCGCTCGCTCCTTTTAAAAGGACGCACTCACCTTGCGCTACATGTAACGAGACATGGGACAGTGCTTGCACGCGCTCTTCTGCTTGCGTAAAGATTTTGCTGACGTTGGAGACGACGATCATCGTAACACCTCATCCGCATCGACGATAGACGTACGCCATGCCGGAATTAACGTTGCGGCGATATACACGGGCACGCTCAACAAAAACAGTAAAACGATCATCGATACTGAAAGCGTATAGGGCAAGTCAAAGGGCGGTTTTAAAGCGGAATACCCCGTAAAAATAGCACGCAACAACGGTGCTTGCAAAGCGTAAACGTAAAACAACGCCGTCGCCAAACCGAACAGAAAAGCTCCCAACGACAGAATAAAGCTTTCAAAAAATTTCTCTTGAAGCACCGTATCGGTATCCCATCCCAGTGCCTTTAAAATACCGATCTCCTTTTTTTCTTCAGAACTGAGGGCATTGGATTTGTCGTATACGATAATAAAAAAAGCAAATGCGCATACGCAAAACAATGCAAGGAAAAAACCGCTTTTGTAATCAAAAATGTTTTGATAACTCACGCGAATATCGTCTCTCGTCACCACGCGTAGATCGGGAAATTTTTCGATGATTTTTGCGACGATCGTCGGAATTTCACTGACGTTTGCCGAAACTTTCAGGACGATATCGGTGGCGTCGGAAGCATTCATTCCAAAAATCTCGTACGCTGCTCGCTTCGGCAATACGATCAAATCATTTGCTTCCAATGCAAGGTCGGAGTGAAATACTCCGGCAATACCGACTTTTTTAGTCTGTCCCTCAGGCGTAATAAAATGGAAAAAATCGTTATAGTAATTCTCACGTAAGATCGTTTTAACACCCTCTCCGACGATCATCATCGCATCATACGAACCTTGCGTCCAATTCACGTCTTTAATCAAACGCGCCATCGTAGCCGAATACGGCTCTTCGTAGATATCGAGTCCGACGACGGAAAAATTGACGCCGGCCGGTTTAAAATAGTAATAACCCCAAATACGCGGCGTCACGGAACCCACACCTTGAATTTCCAATAAAGCGTCAACGCGACTGATAGGAATTTGCGTTTGCTTCCCCGCAACGAAGCGTTGTAACGTTATGTCCGGTAGCGTTTTAAGCGTAGCGTTCAATTCCGCTTTGATCGATTCGGCAATCATTAAAACCGAAGAGAGTATAAAAATCAAAAAACTCAAAATCAAAAAGATAAAAAAATTCTTGCCGAAGCGGCGAAACAACGAACGAACGGCATACTCTAAAAGAAGCCAACGAAAGCTAAAAAGCATAGTCGATCCTTGAAGGGTTCGTTAAAGGCGTATAACGATAAACAAACGTCGAGGAAAAATACTCCAACAATTCGGGGGATTCGTTAAAGTAGGCAAAAACGTCGCTGATGCTTCGATGACGCACGTAATGCGCTTCCCCGACTAACGCCAAATCGCTCAATCCGACGATGGAACTTAAAAGTTCTTTACGCGCTAATGCTTCATTATTCCCTGAAAGCGTATGCGAAAAATAGGCATTTTGAACCAAGCAAAGCACGCCTAAGCCGATCAAAAATATGACGATACGAGCCGTGCTTTTACCTATCATGCTATTTTCCTATCTGAATGACGCGTCGGGTCAACTCCGTAAAATCAACGATTTCTTGACCTTCTCGAATCTCTTCTTTGTGTAAATGCGCACCGAATCCGTAAGCCATCGGCGTGATGTTTTCCGTATCGTAGAACGCTTTACGTGCATCGATCCACGCACCGGTTCTTGCATCGTTTACCCAAATAACCGCCTCTTCGCTCCATGCGATTTTGTTTTCTTTAAACCATAAAACCACGCAACCGATATCATCGAAAACATAACGTCTGCCGTTATGCGGATTGATCGCTTGGGCGGAAAATTTTCGATCGCTTAAAACCATTTTACACCGTTCGCACATGTCACGATCCCAATGAACGGGTTTAGCACTCAGATCGATTTTCGTGTCGCATCCTAAAAAAAGGACGAGGCTTGCGATCATGCCCAACGCGCTTAAGAGTACGCTAGCGTTTTTCATCGCTGATGACCTTTCCAAAATCCATGTATAACTCACGATTAACGATCGATTCCATTTCATCGATACGGTGCGTGACAAAAAGTGCGGTGCGCGCGTGATGTTCTTGCGTTAAAAGCCTGTAAAAATTATCCCGCGCTTTCGGATCTAAATTGGCGGTAGGTTCGTCGTAAATCATAATATCGCTACGGCGCGCCAAACTCAGGGCAATCAACATTTTTTGCTTCATACCGCCGCTTAATGTAAAAAACGATTTCGTGAGATTGGCTTCGATATCGAGTTCCATCTCTTGCGCATACTTCCAAATCAACGCTCGATCCGTATGTGTACTTTTACAAACGTACTGAATCAGCTCCTCTAAATTGAGTTTGATCGGAGGCGGAAGCTGCGGAACAAAGCTGATATGATTTAAAACTTTCGTACGCTCCGTGATCGGATCGAAACCGTTCACGCGAACCGAACCCTTATCGGGATGGTAATAGCCTAAAATAAGGCGAATTAGCGTCGTTTTTCCTGCACCGTTGGGACCCATCAATGCGATACAATCGCCCTCATTGATCGATAACGATACGCTATCCAAGGAGAGCGTATTCCCAAAACGTTTGACGAGATTTTGAATGTCTATCATACGAGCGACTTTAGACGAAAGGTATAATTTAGAGCATCTTGATGACATACGTCGATACAGCGTCCGCACAACGTACAATCGGCGTTGGTAATCACTTGCTTCTTAATTCCTTTTTCGATGCGTTCTTTATCGTACTGCGGCTTGGTCAGCTCTAAAATATGGCTTTCAAAACAAACATCGTGACAGACCATACAATGGTCGCAACGATCGTTCCATTCGACACGCGTGGCACTGAGCGTTCCGATCATGCCGTACGTCGTTCCGATCGGACAAACGTACTTACACCATGCGCGCCTGGCAAAGACAACTTCGACGCTCAAGACGATCGCAACCCAAATAAGGGCTAAACTCCACCCGTACGCGACAAAGCGGCTTAAAATGCCTACGACGTTAAAGACTTCAAAGACCAAATACCCGCTGGTAAACGCTAAGAGTAAAAAAATCGCCCAAAAAGCATATTTGATACGATGATCGAACGTTCGCTCTTTAATCATCTTCTTTTGTACGAGCATATTGTGTAATTTTTCGCCGATTTCACTGAGCAATCCGTAAGGGCAAACCCAAGCACAATACGTCCGTCCGCCGATTAGCAAATAACCGATTACGATCGTCGTCGTTCCAATAACCATATTGACCGGCATATGATACGTAGCGACGAAAACTTCCAACGTCGTAAAAACATCGATCAAGTGAAACCCTAAAAAGCGAGACCCGCTAAGCGTCCCTTCAAGTGTTTGAATATCGACTTTAAACGATAAGAAAAACAATAAATGAATACTGACGATCGCCGCCCAACGTTTTGCGCGAAGACTCAAACGTTTTTTGCCTTGATCGTCTACGGTATAAAACGTCGACCAAAACGTTGTTTTGGCTATCGTATTACGATCTTGATATTTGTTCATCGCATCTCCTTTATTTGGACGCCGCTATTTCTCTGGCTTTAAATTCGCCGATCTCATATGCAAGTTCTTTCAAATCGCTTTCACTCAGATTTAAAACTGCCCCTTTCATAATCGGATTGGTACGCGTACCGTTTTTATACTCTAAAACTTTGGCGTAAAGGACATCCCCGTTCTGTCCGAAAAGCGGTAATCCGACCGCGCCTTTACCGTCGATCCCGTGGCATGAAGCGCATTTGCGTTTAAAGTTGTCGCTGACCTTAAAGGTCGCTACGTTACCGGCTTTTTCCTTGAGAGCTTTAAGTTTTTGGGCTTCACTCTCTTCTTGCGTCGCTTGTTTTACCCCTTGCGACGTGCCGGAATTAAAAGAAGCGCTATTGGTTTGCGGAGCGATATTTTCGATAATCTTACTACTCTCGCCGCCTTGAAACGCTCGACCTTGACTTAAGGTATACGCCATCAATCCTACTACGATAACGGTAATGCCGCCTACGATGCTATTTTTCATTGTCGTCTCTCTTTAATTTTTTTGATTTGTTGATTAAACGTATAAATCTCATCCGCCAACGTTTGGATCTGTTTATCGTCTAACTGTTTGACGAGATCTTTCATCAAAACATTCTCTTTTTCGCCGGTTTTATATTTTTTGATCGTATCAAAGATATAAGCACTATCTTTGCTCAATAAAGAAGGCCCGATGATACCGTTGGCATAGTCGTCGTGACATGCGGAACATTTCACCATAAACTCTTTGCTGAGCTTACTGACCAAAAGGCTGATTTCGACATGTTCATACGGATTGCGTACGTTTAATGCCGCACCCGTCGGCGTATAATTCTTTTCTTCGACGACGTGTGCCGTTTTCTTATCTTGCTGATAATCGTAATAAAACACTTGGCTTGAATTGGCGTCGTGTTGTTTCAAAGCAACTTTATTCACTTTATAGTCGGCATTCTCTTCCACTTCGATCGCTCCGCTAGCCGTGCTACGATTGTGTTCTTTAGGCGTCTCTTCTTTTTTTTGATCGCAACCGCTAAAAACGATAAGTCCTAAAAAGACCGTTAAAAATATGCGATAGTTCATCCGCCTTTTCCCTCCCCGTAATAAGATGCATAACTTTCCCTCGGTTTGACGACGATAGCAGGTGTTAACGCCGGACAAAGCTCTTCACATGCTCCGCATCCGACACAACCGCTTTTGACGATCGGTCGTACCGTGCCTTCTTTTTCAACCATTTCGATCGCACTTAAAGGGTTGGGAAGGGGACACATGTCGGCACAAATCGTACAGGGCTTTTCTTCAAACGAAGCCAGTTTTTTCAACAGTTCTTCTTCCACCTCTCTCGTATGCGGATGCTTGGAGATCACGTCGGTATGTCCTTTGGGAACCGGTTTGTTTTGCAACGCTAAACACGCTTCCGGAAACGCTAAGACCGCAACGCCCATTTTGACGTCTTCGGGCTTTTCGGTATGATGGTCTAACGCTCCGGTGGGACATGCCAAGACGCAAGGAAGCGGTCCGCACAAATAACATGCGCGGCTTCTTGCTTCGATATAAGGCGTACCCATACCGTATCCTTTCGCAAAATCCGCCAAATGAATCGAATGGTACGGACAAACCTGCAAACACTGTCCGCACTTAATGCACAGCGCCAAAAAGCGATCTTCCTCGACGGCTCCGGGCGGTCTTAATCTTGCCTCGTGTGCTTTTAAGTACGGAGCTCCAATGATTCCTCCGCCTAAAGCCAACCCTAAAACGCCTAAGGTCGAGTAGCTCATAAAGTCTCGTCGTGATTGTTGAGTCATAATGTCTTTCCCCTAATGGTTCGTAAATTTTGGTTTTTTATCTTCCAAAAGAAAAATAGGCTCCGAAAAAGGAGCTAACTTTGATAAAAAATTGAGTAACGTTAAAACGGGCGAACCGTAAAAAAACTTCACGGAAGGGTTGTAGGTCCACAACTTATCAGCATACTGATAAACGCGATAAGCGTTATCCCCATAACCATCCATATCCTTATCAAAACCTTCATAGTTGTCCCAGTAATTCATCGAAAATTCGTTTTTAAACTCTTGTTCGTTTCGTGAATCGTTGACGATATCTTCGATATTGCCCACGATACTGTTTCCCGTAACGACGTTGTTTTCACATAACGAATGAAAATGCATCGCTTCGGCGTTATACATAATCTTGTTATTGCGAATAAAATTGTGCGTATCGGGTTCAAAAGGCGATCGATCGATATACAGACCTTGCGAATTGTAGATAATCGTGTTGTTTTCAATCGTAAAATTGGTTGCATCTTTAAATCCGATACCGATACCCGTAGCACCCACCGCACTTTTGACCACGTTACCCGTGGCAATCGTATCGTTGGAATACATAAAGAAAATTCCCACGGAATTGTATTGGTACACATTATTGTGAACGTAATTTTTACCCGCATACATAAAATGCAACGAATAACGACCGTACTCTCCGAGATTCTCTTCGATCGTATTGCCGTGCGAATACCATACGACCATATCACGCGATCGATACAGATGGTTTTTACGTACGATATTGTCGTTGCTATACCATAAGCGAATTCCGTCTCCCCTCAATCCAAGATCGTAATCTTTCGACGTAATATAGTTATTTTGAATCAACGAATTGTTGGCGATTTCCATATTGATGCCGAGTAATGAGTCGAGAATCGTGCAATTGCTAATCTCGCATTGCGAAACGGCACCTTTACTCGCATCGCCGTTAATATTAATCGCCGCGTCTAAAACGTCGGCACGCTCTCCGCTGTTTCGAAGCGTCAAATTTTTTAACGTGACGTAAGAGCTTTGAATCGTTACGATGCTTCCCGCACCCAACCCGTCGATAATAACGCCCTCTTCGATGCCGATCAGACTAATGGGTTTTTGAATGACGATATTGCCTTCGTAAACGCCTGCTTTTAATTTGATGATCGAACCTTCTTTGGCATTATCGATCGCGTCTTGAATCGGATTTCTTCGCGTCTCTTTGATCGGCCAGCTATAAACTCTCGCTTTGTCTTGCGCCTGTACGTCGTAAGAAAACGTCTCATCCGCGGCATGCAACGATACGATAAAGCTGACGATCAAAAAGAAATATCGCATTATGCCGCTACGCTTTTTTGTTCTTTATTCGCTTTATTGCGCGCGATAAACGCCAACAGCGAAAAGAGGCTAATGAGAACCAACAGATAAAAGCCGATCGTCGGATACGAATGCGTCGTAAATTGAGCGACCTTACCGTCTCCGAAAACCGTCGGCATAAACGGTTTAATTTTAAAAGCACCCCAATCGTGGAGATTATGCCCGAACCAATAGAGCCAATACGAATAATCGGCGATAAACAAAAGCGGCAAAGAGACGGGAATGAGCATTAAATAGTTCAAAAACTTATGGTTATACGCTATAAAATAGACCATAATCAAGCTCAGAAATAAAAGCGCGTAAATACCGATTTCGCGCTCCAGCGTTCCGCCCGTCCACATCGGATCCATCCCGATATAGTGATTAATCGTATTCATTTCATGCACTTCGCCGCTAAAACCGTCAAAATGAAAATACACGGGAATTCCTTCGGGAAACGCTTCTTTAGGATAGTTAGGAGCTTCCAAAGAGACAAACCAAATCGGCATGGAAGCAACGCCGATTTCCGAGGACGTCGCGATCATTTGATCAAGATCGTTATGCGCCTTTTTAGGAGTCGTCGTACTTTTATAGCGTCCTTGATTGTACAGATTCCAGATCGCTTTTGAGAACGAATGAATTTCGTCTTTATGCCCTTCGTCGATTTTATTTAAAACGCCGTGAAAACCGATCATAGGAAACGTAAACGAGAACGTTAAAACGATGAGCGCGAGTACGGCGAAGATCGTAGATTTTTGATAACTTGAATGCATATACTACTCCTTAAATAACCTTATTTAGACGTTTGAAAACCGAACATGTAAATAAGATTATATGCTGATGTCTTCGATTTTACCTTGATACGCGTCAACGAATCCGCAAGCGAAAGTTTTTGCTTTCGCTTGCGAAACACGCTATGCGCCGCTAAAATAAATTAGCGTTGCTATCAACCCATTTCAAATACTCGATGATGTTTTTCACTTCTTCATCTTTCATATTTTGATTAGGCATCCTTAAGTTAAAGAAATCAATCATCGCTTTAACGTACGGCTCGTCAAATTTCGGTTTCGGATCTTTGATAAACTCGGCAACCCATTTCTCACCGTTCTCGTGGCGTCCTAAAACACCCGTTAGATCAGGACCGGAGCTTACTTTACCGATGACGTGACATCCCGAACATCCGCCTTCATTGAAAGCCGTTTCGCCTTTAGCCGCGGCAGGACTTTGTTTCGTTGCCACAAATTTGACCAACAAATCTTTCGCACGAATACCGACGTCCGCCGTTTTAACCATATACTGCCAGATCATATTTTCAAACAGAACCGCTTTTTCGAGGTCGCCTTCTTTAACGGCGGCATCGGATAGTTTTTTCTGCTCGGCGATTTTGCCGTATTGATCTAATGCATCGTTCACGAGGTTTTTAACGACATCGTGTTTTTCATAATGGTTGTCCTTCAAGAACTTCACGACGCTTTGAATAACGTCATCCGTCGCTTTGTTGGTCGCAACCGTTTTATCGTACTCGGCTTTCAACTGCTCTTTTGACATCGATGCCATTTTAAGCTTTTGAACGCTGTCATATTTTTTGTTAGGGTCTTTAACCATCAAGTAACCCATCATTTCAAGGTGTAACGCCGAACAAAATTCCGTACAGTAGTAAGGGAAAACACCTTCCATATCCGCTTTAAATTTAACGCTGGAAGTTTTACCCGGTTCTACAGATGCGTGAACGTTGTATTGGTCAACCGTAAAGCCGTGCGTTTCGTCTTCGGCTCTTTCGAGATTCGTGACGTAGAACGTTACGTTATCGCCTTTATTGACGGTAATTCTCTCAGGATTGATGTGTGATCGAACCAAGGTTGCATAGACTTTAACGTCGCTACCGTTTCGCTCGATTCGCTCTTGTCCCGCAAGGGTTTTACCTTCATGAACCGTATTCGTTCTCGTATTGGTTCCCATCTCGTATCGAACTTCAGGGTTGAGTTTGCTTGCACGAATTGCAACGGCATCGTGCGGCTCACCTAAAGGTATCGGCATATCGACGAGCATATCCATTTTACCGCCGCGAATATCGATTAACTGATGATTTTGCGGATGTAACGGACCGACGTTATTAAAGCGATCGATGGAAAGCTTGTTCAACGCGATAATATAATCGCCCTGAGGATCTGCCGTATTACTCTCCATACCGCACAAGTGGCCGATATTGTAGTGGACGTTCACGCGATCCAACACTTTCAAGGTCTTGAAATTCCATTTGACGACTTGCGAATCAACGTACAAGGACGTATAAATCTCGCCGTCAACGTTCGAATATTGGTTATGCAAAGGTCCAAGGCCCAACTCGACTTGCCCGTGTAACGCTTTTTTCATATCTAAAATAGGAATACCGTAAGGATCTTTTCCGGTATACTCTTTATTTTTGATCAAATTTTGAATTTTTGAAAAGCTGTAAACGGACGCATGCGTATCCAACTTACCGCAAACGACGATATATTCACCGGTAGGATCAACGTCGACGCCGTGCGGAGATTTCGGTTCGGGAATCAAGAATAACGCATCGTTTTTGATCGCGATATCCATAGGAACGACTCGGTGATTGTTCACGATCTTGACGTTTTTAGGATCTTTCGCCAATTCCGCAAGTTTTTGCCAGTTATAGACATGTAAGTAGTCCGTATCGTTACGGCTCATACCCGCTTCGTTCGGCGGCATACCGACTTCGATACCTCCCGTATACATTTCGGAGTTAAACGAGTTCGTAAAACCCCAACCGTGGCTCACTTTCTTACCGGCATCGCTTAAGTCTTGCATGTAAGGAGGAAGCTCGATAGTGTAAGAATCTTTTTCTTGAATACGTCCTTTTTTAGGATCGAATTTCCACATCGTGACGCCGCCGCGGTAGGTCTCTTTATAGTCTTCGATCGGATGGTAATCGTTGTCGAAAGGAGCCGCATATTGTGCCGCTTCGATAATCCATTCGGAATCTTGCGTAAAGAAAGAACCGCCGTGCTCAGACTTAAAGACGGGATTCACGACGATTTGTTTGGTTTCAAAATCGTGTAAATCGATGACCGCAATACGAGGGTTGGCTTTATCGTTGACGACCAGCCACTTACCGTCGACTTTAGCATCCGTTTCGGAAAGCGAAGGGTGGTGCGTGTCGCCCCATGTAATGTCTTTGCCTCGGATTTTTCCTTGGGCGAGTACTTTTTTACTCTCCTCGTCAAATCCATAGCCTTGCCAAGGTTCCGGAGTAAAAACGCCGATATACTTTAAAAGTCGCATCGACGGTACGCCGTACACCATAAGTTGCCCCGATTGACCGCCGGAACTAAAGACCAAGTACTTGTCATGGACTCCGGTCGGATTGTAGGTTTTAGCCGCACGAACGACGTCCGCTTCGCTTAAACCTTTTTCTTTCATGACCTTGTCCAAGGCACTTTCGGTTGCGGCGAACGAACATGTCGCACCGAGAGCTCCGATAAGAGCAAGCGAAGAAAGAAGTTTAAAACCTTTTTCCATAAATTACCTCCTTTGTTGATGTTCATACTAAATCTTCCCCAATGACGAACGGTCATTTAACAAAAATTTAATACTTGAGTTAACTCTGAAAGTTTATACTATTGTCAGTTTCTTTTCAGTCGCTAATAAAAAATATAAAAAATAATGTTAATTGTTTAAATATGTGTCAATTTAAGAATAAACTTATTTTTTAGGCAGTTGGATCGAAAAGGTAGCTCCGTTTTCATGGTTGTACGCATCGATCAGACCGTGAAACTGATTTTCGATAATCAGCTTTGACATGTAAAGACCGATCCCCGTCGAAGGTTTGATTTTGTTACTGTGGAAAGGTTTAAAGATATCGCCGATATGGGCTTCTTGGATACCGCCGGCATTATCCGTGATACTGATAAAAACGTCTTTTTCATCACATGTCAGCGTAATGTCGATATGCGGATTCTCAATAGGAAGATTTTTGAAGATGTCGATACTGTTTTGAAGAATGGACAAAATAACTTGTGCAAGACTGTTGGAATTGCCGTAAACAGAACTTTCGTTCGAAAAATTCTTGGTAACGTGAATCACATTTTGCCGAATTGACGAGTCCAAAAGATTGAGAGCCTGCACGATGGAGACGTTCGGCGAGAAAACCGTACTGTCGGTGTGTTTATAAAAATTTTCAAAATTGGTGATCGTTTCGGACATAAATTGAATAATCTCTTCGTTCTTTGCCGTCTCCTCAATGAGATCGGGGTCTTTGAGTTTGTTGCGAATGTACATGCAATTAAAACTAAGCTGTGCCAAAGGCTGTCTCCATTGATGGGCGATAATGGCGATCATCTCTCCGAGTGCCGCAAATTTGGACTGTTGCATCATGATTTTATCTTTGAGCGTCTCTTTGGAAATATCTTGAATGCTGATGATGATTAAAACGGCACTGTGTTGTCCGCTGGTTGCGATGGAGAGGCGAATAGGAATGAGATCGCCGTTTTTATTCACGCCCTCGATGGTTTTGACCTCTTCTTTGTTTTCAATGGCAAGAATGTCGCGAAGCGTCACCTTGCGCGTATCTTTCGTTAACATGTGCATATAACGCATCGGAATCGCTTTATCGAAAAAGAGTTGGTCGAGCATCTCTTCTTTGGTGTATCCGAAGATTTTTTC
The DNA here is from genome assembly GCA_002382085.1 of Sulfurospirillum sp. UBA4058. GTDB lineage: Bacteria > Campylobacterota > Campylobacteria > Campylobacterales > Sulfurospirillaceae > Sulfurospirillum. The sequence goes on along the minus strand of DFZK01000001.1, from coordinate 2,291 downwards.
TGCCATCTGGTTAAAGGTTTTAACCCTCAGCTGGTAATTCAGCGTAATAATCGCGTTACTATTGGACTCAATGACGCTATTGGCGTAATCTTGTTGCCTAAAGATTTCTTGCGTAAATTCGATAATTTTCTTGTTGGCGGGTCTAAAAATAAAAAGAGCTTCAAATAGAAGCGTCATAAGCGTAAAAATAAAAATATAAAACTCGACGTTTTTAAGTTTGATCGTCGTCTCTTCGGTTGTTTTGACATAAACGGCGGTCGCTAGATCCAAAGCTTCTAAGAGTTTTTGTGCATTTTGTAAGATATACGTCAGACTTCGTCCATCTCTATTTTCTTCAAATCGCTTGGCATGAAAAAGATATGCTTGAACGTTTTTATCCAACTTATAGGGTTCGTCAAAATAGATTTTTTTCAACTCATCCGTCATCGGAAACGAAATAAGCAATTGATGAGCTTCTTCCATTGCGGCAATATTGGTACGAAGGTTTTCCGTTTTATAGTAAATGGCAAAGAGTGCGATTTGTTGCGAAAGCATCCCTTGTTTGCTGCTTAAATTAATAATCTTTCCGTCGTTAGATTGATTGCTGATCAAATGGCTCATATTGTAAAAAGCAAGCACGGATAAACAGGCGATAATCAAAAGTGCTACGATGTATCTTCGCGTAAAACTAATCGTTTGAGTCATACTAAAACCTTCGTTTTTAAAAGAGCACCATAGGTTGCCCCTGAAATATTATAGCTATCTTTTTGATAAAATCGTGTTACAATTAAATCAAAAGCGTCAACTCGTACTCACCGTAAGGAACGTTCACAATGTTAGATAAACAAAAATTGATCTTAAAAAACAGCTCTATTTTATTAGCGGAAGATGAGGAAAATCTCCGCAACAGTTTTAAAAAAGTTTTACTACTCTACGTGCAAGAGGTCTTTACGGCATCCAACGGCGAAGAGGCATTCGATCTTTATCAACATCATCGCCCCGACATCGTGATTACCGATGTGAAGATGCCAAAATTGAACGGCTTGGAGCTTATTAAAAAGATACGCAAAGAGAATCAAGAAACACCGATCATCGTTACGAGTGCCTATACGGATAAAGATTTATTATTGGAATCGATTAAGCTGTCGTTGGTCGATTATTTGGTTAAACCGATCAAAGAAAAAGACTTGATCGCATTATTGGAAATGAGTGCGGACGTTTTACTCCAAAAAGTAAAAACCGTCGTCGCAATCGATGAACGTAACGTCTACGATTACCAAAATAAACAGTTGATTCAAGATGGTCAAAAAATTAGCTTAACGCATAAAGAAGTCGAATTTTTAGAAATTTTATTGCAACACAAAGGCAATCTCGTAACGCGTCAAACCTTAGAAGATAAACTCTACGTTTACGAAGAGGCACCGCCTTCGGCTTTAAAAAACCTTGTCTTCAAATTACGGAAAAAAGTAGGTAACGACGTCGTTCAAACCGTCGGAAACTTAGGATATATGATTAAAGATTAGACTTTATCCTTATTTGCTTAGCGACTCAAAAGAAACTCGCTATGGTATAAAATGTCACTCTATGATGAGAAAAATATAAAAAAAACAATCACATGGAGGGAATTAAGGATGAAAAAGTTATCGACGATTTTTCTACTGCTCGTAGGGACATCGCTTGCACTCAATGCCGCAGACGGAGAAGCTATTTATAAAAGTAAATGTTTTTCCTGTCACGGGGATAAAGCTTCTAAAGCGGCTTTAAATAAATCTCAAGTTATCAAAGGATGGGATTCTGCCAAAATCGTCGCATCGCTTAACGGATACAAAAACGGCGAAGGCGGCCCGATGAAAGGCGTTATGAAACCGATCGCAAGTGCGCTTAACGATGACGAGTTGAAAGCGGTTGCTTCGACGATCGCCTCTTACAAATAAACAGATTCGGTACATTGCGACCGAATCTTACCGCATGGTTGAAATGTTAAATCTATCCTTTGCATAGGTTTCTTTTAAAACCGACTTAACCCACCAAAAGCACCGTAGGCGCGCTGAACTTTGTCAGAAGCTTCAGCGTTAACGTAGCGCAAAAGCATTGCTTAAAACGCATGTTACGAGTTATCGAAACTCGGTTTATTTGATCAAGAAAGGAAAACAGGATGGCTGTTGAAGAGAGCAGACGAGACTTTATCGGCATGGCATTCGGCGGTTTTGCGGCGGCAGGGGGCATAGTAGCTCTGGGCGCTATGAAAAAAACTTGGGATCCGCTTCCAAGCGTACAATCCGCCGGGTTCATTACCGTTGATCTCTCTCCGA
>DFZK01000009.1 GCA_002382085.1 Sulfurospirillum sp. UBA4058 | reverse complement strand
TCGGAGAGAGATCAACGGTAATGAATCCGGCGGATTGTACGCTTGGAAGCGGATCCCAAGTTTTTTTCATAGCGCCCAGAGCCACTATGCCCCCTGCCGCCGCAAAACCGCCGAATGCCATGCCGATAAAGTCTCGTCTGCTCTCTTCAACAGCCATCCTGTTTTCCTTTCTTGTAGTTTAATTTGTGACTATTTTATCTTATAATTTATTAAGAAACTATGACACACGTCAATTATACGAATTTACGTCAATTTTACGTCAAGATTTATTTTTTTTATTAAAAAGTTTGATATATACATGTAAAATATCCAAAGCGGCCGGCGTAATACCGCTAATCTCGCTTGCCGCAAACAAGGTCGGCGGATTGAAGCGTTTGAGTTTTTCGACCACTTCGTTGCTGAGACCCGAAATAGACGCAAAATCCATCTCGGTGGGAATGGCAACGTTAATCATCTCTTTCATCACGTCGATTTGCTCTTTTTGTTTTTCGATATAATTTTTGTATTTAGCTTCGACCAAAATCTGCTCTTTTGCCTCTTCGCTAAACGCCGCGATGCAAGGTGCGAGTTTTTCCAGTTTCTCGATACTAAAATCCGAACGCGCAACGATTTTCTGCAACGTAACCTTATCGGTAATTTTATCTTCTCCGATTGAGGCTAAAAAGGCATTGTTCTCGTTGGAAGGCGTAAGCGTCGTCTCTTCCAAATACGTCAAACCTTCACATAATGCTTCATGCTTTTTGACGACGCGTGCATGCGTTTGCTCATCGATCAAGCCGATTTTATAGCCGTAAGGCGTGAGTCTTAAATCCGCATTGTCTTCGCGTAAAAGCAGACGGTATTCTGCGCGACTCGTAAACATACGATAAGGCTCTTTCGTGCCTTTCGTGACTAAATCATCGATCAAAACGCCGATATACGCTTCGTCGCGACGCAAAACCAGCGGTTCTTTGCCCTGAAGTTGCAACGAGGCGTTAATACCTGCCATCAATCCTTGTGCCGCCGCTTCTTCGTAGCCGGTCGTTCCGTTGATCTGCCCCGCGCAATAGAGTCCGGAAACTTTCTTGGTTTCCAACGTATGTTTGAGTTCCGTCGGATCGACGTAATCGTATTCGATCGCGTATCCGAAGCGAACAATCTTTGCATTTTCCATTCCTTCGACCGAATGAATCATGGCAAGTTGCGTATCGGTCGGTAAGGAGGTACTAAAGCCGTTGATGTAATACTCGGTTGCTTCGCGCGTTTGCGGCTCGATAAAAAGATGGTGGCGTTCTTTATCGCGAAAGCGGTTGATTTTGTCTTCGATACTGGGACAGTAACGCGGTCCGATACCGTTAATTTGTCCCGTAAACAAAGGTGCTCTGTGAAAATTGCTCTCGATAATCGTGTGTGTCTCTTCATTCGTATAGGCGATATAGCAAGGCAGTTGGTGCGGATGAAAATCGGTACGATCGGTACGAAAACTAAACGGAATCGGCTGTTCGTCTCCGGGTTGGAGTTCCATTTTGGAAAAATCGATCGTTTTGGCGTCGATTCTTGCACACGTCCCCGTTTTTAGCCGTCCCATCGTAATCCCCAACGCCTTGATGGAAGCGGAGAGTTTGACGGAAGGGAATTCGCCTACGCGTCCGGATTCGTGTCGGTATTCACCGATATGAATAAGACCTCGCAAAAACGTTCCGGTCGTAACGATGACTTTTTGAGCGTGATAGCGGTTCCCGAGCGACGTTATAACGCCGGTAACACGACCCTCTTCGGTCAGAATTTCTTCCGCCGTCTCTTGAGCGATGCTTAAATTTTCGGTATTTAAAAGCGTCGTGCGCATGTAAATGCGGTAACGATCCATATCGATTTGAGCGCGGCTTCCGCGAACGGCGGGGCCTTTAGAGAGGTTTAAAATGCGAAACTGAATGCCGCATGCATCGGTGGCGAGTGCCATTTGACCGCCTAAGGCGTCGATTTCTTTGACTAAATGTCCTTTGGCGAGTCCTCCGATGGCGGGATTGCAACTTGCCGCGCCGATTTGTTCGGCTAAAATAGAGATCAGAAGGGTTTTTTGTCCAAGCCTAGCGGAAGCCAAGGATGCTTCGATACCCGCATGTCCGCCTCCGATAACAATCACGTCGTATTTCATAATCACAGTACCTAAAATATAAATTTTTGAATCGCTTTTTTTCTCAAAAGGAAATAATGTATGGGAAAAACTTTATTATACTATGATTTGGCTGTATCTTAAGCGTAGAAGCTACGGGAAAGTTGCTACAATACGTCTAGAAAAGTGAAAGGATCGAAAAATGAGTCTTAAACTAAATTGCGACGCCGGAGAGAGTTTCGGCTCTTGGAAAATGGGCTTGGACGAGTTGATAATGCCCTATGTGGATATGGCAAATTTCGCGTGCGGTTTTCATGCGGGCGATCCCGTGATTATGGATAAGTCGATTAAACTAGCGTTAAAACACGGCGTGCGTATCGGAGCACATCCGGCGTATCCGGATTTGGCGGGATTCGGCAGACGCAGTATGGCGTGTTCCTTGGAAGAAATTGAAGCAATGGTCATTTACCAAGTCGGTGCTTTGTGGGGATTTGTCAAAGCCAACGGTGCGAAATTGGAATACGTCAAGCCTCACGGAGGGCTCTATAACGATATGATGAAAGACGTGCGTATTTTTAAAGCCGTGCTTTCCGCTATCAAGCGTATCGACGGCGATTTAAAAGTCATGGTACTCTCGATGATGGATTTGAGCTCGCATGAAGAAGCCGCCGCACAAGCGGGTATGGCGTTGTTGTACGAAGTATTTGCGGATCGTGCGTATGACGATGAGGGCTATTTGGTACCGCGCAATCAGGTCGGCTCCGTTTTACACGACGTCGATGCGGTCGTGGCGCGGTTGAAGCTGTTGCAGAGAGAGGGTGTTTTAGAGACGATTTCGGGTAAGAAAATCGCGCTTAAAGCCGATACGTTATGCGTCCACGGCGACAATGCCGAGGCGGTAGCGATGGTTGAAACTTTGAGGAAATGCATGTGAGCGTAGAGTATCGTATTGCTTCGGAGTCAAGCGTCATTCTTTATTTCGGTCATACGATCGATGAGCGTATTTCCGACCGAGTCTTTCAAGCGTATAGGGCATTAAAACAAAGTGCGCATCCGGCGTTTCGGGAAATCGTTCCTTCGTATGCTTCATTGATGGTCGGTTTTAATGCGGTACGGTATGATTTTCAAACGACATGTAAACTCATTCAAGCACTGATCGACGATGCTCCCCTTACCGGCGCACGTGAGCAAAACATCGTAACGATACCCGTGTATTACGACACGGAAGTCGGATGGGACTTGGAGGCTTTAGCCTTGGAAAAGGAGATGTCGATCGAAGAGATCGTCGCATTGCATACGCAAACGACGTACCGCGTCTATGCTATCGGCTTTGCACCCGGATTTGCTTATTTGGGGCAAACCGACGAACGTTTAAAAACGGCGCGCCTTGCCAATCCCAGAAAATCCGTTCCTAAAGGAAGCGTTGCGATTGCGGATCGCCAAAGTGCGATTTACCCCGCAAAAAGTCCCGGAGGGTGGAAAATTTTAGGACGTACGCCGCTTGCGATGTTTGATGCTTCGTATCAAGGACTTTCTTTTTTACATGTAGGCGACGCGGTACGTTTTGAAGCGATTAGTCAAGAGCGTTTTTTGGCCTTAGGCGGTGAACTATGAGCCACAAAACTTTGGGTTTTACGGTACGAAAAGGCGGCATACAAAGTACGATTCAAGATTGCGGACGTATAGGATATTGCGATATCGGATTGACGCAAAGTGGGGCGATGGACGAAACGGCGTTCGGCTATGCCAATATGCTTGCCGGAAACGCGTTTAATACGCCCGTCGTGGAGATTGCTTTGGGCGGGCTAACGTTACTGTCTACATGTCAACAAACGGTCGCGATTACGGGTGCTGATATGCATCCGACGCTCAACGGCGAACCGATCGGCATGTGGCAAACCCACCGCCTCGAAAAAGACGACGTGATACGCTTCGGATTTGCCGCACAAGGGCAGTTTGCATACCTGAGCGTTACGGGAGGCTTTCAAACGCCTTTTGCATACGGTAGTTTCTCCACGAGCGTTAAAGAAGGGCTCGGGGGGATTGAAGGAAGAAAACTGATCGAAGGGGATTTTTTACCGACGAGGGGTAAATGCTTACCTTTAAAACGTCGCTTGCCGAGTTCTTTGATCCCGAATTACGCGAGCGAAACGGTTTTACGCGTCGTTAAAGGCTATCAAGAGGCATGGTTCGATGCGAAAGCACAGGAGACGTTTTTTACGACGACGTATCGCTACAAAGGCGAGGGTGATCGTATGGGGTATCGTTTGTGCGGAGAAAAAATCGTACCGAGCGTTACGGGAATTTTATCGGAGCCGATTTGTTACGGAGCGATTCAAATTCCCAGTCACGGAGAGCCGATCGTACTTTTAAAAGAGAGGCAAACCATCGGCGGATACCCGAAAATCGGTTCGGTCGTTACGGTCGATTGTTTTAAACTGGCGCAATTAAGTAGCGGCGGAAGTGTTAGGTTTCAAAGCGTTACGCTTGAAGAAGCAAGGGCATCAACCCTTGCCTTTTATGCTCATTTTACGTTTTAAAATTGGTTAAAACGTGGTTGAGCTCTTCGGTGAGCGTACTTAAGTGGCGTGTCGCGCTCTCCATCTCTTCCATACTTTTGGCGTTACTGACGCTATACGCGTTCATCTCCGAGATTTTTTGGGCAATGCCGTCGATACGTTCGGCGGTTTTGGCGTAATCGCGGAGCGTTTGTTCGTTGGAAGCGGTAGCTTCATCCATAATATGTGCGGTTTGGCTGATGTTGTTTTCGACGTCGTGTGCGATTTGCGTCAACTTTTCCATGCTTTGCGAATTACCGTTCATATGATCACTGGCATCGTTAATCGCTTGGACGATGACGTTAATGGTCGCGTTGATCTCTAAAAGGCTCTTTTGCGTGCGTTCGGCAAGTTTACGTACTTCATCGGCAACGACCGCAAAACCTCTGCCGTGTTCACCCGCACGCGCGGCTTCGATGGCGGCATTGAGGGCTAAAAGGTTGGTTTGATCGGCGATATCGCTGATAACCGTTAAGACGTTTTTGACTTGATCGGCATCGGCACTGAGCTGCGAGATTTGTCGCGCAAGCTCGATTTCGGTTTGCGCCGAATCTTCGACTTGTGCCGCCATCTTCAAAATTTCGTTTTTGGCGTTACAAAGCGTCGTATGCGCATTTTCGATCTCTTGTTTGGATTGTTCGGCTTTTTGTAAAGAGCTTTGCAGTTCGTTTTTGATGGCTTGTGACATCGCGTTGGTCGTTTGGGCGATTTCGGAGGTGCTTTTGACGCGTTTGCCGACTTCGATCGCGGTGGAGCTTAGCTCGGTAGCAACCGAAGCGTTTTGAACGCTTGAGTCTTTGGCATGTGCAACGGTTTGGCGTACTTTTTCGATAAAGAGGTTAAATTCGCGAGACGTTTGACCGATCTCGTCACCGCTTTTAATATCGATTTTTTTCGTTAAATCTCCGTCGCCGCTTGCAAGGTTGGCGGCTTTGTTTTTGAGTTCTTCCAGCGGTCGGCTGACGGCTTTTCGCAGTACGAGAATGAGAGCAAAAATGACCAAAATATCAATGAGTGCCATAATGACGATTTGGCGTAACATACCGCTTTGTGCTTCATTGACCGTTTGATCGACGACGGATTTGGGAACCGCCATCAAGACTTCGCCGCAACGATTGCCGTCAAAGCCTTTGAGCTCTTGACGAACGACGAAATACGTCGGCGTCATGAAGCGGTTTCCTTGTGCGCTTAAATCAAGGTTCTTAATCTCTTCGAACAGTTTCATATCGGTATTTTCTTTTTTTTGCGACAAGGCGGTATCGCGCGCTAAGAGCGCATCTTTTGCCGACGCGCTAAGATCAAGTTGTTTCTTATCGGTCAGGAAGATAACGCTAGCACCCAAATCTTTTTTAGCACCGGTCACGACCGATTCAAACGATTGGATAAACTCTACCGAACCTAAATACTCTTTGTCTTTAAGCACGGGAGCTAAGCCTCGAAGCGACATTCCCGCAACGCCCATTTCGATAGCGTAAAGCGGTTGCTTGGTCTCTTTGACTTTTTTGATCGTATGGCGGAACGACGAAAGGTCGTCTCCGAATTTTTGAGGCATCCACGCACGCAAGAAACTTTTGATATCGCGGGTATGAATATGAATTTGAACGTTTTTAAAGTCCGTAAACTCTTTATAGGTTTGTGAAAGGGTTTGAAGTCCTTCCAACGCAAGTGAACGATCGTTGCGGAGCAAAGCTTCGATGACGTAATAGTTGGACGCGACGGTAATGGCGTTGGTAATCGCGACATCGTATTTGGCATCGAGTTGATTCTCGACGTAGACGCGAAGCGTCGCTTGCTCTTTAGCATAGACGTCTTTTTCGATCGAACGGACGCTCAAATACGTTGAAATTAAGATAATCACCATCCCTATGACGATCGAAGAGATAAGCGGAAGATGGATTTTGTTAGAAATCGATAGAGAGGAATACATGCAAGACTCCTTAAGGCATATGGCTTATTGTAATCAACTTTCCTTTAAAATTCTTTATAGTTAGACATAACTTTAACATTGCGGGTCTCATCGGCGATACAATAAAAAGTGGTTATAATTGACGTAGTTAAGAAGTTTAGTATCGTAAAAAGGGTGTTGCAATGTTTACGGGATTGATTCGCGAGTGTGCCGAAGTGCTGAGTTACCATACCAACGTTTTGCGTCTTAAGGCGCGGTACCGCCCTCAAATCGGCGATAGTATCGCTATCAACGGGGCGTGTTTAACGGTTATCGCTTTATTTGAAGACGGCTTTAGCGTCGAGCTTTCGTTGGAGAGTCGTCATACTTTGGCGATGGAAAATTATGAGGGAAGCGTGCATATCGAACCTGCAATGCGCTTGGACGACCGGCTCGACGGTCATATGGTACAAGGACACGTCGACGGTATCGGCGTTATCGAATCGCTCAGTTTACAAGAAAACGGTTTGGATATTCAAATCGGGCTTCCCGAAGCCTTGATGAAGTTTGTCGTACCCAAAGGGAGTATCGCCATCGACGGCGTGAGTCTGACGGTCAACGAAGTGTTTTTGCATACGTTTCGTTTGACGATTATTCCGCATACGCTTGAGTCTACGTTGATCCGCTCTTATCGCGTCGGGCGTCGCGTCAATATCGAAACCGACATGTTCGCGCGTTACGTTTACCATCTGTTTCACCGCGAAAAAGCGTTGGATTGGAAAAGCGTCGATCGTATTATGGCACTGTACTAATGCGCTTTTTATTTACCGACCGCTTCGGCGGCGTGAGTCGTTTTCCCTTTGCGAGCCTGAATGTTGCGTATCATGTCGGCGACCGACCCGAAGACGTTGCGATCAATCGCGAACGTTTACGCGAAAAAATCGGTGCCGAGAAATTGGTGTTGATGGAACAGGTGCATCAAAACAGCGTCGAGCGTATCGAAACGGGTTTGGAAACGCCCGTTTGCGACGCAATGATCACGAATCAAAAAGGAATCGGGCTGTGCGTGATGGTTGCCGATTGTATTCCCGTGCTTTTGTACGATGCGTTAACCCAAAGTATCGGGGTTGCCCATGCAGGGCGCGAAGGGGTACGTTTAGGCGTCGTGCAAGCGTGTGCCTTGGCGATGCAAAAGGCATACGGCACGAAATTTGAAGACTTACATGTAAGACTCGGACCTTCGATTCACGCGTGTTGTTATGAAGTCGGCTCGGAGGTAACGCACGGCTTTGAACGTCATCTTTACCGAAGGGAAGGACGCTATTTTTTGGATTTGCAACGCGCTCTACAAGAGGCTTTGAACGCTTTAGGGATGTTAACATGTAACATCGAAATATCGACGGAGTGCAGTTGTTGCAATCTGGATTATTTTTCGTACCGTAGGGAGAAGCAGACGGGACGTTTTGCGGGAGTGATTTGTTTATGAATACGAAGGGATTAAATGCGTATCAGTCGTTGCAACCGACGCACAAGGAGCATGCAAGGCGTGCTCAAATCGAAGTCATTTTAAAAAAAGCGACGCTTTACAACATCGCTTTTTTACAAAACGAGACCTTATTGGCGGCGTTTGTCGCATTGCCTCACATCGTGATTCCGATGCAAACCTTGGAGCAAACGGCCGAGCTTCTCTTGTGGCTTGAAGGCGCACAAGAAAAAGCCTTACTCAGCCATTAGTGTCCGCAACTGCAACCGCAACCGCTTTTTGCCGCCGTTACCGTTTTAAGAGCATTTAAAGCCGCTTCATAATTAGGTTCTTCGGTGATTTCGGGGCAAAGTTCTTTGTAAACGATCACGCCGTTTTGATCGACGATGAAAATCGCGCGTGCGCTCAAACCTTTCAGCGGTCCTTCCGCAATTAAAACGCCGTAAGCGTTTGCCGCGGCTTTGTCTCTAAAATCGCTACCGACTTGAAGGTTTGCAATTCCTTCCGTGGTACAAAAGCGACCCATTGCAAACGGTAAATCCATCGAAACGACGGTAACGGTTGCATTGTCGATACCGGCGGCTTTGGTATTGAACATACGAGTCTCTTGCGCACATACGGGCGTATCCAACGAAGGGACGATGACGATCACTTGTGTTTTGTCGCTTGCTCCGCCGATCGTGATTTCACTCAAATCTTTTGCGACGACGCTGATACAAGGAGCTTTATCGCCGACGTTTAATTCGGTTCCCGCTAAGTTTACAAGATTGCCTTTGAGTTTGGTAGTTGCCATAGAGTGTTCCTTTGAAAAAGATGTATTCGTGCTTCCATTATAACTAACTCGGATAAATAAACTCTTAATTAAAGAGGTTAACGCTAAAGAAATAAGCTACTTGTTATAATGCCGTTTTTTAGAATAAAGGACGGTAATGCGAATTTATGCGTTGTTGGTTTTATGCGTGCTTTTGTGGTCGGGCAATTTTGTTTTAGGTCGCTTTGTCTCCGATGCGATCGAACCGTTGGAGTTGGCATTTTTCAGATGGCTCGGCGTTTTGATTGCGGGTTTGCCGTTTTTACTTTTACATGTACGAAAAATCGCACGCGCGCTCAAAGAGCATTTTTTCGTGTTAGCCCTTTTATCGATGCTCGGCATTGCCGGGTTCAATACGCTCTTATACGTGGGACTGCATTACACCGCGGCGATCAATGCCCTGTTGATTAATTCGAGCATTCCGTTGTTGATCGTTTTTCTCTCCTTCGTCTTCTTAGGATTACCCATACGTGCGGTTCAAGTGATCGGTATTGCGTTCTCAACGGCGGGCGTTGCATTTTTGGTCCTCAAAGGCGATTGGCGTGCTTTGGGCGCGCTTCAGTTCAATCAAGGCGATTTTTGGGTTATCGCTTCGTCGCTGTGTTGGGCAAGTTACAGTGTTTTAGTCAAATTTCGACCGAAATCTCTGAACAGTTTTGAATTTTTTATGACGACCGTTTTATTGGGCGTCGTGATGCTTTTCCCTTTTTATTGGGCGCAAGGCTATACGTTGGAGCGCGAATACTACGTCCTCAAGCACTACTATTGGGCGATCGCTTACGTGAGTCTTTTAACGTCGATGGTGTCGTATTATTTATGGCATTTGGGGATTGCGCGTATCGGAGCGGATAAAACCGGACAATTTACCCACTTGATGCCGCTTTTCGGAAGTGCTTTAGCGTATCTCTTTTTAGGCGAACGTTTGGAATGGTACCATTTAGGCGGTGCCGTTCTTATAGGATATGGACTTTATCTGTGTTTGTTTGTTCGTCAAAAAAACTGCTCGAAGATTTAAACGAAGCGTCGGGTTTTCCGATGTAAAAGCCTTGGGCATAGTCTACGCCGATCTCTTTGACGCATTCGAGCACTTCTTTGGAATGTACGTATTCGGCGATGGTTTTGATGCCGAGCTCTTTGGCAAAGTTCACGACGGTTTTAGCGATAATCTTCATCTCGTCGTTACGATGGATATTTTTAATTAAACTACCGTCGATTTTGATAAAATCGGCGTGAAGCTCGCTTAAACGCTCAAAATTAGAATATCCCGCACCGAAATCATCGATGGCGATTTTCGCGCCGTAGGATTTGACTTGCGAAATAAAATGTAACACGGCTTCGTAATTATCGATACTGTCGCTCTCCAAAATCTCAAAAATGACCCAAGGTCCGACATTGAACTCTTCGAGTTTTTCCATGATGAACGTCGTCGTTACCAGATTGGTCATATCCAAATACGAGAGGTTGATCGAAAAGCTGCTTGAAGAGATTTGGAACGTTTCAAACGCTTTTTGAATCAGCGACATGGAAAGTTTGGAATAAATTTTCGAATGTTTGGCAACGTCTAAGAATTCGCTAGGGGCGTAATAGCCTTCGTGCTCTTTTTGAATGCGCATCAAGGTTTCGTACTTTTCGATCTCATACGTACGAAGGTTTAAGATCGGTTGAAAAAAAGGAACGACGCGGTCTTTGGCAAGTGCTTCTTTGAGGGTGTGGTTCATCATCATATTGTGATGGTACTCCGCCTCTTTATGGCTGCTTTTGTCGTAAATCATATACGCGAGGCGTTTGTTTTTTGCCTCTTTGCAGGCAATGGAAGCAAGCTTTAAAAGGTTTTTTTTGCCTTGGTACGCACCGATGGAAAGCGTGGTGTCGACTTCAACCTCTTCGCACATAATACGGTCTTTCGTAATTTTCGTGGAAAGCTTTTTAAGGTACTTCTGAAGATTGAATTCGCTAAAAGGTACTTTGATCAAAATGGCGTAAATATCGGCTTCGAATTTGTAAAGTGAAGACTCGACGGGCGGAAGGTTGCCTTGCAGCCATTCGCCGATGACTTTGAGAAATTGGTCGCCGAAACGGTGCCCGTAAAAATTATTGGTATTTTGAAACGAATCGATGTTTATAATCATCAAGGTCGAATCGATAGTCGGATCGAGTTTTTTCTTTTCTTGAAGAAGCTTGAGTCGATTGGGAAGACGCGTGTTGAGGTCGATGTAGAGGTTTTTGCGCAATTCGTCTTTGAGTTTATCGTTGGATAACAAAACTTTATAAACGCCCCAGAAGTTTAAAACTCCCAGTAGCGCGAGAAGTGCATAGGCAAGCAGATCGTAATCGTAGTGTACGGCGATACCGATCGGGAGCATAAGACTCGCAAGAAGCAATCCCGTCTTTAAAAAAAGTTTGTATGAGCGTTTCAATCCAATCCCTAAATCCGAATATAATCCCGCGAGAATGCAAGGTAGGCACTTTAGCACAAAGGCTATGAAAAAAAAATTAAGAAGAGGGCTTGTCAATGCTCGTTTGAAACCTAACTATCAGGTTCATCACACAAAAGTCACGCTATAATCTGAGCTCAAACTTTATCTGAAAGATTACTATGGCTAAACAACGTTGCGATCACTGCCGTTTAGAGTACGATGCTTCGGCATTATTTGAAGATCAAAGCTTTACGCCCTCGAAGTACTTTTGTTGCAAAGGCTGCCAAGGCGTTTTTCATCTTTTGCAAGACGAAGGACTACAGACTTTTTACGGAAAGATAGGTGAGACGACGCTTGAGCCGCCTAAAGTGTTACACGACGACGTTGCACGGTTTGATTTGGACGGATTTGTCTCCAAATACGTGAAAGAGAATAAAGAGGGCTTTAACGAAATTTCGCTTATTATCGAGGGAATTCATTGCAGTGCCTGCGTGTGGCTCAACGAAAAAGTGCTTTCCAAAAAAGAGGGCATCGTTGAGGCGAGCATTAATTATACGAACCATAAAGCCAAAATCGTTTGGGACGGAAGCGTCATCAAGCTCTCCGAGATTATCGAGACGATTCGAAGTATCGGGTATAACGCGTATCCGTACGATCCAAAAAGCGGTGAAGAACGCAGTATCGCCCAACGTAGGGAGTACTATACGAAGCTCTTGGTCGGTATTTTTGCGACGATGAACGTGATGTGGATCGCCGTAGCGCAATATGCGGGCTATTTTAGCGGTATGGAGAAATACCATAAAAATATTTTAAATTTTGCGGAGTTCGTTTTAGCCAGTCCGACGCTTTTTTATACGGGTTCGGTCTATTTTAAAGGGGCGTATTACGGATTGAAGCACAAACAGATTACGATGGATTTTTTGGTCGCTACGGGAGCTTCTTTAACCTATCTTTTTTCGTTATACGCGATGTTCTCTCAAAATGCCGAAGTCTATTTCGACTCGGTTACGATGATTATCACGTTTGTTTTTGCGGGGAAATATTTAGAAGTTTTAACCAAGAAAAAAGCCGTCGATACGATGGATGCGTTCGGTAGCGCAATGCCTACGGAAGTCGTATTGGTCAAGGGCGAAGAAAAAATTTTAACCGACGTCGAATCGATTGAGGCGGGCGAAATCCTTGAGGTACGCGCCGGCGATAAAATCGTGATCGACGGCATCGTTTGCGAAGGAGAAGGGTCGTTTGATCTCTCGCGCATTAACGGCGAATCGATTCCCGTTTTACTCAAACAAGGCGATAAAATGTTAAGCGGTTCTATCTGTTTAGACAGCGTGATTCGTTACAAGGCGACGTCGACGTTTGCTTCTTCGATGCTCTCGAAAATCGTCTCTTTGCTGGAAGACGCAATGAGTAAAAAACCGCAAATAGAGAAATTGGCAAACCGAATTTCGGGCTATTTCTCGCGTACGATTTTAAGTTTGGCCCTTGCGACGTTTTGTTTTTGGTTCTACCAAAGTGCTTCGTTTGAGACCGCGTTGATCGTTTCGATCTCCGTCATCGTCATCGCCTGTCCGTGCGCTCTGTCTTTGGCGACGCCGATTGCGACGTTGGTCGGCATCTCTTTGGCGGCACGAAGAGGCATTTTGTTTAAAGAGGCGGGATTTTTGGAAAGTATGGCACAATGCGATACGTTAGTGCTGGATAAAACGGGCACGATTACCAACGCAAAGCCCGAAGTGATCGAGGCAATCTTTGAAGACGAATCGTTTGCGTCTTTAGCGTATGCGCTTACATGTAGCTCTTCGCATCCGATCAGCCAAGGCGTAGGAACCTATTTAAAAGCGCGGTTTTCGGATATGCCCTCACACCGTTTAGAGCAGATCAAGGCGATCGAAGCCAAAGGCGTCAAAGCCGTGTGCGATACGAAAATCCTCCTCGGCGGCAATGCCCGATTGATGCAAGAAGAGGGGATTGAGGTTGTGATTCCCGCTTCTTTGGAACATTTGACGCACTACTTTTTTGCCGTCGACGGTCGTATCGTTGCGATGTTCGGTTTAAAAGATACGCTCAAAAGCGATGCAAAAGAGAGCCTTGAAAAGATGAAAGTATTAGGTCTTTCGTTGGTCCTCTTAAGCGGCGATCATGCGCATGTGACCGAAAGTATCGCAAAAGAAGCGGGGATCGAAACGTATGCTTCTGCCCTCTTACCGCACGAAAAAGCGCACTACATCGAAGCGTTACGCCAAAAAGGGCATAAGGTCGTCATGGTGGGAGACGGTATCAACGATACGTTAGCACTCTCGAGTAGCGAAATCGCTATTGCAATGGGAAGCGGTGCGGACGTAGCGGTCGAAGTGAGCGACGTCGTTTTGACGCAAGGCGATATGCGCGGTTTGTACGAAGCGTTTGTAATTGCACGTAAAACGTTGCGCATCGTCAAAGAGAATCTGGCGTTTTCGCTGCTTTACAACGTCTTAACCGTACCTTTGGCGATGAGCGGTTACATTATCCCCCTGTTTGCGGCATTGTCGATGTCTTTAAGCTCGCTGGTCGTGGTGGGAAATGCGATGCGTATTAAAACGGTATTGAAAAGGAAAGAGTAATGGACGGTTGGGTTATTGCGATGATGCTCGGTGCTTCGACGCTTTTGGGAGCGTTTGGTTTATGGGCATTGATATGGGGAATTCGAAGCGGACAATTCGACGATCAAACCAAGTTTATCGACGGTGCGCAGTTTGACAGCCAAGAGGCGTTGAACGATGCGGTGATGATGGAGAAAAAACGCAAAGAACTTTTGGAAGAAAAACGCAAAAAAGAGACGGGATACGCCCCGCCCGATTAAAATCTAAAAGCCAGTACGGCTACGAGAGAAGATACCCCCGTAACCGCATCCATTATTTATAAGAAGCGATGGTAGCGGCGACTGCTTTAAGATCTTCGTCGCTTAAGCCTGAAGCGATCGGTTTCATAACGCCTTTCATCGGTCCGCCTTCGCCGTTTTTGTATCCGTTAACGGAAGCGATGATTTTTGCGGCATCCCAGCCTGCAATAATTTGAGACTTGTTTAAAGCCGATTTAGATGCTTTGTCGCCGTGACATGAAAAGCATTTTGATTTGTAGACCGCTTCGCCATCCGCCGCCATAAGCGTTGAACAAGCCGCAATCGCCAAGAATAGAGAGAGTTTTTTCATCGGAATCCCCTTGAATGTTGTGTGTGGCAAAATTATAACGCACGAGACTTTATCCTTGCTTAGTCGATGTGACATTTGCACAAAAAGCCAAGAGGGTTTGGGTCAAAGTTTGGGTATAATCTATCCAAAAAAATCTGAGGACGGTAGGTCGAAATGTTTCGAACGGTGAGTATGATCGCGTGCTTTCTCTCTTTGGCGTACGCTCAAACGCATAGCGTATGCGAAACGGAGCGAATCGATTCTCAAAGTGCTAAAGAGAAGATTGAAAAAATTTTACTTGAAGAGCCTTCCAATACGGTTTGTATGCTTCAACTTGCCAACATTTACCTCAAGCGCGGGCAAATCGCGCGCGGTTTTGAACTGCTCGTCGATGCTTATACGATCGATCCCCATCATGTCGAAAACAGCCAAATCGCAACGGTTTTGCCGTTTGCTCTCAAAGTCACCAACCTCAAACAACAAGCGGCAAAAAGTAACGATAAACGCATTTGGAACGAATTGGGCGACGGCTATTTTGAGATGGGAATTTTTAGCGAAGCGGCGTTGATGTATAAGAAAAGCTTGGCGGTGGACGGAATGCAACATATGATTCGTCTCAAACTCGCTCTTGCCCTGCAAAAAAATACGCAAATTTACAGTGCGTTGGAAGCCGTTCAAAAGGTCTTGAATGTCGAGCCGGATCACCTTTTCGCCAATTATTATATGGGGAAATTTTTAGCCTACGATATGAAAAATCGCGACGAAGCGCGCGTGTTTTTTAAACGGGCAAAAGAGTCTTTGATGGCACAGCAAAAAGAGTTTGACTATTTGGAGTATACCAATTTGCTCAGCGACATTACGCAAGAGTTGGAAAAATAGGTGAACAAAGCGGTTTTTTTGGATCGCGACGGCGTGATCAACAAAGATAAAGGCTATGTCTATCGGATCGAGGAGTTTGAGTTTTGCGAGGGCGTTTTCGAGACTTTGCGCACCTTTCAAGCGTTAGGCTATTTGCTCCTAATCGTGACCAATCAGTCGGGTATCGGACGCGGGTATTACCGTGAAGAGGATTTTCAAGTTTTGACGTCGTGGATGCGTCAAGAACTTTTACATGTCAACGTTACCATCGACGCGGTGTATCATTGTCCGCATGCACCCGAGCAGGCGTGTCGGTGTCGAAAGCCTCAAAGCGGTATGTTTGAAGCGGCGATTCAAGCGTTTGATATCGACGTGAAGCGTTCTTGGATGATCGGCGATAAACCAAGCGATATGACCGCCGCGCGAGGTGCTCAAATCGAGCAAACGATTTTCATCGGCAAAGAACAGCCGAGCGATGCTAAATATAGGGTTAATTTTATTTTAGATACAATCGATATTATTAAAGCAAATAGCGATAAGTAAGGTTTTTTTATGGTCGATTTTCATCATAAAACGGTTTTAATTACGGGCGGGGCAGGTTTTATCGGCAGTAACCTCGCTTTTTATTTTCAAGAAAATTTTCCTACATGTAAAGTCGTCGTCTTTGATTGTTTTCGAAGCGAAGCAACGTTTTCCAACGGCCATTTGAAGAGTTTCGGGCATTTTAAAAACCTGATCGGATTTCAAGGCGAAGTGATCGGCGGCGATATTAACGACGAACGTGCATTGGAAAAATTGGAAGCGTACGGCTTTGATTATATTTTTCACGAAGCGGCGATTTCCGATACGACCGTGCTCGATCAAGGCATCATGATTCAAACCAACGTTAACGCGTTTAAGCATATTTTAGAACTGGCCCGAAAAAGCGGTGCGGCGGTCGTGTACGCTTCCAGTGCCGCAACGTACGGCGATGCGCCTTCTCCTCAACGCATCGGATGCGAGCGACCTCAAAACGTGTACGGTTTTAGCAAGCTTGCGATGGAACAGATCGCTCGAGCATTTTGCGTATCCTATCCGCAAATGTCCGTCGTAGGGCTTCGTTATTTTAACGTTTACGGTCCACGAGAGTATTTTAAACATAAAACGGCATCCATGGCATTGCAACTCGGGCTTCAAATTTTAGACGGTAACGTACCGCGGCTCTTTTACGGATCGGAGAATATTCAACGCGATTTTATCTACATCGACGACGTCGTTCAAGCCAATATTAAAGCCGCACTTTCGGGTAAAAGCGGCGTTTACAACGTCGGAACGGGGAAGCCGCGTAGTTTTCAAGCCATTGCCGATACGTTGCAAAAAGAGCTCGGTACCGCATTCGGTACGGACTATTTTGAAAATCCTTATTTAGGCGCATACCAGATGCATACGCAAGCAGATATCGCTTTAACATGTCAGGATTTGGGGTACCGTCCGAACGTGAGTTTGGAGGAGGGTATCAAAGCGTATGCTCCCGAAATCAAACGGATTTATGAAAGTGAAGTCAAACGTGGATAAATTACGAACGTATCGTCCGAATATTTTAGTCGTCGGCGATGTGATGTTGGATCATTACCTGTGGGGAAAATGTGAGCGTATTTCGCCTGAAGCTCCGGTGCAAGTCGTAGACGTTCAAAAAGAGAGCACCGTTTTGGGCGGAGCGGGGAATGTGGTCAATAATCTCTTAAGTTTGGGCGCGAAGGTAAGTATTTTAAGCGTCGTCGGTCAAGACGAGAATGCCGAAGAGCTTTTGCGCATGCTCGAAACTTCCGGTGCCGACGTGAGGGGTATCGTTCGAGAAATCGGGCGTAAAACCGGTAAAAAAAGTCGCGTGATTGCGTCGCATCAACATGTCGTGCGATTTGACAGCGAATCCAAAGAGCCGATCAAACAAAGTTCGGTCGATACGCTTTTGGAGCATTATGAACACCTCCTTCCCTCTGTCGATCTTGTGTTGCTTTCCGATTACGGCAAAGGGGTTTTAACGAATGCGCTTACATGTCAAACTATCGCACGTGCACGAGCCCACCGTAAACTGATTTTAGTCGATCCCAAAGGCGAGGATTATCGAAAATATACCGGTGCAACGCTTCTAACGCCCAATAAAAAAGAGGCGAGCATTGCAACGAAAATCGCCATCATCGACGATGAAAGTCTGAAAAAAGCGGGAATGCTTCTCAAAGAGAGCTTAAATCTTGAGTATGCGATGATTACGCTTTCCGAAGACGGTATGGCGATTTTCGGCGATACGTTGACGAAAATACCTACCGTCGCGCGTGAAGTGTACGACGTTACCGGTGCGGGCGATACGGTTTTAGCCGCGCTCGGCTATGCGCTTGCTTGCGATTTAAGTATCCAAGAGGCGGCATCGTTTGCCAATAAAGCCGCCGCCGTCGTCGTCGGAAAATTGGGAAGCGCTACGGCGAATTTTGATGAAATCGACGCCTACGAGCATACCTTTTGTCGAACGAGCGCGCAAAGTAAACTTAAAACGAAAGAGCAAATCCTTCGTATTTTGGCCGAACAAAAGCATCGCACGGTTGTTTTTACCAACGGTTGTTTCGACATTTTACATGTCGGACACGTGAAGTACCTTGAAGTTGCTAAAAGTTTCGGCGATCTTTTGATCGTAGGGCTCAATTCAGACGATTCGATCACGCGTTTAAAAGGCAAAAGCCGTCCGATTAATTCATGGGAAGATCGGGCGTATCTGTTAGCGGGCTTAGAATCGGTCAGTTACGTCGTTTTATTTGACGAAGACACGCCTTTGGAGCTGATTACCGCGATCAAACCCGATATTTTGGTTAAAGGCGCGGACTACGAAGGTAAAGAGGTCGTAGGTAGCGGCATTGCCAAAGAAGTACGCTTGGTAAGTTTTGTTGAAGGAAAAAGTACGACGAGTACGATCGAGAGGATACGTAACGCATGATGGAGATGATTTACGGCGAAATAAAAGCGCATCAAGCGGTGGTCGAAGCAACGCTTGCAACGCTACAAAGTCACATCTATACCGCTTCGATTATCGTGAGCGAAGCCTTAAAAAACGGTCAGAAGATTATGTTGTGCGGCAACGGCGGAAGTGCCGCCGACGCACAGCATATCGCCGCGGAACTAAGCGGGCGTTATAAAGCGGAGCGACGCGGGCTTGCGGGGCTTGCGTTAACGACCGATACGTCGGTTTTGACGGCGGTAGGAAACGATTACGGCTTTGATCGCATTTTCGACCGTCAGGTCGAAGCTTTAGCGCAAAAAGGCGACGTACTGATCGGCATCTCGACTAGCGGACACAGTAAAAACGTCGTACGCGCGCTCAGTCTTGCCCGCAATATGGGATGCAAGACGATAGGTTTGAGCGGACGAGACGGCGGCGTGATGAACGAATTTTGCGACATTAATATTATCGTTCCGAGCGACGATACTCCGCGTATCCAAGAGATGCATATTTTGATCGGGCATATTATCTGCGAAATGGTTGATTGTTCTACTAAAAGTACTTGAAGAAGGGATTCTGAATGAGGGATAATATAAGAATAAAATTAACAAATAGAAATAGCTTAGAAAATGGAGAAAATGCTTTTAAAAAACAGACTCCTAAAAATGAAGGAATTTGGGAAAACTGTACTTTTATTTTTAATCCTTTAGAAGAAAATTACGATTGGTTAGTTGTTATTGATGATATTGCTAAATTAGTACCCAATCGTATTGAATCTTTAAAATGCCCAAAAGAAAATACGATTCTTGTAACAACTGAACCTAGCTCAATAACAAGATATGGAGAATCTTTTGCGAAACAATTTCATTATCTGATAACCAATCAAGAGGATATTGCATTGCCTCATCCTAATGCATTACGTTCTCAAACGGGAAATATTTGGTTTTACGGGAAGTCTTACGATGAAATTATTAATGAGAAACAACCCCTTAAAACAAAAAAAATTTCTACCGTCTGTTCTGACAAACAACAAGGACATACGATGCATCGTTTACGCTATGCATTTACGAAAAAAATGGAAGAGTCGATTATCGAACTTGAGCGCTTCGGCAAAGGTTTTAAATGGATCGAACGTAAAGCAGATGCATTGGATCCATACGAATTTCACGTCGCGATAGAAAATCATATCGGTAAAGACGTTTGGACGGAAAAGTTAGCCGATGCCTTTCTAGGATGGTGTATTCCGATTTATTGCGGATGTCCGAACGTTTACGACTATTTTCCTGAAGAGAGTATTATTGCGATCGATATTCACGATATGGAAGGTTCTATCGCGACGATTAAAGAAATTATCGCAAAAGAAGGGGAATACGAAAGACGCTTTGAAGCTCTTAAAGAGGCTAGAAGGCGTGTCCTTGAAGAGTATAATCTCGTAGCAATGGTGGCACAAATCGTACAGAATGCTCAAACGGTGCCGTTCACGCCGAATCAGAAAATCTACTCGAGAAGGTTGATGCGTATGAAACACCTTCCCGATCTTTTTCGCTATATGGGATTTCGCGTTAAAAATTTCACGAAAAATTTTTAATTTTTAACGCATGTCGATTCGGTATTTTGAGCAAAAATAAAAAAGGCAAATAACGAGAGTGCCGAAAGCATAGGAGCATTGCTGATAATACTGTGGTCGAATTGGCTAACGACTAAAAACGCGACAAAAAAAGCCAATAAAACGGAATCTTTGATTTGAACGATTTTTTCTAAGGCGACGTAAAGTAAAAAAGAAAAAGCCGCAAAGCCGACGATACCCAAAAATAGCATAATTTCCAATAAACTGTTGTGTACGCTGAGCGTATGTTGCGAAGCAATTTTTTGGTAGCTCATCAATCCGTAGCCGACTATCGGATGTGCTTGGATTAAGCGGATACTATCCAACCATATAATGTCGCGCTCGCTTGAATTGAGCTGAATAAGCTGCACAAATCGTACAAAAAGCGTATCAAAATAGAGGAAAAAACAGACGATCGATACAATGAGCGTCAACAGTACCAAGTAATGTTTGTAGGTCAATCGTTTGTATTCTTTGAAAAGATAGACCGATAAAAAAACGCAGCAAAAAACCCATGCAGAACGCGAATAACTAAACAACAACCCGAAAATAAAGAACGGTATCGTCATACTTAGGAAAAGTGTTTGATAGGGTTTATGGGGAAGCTTGTTCTCAAAAATTAACAAAAGCGTCGATAACATTATCCCGATTGCCATAAAAAGCCCGAACGTATTTCGATGAAACATTGCCGCACGGATTCCCGCATTCATACCTTCACCGGCAATTGAACCCAAATGTCCGCGAATCAAATCAATACCGCTCAGTGCTTGATACAGGCCGTCGATACCTTGTATCGACAAGGCGCATAAAATTGCAACGAGTAAAAAGCGTTTTGAAATAACGGCGTTTTGATAAAGCACGATTAAGACGACAAAAAGTAAAAAATAACGCACGACGTATTCGAAAATAACTTTCCAAGAGCCAAATGAGACATAAGGACTTAAAAGGTTTGATGTCACCATGGAAGCAATGACAAGACCAAAGGCGATCAAGAGCTTTTGGTATGTAATCGCAAAGTCCGTCAAAGAGCAAACGAGACGATTTTTGTAAAAATAAATTCCGCTAAAAAAGAGGAACAAACTGTAACTAATAGGGTATATCGCCGTTTTCATAGGAATAAAAAGAATAAAAATACCTAAGAAAAAGCGAATGGTGTTTTTCAGTGAAGCATAATAAAGTATCGATCTCATAACCCTAAGTATCCTAAAATTTTTTCGTAAGCGGCTTTTGCCGTATAGTGATGAAGGCATGTGTTAAATCCGTTATTTGCCACGGCTTCTCTTTCCGTTTCATGGGATAAAAAATAACGCACTTTTTCCAAAAGTTCTTCTTTACTTGCATAGGTTTCGATATCTTTTCCCAAGACGAAATATTCCTCCAATTCCGCGTGGTGTTGGGTTATATAGAATGAGCCGGTTAGCGGAGCTTCAAAATCTCGCCCCTTTAAAATGAAAATATCGTCGTTGATACCGACACCCGCAAAGCCCAAAATAATTTTAGCTTGATTAAAAAGCACTATCATTTCATCGGGCGTGGCATTGCCTTCTTCCCAACCGGAGCCTTTGGTTAAAACCGAAATGCCGTTTTGACGTAAATATGTGATATATGCGGGGCGCGTTCCGTAGTTTGCTCCTATGAAAACGACATCGTATTTTTTTTCGAGCCCTAACTTTCTATAGATTAACGGATTGGCGGCATACGGTTTGTAAAGAACCTTTCCACCTTCTACGACGTATTTGATAAGAGCACTTTTTGACGTGGTCAGCGATACGTCAAAATAAGAACAAATCTCGTTCATTCCGCGATATCTTCCATCAGGTCCTTTACGGCTTTTGAATTTGCGTTCGTCATCCAAGCTTTCGTTGATAATAGGCACATTGAGTGTTTTAAAAAAATCTAAGGTCGATTGGGTGAGGGTTCTTCCCGATAAATAGCATACGATAACGTCGATTGCATGTTGAGCCATAGTCTCTTGTATAAAACGAACCATCTGACGATTGATGGCTTCTTTTTTGATATACCACTGTTTTCGATCGTCTTTCGGATCCATTTCAAAGCGGAAGACGTTACCTAATTCTTGCAACGGCAGATACGTGTTGTTAATACTAAACGTACCGTCATACGATGTGAGGTAGATGATGTTGAGGCGGCGTCTTGAAAATCTATTTTCGTGGATAACAAAAGACTCAAAAGGCGGCAAAGAACCGAATTTTCGAAGGTACGCTTTTTCGTAGAGAGCATTTTCTCGCTGTAATCGCCATGTTCGTAATTTTTGTTTTAACGTATTGAGCATGATTAAAACTTTGGATTAATCGGTTTAACACCGTTTTTAATAATTTTAGCGGGATTTCCTGCAACAACAGTACTTTCAGGCACATTTTTAGTGACAACGCTCCCCGCGGCGATAATGGCATTATTACCGATTTTAACACCTTTTAGGATAAGAACGTTATTACCAATCCAGACGTTATTACCGATAACGATTTCTTTTGTTTTTAGAGGAACGGTGCCGTCTTCTAGAGCATATTCATGGAAATCACTATCCATAATAGTAACATTCCACGAAATAGCACATTGCTCACCGATTGAAACTTTATGTGCGACACGGATGGTCGCTCCTGCACAAATATAAGTACTACTTCCAAGTTCCAAAGTAGCATTCTCTTCAAGGGTTAAAGCACTGCCCAGCCCTATTTTGCTATTCCCGTTTAAAATAAGTTGACTATTTTTCATCAAATTTAAGTTACATCCCGTATGGGTAAACCGTGCTATAGTACAATCACCATAGCCTAATGTCAATTGACCTTTAGTTTTTTGCACAATAGATGCATTTTTTTTGATACGTATTTTTGCTTTTCCTTTAATTCGTAGCAACGTATGATGAAATTTCCAATATACGATGAGTTTATTCCATAGGGTATGCAGCATTAAAACCTCTCATTTTGCCATTCGTAGTTTTCACTGAAAGGGCGGTTAAAAATCGTCTCGATCATATAACGGGTAATTCTTTGGCTATTAAAGCTTCGGTGGGTTTTTTCCCATCCTTTTTGCGCGATCTTTCGGCGTTCTTGATCGTGTGTATGAAAGTAGTGAAGTTTTACATGTAACTCTTCCGCCGAGTCGAAGTAAACAACCTCTTCGTTCGTGTATAAAAGCTCCATATCGGGGATCTTGGGCGAAAACGTCAAAATGCCGTTGCCGGTAAGTTGTACGATACGATCCGACATGTAAAGATCAACATCGTTTCGGCGATTGTAGCTTAAACCCATTTTAGATTGCGATAATTTTGACGTATAGTTATGCCCAAAAATCAACGGTTTTCCTAAACAACCGAAGAATTGTGCATTGCCGAAAGAGAGACTTTTCTCAAGTTCCACTAAAAAAGCTTGTCGGTCGGGTTCTTTATAGTCTCTACCGCAAAAGAGAAAATCGATCGGAAGATCGCTATGTTCGAAGCATTGGGAAGTTTCGATCGATGCGTCTGCAATATTCGGGAAAAAAGCGACGTGATTGTGAGGGCGTTTGAACTCTTTTAACAATGCACCGCTTGTCGTTGCAAAAAAAACGTCCAAGTAGTCGATTTTGGATTGAATATTGACACAATGATGCTGAATCCAAAGCGGATCGACAAACCACATCGCAATTTTAATATTCGGCAATAAAAGACGAATACGTTCCAATGTTTCGCCGCTGATCAGTTCGGCATGGGAAAGCAGTAAAAGATCGGGAGCGATATTTTGACATGTATCAATGAGCCGGCGATTGGTTTTGCCGATACCCCAGCGTTTTGAACCGAAGATATTACTGCATCGTGCCGTGTCGCGGTAGCTAAAAGGATAGACAAAGTGTCCGTTACGAATTAAGCCTTGCTGGATTTTATAATCGGTGGCATAATAACTTTGCCCGTCTTTAAGATAATTAAAGCTTGCGACATGGACTATTTTCATCAATCTCCTTTAACAGTTTGTGCAGTTGCCGTTCTACGGCGTCAGGGGTAATTTCTTTGAGGCAAAGATTATTTTCGCATTGTTTACGAAAACAGCCCGAACAAGGAAGGATATGCATTAAAACGGCATTTCCTTTTTGGGGCGGAAACCATTTTGAGGCGAGTTGTCGAGAGCTAAAAAGTGCTACTAGGGGCGTATGAACGGCATAGCATAAATGCATCGCCCCCGTATCGTGGCAAATTGCCGCCGTACACAATTGTAAAAATCCGGCACTTTGAGCAATGGAAAATTGTCCGCAAAAATTATAGGCGTGATCCAAATCGGCAATGATGATCTGTGCATCTTGCTTTTCTTGTTCTCCGCCGATAATCGCTACGCTAAAGCCTTCTTGGCATAAAGCGATCGCCAGTGAACGCCACGAAGAGAGCGGCCATTTGTTGGCGGGAACATTGGTTCCGATGACAAAAGCGATTACCTTGTGAGGCGCTTGAAAATGCGTAGGTATTTCGGCAAACGGAGCTTCGATATTTAACGGATAATCAGGCGTTCCGGTAATCGCATTGCGGGCTAGGTTCCTGACAAAGCGTTCACTTTCGCGTAAAGGAGGCGCATACGTCAATTGTTCTTTTGCAAACAATTTGGACATACCTTCATCCCATCCGAAAGCATTTTTGATCCCTAAAAAAAAGCGAACCACAAGCATATTACGTAACGTTTTGATGAGTCCGTAGTTTTGAGGAAGTTCAATGTAAAGATCGTATCGTTCGCGCTTTAAAGCTTTGAGTTCCTTTTGACGGTTTTGTTTTTGAATCAGATAGACCTTCGAAAAAAAATCTTTTCGTACAATCGTTGAAAGATTCAAAGACGTCGCATACGTCGTAACAAAATCGATTTGAGCGTCAGGATAGCGTCGGCGTATAAGCGAGAGTGCCGGAAGCGTGACGATAGAATCACCGAACGTTCCCACCCGATGAATGAGGATTTTAGTCACGGGTATTTGAGAAGAGAATAAAAGTTTTTGAACACACGCAATGATACGGTATCGCATCGATAAAAGAGTTTGAATCGTCAAGAGTTTTAACATGTCAGTTCGTATCATAGTCGTTTTTGATATACACCTATTGTTTTTTCGACCATTTGCTCTAATGAAAAACGGCATTTGACGTAAGTATACCCATCAAAGCTTAATGCTTTTGCCTGAACGATTTTTTGAGCTAAATCTTGTGCATCGCCGATAGCGGAAAAGTAACCGTTAACGCCTTCTTGGACGATGTCTAAAACGCCGCCGTGGCGCGTAGCGACGACGGGCGTGTTCATTGCAATCGCTTCGGCGACGCTTCTGCCGAAACTTTCGGGTTTTTTGGAGCAACTGAGCGTGACGTCGCTGAGGGCGTAAATTTCCGCTACGTTATTTGAACTTCCGCAAAAAAAGACCGTGTCGCTTAGCGCTAAAGTATCGCAGAGGGTTTGAAGCGATGCGGCATAGGCGTGTTTATCTTCGCGAATACCGCCGACGATGAGTCCGACAATGTTTGGAATATCTTTTTTCAAAACGGCGATAGCGCGGATAAACGTCTCCAAATCTTTCAGTTGCGTAATGCGTCCGACGGTCGAGACGACGAAGCGATCGTGCAGGCAAAAGCGTGCTTGAAACGCTTCGATAAACGACCGATCGATCGTTGCGGGATTGAAAACCGTCAGATCGATACCTCTTGGGATGACGCTGATTTTTTCGTCGGAAACGCGGTAGTGTTTTTGGATAAAGTCTTTGATCGCACCGCTAACGCAAATCACGTGATCGGCTTTGGTCATGATCGAGCTGTAAAAACCGACGGAGTTAAAGCCGTGAACGGTCGCGACGACGGGAAGGCGCAAAAAGGCATTGGCGAAAAAAACCATCCAAGCCGGTACGCGGCTTCTGACATGTAAAAGATCGGGGCCTATTTTTTTCAATGCCCGATATAACGTAAAGATGCGCCACGGCGCACTTAACGGGTTTTTCGAGCAGACGTTGATCGTTACATGTAAAGCTCCATCGCGCTCTAAGGCCTCGACCAATTTGCCGCCGTTACTGATCACGACGCTTTCAAATCCACGTTGGACCAATTCACGTGAAAGCTCGATGACGCCGCGCTCCACGCCGCCTTCGTTGAGTTCGGGAAGCAGTTGGACGATTCTCATGCATTGATCTTTTGCGCGTAGTGTTTAAAGTCTATTTTTCGGTTATTTTGGGCAAACGTTCCGTCGAACAGATGGAGGTACCCTTCTTGCTCAAGGATTCGAGTCATCGTGAAAAATTTGTTGGTTGTTTCTTCTCCGAGCGGCAGTATCTCGACGCAAGCCGTACCGTAACCGATCGCTTCGCTGATCATGGAAGTCGAATCTATCGTAATAAAAACGACTTCGCAACACGCTAAAAAATCGGCGATCGGATTGATCGGCGTTTGGGAAAAAATAACACGGTAGGCAAAAGGGTACGTTTCGAGAAAGGACTCGATGTTTTTGGGCGTTCGAGGCGAGGTGGTTAGGGCGATTTCATACCCTTGGAACCGTTGAAAGATCGCGTCGAGTTGGCTTCGAAGACGCTTTTCGTCCATTTTCATTACGGCGTTGTCTCCGCCGATAACGATGCCAATAGATCGCGTTTTCGGCGTAAACAGACCTTGCGGACGAGGACGATTAAAATTTGCCGGAAGGGTTATGATGTT
Source organism: Sulfurospirillum sp. UBA4058 (assembly GCA_002382085.1). Taxonomy (GTDB): domain Bacteria; phylum Campylobacterota; class Campylobacteria; order Campylobacterales; family Sulfurospirillaceae; genus Sulfurospirillum. The sequence continues at coordinate 133,443 of DFZK01000009.1, read as the reverse complement.
GGGACGTCGGGGCGGACGATCGTGCATCTGTGCAAAAATAAGGTCGAAATCGTAGCGGTAACCTTGCGGAAGCATCATCGTGACGGACTTAACGTTGAGCGCGCGCGCGAGCGTTTTGTTGGCATAATACGTACCGGAACCTGCCGAGACGATCAGATCGTAAGCCTGCGTGAAAGGTTCGAAATTTTTAAACAGCCATAGCGTGTAAATTTTAAAAAAATCCAGCACGTAGGAGAGCGGTTTAAACGCTCGGCATGCAAAAGCGACCGGAAGAATATCGTAAGAGGCTTCAAGATGTTCGGCAAAGGCGACGGATTGGTTCAGATGCCCTTTACGTGCGTCGCTTAAAATTAAAATTCTCACGGGCGGAGTCTCCAGCGATTGTGCATCCAAAACCACTGTTCGGGATACTCTTTGACGACGGCTTCGATAATATCGTTATAGTGTTGGGTTAAGCGTGCGATTTTTTCCGTTTCGTCCCATGCTTCGGGCAAAGCAAGTTCGGCGTCGCGACCGACGAGCAGTCGATAACGACCGCTTGGTTGACGTGCCATAAAAAGCGGTATGACGGGCGGATCGTAACGTCGTTTGAGGAGTGCGGTCGAGCTCACGGTATCGGCGGGATGCCCGAAAAAAGAGGCTTTAATACTGGTGGAGCCGCTTGCTTTTTGATCGATCAACATACCGGCGATGCCTTTATTTTTGAGCGTGCGTAAAATGGCGTTCATGGCTTGGCTTTTGTTGGCAAGCGCGTTGCCGTAGAGGCTTCGAAACGGTGCGGTAATACGATTTTCGATCAAACGGTTGTTACCGCTTCTTCCGATAACGACTAACGGATAGCCGTGTTTTGCCAGAAAATGGGCTAATAACTCCCAATTACCGAAATGTGCGGTCAAAAGTAAAATGCCCTTACGATTATCGGCAAAACGCGCATGGATCTCTTCAAGTGCTTCGTCGAGGTTTTCGACCGCCGCGTCGATATCGAAACGTCGGTGGTACATCAATAAAACTTCCGCAAGCGTTAATGCGACGCTTGCATACGCTTTTTTTGCCAATGCCAAGCGGCTCGACTCTTCCATCTTGGGGAATGCCAACGCAAGGTTTTGAAGCGTTAGCGAGCGTCTACGTCGATCGAGCCTGAAAAAGAGTGCCGCAAGCACTCGGAATAAACGGTAGATCACACCGATAGGAAGCAGCTTGGCTAAAAAGAGAACACTTTTAACGACGGCATATTCCACATAAATTCGCATCTCATCACTTTCATAGTAAAATTAGGCTAAAATTTTAGCTAAAACGAGCCAAGGAGAGACTTAATGATCTGCGTCTTCGACATAGAGACGATTCCCGACGCCGCACTGATTCGAAACGTTTTGGGTTACCAAGGAGACGACTATAGCGTTTCGATGTTAGCGATGAAAGAGCAAGAAGAAAAAAGCGGAAGTTCGTTTTTGCCGCTTCCTTTTCACAAGATCGTCGCCGTTTCCGCGGTGATTGCCGATGATTTCGGAATGTTTCGAAAAGTCAGCAGTATCGAGGGTAGCGACGAGCATGAAATGATTAAAAATTTCCTCCATTTTATCAACCAAAAAAATCCGAAATTGGTCAGCTTTAACGGACGGAGTTTCGATATGCCGCTGTTGATGCTTCGCGCGATGCAGTACAACTTGACATGCAGTGCGTATTTTGAAGCGGAGAATAAAGAACTGAACAAAAATAAATGGGAAAATTACCGCGCACGCTATTCCGATCGCTTTCACGTCGACGTGATGGATCATTTGTGCGAATTCGGTGCGGTGCGGGGATTAAAGCTCGATCACGTCTGCGCAATGGCGGGACTTCCCGGTAAATACGACGTTCACGGCGATCAAGTGATGGAGCTTTTTTACGCGGGGGAGATCGCCAAAATCAAAGAGTATTGCGAAAGCGACGTGCTCAATACTTATTGGTTATTTTTAAAATACGAGCTTTTAAAAGGCAATCTCGTTATAGAAGATTATCAGCGCGCATTGGTTACAATGCAGGAAAATTTAAAACACGACAAATCCTATACCGACGTGTTCGGCATAGCCATTGAAGAAGAATTGTACAAGGAACATCGATGAAAACGATTTTTAGGGAATATGACATTAGGGGTATTTATCCAAACGAGCTCAACGAGCAGACGGTTAAACTGATCGGTTACTTTTTGGGCAAACGCATTTTAGAGGTCGGAAACGTCGTCTCTATCGGCTACGATGCGCGAAGCCATTCGCCTATTTTATGCGATAATCTTACCAGCGGTTTAAATAAAGCGGGATGCAAAGTGCTCAATATGGGACTCGTAGCAACGCCCGTCAACTACTTTAGTAATTTTCAAACGTTTGAGGGACTCACCCCTAACGCGTCTATTATGATTACGGGTTCTCACAACCCGAGCGAGTATAACGGTTTTAAAGTGACCATCGATAAAAAGCCTTTTTTCGGCGAAGATATTTATGCTTTGGGTGCTGAAATTATGCGCAATTACGAGATGGAAATCGAAGACGATCTGAGCTCGACGTTTATTAACGCCAAAGAGCGTTATATCGCCTATATGATCAAAGAGTTCGATCATCTTAAAGGTTTCAGTACGCCTTTTGTTTACGACTGCGGAAACGGCGTAGCGGGCGTGGTCGTACATGATATTTTTAAAGGGTTAAACTTTACATGTAAAGGGTTATTCACCGATCCTGACGGCACGTTTCCGAACCACCATCCCGACCCAACGGTAGAAAAAAATCTCAAAGACATCAAAAAAGAGCTGGAAGGCGAATTTTCTTTAGGTTTTGCTTACGACGGCGATGCCGATAGAATCGCGTTTTTGACGAAGAAAAACAACGTCAAAGGCGATATTATGGCGATCTTGTTTTCGCGTGCGATGCAAAATCCGACCGTGATCGGCGAAGTCAAATGTTCTCAAATTATGTACGACGACATCAACGCTCGAGGCAAGGCGATTATGTACAAAACGGGACACAGCAATCTGAAAGTGATGATCGCTAAGACGGGTGCCGATTTTGCGGCGGAAGTGAGCGGTCATCTTTTCTTTAACGACCGCTATTTCGGATACGACGATGCCATTTATGCGACGCTTCGTATGATCGAACTCGTGAAAAACGGTCTTGACGTAGATGCCGAAATCGCTAAACTTCCGGTCGTTTATTCGACCGAAGAGCTCAAAGTCGAAACCAACGAAAACGACAAATTTCCGCTCGTGGAGAAAGTCAAAGAACTTTTGAAAAATCCTCCCAAAGATTTTCCGGCGATCAAAGAGATCGTCGACGTCGACGGCGTCAGGGTCATTTTCAACGACGGTTGGGGCTTGGTGCGTGCGAGCAACACCACTCCCGTATTGGTGACGCGTTTTGAATCGACCGTGCAAGCGCATGCCAAAGAGTATGAGCAAAAGCTCAATGCCTTGATTGCGCAGGCAAAAGAGATGTTGGCATCGCATTAAGAGTGTCGATGCGCACGATCGTTTTGACCTGCTTTTTTGCGTTGAGTTTTTGCTTTGCCGCTAAGCCGGATCTGATGCTTTTAGAAGAGTGGAAAGACCAAAACGTCTCAGGCTGGTTGATGAGCGAGAAAATGGACGGCGTACGCGCTTACTGGGACGGGCAGAAGTTAATTTCGCGCGGCGGCATTGTTCTTGCGGCTCCCGCGTGGTTTACCGAAGGCTTTCCTCCTTTTGCTGTGGACGGAGAACTGTGGAGCACGCGCGGCGAATTTTCAAAAATCGTCTCGATCGTGAAAAAACAAGAACCGCACGAGGGATGGAAGGAGATCGCTTTTTATGCGTTTGACGTTCCCTCTGAGAGCGGAGGTTTGATTCAACGTTTGGTGAAGCTTGAGTATTATCTCAAACTCAACCAAGCCGATTACCTTCGTATCGCCAAGCAGATTACATGTAAAGACAACGACGATCTCCAACGTTTTCTTACCGAGATCGAAAACGGCGGCGGAGAGGGTGTCGTCGTACGCAATCCCGACACCAAATACGTCGCCAAACGCGATCCGAACGCCTTGAAAGTCAAAAGTTTTTACGATGCCGAATGCGTCGTCGTCGAACACCGTAAAGGCGAAGGAAAATATAAAAAAGTCTTAGGCTCTCTGACATGTCAAAACGACGAGGGCGTTCGTTTCGATATCGGTTCGGGATTTAGCGATGAAGAGCGCAAAAACCCTCCGCCGATCGGAACAAAAATCACGTACAAGTATAAAGAGACGACGTCCAATAAAAAACCGCGTTTTCCGGTGTACGTGAGAATCAAAGAAGAGATTTAAAAGGTAGTGATCATGGATAAAATTGCAATTATCGGTTTAGGTTACGTCGGGCTTCCCTTGGCCGCAGAATTTGCCAAAAAATACCCCGTCGTCGGCTTTGATATTTTTCAAGCGCGTATCGACGAACTCTCCAAAGGATACGATCGCACGTTGGAACTCACCGGCGACGAACTCAAAGAAGCATTGGACTGCGGCATACACTTTAGCACGAATCTTGAGGATATGCGCTCGTGTACGATGTTTATCGTGACGGTTCCTACGCCGATCGATGCGAGCAATCGTCCGGATTTAACGCCTCTGATTAAAGCCAGCCAAAGCGTGGGAAAGGTTTTGAAAAAAGGCGATATCGTCATTTACGAAAGCACGGTATACCCGGGCGTAACCGAAGAGGTGTGCGTCCCCGTTCTTGAAGAGGTTTCGGGCTTAACGTTCAATCGCGACTTTTTCGCGGGGTATTCGCCCGAGCGTATCAATCCGGGAGATAAAACGCATACGGTCAAGCATATTTTGAAGGTGACTTCGGGTTCTACGCCCGAAGTGGCGGAAAAGGTCGATGCGCTTTACCGTAGTATTATCGTTGCCGGAACGCATAAAGCCTCTTCCATCAAAGTCGCCGAAGCGAGCAAAGTCATCGAGAACACTCAAAGAGACGTGAATATCGGGTTAATTAACGAACTAGCGCTCATCTTTAATACGATGGGAATCGATACGGGCGAAGTCTTAGAAGCCGCCGCGACGAAATGGAATTTCATTAAGCTCAAACCCGGACTTGTCGGCGGACACTGCATCGGCGTCGATCCGTACTATCTGACCTACAAAGCCGAAGAGTTAGGCTATAAACCCAATCTCATTCTCGGTGCGCGCCAAATTAATAACAGCATGGGAAAATACATCGCCGACAAAACGATTAAGTTGATGATCGAACACGACACGAAAATCAAAGACGCCAACGTGCTTATTTTGGGCTTGACGTTTAAAGAAAATTGTCCGGATATTCGCAACACCAAAGTCGTCGACATTATCGAAGAGTTAAAAACGTTCAAATGCAACGTCGATATCTACGATCCGTGGGTCGATCACGCCGAAGCAAAATTGCATTACGGCTACGATTTGATCGCCGATCCCTTTGCCAACGCTAAAACATACGACGCCGTCGTCGTTGCCGTAGGCCATCAAGCCTTCGTCGCTTTACCCGAGTCAGAGTTCCGACGCCTCAGTAACGTTTTAATCGACGTGAAGGGTATCTTGAAAAACCCCACGTGGAGATTGTAGTGAAAATAACCGTCGTCGGAACAGGCTATGTCGGGCTTTCAAACGGTATATTATTGGCACAGCATCATGATGTCGTTGCTTTGGATATCGTGCCTGAAAAAATTGAGATGATTAATGCCAAAATTTCTCCGATTGAGGATAAAGAGATTGAAGCGTATTTGAGAAAAAAACCGCTTCATTTTAAAGCGACGTTGGATAAACAAGAAGCGTACGCAGATGCGGAGTTTATTATTATCGCAACGCCTACGGATTACGATCCTGAAACCAATTATTTCAATACTGCTTCAATTGAGAGCGTCATTCACGATATTTTGACGTATAACCCGAACGCTACGACGGTTATCAAATCGACCGTTCCGGTAGGCTATACGCAAAGTATACGGAAACGATTCAAAACGCAAAATATCATTTTTGCTCCCGAGTTTTTACGTGAAGGTAAAGCACTGTACGACAATCTCTATCCCTCACGTATCGTCATCGGGGAGAAAAGCGAACGTGCCGAACGCTTTGCCGCACTTTTGAAACAAGGTGCCATTAAACAAGATATTACCGTTTTGTATACGGACTCGACCGAAGCCGAAGCAATTAAGCTTTTTGCCAATACGTATTTGGCTATGCGCGTTGCTTATTTTAATGAATTGGATTCGTATGCACAAATTCACGGCTTAAACACGCAAGAGATCATTGAAGGCGTATGCCTAGATCCTCGTATCGGTAATTTTTACAACAACCCGTCTTTCGGTTACGGCGGATACTGTTTGCCCAAAGATACCAAGCAACTTTTAGCTAATTATGATAACGTCCCCAATAATCTTATTCGTGCAATTGTTGACTCAAATAGTACGCGAAAAGATTTTATCGCCGATTCAGTCATCAAACAAAAGCCTAACGTCGTAGGGATTTATCGTTTGATTATGAAAACGGGAAGTAGTAACTTTCGCACTTCATCGATTCAAGGTGTGATGAAGCGTATTAAAGCTAAAGGAATAGAAGTGGTTGTCTACGAACCTATGTTGAAAGAAGCAAAGTTCTTCAATTCTTGCGTAGTGAACGATATTAATGAATTTAAAAAAATATGCGATGTCATCCTTGTAAATCGTATAACGCCTGATCTTGAAGATGTTAAAACAAAAGTGTATACGAGGGATTTATTTGGAAAAGATTAAAAATAAGGAATGTATGTGATTAATATCATTTTATGCGGCGGGAGCGGTACGAGACTGTGGCCGCTTAGCCGTACGTTAATGCCCAAACAGTTTGTCAAACTTTTTGATCAGAAATCACTGTTTCAATTGACGGTTGAACGCAACGCTACGGTGTGTAACGAACAATTTATCGTCTCCAATACCGAGCAATATTTCTTAGCACTTGATCAATTGGAAGAACTGAAAAAGTCGAACAATCGCTATTTACTCGAGCCGATCGCGCGCAATACGGCACCAGCTATTGCTCTTGCATGTATGGCACTGGATCAAGACGAAATCGTATTGGTAACGCCGAGCGATCATTTGATTAAAGATCAAGAAGCATATGAACACGCGGTGAACGAAGCGGAACGCTTAGCCAAAGAGGGCTTTTTAGTAACCTTCGGTATCAAGCCGACGTTTGCCGAGACGGGATTTGGTTATATTGAGGCAGCGGGTACGGAGGTGAAAGCCTTTCATGAAAAGCCCGACCGTCAAACGGCAGAAGCTTACGTACAAGCGGGGAATTATTACTGGAACAGTGGGATGTTTTGCTTTAAAGCGGGTACGTTTTTGCATGAACTTGAAACGTATACGCCGCAAATCTTTCTGACATGTCAAACCGCCTATGCGCATGCACGTCAAGAAGCCGTCTTACGTATCGGTCATGATGATATGTTTGCGATTCCCGAAGACAGTATCGATTATGCGGTCATGGAAAAAAGCAAAAAAGTGAAAGTCGTTCCTAGCGATATCGGTTGGAGTGATGTGGGAAGTTTTGATGCACTGTGCCAAGAACTCGACAATGACGCAAGCAATAATTTCGTGATGTCCGATAAACACGTCAGCTTAATCGATGTACGCGATTTGATCGTTATCGATACGGAAGATGCGCTTTTGATTAGTCAAAAAGGAAGTTCTCAAAAAGTCAAAGAGATCGTCGGAAAGCTAAAAAAAGAAAACGACGATTTGACGATGACGCATAAAACGGTACATCGTCCATGGGGTACTTACAGCGTTTTAGAAGATAAAATAGGGTATAAAATTAAAAAAATTGTCGTCAAGCCGGGATGTCGCCTGAGCCTGCAAAAGCACTTTCACCGTAATGAACATTGGATCGTCGTGAGCGGAACGGCCGTTGTTCAAGTTGAAGAGAACATTTTCTTGGTGCGGGAAAACGAATCGACGTACATTAAAGCGGGAGAAATTCATCGTTTAAGCAACGAAGGAAAAATTCCCTTAGTGTTAATCGAAGCGCAAGTGGGAAGTTATACGGGCGAAGACGATATCGTCAGAATTGAAGACGACTATAAAAGGAAAGAAGTATGAATCAAAAAGTAGCATTGATTACGGGTATAACAGGACAAGACGGAAGTTATTTAGCAGAGTTCTTGCTTAAAAAAGGCTATATCGTTCACGGTCTTAAACGACGAAGTTCCCTTTTTAATACCGATAGAATCGACCATCTCTACCAAGATCCTCACGTAGAAAATAGAAATCTTATCCTTCACCACGGCGACATGACCGATAGTATGAATTTAACGCGTATTATCCAAGAAACACAGCCCGATGAGATCTATAATTTAGCGGCGATGAGCCATGTTGCCGTTTCGTTTGAAACACCCGAATACGTTGCCAATGCCGACGGTACGGGCACTTTACGCATTTTAGAGGCGGTACGTCTTTTAGGCTTAGAGAAAAAGACGAAAATCTATCAAGCGAGCACTTCAGAACTTTACGGTAAAGTGCAAGAAACTCCTCAAAAAGAGACCACGCCGTTTTATCCGAGAAGCCCTTATGCCGTGGCTAAAATGTATGCGTATTGGATTACCGTGAACTACAGAGAAGCCTACGGTATGTTCGCATGTAACGGTATTTTATTTAACCATGAATCTCCCGTACGCGGTGAGACGTTCGTAACGCGTAAAATCACGCGAGCCGCTAGTAAAATCGCTTTAGGACTTCAAGATAAACTCTACCTCGGTAACTTAGATGCCAAACGTGACTGGGGACATGCCAAAGATTACGTCAAAATGATGTGGATGATCCTTCAAGCAGACGAACCCGAAGATTGGGTAATCGCTACGGGGCAAACAACGATGGTACGTGATTTTGTACGCATGGCGTTTGGCTATTGCGGTATCGAACTTGAATTTAGGGGTGTCGGCGTCAATGAAGTCGGTGTCGTCAAAGCATGCTCCAATCCGCTCTATCAAGTTGAAATCGGAAAAGAGGTTGTTGCGGTCGATCCTCGCTATTTTAGACCGACGGAAGTGGATTTACTCTTAGGTGATCCGAGTAAAGCGGAGCAAAAACTCGGCTGGAAACGTGAGTTTAAATTGGAAGATTTGGTTAAAGATATGATGGCATCGGATCTCAAATTGATGACGAAAGACGTCTACCTGAAAGAGGGCGGCTATAAAATTATGAGTTATTTTGAGTAAGATGATGAACAAGACGTCCAAAATCTACGTTGCGGGACACCGTGGACTTGTCGGAAGTGCCATTGTCAAAAGCCTTACCGCGAAGGGTTATACAAATATTATCGGTAAAACGCACGGAGAGCTTGATCTTACATGTCAAAAAGACGTGCAAGAATTTTTTGAAAAGGAAAAGCCCGAGTATGTTTTTCTAGCGGCCGCTAAAGTCGGCGGCATCATAGCAAACAATACCTACCGAGCCGATTTTATCTATGAAAATTTAGCCGTACAAAATAACGTAATTTACCAAAGTTATCTTCACGGCGTCAAAAAATTGCTCTTTTTAGGCTCTACATGTATTTATCCTAAAAATGCTCCGCAGCCGATGAATGAAGACTCTTTGCTTACAAGTGAGCTTGAATATACCAATGAGCCTTATGCGATAGCGAAAATTGCCGGTATTAAAATGTGTGAGAGTTACAATCTTCAATACGGTACCAATTTTATTTCCGTGATGCCTACCAATCTTTACGGACCTAACGATAATTTCGATCTTGAAACGTCGCATGTTTTACCGGCACTCATAAGAAAAATTCACGAAGCCAAGCTAAACCGAGACAAGGAAGTGGAGATCTGGGGAAGCGGGAAACCCAGACGAGAGTTTCTCTACTCCGAAGATATGGCGGATGCATGTGTTTTTCTTATGGAAAACGTTGATTTTAAAGATCTGATCGGCGATAAAAAAGAGATACGCAATACGCATATTAATATCGGAACGGGGGAGGATATTAGTATCCAAGAATTGGCGGAGTTAATACGAACCATTGTCGGCTACGAAGGAACGCTTGTTTACAATACGGAGAAACCGGACGGTACGATGCTCAAACGTACAGACCCTTCAAAGCTCAATGCTTTAGGATGGAAACATAAGGTGCGGCTTGAAGAAGGAATCCAAACAGTCTACGGGTGGTTTTTGAAACAAGAATGTTCTCCAAAATAAAGACTCTAAAAGAGCATCAAGGATTTATGAAGTATTTTCGTAATACTTCATGGCTTTTTGCCGAAAAAATTCTTCGTATGTTTGTTAGTCTTTTTGTCGGGATTTGGGTTGCCCGTTATTTAGGGCCTGAGCAATTCGGTCTTTTTAGTTATGTTCAAAGTTTTGTTGGACTTTTCGCAACGATTGCTACACTAGGACTTGACGGTATCGTCGTACGCGAAATTGTGAACGATACTGTAAAAGCACACGTTATTTTAATAACGGCCTTTTGGCTCAAGCTTCTTGCTGCTCTTTTTGTATTACTTCTTCTTAGTATTGCGGTTCATCTGACCTCGAACGATGATTCTACAAATACATTGGTTTTTATTATCGCAAGTGCGACACTCTTTCAACCGTTTAACGTTGTGGACTTTTATTTTCAAGCAAAAGTAATGAGCAAGTATGTTGTTTTTGCTAATGTCTTGAGTCTTTTTTTTTCAAGCACGGTTAAAATAGCACTTATTCTTAATGAAGCCCCACTGGTTGCATTTGCTTGGGTGGTATTGTTCGATAGTATTATTTTGGCAATCGGTTATATCTATTTTTATCTTCAATATTCAACATTTCAGCAAATAAGAATGACATGGGATATACCAACGGCTAAAAATTTATTGAAAGATTCTTGGCCGTTGATACTCAGCGGTATCGTAATTTCGATTTATATGAAAATCGATCAAGTGATGATTCAAGAGATGTTAGGAAGCGAGGCCGTAGGACAGTATGCTGCAGCGGTAAGAATTTCCGAAGCGTGGTACTTTATACCGATGGTCATTGCAAGTTCACTTTTTCCGGCGATTATCAATGCAAAACAAGTGAGCGAAGAGCTTTATTACACAAGGCTTCAAAGGCTTTATTCTTTGATGATATGGTTAGCGATACTTATTGCGCTTCCGATGACATTTTTATCGCATTGGGTCATTCATTTGCTTTACGGAAGCCAATACGCTCAAGCTGGAGATGTTTTAAGGATACATATTTGGGCTGGAGTATTTGTTTTTTTAGGTGTTTCAAGCGGCTTTTGGCTTATAAGTGAAAATTTTGTGAAAATTGCCTTTTGTAGAAATCTGATTGGTGCGATTGGCAATATTATACTTAATCTTATTTTAATACCAAAATTAGGTATTAAAGGGGCAGCAATTGCAACATTAGCCGCTTGGATGCTTTCAGCATTTTTATTTGATCTTATACTCCTCAAAACAAGGATAATGTTTAAAATCAAGTTGCAAGCATTAACTTTGAATATTCTGAAAATACAAAAGAGGCGAAAAGATGAATTATGATGGATATTTTAAATACGATAACAACATTGCCAATAGTTATGACTTAGATCGCCAAGAAGAAGAACATTGGAAATTAGAAAATGTGTATATAGAAAATTTATATAATTGTATCAATATTATGACGCTATTGGATTTACCGGTAGGTACGGGTCGGTTTCTTCAGTATTATGGAAAAGTTGAAAAAGTCATTGGAATTGATATTTCCGATGATATGTTACAGGTCGCAATGAAAAAAGCAGATAAGCTTTCCTCTAATATCGTCTTGCATAAGGGAGACGCTTTTAGTTTGCAATACCCAGATGAATATTTTGAACATATAGTATGTTTCCGCTTAATGCATTTAATTCCGCCAGATAAAAGATTGAATCTTTTGAATGAGTTAAAAAGGGTTGTGTCCAAAAAAATCATTCTTCAAGTTTATATGAGTAAGGCGACGCCTTTATCCCAAAAGATATTTCGTAAACTAAGGGCATTGGTAACCCAAAAAAACAAAATACAAAAGCCTTGGTCTCATATCCAATCATATAATTTATTTCAAAAGGATTTTGACTTTTTAGTATCGACTACAAATCTAAAAATTATTAAAAAAACATTTTTGTGTGATTATTTAGGGGGAGAGATTTATGTTTTTGAGTTATCAAAATAGACAGATTGCATCTATCCCTATCAAAGATTGCCGACATTTTAGAGGATATAGGTACGGATTATTCTCAAATCATATCTATGAAGATTATATCTACGGTTTATCAAGAAATGTTCCTGTAGAATCCCTGAGATTGCAATTTATTAAGCGACTGCTTGGAACGAGAACGAATGATTTTGGGGAAACTTTAGGAATTTCATTATCAAAACATTATGATAATTGGGACTACCCTTGGAATATAAGTGCACTAAAATGTGAGTACACACCGCTAAATAATCCAGACATTGTATGCCATACCTCATTATCTAAAAAAATCCTTATGTCTCATATCAATAGAGAATTTTTATGGCTCGAAAGTGCGTATAATTCGATTATACGTCAAGGGTATTTACCGGAAAAATATGGGTATATTACTGTTTTAAGATTAGTGTCACATCAAAAAAATAGCTTTATAGTTCTTGATGGAAACCATAGGTTGTCGGCGTTGTCAGTTTTAGGTGAGACGCATGTTAAAATGAAAGTTGTGAACAACATCATTTTACGAGATAGCCTATGTTATTTATGGTTTGGTTTTTTAGTGCGAAATTATACTCTATCGGATATGAAAGCCGTTTTTGTAAGGTATTTTGCAGATGCGAATCCTGTGATTAATGAAATGGAAGATTTTTCACTTATCCTTTTAGATGAAAATTCTTTAGTTAGGTTTCCATAAATGAAACGATTCATCAAAAGTTTTCTTCCCCCTATCGTATTGAATATTTTAAAAAAAATGAAATCATATTGTTACGGCTGGCATGGAGATTATCAAAGTTGGCAAGAAGCAAAAGAGGCTTCTTTAGGTTATGATACTGATGCAATATTTCAAAAAGTGCGAAATTCGCTTTTAAAAGTAAAACGAGGCGAATCCGTGTATGAGCGTGACGGTGTTTTGTTTGATAAAATAGAATACTCTTGGCCGCTTTTAGCGGGGCTTATGTATGCAGCGGCTAGGCTACATGGAGCTTTACATGTAATGGACTTTGGAGGAAGCTTAGGGAGTACTTATTTTCAAAATAAAAATTTTTTAGATGGATTACGTGATGTGCGTTGGAGCATCGTGGAGCAGAAGCATTTTGTTGATGCGGGGCAAATCGATTTTGAAAATGAACGATTAAGATTTTATGATGATGTGAATGCGTGTATTGAATGTGAAAAACCAACCATATTGCTCATGTCAAGCGTGTTGCAGTATCTGGAGAATCCTTATAAGACACTCGATCATTTATTGGAATATGAATTTGAATTGATTGTAATGGATAGGACGGCTTTTTCTACAAAGCATAAAGATATGCTCACGGTACAAAAAGTGCCGAAAAATATTTATGAAGCGAGTTATCCTTGTTGGTTTTTCGATGAAGAAAAATTGTATCAATATTTTTCCTCAAAAGGGTATCGTGTTATTGAAGTGTTTGATAGTATCGATGGTAGTACGGTTGATTATACGTTTAAAGGGTGCATTTTGGAAAAAACCACATGTTGAAAAAATTAAAGTCTCTTTACATACAAGAGCAATTTAACCCTCGTTTTATCGGGCTTTTTATTAATCCGTTTTATTTCGCGCGAAAAGGGTTGTATCAAGCCGTTTCAAAACTTATTGTCAGATTAGAGGGGAAGATTTTGGATATAGGTTGTGGCAATAAGCCATATGCACATTTAAGCAGCGCCAAAGAATATGTGGGGCTTGAACTTGATACCCAAGACAATAGAAGGTATAAACAAGCCGATTATTTTTATGACGGAACACATATGCCTTTTGCAAATGAAGATTTTGACGGTTTGATTTCAAATCAGGTTTTTGAACATGTATTTAATCCTCATGATTTTTTGAAAGAAGCCAATCGAGTCTTAAAAATAGGTGGTAAATTTTTAATAACGGTACCTTTTGTGTGGGATGAACATGAACAGCCTTATGATTATGCCCGCTATTCTTCGTTTGGCTTAACACACTTTTTACGTGAAAGTGGTTTTGAAATTATGGAGCATCAAAAAAGTAATAATGGGATAGAAGTCATTTTTCAGCTTATCAATGCGTATTTATTCAAAATAACGGTCACACAAAATATCTATTTAAATTTGGGTGTAACCTTGCTCTTAATGGCACCCGTGAATCTTTTAGGATTACTTTTCGCTAAAATCTTGCCTAAAAATGATGATTTGTATCTAGACAACATTGTGTTAGCGAAGAAGATAAAAAATGTATAACTACTGTACTCTTTTTGATAGCAACTATGTCACAAGAGGACTTGCAATGTATGAGTCTTTGAAAAAGCATAGCGATGATTTTCATCTTTATATTTTTGCATTTGATGAACGATGTTATACCCTTTTAAGAAAATTAAACCTTGAAAACGTAACAGTTATTGCACTGCAAGAATTTGAAGATGAAGCGCTACTTAGTATCAAAGAGACTCGCAGTGCGGGAGAATACTGCTGGACGTGTACGCCTTCTACGATCAAGTATGCTATCGAAACCTATCATCTTGAGAGCTGTACCTATCTTGACGCCGATTTGTATTTTTTCGCGAATCCTTCAGTCCTTATTGAAGAGATAGGCGAAAAGTCCGTATTAATAACGGAACACAGATATTCTCTTCAATACGATCAAAGTGTTATGAGCGGAATTTACTGTGTACAATTTATGACTTTTAAAAGCGACGACAATGGTATGAGGGTTTTAAATTGGTGGCAAAATGCGTGTAATGAGTGGTGTTATGCAAGGTATGAAGACGGTAAATTTGGCGATCAAAAATATTTAGATGACTGGATTACGAGATTTGAGGGAGTCCATGTACTGCAACATGTAGGAGGAGGTGTCGCTCCTTGGAATGTACAGCAGTATCAATTAGAAAATAGAAACTTTAAGCTAATTTTTTATCATTTTCACGGTGTAAAATTCCTTGCATCCAATCATATTGAGCTTGGTAGCTATCGACTTAGAAAAACAGATATTGAATTATTGTATAGACCTTATGTTACCCATCTTGAAAAAATTAAACAAATGCTAGTAATGTCTGGTGACACCTATGACTATCATGGAAGTATAGAGTCAACACGAGAGTGTATAATGTTGTTAAAAAATTTTAAAAGACGAATCAAAGGTGTTTACAATGTATTTAGTATGGACGAGATGGTGAGATTTTAAATGGCACAACTAATTGAACTTCCAACGTTTGGAGATGATAGAGGACATTTGAGCGTAATTGAAAATGTATTACCTTTTAAAATCAAGCGTTTTTATTATATTTACGATGTTACATGTAAGCGTGGAGGGCATCGTCATAAAAAGAATAAACAAGCACTTATTTGCGTAGGAGGAAGTTGTGAAATCTATGTGCACAACGGCAAAGATGAAACAACCTTTGTTTTAGATAAACCGCATCAATGTCTTTTGTTGGATCCTGAAGATTGGCATACGATGGATGCGTTTTCCAGCGGGGCAATTTTATTAGTATTTGCTTCCGAACATTATGATGTAGATGATTATATTGATGAGGCGTATGAATGATCGAATATGAAAATTTACGTTTGAGCAATCAAAAACTTTTTCATGCGTATAAAGAGAAATTTAACCAATTTTTGGAGAGCGGTTGGTTTATTTTAGGCGATAATGTAGCAAGCTTTGAAAGAGAATTTGCACGGTTTTGTCAAACCTCATATTGTGTGGGTGTCGCTTCAGGGCTTGACGCACTGATATTGGCAATTGCCGCTTTTAAATTTCCAAAAGGGAGCGAAATTATCGTTCCTTCAAATACGTATATAGCAACCATTCTTTCTATTGTGCGCAATGGCTTAAAGCCTGTTTTGGTTGAACCGGATATAAAAACTTATACGATTGACCCCAAT
Organism: Sulfurospirillum sp. UBA4058; assembly: GCA_002382085.1. Classification (GTDB taxonomy): domain Bacteria; phylum Campylobacterota; class Campylobacteria; order Campylobacterales; family Sulfurospirillaceae; genus Sulfurospirillum. The sequence continues at coordinate 117,421 of DFZK01000009.1, read as the reverse complement.
AAAATTGAGGAGAAAATTACTTCTCAGACAAAAGCGATTTTGGCAGTGCATCTTTACGGCAAGGCATGCGATATGGGTAGGATTGGGGATATCGCCCAAAAATATAATTTGAAAATTATCGAAGATGCAGCACAAGCGCATGGTGCTATGTATAAAGACCAGAAAGTAGGGTCGTTCGGCGTTGGGTGTTTTAGTTTTTATCCAACGAAAAATCTAGGAGCCCTAAGCGATGCTGGAGCCATTACGACCGATGATGTTGATGTTGCAACAAAGCTAAAATCTTTACGTAATTACGGTTCTGCGACAAAATACTACAATGACGAGATAGGATTTAATTCAAGGCTTGATGAAATTCAAGCAGGGTTTTTATCGGTTAAACTCAAAGTAATAGAAGATATTACACAACATAAAAGGTGTTTAGCACAGATGTATCATGAACTGTTAGATGAGCGCTTTATCAAGCCCGTGGTGCATGAAGATTTTTTTGATGTCTATCATATTTTTAATATTCGACACAAAAAAAGAGATAAGTTACGAGAGTATCTACTCCAACATCAGATTAAAACAGAAGTGCATTATCCTATTCCTCCTCATAAGCAAAAAGCAATGCAAGGTATCTTCACAGGAGAGTATCCGCTAAGCGATGAAATACACGAAACAACATTGAGTTTGCCTATTTCGTATTATCACACTCAAGAAGATATTCAAGAGGTTTGCCAGTGTATCAATGCTTTCCAAGATCTTGAATAGAAACAAGAGATAAGGTTTTAATATGAAGATTGTTTTAGATGCAAAGCCATTGGTTTCTGTCATTACCGTAGTCTATAACGGTGAAAAACATCTTGAAGAAACCATTTTGAGCGTGATAAATCAAACGTATGCAAATATGGAATATATCATTATTGATGGTGGTTCGACGGATGGGACATTGGATATCATCAAAAAATATGAAGATAAAATTGATTATTGGGTAAGTGAAAAAGACCATGGGATTAGTGATGCTTTTAATAAGGGTTTGAAGGTCGCAAAAGGGGACTATATCAATTTTCAAGGTGATGGGGATGGTTTTTATACTGTTGATGCGTTAGAAAAAGTTTTTAATGATATTAATCCTCTTGAAGATATCTTCGTTAGTGCCAAAATTCAAAGAATTGATAACAATGGAAATGAAATATTTATCTCTAAGCATACCAATATTTTTGATAAAAGATCACTCCTTTTTAGGATGTCAATGCCTCATCAAGGTCTTTTTACGCACAAAAGCTATTTTGAAACCTATGGATTTTTTGATGTAAACAATACTTTTTGTATGGATTATGAACATTTATTGCGAAGCTATCAATCGTTCCCCAAAGTAGTAACAAAAGATGTGATAGTCGCTAAATGGCGAGCTGATGGTCTTGGCAATGGTAGATTTTTAGAGATATTTAAAGAGTATGATAAAATCAAAAGAAATCACAAGGTCGCTAGTATTTTAGTGCTTGAGTGTATTAGGTATTGGATATTGTTGAAGTATTATGTCAAAAAAATGATAGGCAAGGGATAGATGTGTATGCTATTTTAAGATATATCATCAGGCACAATCAAGGGTTAAATATTTTAAAATACTTGATTTTAGGATTTATATTTCAACTTTTTAAAAGAGTGACAAAAAGTATTATTTCTAAGAAAATATTTAATGGAAAACTTCTTTTTATGTATCCAAATTGCAATATTTCTAGTATGTATGCTTACACCGATATTCCTGATAGAAATGAGATAATGCTTTTGAGGCAGTTGATTGTTGATGCGGGAGATAAAGCAGTGTTTCTAGATATAGGCTCCAACATTGGCTCTTACAGTGTGTGTATGATGGATATTTGTAAAGAAATAATAGCGTTCGAACCCCATCCTTATACTGCAAAACGATGCAAGATGAATTTTTTGTTAAACAATGTTTCTGAAAATTGTGTCAAGCAGTTGGCTTTATCACATGAAAGAGGAAAAATTCATTTTTCAGATTATGGTGGGAGTTCAACACTCAATCATATTGTTAAGGATAGCAGTGGTATAGAAGTAGAAGTATCGACGCTTGATTATCTTATAGTGCAAAATAATTTTAATAAAAGCAGTCAATATATCATCAAAGTTGATGTGGAAGGATTTGAGCAGCAAGTTTTTGAAGGTGGAAAAGAATTTTTAACACATTATGATGTGAGAGGTATTGTTTTTGAATGTTTTTCCAAAGATGTTGTATTTACAATTTTAAATTCTTATGGTTATATGGAGATTAAAAAATTAAGTGAGAACAATTACTTTGCCACCAAAAATTAAATGGGTTTATACCCTTAAAGCGCTTGGAATAGTAGCAGTTGTTTTGGGACATATCACTTCTCCTCTCAGTGTTTTTATATTTTCGTGGCATATGCCACTCTTTTTTACCATAGCTGGATTTTTTGTTAAATTTGATGCATCTCTAAAAGAATTTATTGTAAAAGATTTCAAGAGACTGATGGTTCCATATTTTATTTTTGCGATGATTGCATTAGGGGCAGAAACATTTAAACGAATTGCTTTACAAAGAGAATCACTTGATTATTTCAAAGAACTACAAGGTATCTTTATTTGGATGGATATGCAATCTTTGCTGCATACGTATGCTTTTGTGCTGTGGTTTCTACCTGCTCTGTTTTTTGCTAGGATTACTTTGGTATTTATAAATCATTATATTCGCAATATTAGTATGCAATTTATAATCATCAGTGTGTTATTTGCCAGTAGTTTTTATATCAATCTACCTTTTGGGCTTGACAATGCTATGAATGCTCTATTCTTTGTCTTTATTGGGAGTGTTTTTTTTAGATTTTATCAGGAAAGTACAATACTTTATAGTTTACCCCTTTTACTTCTTGGAATGTATTTTGTTTTTGGTGTTCCTCTTTTAGATATGGCTTCAAAAAGTTATGGAAGTGTGTTTATCACTATTTGTTGGGCTTTGGCTATCATGGGTAGTTTCATTTTGATGTTAAAATATTTCAACTATCAAAACAAGATATTGACACTATGGGGGGGCAACACGATGTTACTTTTTATCGTCCATCCTTATACCAATAATATCGCTCATCTTATCGTTGAAAAAGTGTACTTTGGAGACTGGTATCTCAAGCTTTTCATCTCTTTGATTTTGTTACACATCATACTTTTGCTAAAACTTCGATTTGAACATAGAGGTATTTTTTATTATGTATGATTATGCTGTTGTTACTCACATACCAGCTTTTTATAAAGTTAATTTGTACAATGAACTAGCAAAGCAATTAAATATTTTTGTTGTGTTTATCGCTTCCAATACAGATGAAAAACGATCAAATGATTTTGTGACTCTAGAAGATGCAAAGTTCAAATATGAGGTATTGCATCATGGAAATTTCCAAGAACGAGATGTTTTCCAAAATATAAAAAAACTTAGAATGATTTTTCAAAAAACATCCTTTAAAAGGCTTCTTGTCAGTGGATGGGATTTGGGAGAGTTTTGGTATCTGGTTATGACTCAGCCCAAAATAAAAAATTGTTTAGCATTAGAATCAACCATCATGGAAAGTACGTCAAAAGGTTTCAAAGGCTTGATGAAAAAGATATTTTTATCTCGTATAACGACCGTTTTAGCTTCTGGCTGTTTACATGTAAAGCTTTTGAAGGCATTGGGCTACAACGGAGAAATTAAACTGACAAAAGGCGTAGGCATTATCAATAAACCAGTGTTTACAGCACTAAAAAGAGAGTATAGAAAAAGATTTTTGTATATTGGGAGATTTTCAAGTGTAAAAAATTTAAAGTTTCTAATAGCAGTTTTTAACGAATTACCAGAGTATTCATTGACCCTTATAGGCGATGGAGAAGAGTTTGGAAATTTAAAAAGTCTTTCAAAACAAAATATCGTTTTTAAAGAATCTATCGAAAATAAAAAACTTCAAGAAGAATTTTTAGGACATGATGTTTTCATCTTGCCAAGCTTGAGTGAGCCTTGGGGGCTAGTAGTGGAAGAAGCGCTTTATTTTGGATTGCCTGTCATTGCTAGTGCTCAATGTGGTGCTAGTGAATTGATAGCAGATGCGATAAATGGATATGTTATCAACCCTTATGAAGCTCAAAGTTTAAGAAAAGCCATCTTAAACTTTAATAAACAATCGTATGAAAAGCTTGTCAACGGAGTGAGCCAATTCTCTATAGTAGCAAAAGATATACACCAAGTGAAAGTATATTTATGAAACTTCTTCTCATTCATAATAGGTACCGGTCACAGAATATTGGTGGTGAAGACATTGTTTTTGACAATGAAGTGAATCTGTTGCAAAAAAAATTAGGGATAGATAATATTTTTGTTTATGAAGTATTCAATGATGATATTAAAAAATTTAAGCTTCTTTTTGAAGTTTGGTTCTCTTTTAAGCATTACTCTAATATAAAAAAAATTGTAAAAAACAATAAAATAGATATAGTTCATATTCATAATTTCTTTCCACGTCTAACACCTAGTATTTTTAAGGCTGCAAAAGTGGGGGGTGCCAAAGTGATTCATACGTTGCATAATTATCGACTTTGGTGTATTTCTGGGATATTGTATCGTGATGGATATGGGATATGTGAACAATGTGCTCATCAAAAGTTTTCATTATCAGGGATAAGACATCAATGTTATCGCACATCATTGTTTCAAAGCTTGGTTGCGCAAATGGCATTTTGGTTTTATCGAATGATTAAGATATTTGATGTTATTGACTATTTTTTTGTATTGACGGACTTTCAAAAAGAAAAAATAAAATCTTTGAGGATAGAAGAGTCACGAATCATACTTAAACCTAATAGCTTGCTATTAAACGTACAGAGTTCTTCTTTAAAAGATGGATATATTTTTGTTGGAAGATTAGAAGAATCCAAAGGTATTGTTGAATTACTTGAGGTATGGAAACAGTTGGGGGAAAGGTATCGACTTACTATCATTGGTAATGGAACATTGCTAGAGGTATTAAAAAAACACTATTCTCAAGCAAATATTGTTTTTATGGGGAAGTGTTCAAGGGAAGAGACTTTACAAAACATTGCTAAAGCTAAATACCTCATTCAACCCTCTCTCTTGTATGAGACATTTGGACTTACAGTCATCGAAGCTTTTGCGTGTGCCACACCAGTCATAGGGCTTAATATTGGCACAAGAAAAGATTTCATAGAGTCCGGTGTTAATGGATTTATATGCAACTTAAATGAATTAAAAGCGACTATTGAGCAATCTTTGGCTTATGGAGCGTATGAGTTATTGTGTAAAAATGCCTTTTTAAAAGCCAAAGAGTTTGATAATGACGCTGTGATTACAAAACAAATAGAAATTTATAGAAGTATTTTGGAAAAATAATGAAAATATCCATCATAACAGTCGTTTACAATAATGCGCATGTCATAAAAAGTGCTGTAGACTCAGTATTAAATCAAACGTATAAAAATATAGAATATATTATCATCGACGGTCAAAGTACTGACGGCACGGTTGAAATAATTCAAAGTTATGGGGATAAAATCAATATGTTTATTAGTGAACCTGATTGTGGTATTTATGATGCGATGAACAAGGGCATCAGACTTGCTACCGGTGATGTCGTTGGTATTTTGAATAGCGACGATTGGTATATCGCTAATGATGTTATTGAAAATATGATAAAAATTTTTGAACACAAAAAAGTAGAGTGTGTGTTTGCAGATTTGGTTTATGTTCGACCTGAGAACTTGAAGAAAGTTGTGCGTTATTATGATAGTAGTTATTTTAGTCCCAATAAATTTGCATATGGGTTGATGCCTGCACATCCTACATTTTTTTGTAAACGCGAGCTTTATGAAATCTATGGGTATTTTAGAACGGATTACAAAATTGCCGCTGATTTTGAACTCTTAGTACGTTTTTTAGCAACGCACCACGTGCAATATTTTTATTTTCAACACCCTATTGTGGCGATGCGTTTAGGTGGGGTGAGTACTTCATTGAAAAGCCTTTATATTAATTCGAGAGAGCAGCTAAGAGCTTGTAAAGACAACGGTATTCCGACAAATATACTTAAAATTTTATCGAGATACCCAAAAAAACTTGTAGGATTTATTAAAAAGTAATCTATACTTTTAAAAGATTGTGCTATCGAGCTTTAAACTCATTTAAACTATAATATCTTAAACATGACATGTAAGGACGCACGTTGGCACTGATCGATACTTTTGTCTTGTTAAAATGCTTGACGGTTTTTAGCGTATCATTAGGTTTAAACCTCCTTTTAGTGTATTATCAAAAAAGTATCAATATTTTAGATATCCCCAACGATCGTAGTTCGCATGATCGCGTGGTTCCTCGAAGCGGCGGTATCGCTATTTTCTTTGCGTTTGTTTATGCTTTTGTTCTTTTGAATCCTCTTCAAAACGCGGTAGTATTATTGCCTTTGACATTGGTTTTTTTGACAGGACTTTGGGACGATATTCGATCGGTGTCCGCAAGGCTTAAACTCCTTATTACGGCATGTGCCGGGGGATTGTTGTATCTAAACGGATTTGATATTCAACGCTTTGGTGTCTTTTTTGGGCATGAAATTATTTTTAGTTTTTGGGCGGCATTGGCGTTTTGCGCATTTGCGATTAGCGGATTTGTGAGTGCTCTTAATCTGATCGACGGCTTAGACGGTTTGGCTTCTTGCATTGCGTTAGTCATTTTAGCGGCGTTTGCTTATATCGGATGGAAATACGAAGATCTTTTTTTGTTTTATACTTCTATGGGCTTGATCAGTGCTTTAGGAGGGTTTTTAGTGCTGAATTGGCATCCGGCTAAGATTTTTATGGGTGATAGCGGTAGTTTGGCGATAGGTTTTATTATTGCGATGCTGACGCTTTATTCCATTCAAAAAGCTTATATGACGGCTATTTCCATTTTACTTTTAGCGGCTATTCCGATTTTAGATACGTTGATCGTGATGTTACGACGCATTCTAAACCATCAAAGTCCTCTGCATGCCGATAAAACCCATATACACCATATGATTTTTCAATTGCAAAACGGCAATACGCAAAGAACGGTGATTATTTTAGGACTTTTACAAGGATTTTTTTCCTATATAGGGCTAGGATTTAAAGTGCGAGACGACGTGTATATTTTCTTTCTTTATATTCTTTGCTTTACCGTTTTTTATCTTTTACTCACACCCAAAAGAGGTGCTTGATGGATTTACGTCACAAAAGTTACGTTGCGTTCTATTGTTTGATCGCTTTTGCATTTAGCATTGCGATTCGGTTGATTTGGGTGTATCAGTTTAGCGATTTTGAGAGCTTCAAGTATGCCGATACGTTTATGATTAACACCAACGACGGTTATTATTGGGCAGAAGGTGCGCGAGATTTGCTTGCGGGAACACATCAAAAATTTGACGGTTCACCGATAGATGAAGCCCCTGCTCAACTGACGTTTCTACTTGCGAAAATGGTACCGGTTTCGTTTGAAACGCTTATTTTTTATATGCCGGCGGTTTTGGGATCGTTGATCGTTTTTCCGATGATGTTGATCGCGTATAATCTCGGCATGATCGAGGTCGGTTTTCTTGCATCGTTATTGGCGTCGATTGCCGTGAGTTATTACAATCGAACGATGATCGGATATTACGATACCGATATGCTCAATATCGTCTTCCCGACACTTCTTTTGTGGTCGTTGATTTTGGCATTACGTACGAAAGAAGATAAATATCTTCTGATAACGGCATTAGAAATTATTGCATATCGATGGTGGTATCCGCAAAGCTATTCACTTGAATTTGCCTATTTGGGGTTGATTTTGGTGTATGCTTTGGCTTTTGAGCGTAAAGATTCTTTTCCGATTAAGTTAATTGCGATGATGCTTTTTGCAATGATGGGGTTGCCGATATTTGCACGTTTAATCGGTGTTAGCGTGCTTTACACACTTTTGAAGCAAAAAAAACTTGCCTCATACGTGTGGCATATTTTAGCGATCGGCATCGTTCTTTTTTTTGCAACGGGAGGTTTTGCGCCGATTTGGGCTCAATTAAAAAGTTATGTTTTTAAAGATGCGATTGAAGTAAGCCGGCAGGGACTTGAACTTCGTTTCTTCTCGGTTAATCAAACGATTCGAGAAGCCGGCGATATTCCTTTTTCGGTTTTTGCGGAGCGAATTAGCGGACATACGATCACGTTTGTTGCTTCGATCGTCGGTTATATCGTATTGGTGCGACGTTATAAGGTCATGTTGTTGGGATTACCGCTCTTGGGACTCGGCTTTTTGGCTCTTTGGGGAGGACTGCGCTTTACGATCTACGCCGTCCCCGTTTGTGCGATGGGCGTTGCTTATTTACTTTTTGTACTCAGTCGTTATATTACGGGACTGTTCGTCAATGAAACATTGGGATGGATTCTCAAATCGAGTTTTGTCGTAACGGCAAGCTTGGCCGTTTTATATCCTAACGTTACGCACATTATCGATTATAGAGTGCCGACGGTTTTGAACAAAACCGAAGTCGAACAGCTCTCATCATTGAAAAATACCGTCGGCAGAGAAGATTATATCGTGACATGGTGGGATTACGGTTATCCGCTCCGTTATTATGCCGATACGAAGACGTTGATCGACGGCGGAAAACACGGCGGCGACGTGAATTTTCCCGTAAGCTTTATGCTAACCAATGATCAAGAAAGAGCGGCACGCTTGGCGCGCTTAGAGGTCGAATACACCGAAAAAGCATTCGTAACGGCCGAAGAAAACGAGACAAAATCCAGCGCACAACAAAAAAAGATTATCAACAATACCGCTCAAATGAGTTTGGATTACGGTTTTAACAATGCTAACGATTTTTTAGACGCGTTGCAAACGCCGTTGACCTTACCCGCAAAAACGCGTGAAATTTACTTCTATTTACCGTTTCGTATGCTCAGTATCTTCCCGACCGTCGCACAATTTAGTAACTTGGATATTATGAGCGGTAAAACGATTCGCCAACCTTTCTTTTACGAAACCAGTCGTTTTCAAGACGGTGCCAAGTTGTTGCAACTTGGAAACGGTATCGCTTTGGATAAAGAAAAAGGAGCATTAAAAATCGGCGGCAATGAAGTCGGTGTTCGTACGTTTATTCAAACGGGATACGACGAGCGCGGTAAATTCGTGAAGCAACGCCAAGCATTGCATCCCGACGGGGAACTTAATGTGATTTACATGCAGACGTATAATACCTTTTTAGTCGTCGACAACGCGATGTTCGAATCGACTTACATACAACTTTTTGTCTTGGAAAATGCAGACGGACGCTTTTTTGAGCCGATTAGTTTAGAACCGTATGCTAAAATATACCGTTTGAAAATTTAGTTACAATTACGAAAAATAAAAAGGTAGATGAGATGGTCATTCGAGAAATACAGCAGTTCTCAGAAGTGAGAACGCGAGCAAGAGCCTATTTGTGCTATCTTTTTACGCGTAATATCCCCAATCGCATGCCAGAACCCAATCTGGACGTGATTACCGCGAGTTTGGATAAAATCGTGCACGAAGTCGATGATTTTGAAGCCTTGTATCTTTTGGATTATAAAGGCGAGCAAGTCATTAACAATATTACCGACGATCCGCATAAAAAAGGCGGACTCGGACAAAACCGTAGCGGTAAATCTTATTATTACCGTGCCGTACGTGAAAAACGATGCGTTTTAAGCGATCCTTATCCTTCGACGTTAACGAACGATTTGACCGTGACGGCGTCGTATCCGATCTATGATGAACAAGGAGCGTTACGTTTTATCGCGTGTATCGACGTCTCTTTGGAGCATATCTTAAAAATTGCACACCCCTCGTCGCTACAATCGGGATTCGGTAAAACGTCGAAATTGATCTACACGCTTTTTTCAATCTCTTTGCTGGCAATTGCGCTTTTACTGCTTTTTAACGGTATGCGAAGTTTGTTTATGCACGGACTTGCATTTGAGCTTTTAGATATTAAAGCGATGTTTGAATCGACCATTCTCATTACACTTTCACTGGCGATTTTTGATTTGGTCAAAACGATCTTTGAAGAGGAAGTGCTAGGGCGTAACGAGAAAGACGATACTTCGGGAATGCATAAAACGATGGTGCGTTTTTTAGGATCGATTATTATCGCATTGGCGATTGAGGCGTTGATGCTGGTGTTTAAATTTGCGATTATCGATGCGTCGCATATCGTTAATGCGGTGTATCTTATCGGAGGCGTGACGTTTTTACTGTTTGGATTAGCGTTTTACGTCAAATCCGTGAATCAAAAGAGAGAATTATGATAGGTTTAATCGATTACAATATGGGCAATCTTCGAAGCGTTACCAACGCCTTTGCAAAGCTCGGTACGCGTATTGAAATTGTCAAAGACGCTTTACATGTAGAACGTTACGATAAGATTATTCTTCCGGGCGTGGGTGCCTTTAAAGATGCGATGGCGTGTTTGAAAGAGCGTGAAATGGATGAAGCCGTTAAAGCGTTTGCCGCAACGAAAAAGCCTCTTTTAGGGATCTGCTTGGGGATGCAACTGTTGTTTGAAGCCAGCACGGAATTTGGAAAAACGCAAGGCTTAGGACTCATTGAAGGTGAGGTCGTTAAATTTGATACGACACGTTTTTCCCAACATTTAAAAGTGCCGCATATGGGATGGAACGAGCTTGAAGTGGTGCGCGATACACCGCTTTTTAAGGGCATGACATCTCGTTTTTACCTCTACTTCGTACACAGTTTTCATGTGCAGTGCGACGAAAAATATCACATCGGAAAGACGACGTACGGGTATGCGTTTGCAAGCGCGGTTCAAAAAGAGAATATCTACGGGTTTCAGCCGCACCCTGAAAAGTCGCATGAAAACGGCTTGGCTATTTTAAAGAATTTTGTGGAGTTATGATGGAAATTTTACCGGCGATTGATTTGAAAGACGGCAAGGCGGTGCGCTTGACAAAGGGACTGATGCAAAGTGCTACGGTCTATTCGAACGAACCGTGGGAAGTGGCAAAAACGTTTGAAGAAATGGGCTCAAAATGGGTGCATTTGGTCGATTTAAACGGTGCATTCGCAGGTGAACCGCGCAATATGGAACAAATTCAAAAAATTCGTAAAAAATGCAACCTCAAATTAGAACTAGGCGGAGGAATCCGCGACGAAGAGACGATTCGACGCTATGTCGATCTTGGAATCGATCGGGTTATTTTGGGCTCGATTGCACTTAAAAATCCCGCATTCGTGAAAGAGATGTGTCAAAAGTACCGTATCGTCGTCGGTATCGATGCGATCGACGGTTTTGTCGCAGTCGAAGGTTGGGCGGAAAAATCAACGATGTTGGCAACGGATTTAGCCAAGGAGTTTGCGAATGCCGGCGTCGAGGCGATTATTTGTACCGACGTCGGGCGAGACGGTATGTTAAGCGGCGTGAATGCGGAGTTTACGCTCTCTATCGCGGAAGCTTCGAGAATCGATACGATTGCCAGTGGAGGCGTTAAAAATTTGGACGATATAGTTTTACTCAAACACTCGCGTAAAGTTGCCGGCGTTATTGTCGGGAAAGCGTTTTACGAGGGTACTTTGGACTTACGCGAAGCCTTTGCGCATTGCTCTTAAAAGAGTGCTTTAAACTAAGTTCAAACTAAAGTTCGTTAGAATGGAAGACTAAACCTTAAAGTTAAAGGAGTGACATTGAAGCTGCTGGTAGTAGACGATAGCTCGACAATGCGCCGTATTATAAAGAACACTTTACAGAGATTGGGGTTTGATGACGTGTTAGAAGCAGAACACGGCGTAGAAGCCTGGCAAATTTTGGAGCGAACTCCGGATGTGAACGTTTTGATTACCGATTGGAATATGCCTGAGATGAACGGACTGGATCTGGTGCGAAAAGTACGTGCCGAAAAAAAATATGAAAATATGCCGATCATTATGGTCACGACCGAAGGCGGTAAAGCCGAAGTCATTACCGCGCTTAAAGCCGGAGTCAATAACTATATCGTGAAACCGTTTACGCCCCAAGTCTTAAAAGAAAAACTCGAGGATGTTTTAGGTTAATCTGAATGAAACAAACCTATAACGAATTGTCCCTAACCCCTAGTAGTGAATACTCTCTTTTTATGGATTGTTTGATGAGCCTCAGCGATGAGGCTATCGAAGAAAAAGAGGGCACGATGATTTTGCGTAGCGAAGAAGACCTTGAGACGATTCGCTTCGGTATGGAAACGTTTGCCCAACAACTCTCTTTGGCCTTAGGTCATTCTATAACGCTTGAAAGCACCTTGTCTGTTTGTGAAAACGAAGATTGGATCGCGCAGTATCGCAATTCCGTTCAACCGCTTTATGTCGAAAATTTATACATTCATCCCAGTTGGGTGGAAGACGATATGCAAAAAATCAACGTCGTGATCGATCCGGCACTGGCATTCGGTTCGGGACACCATGAGACGACATACGGATGTTTACTGCTTTTGCAACGCTATATCCAACCGAATATGACACTGCTCGACGTCGGATGCGGAAGCGGTATTTTAGCGATTGCGGCTTCTAAATTGGGTGCTAAAGTCGACTTGTGCGATACCGACGAGCAAGCGACGCTTTCGGCAAGCGAAAATTTTCAACGCAATCATGCGACGTTTCAAACGATATGGACGGGTTCCGTTCAAAAAAGAGAATGCGAATACGACATCGTCGTCGCGAATATTATTGCCGACGTTTTAATCATGTTGGCTTCCGACTTACAAAGTGCGGTCAAAGAAAACGGTCTTTTGATACTTTCTGGCATTTTAGATAAATACATCGATAAGGTCGAACATAAATTTACGACAATGCGTCTTGTCGAAAAGTACCAAAAAGACGAGTGGTTTACGCTCGTTTTACAAAGGAAATAGATGAATCCCAACCCAGACAATAAAAACGATAAAAAAAATAACTTTTTTAACCAAAATCCTCTCTTAATGTTTGCGATTTTTTCCATAATCGTTATTTTGCTTTTTAAAAATTTTAGCGGAGGTACGAGCGATAACGGTATGGCGGCGAATTTCAACGTTCAAAACAGCGCAACGCGTACCATCAGTTATTATGAACTCAAAGAGTTGATTCGTAACAGCCAAATCAGCTACGTAGCCATCGGGCAAACGACGATCAAAGCTTTTTCCAATGAAGGTACGCAAAAAACCGTATACGTCGTGAAAAAAGTCGGCGAAGACAGTACGTTAATCTCCTTAATGGATGAGAAAAAAGTGAGTTACGGCGGTTATAACGAATCCAATATTTTTACCGAGATTCTTTTTTCATGGGTTTTACCCGTATTCGTATTTTTCGGTATTTGGATGTTTTTAGCCAATCGTATGCAAAAAAATATGGGCGGCGGCATTTTAGGAATGGGCAGTAGCAAAAAACTTGTCAATTCCGAGAAACCGAAAGTTAAATTTGAAGACGTTGCCGGTGTCGAAGAGGCCAAAGAAGAGGTTAAAGAGATTGTAGACTTTTTAAAATTCCCCGATCGTTACATGAATTTGGGAGCCAAAATTCCTAAAGGCGTGCTTTTAGTGGGACCTCCGGGTACGGGTAAAACGTTGCTTGCTAAAGCCGTTGCCGGAGAAGCGAGCGTACCGTTTTTCTCGGTTTCAGGTTCAAGCTTTATCGAAATGTTCGTGGGTGTAGGTGCGAGTCGCGTACGCGATTTGTTCGAAAATGCAAAAAAAGAAGCACCGGCAATCGTCTTTATCGATGAAATCGATGCGATCGGTAAAAGTAGGGCTGCTAGCGGTATGATGGGCGGTAACGACGAAAGAGAACAAACGCTCAATCAGCTTTTGGCGGAAATGGATGGATTTAGTTCCGATAAATCTCCCGTAATCGTTCTTGCCGCAACGAACAGACCGGAAGTGCTCGATGCCGCACTCTTGCGACCGGGGCGTTTTGATCGACAGGTTTTAGTCGATAAACCCGATTTCCAAGGTCGAAAAGACATTTTAAAAGTCCATGTCGTCGATATTAAATTAGGTAAAGATATTAATCTTGAAGAAATTGCACGCTTAACGGCGGGACTTGCGGGTGCCGATTTGGCGAATATTATTAACGAAGCCGCGCTTCTTGCCGGACGCAAAAATAAAACATACGTCGAACAGCAGGATTTAGTAGAGGCGGTAGAACGTGCAATTGCGGGACTTGAGAAAAAAAGCCGCCGTATCAATCCGGAAGAAAAGCGTATCGTAGCGTACCACGAAAGCGGTCATGCACTTCTTGCGGAGACGACGGAAGGTGCCAAGCGTGTTTCGAAAGTATCGATTATTCCGCGAGGACTTGCCGCACTCGGCTATACGCTGAATACTCCCGAAGAGAATAAATTTTTGATGCAAAAACACGAATTGATGGCGGAAGTCGACGTTCTTTTGGCCGGTCGTGCGGCGGAAGAGGTCTTTTTAGGAGAAATTTCAACCGGTGCCGGTAACGATTTGGAACGAGCGACGGATATTATTAAAGCGATGGTGAGCATTTACGGTATGAGCGATGTTGCCGGTTTAATGGTGCTTGAAAAACAACGCAATACGTTTTTAAACGGCGGAACGGTGAAAGATTACAGCGATAAAATGGCGGAAAAACTCGACGAGCACATTAAAAAAACTTTGCAAGAGCGTTACGAAGTCGTTAAAGTTCGTTTGGAAGAGTATCGAGAATGTATCGAACGTATCGTTGCAAAATTGAACGAGTTTGAGACGATCGACGGAGATCAATTACGCGAAGTCATTGCTTCTTTTGAAGCCGAAAACGGTATGGTTTCACAACTCAAACATTCTAAACCCGTTCACGAAAAGCCGTTGAGCGAGAACCTCTAAGCAATGCGTAACGTTTTGTACACAACCACGCAACCGATCGCCAAAGAGGGATGGAACCGTCTCGTTTTAACGGGAATGTTTCTACTTCTTTCGTATGCGCTTTCATGGTTGACGTGGTTATTCTTCCTGCTTTTTGCATGGACGCTTTTTTCTTATCGCAATCCCGAACGTCTTGCCGACGAAGACGACGCACGTGCTTTGATCGCGCCGATTGACGGCAGGATTACGTCCATTGCGAAAACAACGCTGGAAAACGGACAAGAGATGTTGCGCATCGTGATTCAAAAATCACTGTTCGACGTAGGGTTGATTCGCGCTCCCCTTGCGATGAACGTCCTTGCAACGACTTCGCGTTTCGGTCTTTTTATGCCCTCTTCCAATGCTTTATCGACTCTTTTAGGAGAGCAAAACATTGTTACATGTCAGGCACAAAACGAGCGGCTCTATATGGTTTGTTCCATCGGCTCGTGGGGAACTCCGATCACGTTTTACCGTAAAGAAGGCTCTTTTAAGGCGACGGAACGTATGGGTTTTTTGAAAGACGGAGAAATTGCCGTGCTTGTTAGTTTAGACGCACGCATCAAAGTGGTGCTTAACGACACGGTTAAAGCGGGGCAAAGCGTGCTCGGCTATCTTGCGTATAAGGATTAAGATGAACGTTCAAAACGGGAACAAATTGCAACTGATGTATATTTTCCCCAATCTTTTTACGGCGGCAAGTGCTTTTTTAGGCGTCATTAGCGTTATCGCTTCGGCAAATGCACAATTTGATAAAGCGGCAATTTATATTCTATTATCGCTGATTTTTGACGGACTCGACGGTAGAGTCGCGCGTTTGACCAATGCAACGAGCAAATTCGGTGCCGAGTTTGATTCTTTAGCGGATATCGTAGCTTTCGGCGTTGCTCCCGCGATGTTATTTTATTTTAGCATCGCCCATGCGTACGGGAAGGTCGGCTCGCTTTTGTGCGCGATGTTCGTCGTTTTCGGGGCAATCCGTTTGGCACGTTTTAACGTGATGATCGGTACGGTTGAGCCTTCCGTTTTTATCGGTGTTCCGATTCCTACCGCCGCCGTCGTGGTTGCGATGTGGATTTTATTTTATAAAGAATATCCTGTTATTCACGGCTACGAGAGCCTGATGTTGTTCGGTTTAGGCGGACTTTCGTGTTTGATGGTTAGCAATATCCGTTATCCGAGTTTTAAAAAAATTGATTTAAAAAAAGGTCATCTGATTAAAACGCTGGTGTACCTTGTCGCGACGTTTTCGCTTTTGTATTTATACCCGATCGAAGTCGGAACGCTTTTGATTAGCCTCTATCTCGTCTACGGTTTGGTACGGGGTGTTTATACGTTTGTCGTTGCCAAATACTATAAAAATTGAGTATAATACGTCTACTTTGAGGAAGTGCGTTTAACGCTCTTCTTCAAAATATTTATTTTTAAAGGAGAAACGATGCAAAACGTCACGGCAATCGGTATTATGAAATCGATTAAATGTTTACCCAAAATTGAGATTAAAAACGCTCTCCTGCAAAACCTTCTCTCCCTCTAATTTTTCTTTTTTCATTCATTTTAACGATACAATCATTTAAAGGATAACCTTATGAGCAACAATACTATTATCATTTTTGACACGACGTTACGCGACGGTGAGCAAAGTCCCGGTGCGTCTATGAACACGGAAGAAAAAATTCAAATCGCTTTGCAATTGCAAAAGCTCGGCGTTGACGTTATAGAGGCGGGATTTGCCGCGGCAAGCCCCGGAGATTTTGACGCGATTGCACGTATCAGCGAAGTGATTACCAAAAGCCGCGTCTGTTCGTTAGCGCGTGCTTTGGAGAAAGATATCAAAGCAGCGGGCGAAGCCGTTTCCAAAGCAAAATTGAATCGCATTCATACGTTTATCGCTACAAGTCCGATTCATATGCAATACAAACTCAAGATGAGTCCGGATCAAGTCATTAAAAAAGCGGTCGAAGCGGTGCAATACGCTAAAACATTTTGTGAAGACGTCGAATTTAGTTGCGAAGATGCGGGACGTAGCGAAGTAAATTTTATGAAAGAAGTTTTAGATGCCGTCATCAATGCGGGTGCAACGACGCTCAACATTCCCGATACGGTAGGGTATCGCTTACCGACGGAGATGGGGGCGATTATCAAATCTTTGCATGAGTTTGTCGGAGAGCGTGCGATTATTTCGGTACACAACCACAACGACTTGGGATTAGCGGTTGCGAACTCGCTTGCATGTGTCGAAAACGGTGCGCGACAAATCGAATGTACGATTAACGGATTAGGGGAGCGTGCGGGAAATGCGGCACTTGAAGAGATCGTCATGGCACTTCGAACTCGTAAAGATCATTTCAGCGCATACGAGACAAACATTAATATTAAAGAGATTTACCCGACGAGTCGCCTTGTCTCTTCGATTACCGGAATCGAACCCCAACCCAATAAAGCGATTGTCGGTAAGAACGCTTTTTCGCATGAAAGCGGTATTCACCAAGACGGCGTGTTGAAACATACGCAAACGTATGAAATTATGAGTGCCAAAGATATCGGGCTCGATAAAAACTCGATCGTTCTTGGAAAGCATTCCGGTCGCCATGCGTTTAAAGATAAATTGGCGAACTTGGGATACGAGTTACAAGACGACGAAATTAACGAAGCGTTTGAGCGTTTTAAAATTTTAGCGGATCAGAAAAAAGAGATTTTCGACGACGATTTACGTGCGTTGGTTGCCGAAGAGATTACTAAAATTCCTCAAGTGTTTGAATTGCTTCGCTTACAACTTTCCGATTGCGCTCCGGGCGGCGTTCCGAGTGCTGCCGTGACGATCAATCACGACGGTAAAGAGATCACCGATGCGGCGATCGGTAACGGGACGATGGATGCGATCTTTAAGGTCATCGATCGCGTGTGCGGCGTGAGCGGAGAACTTAAAGACTATAAAGTCGACGCGGTCTCGCAAGGCAAAGATGCTATGGCACGCGTGATCGTTAAAGTCGTGTTTGACGAGAGCAAGCCGGCGATTATGGGACACGGATTGAGCGTTGATACGATGCTAGCGACGGCGAAAGCTTATATCGGAGCCCTTAACAGTTACATGTCGATGCGCGATCGCTTGCGTAGCGTTCATAAAATGGAACAAGAAGGCATTTAAGAAGGACGATAGCCTTACATGTAAATGTTTACATGTAAGGTTTATCGGATTAATTCAAACGTAAAATACTGCGAGATAAAACCGATATTTCCGATGCTTCGATACTGAGCGGTCGCCGCTTCGTAATTTCCCACTTCTTGATAGAGCAAACCCAGTGCATATTTACTCTCCACGTTGGAAGGATCGGTGAGCTTGGAAAGTTCTAAAAGTGCGATAGCGTTTTCGCTATGTCCCGCACCGATAGCCGCAACGGAGGCAAGAAACACGGTGTAGGTATCTTTCTTGTGAAAATCGTCGATGAGTTTATTGTAAAGCACAAACGCCTCTTCAAAATTGTTGGTGTAAATTTGCATGTAAGCCAACGTTTGCATAATCGAAGCAATATCGATGCGCTCTTCTTCCATACGTTGAACGACCAAATCGCGTTTTTGGTGTAGCAAGCCGCCGATTTGCAGGAGCTTGATATATTGTTCTTTAACGATTTTCGGACCGTAGTAAAAAGCGTCGTAGTCTAAAGGTAGCGTATTAAATTCGATTTGAATCGCTTTGGCATATTGTTTAATCTCTTGCTTGTCGTGCTTGATATTGAATAAAATGATATTGGCGAGAATATCTTTGGGAAGCAAGGCTTGTAACTTTTGCGCGTTGAGGCGATACATTCGATCATTGCCGAGTCTTTGCGATGCGACGATGTTTAAAACAAGGTGTAAAGGAGAACTTTCTTGCTCCTTTTCAATCCAGCGCGTTAGTGAAAAATGGTTACCGTCGGTAAGATAGATCATCGATGCGTACAAGCTATCTTGTCCGAGGGTAGGGTTCTTCGCGATGCTTTCTTTGACGTCTTCGCTGAGCTTGGTGATGTCTTTACCGATCAGATTACCGCTCATCAGTGCGAAAACGCCGGCAAGGTAATTGCCGTTATCGAGATGGTAACTTTTGGAAAAATGGCGATATGCCGCGCCGTAATCGCCCATTTGCGCATACGTTAAGGCAAGATTGTAGTGTAAAATGGAGTGGTTTTTGTATTCGTCGACCATTTTCAAAAAGAGTTCGTTTGCCTCGTAAACATGGAAATCAAGTGCTTTTTTGATGCCCTTGGAAATAGCGATGTTGACTTTGGAAATCGTCGAACTGGCTTTCAGGTACGAAAGTGCCGGTCCGATTTCATCGATAAAAATATTCATACTCCCTTTACGAATATAATCGATCGTCTGTTTTGCGTCAAAAACTTTGTACGGTGCGTAGTAGAACAGAAGGCTGTAAATATTTTCGTTGTCGAAAAAAAGTTCTTTTTCAAATTCGCTTTGCGCCTTATCCACGTCAAAGAGCGTAGGTTTTAAAATTGCGTGCATTTTGTAAATCGGTGCTGAGTTTTCGTCGCGTACTTTAGCGACTTCTTGGATAAGCGAAGCCGTATTGGCAAGATTACCGAGCTTATTTTCCACTAAAGCGAGTGCCGTTTTGATCTGCGTATTTTCAGGTTCGTTCCGAAGTGCACGTACCAAATAGGTTTTGGACTTGGCATAATCGCCGAGCTTTGCCTGTAAAAGCCCTAAGGTAAAAAGGTCGCTCTCTTTGGAAACACTCTCTAAATCGGTGTATGCTTCTTGGTTGTAGGACAAAGAGGCTAAGATTTTTGAGCTAAGGTAGTTTTGGTCTTCACGGTAAAAGTCGTTAGAAGGATGCGAGAGTGCGCTGAGAGCCTCGACGTAAAAGTTTTTATAGTAATGCACTAAGCCCACGTAATAGGAATAAAGCGGAGCATTGCTCTCTTCGGGTAGGTAGGCATACGCTAAATCGACGTAGTAGTGAAAAAGTGTCCCGTCTCCCATTTCCAAGGCGCATACGGCGGCATTGATGGCACTGATGCAGCGATGCTCTTGGTTTTGAATCGCTTTTTTAAAAGCGTCCAAAGCTTCGGCATAGCTTTGCTCTTTGAGTTTGGCGACGCCGATATTGTAATACGAAATCGCTTCGTTGTAGGTTGCGATTTTTTCGTAGAGTTTTAAAGCTTCGTCTTTGTTGCCTTGTTCGTAAAGCACGTGGGCTTTTTTAATCATCGAATCGACGCGAGAGGGCGAAAACTGCTCTTTAACGATCGGTTTTTCTTCGTGTTTGACGATCGGTGCGGGTGTGGGCGTCGGGTGTGATTTGACTTTTAAAATAACGATGATCGCGATGATGATCGCAAGAAGGAGCACGCCGGCGGCGACCAAGAGAATCAACAGACGTTTTTTCGCTTTTTTGGCGAGTTCGTCTTCTTGATTTTCCGCAGATGCCGTCTCCTCGGACGCTTCCTCTTCAATAGGCGCAAAGCCTTCTTCCGTAGGAGCCGAAGGGTCCGCTTCGAGGATGACGACTTCTTCTTCCGCCATCTTACATGTACTCTTTTAAAACGTCTGGAATCGCGATACTACCGTCTTCTTGCTGGTAGTTTTCCATGAGTGCGATCAACGTACGTCCGACGGCTAGCGAAGAACCGTTGAGCGTATGGACGAGGCGGTTTTTGCCGTTATCTTTAAAACGAATTTTGGCACGTCTGGCTTGAAAATCAAACGTATTTGAGACGGAACTGATCTCACGGTAGCGGTTTTGTCCGGGAAGCCAGACTTCCAAATCAACCGTTTTGGCGGCACTAAATCCAAGGTCTCCGCCGCAAAGCATCAAATGGCGGTGCGGAAGTCCTAACGACGTCAAGAGATCGGAAGCACACGAAAGCATCTCCTCAAAAACGGCTTCGCTTTGCTCGGGGGTCGTGATACTGACCAGCTCGACTTTATCAAATTGATGCTGGCGAATCATACCGCGCGTGTCTTTGCCGGCACTTCCGGCTTCTTTACGAAAACACGCCGAATAACATGTCATCTTGATAGGTAACTCTTCTAGGGTCAAAATTTCGTCTCGAAAGAGGTTTGTCACGGGAACTTCGGCGGTGGGAATCAAGAAAAGTTCTTCGCCTTCGATTTTAAACAGATCGTCTTCGAATTTAGGCAGTTGTCCCGTTCCCATCAAGGTTTCGCGGTTGACGATGTAGGGAACGCATACTTCGTGAAATCCGCGTTTGCGGTTGAAATCGAGCATATAGTTGATCAAAGCGCGCTCTAGGCGTGCCGCTTCGTTTTTAAGAACGCTAAATCGGCTTTTGGAGAGCTTAACGCCGCGTTCAAAATCGATCCAGTTTTGTTTAATGTCCAAATCCCAATGTTCTTTAGGCGTAAACGAAAAAACGCGAGGCTCTAAAACGCGTTTGAGTTCGACGTTGTCGTTTTCGTCTTCGCCCTCGGGTACAAGAGAAGAGGGCATATTGGGAATGATAGAGGCTTGTGCTTCCATCTTTTCTTCAAGTGTTCGAACGATCTCTTGCGCTTCGGCGATTTTGGCTTTATTGTCCGCAAGTTCCGCTTTGAGCGCGTTGACGTCTTTGCCTTCTTTGGCATAAACGCCGAAGAGTTTGCTTTTGGCGTTTTGCTCCGCTTGCAAAGGCTCTAGCACGATGCGTGCGTTTTTAAGCTCCAAAGAGAGCGTTCGAAGATTTTCCAACAGACTTTCGTCGACTTTTTTCTTGCGAAGCGCGGTCGCTACGGTTTCAAAATCATTTTGTATCAGTTTAATATCTAACATCAAAGTTCCTAACGATAAATTCCGACAAGGTCGCGTACGATTTTCATTTTTTCGGAAGCAATACTACGGGCTTTGCATGCGCCGGCTTCTAAAATTTCGATGACTTCGTTTGGATGGTCTAAAAAGTAGGCGCGTTTTTCGCGTGCGTCTGCAAAATAGTTCCAAATCAATTCGTTCAAATAGGCTTTAAAATGGCCGTATCCTTCGCCGCCTTTTGTATAACGCTCTTTTAACGCTTCTACTTCGTCATTTTTCAAAAAGAGTTTAGCCAAAGCAAAAACGTTACATGTCGTATAGTCTTTGGGTTCTTCCAAAGGAGTCGAATCCGTCACGACACGGGCAATCGTCTTTTTGAGCTCTTTCTCGCCGCAAAAAATATCGATCGTATTGCCGTAGCTTTTACTCATTTTCGCCCCGTCGATACCCGGAACCGTGGCAACTTCTTCTTCGACTTTAAAGGTCGGTACGGTAAAAATTTCGCCGAAGTCGTTGTTAAATTTGATGGCAATGTCGCGTGCGATTTCGACATGTTGAATCTGATCTTTTCCGACGGGAATAACGTCCGAGTCGTAGAGCAAAATATCCGCCGCCATTAGCACGGGGTACGAAAAGAGCGAATGGTTTGCCGCAATGCCTTTGGCGACTTTATCTTTGTAGCTGTGCGCACGTTCCAATAAACCCATCGGCGTATAGCCCGATAGAATCCAATAGAGCTCCAATACTTCCTTAACGTCCGATTGCACCCATAGCGTAGACTTGGAAGGATCGATACCCAAAGCCATAAAATTGATGGCCGCATCGAGCGTATTTTGCTTGAGTGCCGGAGCGTTTTTCAACGACGTGAGCGCATGGTAGTTCGGAATAAAAATAAACAAATCGCTGTTTTCCTGTAGGTCGACCATTTGTTTGATCGCACCGAAGTAATTGCCGATATGAAGGGCACCGGAGGGTTGAATTCCCGTTAAGACTCGCATCGTTTTTTAATCCTTTTTAGTTTTAAAACTTTGATGATTTCCGTGACGATCTCTTGGACCGAGCGGTTTTCGACGTCGATAATCACGTCGGCTTTTTTTTCGTATAAAGGAGCACGCTCTTCAAACAGAGCTTTGGCTTTGGCCTCATCGCTTAGAAGCGGTCGTTTGGCAAGTTTGAGGTCTGCTTTTTCGTGTGCCATCAGTCGCGCCATAATCCCTTCGTAGGAAGAGCGAAGATAGACGACGGTGCCGATTTTGTCTAGATTGTCGGTTTTAAAAAAGCCGCCGCCGGTTGAGATGAGGGCATTTTGAACGTTTTTTTGAAGCCATTTGGCGGTTTTTTTCTCGAGTTTGCGAAACGTCGCTTCACCGTCTTTCTCAAAAATCTCTTTGATTTTTCGGTTTTCCATACTTTCGATCAGGTCGTCCGTATCGAGCCCGAAACGATCGGTCTTTTGAATCAACGCGCGTGCGATCGTTCCTTTTCCCACACCCATAAAGCCGATAAAAACGATATTTTTATTTTTAGGATCAAGCATCGTCTTGCTCGTTTTGTTCGTCTTTTTCGCCTTTGGCGCGCGGATAGATCAAAATAGGCGTGCCCTCAAGGTTGAACGTTTCGCGCAGTCGGTTTGCCAAATAGCGTCGGTAGCTAAAATGCAAGGAGCGCGGTTTGTTCATCACCAAAACGATGCGAGGCGGTTTGCTCTGGTACTGGGTCGCAAAATAGATTTTAACGACTTTGGCGTGATCGCTTGGGATTTGATGTTTGATCGTTGCTTCTTTAATTACTTCGTTAAGACGCGCGGTCGGAATGCGTTGCGCATAGTTTTCGTAAACGCTCAAAAGCATCTCTTTGATCTTGGAAACGCGTTGTTTCGTCAATGCCGAAACGCTAATAAGCGGCGCATACGAGAGAAACTTAAAACGATCCCTGACTTCTTTCATGATCTCTTCGTATTCGACGTTTGCTTGGTCCCATTTGTTTAAGACGATGATGCACGCGAGATTGTTTTCTTCCACAAGCCCCGCGATACGTTCGTCGAGCTCTTTAAAAGGCTCGCTAGCGTCTAAAACCAATAAAGCGATATTGGCGCGTTCAAGCATCTCTTTGGTGCGCATTAAAGCGAATTTTTCGATACCTTCAATTTTTCCGCGACGGCGAAGACCCGCCGTATCGACGAAATTGATGATTTTTTCGTTGTACTCTATGGCTTCGTCGACCGGATCGATCGTCGTTCCTTCGATGCTGCTGACGACGGCACGCTGTTTTCCGACTAAAGCGTTCAGTAGTGAGCTTTTTCCGACGTTGACGCGTCCGATAATCGCAACGTTGATGCGGTTGTCGGGGACGGTTTCTTCTTCGATCGCCGCGGGAAGTTCTTCTTCGTCATCCCAGTCGTCCTCTTCGCCCCAATCTTCGTCTTCTTCCTCGTCGTTTTCGCTCGGTTCGTTGACGACCGATCCTTCCGGCGTCGGCAGATACGTAGCGATCCACTCCAAAAGGGCACTCACGCCTCGATTGTGCGAAACGGAGATCGCAAAAACGTTTTCCGCGCCGAATTCGCTAAATTCCCAAGCGCGTTCCATCTCTTTGTCGTTGTCGATTTTGTTGATGACCAGTGCGATCGGCTTGTTACGTGCTTGTAGGGCGTAAAAAATCTTTTTCTCTTCATCGCTCGGAAGCCGTTTCCCGTCAACGACCATCAGTAAAATATCGGCTTTTTTAGACGTTTCCATCGACATGTCGTGAACGTTGGCGAACAATTCCGAAGAGCGATCGAGCCCGCCGGTATCCAAAATAATGCACGGTTTTTCGCCGATGAAGACTTCATGGGATTTGATATCGCGCGTCGTGCCGCTAAAATCGGAAGTAATAGCGATGCGTTGTTTGGCGATGCGGTTGAATAACGAGCTTTTGCCCACGTTGGGAAGCCCGATAATGGCTATTTTTTTCATACGAACCTTTTGTAAAGATAACCTAAATGAGATACATTATAGCGTTGCTTTGCTGTTATTTTGGTAAACTCTCGACGTAGAGCGTTTGAGAAGGGAACGCAAACTGCGCACCGTTACGCTCGACGATGTGCATAATTTTAAGGTTGACGTCTTGCCTTACATGTAAGAATTCCGCCCAAACCGTTGTTTTGGTAAAAAAGTAAAGAAAGATGCTAAGCGCACTGTCTTGAAATTCATCGAAATAGACCAAAATCGTCTCTTGGTGAATGTCCGGATGGTTTTTGAGCATCGCGGTAATCTCCTCGACGATCGTTTGGATTTGCTCGACGCTGGTCGCGTACGTTAGCCCGATACGAGTGTTAATGCGGCGTTTGCCCATACGCGTCCAGTTGGTAATCGGCGTGTTGGCAACCGTGGCGTTGGGCACGCTTACTAAGGCTTGCGCGAAGGTACGTACTTTGGTAGAACGAATGCCGATTTCCTCGATAATGCCCTCCACGACGGGTGTTTGAATCCAGTCGCCGACTTTAAACGGACGATCGCTAAAGATGACTAAAGAGCCGAATAAATTGGCGATCGTGTCTTTGGCCGCTAAAGCGAAGGCTAAACCTCCCAGTCCCAAAGAGGCGACAAAGGCACTCACGTTGATGCCCCATTCTTGTAAAATCGCCATGACGCCGATAGCGATGATAAGAACGCGAAGCGTTTTAATCAAAAAGTTTTGAATGTCAGAGTGAAGTTCTTTGCCGAATTTGGATGAAAAAAGGTTAAAAAGGTTCGAAAACGCCTCGACCAAACGGTACAAAATCCAAAAAACGACGAAGCTAAGACACGAACGTACAAACAGCTCCAAAAAGCGGTCGATGTTTTTAAACGGCAACCATTTGATCGCAAAATAAAGACCGAACAAGACGATAGAGAGTTTGAGCGGTTCTTCGATAACGTCGAGAATTTTATTTTGGTTGTCCTCTTTTTTGCCTTGACGCGAATGCTTACGCAGCGGTTTGAGCAACAGTTTACTGATGATGCGGCGAAAGAGCAGCGACGAGAAAAAAATGAGCAACGCGATACCGACGTTGGCGACCGGGAAGCCCCAAAGCGAATAGTTCAAGATGGATTCAAGATTCATGACGTCTCCAAGCTAAGAGGTAAAAATCAACGAATTTTAACACGGAAAGGATTAAGATAACGCATTTTAGGTTACATGTGGAGTCGGTGTGGGAGCGTTTATTTCAGGGATGAACCGCGGCGTTTTATTGATGCTCGTTTCATCGTTTAGTTTTGCAATCGACGGGGCATTCGCAAAAGTGCTCAGTCAAGATTTCGATTCGGTCGAAGTGGTTTTTTTCCGTAACGGACTTACGATGTGTCTGATGGTGGCAACGTTTTTACAAAAACCCCTTAAACAAGTCGGCGGTAAGCCTTGGTTATTACTCTTTCGGGCATTGATCGGTTTTTTTTCAATGCTGGTTTTTTTCTACAATATTGCGCATATTCCGCTTGCGGATGCCATGACGTTTTCAAGAACCGCGCCTATTTTTACCGCTATTTTGGCATTTTTCTTTTTGAAAGAGCATATCGGCTGGAAGGGATGGGTTGCCGTTTTTTTCGGCTTTGTCGGTATCGTTATGGTGATGAAACCCGGCGCGTTAGTGTCGGTTTCCAAAACCGACCTTTTCGGACTCTTCAGCGGTCTGGGAGCGGCACTTGCGTACACGAGCGTGCGCGAACTCAATAAAGTTTACGATACGCGCATTATCGTTTTAGCGTTTGTTTCGACCGGCACGGTTTTTCCGGCGTTGTTTATGCTCGTGAGCGAATTTTACAGTGCACCGATGTTTGATTTTATGCTCGGTACGTTTAAAATGCCCTCAGGTATTCAGTGGCTTTATATCGGTTTGATGGGCTTTTCGGGTGCGGTGGGACAACTGTATATGACCAAGGCATTCGGGACGACCAAAGCGGGTATCGTCGGGGCGGCAGGATATTCGATTATCTTCTTTTCACTCTTGATCGGATTGTTTTTGGGCGATCCTTTACCGGATTTTATGGGTCTATTGGGTATACTCTTGGTTATTTTAAGCGGCGTTATCGTCGCTAAGGAGAAAGAATGATTTTAATTGCAGGACCGTGCGTGATCGAAAGTCGCGACAATCTTTTTCGGGTTGCCGAAAAATTGATGACGTACCATGAAGATTCCACTATCGATTTTTACTTTAAATCCAGTTTCGATAAAGCCAATCGTACGAGTATCGACAGCTTTAGAGGCCCGGGACTTGACGCGGGATTGAAGCTGCTCGACGAAGTGAGAACGCAGTTTGGCTACAAGCTTTTGACGGATATTCACGATTATACGCAAGCAAAGCCCGTGGGAGAAGTCGTCGACGTGTTACAGATACCCGCTTTTTTATGCCGCCAGACCGATTTATTGGTAGCCGCGGCTCAGACGAAATGTGTCGTAAACATTAAAAAAGGTCAATTTTTAAATCCCGCCGATATGCGTTATTCGGTCAAAAAAGTCTTGGATACGCGCGGCGTGAGGGAAGAAGGATACGCCGCCGCCGAGAAAGCGGGCGTGTGGTTGACCGAGCGAGGCTCGACGTTTGGATACGGCAATTTGGTCGTGGACATGCGCAGTTTCGAGATTATGCGTTCCTTTGCTCCGGTCATCTTCGATGCGACGCATTCGGTTCAAATGCCCGGAACCGAGGGCGGTAAAAGCGGAGGAAAACGCGAATTTGTGCGTCCGCTTTCGCGTGCGGCGGCCGCCGTGGGCGTGGACGGTTTCTTTTTTGAGACCCATTTCGATCCGTGTATCGCGTTATGCGACGGACCGAATATGCTTTATTTGGAAGATTTAGACGCGGCGATCAAAGACATTCAAGCGATTCAAAACAGCCTAAAGGCCTAGCATGCAACTCGTCCCCACGCGCAATATCCTGCTCAACGTCGGAAGTGCGGCAGAAAAAAGGCAAGAGATACGCGACTATTTTTTGAAAACGTACGGCATTTACGAAAAGTTGTTCGAGGCGATGAAAGAGGACGAGAGTTATTACGTGACCGCCGATCCTTTACGTCATCCTTTGGTCTTTTATTTCGGACATACGGCGACGTTTTTTATCAACAAATTGGTGCTCGCGAAGTTGATCGACAAACGGATCAATCCGATCTATGAATCGATTTTTGCGATCGGCGTGGACGAAATGAGCTGGGACGATCTGGATCAAACACATTATCCATGGCCGAAAATTGCCGAAATTCGCGCTTACCGCGATGCGGTTAAAACCAAGGTTTTAGAGCTGATCGACACTTTGGCGCTTCAAATGCCGCTTTCGTGGGAAAGCCCGTTTTGGGCGATCTTGATGGGAATCGAGCATGAACGGATTCACTTGGAAACCTCTTCGGTATTAATACGTCAATTGCCCTTAACGTACGTGCAAACGCATCCGTTTTGGAAAATATGCCCGATCGACACGCCCGTCGTTCAAAACCGCTTGATCGACGTTGCGGGTACGACGCTTCGTTTGGAAAAAAATAAAGACGATGCGCTTTACGGTTGGGATAACGAATACGGCTTACATGTAAAAGAAATTCATGATTTCAAAGCTTCCAAATATCTTGTTTCCAATGCCGAATTTTTACCGTTCGTAGAAGAGGGCGGATACGAAGAGGCGCGTTTTTGGAGCGAAGAGGGTTGG
The DNA here is from genome assembly GCA_002382085.1 of Sulfurospirillum sp. UBA4058. Lineage (GTDB taxonomy): Bacteria > Campylobacterota > Campylobacteria > Campylobacterales > Sulfurospirillaceae > Sulfurospirillum. The sequence continues at coordinate 89,150 of DFZK01000009.1, read as the reverse complement.
AAATGGCGAACGTACAAAGAGGCAAAAATGCCGCTTTTTTGGAGAAAAGCCGATGAGGGTTATCGCTTGCGAACGATGCTTGAAGAGATCGCAATGCCGTGGAGCTGGCCGGTAGAAGTTAACTATCTTGAAGCCAAAGCGTTTTGTAACTGGAAAAGTGCGAAAGAGGGTAAAAGCATTCGCTTACCGAGCGAGGACGAATGGTACGTGCTTCGCGACTTACATGTCAAAAACGACGAACCGTTTTGGGACAAAGCACCGGGTAACGTTAACCTCGAATACTTCGCCTCTTCCGTACCCGTAGATACGTTTGCGTTCGGCGATTTTTACGATGTTATCGGTAACGTATGGCAATGGAGCGAAACTCCGATCAACGGATTTGACGGTTTTAGCGTCCATCCGTTGTACGACGACTTTTCCGTACCGACGTTTGACGACAGGCACAATCTCATCAAAGGCGGTTCGTGGATCAGCACGGGCAATGAGCTTATTCGTGCTTCGCGTTATGCGTTTCGCCGCCATTTTTACCAACACGCGGGATTTCGTTACGTCGAGTCGGAGGAAGACGTTGAGACGCATTCGGTATTTTACGAAACCGATTTTGAGCTCTCTTCACTCTGCCATGCGCATTTTGGGGAGAAAGAGAACAACTACTACGAAGCGATAGCACGTTTTTGCAATGAATGCGAGGGAGCCAAAACCAAAGCTTTAGAGATCGGATGCGGTGCGGGACGATCGACGTTTGCGTTGGCAAAAGCTTACGAAACGGTACACGGCATCGAGTTTACCGCACGCGTGGTACGTTTGGCTACCAACTTCAAAGAGAGCGGAAAACTCAAATACGCACTCAAAGACGAGGGAGAATTGTGCTCTTTCTATGAGTGTCGTTTAAGCGATTTTAGCATCGATCCTGCGCGTCAAAAAGTCGAATTTTGGCAAGCCGATCCGCACAATATGAAGCCTTACTTCGACGGGTACGATTTGGTATTGCTCAACGATACTTTGGACACGCTTTACGATCCGGTGCTTTTTCTCAAAACAATCTCTACGCGTATGCGTACGGGAGCTTTTTTAGTGATCGCAAGCGGCTACGATTGGGATGAAAGTAAAACGCCGCGAGCGAAATGGCTGGGCGGCTTTAAGAAAAACGGCGAAAAATATAGCACGTTTGATGCCTTAAAAGAGCATTTGGAACCGACGTTTGAATGGACGCAAAAGGCATTGGATATGCCTTTAATTCGTTATGAAAACGAACGCAAGCGCGTGCTAAAAACGTTACATGTAAGCGTATGGAAAAAGCACTAAAGCGTCCCTAACGAAAAATAGGGTATGATTAAAGACTTTATCCATTTTATTAAAGGATTACCATGAATATCGTTGAAGGAAAATTATCGTTAAACGGCACGGAAAAGGTCGCCATTATCAATAGCCGATTTAACCACATTATTACCGATCGCTTGGTCGAAGGTGCGCGTGACGCGTTTATTCGTCACGGCGGCGACGAAAAAAATTTAGATCTTATTTTAGTTCCGGGAGCTTTTGAAATTCCGATGGCTTTAGATAGGCTTTTAAACGGCGGAAAATACGATGCGGTTTGTTGCGTCGGTGCCGTTATCCGCGGAAGTACCCCGCATTTTGACTATGTTGCCGCAGAAACGACCAAAGGCGTCGCCAATACGGCTCTCAAATACCAAAAACCGGTCACGTTCGGTGTTTTAACGACCGATACGATCGAACAAGCTATTGAACGAGCGGGTAGCAAAGCCGGCAATAAAGGCTTTGAGGCTATGACGGGATTGATCGAATTGATCAGTCTTTATAAACATTTTTAAGGAAAACGTTTGGCAACACGACATCAAGCGAGAGAAACGATTATCGGCATTTTGTATGCCGAAGATATCGGCAATGCCGGTATCGAAAAATTTATGGACGAACTTTTCGAAGACAAAAAGATTCGCAATCAGCAAAAAGAGTTTGCTTTAGGACTGTACCACGGTGTTAAAGAGCATTTAGTCAATGTCGATGCGTCGATTAACCGTCATTTAAAAGAGTGGAATTTGAGTGAAATCGGCACGATCGAACGGGCGATTTTACGTTTGGGTTGCTACGAAGTTCTTTATACTTCTTTGGACAATGCCGTCGTGATTAACGAAGCGATCGAATTGGCTAAAAAACTCTGTAACGAAACCAGTCCGAAATTTATCAACGGCGTTTTGGATGCCGTTTGTAAAGAGCAGGAAGTGAGTGCATGAAGCTATGCGTTGCCCTCGATCTACCTGAAAAATCCGACAATCTTGCGTTAGCGCGTACGTTAAAAAGCGAAGATATTTGGCTCAAAGTCGGTCTTCGCTCGTTTATTCGCGACGGGAAACCCCTGCTAGAAGAGCTTAAAGCGATCAACCCTTCGTTTAAAATCTTTTTAGACCTTAAACTTCACGACATTCCCAATACGATGGCGGATGCGGCAGAATCGATCGTTGCATTGAACGTCGATATGTTCAACGTTCATGCTTCAAGCGGTAAAAAAGCGATGCAAACGGTAATGCAACGCGTCAATGCACTTCCCAATCCTCCGATCGTCTTGGCGGTTACCGCTTTGACAAGCTTCGACAATGCTTCGTTTGAAGCGATTTATCGCACGCCCATTGCGCAAAAAGCCGTTGATTTCGCAACGGATGCGTATGAAAGCGGTATTCACGGCGTCGTATGTTCGGCGTATGAAAGTTTGGATATTAAAGCACATACGAGCGGACATTTTTTAACCCTAACACCCGGTATCCGTCCGTTCAACGAGGCTAACAACGATCAAGAACGCGTCGCCGATCTAAGCGTAGCCAAAGCGCAAAAGTCCGACTTTATCGTTGTCGGTCGACCGATCTATCATCACGCCGATCCGTTAAGCGTCGTTCGAAAAATTTTAGAGTCTATAGCATAAAGAGGTAAAGATGATTCAGAAAATTGTGCTAAGTATCGTTTTGTTTTGTGCAGTATCGATCGTTGCGTTTTTTTTACTGATCAAAGTTATCGATTTTAACGAATATAAACCGAAAATTCAAAAAGCTATTAAAGAGAGTACGGGATACGAGATTATGATTCGAGGCGACATCACGCTCTCTTTATCTCCCGTGGGCGTTAGCATCTCCGACATTGAAGTCGCCAATCCCTCTTACCGTTCCGAGGTTGCGTTTGCTAAGCTCGGAAGTTTTGACGTAGCCCTTGATATTGCGGCATTGTTCAAAAAAGAGATTAAAATCAAATACCTCGTTATCGATAATCTCGCACTGTCGATTGAAAAAAATAAAGAGGGCAAATTCAATTACCTTTTGCCTCCTGTAACCAAAGAAGTCACGCATAAAAGTTCTTCCGCCAAAAGTAAAAAAGTGGAAGAAATCGAAGCCGAAGAAGATGCACTTTTTATTAACGTAAACAAGATTAAATTTACCCGTGCTTCGATGACGTATACGGATTTAAGCGATAACGTTAAAATGATGTTTGAAAATATCGACGTCGAAATGAACGATATTCATTTCGATCCGAGCAAACACTCTTTAAACGGGCTTGTCTTTTTGTCTCAAATGCATATCGATAAAATTAGCTACGATCGTTACGTCTTTAACGATGTTTCGATGTCTATGGAGATGAAAGATGCGGTCGGTGTAAGCGAAAATTTAAAATACACGCTTTTTGAAACGCTTTTTCAAGGTAGCGGCAAGTTTGACTTTAGCGGGAAACAACCGAAAATTTCGTTAAAGCATAAAATTGAAGGGCTAAAACTAGCACCGTTTATCAAAGGAGTCTTTCAGCAAGATATTGCCGAAGGTACGGCAGATGGAGATTTGAAGCTTTCTTTTACGGCGGGCGATGCGCTGAGCTTTAAGACAACGCTTAACGGTTACGTCAATCTTTTCGGTAAAAATTTAACGCTAAAAGGCTACGATCTCGATCAAATTGCGCCTCTTGTCGACACGCATGCTTCGAAAAATTTAGGTAACGTTCTTAACAGCTCGCTCAACGGAGTGCAAGGCGGGACAACGACGGTTCAAGAGATGAGTACGCGAGTCGACATCGGTTATTCTGAAATTCAGCTCAGCGACGTAGCCTTGAGTACCGCCAAGAATAGGGTTGCCTTAAAAGGTAAAATCAATATCGTCGATGAAAAATTCATCGATTTGAAAGCCGCGTTACTCAATGCTAAAGGCTGCAGTGTTTTTGAACAAAAAATAAGCGGTACGTTTGCGAAACCGAAGGTCAAAATGGACGAATCAAACGTCAAAATTTTAACCAACGTGGCATTATCGTTTTTTACCAAAAACGATAAAACTTCAACCGATAATAATTGTACGGTTTTTTATGACGGTGTTATTGCCCATCCCGTACCTTTAAAAGACGGAGAATAATCTGGAATAAGTTTTGCTTTTTAAAGCTCGTAAATGATCTTTAAAAGGAGTACCCTATGCATTTTATAGAAGGTGTCGAGCTTATCGTAATGCTCAAAAGTAAAATAGAAGAGGCGAAAAAAACGGATCAAGATTCGGTCAAAAAACTTCAAAAACTGCTTGATAAACTCTTACAATCCAAAGATCCGGTCTATATTTGACCGTACCAAGGAGCTTAAGGAATGCTTTAAGCTCTTTGTTATCTATGTTTGCTATAATTGCACTCTACTTTTTCTTGGACAGATGGGTGAGTGGCTGAAACCACACCCCTGCTAAGGGTGCGTCGGGGCAACCTGACCGAGGGTTCAAATCCCTCTCTGTCCGCCACCATGGTTTTTACTCTTCTTGTATATATTTTAAATGTTACTTTCATACAGCTTTACGTCGTTGGCTTTAAAAATATTATTTTCCAATGCAACACGTCAGTGAAAAAAATGTTATTATCTAAAACTTTTCCATAGTGAGTCTCACGCATAAAAAGATAGCTAGTGACAAATTAATTATTTAGTAAAATAAGGTACTTTCATTGGGTTATAAATATTACAAAAGAAAAAGAGAAGATAAAAGAATAGAAGCTATCGTATATCTTCTTATCCTTGCTTCATTTGTCATGTATTATTATCGTGAAACTATTATCAAAGTATTAGGCATTATAATTGGTATTGTTTTTGTAATTGCTCTTTTATATCTTATTTTCAAACCGAAATCTACGAAGAAATCTATCCAAGAGACTAGCAATAGAAACGTTAAAATTATTGTTACAGATGAAGATCATATAACACGAAAAAACGAAAATAATGTAAAAGTGTATGAACCATTAAACACTCAATCAATTAAGAATGATACAACTCAAAATGCGTTACATGTAAACGAAAATATCCAAGGTATGGAAAAAACATTTTTCAATCAAATGGCAAGTAAAAAACCAAATTATCAAGAAAGAAAAAAGCGTGGTAATGACTACGAAATACATGTAGGGAAATACTATGAAACTCAAGGCTATAAAGTTATTTACAATGGATTGATAAATGGTAAAAAAGATAACGGTATTGATCTTCTTGCAGAGAATGAACATGAGACATTACTCATTCAATGTAAAGGTTGGCGGACAGCAGAAATAAAACAAAAACATTTAAAAGAATTCATTGGTAATTGCACAACTTATTTAGAAGACAACCCTCATTTGAAAGAAAAAAATACAAAAAGAGTTTTCATAACATCTAGCGAAAACAGTGAACGAGGACTTGATAAATATCTCACACAACATATAGGGAAAATTAAATATATAATCATGCCTTTTTAATGAAAAAATTATAACAAGGAATCAATATGGCAAAGTTTTTAAATACAAGTGCAACCAACTACTTCTTAGAAGAGCTTATTAAATCTACCAACGACAAATTGATTTTAATAAGTCCTTTTTTAAAACTCAACAATCGTATCAAAGAACTTCTCGAAGATAAAAATCGAATGAAGATAGACATAAGAATCGTCTATGGAAAAATCGAAATGAAAAATGAAGAGATTAATTGGCTCAAAGAACTCTCTTTTGTACGAACAAGTTTTTGCGAGAACTTGCATGCAAAATGCTACATGAATGAAAAAATGTGTATTGTAACTAGTATGAACCTCTATGAATTTAGTCAAATAAACAATAACGAAATGGGAATTTTAATAAAAAGAGATGAAGATCAGGAGCTTTACAATGATACAAAAGAAGAAGCAGAAAGGATTATTCGTGTCAGTGATGAAGTGAGAATGTCCGTTGAAAAAATTGAAAAAGAGAGCGAAGAAGAACACGATAAACTCACTACGTCAAAACTTGCACTCAAACTTAAACTCAAAACAGATGAACTTTTAGAGAAGCTTGTTTCTTTAGGATTTTTAGAAAGAAAAGGTGAAAAAGAACATATCACGCAAAAAGGAAAAGATGCTGGCGGAGAATTTAGAGCTAATAAACATGGTGGCTATTTTCTTTGGGATAAAGAGATGAAGATATAAAGAGAGAATTTATTCTAGTTTTGTAAAGACTTACGAAATCATCAAGTTTTTGAATAAGCCACATTTTGATTGATGGTTTGATGCATGAAACCCATAAGGCAAGTCATGTGTAAGCCTTAAACTAGGACTCTTTGGGTATACTATAACTTTTAAAATGTTCAGCGTGTTAGGTAACGAATGAAAAAAAATATCTTGGCGGTAAGTTTAGCGGTTTTAATAGGCTCATGGGCGCGAGCCGATACCGTTTCTGTTGTCTTGGAAAATGACGCTATCGTGGGGCAGGATCATCATTATACCAACGGAATGTATATGACGTGGATGAGCGATGCGGATACGACGTTCCCGGATCTTTTGAGTTTTATCGATTTGGGTCAGAAAAATGTCGCTTTTTCGCTTTCGCATGCGATATTTACTCCCGAAAATAAAGATATTCGTACGCGGGATTTAGATGATTTACCCTATGCGGGGTATCTTGATTTAAATTTTTTAGCGTATAAATCTTCCGCCAATTTTTTCCATGAGCTTGGGCTCAACGCGGGAATGGTCGGACCTTCTACGCAAGCCGATACCTTGCAAAAGCGTTTTCATACCGTCTTTAGATTCGATAAACCCGAAGGCTGGGACAATCAGCTTCACGATGAATTTTTGTACGGCGTATCGTATCAAGTGGGGTATAAAACCGATCCCGTATCGTTTGGCGATTTAAGCTTTGATTGGACGACCAACGCTAAAGCCGATCTTGGAAATTTTTATACCGGAGCGTTGGCGGGTACGACGTTACGGCTCAGTAGCAAAGCCATGCGTAGTTTCAGTACGGCGGGAAATTTCATCGGCGCCAACGAAAGCTCGCTTCTTAATTACGAACCGCAAAAGAGTTTTAATTGGGCCGTCTCTCTTGGTGTTTTTTACAATAAATTTCATACCTATTACTTAATCGACGAGGCAATTGACGAGGGGTATCGACTCGATAAGCTTGACGATATGGTCGGTGAAAAACTTGCTTTAGATCTTTTATGGGAAGATGTTAAATTGTCGTTTTATCTCAAATCGGTCGACGTCGATATGAAAGGAACGAAACATTCGAACAATGAGCAAACCGGCGGTATCGGTCTTGTTTGGAAGTGGGATTAACCGTTGGCATCGGTCTTTAAAAAGTATCGTTTTTTTTCAAGACCGTTGTTTCGTATTCCTATAAGTTACTTTAGGCTAAAATACCGCAAAATCATCATGTTCATCACCTTTTCGCCTCTTTTGAAGCCCAAATTATCTTACATGTCACGATTTAGAAACGAGAGTTCATAGTATGATCAAACTGTACATTCATTTTATTACGACGCATTTCAAAGTTGTTTTGCTTGCTTTAGCGATCTTAACGGGAATTTTCGGCTATTATGCACGCGATTTGAGCATCGACGCTTCGGCTGAGACGCTGCTTTTGGAGAACGATCAAGATTTAAAGTTAACAAGAGAAGTCCACGGACGTTATATTAGTCCCGATTATCTCGTTATTTCGTTTAGTCCGAAAGCCTATTTGCTGGACGATGAAACCCTTAAGACGATTCAAAGCCTTAAAAGCGATTTACTCAAAATCGAAGGCGTCGAAAGCGTTACGTCGCTCCTTGACGTACCTTTATTGCAAAGTCCGCCGCAAAAAGTTCAAGACGTCGTCTCTAACGTACGTACGATCGCTTCTTCGGATATTAACAAAAGTATGGTGCAAGAAGAGCTGACGACAAGTCCTTTGTATGCCGCCAACCTTGTTAGTCGCGATTTTAAGACGACGGCTATCGTCGTCAATCTCAAAGACGATGCTCGTTATACGGAGCTTTTAGGCAAACGCAATGAATGGTTGACGCTTTCGCAAGAACGTGCGCTCAATGAACAAGAGACGAAAGCCTTTGAGTCGGTCAAAGCCGAGTTTAAAGCGTACCGCGATAGTTCACGCGAATCGACGCACCAATTAATCGTCAAAGTGCGAGAAACGCTCAAACCGTATCAGCCCGCGGGCGAACTCTTTTTGGGCGGCGTTATGATGATCGCGGATGATATGATCCATTTCGTCAAAGACGATATCGCTATTTACGGCGGAGCTATCTTGGTTATTATGCTATTGATTTTGTGGGTAATCTTCCGTCAAATGCGTTTTGTCGTGCTTCCGATCGTCGTATCGTTCGTCGCCGTCGTCGTTACGACGGGTATTAACGCGCTTTTGGGATTGGAAGTAACCGTTATCTCTTCCAATTACGTTGCGATGCAACTGATCACGACGCTTTCACTGGTGATTCACCTCATTGTGTGTTACCGTGAAGAGTACGCGCTTTATCCGAACGTTTCGCAGCAAGAGTTGCTTGAAATTACGTTAGGACGCATGAGCGTTCCTTCCGTATTTGTCATCTTAACGTCCGTTGCGGGATTCGGCTCTTTAATGACATGCGATATTTTGCCGATCATCGATCTTGGAAATATGATGAATATCGGCGTGAGCGTTTCATTGATCGCCGCGTATTTACTTTTTCCCGCAATGATGATGATGCTCAAAAAAGAGCCTCCGGTATTGACTTTCGATCATCTCTTTACGCTCAACCAAACCTTTGCCCGTATCGTCGAACATCACGGAAAAATTATTATCACCGTCGTAATCGGACTTTTTGTGTTTAGCGGATACGGCGTCACGCATCTTGTCGTCGAAAATAGTTTTATCAACTATTTTAAAAAAGGTACCGAAATTTATAAAGGTATGGATAAAATCGACAATAATTTAGGCGGAACGACACCGCTTGAAGTGGTCGTGAAATTCCCGAAAACGGCGGAAGAAACGACGCAAAAGAGCGATACGACGGCACCGATGGATAGTTTTGAGGCCGAATTTACCGCTATGGACGACAAGGCGCAGTATTGGTTTACCGCACAGAAGATGGAGACGATTTTAAAAGTACACGACTATTTGCTTTCACTGCCCGAAGTCGGACACGTCTCGTCTTTAGGAACGCTCTCTAAAGTTGGACGTATTTTAAAGGACGGAAAAGATTTTGACGGCGTAGAGTTAGCCCTTTTATACAATCAGCTTCCCGAAAAAGATAAACGGTTGTTGATTTCGCCTTTTGTCAATATCGACCATAATGAAGCACGCTTCGTGATTCGCGTCGTGGATTCCAATCCGAATTTGCACCGTAACGAACTTTTAGAGCGCATTCAAACCGAGTTGCATACGAAGGTCGGTTTAGAGGTCGAGAATTATAAATTGGTCGGTATGATGGTACTGTACAACAATATGCTTCAATCGCTTTTTAGCTCGCAAATTTCGACTTTAGGGTTTGCGCTCCTCTCTTTGGGCGGTATGTTCTTGTTTTTATTTCGCTCGTTTAAAATCGCAACGGTTGCAATGATCGTCAATATGGTTCCCGTTAGCGTGATTTTTGGTATTATGGGAATTTTCGATATTCCTTTGGATATGATGAGCATTACGATCGCATCGATCGCTTTGGGCATTACGGTAGACAATACCATTCATTACTATTACCGCTTTAGAGAAGAACTTGCACGTGACGGCGATTATGTCGCTTCGATGCATCGAGCACACGGTACGATAGCGTTCGGTATGTTTTACTACTCGTTGGCGACGATTATCGGATTTTTGGTTTTGGTCACGTCCAATTTCATTCCGACGCTGATTTTCGGTCTTTTGACGGTGCTTGTTTTGTTGGTTGCAATCGTTTCGGATTTACTTTTTTCACCGTTTTTAGTGCTCTTTTTCAAACCGTTCGGGAAGCCTAAGCTCAAAAAGTAGATCGCGTATTTTCGGAAGCACTTTGCCTTAGCGTCATTTACATGTAAGGCAAAGTGAATGCGTTTTAGAATTTAAGCGTAACGCTTACATAAGCACCGAAAGGCGCACCCGTCAAGTAAGAGGTGGTTACTCCGTCGGCCGAAAGCGCATTATCCGGAGTGATGATGGACGCAATGTACTCTCTGTCCAACAGATTGACCAGATTTAACTGTACGTTCCCCTCTTTAAATCCTTGTATTTTAGGTAATTTATAATCCACGTTGAAATCGACCGTCGTAAACGATGGAATCTCTTCCGTATGATCGACGGTACCGTATCTGCTTGCCGTATAACGTACGATCGGCGTAAACTTCCAGCTTCCGATTTTATACGTCATCGAACCTTTAAGCCCGTGCATCGGAGCGTCGGGAACTTGATTGTTTTTGATAGACGTCGTGGCGGTCGCCGTTGTTTGGAACTCATCAGTATAGTAGTAACGATTGTAAAATGCACTTGCCAAGAAGTCAAAATGCTCGCTCAATGCACCGCTAATCGCAAATTCGGCACCGTAACTTGCGGCATCGATGTTATTGGTCGGGTATTTGACGCCGTATTGCGTATCGTAAACGGTGGCTTGTTTACCGGAAACTTTGGTATAAAAAAGATTCGGTGCCAAGACGATATCGCCCACTTTATACTTCAGTCCGATGTCGAAGTTGTCCGAAATCTCTAACTCTTGTTTATCCCATAACTGTTGAAGCGTGACATGTTTTCCGACATACGTCGCACGTCCTGAGATATACGAAGGAAAGAGGTTGACGTCGTATCCGTAACTTCTGCCGTAATCAAAATAGATTTCGGTATTGGGCGTGAGTTTATACCCTAAATACGCACTCGGTAACCATTCTGTAAAGTTTTTGGAAGCGACGCTCGACCAAGGATCTAGCGGAATTTGTCCTAATGCGGTATCGTAATCGTAACTTATAGATGAACCGGTTGCGTTGGCGCTATGACTATTGATTTTTGCCAACGTAAAGTCAAGATATCGTAACCCGAAAGCGTAACTGAAGTCGTTAATATCGCCGCTAAATTGTATAAACGGAGAACTAAATTCGTGAGAAGACTCTTCGGCTAGCATTCCCCATCCGTTGTATTTGAGTGCTCCCGTCGATGTTACGCCGTAAACCCTACGACTGGTCGGAGGTCCGGGTAGGTCTTGCTTCCCGTACCAGTAGCCGATTTTCATCGCCATCTCTTCGATAATCGGTATTTCATACGCCAAAACCGCTCCGTAACGTTCATGATCGACCAACCATTGCGTCACGGGAGACGTCGTAGGGCTTGTCGGAGTATTGGTAAACCAATATTCGCCTTTATCTTTCGAGTAATAAGGCTTGAAGCTTAACACGGAGTCGTTAGCAAAGCGGTATTCAAAATTTGCCGTTACGACGTCATCGGTGAAAGATTGTCGGTTCCAGTCGTAATAGTTTGCATTTTTGCTTGTCGGATAGGCGGTATTCCAATCTTTTTTATAGTAGGCATCAAGGTTTTTCGCTTCGGCGTAAGAAAGACTATAGTAGTTATGGTGGTCGTCTTCGCTGTGAATGAAGAAAAGTTCCGTTTTGAAATTGTCGTTAGGCGTATACGTCATGCCTAACATAACGTTGGTTCGATCCAGATCGCCTTCGCCTTTCCATTTGTCACCCGTGGTTTTAGAAACCGATCCAAAAGCCGATACGTCTCCCATCTGCCCCGTATCGAAGCGTAAGAAGGTGCGTAGGGCGTTATCCGAACCCACGGTTTGAGAAACCGTCGTTTCCATCTCTTTTTTCGGTCTATCGACGATCATATCGACTTTTCCGATGAGGTTGGAAAAGCCAAGGCTTTTATCGACGGGCATATAGCCTTTGTACAAATCGATCCACGCGATATTTTCAAGATCGAACATTGTTTTTCCGCCGCCCGGATTACCGCTGATCGGAAGCGATTCTAACATGTAAACGCCGCCGGGGCCTGATTGGCTTTTGCCGCGGATACGCAAAGGATCATGAAACGATGTCTCATTCGATCCGAAGACTTCCGCCGGTTGGTAATCGACCGAAGGCGACATGCCGACGACTTTCAGTGCGGACATACCGATCGGTCCGCTGTAAAGCTCAATGGCATCTTTGTTATAACCCTGCGAATTGATATTCTCTTTACCTTGCGTTTCAAATGCCGTAGCACTTCCCGTTTTCCCCGTTGCGACGACTTCTCCTAGCGTGTATGAATCTTGTCCGTGAAGCGTACATGCCGCGACAAGACTCAGCACGAATGCCGTTTGAACCTGTTTTCTCATTAAAAAGAACCTCCCCAGTTTATGTATTTTTATATATAACGATTAATAATCAAATCATGGTTGATCTCTTCTTTGGCACTAACGCATGTAAAGGGCATATGTTTAACATGTAAACATCCGAGACGTTCAGAAAAGAAGGTTAAATTGACTCTATATTAATAATAATATAACGCTATGATAAAGTTCCTATCGTTAAGATGTCCTTAAATATGCAAAAGCGCACGCGATCGACGTCTTTTGTTAGGCAACAATGCAAGAATGATTCCGTACCTGCTTGATGCGGTAAAATCGCTTTGTAAACAATGTATTAACATTTCAATGGTTATAATTATGTAAATTGAATTATTGTATGGGATGTGCCGATGCGTTTATATGGATGGGGGGTCATGCTTGCCGTAAGCTTAGCGTATGCAAGCGATAACGATCCTTTCGAGACTCAAAAGTTGCTTCCGCCTTCTTCCGTGCTTTCCTGTGAAAAGGTGGATACCCAGCGGACGTTATCCCTTGAAGACGTCGTCAATCTAGCGTTGTGTCGCAATCCTCAAACACAAATTGCATGGCAGTCTCTTTTGTACCAAGCCGCACTCGTCGGACAAGCTCGATCTTCGTTTTTACCGACGATCGATGCGACGGGTTCGAGTGCTCAAACCGAAAGTTCGGAAAAATCTGCTTCGGGTCGCGTCGATAAAGCGGCATTGGAACTTTCGTATTTGTTGTACGACTTTGGAAAACGTGATGCGAACGAGCAAAGCGCACAACAACTTTTAAATGCCGCCGCCGCTTCCAACGACGGTACCGTTCAAGCGGTTTTTTTAGAGGCATTACAGGCGTATTATTCGCTTTTCGGCTCTAAAGCCTCTTTAGACGCGGCACTCGAAGCAGAGCGTTACGCCAAAGAGAGTTTAACTGCTTCAGAAGTTCGACTTCGCGTCGGAACGGCAACCCAAGCGGATATGTTACAGGCAAAAACGGCGTATTCGCAAGCGGTATTAACGCGCATTAAAGCCGAAGGTAACCTTAGAAGTGCGCAGGGAATGTTGGCGTCGGTTTTGGGCTTTGCTCCCGATGCAAGCGTTGCATTGTTTGAGCCTTCCTTGAACCCTCCGACGCAAGATTTTGTAAAAAACGTTCATGCGATGATGGACGAAGCGCAGACAAAACACCCCGATCTGGTAGCGGCGGAAGCAAAAATTAAAGCTAACGAAGCCGAAGTCGTTGCCGCAAAAGCCGACGGGAAGCCTTACTTTTCACTGAGCTCTTCCATCGGGCATACCGATTCTAAAATCAGCGATCAAGACGCTCGAACCTCGACGATCGGACTGTACGTTACGATTCCTATTTTTACGGGATACGCTACCAAATATAAGGTTCAAGCCGCCAAAGAACAAGTGCTTTTGAGCAAAGCGCAATACGAAAAGACACGCCAAGACGTCGCTTTAAACGTCTATCAAACCTATCAAACGCTTGTGAGCGAGACGCAAACGATTCAAGCAAGCCAAGATACGCTTGCGAGTGCCGAAGCTTCGCACAATGTGGCATTAGGGCGTTATAAGGCGGGTGTGGGCTCTATTTTGGATCTTTTGAGTGCCCAAAGTGCGCTTGCAAATGCCAAACAACAGTACATTCAGTCCTTATATAATTGGTATATCGAAAAAGCAACGCTTGCCAAAGCGATCGGCGTCTTAAATTTTTCAGCGATTAAAGGAGAAAATTAATGCAAAAATACCTTTGGAACCGATGGACCTTTTTTCTCCTTCTTATTGGAATTGCACTCGGTGCTTATGTGGGGTGGCAGCGTTTTCACGATGTACCCGTGGAGGCAAAATACAAGTTTCAAGCAATAACGCAAGGCGATTTAACGCAAACGGTTTCGGCCAACGGTACGCTCAATCCTTTAGTGCTCGTGACGGTAGGATCGCAGGTTTCTGGGAAAATTATTCGTTTACATGCCGATTTTAACGACCGCGTGAAAGAAGGACAAGTGCTTGCCGAGTTAGACCCCGCACTGTTTGAAGCGCAGTTAGCCCAAAGCGATGCTAATTTAAAAAGTGCGCAAGCTTCCTTGGAACTTGCCGATGCCAATTTAAAACGAATGCGTGAATTATTTGCACAGGCGTATATTTCCAAACAAGAACTCGACAGTTCGATTCAAGCGCAAAAAGCCGCACGTGCCGCCGTGGATTTAGCCGCGGCGCAACGCCAAAAAGATGCGACGAATTTAGCCTATACCGTGATCAAATCGCCGGTTTCGGGCGTTGTCATCGACCGTCAAATCGACGTCGGTCAAACCGTTGCTGCTAGCTTGCAAGCTCCGATACTTTTTAAAATTGCCCAGGATTTACGGCAAATGCAAATCGATTCCAGCTTTGCCGAAGCGGACATCGGACGCATTAAAGAGGGGCAAAGCGTCAATTTTTCGGTCGATGCTTTCCCCGACCGCATCTTTCAAGGTACGGTCAAGCAAGTACGCCTTAATGCCACGACGACCTCTAACGTCGTCACATACGATGTCGTCGTTACCGTTGAAAATCCCGAAGAGATCTTAGCACCCGGTATGACGGCATACGTTAACGTCGTATTGGCGCAACGTCAAAACGCTCTTTTAGTTCCCAATGCCGCCTTACGGTATAAACCGACGAGTCTTACGAAACCCAAATCGATCAACGCGGAAGCTAAAGGAGCACCCTTAGCGCAGCATAAAGAGAAAAAAGAGAAAAAAACTTCGACGGTGTATATTTTGGAAAACGGCCTGCCGAAGCCTATCGAGGTTAAGGTCGGTATTACGGACAATCGTCTGAGCGAAATTATGAGCGACGAATTGCATGCGGGCGATCAAATTATCGTGGAAGAAGCCAAAGACGCCTCGGCGAAAAAAGCCGCAACGCCGCCGATGGGAAGGCCGTTTTAATGGCTGAAGTCATTCGCATCGAAGCGTTAACGAAAAATTACCATACCGATGCGGGCGAAGTCTGCGTCCTTAAGGGTGTGGATATTACGATTCAAAGCGGTGAATTCGTAGCGATTATGGGACCTTCGGGTTCGGGAAAATCGACGTTTATGAATATCTTGGGGTGTCTGGACAAAGCAACGTCTGGAAACTATTTTCTCAACGAAACGGATACGACGACTTTAAATAAAGACGCGCTTGCGTCGCTTCGTAACCATGTTATCGGGTTTGTTTTTCAAGGTTTTAACCTCTTAGCGCGTAAAAATTTGATCGATAACGTCGCTTTGCCTTTGGTGTATGCCGGCATTGGAGCAAAAGAGCGTAAAGTAAGAGCACTCGAAGTGCTTAAAAGCGTGGGTCTTGAAGCATACGCGACCTATCTTCCCAATCAAATTTCAGGCGGTCAGCAGCAACGCGTCGCCATCGCGCGCGCCTTGATTAACCGTCCGAAGTTAATCTTAGCGGATGAGCCGACGGGAAATCTGGATACGAAAACCAGCCAAGAGATTATGGATCTGTTTTGCGAACTCAACGATAAAGAAAAAATTACGATCGTTTTGGTGACGCATGAACCCGATATTGCCGAGTATTCTAAGCGATTGATCAATTTCGTCGACGGGCGTATTCAACACGATGGATTGACCGCCCATTTTCAAGCGAGCCACGTATGATTTTTATGATGTTGCAAGAGGCATGGAGTGCTATGAGTGCCAACCGTTTGCGGACGTTTTTAACGATGCTCGGTATGGTTATCGGCGTGGGTGCGGTTATTTTGATGTCCTCTATCGGTGCCGGAACGCAAGCTAAAGTTAAAGAGTCGATTGCATCGATGGGAAGCAATCTTTTTATCGTTTTAGCGGGTTCGATGACCTCCGGCGGCGTGCGTATCGGAAGCGGCGGGGTTCAAACCTTGAAGATGAACGACGCAAGTGCGATTGAAGAACTCTCGAGTATCAAAGCCGCCGCTCCGGTCGTTCCGGGGACGGCGCAACTGGTCTATCAGTCCGCCAACTGGAATACGCAAGTCTCCGGTACGACGCCGGCATTTTTTGAGGTACGGGATTGGCCGAGCGAAGAGGGAAGCGTTTTTTCCGACTCTGACGTTAGAAGCGCGACGCGTGTCGCGGTACTCGGAAAAACCGTCGCGACCAATCTGTTCGGCGACGAAAGTCCCGTCGGAAAGACGATTCGTATCAAAAATAGCCCGTATATCGTTTTGGGCGTGCTTGCCTCCAAGGGGCAGAGTTTGGACGGGCGCGATCAGGACGATACGGTGATGGTTCCGATTACGACGGCGCAAACCAAATTGTTCGGAAGTCAGTTCAAAGGCGTCGTACGTTTTATTATGGTGGAAGCGGTTTCGGAGAGTGTGATGGATAAAGCCGAAGAGGAGATGCAAGTTTTGTTGCGCGACAATCATAAATTGCGACCAAATGCCGAGGACGATTTTACGATTCGCAACCTAACGGCACTTGCCAACACCGCCGCGGAGACGACCAAAGCGATGTCGCTGATGTTGGCGGCAATCGCTTCGATTTCCTTGCTGGTCGGCGGTATCGGTATTATGAACATTATGCTGGTTTCCGTGACGGAGCGAACGCGCGAGATCGGTATTCGTATCGCGATCGGAGCCAAACAGCGCAATATTTTGCTTCAATTTTTGCTCGAAGCTTTGATGATCTCCATTATCGGATGTTTGATCGGCGTGTGCGTCGGAATCGGCGGAGCATACGGGGTCAGTGCTTTTTTCCCTATCAGCGTCGTCATTACGCAAAGCTCGATAGTCATCTCCTTTTTAGTGGCAACCTGCGTGGGCGTCTTTTTCGGATTTTATCCCGCGCGAAAAGCGGCCAATTTAGAGCCGATCGAGGCATTGCGTTATCAATAAAAAAGGTCTCGGAAGAGGTGCCAAACGCTAAAAGCGATGAGTGCCGCTCCGATGATCTTTTGCACGACATGCAGGTATGAAAAGAATTGAAACTGCTTCGCATGCGCGAAAAACACCGCAACGCTCATATCCCACGCCAATAACATCGCCGTCATCCATACCGCATAAAAAAGCTTTACATGTAAAGACGTTTCAGGCTTGATAATCGTAAAAAGCAACGAGAAGTAAAAAAGAATATTTTTGGGATTGAGCAGTGCCGATAACACTCCTTGGACAAAGAGTTTCAATGCCATTTTGACGTCGAGGCGTATTTGGCGATCGAGCATCGGTGCGGGTGCAAACAGCAAGAGGCATCCAAGGTAGCCTAAAAAAAGCGCGCCGCCCGTTTCGACGAAGCGAAGTAGTGTCGGATACGTGCTTAAAAATTCATGCCCAATATAGGCTAAAGCGATGTAAAACGCATTGCCGGCGGCAATCCCCGCACAACTCCACCATGCTTTACGATACCCGTGCGCTAAAGCATGTTTGACGATGAGAAAAAAGTCTTGTCCCGGACTTAAAAGTGCTAAAAAATAAAGAGACGTCAGGGTGAAAAATTGCGGTTCGAACATGGGGTTCCTTTTTACATGTAAGTATAAAAAAAACCCGTCAAAAATTATTGTACGAAATTGACCTGATACTCTTTGGGCGTCAGTGCGGTGCGGCGTTTGAAAAAGCGATGAAAATGGCTTTGATCGCTAAAGCCGCAGTATTGCGCGCACATGGCAATCGAAATGCCTTTTTGCAATAACTCTTTCGCATGTTCGATACGTTGATCGAGCCAATAATGTTTGGGCGTACAACCGTAAGCGGCTTTGAAACGACGTAACAGAACGAAAGGGTTGTATCCGAAGCGTTGCGCAAGGCTTGAAAGGCTTAACGGCTCATCGATGCGGCTTTCTAAAAAGCGGGCGATTTCTCGCATCGAGGAGGGTGCATTTTGCGGCGAATCGGGCTCGCAGTAGAGCCATAAAAACTCTCGTAGCCATGTTTCGAGCGCACGTACGTGAAGTTCCGAATAGCTCTTGATTAAGCGATCTATCACTCTTTCAAACGTTTCGCATAAGCGTTGATGAAACACTAAAGGTGTTCGAAGCGGAAGCAGGGTTTGGTTTTTGCCGAAAAGTTCGGATTGGAGTTTGAGGCAAAATGCGGCATCAAAATAGACCATTACGTAGCTACGTTGCGTGTGTTCTAGCGGATTGCACGCATGTTGCGTGTGCGGTTCGATCAGCGCAAGAGCTCCTTTTTGAAGTAAAAACGCTCCTTTGGGAAGCGTAAAGCGTGTTTTCCCTTCTAACATGTATCCGATTGAGAGGCTGGAATGAGCATGCGATTCGTAGGCTCTATCGCTATGCAGTGTTTGGCGTATTTGAAAAAAAGGTGCCTGCGTATAACGTATGGTGAAGGTTTGGGTATGATTATTCATAAAAGTATTGTAATATAATACTTCAAACGAAGGCAAGGAGAAGAGGATGAAACCATGGATAGCGATCTGCTTTTTAGCTTCCGCACTGTTTGCTTTAGACTTCAACCGAGAGAGTTATTTTCAAAATTTGTGCGATCAAAACGACGCGAAAGCTTGCTTGGCATTGGGCGCGATGTACCATGTGGGCGATGGCGTCCGTCAGAACTTTCCAAAAGCAAGGGAGCTTTACACCAAAGCGTGCCAGCTTGAATTGGCCGAAGGGTGTACGCACCTTGCTTACATGTACGAAAACGGACACGCCGGTATCAACCCCGCTAAAGCACTCGATCTGTACGCGAAAGCTTGTGAAATGGGTGATATGGGAGCATGTGCAAGTACGGCGAAATTGTATGAAAACGGTGTCGGAACCGAAGAAAATATGCAAAAAGCCGTGGACTATTACGACAAAGCCTGCGAAGCCGCAGATGCTAAAAGCTGTGTACATTTGGGAACGTTGTACGAACAAGACGGCAACGACGCGTACGCGGTTTTGTATTATCAAAAAGCGTGCGACGCAAACGACGCGTCTACATGTACAAATCTCGGCATGATGTATTTAAGCGGAAAAGGCATCAACGTTAATGAAAAAAAAGCGTACCAACTGTTTCAAAAAGCATGCAGTTTGGGAGACGAAGCGGGATGCAAGAATTATGAGAGTATGAAAAACGCCCAATGGTATTAATCGTACAAAGGGCGTATGCCGATGCGATTGAGGCTTATTAAATCTTTTGATCGGTCGATATTAGGAAACGATCTTTAAAGGAGTAGTTGTGAGCCTTGCGATTTCCTCTTCTTCCGCACCCACGGAAACATACAAAACTCCTAGAGTCAAGCTGAGTATGCGAGAATTGGAAGCACTCAAAAAACTACCGACCGAAATATCAACCGAAGGCGAAATTTACGCCTCGGTAGCATTTTCTTCCCATAAACTTTCGCTTGCCGAACTCAAAAATGAAAAACTTGTCGTCGATACATCAAAATTGACCTACGTGAGCTATTCCGACGGAACGAAAAACGAGCCGAACCGTACCGTGGTGATCCGCGATCCCGAAAACAAAAATGCGTACGTAACGCTTGAACTTTCAAAAGCCAATATCGAAAGATTGAAAGAAAAATTTGACGGAGAGAACAACTTTTTCGAGCGTAGCGAGGGCGTATTGCGTCTAAACGGTGAAGCGGAAGCGTTTGTTGCGGGATGGTTGCACAATATCGCGATCGATCGTAATTACGCCGCGTCCGATGCCGATGGAAACGGGTCGATCGAAAAGGCTGAAGCTAAAACATTGACGATCGGATTTGAACGTCAAACGGATTACGATTACATCGGCAAAAAAGTGGTGAAGATCAATTTGGGTTCGGGTGTACGTTATCGTTCTCTAGATGTGACGCCCGATGCTCATAGTCTTTTTACGGATGAGGACAAAAAGGGACGGCAAAGCACTAAAAGCAGTGCGACTTCCGCCCAATACCTCACTTTTGAAAATAGTATTGAAAAAGAGTTGGAACATACCCTTACGATGGATGCAAATTTTGATGGGAAAGTGACGTTGGAAGAGGGATTACGCGATAAATTTGGGGACAATTACCGCAAAAACGTTCTGCGCGATATGGAAAAATTTCATCGAGATTTGCTGGAAAAACATGCAGATTTGAACGATGATACCAAACTCCAAAATTACGATTTTGGAGTTTATAAAACGATTTCTAGCGAGGATGAAGAAAAATCGCGGGAGCTGATGCGTCAAAATTCTTTAAAAATAAGTACGGAGTCTTTGTTCGACGTCAGCCGAAATAATGCCCAAACGATCTCCGATATGTTGGAACAACTTCAAAAACAAACCGCCGAAAATTCCTACGAATATACGTCCGACACTACGCTTTAAGGCCATAAATTTTCTTTTGATTTTATCGATCTTCACGTCTGACATGTCAAAAGAACACGGTTGTGTTAGGGCTTAAAGATACGATGGTCGTTGCGTTTATCGGCGTACATACGTTCGTCTGCAAGACGAATTAACGCTTCTATGTCGGCGGCATCGATCGGGTATAACGCCGCTCCGACACTCGTACTGCTCGTGATCTCAACGGCATCGATCGTGTAGACTTTTTTCAAAAGGGTTTTAAGCGTTTGCATCGTCTCTTCAAGCGTCGTATAGCTATGACACTCCGTCACTACGACGATAAACTCGTCGCCGCCTAAACGTCCCAAGCGTGCAGATTTTACTAAAGTAGGTTGTATCGTTTGGACGAAGCCGATCAAAAGTTCATCGCCGAACGCGTGCCCGTACGTATCGTTGATCTCTTTAAAGTAGTTAATGTCGAGTAAAATGATACCGAACGTTCGCCCCTCTTGTCGTAAAGAATCGATGAAGTTTTCGATGTAGCGTCGATTCCATACGCCGGTGAGGTGATCGTGATACGCGAGGTATTCGATGCGCTTTTTGGCTTCGGCGGATGCACGAATTTCGTCTTTGAGTTTTTCGTTTAAGACGATGACGCGTACGGCGGTTTGAGCGTTGACGAGTGCTTTGAGAAATAAAATCCCTTCACACAACACAAAAATTGCCGCTAAGATCGCAAAAAAGGGGTCGTCCGTTTTGAGATATTTGCCGATGAGCGTGACTTCAAAAGGCAAAAGTACGCCCAAAAAATTGACGGAAAACTGCACGGGAATCAGGCTAAAACTTAAAAACCCGATGTGTACGAACGTCGACATCGCAATGTACGAAAGCGTATACGCCAACTTGGAGGAATCGGGCATTAATGGAATAAACAAACCCCAAACGAGCGCGATACCGAAGCTAATGCCCAAACGCTTCGCAATCACTATTCCGACGTTTTGCGACGTTAACGCAATGGAGTGTGTTTGTTGCTCGTAACGAAAAAGCACGATGCCAAGCGCGCTAAGCGCCAACGACCATAAGGTAATTAAAGTCCAAGAAACCTCGAAAAAATCGAGTAAAACGACGCCGATAATAAGACCCAAAAAAAGCGATACAAGGCTGATCTTCGTATGGCTGAAATAGATTTTGGTGCGTTCAATATTGACGCGATCGTTTAAATCGTTCGAATCGATTTCCGATCGAGGCGCACCGAAAAAAATAAGAGAATGAAGGATACTCATACGCATCGTCTTAAAAAATAAGGATTCATAGGTCGGATATTAGCACGTGAATGCTTGATGTAAGATATGGTTTAAAAAATAATCTCGATCAAGATGAAAGAAGCATCGCTTAGATGCTTCTTTGTTAGGCTATTTGAGGTGCTTCAGATTAAAACAAACGAAGCGATAAGCGGCAAATATGACGATCGGCCATGCGATCAGCCATAGAATCGATGCGGTGTAGTCCATACGCTCTCCTTAATAATGATGCGACGCCGGATCGGTCATTTCGGCTTCGTCGATACGTTTTCGATCCATCGCGTACCATGCGTAGGCGATGTAAGACAAGACCAAAGGAATCAAAAGTGCTACGTAACTCATCGCAACGAGCGTATAAGAACTTCCGCTAGCATTTTGGATCGTGAGTGAGCTTTGAAGCGACGAAAGCGAAGGATAAAATGCCGTTTTATTGAGACCTGCCAGTAAAAAAACGGCGGTTACGCTAAGGACGATACCCGCTCCCATAAGCTTAATTGCTTGCCAATGCGTCTTGGCAATTCCAAGATAGAGTGCGATCAGCACGAAAACGACTCCGAGTACGAGCATCAAAGCAACGAAAGGCATGGCAAGAAGGTTGTCGAAATATTTGAAAGCGACGATGAATACCACGCCGTTGTCGTCGTAACCGTAACCGTCTTTGAGAAAAAGCCACGCTAAAAATCCAAGAAAGAAAGGCAAAAAGTAAAAGGTATTGCGCAAAAGCATCGATCGGATTCTTACATGTAAAGTTTGAGAATCGATGTTGCTCAAAAAATAAAGCCCCGCGCACAGCCTTGCCAAGAAGAAAAGAGCCAATGCCAAAAGATAGTTTTGCGGTACGAACAGTGCCTCAAGACCTCGAAGGGAACCTTCCCATCGAACGAAGAAATTTTCGTCAAGACGAAACGAAGCCCCGCTAAAAAGCGTGCTTAAAGCAACCCCGATGAGCATTACGCCGAGCGATCCGTTGAGGTATAAAAAGACTTCGTACGTTTTTTGTCCTAAAAAATTATGGGGTTTTTTTCGATATTCGTAACTGACGGCTTGGACGATAAAACAAAACAAAATTGCAAGCCAAACCCAGTATGCTCCTCCGAAACTCGTGGCGTAAAATAGCGGAAATGCCGCAAAAATAGCTCCGCCGAAAAGGACAAGCGTCGTAAAACCAAGCTCCCATTTACGGCCTAAAGAGTTGACGAGCATACTCTTTTCGGTTTCGTTTTCGGGAAGGCTAAACAACAACGTTTGCCCGCCTTGAATGAACAGTAAAAAGGCAAAAATGCCGCCTAAGAGACTAAGAATAATCCACCAAAGCTGTTGTAGGTGTAAATATGAAAGTGCTTCAAACATCAGTGACCTCCGTTAGGACCGATAGCGATTTGCTTGAGCATAATTTTTATTTCGGCGATCAGCAATGCCGTAAATAAAAGTGCGAATAAGCTAAATGAAAGTGCGATATTTCCGCTTCCTAAATGCGTCGCGGCCATATGCGTCGGCATCAAATCTTGAATCGCCCACGGTTGTCTACCGACTTCGGCGACGATCCAACCCGCCTCGGCGGCGATATAGCCCAAAGGAATGCTCCACAGGGCGGCGTAAAGGAGCGGTTTTTGGGTTTGAACGTCGCGTTTAAGCGTGAAGAAAAGTGTTAATGCGAACAGGACGATAAACCACATGCCTAAAGAAACCATGATATGAAAACTGTAAAAAGAAAGTGCGATCGGCGGTACGATTTGTTCGGGTTTTTCAAAATATCCGTACCCGAAATCTTTCATATGCGCTTGTAAAATCGCTTCGTGCGTCTTCATCGCTTCGGTATCGTTTTGGGCTTTTGCGGCTCTAAAATCGCTTAACGCTTTGAGTGCGATCTTTCCGCTATCGATGCGCTCTTGAGCTGAGGGTAGTCCGTGCGCCGCATTGCCGTAGACCAAATCTTCCAATCCGCCGACGAAAGCATCGACGTTTCGATAGCCGAGTAACGATAACATGTAAGGCAGTTCGATATCGCCTAAAAATTCGTGTGCATCGTCTCCAAGGCGTTTGTCGGGATTTAAAATACCAAACGCGATAATGCCCGCACGCGATTCGCCTTTGTAAAGTCCTTCCATCGCCGCCAGTTTGACCGGTTGGTGTTGTGCGACTTGGTACGCGCTTTCATCGCCGCTGATCGTTAAAAAAAGAGAGGTTAAAAGTCCAAAAGACGCGCCTACGACCAAAGAGCGTTTGGCAAAAAGCACTTCGCGGTTTTTGAGTAAAAACCATGCCGAAATTCCGATAACGAAAAGTGCTCCGATGACGTAACCGCTAGAGACGGTATGTAAAAATTTGGCGATGGCGACGGGCGAAAAAACGACGTCGAAAAAATTTTCCATCTCGTTACGTGCGCTAGCGGGATTAAAATGCATGCCGATCGGATATTGCATCCAACCGTTGGCGACTAAGATCCAAAAGGCCGAAAGATTGGAGCCAACGGCAACAAGCCACGTCGAGAGAAGGTGAAATTTGGGACCGACTTTATTCCAGCCGAAAAACATGACGGCAAAAAAGGTCGATTCCATGAAAAACGCCAAAATTCCCTCTATTGCCAAAGGTGCTCCGAAAATATCGCCGACGAACCACGCGTAATTTGCCCAGTTCGTGCCGAATTCAAATTCCATAATGAGTCCGGTCGCGACGCCGATAGCGAAGTTGATCGCAAAAAGACCCATCCAAAATTGCGTGATTTTTTTCCAAGCATGATCGTTTGTCGCAACGTAAATCGTTTCCATAATGGCGATAATGAAGCTAAGCCCTAACGTTAAAGGGACGAATAAAAAATGGTAAATCGCCGTCAACGCAAACTGAGCGCGACTCCAATCTACCGAAGCAAGCTCATTCATTTTTTCTCCTTCGTGAGATTTTCTAAAACAAAATCACTCCGCTCGTCGTCGTTTGAAAAGCGTGTGTTCAAGGTCGTGCTAAAAAAGAAGAGCTTGAACACGACCACCATAATCAGCAGTTTGACGAAGAGAATTTTCCAAAGCGTTTTGCCGAGGCTTAAGTGCATAAAGCCGTCTTTATAGAAGTGAAAGACCCAAAGAAGAAGGCGCATGGATTTCTCCTAAAACAATCAGGCGACTTTGACCAGTGCTTTAACCCAACTCTCCATCGTCGCGTGCATCTGCTCTTTCGGAGCTTCGAGAAAATCGAGGATAAAACGTTCTTTTGTTTCGCAAATACCGATGGAACGAGGGCGTACCGCTAAAATTTTCGAGTTCGGAATCGCTTGTCCGAAGCAAAAAATGAGATTTCTGGCATCTAAAATTTCCGGAGCAATTTCTCCTTCAAGACTTTTGGTATGTTCGTAATTGTTAAAAACAGCGATGAATTTTGCAATCGGATGAGCCTCGACTTTGGCTTTGAGATCCTCTACGATCGCCTCAATCGAGTCGTATTTACACTCGCTTTTTTCAATGCTCAAACTAAAGATAGGGTATTTGTCCATGTAAACGGTTTTGGTCATGTTTTTTCCTTTTATAGATTTATTTGATTAGAATAATAATTTATTTTAATTAATAAAAAGTAGACGATTTGACTCTAGAATGAAATATTCAGATATTTTTTATCCTTTTACATATGTTCATTTCAATCAAGCAAAAAACGTTAAGAGAGAGTATGCTATGCTTTCGATATTAAAATAAACCTCCTAAAATAACATTTGAAGAGGGGCAGATAATGCGCGGGCACTCCGTCTTGGAGAACTCAGCGTTAGCGTAGCTTTTGGAGCTTTGCTTCAAAGGCGTGATAAAGATAAGAATCGCCGAAGGTGCGCGGGCACTCCGTCTTGGAGAACCCAGCGTTAGCGTAGCTTTTGGAGCTTTGCTTCAAAGGCGTGATAAAAGATAAATCAAGGAGCACACCGTGGAATACGAACTTAAAAGCCTTCAAAAAGTCTACGGCGTCGTGATCGAATTTTTGACGCAGTACAGTTTTCAGCTTATCGGTGCGCTGATCGTCGTCTTGATCGGATGGTTCGGTGCCAAATACGTTTATGCACTGTTGATGCGTTTGTTTACGAAATACCGTTTGGATATGACCTTGGCACGTTTTTTAGCGAACGTCGCCAAAGTATTGGTCTTAACGGCGATGATCGTGGTCGCTTTGGGAAAAGTCGGTATTTCGATCGCACCTTTCGTCGCGGCAATCGGTGCGGCTTCGTTAACGGCGGGTTTAGCGTTGCAAGGAAGTGTTTCCAACTATGCCGCAGGCGTTTTGCTGATCGTTTCGCGTCCGTTTAAAGTCGGTGATACGCTCTTGGTTGCGGGTGTTTACGGCGTCGTAGAGGAGATTAAGCTCTCTTATACGATGCTTCGCAACGAAGATGAAGAGCTTATCAGCGTTCCCAATAAAAAGATGATCGGCGATATTTTGGTCAATTCGTTTGAAGAGCGGGTCGTTGAGAGTCGATGGTTTCTTGCATACGAGAGCGATCCGCTGAAAGCGATTGCATTGATTCAAACTACCGTACAGTCTTTTCCTGACGTTTCAAAAACGCATCAGCCGCTTGTCGGTATCGCTCAATTGGCGCAAGATGCACTTGAAATCGGGCTTCGCTATTGGGTTCCGACAAAGCGTTATTTTAAGACGCAATACGACGTTAATTTGGCGATTTATCAAGCATTAAAAGAAGAAGGCATCGCCGTTTCGTATCCCAAATAGGAAATTAAAATCGTAGGAGGCGTGTTTGATCCCCAAAAAATATGAGTTTGTAACCTTCGCCTTTTTGATGTCGTTTTTGATGACTCTTTTAATGTCGTTTGTGATTACGTTGATTAACGTCGGTTTGATCGACGGTTTTTTGATGAAATGGTTTCAGGCGTTTTGGAGAGCGTACGTCGTAGCGTTTCCCGCCGTCTTAACGGTCGTACCGATCGTTCGAAAGATCGTCGGCAAAGTGGTTGCGAAGCAGTAGCAGGCTTTGCAGGTTTTATGAAGCTTTGAAGAATTCGATCAAACCCATAACGATTTCAAAACCGATCAGCACGATAATAATCCACTCTAAAACTTCACTATGCCTATGATTGATCAGATCAAGTGCCATGGAAATATCGTCTTTGAGATGCGAGAGTTTGTGTTCGACGATTTCAAAACGGTCTTTCAGCTCCAAAATCGACGAAAGGCGGTTGTAGAGTTTTTCGGCTTCCGTGTTGTCCCATAAAATATTGGGTTTGTCAAGTAAAAATAGATCGCTGACCATGGCGTGTTGGATGGCACTTAGCGTACGTGCAAAAACGATGATTTTGGAACGACGAAAGAGCGAGTAGTGCTGCGTCAAATCCAACAGACGTTGACTCTCTTCAAAATGAAGGATCAAATCTTGTTCGTATTTTTCAAGTCCGACGCTTTGCGAAACGATCAATGCGATAATAATCAGGTAAAGCGTTAAAGGCTCTTTTAAGACGATGCGTTCGTTGTAAACGTTACATGCGCTGGAGAGCGACGCATCGATTTCGATCGGATAATCTTGATAAAGATAGTGTCGCTCAAACGCTTTTGCGTCTTCGACGCCGAGCTTTTCCAAGGCTTTGACGATCGAAATTTTATCCCAGTTGATAAACGTGATGACGTTAAAACGCGTGTAGACGAGATAAGTCTCTTTGTATTCGGTGTAAAACGCCTGTTCGATTCCTTTTTTCATCGAACATGCCAAACGTGTTTCAATTTCGTCTTTGCGGTAAGGTTTGGGAAGATAAATCGAAACAAGCGGAAGCGTTTTTACCATCGTACGATCCTTGGATAAAGTGAAGTATAGTATAACGTTTTTTGGTTTCACAAGGGTTACGGCAAACTCACAAGCGGACTTAACGAAAGTTGCGTTATAATTTTTCAAAAACGAGGATAGGGTATGAAACTACTGTTAATCGGTGCCGGAAATATGGGCGGAGCGATGCTTCAAGGTTTACATGTCAAAGATATTACGGTCGTAGAACAAAACGAAGAACGCGCACACGTTTTAAAAGAGACGTTTCCGAGCGTAACGATTGTGAAAGAAACACCTTCGCTAGAGAACTACGTCGTTATTTTAGCGATCAAACCCCAGTCGTTTCCCGCTTTACGAACGCAAGGCGTCGCGAAAGGCGTTATCTCGATTATGGCGGGCGTCAGCTTGGCACAACTTAAAGAGGGGATTCGTGCCGAACATTACGTACGTGCCATGCCTAATATGGCGGCTTTGGTGCGTAAATCCGTCACTTCGTTATGCGGCGACGAAGCGTTAAAGCCTGTCGCTTTGGAAGTTTTGGAGACGATCGGCAGTTGTTTTTGGCTTGGAAGCGAAAAAGAGCTTGATATTGCGATGGGGCTTGGCGGATGTGCTCCGGCGTGGATCGCTTTAGTTGCCGAAGCCTTAAGCGACGGAGCGGTCAATTTAGGGCTCAAACGAGACGTAACGTTTCCGATGATTGCCGCACTCTTTGAGGGAATCGGCGAAGTCTTGAAAAGCGAGCATCCCGCACTTTTGAAAGATAAAGTAATGTCGCCTGCGGGTACGACGGTCGCCGGATACATGAAATTGGAAGAGGGAAAAGTCCGCGACAGTTTCATCAAAGCGATGAATGCCGCGTATGAAAGAGCAAAAGAGTTAAGCCGTTAAGATCGGGTTATTTGGCTTTAAAAAGCTCGGCTAAGCGAGCTTTTGAGCCTTTTTTTTTGCCGAAGACGCCTTCTTTGTCGCCTTCTTCGGCGTCACGACCGCTTTTTTCGCAATGGGTTTATCTTCGGTAATATCGGGGAGAACGTCTTCGAAAATGGTTTTAATATCGTTCCAGCGGTGTTCGGAATTGAGCATTACGACCAAAATATCTTTATTATCTTTTTTGGCACGTGCAATGAGGCACGGTCCTGCTTTTTGCGTGTAACCGGTTTTGATACCGACTGCGTATTTGTAGTTATTGAGCAGTTTATTGTGTGTGTATGCCGCATAACTTCGTTTGGTGTTGAGTGCCCTAAAATCATGACGTTTGAGTTTTGCCATATCGTTGAACTGGCTGTTTTTAATCGCGTATTCGCTAAGTGCCAATAAATCTTGTGCGGTGGAGTAGTGGTTCCCGATGTCAAAACCGCAGGGGTTGGTAAAATTGGTGTTTTTCATGCCGATTTTTTTGGCTTTTTGGTTCATCTGTTTTACGAAGTTGTCTACGTCGCCGTCGCCCAAAAAGACGCCGATCGACATTGCCGCATCGTTGGCGGACATGACCATCGCGGCTTTAACGAGGTCTCGTAAGTAAAATTTTTCGCCGACGCGCAAGTTGGCTTTGGTGGGTTCGACTTGAATCATCTCTCGCGTAATCGTCACGACGTCGTTCATACGTCCGCTTTCGATGGCTAACATCGCCGTCATAATTTTCGTCAAACTTGCGGGTTGGTTAATTTTTTGTTCGTCTTTGGCAAAAATAAGCTGTTTATTGTTCAAATCTTTTGCGATAATCGCATCGGTATTTTTTTTAATACGATCGGCGGTTTCTTTATCTAAATAGGCTGCATTTAAAGTGGTAAATAGGAGGGTTGTTCCGCAAAAAAGCGTCAATAACGGTCGGATCATGGGACTCTTTTCAAAAAAATTTCTTTTCATTTTAATCAAAAAACCTTAAGCCTTTCTTTTTGAAACGGCTAAAATAGCCGATTTGCTCAAATTACGTCGTTTTAGAAAAGCATCGATACGTCGTGAAGATCGTAAAAGCGTTTTTGTGGACAAAAATTCATCATAAAGTCGTTATATCTTTTAAGGTAATAACGTTATAATGCATCGATGTTTAACCGTTTAAGGTTATTTCGATCCATCGTTATATACTACAACTACATAAGGATAGAGACGTTATGGAAAACTTCGGTACGGGACTTTTAAGCTTTGACAAACCGGCACTTCTTGAAAAGCGGATTCGTCTTTTAGAAGCGATCGCCGCGACGGGATCGATCAGCAGTGCCGCCAAAAGCGTCGGTCTTAGTTACAAAGCGGCTTGGGAAGCCGTCGACACGATGAATAACCTTTCCGATCATCCTTTAGTCGTACGCGTAACGGGAGGAAGCGGCGGCGGCGGAACGACGCTGACTTCTTTTGGGCAAGAGGTCGTTGCCAACTACGCCGTTTTAAAAAAAGAGTATGAGAGGTTTTTAAATCGGCTTTCTGATGTGGGTAATTTTGAAAAAGGTTTTCTTAAACACATACAAAGGATAGCCATGCAAATCAGTGCACGAAATCAGTTAATGGGAAAAGTCGGCGACATTAAGCTGGCAAAAGTGAATGCGGAAGTCAGCATCGTCCTTAAAAGCGGCGTTATTTTAGTCTCAACCATCACGCATAGCGCGGTAGAAGAGATGGGATTGCATATCGGCGACGAGGTGGTCGGTATCATCAAAGCCTCTTCGGTATTGATTTCAAATCAAATTGAACTTGCAACCAGTGCGCGTAATAAACTTTTGGGTATGGTGACCGACGTTAAACTCGGCGAAGTCAATGCTCAAGTGAGCGTGGACATCGGACAAAACGACGTGATCGTCGCTACCATCACGACCGAGTCGGTGAAAAGTCTTGCTCTGTGCGTCGGTTCACGGGTCTGTGCCATCATTAAATCCAGCAGTATCTTAATCGGAAAATAAAATTATTCTAAGGAGTCTACATGTTAAAGTTATTTCTTTCAAGCGTTCTTCTTTCCGCGTCTCTTCTTGCGGGAGAAATCAGCGTTGCGGTTGCCGCCAATTTGAGCGATGCGATTGAGGTGTTAAAAACGGAGTTTGCCAAAACCAACCCCAATACCAAGGTCAATACGATTTTAGGGGCAAGCGGTAAATTTACGACGCAAATTAAAAGCGGTGCGCCGTTTGATCTTTTCTTAAGTGCAGATATGAAGTTTCCCGAAAATCTTTACGCCGAGCAATTTGCCGTAACCAAACCGATTGTTTATGCCAGCGGTGCTCTAGCGATGGTCAGTACGAAAGGGTTGGATCTTAGCCAAGGTATCGCGATCTTAAACGATCCGAAAGTCGAAAAAGTCGCTATCGCCAATCCTGCGACCGCACCTTACGGAACGGCGAGCGTCGAAGCGTTTAAAAACGCCAAAGTATTTGAAAAAACCGAGCCTAAACTTGTGTACGGCGACAGCATCGGGCAGGCTTTACAGTTTGCACTAACCGCGGCCGATGTCGGATTTGTGAACGCTTCGGCATTTTACAGCGATAAAATGAAAAATTATAAAGAGGGCAAAGAGTGGGTGATGGTTGACGCGAAACTCTATACGCCGATCGCACAAGGTATCGTCGTGTTGAAACAAGCCGAACATAACGCGGAAGCCAAAGCATTTTACGATTTTATCTTGAGCGCGCCTGCTAAAAAAATCTTCAAAAGCTACGGATATTTAGTGAATGAATAAGCTTCCGGCATATGTGAGTCGAATCGAACAAGAGCAAAATCTTCATATCGTTCATTTTGAGGGGGAACATTACTCCCTCAAAATGATGGGGTTGGAACTGCCCCAAAATGTACATGTAGGTTCAAACGTTATCTTAGGCGTCAAGCCTTCTCACGTTGCTATCGCCAAAAATCTTTCGGGAGAGTTGAGCTACTCCAATCAAATTCACGCAAGCATTCATCGTATCGAAGAGGGATCGCTTTTGTGTAGCATCGAATTACATGTCGGTTCGCTTTCGATGCAAAGTTTCATTACGATGGCATCGTGTAAGCGTATGCATTTGTGCGTCGGCGATGAAGTGGTTTTGTTAATGAAAGCGAGCGAACTCTTTATTACGGAGGTCGCGGATGTTTGAGATTCTAGCAACGATGCCGCTAACGCCGTTTGTGATCTCGTTTAAGCTCGCCGGAATTACGACGGCGATTTTGCTTTTTTGCAGTACCTTTATCGCATGGTATCTTTCCCAAAGCCGATCGCGCTTTAAACCCGTTTTTGAATCGATTACGGCGTTGCCGATCGTGTTACCTCCTTCGGTGATCGGCTTTTACATTTTGATTTTACTTTCGCACAATTCGCCCTTAGGTGCGTTTATGAAAGAAGTATTCGGCATTAAAATGGTGTTTAACTTTACGGGGCTTATTATTGCGAGTTGCATCTATTCGTTACCGTTTATGGTGCAACCCTTACAAAGCGGCTTTGAAGCTCTTCCTAAAAATATGCTTGAAGCGTCGTATATCGCCGGTAAAAGCAAACTCTCTACGCTCTTTCGCGTGGCGCTTCCCAATATCAAACCTTCTATGATGACTGCCGTCGTCATTACGTTCGCACATACGGTCGGCGAATTCGGCGTCGTGTTGATGGTGGGCGGAAGTATCCCCAATCAGACGAAAACCGCATCGGTCGCGATCTACGAGATGGTTGAAATTATGAATTACCAAGGTGCGCATATCTACAGCGGCATTATGGTGTTGATTAGTTTTTGCGTTTTGTTATTGGTGTATATTTTTAACCGTAAACAAAACAGTCATTTAGGAGGTCTATCGTGATCGAAATCAGCATCGAAAAAGAGCTTTTAGGCTCTTTAGGTAAGATGGATCTTTGCGTCGATCTCCAGATTGAAAAACAGAGTTTTGTCGCCTTATCGGGTCAAAGCGGTAGCGGTAAGACGACGTTGCTTCGTATTTTGGCGGGTTTGGAAAAAGCTAAAGGTCGCATTAGCGTCGACCAAGAAGTGTGGCTCGACCAAAACGTTTACCGCGTGCCGCAAAAACGCGGAATCGGCTTTGTGTTTCAAGACTATGCGCTTTTCCCGAATATGAGCGTACTGGAAAACTTGCTGTTTGTCAAAAAAGATAAAGTGCTTGCCGAACAACTTCTTGAGATGACGGAACTTGGCGAATTGGCGCATCGAAAGCCCGCAACGCTCTCCGGCGGGCAAAAGCAGCGCGTTAGCTTGTGCCGCGCGATGATGAATCGACCGAAGCTTTTATTGATGGACGAACCGCTTTCCGCGCTTGATCCTTCGATGCGAACAAAGCTTCAGCATGAAATTCTAAGTCTACACAAGGCGTTTGAAACGACGACGATCATGGTCAGTCACGATCCGAGTGAAATGTATAAGCTCAGTTCGCGCGTCGTCGTTCTCTCTCAAGGTAAAATCGTTCAAGACGGCGATGCCAAAAGCGTGTTACTTCGTACGCAAGGCAGTCAAAAATTTTCGTTTGAAGGCGAACTTTTAGACATCGTCAAAGTCGACGTGATTTATGTCGCGATCGTTGCGATCGGTCAGCAAATCGTCGAAGTCGTATTGGACGAGGGCGAAGCGCAAAATTTGCGTGCGGGAGATACCGTTAATATCGGTACGAAAGCGTTTGCACCGATTTTACATAAAAAATAAGGAGCTAAGATGAGAACATGGTACGTTGGGTTGCTCGCAAGCGCATTACTGTCGGTTTGTGCGTATGCCGATGCGCTAAAAATCGCCGCGGGTGCCGGGTATAAAAAACCCGTCCAAGAGGTGATCAAACTGTACGAAACAAAATATCCGAAAGTGGAAGCGATTTACGGCAATATGGCGCAAATTTTTGCCCAAGCCAAGCAAATGGATATTGCCGTCGTGATTGCCGATAAAAAGTTTTTAGAAAAGCAAAAAGAGTTAACGTTCGTCGAATATCAAACGATCGGAGAAGGCAAGGCGGTCATCGCGTACGCAAAAGGCGTTAAACTCGAAAAAGCCGAAGACATCGCCGATGCCTCGATTAAAAGCGTGGGAATACCCGAAGCGAAAAAAGCGATTTACGGCGATGCGGGGATCGAATTTTTAGACAATGCTAAATTGACAAAGAGCGTCAAAGACAAGCTGATCGTCGTCGCAACCGTTCCTCAAGTGAGTGCCTATGTCGGTTCGCATGAAGTCGATGCGGGTATTATGAATTTGACCGCCGCACTGGATAGCTTCGATAAAATCGGCGGTTACGTGAAAATTCCGGAACACTACTACAGCAAAATCGAAATTGTCGCAGGCAGTTTAAAAGCATGCGAAAACGACGCGACATGTCGTAATTTTAAAGCGTTTTTGAAAACGCCCGAAGCCAAAGCCGTATTCGAAAAATATGGACTTTGAGTTCACGCAGGTTTGGCACCCCTTGGTGCTAAGCCTCAAAACATTGGGATTTGTCGGAGTGCTTTTAGTGGTTTTGGGCATTCCTTTAGCCTACTTGCTCTCCAAAGAAGAGCTTAAATACAAATGGTTTATCGAAACGCTGGTAACGCTACCGTTGATTTTTCCGCCGATTGCTATCGGGTTTTTGCTTTTGCTTTTACTGGGAAAATACGGTTGGGTTGGATCGTATTTGAACCAGATCGGTATTCGTTTTATTTTTGATTTTAAAGGGCTGGTGTTAGCGGGTTTCGTTGCCGCACTTCCTTTAATGGTCAAACCACTTCAATCGGCGATAGAGCTTTTCCCCAAAGCGATTAAAGAAGCCGCATATATGAGCGGGAAATCACCGCTTTATACCTTATGTTTTATCGTCTTGCCCTCCATTCGTAAGAGTCTCGTCGCCGCACTTTTGATAGCCCTTGCACGCGCGCTAGGCGAAGTCGGCATTACGCTGATGTTAGGAGGGAATATCGTCGGTAAAACCGATACGATCTCTCTTGCGATCTACAATGCCGTTTTTGACGGAGATTACCCGCTTGCATTGAGCTTGTGCTCAATTTTAATCGTCGTCTCCTTAGCCGTATTTGCGGCATTGCATTTTTTAGAACGCCGCGATCAAGTGCTTTAAAAATAGGATGAAAAAGGCACTCTCTTAAAGATAAGCAATACAAACTTACGTTAGAATAAAGAAATGATTTTAATAGACGAAGGTTATACGTTATGATGGATATGATTCGAGAAGATATCGGCTTGATGGATGTAACGACCGTAGGTCTGGGTATCGGACATTTGGATGCAAAAATTACTTTTGCACCGAAACGACCGCTTGTTTTATGCGGTGCGGAAATCGTCGAAACGATGTGTAAAGAGATGCATCTTAACACCCAACGGTTTTGTAAAAGCGGCGATTTCTTGGAAGCGGATACGGTGATCTTAGAAGCCTACGGCAGCGCGATGCAGGTACATCAGGTTTGGAAAGTGTGCCAAAATATTTTGGAATACTTATGCGGGATTGCGACGAAAACGTCCGAAATGCTTACGCAAGCACGCCTTTACAATCCGCATATCGAACTTTTAACCACGCGTAAAATTTTTCCCCGAACCAAAGAATTAGCACTTCAAGCCGTATACGCCGGCGGCGGAGCGCATCATCGCTTGGGATTGTACGACTCTATTTTGGTTTTTAAACAGCACCGTGTTTTTTTTGACGACGAAGCATCGTTTGAAGCACAATTTCGTAAAATGAAACAGCAATTTTTAGAAAAGAAAATCGTCGTAGAAGTTGAAAATGCTAAAGAGGCACTCTATTTTGCACATTTGGGTGCGGATATTTTGCAGTGTGAAAAAATGACGCCCGAAGAGTTTAGTGCATGCGTCGCATCGGTACGTCGGGAAGTTCCTTCCGTCTTTTTTTCCGCGACGGGCGGCGTGAACGAAAAAAATATCGGCGAGTATGCTAAAGCGGGAGCCGATTGTATCGTGACTTCCTCACCTTATCATGCTAAGCCGGCAGATATTCGCGTTGTCATTGAGAAGTGCTGATGCAGACGGTGCGAGCCGTTTATCACGCTTCGACGGAAGAAAAAAAATCGACTTTTATCGCTTTTTTATGCCCGATAGACGCTTTTGAGTCTTTACATGTAAGTTTAAAAAACGAACATCCCAAAGCGGCACACATCGTTTGGGCAAAAAGGGTTTTTAACGAATACCGCCAAATCGTTGAAAACAACAGTGACGACGGTGAACCTAAAGGAACATCCGGACCTCCGATTTTAAGCGTGATGCGAGGTTTTGAAATCGTCAATGCGGGCATTTTGATCGTTCGTTATTTCGGGGGAATCAAACTGGGAACGGGCGGTTTGGTGCGTGCATACGGTAACGCCGCCAAAGAAGCGATCGCGGCTTCGTCGCTCGCTACGTTTGAATTTCAAACCGAAGTGGAATATTTTACGCCTTTTGCACTTTTAGCGCGTTTTGAACACTATTGCAACACGCAAGCACTTTTATTTCAACGAACCTTCGATACGCAAGGGGCTTATTGGAAGATGACGCTTAGCGAAGCTCAAAAAGAGGCTTTTGTAAGCTTCGCCGGAGTCTTTGAAGTCGAAGGATTTAAACTTTTATAACTCGATTGCTTCGACTTCTATAGCAATTTTGACGATCTCATCGACGGTTAAGCCGCCGCCTTCTAAGAGTTTATTCCAATTCAATCCGAAATCTTTGCGGTTGATTTGCCCTTCCAAGCTAAATCCGATGCGTTGATGCCCTTGAAAGTCTTTAACGACTCCGTGCACGGTTGCATTTAAAGCGACGTCTTTCGTCACGCCGTGCATCGAAAGCTTGCCGTAAACTTTTCCGTCTTTATAACTGCTCATCGTAAAATCGATCGTTTTAAACTGATCGACGTTGAAAAAATCCGCACTTCTTAAATGGTCGTCGCGTTTGGTAATGCCCGTATCGATCGAAGAGGCATTGATTTTGGCGTTAAGTTTGGTAAAAACCTTCTTATCAACGTCGTAGTCGATATCGGCGGAGTAATTCCCAAACGAACCTTTAACGTTGGATATCATCATATGTTTGATGCTAAATCCGATATTGGAGTGCGTATTGTCGATGACGAATTCTTTTGCCTGTGCAAACGAGAAGAAAAGTGCCGTAGCACTTAAAAAAAGTACGATATGCCTCATAGACGATCCTTTCACGTGAAGTAATGACGTCTATAGTATAATCGTACCTTCCTTACGGCTCTGCTACGGGGAAAAAGTAATTTTTTAGATTAAAGGCGTTACAAGTTGGTAAAGTGCGGCACTGCTAATACCCGCCAGCACACCCGCTAACATGTCGTCTCCCATGACACCGAGGGCACCTTGGACATTGCGATCGATACGTCCGATTAACGAGGGTTTCCAAATATCGTAAAGCCTAAAAAAAAGAAAACTCAGAACGATTTGCAAGAGGGTTTGCGAACTCAAAATCAACGCGATCCATACGCCGACGACTTCGTCGATCACGATACGCGAATCGTCGTGATTGCCGCTTTGCGCTTCATATGCGTTTATTTGTTTAAAGGCGATCATCGTCACTAAAATCGTTAACAATACGAGCGTTTCCATGGATACGTAATGTACGATACCTGCACCCGCCAAAACGGCGAGCAAACTTCCCGCCGTGCCGGGAGCTTTCGGGAAAAGTCCGGTGTAAAAAAACGTTAAAAAACTATTGGGCATGAAAATCCTAAGTCAGTGAAGTGGTTTGATGTAAGCGCATCAGCTCAAGGTAAAATTCGCGTTCGTCATGGTTTTCCAATAATCCGCTGTTCGGGAAAATCGCATCGTAAATTTTACCGATATTTTCGAAACGTTTTTTAAAAAGTTCGCTTAAAATAAGAGCCGAAATATCTTTGCGCATAAAGATCGCAGGAGGTAACATACCCGCTTTTAAAATCTCGAGAAGCGACTCGGCATGGTACTTGATGTGATGATGCGCTCCGTGCGGGCAGGTGTTGGTACTCACAAGCGTTTTGCATTCGTTACAGTAGACAAATTCGGTAATAATCTCCACGTCGATCTCTAAATCTTTATAGTGATTCAAAATAGACCGCATTTCGTTTTTATCGTAATATGCGCCGATACCGCTATGATTTTGTCCCAAAATCAGTTTGTTACATCCGAAATTGGAAGCGCAAATGGCATCTAAAACGGCATTTTTATAGCTTGAAAAAAGGTAAGTGTTTTCAAACGGAACGATCACGACGCGATTTTTCGGCAAATAGTTGTCGACAAAATACTGCAACGCTTTAAAGCGTAAGTCGTAGGAAAGGATATCTTGTTTGTAAGGTTTGAGTAGAAAAATAACGAGCATATCGCATTTTTCCAAGGTAATACGCATCACGCGTTCATGCGCTCTGTGAAAGGGCTTAGCGTTGATCATCATCGCCGAGACGTTTTTGGCACCGAGTTGCTCTTTGGCGTCGGCGATTTTGGCTTTAACGTTTTTAATATCGTCGAAAACGAGTTCGTATTCTCCGCAGACGGCAACGTCGCCGAGACGTTTGAGAAACGTGAGCGTTTCGGGATTGGAGACGTCGTACGTTCCGAAAATTTGCTCGATTCGTTTTTTCTTGTCGACTTCGAAGACTTCGTCGACGATAATCGTACCTTTGATTTTGCCGTCGACGATAAAATCAAGCGGTTCGCCTTGGTATGCGGTCGTCAAGATTTCTCGGTTTTTTTCTCCGGCGGGTGC
The DNA here is from genome assembly GCA_002382085.1 of Sulfurospirillum sp. UBA4058. Lineage (GTDB taxonomy): Bacteria > Campylobacterota > Campylobacteria > Campylobacterales > Sulfurospirillaceae > Sulfurospirillum. Next base: position 50,775 of record DFZK01000009.1, on the reverse strand, counting down.
GATAATAAACGGGAACGGGAAGGGTTTTCCTTTATAATAGCCGCTTTGTGCGACCTCTTCGTATTCGGCTTTGTTCATGAGCTTGTCTACGGGATGCAAGATGCCTTCTTTGGCGAGGGCTAGGGTGGCGATAAACTCCTTGTCTAAAAAGAGTTGCCGATTATTTTTTCTTGTTGATTCCATACTTCTTCCTTTTTTCCCATAAACTTTTACGTGATATACCTAATTTTTTCGAGAGCTCAGTATCGGGAAATTTATGTTGAAAATTACAAATCACGTATTTGACGTAATCGTCGATACATAAAATATCGCCTTGATCTAAAATTTTGCTGTCGCTGGTGATTTCGATCGTATTCAAGTCGCTCTCTTCGTTCGGGTCGGTGCTACATATAATAGCACGTTTGCCTTCGATCATAGCGTAGATTTTGAGTTTTTCGCTTTTTTTGAGGTTTTGAAGATCGACGATGTAGAGTAACTCCTCACTATCGGCACGGGTGATCTTTTCAAAGGCGTTCGGGTGCATGAGCGAAATGAAACTAAACGTCTCGTTTTGGGAATTGGCATAGTTAAAGACAAGGGCGTCGGCATGTTTTTGAAAGTTCGTTTTAATCAAAATCGGAAATTTCGTTTTTTTATCCAAAGGCTCTAAGTGCGCGCTACTAAAGAGATTTTTAACGTATTCTTTATACGTTTCGTTCTCTTTTTTGAGGCTTTTGAACAAGTTGAGGTGTTGGAGTTTACGAATCAACTCTTCGATCATAAAAGGTTTTTGGATATAGTCGCACGCCCCCGCTTTAATCGGATTCGTAACGGTGTCGTTGCTGATATAGGAGATCATCAAAATAATAATGGACGCACGGTGTTTTTCGATGACGGGGTAAAAATTTTGTCCCGAGATATTGGTAGAGAGTAAAATAGCGTCGTATTTTTCATCTTTAAGCGCATCTTTAATGCTGGTAGCGATTTCACAGATATGTCCGATTTCCATTAACTTAGAGGCGATACTTTGAGCGAGGTAAATCTCATTTTCAACGATTAAAATCTTCATCTATTCTTCCAATCATAGTATTTTAACGTAGCCGTTGCACTGACCGCAACACCTTCTTTTCTACCCACAAATCCCAGTTTCTCGGTCGTCGTCGCTTTGACGTTGACGTGAACGGGCGTTATATCTAAAATGCTAGCAAGGCAAAAGCGTATGCGATCTTTAAAACCGCTCAGCCTTGGAAATTCCGCCATCACCGTAAGATCGCAGTGCACGATCTCAAAACCGACTTTGGCTAAAAACGAGCACACTTCGCGTAAAAGTATTTTCGAGTCGATATTTTTGTAGCGTTGGTCGTTATCGGGGAAGAGTTCACCGATATCGCCGGCTCCTGCCGCACCCAGAAGCGCGTCGATTAAAGCGTGAATCGCAACGTCGCCGTCGGAATGCGCTTTAAAGCCGACGTCGGGGTGAACTTCAACGCCGCCGAGCATCATTACTTTTCCTTCTTCGTACGCATGGACGTCGAATCCGTACCCGATAAAGTGATTGGAAGAGGGCGCGTTCAAGCACGGTAAAGAGGCTAAATCTTCTTTACATGTAAGCTTCTTGGCGTCCGCATTGCCTAAAACGTAAGCGACGCTTCCTCCGATCGCCTTGATCGCACTGCTATCGTCGGTATACGCAATCGGCGTTTCCAACGCTTTTCGCAAAACCTCCGTTTTGGAGAGTTGCGGCGTTTGAATCAATTTGACCCCTTCGCGCTCGATGGTATCTTGTTCGTAAACGACCGTATCGACGACATTGAGGTACGGTACGACGATATCGGCACGCTCTTTCGCGTCCAAAAGGCGCGACAAAAGTTCTTTGTCGATGCACGCACGTGCGATATCGCTGACCAAGACATAAGGCGTATCGACGTGTTCGAGTGCGTTTTTCAAAGAGGCTTGCCTTGTCTCTCCGCCCTCGACGAAACGGATAGCGTCGTTGAATTTTTCGGCATAAAAACGCTCATCGGGGCTCGTTGTGACGATCGTGCGGGCAAAAGGGAGATGTTTTTGAAGGTTTTGTGCGGCAAAAAGCCATAAAGGCAGATCGCCTATGCGTAACCACTGCTTCTTAACACGCTGATTAAAACGTGAGGAACTTCCCGCTCCCAACATTATAAGCGTTAAATCGGGCAAACTTTGTCCTTTTTTCTGAAGTGTTACGATATTATACATTTTGAAAGCTTTTTTTTATCTTTTTTGTGTTAAATTCCACCATCACTTACCTTAAAGGTTGAAAAATGTTGAATAAAGATGTGGTATTAAAGGCATTAGGTGGCGTAAAATATCCCGGTTTTGAAAAGGATATCGTGACATTCGGTTTTGTCAAAAACGTCGAAGTTTCAGAGAATAATGTTTATGTTGAAGTCGATATCGTCTCTTCTAGCAAAGAGGTCGGCGACGAATTAAAAGCGAATATTGAAAAAGAAATTCATGCGCTCGGTGCGGCACGTATCGATGTCGTCGTTAAGCAACCCAAGCCTCCGGTTGAAAAAAGCAACTCTCAATCGGGCAAAAATATGGCTCCGCACATTAAAAATTTCGTGATGGTCAGTTCGGGAAAAGGCGGCGTGGGTAAAACGACGACGACCGTTAACTTAGCGATAGCCATGGCAAGCCAAGGTAAAAAAGTCGGGCTTTTGGATGCCGATATTTACGGTCCGAACGTACCTCGTATGATGGGCGCGGTCGATCAACACCCCGAAATCGTCGGGCAAAAAGTCAAACCTATCGTTGCCTACGGCGTTGAGATGATGAGTATGGGTTCTCTCATGGAAAGCGGTCAGTCGCTCATTTGGCGCGGAGCGATGATTATGAAAGCGATTGAGCAGCTCTTGCGCGATATTTTGTGGAGCGATTTGGATATTTTATTTATCGATATGCCTCCGGGAACGGGCGATGCGCAACTTACCTTAGCTCAAAGCGTTCCGGTTACGGCGGGCATTTGCGTTACGACGCCGCAACAAGTTGCACTCGACGATACGGAAAGAAGCCTTGACATGTTTCAAAAATTGCACATTCCGATTGCGGGTATTATGGAAAATATGAGCGGTTTTATCTGTCCCGAGACGAATAAAGAGTACGATATTTTCGGTAAAGGTACGACCAAGCCTTTGGCGGAAAAATTTGAGACGATCGTGATCGGAGAAATTCCTATCGAGCCGGCCGTTCGCGAAGGCGGCGATGCGGGCAAACCGGTCAGTTTCTTCCATCCGGAGAGCGAAACGGCAAAACGTTATCAAGAATCTGCTCGAAAACTCTGGGCATGTATCGAGAAAGTCAATGAAGAGGGCGGTGCAAATAACGAAGCGATTCAACCGACGATGGGCATCAACGGAAGTCCGAGTGCTTGTTCCCAACATTAAGAAAGGATAAAGATATATGGCATTACGTATGACGGTCGACGAGGCCGATTTTAAAGCGTTAGTCGGTGAAATCGAGGCGCAAGAAGGGTACAAAAAACCGATTGCTTTCGGTATCGCAAGGGTCGATCGAGGACAACTCAATCCGCATAAAATCTTGCAAGCCACGTTTCCCGTCGTGAACTGGAACGAGAATTTCGGTTCGGCGGCTATTTTGATCGGAGCGCTCCAAGAAAGCGGCATTGAAATTGATTTTAGCGGAAGCGAATACGTGTGCGACGTGAAGAAAAAATTTGTTAAAAATGCGATGAACGCGTTTACGCCTTATCTCAATAAAGCATTCGGCGATGCGCATAAAAACGTACAAGTGATTAAGACGCTCGATTGGATTTCGCAAACCGAAAAATTGAAAAAAGAGTATCGTATCGTCTTTATTTTTGAAGACGATAAACCGCTCAGTCCCGAATCGGTTTACCTCAAACTTTATGCTCTTTCGACGGGCAAAGCCGCTTTACGTTCGTTGAATCTCACCGGAGCGTTCGGCGTACTCGAAAACGTCGCATGGTCGTTCGGACAGCCTATCGAGTTGGAATGGCTTCGTATGCACGAAGTTGAGATGAAGCTTTACGGCAATTATCCGATGATCGAATCGGTCGATAAATTTCCGCGTTACCTTTCCCATGTCATTCCTGCGGACAATACGCGCGTTTTGGATGCCAGTAAAGTTCGTATGGGGGCACATTTGCATCCGGGAACAACCATTATGCCCGGAGCGAGTTACGTCAATTTCAATGCCGGAACGACGGGTGCGGTGATGGTCGAGGGGCGCATTAGCTCTTCGGTCGTCGTCGGTAAAGGAAGCGACGTCGGCGGAGGCGCGAGTATCTTAGGCGTTCTAAGCGGTACCAACGGCAATCCCGTCAGTATCGGTGAAAATACCTTACTCGGAGCGAACTCGGTCACGGGCATTCCTTTGGGCGACGCATGCATCGTCGATGCGGGCATTGCGATTTTGGAAGGCACGAAAGTCGGCGTTAGCGCGAAAGAACTCGTCAAAATCATCGAAGCCAATCCCAAAGCGAAACAGTTGAAAAAAGCCGACAAAGAAGAGATGGTTTTCTTTAAAGGCTTAGACCTTGCAGGACTCAACGGGATTCATTTCCGTCAAAACAGCGTGAACGGCATGATTCAAGCCGCACGCTCCAAACGTGAGATCAAACTCAACAGCGACCTTCACTAACACGTTCTAAAGCGAGCGGAAAATCCCCGTTCGCTTTAGGCACAAATCAAACAATTTCTTCCGCTTTCTTTGGCTTTATAGAGTGCATCGTCCGCAAGTTTGATAACTTCGTGAGGCGTTTTACCTTTAATAGATGGTGCCGCGCCGATACTGACGGAGAGGCGTTCTTTTTTGGTTTTGGTCGGAGTCGACGTTTTTTTGGGTGCTTGTTCGGGACGGTTTTGGTCGCGAATGACGAATCCGCGTCTAAAAATACGCTCTCGTACCTCTTCGAGTGCCATGAGGCAATCCTCTTTCTTTTTACCGCTAAAAACGATCGTAAACTCTTCTCCGCCGTAACGATACGCCTTACCGCCGTTTTTAACGTGGGAAAGCTCTTTGGCGACCATTTTGAGAACTTCGTCGCCGATGTCGTGTCCAAAGGTATCGTTAAACTTTTTGAAAAAATCGATATCGACCATTGCCAGTAGGTAATGAGAACCTATATGCAAAAAACGCTCTTCAAGGGCTCTGCGCCCCGGAATGCCCGTTAGTGTATCGACGTATGCCATCGTATAAGCGTCTCTGACCAGTGCGCTAATGGCAATGAGCGAAGCGAGCAAGGAGTAGAGGATAAATCCGTGCGCTTCTTGTCTAAAAAGAAACGATACACACAATGAAGCAAGCATCCAAAAAGGAGCTTTTTGAGAGTAAGCGCTAAAGAGCAGGGAAACAAGAAAAATAAACGTCAGCGCAATAACGACGATAATGAGCGTAAAATCGTTGGTTTGGGTCAGTTGATGCAAAAAGGAGGGGAAAAGCGTCGTATTGAGAGCCGTCTGTAGTGCGGGAGAAAAATGCAACAATGCGGCATAACTCGCTCCCAAAATTGCAACGGCAATCGTACTGCGTAATGCCCCAAACGCGCTAAAAAGACCTCTCTCCTGAAGGGCATACAACAACAAATAGCCGATAGCGCAACTCAAAGGAACGATATGCCAAAACGCCGTTCCGCTGAGCTTGGTAAAAAACGTATTGGGAAATGCCAAAATCAGGTTGAAAAAAAGCGGAAAAAGAAGTAAGGTAAAAAGTTTGCTCTTATTGAAATAGACGCTTAACGCCACTGCCAGCCCTAAAAAAACAAAAGTACTTTGCCATAAAAAATAGTACATGTAAGCAGGAATCAACTCAAAATGGAGCGCAATGAAGCTAAAAAAAATAGCTCCTAAACAAAGCGCGTTAAAGGTATACACTACCTCTTTAAGTCGTTGCATTACTTCCCTTCGTCTCTTGTTTTCGTTATGATTTTACCATTTTTAGGCTTTGGTTTGAGACGGTACTACGGGACGACAATTCATCAAAAAACACATCTCTCAGATTCATTTTCGAATTTTTATTGGATACCGCCCCGTTTGTTTACGCGACAGGCGTCGCCGAAAAAATTTTACGCCACGCTCAATCTTAAATTGTTACGGATCGTCGTTTGAAGCGATATGGGAACCTCAAACTCTTTTGCCAGCGTTTCAAAATGCGAAAATGCATCGACGGTTTTTTCGACAACCGCTTTGACCTCTTTTTCGGAAAGATTGCATTTCCTTCCAAAAGCTACCATGTCCTCTAGGGTAAAATCATCTTGTTTGCCGTTGAATCGAATCTGGTGAACCCTCGTCCATTGACCGCTAGGATCATACGCATAGGTCATATCAAAGGCAGGAGATAAAGACCAGTTTCCTTGCCTATCCATCATAAACCCAAAATTTTTGGTGTGATCATCGTGGTTGCGACCGACAAGATTAAAAATAGCTCTACGAAACAGCTCTTTGATCTGATGCTCGCCGACACCAAGCGATCGTGCGATTAAGATAAGCTGTTCGTAAGAATACGCACCCGTTACATCTCTATCGGCATGACCAAGCCCTGCCCATGAAGCATAATGTTTTTTTCGCATTATTTTTTGACCGTTTTGCATCACCGCTTCCCGATCAAAGCGTTCAATCAAAAAGTGAAAATCGCCATGCTCCTCGATGTAAGTCGTAGTAGGCATCTTGATGCCGCACTCTCTTGCAATCAGACTGTAAATATACTCCACTTTTGTCATACCTTTGGGGTCTTTGGCATCTTTGTCTTGATTTTCGGCACTGTCAAATTTGAGCAGGTAGTATGAGCACTTCTCGCCTTGGTCGATCGTACCGTCGTAAAGGGTACCTTTTTCGTCGATAGCAACCAAAGCTTTAGCTCTCGCACCGCCTGCGCTTGAGCCTACACGGATGATGTTAAGCGCATCTTGCCTGCTTTGGGCACTGTGAAGCTTTTGTGAGAAACTCTCTTTTTGAGTCAATAAAAGTGTTGAAAGTTCACTGAGCATATGCACATCAAGGGCAATGCCTGCCATCTCTTTTTGCTCCGCTACAGGATGATACTCCAAAGCACCCATGCCTCGATTGCCTACGTATAAAAGTCTATCAAGTGCGGTGACTTCGCTTTGGGGGATGTTTTTGTCTGCCATAAATTGGTCGATGAGTTGATTGCCAAATTTATCGGGTAAAGAGTCCGCAAAGATACCGGGAAGTCCGTGAAAACTTCGTTGGCTGATGGCATCAAATGTGTGTAAAAGAGGAGGATGTGCCATAACGATAGGTGAGAGTTGGATAGAGGTTTGCGCAAAGGTTTTGTCATATTCAAATGTTGCAAATTGAGTTTGATGTGGGGCGTAACCTAAAAATCCTACGGTGGTGCCCCAGAGTTTGACCTCTACGACTTGCCCTTGTTTCATTGTTCATCTCCCCAGATTGGAGTAGAAATATGTTTTTTCTTAAAAATGCGCTTTTTGGGTTCCTCTATCTTACCCGTTGGGCTATACTCATTTTTCACCGTGAAAAGTTTTTCAAGGGTATCGAGCTCACCTAAGCCTCGTAACAGTGCCACAAAGGTTTTCAAAGAGACGCCGTTTTTACCGTTGACTAAATTGCGATATGCCGTGTATCCCGCCCCGCCTTTTTCGCACAACTCTTTAGACTGCAAGCCTTTCAGGCGTCTTAGGTACTCTATCTTTTGCCCTAAATCTTTCACGATCTCTTCATCATTGAGCAACTGATACGCCATAAATACTCCTTAATAGTAGCGGAAAAAGAAATTAATTTGATGTATTATAGCATATAGTAGCGGTAAAATAATATTATTTTAAAGAATAATTACAGCCAAGTGTAGCCGGATGAGGAGCTTAAAAAAGTGCGGAAGGAATTCTCTCCCTTCCGCAAAGAAAGATCTTTACATGTAAAGATAGATAAAGAAGGCTTAGGGCTATTTCTTCCCGGCAAAAATACCCGCGGCAGATGAACCCGTTTTTGAAAGTGCCCACGTACCGCCGACCTCGTTAGCCGCAGGACCGTAGAAGCTTCCTTTGATCGAACCGGTATTATCCGTACCGTTCAGTCCGCCTGCAAAGCCGTTGCCGCCGATAGAAACGGCATTTAAATTGGTCGTTGCATAAGATGCGCCGCTTGATGCATAATTGACGTTCATCGTACCCGTAATCGTACCGCTTCCGAAATTTGCGTTCATCGTATGGGAACCGTTCAATGCTTTTAGCGAACCGCTTTCGTAGCTCATACCTTGTACCGTGCCGTTATACGTTGCCGTTCCGCTTGATGGCATGGAAGCGGTCGGAGTTAATTTACCCGCAATCCAACTCGAACCGTCTACGACTGTCTTGTTGGAAGCTGAGAGTTCCGTGCTCCACGTTCCCCATGAAAGATAGTTATAGCTATCGTTCTCGCTCATCGTCGTTGCCGCATACGTCGGAATATTTCCCGCATCTTTCATCGTCGCGAATGCATTTTGGTTGACATAGACGTTCGTATCGGTATAATCCGTCGTAAGCGTTCGATTGGTCGATCCGTCCGTGACCGTAATGGACGCTTTGACCTCTCCCGTTGAGGGTTTCAACGTCATTTGAACATCGTCTGTCGTCGTACTAGAGTCGATCGCAACTGCACCGGTCGAACGATTGGCTACGAAACCTACCGCATGACCCGACCAGACTTCGTTATCGCTCGGCGTATAAGATTTTGCGACGTTTTTCGTATTGACATACCCGCTCATCATCATCGAACTTAAAGACGGCGTGCCGTTTTCACTGTAATACGTCGCTCCGAACGTTCCGCCCATACCGTTAGGATAAGCGTTTCCGTAAAGCTGAATCGTCGTCGTGTCACGCATAGCATCTTTAATAGCTCTTGGCAGATTACTACTTTCAGAAGCACTTAGGCGGCGTGTTTTAAACGCATATTTTCCTGAAATTTCCAAAGCGGCTCGATCGATCTCGCCTACGAAAATCGCCGTTCCTTCGGCACTATCCATCAAGGCGTTCGTATCAAACGCATAGACTTTACCCGTCGCCCAGTTGACAAATAACTTCATCGTATCGGAAGCGTACGAAGTCTGCGTATACGGCGATACCACACGCTCACGAAGATCATATGTCGATACTCCTGTGGTAGGAATTTTAGACGCTGCGCTCAAACGCTCGCCATAATATCCTTCCACCACACTATAATCATTTTTCAAAATAAATCGGAAAAAATCCAAGTCGACATTGCTATGGAAGATTGAACTGCTACTCATGTCTTGTCCAAAAATATTGGTTGCATCGGTAATAGTTCCTTGATAATATCCTGTTCCTATCACCTGTGTGGCTATCGTCGTATTCATTGTAAAATTACTTGCAGTTTGATTTGGATAACGAAGTGTAAATGTCAGAGTATCTCCACCATCTTTTGTACTTGCAATGACACTACTCGGTGTTCGGACACGCCAAATGTCATTGCCGTCAATTTTGGAAATCATTCCACCTGTCCATTTATTGTCAGCAATTGAGTCATAAATTGCCAGCAGTACAGCATCTTGAACTTTAGATGTGTCAATTAGTTGAAAATATGAACCATTGGTATAATCCGCTAACTCTTGTGCAGCCCCATCCATTTGTTCATTGTCAGTTGCATTGACAACATAAGTTGAAGTACCGCTATTGTTTAATGAATGTGAACCATACCCACTGTCAATAAACACTAATGTCGCATTGTTTTGTTTCAATAAATCTCGAAGCTCTTTTTCATTAATAGCATTTTGGTAAGAAGGCTCATCACCGAAAATGACTATTACCTTTTTGACACCCGTTCTAAAGCCACTGTCTTGATTGGTTGCCACAGAACTGTATCGAGGCGTTCCTGCACCATTGGTCAACACCTGCTGAATTGCATAAAAAGACGATTCCGCACCATATCCATAATTAGAATCCCATTTATTTATTGCATCTGCAACTAATTGTTTGTCATTAGTTACTTTTTGTAAAAGTTCATAAGTTCCAGGAGAACCAGACAATTTTACAGGATCATCAGCATAATGCCCTACGCCGTATTGAAAATTAACACTTTTAAAATAGTTAGCCCCTTCGATAGCAGTTAAAATGGCATTCACATTTGATTTGACCGCATCAACAACACCTCCCATACTTCCCGTGTTATCCGCAAGGAAAAAAATGTCCACTGCATTTTGTGAAAGTTGGCGGTCTATTTCAAGTTTTCGGGTAGCTTCGATGGTTTTAGTGGTATCGACAGCCTTTGTATTGAGCGCATTTTGTAAGGCTTGATCTTCTCTGTATTTTATAAAAGAAGTATCATTTTTCGGTGTTTCTCGTTCCTCTTTGAATTTATTCATCCACTCCGTTTCTTCCTCTTTAATCGTCTTATAATCCGGTCCTGAATGTATATTTTTCCACTCGTTTGTCAATTTTAATTGTGAAAGAAAATAATCCTTATTTTTTCCAAGCAAAAGCTCATTGATTTTATCTTCCCAGGCATTCGGTCTGATTGCTCTTCCAAGTTCGGTTTTATATAATTCGACCAAATCTAAAAAGCTTGCCATTTGTTCATTTGTAAAAAGTAAAAATTTAGATAAGAACTCAGGAGTTGTATACTTATCAAATTTTATAGGTGCTCCATTTTCTTCTTCACTGGCAAGTAACTTTTTATCGTATAAAAGATGCAGAATAGATTTTAGTTTACCTGTTTTTAACTCATATTCATTTTGTTTTTCATGAATAAAACCCATTTGTGACATTCCGTCAGGATAAGGAATTTCCATCGTGCCATTTGCTATGGTCTTACGCCAATCTCTATTTGAATCAGTATATGTAATGGAATATACTTTATTTCCATCTCTATTTGTAATAATTTCAACATTTGTAACAATCCCAGTATGTCCGTATTCATTATTATATATACCATCCGTTCTAACAAATGCTGCACCAATTCGTGGTGTTTTATCAACATGATAGCCCTCAGTTCCAGCATAGTTAAGACCACCTTTTGCATTATTCCATGTACCATTTAAATTGTCATCCTTTGAAATGTTTCTTGAGTTTTTTACAAAAGAAACACATTGTCCATTCAAGTTTTTGTCTCCAACATTTGCATCGGCACCTCTGATGTAAGGGATAATAAAATCTTCTTGATTAAATGCTTCAAGTGTTGGATAGTCTTTTAGTGCGGATTTAGTTGTAGCATCTTGTACTCCTGCAGCTTTCGCCCCCGGTTTTCTTAAAAAATCAAGCACTGCTTTTTGAGAATCCTTTAATTTATAAGGGTCAGTAGCTGCTTTCATTGTGCTATCAGATATTGGTTTTTGGTCTGCTGCATACATAACATTGCTCAACACCATACACGCCGCTACCGAAACCGTTATTTTTTTCATTGTATTTTTCATTGTTTGCCCCTAATCTTTTATGTTAAAAATTTTTAGTCAACGTTAGCATCGTTTGTTGACGGTTATAGTCGTACATGTCGATGGTGGAACTGTTTTTGGTGTAGGTGTACGAGAGGGTCACGTTTGCCGCCCATTCTTGGATTTGGTAGTTGAGGTTGGCGGTTGCGTCAAAACGTTTATCGACGCGTCCCGTAGCGTATGCCGCTTCGATACCGTCATAATCGGTTTTACTATAACTTGGAGAGACGTAAATGCTCCACTCAGCATTGAGGGCATTAAAATAGCCGACGTTGACGCCTTTGGAGTTGTTTTCAAAGGTTTGGACGCCCGAATTTTCATGTCCGAGATAGCCTCCGAACGTAACATACGAATGATTATCTACTAAATAGCGCAAAGACGGCGAAAATGTGATAGCGTTTCCGTCTCGATCGCTGTTATCGTAGTAGTGTTTTTTTTGAAGCGCAAGGCTTGAGATGAGTAAAAGTTCTTGAGAGAGCGCATAACTTGCTTGCGGTACGATACCGTGGCTAAAAGAGTAGTAGTCTTTATCGTGACCGATCTTAATTCGGTTGACGACATAAGGAAGGGCAAACGTCCAATCGCCTTGCTTATACCCAAACCCCGTCGAAAGGGATAGATTGGTTGAGTCGTAGGTATTGACTTTGCGATAGTCGATCGTGCTGACGCCGATGCTGTTTTGCCATGACCATTCATCTGACATGTCATAACTATAATCCGCCCCCGCTTTAAGCGTTAACGCCCAATCTCTCGTATTTTTGGCATTTTGATCGAGAGTAAACGGAAGGTCGTACATCAAAACCGAGTCGATGCTCGGTCCTTGATTAGCATTGGTATCGTACATGTAGCCTGCGCCGACGTAAGCATTCCATTTTTTAGGAGACGAAGCGTCGATAGAGGCTAAGAAACGATCGATATTTTCGCCAACTTTTGCCGGAGGATTTGCCGATTTGACTTCTTGGAGTAAATTTTTCGCTTTTGCTTGGTCTTTTTCCAAGTAATAGACTTCTGCTAACTCCAGTTTAACGCGTAGAGCGTTAGGTTCACGCTCGAGTAATTCGGAAAAATACGCTTCGCTCTCTTTTAGTTTGCCCGTTTCTTTTGCCGACATTCCCAGTAAAAAAAGTCCTTGATTTGAAAGCGATTTGTCTGCATATGCAGGTGTCAACAACTCGTAAGCAATGTTGGGTTGATTGTTTTGTAAAGCCTCTTGCGAACGAACCACTATAGTTTGATCTTCTTGTGCGAGAAGATTGAGCGTTACTAAACTCACTAAAACCGTTATCTTTCGATACGAAATCCTCATCATAAATCTTGCCCCTCTGTAATAAAATCTTGATTTACTATTGTAGTATTGAAGCGTTACGCACTCCGTTATATTTTTAAAAAAGTACGATTATTGTGCAAATTTATCGTATGAAAGGTATACTTTTTGGAAAAAACGTGGAAAAACGATGCAAAAACTTCTTGTGTGGTGTTTATTTGCCCTCTCTTTATCGGCGGCTTCAATCGAGATAGGTCAAAACGACAACGTCTCATTACTCGAACACTCCGAGATTTTTATCGAAAAAGGTGCATCGTTTGAAGTAGGAGATATCCCCTCTCATGCCTCTTTTACACCTTATAACTCCAACTTTATGTCACAAGGCTATACCGCCAATGAGGCGGTATGGGTGCGTTTTAGTGTCAAAAATGAAAGCTCAGAAACAATCAAACGTTTTTTACATGTAAACAACTCCATGCTCGATAGCGTCGTGTTATACGATAGCAACGGCTCTGTTACTAAAAGCGGTGTGATGTACCGAACAGACCTTGGTGATATTTATGATTATTACTTCCCGATCCAACTCAACCCTTTAGAAGAACGAAGCTTTTACCTGAAAGTGCTTAGTAACAGTTGTGCGGTTTACTTTCATCTTCATGCGGAGAGTGAAGCTGTTTTATGGCAGAAGACTTTAAATAGGCACTTGGTTTTAACCATTTTATTTTCCATTATGGGTACGCTTATTGTTTACAATGCTTTTATCTACCTTTTTACCAAAGAGCGTGTTTATCTTTTGTATGTACTTTATTTAAGTATCACAACGTACAATGACCTTTCATATACGGCGATGATTTTTTTTATCGTAAAACCTTTTATGTCATATGTAAAGATAATCGAATGGTCTTATATTGATACGTATTTAGGACCACTCTATACCATTGTGGTGACTCTTTCAGCCTTATTTTTTGTGCGAGATTTTATGCGCCTTGAACGCTTCCCTAAGATCCATCGAAGTTTCAAAGGGTTAGTGCTAGGATGTGGATGTTTTGCACTGATCTATATTTTTGGAAGCGATGTCATATTTGACTGGATTATCTATTATATGTGTCTTATTTTGCTCTATATCTTTGCGGTTGCGATTTATCTCGTCTATAAAAAAGAGGAAAATAGCACCTATTTTTTAGTGAGTTGGGGTGTGAATGTTATAGGATTATTTCTCTTTTTACTCTACAATATGGGGCTTTACATTCCTCACAACGGTGAGTATTTGTATTTTTACGAGTTAAGTATGGTTTTTGAAGGGCTTGTCTTTTCCATCATTCTCTCCAAACGGCTCAATCGTACCAAGGCTCTTGCCACGGCGTTAGATCGTGAGCGCATTTTGATACGGGAGTTGCACCATCGTGTTAAAAATAACCTTCAGTTTATCGTTTCGTTGTATCGGCTCAAGTTGCGTCCGAGCTTAGATGCTATCGGTAAATCAAGGCTCGTTGAAGCAGAGAGTAACGTGCGTTCCATCGGTAAGATTCACGAGATTTTACATGCCCATCAAAATATCTCGGAACTGACCGCTTCGGTGTATATCAACGATCTGATTCAAGAGATCAAACGAGGGTATCCTCAAAGCAATATTACCGTCGTGATTGAGGCGGATGAGGTTGCGCTCACGATCGATCATGCGATTTATTGCGGACTGGTTATCAACGAGTTGGTGACCAATGCGCTCAAATACGCTTTTGACGCTCATGAGGGGGAAATCATTCTCCAACTCACCTATGCACAAAAGACGTACTGTTTGGAAATTTACGATAGCGGTAAAGGGTTTGAGTGGGATGAAGCGAAAGAGTCGTTTGGGCTCTCCTTGGTCAAAAGGTTGGTCAAAGACGAACTCAAAGGAACGTTGCACTACGATCATGCGCACGGGAGCCGTTATACGATTCGCTGGCGTTAATCGTTGAGTTTGTATCCGCTGTATTTGACGACTTCAAACGAGAGTTCGGGTAGCTTCGTACGTAAACGATGCATCAATTGCCTTCGTGCCGTATCGCTGACGACGCTATCGGACCAGATGACTTCGTCGATGTACGAAAGAGGAACGATTTTACCTCGGTTATGAAGCAATAATAAAAAAAGCTGTTGTTCTTTTGCCGCTAAAACGACAGGTTCGTCGTTTAAATAGAGCTGCTGATGTTTAATACTGTAAACGTAGCCTTGCCCGATGTCTATAAAGGCGGAAGTTTCTTGAATCCGCAATGCGCATAAACGTAGCGAAGCAATCAGCTCTTCTTCTCGAAACGGTTTTAAAATATAACCGGTTATACTAATAGAAGAAGCTCTTTTCAGCGTTGCTTCATCGCTAAAAGAGGTCAGAAAAATAACATGCGAATGGTAGAGTTGTTGAAGCATTTGTGCCGTTTCGATACCGTCGATTGCCCCTTTGATGTGAATATCGGCGAGAATGACATGTAAGCGGTATTTATGGGCGATTTTCATGGCACTCGGCGTATCCGAAGCGATAAATGCGTGAAATCGGGGCAGGGTATCGACGATGCTTTTAATATCTAGCGCGATAATCGGATCGTCTTCTAAGATCAGCACATTGACCATAAAACCTCTTTTGGACGTAGATAGCCGTAGTATAACATGCGTGCGTTACGCATTGCGTTATGAAACCGCAGCCTAGTGTTAGGCTACGGTTTGGGCTTTAGGTTTCATCGATTGGAGTTCAATGATACGAAGAATAATCGCCGAGTAGTACGGAATACTTTGAATCAAAAGCGTAAACGCAAAAACGTAAATTTCGGTAATGCGCGTAAAGTTGGTGAAGTAAAGCGCAAAAAACGAAATCGTCAGTAAGCTTGCTAAAATCATCTCGTGGCGAATTGGATTTTTATTCACTTTTTTCGTATTGCCGCCTTTTTCGGTCCGTTTGAACGGAAGACCGTCTTTCACGAAGCCGTCGTAAACCGCTTTAAAGATGACCAACTGGAGGCTCATCGATGCAATAGCACTCAAAACCGTCTCTTTAATGCCCATTTTGACACGCGTATGATACAAGATAAACGCATGCAAGATGTTGACCAAAAAGGCAACGACGATAGGCAACGTCAGCGGCAAAGTCGGAATCGTAACGCCGACGAAAATAATAAACGGAACCCAAAATATATTTAAAAATGCGGTCATTGCACCGAATGCGTCGGAAAGCCAGAAAAACCAGCCTGCGACGAAATGGTATTTTTGGTACGGCGTTAGGGTTTTGGAAGAGGGCATAAAATGACGCCAATGTTTTTTCAGAATCTGAATCGCACCGTACGCCCATCGATGGCGTTGCGTTCGAAATGCTTCGACGGTATCGGGCAATAATCCCCAGCCGTAACGGCGGTTGGTGTAGTGTGCGCTGTACCCCGCTTCGAACAGACGAAGTCCCAATTCGGAGTCTTCGACGATCGTATACGTCGTCCAATCTCCCACTTCGTGCATCGCGGAAAGTCGTGCCATCAGCATCGTTCCGTGTGCGACGATAGCGTTTTCTTCGTTTCGCTCTACCATACCGATATCGAAAAAGCCCGCGTATTCGGCATTCATTGCTTGTTTTATCAACGATTCGTTGCCGTCTCTGTGATCTTGCGGTGCTTGAACGAGCGCGACTTTAGGATCGTCGAAAAGCGGGACGAGGTCGACAAGCCAATGATCGCTTACGACGTAGTCCGCATCGATCACCGCTAAGATCTCGGCTTTTTCATTGGTGTGTTGGAGCGCGACATTGAGCGCACCTGCTTTAAATCCGGTACAGGTAATGTTCAAAAAGACAAACTTGTCGCCGAGCTTTTTACAATGTTCTTCGATCGGTTTCCAGTAGAACTCTTCGGACGTGTTATTGATGACGACTAAAACTTCGTAGTTGGTATATTGCATTCTTGAAAGCGCATCCAAGGTCTCGATAAGAACGTGCGGTTGCTCTTTGTATGCGGGTACGTGAATCGAAACAAACGGAGCGTGTTCTAGTTTGAGGTGAAGCGGTACGAGACGTTTGGGTGCAATGCCGAGCGTACATTTGAAGAGCTCGTTAATCTTCGCCAGCGTAATGATGACCAGAGGGATCATTAAAATAATACCCATCACCCACATCACCCACATACCGAAATTCATATAGTAAACAAACGGATAGGTTGCCGCCATCGCGATACCGAATCCCATCGCCTGAGCCGCGGCGGCAAAAGTCATCGAATGCGCGAAATTGACACGTTGGTTGCGTAGACCGAAATAGGTCAATAAAATACCGAAAAAGACGGCTCCCGCCATTTGGTAACGCCAAAGAGGGTTTAAGACGGTTTGTTTAACAAAGTGAAATTTCGGTTGTTTATTAATATCGAAAAGCCCCCAATAAGGTCCAACGCTTCCTTCATGAACGCCTTTCCACGGCTGATCGAACGCTTCGACGATATTGTAACTCCATTTATTGGCTTTCGCCATCTCCAAAAATCCCGTAATAGCGGCGATCTGGTTACTGAGCGTGGCTTCGGCTTTTTCATTGTTGTAGCCGCTGCTCGGCCAACCGAATTCCCCGATCGTAATCGGTTTTTTAGGATACATTGCGGCAATGGCATCGTATTTTTCTTTGGCGAAAGCCAAGGTTTTTTCGATAGGAATTTTTTCCCAGTAGGGGAGAATATGCACGTTAATAAAATCGACATGTTTGGCAAGCTCTTTGTTGGTCAGCCAGACGTGTTGAACCTCGGCGGACGTTACCGGAATACGCGTACGTTTGGAAACGCGATCGATGTATTCGATGAGTTCGTCGGACGTCAAATCGGCACGCAGTAAAACCTCGTTTCCGACAATGATGGAAGCGATACGCGGCGAATAGAGTTTGGTCAATTCGAACAGCGTTTCGATTTCGCCTTCGTTGGCACCTTTATCGGTTGAGAGCCATAAACCGACGTCGACTTTGAGCTTCGTATCGCCGACGTTTTCCAAAACGCGTTTGGCGTCGCTGATAGCGTAGGTACGAACTTTACGCGCGATACTCTCGATAATTTTCATATCGTCGGCGATTTCTTGATTGCTTTTGGGTGCTTTATCGAAACCTTTGTACGGCGTATACGAGAGAGACTCGATTTTATCGCCGATTTGAGGGGACGTAACGATTTTGTCGCCGCCTCGCGTCCAAATGAAAACTTGCACCAACGAGGTGAGGAGAATAGACAATAGAATGTATTTGAAATATTTCAATCGAATGCTCCAAAAAGGATAATGTTCTTAAGCCGCACGCGGTGCCGCTAAAAAGTAGAAGATTTTACAACAACTTTGTTTAAAAAAATGAAGCCTATCTCTCTTGGAGAGGTTTTTTTCTTTGAAGAAAAAGCTCCAGCTCCTCTTTGGAAAGCGGTTTCGCAAAATAGTATCCTTGAAAAATATCGCATCCTAAAGTACCCAAGAGCTCTTTTTGCGCTTGGGATTCAACGCCTTCGGCAACGACGCGCATTCCGAAATTTTTTGCAATCGCTATAATGTTGCGCACCGTGCTTGCCGATACGTCGTCTTCGACAATTTCGTCAACGAAGCTTTTATCGATTTTGAGTTCATCGATGGGAAGTTTACGTAGCATGCTCAACGAAGAGTATCCCGTCCCGAAATCGTCCATCGAGATTTGAATGCCCATCGTTTTGATCTCGTGCAAAAGCGGCACTAAAAAACGAAGATCTTCGATAAAAAGATTTTCCGTGACTTCCAAGGTCAATGAAAGCGACGTAATGTGCGTTTTTTCGATTGTTTCGACAAGGTGTCGTAAAAACGAAGGGTCGGTAAATTGGCGTACCGAGATGTTGATTGAGACGCAAAAATCGTATCCGAGACGTCGATGCATATCGTGCATTTGTACGCAAACGCTTTCAAGAATAAAACGTCCGATGCTCGGCATTAAACCGGAAGCTTCCGCCAAGGGAATAAACAAATCGGGAGTAACGGTGCCTAAGTGTGCATTGTTCCATCGTACCAAGGCTTCGACTCCGTGTAGCCTCTCTTGTGCATCGACTTGAGGTTGATAAACCATAAAAAGCTCGTGATTGTCGAGGGCTTTTCGCAACTCTTGTTCGACGTGAACGTTGCGTAAAAAGCCTTCTTGCATCGTTTCGGCAAAAATATGCGCACTGTTCTTGAGTTTTTTGGAAGCGTAAAGGGCAATATCCGCCGCACGCATTAACATGTCAAGATTTTCCCCGTGTTGAGGGTAAAATGCGATACCGACGCTTGCTCCGAGCGTGAAACGTAACGTGTCGATCGTATAGGGTTTGGAAAGAGTTTCGATGATGTGCGTCGCAAAATCAAGCACCGCTTGCTTCTCGCACAATTGCGTCAATATCATAAATTCGTCTCCGCCGTAGCGGACAACTTCGGCGTCGGAGGGCAGAAGCGTTTTTAAGCGGTCCGCGATCGCGACTAAAATCCTATCGCCGTAATGGTGGCCGAAGCTATCGTTGATATTTTTAAAATGATCCATATCGACGTAAAAAAGCGTAAAAGGAGGCGTATCTTTTGCGATCCAATGTGAGCTTAGGGTTTGTTGTAAATAATGGCGATTGGGTAAATCCGTAAGTTGATCGTGCGTTGCTTGGTACGTTAAATCCGCACGGCGTTTGTCTTCCGCTTGTGCAATAAAAAGAAACAGGAGGTAAAAAATCGTGCCGAAAATCAAAAACATGCCGATGTAAAAACCGAGCGTTCCCATAAACTCTTCCAAAATAACGTCAAAAGAGGTTTGTGCCACGATCCATAATTGGTATTGCGCATTGTATTTTAACGAAGCAAGATAGCGATGAGCGTGTTCGTCTTGGTAACGAAACGATACTAAAAGTTCGTTGTTCTGTAAGGTTTTAGGATTGAGCCCGTACGTATCGAAAATCGTGGTATGAATGCGTTCCATCGTTTCGGCGGGAAAAGGTTTCTGATATGTTTGGTTGTATTCACTATGATCTTGCGAACGGTATTGCAGATACATGTCGCTTTCTCGAATCACCGAAACGACGAGATTTTGGCGGTAGCGTACCGTGTTAATCAGTCGGTCGAACGTGCTGGTGAGTTTTAGAAGGGCTGTCATCACGAACAGAGGTTTTCCCTCAGCATCGCGAACGGTTTTACGAATCGGCATTGCCCATTTTTTAAGCTCGGGGGTAAAATAGGTGCGACCGAAAACCATCCCGTTATGCGACAAGGCATCCATAAAAGAGGCATAACTTTCAGGTCTGTTTTTGAGATTGGGGATACGCGTAGGATCGCTATCGGAGCTACCGTAGAGAAAAACACCCTCGGGCGTCGTCACGCCGAATGCTAAAACGTCGGGATTGTCTAAGAGTGCTTGAGCGTATTTCCCAATGCTGGAAGGCTGATGTACGTAACGCTCTTCGTCGGCGATAGTCGCTCCCAAAACGTCCATTAAACGCTCTTGCGTATCGAACAAAGAGTGTGCCGCATTGGCAATCAGTTCGACGGTATTTTCTTGTGAAATTTGGTACTTTAAAGAGATGTTTTGCCATTTAAAATAGCTGAGTAAAAGAAATAAAATAACGGCGGTTAACGTTAAGCTGTAAAAAATAAGCCAAATATTTTTTTTGAAAAGTGCCACAAAGCGTTCCTTGTCACAATCTACATGTACCAATTGTAGCATTTTTTAGTCCGATTCGGCGATAAATCAAGATAAAAGAACCTTAATGGTATAATCCGCGAAAAACTAAAGAGAGTCTGTATGGTCGAAGTCAACAATCTAACGATGCGCTTTTCGCATCAACTTTTATTTGAAAATATCAATCTGAAATTGGACAAAGGCAAACGCTACGGATTGATCGGTGCCAACGGAGCAGGTAAAACGACGTTTTTAAAAATTTTATCACGTCAAATCGAGCCTACCAGCGGCAATATTTCCATTGAAAACGGCCTTCGCGTCGGTGTTTTAAACCAAAACCAATATGCCTTTGAAGACTATACTTTAAAAGATGCGGTTATGTACGGCAATAAGAGATTGTACGATGCCATCAAAGAAAAAGAGCACCTCTACGCTACGGGCGATTTTAACGACGATAAAGTGAACGACCGCTTGGCGGAGTTGGAGATTATCTGTGCCGAAGAAGACCCGACCTATGAAGTGGACGTTAACATCGAAAAGATTTTAGCTTCTTTGGGCTTCTCGGTCGATATGCAGGACGTGTTAATGAGTGAGCTTACCGGCGGCGACAAATTTAAGATTTTGCTGGCACAGGTGCTCTATCCCAAACCGGACGTTTTATTTCTGGACGAGCCGACCAACAACTTGGACTTGGAGGCGATTTCGTGGTTGGAAGAGCAACTGGTGCGCCATGAAGGTACGATGGTCGTTATCTCTCACGATAGGCACTTTTTAAATGCGGTCGTAACGCATATCTTGGACGTCGATTTTAAAAAGATTCGTGAATTTACGGGCAATTACGACGAATGGTACATGGCGGCGAATTTGATCGCTAAACAGCAAGAGATGGAGCGCGATAAAAAGCTCAAAGAAAAAGAGGAACTCGAGGCGTTCGTGCGCCGTTTCTCCGCCAATGCTTCCAAAGCCAAACAAGCGACATCCCGTCAAAAGCGTCTTGAAAAGCTCGATATCGCCGATATTCAAACCTCTTCGCGAAGGGATCCGAGCATCGTGTTTCGTATGGGGCGCGACATCGGGAACGAAGTCTTAGAAGTCGAGGGAATCGAAAAAAGCTACGGCGATCAAAAGGTGTTGCATTCGGTTTCGTTTAAAGTCGAAAAAGGCGAAAAAATCGCGTTAATCGGTCATAACGGCGTGGGAAAAACGACGTTGTGTAACATCATCATGGAACAGTTGGAAAAAGACGCCGGAACGATTAAATGGGGTGCGACGATTATTCCGAGCTATTTTCCTCAAAATACGACCGATATGATTAACGGTGATTTGCAGTTGTTTGAATGGCTACAACAGTTCGACGACAAAAAAGATTTGGATGAGATTCGTAAATGTTTGGGGCGAATGTTGTTTTCGGGCGAGGAACAAAAAAAAGGCGTCGGACAGCTGAGCGGCGGTGAAAAACACCGTATCGGACTTTCCAAAATGATGTTGGAAAAAGGCAACTTTTTAGTCTTAGACGAGCCGAACAATCACCTCGATCTTGAGGCGATTATCGCTTTGGGCGAAGGACTTTTCAAATTCCCCGGTAACGTTATTTGCGTTACGCACGACCGTGAATTGATCGACGCGTTTGCCAATCGCATCATCGAGCTTCACCCCGATGGAAGTATGATCGATTTCAAAGGCAATTATGAAGCGTTTCGAGAGACGTATGGCCGATAAAAAAGCTCCTTTTACGATCGGCTCGTCGTTAGACGGTATCGAGGCGTGGCAATTGGAAAAAGACGTCGGATCTGGTCGTCTTACATGTAAGATTAAAGAGCCTTGCAAGCACCTTTTAGTGATGCACATGGAAAAACGTCAAGGCAAGCCCGTCAGTATCGTCGAACCCTTCTTCTTAGGCAAAGAAGCGTTAAACGCTTTGTGTTCGCAGCTGAAAAAAAAGTTGGGAAGCGGCGGTACATGTAAAGACGATCGAATGGAATTTCAAGGCGAATGCCGCGAAACATTAAAAGCAGTATTACAAGCACAAGGATTTCGTTTTAAAGGATAAACAGTGTCGAATCTTTTAATCAATGCGTTGTTACCGATTGCTTTGATTATCTTTACGGGCTACCTTTTTAAGCATATGAAATTTCCGACGGCGGATTTTTGGCCGAAGATGGATCGCTTTACGTATTATGTTTTGATGCCTTCTTTGTTGGTGTACGAGCTTGCCGTCGCCAAAATCGACGTTAGCCATACGGTCAATTTGGTAGCAATCAGTTTGTCGGGAATTTTTCTCGTTCTGGTGCTTTTGATGCTACTGAAGGGCGTTTTTCAGTTTGAAAATCGAGCTTTTACCTCTATCGTTCAAGGCGGTATTCGTTTTAATACCTACGTTCTCTTGGCTCTGGTCAATGCACTTTACGGTGCTCAGGGGTTGGTTTTAAGCGCGATCGTTATCGCTTTTGCGATTCCGTTTATCAACGTCTTGTGCATTAGCGTTTTTGCGATTTATACGCGTGAGGGAACGTTCTCGTTGAAAGGGTTTTTGACGACGGTCGTGAAAAATCCGTTGATCGTCGCGTGTGCAATCGGCGGATTATTGAACGTACTTGGCAATCCTCTACCGACGTTTATGCTAAAAAGCATTGCGATTATCAGCCACGCGGCATTGCCGATGGGACTTTTATCGGTCGGCGTAGGATTGGAATTAAAGCATTTAAGCCATGCCAAAAAAGCTCTGATCGTCTCTTCGACGGCGAAGTTGGTCGTTTTCCCGCTGATTGCTTACACCTTAGGGGCATGGACGGGTTTAAGCGGTATGAGTTTGAGTATCGCCGTTATCTTTGCTTCAATGCCTACGGCAACGTCGGCATATATTCTAGCACGCGAAATGGGCGGAGATATCAGTTTGATGGCGTCGATTATCACCGTGCAAACGTTAGCCTGTATGGGAACGCTCTTTTTGATTATTCCGTTACTCTAAGCAAAAATCTGCCTTAAAGCGACGAATTTCGCTCATCGAACCCATGACGACTAAGACGTCTCCGGCATCGAGTTTGTGCGTATGCCCTTCGGTAATGAAAATAAACTCTTTGGTCAGCTCTTTATCGTGAAGCCCTAAAAGTAGCATGTTATAGGGTTTCCATGTTGCGTATTGGCTCAAAAGCATTCCGTTAAGAGGCGATGCTTCCGTGACGGTCATTTGTGCCATATTAACGTCTTCTTCGCCGAAAATCGTCGTTTCGACGATTTGAATGACCTCCGGTTGCGTGATGAGTTTATAGATTTTTTTACCCGTAATTTGGTACGGATCTAAGATCGTGCTCGCACCGGCAATTTCGAGTTTATGAACGGCGTCTTTCGTATGCGTGGTGGCAATGATTTGTACGTTCGGGTCAATGGCACGAACGGAAAGGGTTAAAAAAACGTTGTGCACGTCGTCGTCGAAGAGGCAAAAAACAAAACCGACGTTCTTGGCGATACCGAGCGATTCAAGCGCATCATCGTCGCCGTAATCGCATACGACCAGATCGAACCCTTCTTTTTGCGCTTTGACAAGCGAAGAAGGATCGTAATCGACAAGCGTAAACGCATAGCCTTGTTTTTTGAGTTTTTTCGCAATTTCAAGTGCCGTACGGCTCAATCCGAAGAGTAAAATCAAAGTATTATGGTTCATCGACTACTCCTTCCTTTTTTCGTTCTGTTTGCGAAAAGCGTTAATCGCATGTTTCCGTCCCATCACGATAAGACTATCGTTAGGTTGTAAAACAAAATCCTCTGAAGGGTTGAAAAGAAAACGCTTTTCAAGCGCGTATTCGTCCGGACGTACCACGCCGAATAAGAGCAATCGTTTGGCGTGGAGGCTTAAAGAAGCGACCGATTGGCGGCTGAAAAAAGAGTACTCGTGCAGAAAAATACTTTCAAATACAATACCCGTATTTTCACTGAGCATGCCTTCTAATGCCGCGAAAGAAACCGGTTGCGTGACCAATTGAGCCCCCATTAGACCGATTGTTTCATCGGCGCTAAACGCATAATTCGCACCGGCAAGCAAATACTTTTTCTTGTGCGTATTTTTAATAACGCGCGCAATAATCGTCGTACGAGGGCTTAAACTTCGGGCACTGAGCGTAATAAAAATGTTCAGTTCGTCACTGTTGGTTGCACAAACGATATGCGTTGCGCGCTTCTCGATGCCAAGCGTTCCTAAAAGCTTGCTTTTAGACGCATCGCCTACGATACCGATCAAGCCGCGCTCTTGCGCAAGCTTGATTTTCGCGGTGTCCGTATCGATAATCACCAGAGCGTTCCCGTCTTCGTGAAGCATTTTAGCGACGACTTCGCCGACTCTTCCGTATCCGCAAATGAGAATATAGCGTTCGAGCTTTTCGATATCGTAATAAAGGCGGCTCTCTTTGAGCTCAACGAGTTTATTTTGAAACGACGAGACAATAATGGACGTTAAAAATGCCAAGACGCATACGCCGAGAATAATCAACACCATCGAAACCGCCATACCTTCTTGCGTCAAAGGTACGATATCGCCGTAGCCGACGGTTCCCATCGTAACGATTGACCAATAAACTGCGTCAAAAAGCGTGTTGATTTTCGGGTTTTGGTTGGTCTCAAAGATATAAATTGCCGAGCTACCCGCAAAAATAACGAAACCGGCAAAAATTGCCAAGGTTAAAAGTTCAAACTTTTTTTCATGCAAAATAGTGGCAAAGGTTTTCATGCTCCTTGCATAGCGAAAGAGTTTAAAAATACGAAACAGAAGGAAAATACGCAAAAATCGAAGCGGCCTGTAACTCGGTAAAATCGCCAAAAGATCGATAATCGCTAAAGGAGAAAATACGTAATCCAGCTTTTTACGAACGACTTTGACAAGCGTGCGTCCTAAGGAAAAAGGAAGGTTGTTTTTAAGCGCGTATTCGTAGTGTTCGATCACAATTGCATGGCTATCGGAATAGATCCAAAACCGTAAAAAATATTCTAAAATGAAGATAAACAAAGAGCCTTGAATGATCCATTCAAGAATGGATTCATCAGGATGTTTGACTTCGTAAAGGAGGCATAAAACACTCAAAACGACCAAAAAGACCATAAAAATATCAAAATAAAATTTGATTTTGGAATGAGGGTGCTCTAAAAGCGTGCGTGCGGCCTCTTTCAACCGCCGATAAGAAACGCTGGTGTCAAGAAAATAAGCGAAACGAATCACTAAAACGGTGAATGATGACACAAGACGTTCCTTAAAAAATGAATTCCACGTGCAAAGCGTTACAAAGACGCTTGACGTAGGAGTTCGGTGATTTCTCCGATTTCGGGGAATCGCTCAACCTCGGTTCTGATTTTATCGGTTTTGGAAAAAATAACGACGCCGTCAACGACAACATCGAAAAAGCCGCCTGTTTTAGGGCTCAACGTAATAGAGGCATGTGGAAATGCTTGTAAAATTTCTTCTTTCACACGGAAAGCTCGTGGCATATATCCTCAACGCGTACAATAATAAATCGTAACGTTCATCGGTAAATCCTTTGGTTAATGTTCGGTTTCTTCAACGAAAACGATGGCTTTGGTACATGCTTCGTAGAGTTGTTCGGTCGTAAAACAGCGTGTATCGTTGAGGGTATCGACGATATTTTTAGCATCGTTGGCATGGTTCATTTCAATCGCAATCTGCAATAAATTGCCTAAAAATCCCTCTTTACGCAATAACGCAATTTTGATCTCGTCGTCTAAATGAATATGCGCCAAAAACTCTTCCATTGAAACGTTGAGATAGGCATCGATAAGTGAGAGGCTTCCGGTTAAAAACGCTTGGTTAGCATACTCTTTTTTGTTGCAAATAAGCGTTAACTCTTCCATCACTTTGGCGCGAAATTTGGCGTTGTTAAACAGTTCTCCTCCGAAAGGTCGGTGATTCGGCGTCATGTAGAGAAACAGACCGAGCCACGAGAGAAGTTTTTTAGGACCGAGCAGTAGCACCATCTGTTTGATCGAGCTGATTTTGTTTTTAAAGTGATATGCGCCGGAGTTGATATGTCGTAATAGGTTGTACACTAAATCCGGACATGTCGCAAAACGACTCGCGATAAAAGCCGCGTCGCTGTCTTCGTGAATGCAGTTCATGAGCTGAATGGCACTTAAAGTGTTGGGTTCGATTTTACGACCGCTTAGGATAACGGGTTTTTCAAAAAAGTAGCCTTGATAAAAGGTAAATCCGTGGCGAATGCAAGCTTCGTGTTCTTCGAATGTTTCTATTTTTTCTGCCAGCAAAGGGATATGATAGCCCGCTAATTTCTCGACGGCTTGCGGAAGATTTTCGAGTCCGATGGCTTGAATGTCGACTTTGATAAAGTCGATGTACGGGAAAAGAGGCTCATAAGCTTTGAACATAGCCTCGCTACAATCAAAATCGTCTAAGCTGAGTCGGTACCCTAATGTTCTTAAGTGCTTAATGCGCTCGTACAATGCCAAAGAAATTTGCGTATGTTCTAGGATTTCAAATCCGAAATACTCTTTGGGAAGCAGTAAAATAGCATCGCTAAAAATCATCGTTTCGTCGACGTTGATAAAACCGAACTTTTGTCCGATAATAGGAGAGAGTCCGATATTGTGAATAATGTTTACGATGACGCGTGCGGTGGCTTTGGCATTATCCATAAAAGATGCAAGGTTTTTCGTATCGCACGAACGATACAACAATTCATAGCCAAAACAAACCCCTTCGGTGTTAAAAATGGGCTGTCTACCGACATACGTGCTCATGAATCGTTCCTTTCACGATAGATCAAAACCTACGTTTATTTTTTGCTTTTAGCGGTATCTTCAAACTTCACCGTGACGATACCGCAAAATTTCTTATCTTTATAGAATTGTACCATGTAGGTGCTTTCTTGTTTATCGATAGCGTAATTACTCATAATTTCTTTTTGCATGATTTTAAGACCGCTTTCGTTCTCGACGCCGTGTTTGGAATAACCGATAACGTTGATACGATATCCTCTCATCGGTTCTACCGAAAAGTCGTTTTTGACGGTGACGAGTGAGCCGATTTTGACTTTTTGAACTTTTCCGTCGATAACGATCGAAACCGTATCCAACGAATTGTCGAATTCGATGAAATCGGGAGTTAGCGTAGAGACGACTTGGTTGCCGTTCATTATTTTATAGACGTTTTTTTCTTTGATGACCGCAACGAGCGGGTTATTGCTTTTGTACTCCAATTTATTCGGATCCATCGGGAAAAAGCGGATGGAAGATTTGAGCGTCGAAAGATCAAGGAAAATTTTTGTCGGAGGAATTTCAAGCGTACCGTCATCTTCGAGTAGTTTTTTAATGACGGGTTGTGAAAGCTCGAAAGAACGTGAAAATTTGATGCCCATAACGTCCATGAATTTTTCGATCGTACGCAATTGATAGTAAACTTTTTGCGAAAGATCGGTAATGTTTTTGCTGGTCTCGATCGCAAAAGCGGGTTTATTGTTCGTAATCGAAAAATAGGTTAGGCTTTGTTGCATTGCCTTATCTTGCGTTTTGGTATTGGTATTTTTGACGTTAAATTCATGCACGTCTTCAATGAGCGCAACGTTGGTCTCTTGGTTGACTTTTTTGGCGATGTCGCCTAAATTACCGAACTTAGCACTGGGAATTTGTTGTTGATCGATGATCGTCGCCTGACCCCATGCTTTGGAATTGAAATCTTTATTGAGGTTGCGCTCTCGGTAAAATCCGATACCGTCGTGAAGGTTGAGCGTTAGGTCAACTTTGGGCGTTAAGATCAATTTTTTGATTTCGTTTACGATCTCGAGGTCTTTGTCTTTAGGCTCTATCTTGGCGAACTTACGGTTCATATCGCCGTAAACACCGCGTTTATTTTGCACGATACTGTCAAAGTTAAGGTTGGGTACGATCCAAACGTTACCGCTTTCGATTTTATAATATTTGGATAAAAGCATCGGTGCAAAGTACCCGCCCGGTTCGTCTCCGTGAATTCCTCCGATAATCAAAAGCGTGCTACCGGCTTGAGAACTCTCTTTTTTGATGAGTGAATAGTGTAAATTGGCGGCATTGAGCGTTGTGATGCCAAGAAGGCAGAGGAGGGCGAAACGTTGAATCATCATCATGGGCATGGTTATCTTTTTCGTAAAATTTTTTCCAAGAAGCTTAGCAAATAGGAGATTAAATTTTACCAAAGCTTCTCTTTAGCCGACAAATTTTCGCGTAAAACGGTAACAAACGCTTCAAAAGAAGGGAGATCGAGTCGTGCTTCACGTTGTTGGATTCCCCACATGGATTCGGGGAAATGCGTATCGTTTTGAAAGCGTGCCATCACGTGAATATGTAAATGCGGCACGTAATTGCCGAACATCGCGATATTGATTTTATCGGGGGCATAAAAGTCGAGCATCGTCTTTTCAACGACAAGCATGGCGTCTAAAAGAACGTTTCGCGTCTTTTCGTCGCAATCGCTGAGCTCTTTATAAGGGCGGCGGCTAAAAATCTTTACCCACGGAATAGAAGCATTTTCGTGCTGAAGGTAAAAGAAGTCGTTTTCGTAGAGGTTCTCGTTCATGGTTCATCCTTTTGAAATCGGTGTTTATAGGTGCATTTTCGACACAAGGTTTCCGTGCAACGTCCCTCTTGGAAGCCTTGGAGAATCGCTTGGGCTTTTGGGGCATGTAAAATTGTCTCTAAAGAGTTTACATGTAAGTTTCCCAGCGGTATAACACCTTCTTTATCCAAACAACACGGAACGACGATACCGCTTGAGAGAATACCGAAATGCGATTTGAGTCCCAAGCACGTTCCTTCGCTCTCGTTCGTTGATGCTAAGGACGGCCATTCGAAATAGCGATCGAAATGCACGAGAATCTTTTCGGCAAGGCGAAGCGAACGCGGCCTTTCACGTTCGATAACGTCGGCATCTAACGTAACGCCGAAGGCTTGCGAAAGGTAAGCGAACAGCATTGAATTAAACGCCTTTTCACTCTGTTTTTCATCGAAATTCCAGACGCGTAAATTGATAAAGAGCTCTTTTCGTGTTTCGTTTTTTGCACGGCATAGCTCGAGAATAGGTCGCATATACTCTTCAAACGAAAGCGGCATATCGTTTTTGTTGTAGCTATTGAGTGAGATATTGATTTGTTTTAAAGCCGGATGTAAAAGCGTTTCATGTGAATGCTTACCCAGATAGTATCCGCTGGTCGTCAATAAGCCTTGCAGGCCGTATCGCTTGGTTGTAGTGAGGTAAGCTTCAAGATTGGAAAGGCTCAGAGGATCGCCGCCCATGTGGTAAGCGATCTCTTTCGTATACGGTTGCAGTTGGATCAAAAGAGACGCGAAAAAATCAAGCGGCATGATTTGCGGTTTCAAGGCACTTTGCGGACAAAAGCTACACTTAAGCCCGCAGATATTACTCAGCTCGACGTAAACGCGATGAAATTTCATTGCACTCCCGCTAAAATGCGTTTTTGAGCTCTTGCTCGTCTAGCATGGAAGGATCAAAGCGTTTGACGCAATTACGTCCGCTCTCTTTGGCTTTGTAAAGCGCGATATCCGCAAACTTGATGCATTTCCAAAGCGAATCGGAATTTTTCGGGAAGATAGAAACTCCGACGCTGAGCGTTTTGTAAAATGCCGTACCGTTGGGTGCTTGAATCGGCGTCTTTTCAAAAGCAAGACGAATCTTTTCGGCGATACTTTGTACCATCGCTTCATCGCATTCGTAAAGCAATACCAAGAACTCCTCGCCGCCGAAACGAAACGCCGTATCGGCTTCGCGAATATTTTCTTTGAGTGATTTGGAAAGGGCTCGAATCGCTTGGTCGCCGACGTCGTGACCGTAGGTATCGTTGACCATTTTGAAAAAGTCGATGTCGATCATTAAAATACCGTAGACGATATTATTCCTCTTGGCTTGAGAGAGGGCTTTTTCAATGTATTCGTCCAAATATTTTCGATTGTACAGTCCGGTAAGCGCATCGGTCGTGGACGAGACTTTTAAAATTTGCGTCAAGTTTTTGCTGACGAGCTCGGGACGTGCGGCATCGATATAATTTTGAATTTTCGGCAATTGTGCTTTAATTTGGTTTAGCTCCTCGTCGGAACGTGCCCAAATGCTTAAGAGCAGTTCGAAATCGTTGGAGATCAAATAGGGAATGCACAAAAAGTGTTGACACGCGTCGCACGTTTCGCAGATATTGTGAAACTGATCGGAATAGACGGATTGTTTCGTGCGAAGAGCACGGCACGACATCTCGACGTTACGTTCTTTCGTGGACGCGTCGAAGACCACTTGCGGACGGAAAAACTCTTTTCCGGACTCGACTAAGACGAAATCGTTGAGTAAAAAGTCATTTTTTAAAATCATACCGATTCGACGATAGACTTGATCCTTGTCTTCGTCAAACTCGATGGTTCGTTTAAATTGATAAATATCGGAAAGCTCGTGTACGATCGCTTGGGCATCAAGCAAAAGATCGGGTTGATGGTTGGGCGAAAGCGCTAAAAATTTTTTGACGGTGACTTCGATATCGTTCAGGGTGTTTTCCAGCTTTTCCAAAAGTGAATTGATCCAGAACATCACGTTATGGCACTCTTTATCGCTACCGTTAAAGCGGATGCGTTTGCTGTAGTCTCCCTCTTGGGCTTTGTTCATCACGTAGGTAATGGAATCGAAAAGTTCCATTAAAGGTTTCATGGAGTTGTTAATGACTAAGAAAACGACCGTCATAATGACCAAAGAGAGCACAAAAACACTTAATGACGTCAAGATGCCGTTCGTGCGAATTTCGGAAATATCAAATACGATGCTGATCGCACCTAAGACTTCGCCTTCTTTGGCGTTATGGCATTCCATACAGTTAGGATTGCTACGTTCTTTAGCGATGTAGGGTGTACTGATGCGAAGTTTAGCGGTATGGGAGCTCTCTTCGCTTTGTTGATGTACTTGAGCTGTTTTGAGCGTTTTCTCATCGATGTCGTCGCGTACGGTTTCGTTGTTCAAGCCCTTTCCGAACTGCTTAATGACCGAATCGCTGCGAACGACCCATAAGGATTCAACGCCTTTAGATTGGCTGATTTTATTGAGAAAAAACTCACGTTGATCCATCGTTCCGGTGAGCATATGTGCCGAAAGACCGTCTTGAACCAACTCGGCAATGATCTGCGCCTTTTCCTCCGCATTCTTTATCCCTAAATTGCGAATGGAAAGTGCGGAATAAAGCATCGAAAGCATAAAAGAGGCGAAAATCGTTCCGACAATAACGATCGAGAGTTTTTTCTGCATCACGTATCCTTAAATTTATTCTACCGTAACACTTTTGGCTAAATTTCGAGGCATATCTACGTCGTTGCCCAAACGAACCGAAATTTCCAAAGCAAGCAATTGCGTAATGACCATCATTTCAAAGTATTCGCTCATCACATGGGTATGTGCTCGCGTTTTAATCACGTCGTCCGCTAAATCAAAAGGCTCGGGGCTAATAATGAGCATCGTCGAATCGCGAGCTCCGAGCTCTTCGACGTTACTTTTCATTTTGTCGTAGAGAAGATTTTTAGGCATCAAGGCAATCGTAAACAGTTCGCTGTCGGCGAGTGCGATCGGTCCGTGCTTCATCTCTCCGGCAGGATAACCTTCGGCGTGTAAATAGCTGATCTCTTTTAGTTTTAAAGCCCCTTCTAACGCTAGAGGATAAAAGAGATCGCGCCCGATAAAGAAAAATCCGTGACCGTGTAAATAGCGTTTGGAGAGGCGTCTGATTTTTTCGTGAACGTTTTCGTTGACTTTTAAAACCAACGGTATATGTAAAAGCGCGTCGATTTCGGTTTTGATACGTTCTTTTGAGATCGTCTTTTTCTTCTCGGCAAGAAAGAGGCTTAAAAGCCATAAGGTTACGACTTGCGTCGCAAACGCTTTGGTACTGGCAACTCCCTTTTCGATTCCCGCACGCGTTAGAATACTCATATCGGCGGTTCGTACGATAGAAGAATTATCGACGTTACAAATAGCAAGCGTTTTCATTCCGCCTTTTTTCGCCATTTTGAGTGCTTCTAAGGTATCGGCGGTTTCACCGCTTTGTGAAATCACGATAAAGAGTGTTCGAGGTTCCAGCAAAGGCTCTTTGTAACGAAATTCACTGGCGATTTCGACGTTCGAGCGGATTTTGGAGAGGCGCTCGAAAAGATAGCTTGCGCTCAGTGCGGCATGGTAACTCGTACCGCATGCACAAATTTTAATCGCATCGATCGCATCGACGTCAAGGCTTGAGAGTTCATCTAAAACGACGCTATCTTCTTTGGTTCTGCCCATCAGCGTTTCGGTAACGACATGCGATTGCTCGTAAATTTCTTTTTCCATAAAATAACGAAATCCGTCTTTTTGTGCGGAAAGTTTGTCTTTGCTTAAAGCTTTAAATTCAAGACGTTGCTCGATACCTCCGCTTTTAAGCGTGACGGTTTTGTTTTTAGCCCAGCCGTACTCTCCGTCTTCGAGGTAACATACTTCTTTCGCCAATCCGATCAGCGGTGCGTCCGAGGAGCTAAAAAAGACTTCACCGCTTTCGTTTTTACCGAGCAGAAGCGGCACGGCGTTTTTCGCAAAGAAAATGACGTCGGGCTCTTTTTGCGTAATCAATAAAATCGCATACGCGCCGTGAAGTGCTTGGATGGTGGCTTCAAACGCTTGAAAACAGTCGTTCAAAAGACGCACGTTTTTTTCAAACAGATGCACGGCAACTTCCGTGTCGGTTTGGCTTAAAAAGTTCACGCCGTCTTTGAGCAATTCGTCTTTGATCTCTTTGTAGTTTTCGATAATGCCGTTATGAATGATGTACGAAAATTCGCCCCAATGCGGGTGTGCGTTGGCTTCGGTCGGTTTGCCGTGCGTTGCCCATCGGGTATGTCCGATGCCAACGCCGAATCCTTCCGAGCTGTAGTGTTCGACTTTGCGCGCAAGGTTTGAAAGCTTTCCCGTGGCTTTAAAGGCGTCGATTGCGCCGTCTTTTAAAACCGCGATTCCCGCCGAGTCGTAACCTCTGTATTCAAGCTCTTTCAGTCCGCCGAGTAAAAAGTTTCGTTTTTCCGCCGTTCCAATGTATCCTACGATTCCACACATACCGTTTTACCTTTCTTTTCTAGAGAAAAATGTTGAGAATTTTCTCTTTATTGTCACATAAAGGGACTGTCTTTTCAATTAAGATCAAGTTTCGCGTCTTATTCTTGATCGTTTGTATTTTTGCCATTGCAATGTCGATACCGTATTCGTCGAACATACTCATCATGTATGCCATCAAGCCTCGTTGGTTCTTCGCATTGACGTGCATGAGTGCGTACGATTTGGAATGATCGCAGTTGAGGTCGATTTCATCTTTTAAAATAATCGGCTTTTTTAGGACGGCTTTTTTATGCATATCAAACGAATTTTCAATCAACTCTTCAATCAGTGGAATATCGCTTTCATCGACTTTTTCGTTAAAGTCGAGTTGAAAATATTTTTTGCCGTCGAAGAGTTTGTAAATATCCATTTGCACCAAATCGAGGTAGGAAAGTTTCCCCAAAAGATAGCCGATGTTAAAGCTAATACCTCGAATCACGTTGATGCTGAGATGATCGTCATTTTTAATCACGTAACGGTATGAATTAAGCGGCGTATCTTCGGCCTCTTTGACGGTTTTGACGATGGCTTGGGGCTTGAGCTTTAAAAAGAAAAAATTGGAAGGCACCGAGAGCGTTTTTTTCTGCAAGGTTTTGGGAAGCTCTAAAAACTCGGGACTTTTTTTCAGACTGTTTTCTTTGCGAAGGCGTTTGGTCGTTTCGTCGATGAGCTCTTCTTTATCAAACATTTCCATCGATGCATTGTAAAATTCACGTAAAAGTTTACCGATAAAACCGGTGTAAATATTGTCGTTAACGGCGTTCATATCGGCATACGTTAAAATGTAGAGCATTTTGAGAACTTGCGGCGTTTGGAGTTTGGAGATAAATGCCAAAACGACTTTTTCGCTGT
The DNA here is from genome assembly GCA_002382085.1 of Sulfurospirillum sp. UBA4058. Taxonomy (GTDB): domain Bacteria; phylum Campylobacterota; class Campylobacteria; order Campylobacterales; family Sulfurospirillaceae; genus Sulfurospirillum. The sequence continues at coordinate 16,503 of DFZK01000009.1, read as the reverse complement.
AAATATCTTCGCGACTGGCGGTATTGCTCATCAGCGTATGGTAGCGAATCAACGTTGCGCCCGTTTCAATCGCTTCTTCGGAAAAAGAGAGCTTTGAGACGTAAATGCGGAAAATCTTTGCACCCAATTCGCTGTGGTCGTTTTTGCGCCCTTTGCCGATGTCGTGTAAAAAAGCGACCAAGCGTATTAAGGCTTTACCTTCGGGGCATAAATCATCGAAGAGCGACTGAATAAACGGATCTTTGATATGTTCGAGATGGTAGAGCGTATGCAAGGAGTGAATATCCGCCGGAAGCTTGTGGTATCCGTCAAATTGTGCAAGGTTTTGGATATGCTTAAACGGTTTGATCAACTGTTGAAGCAAGGAAGCTTCGTAGAGAACGTTAAAAAGCGCATACAGATTGGACTGGAATAAAAGTGCGTAAAACTGTTTATATATTTTTTTAGAGTTATGGACGGCAAAACGCGCTTGTCGGATGTAATGAATGTAGCTAATATCAAACGTCACGTCGCGATCGTCGAATTGTTGCAGTTGCTCCAGCACCGCTCCGAGCGTCGGGATCGGTTTTTTGAGCGATGCATACACGCAATGGTCGACAAGGTACAAACCCTGCGCGATACGTCCTTGTTTGAAGACGCTTAAACGCGAAGGCTTTGCAAGAAGCGTTGCGGTGAGTTTACGCGTGAAGATTTGGAACGTAATATCGATCGTATGCATGCAAGCAAAGGTTTTAGAAGCCAGTTGCATCTGCGCATTTTTCAGGATTTTGTTTTCAAATCCTAATTTTGCGGCGACGTCGGGAATATACTCGAGGATCAAGACGTCTTGTTTTTTTCGGGCACTCAGGTGTAAAGCGGAGCGGACGCGGTAGAGAAACTCTAAAGAGCTTCGAAACTCTTTGTACTCTTCTTCATCGATGATTTCGGGGACGCGATCGCGTAAACGGATGCTTCCGAAGAGGATTTTACAGATCCACGAGAGCGTATTGGCATCTCGGAGTCCGCCTACGCCTTCTTTGATGTTGGGTTCCATACTCATCGGATTTTTGGTGCGTCGCTCTTCACATGCTTGAATGATGCTTTGAATGACCTCTTTTTTTTGCCAGCGTTGAATCTTTAGTAATTCGCGTTCGGTTTCCATCCAAAGCAGTTTTGAGCCGCACAAAAAACGCGATTCGAGCATGGCGGTTTTAATGGTTAAGTCTTGATTGCTCGCATTGACGATCTCTTCGAGTTTATGCGTGCGATGCCCCAGTTTCATTCCCGCATCCCACGCTAAGTAAAGCATCGACTGAATAATCGGCTCGACGTTGTACCCCGGAACCGCTTTATAAACGACCATCAAATCGATGTCCGAATAGACGCACAACTCTTCCCTTCCGTAACTGCCCATTGCGACCAGCACGATCGGTACGGCGTTTGCGAAAGGCATGTAGTAGCCAAAATATTTGCGAAGCGTGTATTTGTAAATGATCGTAATGAAATGATCGATGGTTTTGGTATGTTTGACTAAAAAATCTTTGCCTTGATTTTCGGTAAAAATTTCGTTTAAAGAGCCTAAATAGTGTTTAATATGCTCTTTGATGAGTTTTGAAATCTCAAAGTCGTCCGCATTTTTTTCGATTAAATCTTCTATAATTTCTTCGATGTCCATCCTACTTCCTGCTCTCGTTTGAAGTTACATATGATACATTAAAAGAGCTTGTTTGTAACCAAAACGTAATAAAATCGTGACAAAAAATTTTCGAAAGACTCGAAATAGGGGGTTAATATTTATTTTAACAAGAAAGGAGTAGCATTTCAAAACGCAAATCAAGTGCGGTCCGTTAGCTCAGTTGGTAGAGCATATCACTCTTAATGATGGGGTCGTAGGTTCGAAGCCTACACGGACCACCACCTCTTTTTCCCCTCGTTCATGCGCTTAAAAGTGCGATATAATGCTCTCAAACAAACTTTATTCACGTTACATGTAAAAGGAAAACGTATGCAAAAGCCTTATATTAACGCCTTTCCCGATGCCGAGGGCTATTTTGGAAAATTCGGCGGTGCTTTTTTGCCGCCCGAATTGGAAGAACCATTTAAAAAGATCGAACAAGCGTACCTAACCATCGGGAACTCTCACGATTTTATTCGTGAGCTGCGCGATATTCGCAAACACTATCAAGGTCGTCCGACGCCCGTGTATTATGCCAAACGCTTAAGCGAATACGTCGGAGGAGCGCGCATTTATTTGAAGCGCGAAGATCTGAATCACACGGGTGCGCACAAACTCAACCACTGTATGGGTGAAGCCTTGCTTGCCAAATATTTGGGCAAGAAAAAGCTCATCGCCGAAACGGGAGCGGGTCAGCACGGCGTGGCGTTGGCGACGGCGGCGGCGTATTTCGGTTTGGAGTGTGAAATTCACATGGGCGAAGTGGATATCGCCAAAGAGCACCCGAATGTCGTTCGTATGCGCGTACTCGGTGCGAAAGTCGTTCCCGTCTCTTTTGGGGCGCGAACGCTCAAAGAAGCGGTTGATTCGGCATTTGTGGCGTATCTTAAAGACCCTGAAAATAGCATCTACTGTATCGGTTCGGTCGTAGGCCCTCATCCGTTTCCCAAAATGGTCAGAGACTTTCAAAGCGTCGTCGGTATCGAAGCAAGAGAGCAGTTTTTGGAGATGACGGGCAACCTTCCCGACAATCTCGTGGCGTGCGTGGGCGGCGGCAGTAACGCGATGGGGCTTTTCTCCGCATTTATCGACGATCCGTGTGAGATGTACGGCGTTGAACCCGGCGGCAAAGGCACGAAACTGGGCGAACATGCGGCAAGTTTGACCTACGGAAGCGAGGGCGTATTGCACGGTTTTAATTCCATCATGCTTAAAAACGATGCCGGAGAGCCTGCGGAGGTTTACTCGATCGCCAGTGGGTTGGATTATCCCTCCGTCGGACCGGAACATGCGTATCTTAATTCCATTTCACGCACCAAAGTGGGCATCGCTAATGATGCCGAGACGATTCAAGCGTTTTACGATCTTAGCCATTACGAGGGCATTATTCCAGCACTTGAGAGTGCCCATGCGATCGCATTTGCGATGAAACTCGCCCGTGAAAAACCGTATGAGTCTATCTTGGTGAATCTCAGTGGACGTGGCGATAAAGATATTGATTTTGTGGTAGAGAATTATAAGCCTGAAGATTACATGTAAAGAAAGAAAGCAGAGATTTTCAAAACCTCTGCTTTATAAAAAAAATTTAGAGATTCATTCTATATATTTGTCAAGGGAAATGATATATGACAACAGAAAATTTACCTTATTGGCAACAGATGAAAGAGGTATTAATCGCTCTTTATGGAAAAATTGAAACGATTGAAAAACTACAAGAACTTAAAGGCGAAACGTTTAATATCTTTTCTGTTTTGAAGATGGAGCGACTAGAAGTCGAAACTCACTCAGCTTTCATTTACGAACTGATCAATCCTGATGGATTGCATTCTCAAGGCAAGAAATATCTTGATATATTTATGAAACATGTATTGGGAATTAACGATTTTGATTTGAGCTCTGCTACAGTCGGTAGAGAAGAAATGACCCATGACGGACGTCGTATTGATTTGACGATCAAAAATGAAAAGTATTTTTGTGTTATAGAAATGAAAATCGATGCAGGCGATCAATTTCAGCAATTAGTCGATTATAAAAGATATGCAGACCATCAAGGGTTAAAAACAGAACTTTATTATCTTACGTTAGATGGCAAAGCCGCAAGTGACGCTAGTACAATCAATGATAAAAAAGAAACGATAGCCTACACAAAAATATCTTTTTCCTATCATATTTTGGAATGGATAGAAACATGTATTGAAAAAAGTTCTCTTTTACCTAGTATCAGGGAAACGCTGCTTCAATATGCAAACTTGATTCGAAAAATGACAGGACAGACATCAAAGGAAATAACAATGGAAGTTGTTGAACTTATTAATAATCCAAAAATAGCACAAGCCGCAACAGAAATGGCTCAAAATCTTGGATATGTGTGGGCTCTTAAAGAAGCTAAGTTTTGGTATGAATTATGGAATGTATTAGAAGAACAAAGTGAAAAACTTGGTTGGGAAATCCGTGGGTATGATCTTATGTTTGATAATGATATTTTTATTGAAGATGAAAAAGAATGCGCCTCAAAAATTGCGCAAGCAAGAGCATCAAGAGATGAAGAAATTGGATTAGTATGTGAAAAGACTTTTAATAATGAGAAGATCATAGTTTACATCCTCCAATTAAATACGTCAGGTCTAATCTATTATTTACAAAGCCCAAAAAATTTAATTGATAAAATAGGACACGCTATTGGCACGAATAGAAAAGATAAAGAAAGTCGATATGGAGACTCCTCAATCAACATTAATTTTTATGGTAAAAATGTTACTAATCCATCGTATGAACTATTTGATAATACGAAGCTAAAGCAATTTGTTGCAAGTGTTGCAGATGAAATAATGATAAAGCTGGAAAAAATTAATCAAATCATATAGACGTAAAGGGGACGAGGCTACTTTAATGACCAAATGGTTATTAATTCTGTAGTGAAATTCTCATGATAGAGAATTTTCAAGAGTGCGCCTTGGTGTGTTGATGGATGCTCTCCCATACGTCATCATGCGATAAAAGTGAAACGGTGTTGTTTTCGATCTCTTTGAGTAGATGTTGGAAATGAGATTTATTGGCTTCAAAAAGGGCTTCTTCATCAACTTGAATATTTTGAATCATGCCTTCTTTTAGGTTAGAAATAAGGGTCAAAAAGGTTTCTAAGTATTGATCTTGGACTTCTATTTGAATGGTTTGCACGGTAAATCCTTTGTAAGGGCTTCTCAAAAAATTATAGCATTTTTTAACGGAAAATCGTTTAACCTCTCTTTATAAAAAAAGTGGTTAAAATCTCTCTTTATTTCTTTCTGAAAGAATTCCATGACACTGATCGAGAAATTAGAAAACGATGAACGTCTCAGCTTTGAAGACGGCATTGCGTTGTACGATTTAGACCTGTTTACGCTCGGCAAATATGCGAACCGCAAACGTCGTGCGCTACACGGCGATAAAGTTTTTTTTAACGTCAATCGCCATATCAATCCCACCAATATCTGCAAAGACGTCTGTAAATTTTGCGCCTTTAGCGCGCACCGCAAAAATCCCAATCCTTATACGATGAGCCATGACGAGATTTTACAGGCCGTTGAACATTCGTTGAACGAAAAACATATTACCGAAGTGCATATCGTTTCCGCACACAATCCGCATACGGGGCTTGAGTGGTATTTGGAAGTTTTTTCCAAAATCAAAGCGAAGTTTCCCTCTTTACATGTCAAAGCGTTAACCGCGGCGGAGATCAATTTTTTAGCAAACGAATACGGTTTGAGTTACGAACAAATCATTGATAAAATGATCGAACACGGTGTAGACTCGATGCCAGGAGGCGGTGCGGAAATTTTTGACGAGCAGGTTCGCGAGTACATCTGCAAAGGCAAAGTCAGCTCGCAACAGTGGCTCGAAATTCATGAACTTTGGCACAAAAGAGGCAAAGAATCCAATGCGACGATGCTGTTCGGGCACGTCGAAAAACGCGAACATCGCATCGATCATATGCTTCGCCTCAGAGACCTTCAAGACAAAACGCACGGCTTTAACGCTTTTATTCCTTTAGTCTATCAACGCGACAACAATTACTTACATGTAGACGATTTTTTAAGCTCCACCGAAATTTTAAAAACCTTTGCGATCAGCCGTTTGATGCTTGACAATATCGCTCACGTCAAAGCGTATTGGGCAACTTCGACGATTAATTTGGCACTTGTCGCGATGGAGTACGGCGCAGACGACTTGGACGGTACGATCGAAGTCGAGTCGATTCAAAGTGCCGCAGGAGCGAAAAGTGCTCACGGACTCGGTTTGCAAACGATTTTGGAGCTGATTCACACGAGCGGTTTTCAAGCAATCGAGCGTGACAGTCTCTATCACGAACTCAAACATCACACACTATCTTAATTCAAAGGATTAACTTTGAGCGACTTTTTCAAACTTGAAAAAAACGGTACGACGGTTAAAACCGAAGTAACGGCGGGTTTTACGACCTTTTTAACGATGATGTACATCGTGCCGGTCAACGCGATTATTATGAGCAAAACGGGTATGCCTATGGAAGCTCTGATTACCGCGACGGCATTGATTACGATCTTCTCGAGTATTCTCAACGGACTCTGGGCGAACACGCCGATTGCGATGAGCGTAGGTATGGGGCTGAACGCGTATTTTACGTTCGGTTTGGTTTTAGGGATGAAAGTACCGTGGCAAACGGCTCTTGGCGTCGTATTTCTTTCCGGCGTTTTATTTTTGGTTCTTTCGTTAACGCCCTTACGCGTTTGGATTATGAAAAGCGTACCGCACGATTTAAGGCGTGCCATTAGTGCCGGTATCGGCTCTTTTATCGCGTTTATCGGGCTTAAAAGTATGGGAATGGTCGTTGCCAACCCTGCCGTGCTTGTAGGCGTCGGCAATTTTAAAAATCCCAACGTGCTTTTAGGCGTCGTAGGATTGGTTTTGGTCATCGCGTTTTATACGTGGAAACTCAAAGGCGCGTTTATTTTGGCGGTCGTCTCAACGGCGATTATCGCATGGGTATTAGGCATTGCCGCGTATCCGACCGAATTCTTCTCGCTCCCCGCTTCGGTTAGTCCTATCGCTTTGCAATTGGATATCAAAAGCGCGTTGACGCTTTCGTTGTTTCCCGTGATTATTACCTTTTTGATTACCGATCTGTTCGACTCTTTAGGTACGCTTGCGGGAGTCGGCTTTCGTGCGGGACTTTTTAAAGACGACGGAAAAGAGCTTCAAAAAACGCTTGAAATCGATGCACTCGCCAGTACGGCATGTGCGGTAGTGGGTGTTTCGACGACGACGGCGTTTATCGAAAGTGCCGCAGGCGTAGAAGAGGGCGGTCGTACCGGTTTAACGGCGGTGGTTACGGGACTTTGTTTTATTTTGACGCTTTTCATGATGCCGCTTTTTAAAGCGATTCCCGAAAATGCGATTTATCCCGTTTTGGTCATGGTCGGCGTTTTGATGTTCGGCGAATTGTCGCATATCAATTTTAAAGACACGGCGATTGCGGTTTCGACCTTTTTGATCGTCATCATGATGCCGTTGACGTTTTCGATCACGAACGGATTGGCGTTTGGTTTAATTGCGTATGTTTTTATTAAATTACTCAAAAAAGAGTTTAAAGAGATTAATTTCGGTATTATCTTTTTAACCTTGGTGAGTTTAACCGTATTTATCGTACAAGAGGGGCATTAATGCGTTATTACAGTTATGAAGAGTTCAAAGTCGATGTCAATCATCTCGCCAAAGAGATCAAACCCTACGCGCCGGACGTGATTTTAGCCGTGGCACGCGGCGGGATGACCTTGGGACATTTTTTAGCCGAAGCTTTGGAAATGCGTGATTTGTATGCGATCAATTCGATCCATTACGAAGAGACGCGAAAGCTCGACACGATTCGGATTTTCAACATTCCCGATCTTTCACGCGCCAAACGCGTCGTTTTAGTGGATGACATTATCGACAGCGGCGAGACGATGATCGAGATTAAGCGGGTGTTGGGAGCACGCTATCCGGACGTGGATTTTAAAGTTGCGGCGATTTATTACAAAGAAAAAGCTTTGTTGCGTCCCGATTTTGCCGCTAGAGAAGCAACCGAATGGATCGAGTTTTTCTGGGATTTCCAAATTGACCAATACAAATAAAAAAAGGGGCTTAGGCTCCTTTTTGATGTTTTTGACGCGTTACCAACTTCTGATTATTTATACTTGTACGATTTTAACGTTGTGTACCCTTTATGCGGTCCAGCCCATTCAACCCCTTTTTGAAAAAGAGTTTGCCCTCAGTCGTTTCGAGGCGGTTATTTTTACGACCGTCATTATGCTTCCCTTAGGTTTTGCGCCGATTGTGTACGGGTATGTTTTAGAAACGCTCTCCTCCAAGCTTTTTTTGAGAAATGCCGTTTTGATTTTGGGCGTGCTGGAGCTTTTATTCGCTTACAGCGATACTTATTCGGCGTTACTGGGCATTCGAGCACTTCAAGGCGTTTTGATTCCCGCCGTTTTAACCTCTTTGATGAGTTATATCAGTTTTATTACGCCCAAAGAGAGGGTTCAGCAAGCCATCGGTTACTATATCGCGGCGACGATTTTGGGAGGATTTATCGGACGATTGCTCTCCGGAACGTTGAGCGATTTTTTCGGATGGCGACTCTTTTTTATTCTTTTGGGCATTGCCTTGATCGCGATGTACGGTTGTTTGCATTACGTCGGCGAAGAGGTAAAGGTCGATTTCGTAAAGCCGAAGCTTTCTCAAATTGTCGACGTCTTAAAACAAAAAAGTTTTTTGAATATTTATATGATGATGTTTTTTATCTTTTTCGTGTTTCAAGCACTGTTGAATTTTATTCCGTTTCAGCTCAAGCAACTTAGCTCGACGATGGGATACGGAAAAGTCGGGATGATGTATGCGGGATATATTATCGGATTTATCGTGTCGATTCGGATTTTATGGCTCATCAAACGCTTAGGCGGCGAGACGAAAACGATCATGATCGGCATCGTGATTTTCGCCATCGGTCTTCAAATCTTTCATATCGGCGATTATACCGTGATGTTTGCGGGAATGTTCGTCTTTTGCGCGGGATTTTTTATTATCCATTCGGTCGCTTCGGGGCTCATTAGCAAATTGGCGCATGAAAAACGGGCGATTTCCAACGGACTCTACCTCTCTTTTTACTATGCGGGAGGCACGATCGGAACGTTCGCTCCGGGTGTTTTTTACGAATACCTCGGATGGCACGCGTTTATCGGCTTATTGGCGTTCATCGTACTTGCGACGCTTTGGTTCGCTTACGCACTGAAAAAAGGAGTGTGATGGTTTTCTCTGAAGTGCCCCCAACGAGCAAGGTTCGAAGGCAGAAAATCAGAGAATTTTTACAAAGCGTTTCTTTGGAAATGTCCGAAGACGTCGAAACGTTCGTCGTCGCCAAAGAAGAAGAACGCATCGTCGCATGCGGCGGGCTGAGCGGAAAAGTGTTGAAAAATATCGCCATCGACGAGAGCATTCGCGGTGAAGGCGCGGCATTAAGCTTGATGAGCGAGCTTTTAAAAGTCGCTTACCGCGAGGGGCGTTTTGAGCTCTTTTTATTTACCAAACCCGAATATCAAGAGGTCTTCGAGTCGTGCGGATTTAAATACATCGAACAAGCGCACGGCGAAGTCATTTTGATGGAAAACAGTTATGCGATCGAAGCCTATAAAAAGCGTTTGCGAAAACTTCGTCACTCGGGCGATACGGTCGGATGCATCGTGATGAACGCCAATCCCTTTACGTTGGGACATCGTTATTTGGTTCAAGAGGCGTGTTCGCGCTCGGATTGGGTGCATCTGTTCGTGGTCAAAGAAGACGCTTCGTTCTTCCGTTTTGAGGATCGCTACCGTATGATAGAAGCGGGCGTACGCGATTTTACGAACCTCACCTTGCATGAAGGTTCGGACTATATGATCTCCAAAGCGACCTTCCCGACCTATTTTATTAAAGACAAAGGTCGGATCAATTCGCTTTATACCGAATTGGATTTGGCAATTTTTCGGCATCATTTAGCCCCTCCTTTAGGCATTACGCATCGTTTTGTGGGAGAAGAGCCCTTATGTGTCGTTACAAACGAGTATAATATGCAAATGAAACGACGGCTTGCCGAAGCGAGCGAATATCCGCCTATCGAGCTTGTGGAGCTTAAGCGTATCGCCGAGGCGGGTGAGCCGATTTCGGCTTCAAGAGTCCGAGGTGCGATGAAAGAGAATCGTTGGGATGAGATAGCCCGTCTCGTACCGCAAAGTACCTATCGATTGCTTGCGGCGATGAAAGAGGAAGTGGAATGAATACTTTACATGTAGACATACAACCCGCGCATGCGGGAACGTTAGAATCGAGCGATGCATTTGTGCGCGTGATGCCGAACGATCGCGCCGGAGTCGAAATTGAGTTGGAGAGTAGCGTCGCGGAAATCTACGGCGATGCCATCGAAGCATCGGTATTGCAAACGGTGCTTGCGATGAACGTCGATCGCGTGAAAGTGATGATTCAGGACAAAGGTGCTTTAGACTTTGTAATTAAAGCGCGCGTACAAACGGCACTTTTGCGTGCTTTGGGCGTGAGTGAGCCCGATTGGAGTACGTTATGAAACAAAAACTTCGACGAAGCATGCTTTTTGTCCCCGGCTCCAACACCGGTATGGTTTGCAATGCGTTTATTTATCAACCCGACACGGTGATGTTCGATTTGGAAGATTCGGTGGCTCTGAGCGAAAAAGATTCGGCGCGAATGATGGTGTTTCATGCGTTACACCATTTTACCTATCAAAATATCGAAACGGCCGTCAGGGTCAATCCGCTGAACTCGCCTTTTGGGTTGCAGGATTTAGAAGCGGTCATTTGTGCGGGAGCGGATATTATTCGTCTTCCCAAAACCGATACGATGGACGACGTTTTAGAAATGGAACAAGAGATCGCGCATATCGAAAACCGTATCGGACGGGAAAAAAAGACGCTGCTTCTCGCGGCGATCGAGAGTGCTTTAGGCGTCGTTAATGCGGTCGATATTGCGCGTTGTTCGAAACGGATGATGGGTATCGCCTTGGGTGCGGAAGATTTCGTGCGCGACCTTCGTACCCAACGCACCAAAGAGGGAACCGAACTGAGCGCGGCGCGCAATCAGATTTTATTGGCGGCGCGTGCGGCAAAAATCGGTGCGTTCGACTCGGTTTTTTCGGACGTGAAGGACAAAGAAGGGTTTGTGCACGAAGCGCAGTATATCAAAGGGCTTGGATTTGACGGGAAATCGCTGATCAATCCCAATCAGATTCCATGGCTTCACAAAGTGTTCGAACCTTCCCAAAAAGAGATCGATTGGGCGATAGAGGTCTGCGAAGCGGCAAAAGACGCCAAAGAAAAAGGGCTCGGCGTCATTTCGTTGGACGGAAAAATGGTCGATGCTCCGGTGGTCTTACGTGCGGAATGGATTTTGGATTTGGCGCGTGCGTCGGGCGTCTTAGGAGAAGAACAATGAAAGATATCGAAAAATACGTTAATCCTAAAGCGTTAACGCCTAGCAACGCTTCTTTTTTTCGTTACGAAGAGAAAAGTAAAGGTGAAGAGCGACGAGCGAAGCTTTGTTTGAGCATCGAAGAGGCAATTTACCGATCCGGATTGAAAGACGGTATGACGATTTCGTTTCATCATGCGTTTCGCGGCGGCGACTTGCTTTTAAACAACGTGATGAACGTTATCGCGAAAATGGGGTTTAAAGATTTGACCTTAGCGTCCAGCTCTTTGGCGTCCGTTCACGATCCGCTGATCGAGCATATTCAAAACGGAGTCGTAACACAGATCTATACTTCGGGGCTTCGCTCAAAACTCGGTGAAGCGATTTCGAAAGGGTTGATGCAAAAACCGGTACAAATTCATTCGCACGGCGGACGCGTGCATCTGCTGCAATCGGGCGAACTTCACATCGACGTCGCTTTTTTAGGCGTTCCCGTCAGCGACGAGTTCGGCAATGCCAACGGTTATTCGGGACGTTCCAAATGCGGTTCCTTGGGATATGCGATGATGGACGCGCACTATGCCGATTACGTCGTCGTCTTGAGTGAGTCGCTGGAAGCGTATCCGAACGTTCCGGCAAGTTTGCATCAAGACCAAGTCGATGCGATCGTCGTCGTCGACGAGGTGGGAGATCCTTCCAAAATCGGTGCGGGAGAGACGCGCATGACGACCAATCCCAAAGAGCTTTTACTCGCAAGCCATACGGCAAAAGTCATCGAGCATTCGGGGTTGTTTAAAGAGGGCTTTAGTATCCAAACCGGAACGGGCGGTGCCTCTTTGGCGACGACCGTTTTTTTGAGCGAGCGTATGGAAGAAAAAGGCATTCATGCCAGTTTTGGACTCGGAGGTATCACCGGAACGATGGTGTACATGCTCAAACGGGGTTTAATCAAAACTTTATTGGACGTGCAAAGCTTCGATGAATTTGCCGCGAAATCGATTGGAGAGAATAAAAATCATATCGAAATCAGTGCGAACGAATACGCCAATCCCTCTTCCAAAGGAGCGTCGATTAAACAGCTTGACATCGTCGTTTTGAGTGCGTTAGAGGTCGACGTGGCATTCAACGTCAACGTCATTACCGGCTCTAAAGGTCTTTTACGAGGAGCTTCCGGCGGTCATAGCGATACGGCGGCGGAAGCAAAACTCTCCATCATCGTAGCACCTCTCACGCGCGGGCGCATTCCGACCGTAACCCAACGGGTCAATACCGTTGTTACGCCCGGTGCTACGGTCGACGTACTCGTGACTGACCAAGGTATCGCGGTCAATCCTAAAAACGTCGAATTAAAAGAGCGACTCAAAAAAGCAGGTTTACATGTCGTCGATATTCATACCTTGTACGAGCGCGCGATTGCACTTTGCGGCGAGCCTGCGCAAATCGCGTATACCGATAAAATCGTAGCGGTCATTCGTTACCGCGACGGCTCGATCATCGACGTGGTGCGACAACTGGCCTAAATGATCGATACGTATGCGACGGTAGAGAGTATTTTAAACGCCAAAGAGAAGCGTGCACAAAGGCAAAACGAGCTTTTGGCACGTTTTGGCGATGTGTCGCTCGTCTCCTTAAGCCTGGCGATTCCCGGGTTATTAAAACTCTCTCATTCCGCCGTCGTGATTTTTGACATTGCGGTGAGTGAGATTCGTCTCCTTTTAGCGCGTGAAGCGGTAACGCTCTTGGCGTTTGAGTCGACGTTGGAACGCAGCGGTGCGGAGGGAATCTTTACATGTAAAGCGCATTCCGACGTCTTGAAAAAGCTGACATGTCAGATCGAAGAAGCGCATCCTTTGGGGCGTTTCATGGATATCGACGTGTTAAATGCACAAGGAAAAAGCCTTTCGCGCGAAGCGTTCGGGTACTCTAAAAGACGTTGCTTGCTATGCGGAAACGAAGCTAAAATCTGTGCACGATCGCAAACACATTCGTACGAAGCGTTGCACCGATATATCGACGTATCGGTTCAAACGTATGCGTGGAAACAGAGTATGGCACTTTGGTGCAAACGTGCGATGAAAACGGAAGTCGAACTCACCCCCAAACCCGGACTCGTCGATCAAGAAAATTCCGGAGCGCACCGCGATATGGATATTTCGACGTTTTACGCCAGTATTGAAGCGATCGTCCCTTTTACGGAGCGTTTTCTCGAAGAAGCTTATCGGTACGCAAACGAAGAACCTAAAGGGGCATTTTCACGTTTAAGACGCATCGGATTAGAGTGCGAAAGCGCAATGTTTGAAGCGACCCGAGGCGTTAATACGCACAAAGGAATGATCTTTTGTTTAGCTCTTTTTTGCGGAGCGATCGGGCGGCTGAAAGCACGCAACGAAAGTTTTACATGTAAGGCTTTGCAAACGGAGATTCAAGCCCTATGCGCGCATCTGGTCGAAGCAGATTTGCTTCGTCAAAAACCTCACAGTGCGGGAATGCGCTTTTTTGAAGAAACGGGAAGTCTGGGTATTCGAGGGGTGGCACAAAGCGGTTTTGCGCTTGTGTTTGAAACGTCGCTTCCGTTTTTTCGCGAACGTTGCGAACGTTTCGGCGAAGAAAACGCACTTAAACAAACGCTTCTTTTACTGATGAGCATCGTCGATGACAGCACGCTCTGGTCGCGCGGCGGTTTGGAAGGCTTGGCGTTTGTGAAAAACGAAGCGCGACACCTCTTACATGTAAGTCTACGACCCCAAGATTTGGACGAAGTGCTAAAACGTTTCGATCAAACCATGATCGCCAAAAATCTTTCCCCAGGAGGCAGTGCGGATTTACTGGCTCTTACGTGGCTACTTTCCCGAATTGTCGAATCTTAAGCAAAAGCGTGTTATGATAGTTAAAACTTGCTTATGGAACTACTTATGGTTTTAATGATCGATAATTACGATAGTTTTACGTACAACATCGTGCAATACTGTTTGGAACTCGGAGCCGATCTGAAGGTTATCCGAAACGACGAGTTGAGCGTTGAAGAGATCGAGGCGTTGCATCCGGAAAAAATTATCATTTCCCCGGGGCCGGCAACTCCCAACGAGGCGGGCGTGAGTTTGGACGTCATTCGATATTTCGGCGGAAAAATTCCTATTTTAGGTATTTGTCTCGGACACCAAGCTATCGGGCAAGCGTTCGGGGCAAAAGTCGTTCGCGCCAAACGTATGATGCACGGTAAGACTTCTCAAACGCAACAGCTTCACAACAGTTGTCTTTTTGACGGTCTACCTGAAGAATTTACCACGACGCGTTACCACTCGCTCATCGTTGAGCAAGAAAATCTTCCCGATGCAATCGTTCCTACCGCATACAGTACCGACGACCACGAAATTATGGCGTTACAAATCAAAGATAAACCCATCTACGGCGTTCAGTTTCACCCCGAATCTATTTTGAGTGAACACGGTCATGCCATTTTAAATAACTTTTTAAAACTATGAGAGAGCGTCTTTTTCTCGGACTCATCTTGCTTGTCAGTGCCGTTGCATTGATTGTAGAGACGCAAACGCTTTCCATTAGTTACGACGAAGCCGATATTTATTTCAATGCCAATACGATCGTGCATTATTTGGCACATGCGTCGACGGGTCTTTTGGGGCAAAATGATTTGGCGTTACGTTTGCCGTCCATCCTTTTGCATTTACTCTCGATCTTTTTGCTCTATAAAATCGGAAAATTGTTTTTAAAAAGGACGATCGATCGCATTATCGCTGTGGCGATTTATGCGTTTCTTCCGGGTGTCAATAGCGCGGCATTGCTTGTCAATCAAGGTAGCCTCGTCATTTTTTTAACGCTTCTTTTTACGTACTGCTATCTCAAAGAGTATAAAGTCGCTTCACATATCATCTTGATCGGCTCGCTTTTTGTCGATAATTCGTTTGCGATTTTTTATATCGCTTTATTTATCTATGCGTTGATGCAGAAAAAAACCGATCTTGCTATTTTGACGCTGATTTTGTTTAGTGCGGCGATGTATTTGTACGGTTTTGATACGGGAGGAAAGCCTAAGGGCTATTTCGTCGATACGCTCGGTATTTACGCGGCCGTATTCTCTCCGCTATTGTTTCTCTATTTTGTTTATGCGATGTATCGTATTTTGATTAAAGAAGAGAAAAATCTTTTATGGTACATTTCGTTTATCTCTTTGATTGTTTCGTTTATCTTGTCGCTCCGTCAGCGTTTGGCATTGGAAGATTTTGCGCCGTTTGTCGTTTTGTCCGTTCCGTTGATGGTTAAAGTCTTCTTTAACAGCTATCGCGTGCGCTTACCGCAATTTCGCAAATGGCATACGTTGGTCTTCGGATTGATTCTTACTACACTCGCGTGCAATACGGTTTTAAGCTATTTACACAAACCCCTATACTACTTTTTGGAAAATCCGTCGCGTAATTTTGCTATTAAATACCATATTGCAAAAGAGTTAGCGCAAGCTTTGCATGAAAAAGGTATCGATAAAATTATTCTCAAAGACGATAAGCTCTCCTTGCGTTTAAAATTTTACGGTATTCAAAGCGGCGGTCTCATCAAACTCTCTCCTCAAAAAGAGCTTGATGAAGGATTTGAACAAATCGATATCGTCTATGTCGGAAAAGTCGTCAAAACATTTTACGTATACAGGCTAGGCTAAAAGAGGCTCGCATGAAAAAAGCATTTACGATGATAGAGTTGGTTTTTGTCATTGTCGTCGTAGGAATCCTCTCCTACATGGTTGCCTCAAGCTTCACGCGTAACCCGCTCCGCGAAGCCGCCGATCAATTAGTGAGTCACATACGATACACACAGCATTTGGCAATGATGGATGATAAGTTTGATGTGAATGATGCAACGTGGTATCGAAAACGATGGCAGATTCGTTTTTCTACGGCTGGAGGTGTCGAATCATATGCCATTATGTCTGATATTAATAGTGATGGTAATCCTAATGCTTCTGTTGGCGGTATTATTGAAGTTGCCAAAGATCCTTTAAATTCAATCCAATATCTTATTGGTACTCCTACAACATCTTTTTTTAATAATACAAAACCAGAATTTATGAATAAAAAATTAGATTTAACAAGTACATATGGTGTTACAAGAATTACAGTTGTAGGTGGTGGAACAGGTTCAACTGCGAATAGAATTCTTTTTGATTCGTTAGGGCGACCATATAGAGGGGATACTAATGCCTTAAATGCCGGAGTTATAGCAAGTCCCGCAGATCGAATTGCAATAACTCCAATTACAGTTACTTTAACAGATAGTAATTTGAATACTATGGTGATCACAATTGACCCTGAAACAGGTTATACGCATATTTAACAATTCCCCTTCAACTTTTAACCTTATTTTAAGTTATTCGA
>DFZK01000010.1:209095-381071 GCA_002382085.1 Sulfurospirillum sp. UBA4058 | reverse complement strand
GTTACGCCGCGTAGCGGAGCGACAGAACAAGGGGTTGCAACCCCTTGTTCAAGAAATAATAAAAATGTTTCTTCAAAGCGAAGTAATTCGCTTTGAATTCATTACACTAAAGCTAGACCTTACGGTCAGAATCGACGAATCGAAATCTTTAGTTTTATGAAGTTTGATTTATCTCTTTTATTCCGAAGAGTTGATAATCTCTTACATGTTTGCGTCCTAGCTCGGTCGCTTATTTAGATTTCAAAGATTGAATTTGACATTGTTAAAATGGTAATGAACGTGAAGCTAATCCCCTACTTTGGGTGCCTCTCTTTAACCCCGTTCTCTCAAACGAGGACGAAATTATATACTCGAACTCCTTAAAAAAAGGTTAAATGCAAGAGGCTTTTGACATCTTTTTTCTTCTTGTTCAGAATGATTAATTTTTTGTTTACCCTCTTTCCATATAATAGTAAATCGAAAAATTGCATTTTCTGATTTGATTGAGGTAAAATGCACTTTTGATTTTATGTTTAATTGACAAGGAGAACACTATGGGACTGTATGACAGAGACTACATACAACAACACTCTCAAGAGGGTATTTATGAGCATACAAGGATCAATGAAAGCTCCTTAGGAGTTTTTATTAAGCAAACCTACCAGCTTTTTGCCGCTTCGTTATTAGCCGCAAGCGCCGGTGCATATGTCGGAATCGGTATGGCAAGTGCCATCGCTTCTTGGTATTGGGGACTCGTTATTTTAGAGTTTATCGTTTTATTCGGACTTTATGCGGCAAAACGAAAAGCCGGTTTAAATATGATCTTGCTTTTTGCATTCACCTTTTTAACCGGTCTTACGTTAACACCGCTTCTTTCCTCTATTTTGGGCTTAAAAGGCGGCTCAAGTATCGTGGCCAACGCTTTTATCTTGACGACGGTCGCTTTCGGAGGACTTTCCGTATTTGCGATGAATACGAAACGCGACTTTTCCGCAATGGGGAAAATGCTTTTCATTACCTTGATCGTCATTGTGGTTGCGGGTATTATTAACATCTTCTTTCATAGCCCTATTTTACAGTTGGCAATTGCGAGCGTTAGCTCTATTTTGTTTAGTGCGTTTATTCTTTACGATACGCAAAATATTATCAGAGGCGCTTACGAAACGCCGATTGAAGGTGCGATAGCATTGTATTTAGATTTTTTAAATCTCTTTATCTCACTTTTACAAATTCTTGGAATTTTCGGCTCACGCGACGAATAAGCTTTGTAGTGCTTGAGAGGAAAAGGGGCGGGAAGCATTCTGTGCTTCTCGCCCCTTTTTAGTTTCATTTCCTTGACATGTCACCTTACATGTAAAGCCGAGATTTACCCTAAAGGTTCATTGACCTTGATATCGCATTGGTTTGATTTATCGCATTTAATATTGGCATCAAAATAGAAGATCTTACTCACGTCTATTTTTGCGCCTTGCAATTTCAAAAAGGCTTCCATCGATCTTCCGCCTGCGGAGCAATTCAGAATCACGACTTTTCCTTTAGGTAATTTTGCCGCAAATTCTTGTGCGCTTAATTTTCCCGCTTCGATATTGATCGCGCCTTTAATATGTCCGTTGGCGTATTCGGAGGGGCTTCTCACGTCGATAATGGCGACATTACTCGGTACGGTTCCCGCCATGATATGGGCTTTATACCATTCACCGTCCACGGTTCCTTCATCGGCGCCTAATTTTATACCTTCAACGAAGGCATCTTTTTTAGGTGTTTCTGCTTTAGCTTCTACTTTTTTAGCACCGCCTGCGGTTGTTTGGTTACCCGCTTCTTTCCATTCCGGGTATCCTCCGGCGTAGACGCTTACTTTTTTGTAGCCTAAGGTTTCAAGTTTTTTTGCCAAGTTATGTGATTTTGCGCAATCGTATCCTTCACAGAAGGTAATAATCGAGGTTGTTTTATCGCTTGGCAAGCGTCCGATAAATTTATCGACATCGGCGTCATGGATATGCATCGCTCCGGGAATAGTTCCGGCAAGGTATTTAGCGTAGGGTCGTGCATCGATCAAGAGTGCGCTTTCGTTTTTAAATGCCGCTTGGGCTACGGGCGTTCCTACTTCTAAGTAACTTTTCATTTTCCATTCAGGTTCACCGGCTTGGTAAAGTTTGACGTTGGTATAGCCTTTACCTTTAAGGTATCCTGCAACGATCGGGCTTTTTTCACATTCCCAGCCGCCGCAATAGACGATAATCTCTTTCTCTTTTGCTACTTTCTCTAATTGTCCGATATATTTCTCTATTTCGGTATCGGGAATATTAAGGCTAGAAGGAATCGTCCCTGCTAGGTATTTTGGGTGCGGTCTCGCATCGATCAAGAGTGCTTTTGCGCCGCCTCGCGTACCGTTCCCGATGGCTCCTGCTACGTAATCGTATGTTACGTTCTCCAAGCGGTATTGTTCGATCAAGCCTTTAACTTTTGCGCTAGGTTGCGTGAGCACTTTCTCACTTGCCGCTTGGCTCGCTTCGGGTTGGTTACTCGCGCACCCTCCGAACAAAAGCCCCGCTACGATCAGGCTACTCGCTATTCTTTTGAGTCTCATTCTCTCTCCTTATAGTGGGTTTAATTTTTCGTCTTTTTAATGGTGTTCTCGCAACTCGCCGACCGAGAGAAGAACATCAAAAAGTTTATAGATTGCAATCGCAACCCCGACAGATCCTACTACGATAAAAATTTCTCCGAGATGAGGAGCTACGTAGTTGAAAGGCTTTGAAAGCGCATAAAAATCATATTTTTCATACCCTACGCCGAAACGATTGGACATAGGATTGGCATTTCCTCCGTAAACGAAGAGGTAACGTCCGACGTAACCGCCGATGACGACCGAAATAGAGGCTATTAAGGTAAATATAGGTTTTCTAGGCTTAACAATACATAAAAACGGTAAAGTCAACGTTAGAAAGATATACCCGATAAAATAGACGTAACGAAACGGCCCAAAAAGAATTAAAAATGCCCAATCTTTATCAACGGTCATGTAGGCAAATATCTCGTATAATCCTAAAATCGATACGAAAAATAACATCGCTTTTCGATTCAGTTCCATGAGTGCACCGTATTCGTGTTTTTGACGATGCGCCAAAAAGCTGACGATGCCCATAACGCCTAAGGACGAAACGAAAGCGGAAATGATAAAATAAAACGTCAAAAACGGAAATTCCGTCCATAAATGACGTGCCGTATTCATCGAAAAAAGTTTCGCTTGAATGTAATATTCGATCAAATCGACGATAATGCTTAAGACTAAGATCGGCAATGCCAGACGTTTAGCCCACGCTCTTTTATGCGTGAGTACCAAATAAATTTCAAATAAAACGAACGGAATATAGGTACAATAAAGCGGTAACATCAACCACATACCCGCACCTACGTTGGGCGTCAAAACCATCCACACCATATTTAACATGTTAAGATCCGTCGCAATCGTAAAAAGACCCGCAAAAACCATCGCGATACCGGCAACCATAAAACCTGCCGCCGCTTTTTCGACCAAATGAAAGTTCATGAGTTCCGCTAGCGCGACCAAGAAAATGATACCGCTTCCCGTGTAGATCATGTACATGTAGTTCACGATAAAGAGCGTCCACGGAATATTACGATTGACCTCTCCGACGTCCCCGAAAACCGCAAGTCGCATCGCCTCTTTTAGCTCCAAACTCGTCGGGTTGAGTCCGGAAGCGTGCGCATTGGCCGCCGCACTAAAATAACGTACGTCGAAAATTTCATAAATTCCAAACGCCGCCAATGCTAAAAGTACATAAGCGAATAGCATCGTTTTATTCAATAATAGTCCCACGATCGTCGTCTTATTGATGTCAAGACCGATAAAGCTTATTTTTTCCATTCTTTACTCCTTCGTTCGCGAGCTTGCGCATACAAGGGTTGGATTTCGTCCCACGTATGAATTTTCGTCTGATGCGAAACGCTTTGTTTAGCATACGTTTCATCATCGGGTAAAATATAAAACAGTTTCGGAAGCGTACCGGTATGCTCTTTTTGAAAGAAAAAGCGTTTGGTTTTTAACAACTTCACGATATCGCTGTTCTCATCGTCCAAATCACCGAATACGCGAACTTTCGTCGGACAGGTCGCTTGACATGCCGTCGTCCCGCCCTCAACCAAAGAGCGATGGTCGCAAAACGTACATTTATCGACCGCGACCATCGTATCGTCCACAAATCTCGCGTCGTACGGACATGCTTCCATACATCCTTTACACAAAATACATTTGTGCGCGTCGACTTTGACGATGCCGCCCTCGGCAAAATGGCTGGCATTGGTCGGGCAGACGTTGACGCAAGGCGCATCGATGCAGTGGTTGCATTGTGAGGGATAAAGATTGATAAACGGTTTTCCGAAGATCGTACCCTCTACCACGCCGATCCAAATACGTTGTTTGTCCGCACCGAGTTGGACGCCGTTCTCCTCTTTACATGCAACTTCGCACGCTTTACAGTTAATACAGTTTTGATAATCTAATGCCATTGCGTAATTCATAGCTTACACCTTTTTAATCGATACGATCGTATCATGCATATTGGCGCAACCGTGAACCGGTTCGATCGTATCTTCGATAATCTCGTTATCGCTTGCGCCGTTTCGGTGTGCAAACGTTAACCCTTCGGATTTTGCGCCGAATCCGTGAATGTAAAAAACGGTTTGAGGAACGATTTTCGGCGTCGGATACGCCTTAATGCGCACGTGTCCTACACTGCTCGTTACTTCTACCGTATCGCCGAATGCGATACCGAGTGTTTTAGCCTCTTGATCGTTAATCCAAATATAATTTTCCCGCATCAACTCTAAAAGCATAATGTTGTTTTGAGAAGAGTTCTGCGTAAATTGGGCATGGCGTCCGGAAATAAACTTGAACTTACCTGCGGGAACTTTCACAAACTCTTCATCTTTCCATGTCGGCATCGGGTCGACGCCGCGACTCTCCATACTTCCTAAATAACATTCGACTTTTTTATTCGGCGTATTAAACGAACGTTTCAAGTCGGCTATATCGACGGGATTGACGCACAAATCGTGTAAAAACGTCTCGGCATCGTACTCTTCCTCTAGCTTTAGTACCGAATAAAACTTTCTATCTTTGGGATAACATTGATACGTATTGTTATCGATTTTTTTAAAATAAGAGAGCATATTCGGATAAAAAACGCCTTTCTCGCGTAAAATTCCCCATGCCTCTTCGCCGTATTTTTCTACGAACATATGTTTATTGGTCTCTTCCTGCGAATGCATAAACGGTTCGGCAAGATCAAAACCGTTTTCTTCAAAAAACTCTGCTTCGTCGGTATCTTCAAGCTCGTCTTGAACGTCTTCGTCGTACTTCTTCGTAATTTCCCATAACGGCTTGGAGAGTTTTTGAGCCAATCCGCGCATAATTTCAATGACGGGCTTGGTTTCATACATCGGATCGATCGCTTTCTCGCGTACCGCAATAGCCGGCTCGATTCCCGCAAACGATTGCACGGGATCTTCGCGCTCCAAATAGGTACATTCGGGTAAAATAACATCCGCCATCATCGCCGTATCGCTCGGCATCGTGTCGATCACGACGACCAAATCCATTTTTTCAAACATCTGACGTGTTTTAGCCGAATTGGGAACGGAGAGCATCGGATTTTGTTTGTAAACAAACATACCGCGAATCGGATACGGAGCTTTCCCTTCCGCTACCATATTGCGCCAACCGACCCATGTTCCGGTCGCACCTACGACTGCCGCCAAATTTTTATCGATGCGCGGTTTGGCTTGCGCATACATCGGAGCGGTCGTCGTATGCTCGCCCAAAGGAAGCTTTTTACCGAAAACGATACCGCCCTTTACGTCGATACCGCCGCCGAGTGCGCTAAAAAGTGCCATAGCCCGACGAAGTTGAAAGTCGTTTTTCGACCATGTCGTGCGTCTGCCTTGATAATAAACCGCTTGAGGAGCCGCCGCCATAAAATCGTGAGCGATTTTGCAAATAGTAGAGGCAGGTATGCCCGTGATTTTTTCCGCCCATTCGGGAGTGTACTCGTTTTCGATAATGTGTTTTTTGTATTTATCGAAATCGACGAAGTTTTTAGCGACATAACTACGATTGTAAATTTGGTCGCTAATCGCAACATACGTCAACGCCAACACAAACGCCAGATCGGTTCCCGGTTTAATGGGCACGTAGGTATCCGCATGCATGGCGGAATTGGTAAAGCGAGGATCGACGACGACAAGTTTCATCCCGCGTCCGCGCGTTCGTTTAAACATATCCATCGTATCGGGCGTCAAAATCGCTTCGGCACGGTTTGCGCCCGCCATAATGACGTATTTGGCATTTTCCAAATCTGCTTGTCCATAGCCGCCGATGGTCAACGTATAACCCGATACCGCCGTTTGAAGACAAATCGTTGAGTGGTTCAAGAAATTCGACGAACCGAATTTGTCCGCCATAAACGTTTTAAACGTATGTTCCGCCAAGCCCTCGCCTGCACAATATCCGATACAGGAGCGATTGTCTTTTTCTTCGTCCAAAATTTTTACGAGCTTTTCTTGAATAAATGCGTACGCTTCGTCCCACGTCGCTCGTCGGTACTTCCCGTCTCCTCGATTGCCGGTACGAATCAAAGGGTATTTTAACCGATCGGGATCGTAAAGCGCATGAATTCCGGCAACGCCTCTAGCGCATAACATATTACGTGATTTGGGAAAATACGGATTGGGATCGAGTTTGGTAACGATGCCGTTTTTAACCGTTGCGATCGCGGCGCATTTGTTGACGCACATTTCGCAAATCGTCGGAACTTGTTTCATCAAAGGAGGCTCTTTGGACTTTTTGGTAGTTTCCGCAAGAATGGACGTTTGACTCAACGCCGTTCCTCCGACAATACTTAAAGCCACGCTTCCTTGAAGAAATCTCCTTCGTGAGATCTCTACTTTCATCTTATTTTTCTCCACTGTGATTTGAGATAAAAAGGCTTAAAAGCCCTCGAAATAACTATTTCATGGGCACATTGTAGAGGCTGTTTCTTTAGATTATTATTAAGAAGAATTACTTTTATAAGTTTTTTAAATCAAAACAGAATCTGAAGCTCGATTTCAAGGGCTTATCATAAAAATAAAAAAAATTTATCTCTTTTATAAAATTAGGTAAACTTTTTAGTATTTTTGACCATTTTAGTAAAATTTTAATGACATTTATGCATTTTTTTAAATTTATTACATCGAAAAGGAAGAAAAAAAGAAGAGGCAAGATGCCTCTTTGATGCGGTAAGGAATTATTTTTGAGCGGCTTCTTGAGTGCAATTGCTAGCGTCGCCTTTGACTTCGACTTTGATTTTTTTGGCTTTTTTAGGCTGGGCTTCATTCTCGTACAAAATCGCTTTAATTTCGTTGGAAAAATTTTCGATACAGTCTTGCTTGCCTTTCGTCGTGTCTAAAATCAGCACTTTCGTTTCAACGGGTGTCGGTTGTTTACTCGCATTGAGATCGCACTCTTTTTCAAGCAAGGTGTTAATCTTTTCGTTCAATACGTCCAAAGAGCCGTTTTTGTCGTGTTGATTCGCGTAAACAAGTTCAGAGATCTCTTTTTGAAACGTCTCGACGCAATCGTTAATATGCGCTTGATCGGCGGCAAGCATCCACGAGAGCATAATTGGTAAAGTTAATATAACTTTTTTCATCTTTTCCTCCTATAATTTTTACCATTATATAACATAATTATAAAAATATTTACTTTTATTGATTATTTGAGAGAAAAGAGAATACTACGCCGTAGAAAAAAGACTCAAACACGAAAAATCGTTTTAGGTAAGAGCAAATTTTTTGCCCTTACACGACTTAAAAAGAGGGGTGAATCGTTTTGTGGGTCAGAAAATCGGTCGTACTATCGATCAGTGCGTCTTGGACGCGATCTTTAAGACAGCAGAGGTAAAACTGGCGTAAAAGTCTAATATCTTTAATTTGCGCTACATGTAAAAGCCCTTGCTTAACTTCGTCCGCGATAATATACTTAGACAATATCGAAACCGTAGGCACTCCGTTGAGCGGGGATTTTAAGAGCGTCTGCTTAATCGTCGTCGAACTGGTGGCAATTCCTTTAACGTTAAAGTTTTTACAATCCACGTCTATTTGGCGAAACATCTCGTAAATCACGCGGCGCGTATTGGACTCTTCTTCACGGCAAATCCAATCAAACGTAAATAAATCTTCTTTCTTCAAAAGCGGCGATAACGGGCTGCGACTTACCACGACCAACTCGTCTTCCATCCATTCTCGGTAAGTAATATTGGGATTGAAGATAGGCGATTCGATGAGCGCAAGATCGACTTTTTGTTGCAGTAAAAGCTCCGTCAATTCCGAAGAAGTCGCGACTTTTGTCAGTACGCGATTGGAAATCACCTCTTGAATATCGTTTAAAAAATCGGGCAAAATATAGTTGCCGATCACCGGAGATGCGCCTAAAATAAAAAGCATCTCTTTATTGATGAGGCGCAAGACCTCTTTTTCCGTCTCCAAAATTTGCTTTTCAAGCTTTAACAAGGCTTGGTAAAGTGCCTCTCCCGCCTTCGTCAAATTGATTCCGTTTTTTTTACGATCGACGATTTGAATGCTCAAATAATCCTCAAGGTATTTGATTTGCTGCGTTACGGCAGGCTGACTAATCCCCAACTTTTTAGAAGCTTTGGAGAAACTGCGTTCTCTTACGACGGTTAAAAACGTCTCAACTTTGCCAAAATCTTTAAACATCCATGCGACCTATCGATAAAATTTAATAACACAATGCCGTATTACCGCTATCACTAGCGTAATGATACAAAAATTCGTAAAGATGTGCGACGTCATTTGGTTTCAAAGGCTTTGCCGAAGGACACAACGTTTGCAATTCAGCGGAAAGTTGCTTCGCATCGAATAAAGACTGCCATTCATTTTGCGTATGTTTCTTCGCCATCACGTTTCCGCTAAACCCGCAAGCCGTGCGAAAATAACTTTTATAAATCGTGGCACCTTGATTGATGTCCGCAAAAAGGGAACTCGATCCGATAAAACAGAGTATAAATAAAGCGATAGTATGTCGTTTCATGATGTCTTCTTTACGTTTCAATCTTTACATGTAAGGGCAAATCATCGACTTGCCCTCACCCTTTTTCATTTTACATGTAAGGCTTACATGTAAAGCCGAGATTTAGATTTACCCTAAGGGTTCATTCACCTTGATGTCGCATTGATTGTTCTTATCGCATTTGATATTCGCATCAAAGTAGAATATCTTACTCACGTCTATCTTGGCACCTTGCAGTTTCAAAAACGCTTCCATCGATCTTCCGCCTGCGGAGCAGTTCAGAATCACGACTTTTCCTTTAGGAAGTTTTGCGACAAATTCTTGGGCACTGAGTTTTCCCGCTTCAATATTAATCGCGCCTTTAATATGTCCGTTTGCGTATTCCGAGGGGCTTCTCACGTCAATAATGGCGATATTAGTCGGTACGGTTCCCGCCATAATATGGGCTTTATACCATTCACCGTCTACGGTTCCTTCATCGGCTCCCAATTTAACACCTTCTACGAAGGCATCTTTTTTAGGTGCGTCTGTTTTTGTCTCGACTTTTTTAGCTCCGCCTGCGGTTGTTTGGTTGCCTGCTTCTTTCCATTCTGGGTATCCGCCGGCGTAAACACTCACTTTTTTGTAGCCTAAGGTTTCAAGTTTTTTTGCTAAGTTATGCGACTTCGCGCAGTCGTATCCTTCACAGAAGGTGATGATAGACGTTGTTTTATCGTTTGGCAAACGTCCGACGAACTTATCGGCATCGGCATCATGGAGATGCATCGCTCCGGGAATCGTTCCGGCAAGGTATTTAGCGTACGGTCTTGCATCGATCAGGAGTGCGCTTTCATTTTTAAAGGCTGCTTGGGCTACGGGCGTTCCTACTTCTAAGTAACTTTTTGTTTTCCATTCCGGTTCACCGGCTTGGTAGAGTTTAACATTCGTGTAGCCTTTACCTTTAAGGTAACCTGCGACGATAGGACTTTTTTCACATTCCCAGCCGCCGCAGTAGACGATAATCTCTTTCTCTTTGGCTACTTTTTCCAATTGTCCGATATATTTCTCTATTTCGGTATCGGGAATATTAAGGCTGGAGGGGATCGTTCCCGCTAAATATTTCGGGTGCGGTCTTGCATCGATCAAGAGGGCTTTTGCGCCGCCTCGCGTACCGTTACCGATCGCCGCCGTTACGTAATCGTACGTTACGTTCTCCAAGCGGTATTGTTCAATCAACCCTTGGACTTTTGCGCTAGGTTGCGTGAGCACTTTCTCACTTGCCGCTTGGCTCGCTTCGGGTTGGTTACTCGCGCACCCTCCGAACAAAAGCCCCGCTACGATCAGGCTACTCGCTATTCTTTTGAGTCTCATTCTCTCTCTCCTTATAGTGGGTTTAATGATGAGCGTGTTCGCTTTCGTCTAAATTAAAAATTTTATCCGCGAAATAGTACATAATCAAGGAAAGTCCTATACCTCCAAAACCGATCATAAACTCCGTTGCAGAAGGAAAATAGTCTACAAAGCTCGGAGCCAATTGGTATTCGGCACGCTTAAGCGTCGTCATCGGATATAAAAGCGTATCGTGCACCAAGCCGTAACGCATAAAAAAGATACCGACCATACCCGTAATCGACGCATAAACGGTTGCTTTGATCGCTTGTGCGTTACTAACGAGAATAACGACAAACGGAATGAGCATACCGAGCGTTAATTCGCCGAACCAAAAGTTAGGATGCTTGATCGCATGCATGATCGTTGCGGCACGTTCGGGCATATCGCCGTACAATGCGGTTAAAATTTTCCATGCTTCAAAAAAGATCAAGACGGCTAAAAGCATGCCTAAAATCTTGGAGAGCTTAACCAACATGACGCGCACTTTTTCGGGAAAGTTCATTTTGTATTTAAATCCGTACATCAAAAAGATCAAATAACACCCCGTGATCATCGCGGAGAGAATGAAATAAACAGGGTAAAACACGCCGTTCGCGGAAGGTCGTGAAATCAAAAATCCAAAAACCGCACCCAAGTTCGAGTGTGCGGCAAGTCCCACCAAAAGACCGCAAATACCGAAAATTTTTGAAAGCGTATGGTTCTCTTTAATGGCTAAGAAGAAAAATTCCAAACAAATAAACGTCAAATACAAACCGTAAAGCGTTCCCATCCACCAAATAGCAGACGTCAAACCGGGGGTTAAGACGTTATAAATAAGCATCGTTACCGGATGTCCGATCTCCAACCCGATAACCGCAAAACCGGAACTAATCGTAATAATCGCACCCGCAATCGCGCGTTTGCCGATTTGTTGAAACTCTTTAATTCCGAATACGTGTCCGATAGAAGAGATAATACAAAGCCCCGTACTGGAGACGACGAAAAAGACGTACATCGAAATCAACAGTCCCCAAGGATGCTGGCGTGTTACGTTATACGCATGATGTCCGTGCAAAATATAAATAACGGCTCCCGCAAAAAAAGCGGCGACGAGTGCTACGGTTACAAACGCCATGAGTAAATTCAAAGGCGTCTTTTCAAACGAAAAGAGATTTTTTAAAGAAATCGCATTCATGGCGCGCTCCTACAAAATATAAAATAGTTTTGGTTTCGTACCCAAGTGCTCTTTGACTTGACGGTACTCGTGTTTTGCCAATAGTTGGGAAATTTCGCTATTGGGGTCGTCCAAATCGCCGAATACGCGCACTTTCGTCGGACAGGTCGCTTGACATGCCGTCGTCGTTTCACCGTTGGCGAGTCTCGTGTCGGAACAAAACGTACATTTATCGACGGTCATCGTTCGTTGATCGACGTAACGTGCATCGTACGGACATGCATTGATACAATACGTACACAAAATACATCGCGTCGGATCGACCATGACCATACCCTCAGGACTGTAATGCGTCGCATTGGTCGGACATACCAGTTGACACGGCGCGTTTTCGCAATGTTGACATTGGCTTGGATGATAGGTTTGTGAAGCAATCGAAATATTCGGATATTCGCCCTCCGCCTCTTTGACGCCGACCCAAATACGATAGTGATCGGGCAACAATAATACGCCGTTTTCTTCTTTACATGCACTCTCGCATGCTCTACAGTTAATACAATTTTTGTAATTAAGTGCCATTCCGTAACGTGCCATAATTAAACCTTTCTAATTGCTACGATGGTATCGTGAAGACAAGACGATCCGTGCATCGGCTCAATCCCGTCTTCAAGTATTTTTGCGTCGTTACCGCCGTTATTGTGCGCAAGATGCATCGCGCTGGAACTGACGCCGAATCCGTGAACGAAGAAGAGCGTATCGGGTCCGATTTTTTCGGTCGGATACGCTTTAATCGTTGTTTTCCCTACCGGACTCGATACTTCGAGTTTATCGCCGAACTTAATGCCCATTTTCGATGCGACCCGTTTATTAATCCATGCGTAATTTTCGGGAACTAAATTGAGCAGTAAGCGGTTATTGGCCGTACCCGATTGCGTAAATTGTGCGTGACGACCGGTAATAAAACGAAATTTACCTTCCGGAATCGCCATCTCATACTCTTTTTTCCATGTCGGCATCGCGTCGATACCTTTTTTCGTAAGCGAATCGAGCACGCATTCGATTTTGCCGGATGGCGTATTGAATTTCAAATTGCGAACCGAATAAGCACGTTTATGTTCCGGATAGTACTCGTAATCGTTAACGCCCGTTTTTTTGAAATATTCATTCATATTCGGATAAAAAACGCCTTTTTCTTTGAGGATTTCCGCCGCACCTTCGTATTTTTCGACGGCATGAACGTTGAGTTCTTCTTGATCGTGGGCAAACGCTTTCGTCAGATCAAACTCCGCGTATACCGTCTCTTCGTCGTCGTCTTCGATGGCTTCTTGAACGTCTTCGTCGTACTTTTTCGTAATTTCAAAAAGCGGTTTTGAAATTTTTGCGCTCAACCCTCGCATGATTTCCATCACGGGTTTGCTCTCAAACATCGGCTCGACGACTTTATTGCGTTGCGCGATGGAAGGTTCGATGCCGCCGTAAGAGACGACCGGATCGGTGCGTTCTAAGTAATGACATTCCGGTAAAATCACGTCGCTTAGCATAACCGTATCGCTCGGCATCGTATCGATCGTGACGACCAAGTCGAGCTTTTTCAAAAACTCCTCGGTTTTTTTCGCGTTAGGCATGTTGTGCATCGGATTGTGTTTGTAGTTAAAAAGTGCTCGAATCGGATAAGGACTTCTGCCTTCTAAAACCATATTTCTAAAAGCGACCCAAGAGCCGGAACCGCCGACGACCGCCGCTTCTTTAGACTCGATACGCGGTTTGGCTTGCGCATACATCGGTGCGGGGACTTCATGCTCGACAAGCGGCAAGCTTTTACCGAAACAAATACCGCCCTTGACGTCTACGCCGCCGCCGAGTGCGGAGAAAAGTGCCATAGCACGGCGAAGTTGGAAGTCGTTTTTCGACCATGTCGTACGTCTACCTTGATAATAAACCGCTTGGGGAGCTGCCGCCATAAACTCACGTGCAACTTCGTAAATCTCTTTAGCTTTAATGCCCGTAATTTTTTCGGCCCACTCCGGCGTATACTGGTTACTTAAAATATGTTCTTTGTACGTTTCAAAGCCGTTGAAATAATTCTCGACAAAGGCTTTATTGTAACGCTCTTCCTTAATCGCAACGTACGTCAATGCCAAAACAAACGCCAAATCGGTTCCGACGTTGATCGCCAACCATTTATCGCTTTTGGCCGCCGTATTCGTAAAGCGAGGATCGACGCATACGAGCTTCGCACCGCGACCGTTCGTACGTTTGAAAAAGTCCATCGTATCAGGTGTTACGATCGCTTCTGCACGGTTAGCACCCGCCATAATGACGTATTTGGCGTTATCCAAGTCCGCTTGACCGTAACCGCCGATCGTAAGCGAATATCCGGAGACCGTCGTTGCCAAACACAAACTGGCGTGATTTAAAAAGTGGGAAGAGCCGAAAAGCGTAAAAAACGTTTTAAATGTATGTTCCGCCATGCCTTCGCCCGCGCAAAATGCTACGGTTGAACGGTTGTCTTTTTCTTCGTCTAAAATCTTTGTCAGTTTTTCGTTAATGTATGCATACGCTTCATCCCACGTAGCACGTTTGAACTTACCGCTACCCTTTTCACCGTCTCGGATCAAAGGGTATTTTAAACGATCGGGATCGTAAAGAGCTTGAATACCTGAGTTACCGCGTGCGCAAAGCATATTTCTGGATTTTGGAAATAACGGGTTCGGATCGAGTTTTTCGATGACGCCGTTTCTTACATGTGCAATTGCCGCACACTTATTGACGCACATTTCACAGAGCGTCGCTACCTTTTTTGTGTCATTGCCGATTTTCTTAGCAGGTGCGCCGGCACTTGCGATCATTGAAGAGGTGCTTAAACTCACTCCTCCTACGACCGACATTGCTACGCTCCCTTGAAGAAATCTCCTTCGTGAGATCTCTACTTTCATCGCTTCTCCTTGTTGTCTTTGGACTTTAAGGTTAGAGCAAAACCGCTCCCCCTAAAAGTGCCTCTTTGTCCCTCCATTGTAAAGGTTAAATCTTAGAAGAAACTTACAATTTCGGCAGAATAAAAGCCCTAAAATAGGAGTTTTGGACGAAATGCCCTATTTATCGAGATCGCAAATACAAAAAAAATTTTACGTTTTTCGTATTTTTCACTCAAAAAAGTAAATTTTTATAAACTTTTTGGAGAAAAATATTTTAATTTTTACCAAAAATGACGTAATAAATCAAAATAATTTGTTTAAGCTTTTTTAATAATAAGCCCTAGTTATGGGGATTTTTCTAAATTTTACTTATGTTAATTATAAATAAATTGATATAAAAACTCTGGAAATAAAAAGTTAATAATTTTTAACTATTATAATTATATTAATTAATTGTAATAATTAAGCTTTGGAAGGAACACCCCAAACAAAAAGTACCTCAAACTCCAAATGACGTTGCGGATAATTTTGAATAAGATGTTTGGTCTGTGCGACGCTAAGGCGTTTTTGACCGCCGCTGACGCCGCTTTGTTTAATGTAGCGAAATAAAGAGAGGTTGTCTTCAAAGAAGAGCCGAAACGTTCTAATCTCAAACCGACATGTAAAGCTCCGCTCGATCGTTTCCATCAGTCCTCTTGCATTCGGAAGAAACGAAGGTAAGCCGCTAAGGTCGTAAAGTGTTTGAAACGTGCGATCGGTAAAGATGGCAAAAGCGATTTCTTGCGTACCCGAAGCAACATACGACAAAAGAGCTTCAAGGTCATTCGCCCATTGCAAGGCGGACGACGAGATCAAAAGATCGCAGGGTAAAAACGTTTGTAATACCGCTTGTGATTCAAAATCGTCGCATACGACTTTGATCGCATCTCCTTTGGGATGCAACGCACACATAGAAGGCGCACTGTCGATGCCGACGAAACGCTCGTAGCACCACGTCAGACGTTTGCACACCGCGCCGCTACCGCATCCTAAATCGACCACGCGAGCGGCTTTGCTCGTAATTCCGGCGATCAAATAATCGGCGATGGATTGTTGAAGGGCGTTATGCGTATCGTAACGGTAAGCGTTCTTGGAAAATTCGTGAATATGCTTGGCTATCATGACGTGAATTTTACCATGAGAGGGCTAAAACTTAAGACGCATGGCGCAAGAGTGCTTCAAAAGATCCGTTAAGACCAAGCGTTGTGTTTACATGTCAAAATAGTCATCTTTTTTGCAACCCTTAACGTAGGGTGAACCTATAGAATTAAGAAAATTTCGATAAAATAACCTCTTATTTAAACACCCTATACCATCGTCGTCAAGCTTACCTGAGCTACCGAGCGTATCAATTTTTATGGCGTTTAACGTAAAAACACCACTCAAAGGAAAGAGCCGTGGAGCGTAAAAAAATTTATAACCCCAACTCAGATGAAAGTTTGCAAGATCGCAAAATTTTCGGCGGTAATCCGCACGGTATTTTAAATTTTACCAAAGCCAAATACACATGGGCGCTCAAACTGTGGGATATGATGGAAGCCAACACGTGGTTCCCCCGCGAAGTCGATACTACCAAAGACGTCATCGACTACAGCCGTAACTTAACCGACGCGGAAAAGCGCATGTACGACCTCGTCTGGTCGCAACTCATCAGCATGGACAGTTTCCAAACCAATAACCTTGCCGACAATATCAATCCCTACATCAGTGCACCCGAAATCAACGCATGCTTGGCACGGCAAGCCTACGAAGAGGCGAACCATTCCAAGTCGTATGCCGTTATGGTCGAAGCGATTTGCGACAATACCGATCTCATTTACGAAATGGAGAAACACGACGACGTACTGCGTCGCAAAAACGACTATATTTCGAGCGTTTACGAAGAGCTAGCGGGCGACGTGACCGAAGAAAAACTGGTCTTAGCAATGTTCGCCAATCAAATCTTAGAAGGGCTCTATTTTTACTCCGGATTTACGGCGATTTACGCTTTGGCGCGTGCGGGCAGAATGCTGGGAAGCGCTCAGATGATTCGCTTTATTCAACGCGACGAAATTACGCATCTTTTGTTGTTTCAGAACATGATCAATTCCGTCCGAAAAGAGCGTCCCGATCTCTTTACCGACGCACTCAAAGCCAAAGTCTACGAGATGTTCGAAAAAGCCGGAGAACTGGAAATCGAATGGGGTAAATACATCACTCAAAACCAAATCATGGGTTTTACGGACGATATTATCGAAACGTACATTCGCTACCTTATCGACGATCGTTTAAGTGCCGTCGGATTTGAGAAACGCTATAACGTTAAACATCCGATCAAATGGGTCGACGACTTCTCAAAATTCAACGACCAAAAAACCAACTTTTTTGAGGGTAACGTCTCCAATTACAGTAAAGGAAGCCTCTCTTTCGATGATTTCTAATCCTACGCTTTGCGCCCTTCAGTTTACGTACGAAGGGCACTCTTTTGAAGAAAATTTTGATACCCTCGCATCGCTCGTATCGCAAACACCCGAACACGGTATCGTTTTAGCACCGGAACTGTGTTTAAGCGGCTACAGTTACGATCGTATGAATGAAGCGGCGACGTTTAGCCGTAGCGTGATCCCAAAACTCGCCAAGCTTTCGCATTTGAAAACCTTAGGTCTCACGTTGATTGAGAGAAGAGAAGGCTGTTTTTTTAATACATTTCACCTCTTTTGCGACGGTCGCCTTATCCATACGCAAGCAAAAAACAAATTATTTGCTTTAGGGGACGAAATGCGCTATTTTCACGCGGGAAACCTTGAAGATATCCGCATCGTCCACATTGAAGGAATAAAAATTGCTGTATTGATTTGCTTTGAATTACGATTCCCTCTCTTATGGGAGCGTATCAAGGGCGCGGACGTAATTTTGATTCCTGCCTATTGGGGTAAACAACGCAAAGACCATTTCGAAGCACTGACTTTAGCCTTGGCAATCGCCGCACAATCTTATGTCGTGTGTGCTAACAGTTCGGATGATTCGATGGCGGCTTCCAGCGGCATTATTACACCTTTCGGCGAAGCGTACCGCGACGATCGAAAAAGCGTTATTACGCATATTTTAGATCGGCACGAAATTCAAACAATGCGACGATATATCAATATAGGATTGGCGTGAGTATGTCTCAAACGGCTCATTTTAAAGACAAAATTCGCTTTCAGAAAAATAAAAAAATGGCGGACGAAATCGCCAAAATCTTTCCGTTAACGCCTGCCGTTTACGATGCATTTTGCCAAAGCGAACGCGAACTGTTCGTACCTCAAGGTATGGCACTGCACGCTTACCGACTCGATGCGCTTCCTTTAGCCTCCAACCAATGGATCAGCTCGCCCCTAACGGTTGCCAAGATGACCGAAGCTTTGAGCTGCCAAGGAGCCGATAGCGTTTTGGAGATCGGTTGCGGAAGCGGATACCAAGCCTTAATTCTCAGTAAAGTCATCCGCCGCGTCTTTACGATAGAGCGCATCGAACGACTTTTGAAAGAAGCCAGAGAACGTTTTAAACTGCTCGGTATCTCGTCGATTCACACGCGCTTTGACGACGGACAAAACGGTTGGAGGGAATTTGCCCCGTTTGATCGCATTTTGTTTTCGGCATCCATCGCTCAAGTACCTCAAAAAATCTTCGATCAGCTTAAAGTCGGCGGTATTTTGGTCGCTCCCATCGAAAAGGACGATCGACAAGTCATCATGCGTTACACCAAAACACCTAACGGTTTGAACAAAGAGACGCTTGAAGAGTGCCTCTTTGTTCCCGTCAAAGACGGTAGAGAGTTTTAGTACTTCCGTACAATCTGTTTAATCAGCAGTTGCGGCGTTACGAGCCCGCGGTAATCGTTGCGCGAAACCGTAAATAAAATATCCACGCGATCGCCTTGTTTTACACGTAGATCGTAGTTAAAAAAGATCGCCTCCAAGGCATTGCTGCCTTCTTGGAGAATCAGCTTAAGATGTTGTCCATCTCGTCCTATTAAACGATCGACCTTCACTAAGATATTACGTAGCAAGAAGCTCGGTTTCGGGTTCTTTTGCCCGAAAGGCTCTTGATTTTCCAAAATTTCCAGCAACTCGAAATCGATCTGATCGGCACTGATTTCGCCTAAAAGGTCGCTATCGGATTCGAGCATCTCTTGCGTAAAATGCGCGCATGCTTGCTCTAAATTGCATTTAAACCGCTCCAAATTCGCGATTTCGATGGAGACGCCCGCCGCACCTTTATGCCCGCCGTAACCGAGCAACATCGCCTCTTGCGAACGAATTAACTCCAAAATGTCGACATCACCGACGCCTCTAGCACTCCCCTTGGCTTTATCGTCTTTGATCGAAAAAACGATCGCCGGTTTTTTAAACCGTTTGGAAAGCCGTGAAGCGACGATACCCACGATACCCTCATGCCACTCTTCGCCCCATGCGACGATAATGTTCGCTTCTTCGTTGACATGTAAAAGCGTCGACTCGAATAAAAGCCGCTCTTCTTCTTTGCGCGCCTCGTTTAAAGAGACGATATAATCGAGCTTTTGTAAAGCTTCGTCCACATTGCGTGTTTTTAAAAAGGTATAGGAAAATTTTGCGTCTTCCATACGTCCGGAACTGTTAATAAGCGGTGCGATCAGAAACGAAATATCGTCCGCTTCTAAGGTTGCCTTGCCGAAATAACGCTTAATCGCTTCAAATGCTGCACGCTTGGAGTGGTTGAGTTCGACGATTCCTTTTTTGACCATCACGCGATTCATCCCGACAAGTTCCATCATGTCGGCCAGAATGGCAATGCACAAGAGGTCTAAAAAGCCCGATAAATCATACTCGATGCCCATCTCTTCTTTTAAGGAAGCAACCAAATACCATGCAACCTGTGCGCCGCAAATCTCGCAATGCGGAAAATCGCAATCTGCTTGTTTGGGGTTGACGATCGCGTAAGCTTCGGGTAAAACCGAAGGGACGCTATGATGATCGGTAATAATGAGATCGATGCCGCGTTCTTTACAAATCTGCGCCGCTTCCACCGCCGAAATGCCGTTATCGACCGTAATAATCACCGAAACGTCGAGTTTTGAGACGATATCGGGATTGAGTCCGTATCCGTCCGTAAAACGATTGGGGATCACGAGCGTATACTCCACGCCGGCATCGTCCAAAAATTGACTCAAAATCACCGAAGAGATGACTCCGTCAACGT
This sequence comes from Sulfurospirillum sp. UBA4058, assembly GCA_002382085.1. GTDB lineage: Bacteria > Campylobacterota > Campylobacteria > Campylobacterales > Sulfurospirillaceae > Sulfurospirillum. Next base: position 361,324 of record DFZK01000010.1, on the reverse strand, counting down.
CGTAATCGCCCACAATCGCGATGCGCTCTTTATCGCGTATCGCTTGTGCGATGCGCTTGGAAGCACGTCCGATATCTTTTAAGGAGGAGGGTTTAGGGATTTCTCCTAAACGGGTACACCCGTCATTTTCAAACCGACTTTGTAAAATCTTCCTAATCTCCTCTTTCGTGAGCAGGCTAGCCATTCGTTTGGCGTTGCGCCAACGCGGCTTTCGCAAACGCACGTACGGTTTTATTCGGGTTGGTTAAACGCGACGTGAATTCCGGATGAAATTGCACGCCTAAAAACCACGGATGGCCTTTAAGTTCGACCGCTTCGATTAAGCCCTCACTCTCGCCGCTAACAAGCAGTCCCGCTTTTTCAAACGCTTCGCGATAGATAGGATTGGCTTCGTAGCGATGGCGATGGCGTTCGCGAATGACGGAAGCACCTTCATACACGTTGCGTAAAAGTGATCCCTCTTTGGTTTGACATTCGTATCCGCCCAAACGCATCGTACCGCCCAAAGGACTTTGCACGGTGCGAAGCTGTTTTTGACCGCTGGCATCGATAAAAGAGTCGATCAAATAGATGATCGGATTCTTACATGTAGGATTGAATTCCGCCGAATTGGCGTCTTCGATGTGCAACACGTTGCGTGCAAATTCGATCATCGCAAGTTGCATACCCAAACAGATGCCAAGATACGGGATTTTATGTTCCCTTGCATAGCGAATTGCCGCCATTTTACCGACCACGCCGCGCTCACCGAAACCTCCGGCTACCAAAATGCCGTCGACGTCAGAGAGAATATCTTCGCATCCTTTCTCTTCGATGACTTCCGAATCGACCCAGCGAATTTTCACTTTCGCGTTGAGATGCGCTCCGGCGTGAATCAGCGATTCGGTTAACGATTTGTAAGACTCTTTCAAATCAAGATATTTACCGACAAAAGCGATCATCAGCTCGTCGCGAGGCGCGATAACGCGTTTGACCAACACGTCCCACTCGTCCATATGCGGCGTCAACTCGCCAAGCCCCAAAGTTTCCGAAATCGGCGTTAAGATGTTCTCTTTCAAAAAATTGAGCGGTACTTGGTAAATCGTCGTCGCGTCTAGGCATTCGATAACCGAATTACGCTCGACGCCGCATGAAAAGGCGAGTTTGTTTTTCAACTCTTTGGGAAGCGGATATTCGGAGCGGCAGATTAACATATCAGGCGTAATACCGATACGACGAAGCTCTTGAACGGAGTGTTGCGTCGGCTTGGTTTTTAGTTCGCCTGCGGCTTTAATGAACGGAACCAACGTCAAATGGATGTTCATCGCGCGTCCGCGTCCCAGTTCGCTTCGTAACGATCGAATCGCTTCCAAAAACGGTAATCCCTCGATGTCGCCGACCGTACCGCCGATCTCGACGATCAAAATATCTTTGCCCTTGCCTGCTTCTTTGATACGATTCGCGATCTCATCGACGATATGCGGAATAACCTGAATCGTCTTGCCCAAATAATCGCCTCTACGCTCTTTTTCGATAACCGCCGAATAAACGCGACCCGTCGTAAAGTTATTGGCTTGCGTAAGGTTTTCGTCCAAGAAACGCTCGTAATGACCCAAATCCAAATCGGTTTCCGCTCCGTCGTCCGTGACAAAAACCTCACCGTGCTCAAGCGGGCTCATCGTACCGGGATCAACGTTGATGTAAGGATCGGCTTTTAAAATACTGACTTTAAAGCCGACGTTTTTAAGGAGTGTGGAAATACTCGCCGCCGCAATACCCTTGCCTAAGGAGCTTAAAACGCCCCCCGTAATAAAAATATACTTCGTCTCATGGTTGGACATCATCGTTCCGCCTCATTATTTTTTAATGCTCTGATTATAACTTACGGAAGCTAATAAAGGGTTTATCTTCTGTGAAACGTGAAGGAGAAAAAAGAGGTCGACGCCTTATGCAAATCCCTGTATAAGGCGTCAAATCGTGTTATTTGAGTTTATCGTGGAAGTAATTGGTCGCCTCGACGAAGCCTTCGATCGAGCCGCAGTCAAAGCGTCTGCCTTGAAATTTATACGCGATGACTTTGCCTTGTTTTGCCAATTCCAACAACGCATCGGTAATTTGAATCTCGCCGCCTTTGCCGGGTTTGGTGTTTTCGATGACTTCAAAAATTTCGGGAATTAAAATATAACGTCCGATAATCGCCAAATTGGTCGGTGCATCTTTCGGATCGGGTTTTTCGACCATATTAGAAACGCGCAATACCGCAGGGTTACCGTCCACGATGCGACCGTCGATTACGCCGTATTTGTTGGTCTCTTCTTTGGGAACTTCTTCGATAGCGACGACGCAACAACGGTATTTTTCGTACACTTCGACCATCTGTTTCAAGACCGGATCGTCTTCGTTATTGTCGCACAAGTCGTCGGCTAAAATGACGGCGAACGGTTCGTCTCCGATGAGGGTTTTTCCCGTTAAAATCGCATGTCCTAAACCTTTCATCTCGACTTGTCGCGTGTAGCTAAACGTACAATTGTCGATCAGATTTCGAATCTCGGTCAAATAGCTTTCTTTGGACGTTCCTTTGATTTGGTGTTCCAATTCGTAACTGACGTCAAAGTGGTCTTCGATCGCTCGCTTACCGCGTCCGGTGACGATTGCCATCGTATCGATTCCGGCGCTCACCGCCTCTTCGACGCCGTATTGGATCAGCGGTTTGGTTAAAACGGGTAACATCTCTTTGGGCATCGCTTTGGTTGCGGGTAAGAAGCGCGTACCGTAGCCTGCGGCGGGGAAAAGACATTTTTTGACGGATTTGAGATTATTGATTTTACTAAATTTCGAGATACCGGACACCGTATCCTCCTAAAAAATTAAATGTGAAATTTTAGCTTAATTTTGCTCTTTTTTTGTTGAGAGTGTAAAATTTAAACACGAAACGTCTCGTTTTTTCACTGACGATTTACTATCATATCTTTATCATACGAAGTACGTTATGCTCATCGAACGTATGCCCTTTACCGTTACACTTTTAAATCGCAAAGGCTTGACATGTTAGAACGTTCTTATCGGCTGCTCGGCTCTTTTGTCATCATCGCATCGATACTCATCGCATTGAGCGTTTTTGCGGGTATGCCCGTATCTCTTGCCCTTTGGCTCGAAGTCGTACTTTTGATCTCTTTTATCGTTGCGGCGTATCTCAAACTTATCCGACCTCTTGCCAAAGCAATTCGATTGTTTATCGATCTTAAAGCGCGTTCGAAAAGCTCTCGCGAAAAGACGAAACACTCGTTTAACGCACTTGAAAAAGACGAACCTTTAATTCGAGAACTTTTGGACGTACCTTACGAGTTGATTGCCTTATTGATCGATTTAAGCGAACACTATTCCAACAGTGCCGCGCACAATTCGATTTCAACGGCTCGTTTGATGTTTTCTATCGATGCAATGTCCAAAAAGTTGGAAGAAAAAGCCCATTCTATCGGTAAAATTTCCGAATCGGCGCAAAATATTTTTGAACATGTCAATCGCGTGAGCACCAACTCGCAAGACGCTTCTTCGTTTGCCAAACTCTCTATGAGCGAGAGTAAAAAGAGCATTCAAGAACTGAGCGAGATTATCGCCAATATGGCCAATATTAACGCACAAACCGCCGATGCTTCGCGCAAGGTCAACGAACTCAAAGAAAAATCGTTGAATATTCAAAACGTGACGACCGTGATCGACGATATTGCCGATCAGACCAACCTGCTAGCACTCAATGCCGCCATCGAAGCGGCGCGTGCGGGAGAACACGGCAGAGGGTTTGCCGTCGTCGCGGACGAAGTACGCAACCTTGCCGAGCGTACGTCCAAATCTACCCAAGAGGTTACGATTATCGTCAAGCAGATCCAACAAGATACGATAGACGTTTTTAGCAGTATCGAAGCCTTACGTCATGAAGTCGATCGCGCATCGCAAACGGTTCAAGGCGTAGGTGAAGAGATGAAAAACTTTATCGAAAATGCCGAAAAAATCGAAGAACAAATCGATCGTATCGCGACAAGTTCACATTATAACAGCGACCAATTGCTCACGATTCGCGACGCCATCGATAAAATCAGCGACCAGCTCGAATCGGGCACGAAAGAGATGAAGTCCATCTCGGGGCAAACCCAAGCCATTATCGGCAGTGCCGAAAGTGCGCACGAAAATCTCAGCGCGTTTGCGATGGACGAGTACCATGAGCAGATGTATCAAAAATGTTTGCACGCCAAAGAGACGATTGAAACTATTTTCGAAACAGCCGTTCAAAACGGTCAACTGACCGTAGACGATATTTTTGACACCGCTTTCAAACCGATTTCCAACACGAATCCGCAAAAATATACCAGTCGTTACGATAGTTACACCGATCAAACATTCCCCGCCGTGCTTGACATGTTAATGAGAGAGAATGCTCAAACGCTCTTTTACGCCGTCGCAATGCATCAATCGGGCTATATTTCCACACACAATGCTCGAGCACCGCTGACGGGCGATTATCAAAAAGACCTTTTCGGAAATCGCTCCAAGCGTATTTTTACCGATAGCGGCGTACGCGGTGCCAACCACGAAAAACGTGTTTTACTGCAAACCTACATCCGTGAGAACGGCGATATTATGCACGATATTTCTATCCCGATTTACGTACGCGGTCGCCATTGGGGCGGATTTAGAATCGGTTATAAACCCAAGAACTAGCCTGCTTTGTTTTCAGGTTTGATTAACGCGAGGAACGCTAGAATAATATCGAAATAGAATCGGTATTATTTATGAGGTCTAAAAATGTTCAACGCCTCCTCCAACCGCTCCCTTTGGGATCAAAAAGCCAAACAATATCCGCGCTTTTCTTCCAATCCGACGGAGTTTCAACAACGCATCTTTCAATCACTCGCTCAAAGCGGCATCGATTTTGAAGGAAAAACACTCTTAGACGTAGGGTGCGGTACGGGCGTCTACACCCTTCATTTTGCGCATAAAGCTTTACATGTCAGTGCGCTCGATCTCTCCTTGGAGATGCTAAACGTCCTCAAAAAAGATGCCGAACAACAAAACCTTCGGAACACATTCGACTTTTTTTGCGGAACATGGGATGATTTTCAAACCGATCGAACTTTCGATATTTGCTTCTCTTCGATGTCGCCTGCCCTCCAAACCTCTGAACATATCGAGCGTTTTAACGCTCTTTCGTCGCACGCGTGCGCTTATTTGGGGTGGGCGGGAAAGCGAATCTCCGGCTTGCTAGATCCCGTATTTCAAGCGCACGGTTTGACGCTTAAAGTCCCTTTGGGCGCGGAACTGATCCTTCAATGGTTAGAACAAAACCGCATCGCGTTTGACGAACGCTATTTGGAAGATACGCGTTTACATGTAATCCCTTACGCAGAAGCATTAGAGTCGGCTTTATGGCATCTTCATATCAACCGCGTTCAGCCGAACATGCCCGCCCTAGAGTCGATGATCGCTTCGATGCAAGATGCAAACGGCAACGTCGCCTTTGAAACCACTTCAGGAGTGAAACTGATATCATGGAAAAAATAATGCTTGCGTGTCTGCTTTTTGCCGGTACGCTTTTCGCTCAATCGTATACGGATATGCTCGGTCGGAACGTTGAAGTCGGGACAACTTCTCGATTGGTTTTTTTAGGTCCTGGCGCACTGCGTTTGGGCACTTATTTGGGACTCAACACTCGTTTGGTCGGCATTGAAAAAATTGAAAAAGAAGCCTCTTTTTTATCGCCGTACCGTACGTTTATCACTGCCGATGCCATCGACAAGCTTCCTTTGGTGGGACCTGGAGGTCCGGGTAAAATGCCGGACATGGAAGCATTATTGACGCTCCAGCCCGACCTCATCGTTACCTCTTTCGTCGATCGTAACCAAATCGAAACCATCGCTTCGAAAACGAATATTCCGATTATTGCGCTCAGTTACGGCGCATCCTACGGCGGTACGGAAGAAAAAAACCTTGAAGAGGTCAAAAAATCGCTTCTACTCTTAGGAAAAATCACGCAAACCTTGCCTCGCGCACAAAGCCTCGTTACGTTTATCGAGCAAGAAGAAAAGAAGTTGGCTTCTTTGAGCTTTGAGAAGAAACGCGTCTATATCGGAGGTGTAGGGTATAAAGGCGTTCAAGGCTTAACCAGCACGGAAGTCGACTACCCTCCGTTTGCGCTTTTAGGGATCAAAAACTGTCTTTTTGAGCAAACGAAAATGAAAGGACACCAATTTATCGAATTGGAAGCGATCTTAAAAAGCGATCCGGAGATTATCTTTATCGATCTCTTCGGTAAAGTCAGAGTAGAAGAAGCGTATGCGACGCAAAAAGCCTTATACGATACGCTGAGTGCCTACAAAAACGCTCAACTCAAAACCGTTTTAGGGTATAACTACTACAGCACCAACATCGAAAACCTTTTTGTCATCGCATGGCAGGTTGCAAGCGAATTGGGTGCTAAAGTCGATGTCAAAGCCGAAGCGGAAAAAATCTATGAGGCGTTTTATCCCAACCGAGGGGCAACGCTCTTATCTCAATTACAGTATCCGCCTTTATGAGTTTGCACCTTCTGTATCGTAAACGCACGCTCAAACGTTTCGGACTTTTTGCGTTTTTGTCGCTGACGATTATCCTTCTTTTATGGCTCAATATGATCAGCGGAACGGGCGGTATCGTCATAAGCGATACGCTCAAACTCATCGGCTTGGAGCCTTCAAGCGGAAGCTTTTCGATGATCCTTTTCTCCATCCGTCTGCCGCGTGCACTTGCGGGACTGCTCGTCGGCATGCTTTTGGGACTTTCGGGAGCGGCAATGCAAGGCGTATTACGCAATCCGCTCGCTTCGCCTTTTACGTTAGGGATTTCGCAAGCGGCGGGATTCGGTGCGGCATTTGCGATTATCGCGCTCAGTGCTTCCGATATTTCGACGCATCCCGTGTGGCTCAAGCTCAATATTGCTCTTTTTGCCTTTGGAGCAAGCGTTTTATGCGCTTTACTGATTTTATGGATTTCACATTTTGTCGGCATGATTCCGCATACTCTCATTTTAGCGGGTGTGGGATTAGGCTCTTTGTTTCATGCCGGAACGATGTTTTTACAATACTTTACCAGCGATATTAATGCCGCCGCAACGCTCTTTTGGACGTTTGGGGATTTGAGCAAAGCCAATGCTATGACCCTTGGAGCCATGATGTTTTTTTTCATTCCGTCGTTTCTTTACCTTTGGGCATCGCATTGGAAATTCGATGCGCTAGCGTTTGGAGACGAAAACGCGTTTAATAAAGGCGTGGAGGTCAAACGCTTCCGTGTCGGCGTGATTCTCTTTTCGACGCTTTGTACCGCTATTGCCGTCGCGTTTTTCGGCATTATCGGCTTTATCGGACTGATCGCGCCGCATGCGGTACGCCTTGTTTTAGGGAGTTCGCACGGAGCGTTGATACCGCTTTCGGCGTTGTGCGGCGGTGCTTTACTTTTAGGTGCCGATCTCGCCGCTCGTATGCTCTTGCATCCCGTAACGCTTCCGGTAGGCATTTTGACGTCGTTTATCGGCGCACCGCTTCTTTTATACCTTCTCGTAACGCAAGGACGCCGATGAGCCTTTTCCTTCACAATCTTACCTATCGTTTGAAGCAAAAAACCCTTCTGAAAGAGATTTCATGTACGGCTCGTGAAGGCGAAGTCGTAGGATTGATCGGTCCTAACGGAGCGGGCAAAAGTACGCTTTTAAAACATCTGGTGGGACTTATTGCTACGCCTTCGGGTACCGTAATGCTAGGCGATGTGGATTTAAGCCGTTTAAAGGCGGCGGAATTAGCACGTTATATCGCCTACGTCTCTCAATTTAATACGCCCTCGCAAGCAACGACCTTGGAAGTTTTAGAACTCGGTCGCCGTGCTCACAGCGGAATCAAACTTTCGCGAACCGATAAACACCTCATCGCACAAAGCGTCGAACAATTTGACCTTGTTGGGCTTCTTGATTCGAACTTGACGGAACTTAGCGGCGGTGAACGCCAAAAAGTCATGATTGCATCGGCTTTGTTACAAGAACCGAAAATTTTACTGCTAGACGAGCCGATTTCTCACCTCGATCCTAAAAACCAACTGGAAATGCTTCTGGCCATTCATCGACTTACACGCGAAAAAGGGCTGATTACCTTTATCGTTCTCCACGACATTCAACACGCCATCCATTACACCGATCGCCTTTTAATGCTCAAGCACGGTACATTACGACACGATATCGAAACTTCGCGTATCCAAGCCTCAATGCTCGAAGAGCTTTTTGAAGTCGCCGCGTCCTTACATGTCAGTGAAGGACATACCTTCGTCTATTACGGACATCACCACGAATCTATCGCCCATAGCCATCATCACGTAGATTTTAAAGATTAATAATATTTTAATTTAATAAAAATATTACTTATAATTTATTTGTAATACAGCATAAATAATCTATAGTATTACGAATTATTTTTTTAAAATACGTGTTACACGAAGGGGGAAACTTTGAAATACGGGCATTTAGTGACTTTATCTCTAGTCGCTTTAAGCGTCTCAGCACTTTACGGTGTCGATCTTGAGACGGTTGAAGTGGAAGCGGAGCGGTTGATTAATCCAACGAAACAAGCCGGAGAGAGCGTCTATACGGGCAGTGAAGTGACGCAAAAAGGCATGGAGCTTCAAGGCGTCAAAGCGACGACGAGCGTCTACGAAACTTTATCGATTTTACCGGGTGTGAATGTTGAGAACGTCGATAGCAGCGGTCTTGCAATCGAACAAAGTACCGTACGTATGCGCGGTGTTCGAAGCTCTATGGGTGCTCTAACGGTAGAGGGCGTGCCCAATTACGGCGGCAATCCCATCGGACCTAGAGATTATCTGTACGATATGGAAAACATGGAATCACTTTCGATCTATAAAGGCGGCGTACCTGCGGATATCGGCACGGGTGTCGGCTCCAGAGGCGGTGCGATTACCTTGCATCCCAAATGGGCGCAAGAAGCTTTCGGATTTGATCTTTCTCAAACCGTCGGTAGCGATCATTATACGCGAAGCTACTTTAGACTCGATAGCGGCATACTCAATGAAAGCGGTACGCGCGTCTCGGGAGCGGTTTCCTACGCACAAGCCGATAAATGGCGCGGAGAGGGCGACTTAGGACCTAGAGTCAACGCCAACTTCTCCGTCGTCCAACCGATCGGTGAAGCGACAACGCTTAAACTTTGGTACAACCATAACGATCAAGACCAAAACTTATACCGACCGCTCTCCTATGCGCAAACCCAAAATCTTAAAGGCAACTATAAAGTCGATTACAACAAAGCTTTGACGGGAAGTGCGGCGCAAGATATTTATTACTACGACTACAATAAAGGCGAGTATCAAAACGACGATCTTATTGCCGTTTTGACGCATTCATTTAACGATACCTATGCCTTAAATCTTAAACCATACTACTCCAAAGAAGATACCGAAATCTATCAAGGCGTAACCAGTAACGGAGGAAGGATTCAAAAACGTATTCGCGACATCGAACGTTACGGCGTTATGAGCGAACTTGAAGCACGGTACGATTTATTCAAAGCCGTCGTCGGATATCATTTTGAAAAATCGCTCATGGAAATTTCGACCGAAAATTATGCTATCACCTCTTCAGGGCTTTCCTATCGAGGGATGGGCGTCGTCGGGACTTCGGGCGATACGTATCTCAATAGCCCCTATCTCAAACTCTCCGGAAACGTCGGCGATTTTAGTTGGCAGGGCGGATTGAAATATTTTCGTTTCGAAGATGCCGATAGCTTGGGGTATACGACAAGCTCCTCCGCGCCTTACGGGCTCATTAGAGCAAGCGATTTGGATCGTGAAGGCGATACCTATTCGATCGTTTTACCGACATTCGGCGTCTCGTATAACTTCGATACTTCATGGCAAGCATACGCCAATTACGGCAAAAGCTTTATTCGCCCTTATTCATATTTACCGATCATGAACACGTATAATACCTATCGCACGCAGTTTCAAGCCGCCGGGGTAAGCGTTCAAGACCTTTTTGACGGATACGATCTTGAAAAATCGGATAATTTCGACATAGGCGTACGCTACAAAAATGACAGCTTCGAAATTGCGCCGACTCTATTTTACGGAAAACATAAAAATCTTCTCACCAACGTTTCCGATAGCAGAGTGCTCTCGGGCGGTTTGCCGATTAGCTATCAACAAAATATCGGAAAAGCGACCAGCTACGGGATAGAGACGGAAATCAATGCGTTTATCAACGATGAATTAACGTTCTTCGTCAATCCGACGTATGTCCATTTTACGTATGACGAAGACATTACCTACCAAGGTACGACGCTCAATGCCAAAGACAACCAAATCGTCGATACGCCCAAATGGATGGCGAAAACGGGTATAATATACAAAATCGGTCGTCTCGAATTGATTCCTATGGCACGTTATTTGGGCGAGCGTTACGGCGATGCGGGTAATCATGATAAAATCGATGATTGTTGGCTTTTCGACGCTCAGCTTGCCTACACGCAAAAGAATTTTTACGATAAAGCGACACTTAGGGTTGCACTGGAAGTGGATAATATTTTCGACAAAGAATACATATCGGCTATCAGTGCTTCGGACGATACGCGAGCCGGTGCGGCAAGTTATTACCAAGGCGCACCCAGAAGCGTGATGTTAACGGTAGGAGTACATTTCTAATGCAACAATTATGGGAAAAATGTATCGCATTTCACGGACACGCATGTCCGGGACTTGCCATTGGATTTCGTGCATCGCAAGCCGCTCACGAGTGGTTGGGGATGGTAGGATTTAGCAAAGACGAAGAGTTGGTATGCGTAACCGAAAACGATGCCTGCGGCGTGGACGCGATTCAAGTGCTTTTAGGATGCAGTTTCGGCAAAGGTAATCTCATCTATAAAGATACGGGAAAGCAGGCGTTTAGTTTTTTTGATCGCAAGAACGGCAAGAAAGGGCGTATCGTTTTTAAACGTCCTTTCGGACATACGATCGATCGTGCGCGCATGCAAGAGTTGATTTTAACCGCACCGCTGGAAGAGCTTTTTACGCTTAAAGAGCCGACGTTCGAGCTTCCCGAATCGGCACGCCTCTTTGCCTCGGAAGTATGCGAAGTATGCGGCGAGAGTGCACCGGAACATAAAATGCGCTTGCAAGAGGGGAAAAAAGTTTGTTTGGATTGTTTTAAAGCCTATTCGCGCGGATGGAATTGATGGAATTACTCAAATTGTGGATCGATTATGCGATTTTCGGTATTTTAGGGGTGATGAGTCTTTTGGCTCTCACCTACGCGTTGGAACGTTTTTTCTTCTATCGCAAGATCGATTTAACGCCTTACGATGATATCGACACGCTTGAAACCGATCTGACGCGCAACTTGACCGCCTTGTCGATCATTAGCTCTAACGCACCTTATATCGGGCTTTTAGGGACTGTTTTAGGTATTATGGTCACGTTTTACGATATGGGAAAATCGGGAAATATTCAAACCGATACGGTCTTAACCGGACTCTCGCTTGCGCTCAAGGCAACAGCACTCGGCTTAACGGTCGCCATTCCGACGCTTATGGCCTATAGCGCATGTCTGCGCCAATGCGACGTCTTAAGTGCCAAGTGGAAGGCCTCGCGTGCGGCTTAAACGACCCGAAGGGTTAAATATTATCCCTTTTATCGATATTATGCTTGTTCTTTTAACGATTGTGTTAACCCTTTCGACGTTCATCGCCCAACGCACTTTGGAGCTCAATTTGCCTAAAGCGACGCAAAGCAACACGCCGTCTCAAAAACAAGCCTATACGATTACGCTCTTAGACGACCAAACAATTTTATGGCAAAACGAGCCGCTCTCTTTAGAGAATCTCGACCAAAAGCTTGACATGTTAACGCCACAAGACACGTTAATGCTTCAAGCCGACGAGCAGAGTCGTTTCGGGCTTTTCGTGACGCTTTTGGATCGCCTCAAAGCACGCCGTTTGGAACACCTCGACATTGCGGTACTCCCTCGATAACATGTACCTCAAACGTGCTTTTTTACTTTCATTGTTCTTACATGTCGGTGCCGTAATGTTATTCTTATCGTTCGCGACGCTTCATGCCGAACACTCAAAACCGATACGTCAAGAACGTTTGAGCATCTGCCTTGCATCACAACAACCGATGCCTTCATCCGCCGAGCCCCAAACCGAACCGAACGTAATCGAAGAGACCAAAGCCGAAGAGAATCGACCGAAGCCTCCTCCCAAGCCGACTCCGTCCAAACCCAAGCCTAAGCCGATTGCAGCCGTTGCTCCGATCCCCTCCGTAACCTCTTCCGATGACTCTCCTCGTGAAGAAATGCGCTCCATACCCATACCTACCGCTACTCCCCAAGAGCCTCCGACGCCTACGGTCGTCAACCGTGCGGCGAACACACAGGAAAATCAAATTGCACAAAAGATTCAAGCAGCCCTTTTGGCGGCAAAAACGTATCCGAAAAGAGCGCAGCGTGCAGGGATGGAAGGAGCGGTCGCCTTATGTTTTATATGGACGAGCGAGGGAGTAAAAGAGGCTCACGTCTGCCAAAAATCGAAGTATACGCTTTTAGACGAACACAGCCTCGAAACGTTAAAAAACGCCGCAGAAACGTTCCCAAACGTCGAATCGCCCGTGGAAATTCGTATCGTATTGAGCTATACGCTCAAATAACTACGCTTGAGGGTCGTACGCTTCTCCGAGCATTTCGCGCATTTTACGTTCCATACGCTTCTCAAACGCTTCGTTGGAGGGAGATGCTTCATTGGAAAATTTAGCTTTCCCGTACAGTACGCACCCGCGATCTCCGGGATCACACTCTTTACGAATAATATCACAAACGCCCTCAACGTCGTGAGGACACGTCCAACCGCCTTGGTTCATGAAACAATCCTTACATGTAATGTTTCGCAAGTACGCTGATACCGCCTACGATAAATTGTACCGCTATCGCTCCGACGATCAAACCCATTAAACGACTCACGATTTTTTGCCCCGTAATGCCCAAATAATGACGAATATAAATACTGTTTTTAAACGCAAGATAGACGCTTAACGCCACGATCAGATACGCGATAATCAATGCCGCAATTGAAGTAACACTTTCGCTATGACCGCGTAAAATGATAATCGTCGCAAAAATTCCCGGACCGAACGTGATCGGAATACCCAAAGGAATCACCGAAAATTCATCATTTTTGATTGCCTCTTCGCGCTCTTCTTCGGTTTGATTTTTCGACTCCATAGAACCTTGAACCATTTTAATCGCCGTCAGCAATAAAATAATGCCGCCCATCACTTTAAGCGAATCAATCTCGATACCGAAGAGATTGAGTAAAAAATTACCGCTCACAAGCACTACAAAAAAAGCGACGATAATCGTCATCGTCGCTTTAGCCGCAATTTTATCGATATGCGCTTTGGTCGTATTTTGAGGCAAAAGTGAAAGCATAATTGCGCTCACGCCTAACGGATCGACGATTGCCACCATCGTAATGGTATGTTGCAACAATAAATTGAAAAAATCCGCCATTACGCCTCTTCGGTGCGAAGAACCGCGCCGCTACTGGCATTGGTAACCAGTTGACGGTATTGTTTCAACCAGCTTCCCTGAATCGTTTTGACTTTGGGTTTAAATGCTGCTTTACGACGTGCCAATTCCGCTTCGTCGATGAGTGCTTCGATGCTGTACGCATCAACGTCGATTTGAATCGTATCGCCGTCTTGAAGCAGTCCGATTAACCCGCCCTCGGCAGCTTCGGGACTAACATGTCCGATGCTAAATCCTCTGGTTGCACCCGAAAAACGTCCGTCGGTAATCAATGCCACGTCGGCACCCAATCCCATACCCATAATCAAGCTGGTAGGAGAAAGCATCTCTTGCATTCCAGGACCCCCGCGCGGTCCTTCGTAACGAATCACGACCACGTCGCCTTTTTTAACTTTACCGCCCACGATGCCCGAAAGTGCCTCTTGTTGCGAATCAAAGCAAACCGCTTTACCGATAAATTGGCGACCGCCTACGATACCCGCCGTTTTAATGACGCATCCCGCTTGTGCCAAATTGCCGAACAAGATTGCCAATCCGCCCACTTTTGAGTACGGATTTTCCAGCGTATGAATGACCGCCGTATCTTTAATTTCCGCCGTAGCGATACGTTCGCCGATCGTTTCTCCCGTCACGGTTAAATTGTCTAGATGCAAAATACCGTTATCGCGTCGACTGACCTCTTTCATAACGGCATTCATGCCGCCCGCTTTGTTGATATCTTCCATATGAACGGTCGAAAGCGAAGGCGAAATTTTTGCGATATGCGAAACGTTTTTACTAATCTCGTTAATATCTTTAATCGCAAAATTAACGCCCGCTTCTTTGGCAATGGCTAACATATGAAGAACCGTATTAGAGCTTCCACCCATGGCCATATCGATCGCAAACGCATTACGAACGGCCTTTTCGTTCAAAATATTTTTCAATTTAAAACGATCGTCAAGGGCAATTTCACAGATACGTTTGGCCGCCTTACGAATCAATACTTCGCGTTCCGGCGTTAGGGCAGGAATCGTACCGTTACCGGGAAGTGCAATGCCCATGGCTTCCATGAGCGTATTCATGCTATTAGCGGTAAACATTCCCGAACAGGAACCGCCGCTAGGACAAGCATTGCACTCGATATCAACCAATTCCGCTTCGCTAATATCGCCTTTTTCGAACTTTCCGACGGCTTCGAACGCAGAGTTTAAATCAAGCGGTGCACCTTCTTTCGTATACCCTTTCTTCATCGGTCCGCCGCTGACGAAAACGGTCGGGACATTGACACGAAGCGCACCCATAATCATACCCGGAACGATCTTATCGCAGTTAGGAATACAAATCATCGCATCCAACATATGCGCGTTCATCATCGTTTCAATCGAATTGGCGATCAATTCGCGGCTCGGAAGCGAATAAAGCATCCCGTCATGCCCCATCGCGATACCGTCATCGACGCCGATCGTGTTAAATTCAAACGGAACGCATCCGTTTTTTCGGATTTCGTCTTTAATAATAACGGCATATTCATGTAAAAAGAAATGCCCCGGAATAATATCGATATACGAATTGGCTACACCGATAAACGGTTTGTTAAAATCTTCGTCTTTAAGACCCGTTGCCCGAAACAAACTCCGATGAGGTGCTCTGTTATACCCTTTTTTGACTTGATCGCTACGCATCAATCTTCCTTAAAAAATTTTTTAAATTATAGCGAAACCACGCTAAAAAAATTTGTCCTTCGCAAATTTAACGGAGATGGCTTTACATTTTTCAAAAAAACTGCTATACTCTCATCTCTTTTTTAAATGCGGGAATAGCTCAGTGGTAGAGCACGACCTTGCCAAGGTCGGGGTCGCGAGTTCGAACCTCGTTTCCCGCTCCATTTAGTTTTTTTAAAAAAGAATGCGTTGCCCGGATGGCGAAATTGGTAGACGCAAGGGACTTAAAATCCCTCGGGAGTTTTTCCTGTGCCGGTTCAAATCCGGCTCCGGGCACCACCTGATTTAAGAATTCGGTGGCG
This sequence comes from Sulfurospirillum sp. UBA4058, assembly GCA_002382085.1. GTDB lineage: Bacteria > Campylobacterota > Campylobacteria > Campylobacterales > Sulfurospirillaceae > Sulfurospirillum. The sequence continues at coordinate 345,734 of DFZK01000010.1, read as the reverse complement.
ATATAGCCAAGCGGTAAGGCATGGGCCTGCAAAGCCTTGATCCCCGGTTCAAATCCGGGTGTCGCCTCCAAAATTTGCAAGTATGTTTCTTCGTCTCGGGAGATGGCAGAGCGGTTTAATGCGGCGGTCTTGAAAACCGTTGAGGGTAATACCTCCGGGGGTTCGAATCCCTCTCTCCCGGCCACCTACTTCACAATTTCTACAATATACGTTTTTACTGCAACACAATTTTTAAGATCTATACTCTTGCATTACTCTTTGAGTAGCAAAGCGTTTTTGCATCCCAGATCAAAACCCATTGTACATGCTTGGGAAAAGAATTCAATCGCTTTTTGTTTATTTTGGGTGACGCCCTGTCCGTCACGGTACATTACGCCTAGATTAAAGCAGCTTTTTTCGTAGCCCTCATTGCATGTTTGTTGGAAAAGTTTTGCGGCTTCGGCGAAATTTTTTTGAACGCCTTCGCCTTTATAGTACATAAGCGCGGTCGAATAGCACCCTCTCGTATGCCCCTTTTCACATGATTGATAGTAAAGCGTAAACGCCTTCATCGTATCGCGTGCAACGCCTTCGCCTTTTTCGTACATCACGCCAAGATTATAACAACTATCGACAAATCCCCCCTCGCATGCTTTCGTCAATAAGATCGTTGCTTTTTGATCGTCTTTATAAACGCCGATGCCTTCGTCGTACATCAGCGCAAGGTTATAGCATGCCTCCATCACGTCGTTATCGCAGGCTTCTTCAAAAAAAAGGCTTGCCGCCATATAGTTTCCTTTTTCATAAGCACCGAGTCCTTCGCTTAAAGCATCGGCGTGAAGCGTACCGATACTTAAACAAACCCCTATCACGGTTTTTAAGATAAACGTTTTCATCGCTTCTCCTTAATAATATTTACCTTTATACGTTATTTCGTCATACAACAACTCTTCCAAGAGTTCGGGGAAAAGGCGCATAACGATAAATAACGCCGTATTATTGGCAATCGACATCGGCGTATTTGCCGTAGAAATTGCTTGATCGAGGTAGCTTTGATCCTCTTTGGCAAAACGTTTGATCGAATAGATAAAATCTTTAATCGTCTCTTTTGCCGAAGCATCGTTTGCGCTTGTTTGAAACAATGCGTGCAATCGCTTCAAATCCCAAATCGAAGGCGCAAAAATCTCTTGAATACTCGGTGTCGCCAAAAATGCGCTAAACGCGGTCTTTACGTCAAAATCGATAATCTTGCTCGGCTTATCGTTTCCGATAAAAAAGATTGCCTCGCGCGTTACTTCTCCGCCGTAAATCTGTTTTTCTTGAAACCGATGTGCAATAAAAACCGCTCGTTTTCCGATTCTTTGGCTAATCGCATCGCTGCATTTGAGTTTTTTCCATACACGTTCACGGTACTCTTTGGGTGGGTTCTTTCCGTTTAAGATAACCGCTTTAATCGCATTTTGCTCATTTGCGTCCACGCCTTCGACCGTAACGTTCGCGTGCTTTGTCGCTTGATCGTCGCAACCGAGCAAAAACCACGCCGTTATCAAAAGTATAAACCGTCTTCGTCGCATTGAAGCTCCTTTACACGTTTGATTTTATTGTATAACGCAACGACTTAAAGCATTCAAAAGGATAGTATTAACATTCAATTTAACCTAATCGTCTATAATCTTTTAAAAAATTACGGAAAAAAAGAATGTCCCACTCTCTAAGCGAACGCCAACTTATCCTTATCCTTGCCTCCTTATCGGCAATTTCTCCTTTATCGATCGACATGTATTTGCCGGCATTCCCCTCCATTGCAAGTGCTCTTCATACTTCGATACCCAACGTCGAATTTAGCCTCAGTCTTTTTTTCTTCGGTATTGCGATGGGTCAACTTTTCGGCGGACCGATTTCGGACGCTTACGGAAGGAAGCCGCTCATTAGCATCGGATTGATACTTTTCGGATTGAGTAGCTTTGCACTTATCTTTACGAATGATATTACGCTTTTTTGGATACTACGCGCAATTCAATCTTTCGGCGGCGGTATCGCTACGGTCAACGTCTCCGCCGTCGTACGCGATCGATACGAGGGCAAAGAGAGTGCACGCGTCTTTTCGCTGATTGCTATGATTATGCTAACCGCACCGCTAATTGCGCCTATGCTCGGTGCTTTATTGTTGAAATTTTTTGTATGGAGAAGTATTTTTATTTTCTTGTGCGTTTATGCTTTTGCAATTCTTACGATCTACTTTTTTTTCTTTCCCAAAAGCGTTCAAAGTAAAGCCAAAGTAACCCCTTTTCAAAATTACAAACGTGTTTTAAGCCATAAAACGGCGATGATTTTGATCGTATCGCAAATATTGTGCTCATCTGGAATGTATACGTTTATTACCTCTTCGTCGTTTATTTATATGGAACATTTTCATATCGGAGCGACTCTTTTTTCGTTTTTTTTCGCAAGCAACGTTATCTTACTGATGCTGACGGGTAAACTCAACGCCCATCTCGTCAAACGTATCGAGCCTTTTTATCTGTTGCGTTTCGGCATGATATTACAAGCACTTTTGGGATTTTTACTCTTGGTATTTCACGATCAAAGCATTGCCGTTATTTTCCCGTTGATTATGCTTTACATCGGTTCTTTAGGCTTTATCTTTTCCAACTCGATTTCATTAACGCTAGAATTTTTTCCGAGCATTAGTGCTTCCGCTAACGCGATTATCGGTGTTTTGCAGTATAGTGTAGGCGCACTCATGGGCTTTGTCGCAAGCTTTTTGCATGATGGGACGCTTTTCCCCGTTATGAGCGTGATGATGGGAGTAAGCCTTTGCAGCGTAACGCTTTTTTTAGTCGGTGTTCGAAACGACGTTTTGCATCACGCTACGCCAGCATCGTAATATTTTTTTATCGACCGTCGAGAGGGCTAAAGAAGCTATCTCCTCTTCATTAAACCAACCGTCGAATGTTCCGATAAAATATTGCGATTGAACGACTTGAAGTTCAAGTTTAAAATGGCTGTAGGTGTGCGTGATCGTACCTAAAAAACGGCCTTTTGGTTTTTCATCCGTTTGCACAAACCCCCAAAGCCCGTGTAAAAGCCTCTCTTTACGTTGAATCAATCCTAATTTTCCCTCGTGAAATACGACCGAAGCAAACCGTTTTTTAATCGGGATTTTCGGCTTTTTAACGCTTTGCGGATAATTTTCGGGATTCGTTTTGCCTTGACATGTCAATTCCATCGGACAGACATGACATGTAGGATTTTTGGGCGTACAAACCATCGAACCTAAATCCATCATCGCTTGGTTGTACTCGAACGGGCGTTTCGTATCCAAAAGTTTCCATGCCTTTTTCCACAATACGTTTTCATCCTTGACATGTAAAGCAAAGTAACGGCATAAAACCCGCTTAACGTTAGCATCCAAAATCGGTAATGCTTGGCGATAGGCAAACGCACAGATTGCATGCGCCGTACTTTTTCCGATACCCTTAAGCCCGCCGAGTTCTTCGGGGGTTTTCGGTAAAATCCCTTGACATGTAAGTGCGCTATGGTGTAGATTTTTAGCCCTCGTGTAATATCCAAGACCTTCCCATGCTTTTAAAACATCGTCCAAAGGAGCTTCGGCTACGCTTTGAAGGGTTCCAAATCGCTTTAAAAACGGAAAATAAAATCGCTCCAAAACGGTTTTAACTTGCGTTTGCTGAAGCATAATTTCGCTGAGGTAAATGCGATACGCATCGTCGGTTTGTCGCCACGGCAAATCATGACGGCCGTTAGCCTGATACCACGCGTAAAGGCGATCGTGAACGGCGTTTAAGAAAGGCACCATTGAATCGGCTGTTGGCGGGTTTGAATCAGATAGTCGTTACTTTTGGAAAACGGCTTCGAGCCGAAAAATCCGCGGTAACTCGATAAAGGAGAAGGATGCACGGAGCGTAAAATCAGATGTTTTTTTGCATCGATGAGCGAAGCTTTCGCACCGGCGGGACTTCCCCAAAGAATAAATACCAAATGCTCTTTTTGCGCACTTAAACGTTTGATAACCTCGTCCGTAAAAATTTCCCATCCCTGCCCGCGATGCGAGTTGGCTTCACCGGCACGTACGGTTAAAACGGTGTTGAGCAAAAAAACACCCTGATTTGCCCATGCGCTCAACGTCCCGTTTTGAGGAATAGAACACCCTAAGTCATCGTGTAGTTCTTTAAAAATATTTTGCAAAGAGGGCGGATGCGGCACGCCTTCTTGTACCGAAAACGACAAACCGTGCGCTTGGTGCATACCGTGGTAGGGGTCTTGCCCTAAAATAACCACTTTAACTTTGCCAAAAGGCGTATGATCAAATGCCGCGAAAATATTAGTACCGCTTGGGTAGATCGTAAAATGTTTTTTCTCTTCGACTAAAAAAGCTTTTAAGGTCTCAAAATAAGGCTTTTGAAACTCGTCTAATAAAACCTTCTTCCAACTTGCTTCAATTTTAGGATCGACCATACGCTTCCTCTATGTTTTTTAAGAATTTTTGGGTAAAATACGCTTCGCCTTCTTCTAGACCTGTGCAACGTCTTCTAAGAGCATCGCTTCAGGGTGGGAACACAGCAGAGCACTTTTTTAAGGTGTGTGCCGCAGCCATCTGGAAGAGGGTTTTGACATATTACACTTCTTTGACGCCTTCAAAAATCAGCGTTTACACTCCAAAATAGTTTTCGATTTCCAATGCCAACTCGTAAAAATCGGCATTGCCCATTTTCCCTTTTTCTTTAAGCTTTTGGCGAATATGTTCTTTGCCTTGAATCAACTCTTTGGATTTGACGCCGTGCGAAATCGAAAGCGTGGCTTCGATAAATGCGGCTAAATTATCGCAATTTTTAAGTGCTTTACCGTCAATGGCATTAAATCGATCTTCGTTGTATTCGCAAGGATCGTCGATTGCCGTTATTTCATGCTCGAAAATGCGATTCATAAATTCGTCTTTATGGTTCTCACCGTATAAACCGAGCAAATATTTAAACTCTTTGAGTAAACCCTCGGGTAAATTCGGTAAGATCTCTTCTTCGATCATCTTAATTTCAAATTCACTGATAATATCGTCCAAACCGCTTACGGAATACTTGACCGGAGAGATAATATCGCGCGTCAAAGCTTCGGGAAGATCATGAAACAGAGCGCAAAAAAAGTTATTGACCAAACGAGCGTCGCATGCTTTGGCTGAAAGCGAATAAAAATAGCCCAAAATCGCGACGATAAGCATATGTCCTAAAACGGACGTTTCGGGAATACGCGGCGTTTGCGCCCAACGTTTTTGAAAACGAAGCCGCCCGCTCAGATCGATTACTTTGGAAATTTTCTTATTCATCGCCATTTTACGAATGCTGATCAACTCGTAATAGTCCTCGATTTCCTCTTCAACCGCTTCTTTGACACGGTCGATATTGTTTAAAAATTGGCTCGTTTGGTACACGATCGAAAATTCCCAACGCGTTGACATGTAAGAAGCCGCTTTCAAAATAAAACGCTCTTTTTTATACATGGAACTATCGCTGATGTACGTTTCAAACCGTCGGTAAAACGCTCCGTTTTCAATTTCGTTGAGCGAATCGTACAGTTGGGAAAGCACCCACGTATTAATCTCTTTTTCTTTTTTTTGAAGTGCTCTTCGAAAGACGTCGGGGCGAATATCGGTCACGACCACGCGGCGTAAAAATTCAAAAATACCCGCTTCAATCAATGAACGCATATCGATACTTTCGTCGCCTTCCATTTTCGCTACGAAATACGCGATAATAAACTTGTGCGCTTGTTTATCGAGCTCCACCAACTCTACCATACGCGGATAGTCGTTCCAACGTTGAATAGACGCCGCGCCGAAGAATTGTTCGATAAGTTTAGGATTTAACATGTACTCTCGTTTCGTACGACTTTAGAATCGATCTCAATAACCGTATGAACGTTCCCGCGAGGGTTAAAATCGGCAACGACTTTAAGCCATTTGGGTTTGAGTTTACTCTCTAAAAGATCGTAAATTTCATTTGCCGAATTTTCATGGCTGATATGACGATTCATAAAACTGTTGATGTAAAGTTTGATCGCTTTAAGTTCGACCACCCACTCGTTTGGAATATAATCGATGTAAATCGTCGCAAAATCGGGATAGCCGCTTCGCGGACACAAACAACAAAATTCCGGCAACGTTATTTTAATTACGTAATTTTTTTGATGCTGATTCGGCCAAATTTCCAAATCTTTTTCGACATCGAACTCTTTAATCATTTTTTCACCGTATTTCATCTATTTCTCCTATGGATTTGGGCTTTGAGATATAAAATCCCTGTATAAAATCAGGTTCGTACGCTTTGACTTTTTCAAAAAGAGCCTTTTTATCCACAAATTTTATCATAGTCCGTATGTGAAGCGACCTTGCCAATTCAATATAATGCTTGAGCAAAATACGATACGTATCCGCTTCGATATTTTTGGTAAATTCAATATCGAATTTTATCCAATCAATCGTAAGATATTTTAAATACTCGATACTCGCGTTATTTCCGCCGAAATTTCCAAGTGCGATTTTAAATCCGAACTCCCGATAACTTTTAACGATTTCATTAAAACGTCCCATCTCTTCGTAACTTTTTTTTTCGATAATTTCAAGAATAAACCGACTCGGATCAATTTTAAGACGCTTAAAAAGCGTTTGAAGGTAACGCTTAAAAGCGGTATTTCGCAGCGAAACCGGCGAAACTTCAATGCAAAATAACGCATCGCTTTGTTCTAAAAGAGGTTTTAACTCTTCCAAAAGCAATCCTATAACTTTTTCGTCAAACTCTTTTTCGTATCCCGCATGATTGACGATACGCTGAATTTGTTGCTTGCTGAGGATGCCTTGTTCTTCTAAATCGATACGCGTTAAAATTTCATACAATTTTTGAGAACAGCCGTCGTATTTTTCGCAAGGTTGATATTTAAAAAAAAGACGGTTTTCCTGAATGGCATGAATAATCATTTTATTCATTGCATCGGGTTTCAATGCAATGTTTTCTTCCTCTTTTTTATCCGTCTCTTCACTGAGTAAAATCAATTTTTCAATGATGTTTTCCGTCGATTCGTCGTAATGTGCCCCAATGATCGAAAAATCAATTTTAACTTCGATATTGTCGATACCCGCATTTTGAATACTTTTCGTAAAGAGCATCATAAAATGTTTTAACTCTAAAAAAGGATGACGCGTATAAAAAAGAAACATACTATTGCTGTAACGACCGATCGGTACGTTTTTTAAATGATGCTCAATCAAGAACGTTTGCAATTTTTCAATCAATTTTTTAAGAATATTATCGCCGTTATTAAAGCCGTAGCGATCGTTAATGTCGCTTAAATTTTTGACATGTAAAAGGACAATAAGCGTTTGATCTTTTTGTGTGATCTTTTCAATTTTAGAGAGAATTTTTGTACGATTAAACGTTTTGGTAATCGGGTCGATCAGCGTCGTTTGAAATCCGTAGTAGATCAAATAAACCGTGTAATAGACGTAAACGGGAATCAATAAAATCAAAAGAACAAAATTGAGCGTATCGTGTTTAAAAAGCTGTGAAGCGTGAAAAAAAATACCCAAAAGAAGAAGAAAAGGAAAAACGATTTTTAACGCGGTTATAAATCGATTTTCTCTCTCCTTAATCTCCGAATAGAGCATTAAACGTCCAAGTGTTTAACGTCTTTAGCGTGATCTTGAATGTATTGTCGGCGCGGCTCGACTTCATCGCCCATGAAAAGCGTAAACGTTTCGCTTGCAATTTCGGCATCTTCAACTTTGACTTGCAATAAACGCCTGTTTTCGGGATTCATCGTTGTTTCCCAAAGCTGTTCAGGGTTCATTTCACCTAGACCTTTATAACGTTGAATATACGCACCTTTTTTAGCGTTCTTTTCAATTTCGTCTAAAATCTCGATCGGGTCGCGTCCTTCAAAAACGTCAAAATCGCGCTCTTGAATTTTGGTATAAATAAAACGCGCCTCTTCGTAAAGCGGATTGGTATAAAAATGATCGTCTAAAAGTAACTCTTCAAGTCCGTCGTTGGTTTGAATAAACAAATGAAGACTTTCAGGCGTAATATAATGATTTAATAAGTTATATCCGACTTTTTGAATATACGTTTTAATGGCTTCAAAAAGCTCATGTGAAGGTAAGGCGATCAAATCCGGATTTTCAATGAGATAACGTATCACTTCTATCATTGAAAAACGTTTTTCGAGCTCTTTTAAGATACCTCGATATGCTGCAATAATTTTAAAATAATCGATTAAATCCGGTGTTCCCACACCCTCGATTTCCATCGTTTCCAAACCCGACTCAATTAAAAAGGCATTCATTTCATGATCGTCTTTGAGGTAAATCTCTTTTTTGCCTTTTTTATAGCGGTAAAGCGGCGGTTGTGCCAAATAAACATACCCGCTATCAACGATAGGACGTAAGAAACGGAATAAAAAGGTTAAAAGAAGCGTTTGAATATGGCTACCGTCAACGTCCGCATCGGTCATAATAATAAGTTTGTGGTAACGTAGTTTTTCCTCGTTAAACTCATCACCGATACCGCAACCAAGTGCTGTGATCATATTTTTAATTTCATCCGATTTTAAAATCTTGTCCAAACGGCTTTTTTCAACGTTCAAAATTTTACCTTTAAGCGGTAAAATCGCTTGGAAAACACGATCACGTCCTTGTTTTGCTGAACCGCCCGCACTATCGCCCTCTACAAGGTAAAGTTCGCAAATACTGGGGTCTTTACTTTGACAATCAGCCAATTTTCCAGGGAGTGTTCCAATGCTCATCGCATCTTTACGACGTGTTAAATCGCGTGCATTTTTAGCCGCCTCACGTCCGCGAGCCGCCATCAATGCTTTATTCATAATCGCTTTAGCTTCGATAGGGTTTTCTTCAAAATATTTAACGAGTTGCTCGTAAACCAATTTTTGAACGATCGGCTTTACGTAGGAGCTTCCCAGTTTACCTTTGGTTTGACCCTCAAATTGAGGCTCAGGAACTTTGACGCTGACGATAGCGATCAAACCCTCGCGTACGTCATCACCCGTAATTTTAGAATCTTTTTCACGTACACCCGCATTTAAACTGATGTAATTGGTAATGGCACGCGTTAAACCCGCACGAAATCCACTCTCATGGGTTCCACCGTCGATGGTTTTGATGTTATTGACAAACGAGTAGACAATCTCGCTGTAGGTTGAATTGTACATCATCGCAATGTCCACTTCAACATCTTCCACGCTTGCCGTATAGTGAACCGCTTCGGCGACTTTTTCTTTTTTATTGAGGTCTAAAACAAACTGTCTGATACCGCCCTCAAAATGGTAGGTTTCAGCACGTCCGTCACGTCCGTCTTTCAGTTCGATTTTAATTTTAGGATTTAAATAGGCAAGTTCGCGAAAGCGTTGCGCTAAAATTTCAAATTGAAATTCTGTCGTTTCAAAAATAGTACCGTCCGGCCAAAATTCAATCGTTGTTCCCGTTCTATTCGTGGTTTTAACGATATCCAGCGGTGTTTGGGGAATACCGCACGCAAACTCTTGACGATGCTCGTTTCCTTCACGTTTAATCGTTGCAACAAGCTTAGATGAAAGCGCATTAACGACCGAAACACCCACGCCGTGCAAACCGCCACTCACCTTATAGGTATCTTTATCAAACTTTCCGCCCGCGTGCAATACGGTTAAAACAACGGTTGCCGCAGACATATTTTCGCCTTCGTGCCAACCGACGGGAATTCCCCGTCCGTTATCGGTAATAATCGCCGAACCTTCACGCGTTAATTCTACTTTAATATAATCACAATAACCCGCCATCGCTTCATCGATAGAGTTATCGACGACTTCGTAAATCAAATGGTGTAAGCCGTTAATGTTCGTATCGCCGATATACATACCTGGACGTTTACGAACCGCTTCAAGGCCTTTTAAAACTTTAATATTGTCTGCACCGTAAGTACTCATAATTTCTCCGCTTCTTTAATAATTCTTATATCATAATCGGCATAACGATCGTCATAAAATTTTCACTCTCTAAGGTAAAAGGAAGACCGCTATCGTTAAAACCTAAGGTAAAACTGTTATTTTCGATGTGGGATAGAAAATCCAAAACGTAGCGGCTGTTAACCGCAAGGTAGATTTCGTTTTCAAGTCCCGTGTGAAAATCGATTTCTGTTTTTGCTTCAATATTATCGTCGTTTAAACTCTCAAAAATAATTTTTTCCGATTGAAACGTAAGTTTGATTTCGGCGGAAATAATCGCAATTTGTTTAATTGCATCAATCATTAACTCTCGACTCAACGTGAGTGAATAATTTTTTGTTTTCGGAATAATGCGTGCATAATCGGGAAATTTACCGTTAATGAGCTTTGTATAGAAGGTAAAATAGCTTGATTGTGCAATTAACGTATTTTCATCGTAAAAAATTTCGATTTCGTCAAAAAAGAGTTTTTGAATTTCAGAAATGGCTTTTTTAGGGATAATCAATGAAAAATTGTGTTCGGTTTGTTGTTCAATACTCATAACCGCTAAGCGTTTCGTATCGGTGGCAACTAAATGAATCGTATTGTCTTTAATATCGATCAATGCACCGTTAAGTTCGAATTTTGGATTGTTTGTATCGATCGAAGGAGCGATTTTTTTAATAGCACGTACTAAGGTAGCACTGTCGATGTTAAATTTCGGTTTATTGTCGATCATCGGAAAAGCCGGAAAATCGGAAGGATTAAGCATCGGAAGTTTAAATTTCGAATGGCTTTGTTGAATGTGCAGGTAATCGTTAATCGTTTCAAGCACGATATCGTCGTCTTTCAAGCTTTTAATAATATCCAAAAGTTTTTTTCCGTTGGCACTTGCTTGACCGAATGCACTAATCGAAACTTCTGGTGTGTGATAGCTCAAACCGATTTCATAGTCGGTTGCTTTAATAACGAGTTGATTTTCTTCCGTCGATAAAAGAATATGTGAGGTAATTTGACTCAAATCTTTTTTCTCAAGATAAGGTTGGGTATTGAGAAGAATGTTTTCTAAAATGCTTTTTTTAATCGAAACTTTCATTGAGTCTCCTTTTTTAATTATTTATTAAAATAGTTGAAGTAGTAGTTTGGGTTGAATGAGTGAAAACAAGATACATTATACCTAAAAATAGGGCTTTTTGTAGTGAAAGTTTTTGCTCTTGTTTTTCACGTTTCATCACGTTTTTCTCTAAAACTTTTTATTTTTCTTTGGTCAAAATTTTATTTTTAAGATCTTCAACTTTAAGTTTAAAAGATTCATTCGTTTCAATCAATTCGTTAATTTTTTTAATGTTGTGCGAAACCGCCGTGTGATCTTTCATACCGAAATACGATGCCAAAGAAGGCATGGAATTGGGTGTGAGGGTTCTGGCTAAATAAATGCCGATGCGTCTGGCTTCGACGATGTTTTTACTGCGTTTGGTCGATTTAATTTCGCTCGGTTTAATGTTAAGATCTTTTGCAATAATTTGAATAATATCTTCAAGACTGATGTTTTCGCGGCGTTCTTTAATTTGTTCGCGCATTACGTTTTTGGCAAAATCGAGCGTGATTTCTTGGCGCATCAATAATGCATAGGCATTGAGGTTAATAATGGCACTTTCGATTTCGCGAATATTATCGCCCATATTGGAAGCGATGTAATTAACGATATCGCTGTTTAAATTAATACCGTCAAGTTCACATTTTTTCTTAATAATCGCAATTTTCGTTTCCAGTTCGGGAAGTCCGATATCGGCGATCAAACCCCATTCAAAGCGGCTTTTAAGACGATCTTCTAAGCCGTTGATCATTTTAGGCGGTTTATCGGATGTTAAAACGATTTGTTTACCGGCAGAATGCAGTTCGTTAAACGTATGAAAAAATTCTTCTTGCGTTTGAATTTTGTTGGATAAAAATTGAGTATCGTCTATGAGTAAAACATCGCAATTACGGTATTTTTCACGAAATCGATCCATCGATTGGTTGCGAAGGTTATAGGTAAAATCGTTCATAAATTGCTCGATGGTTGCATAAATAACGATTTTTCCTTTGGTTTGACAATAATTGCCGATGGCATGAATCAAGTGGGTTTTACCAAGACCGGTCGGTCCGTAAATAAAAACGGGATTGTACATGATGCCCGGTTTTTCGGCGATCGATTTTGCGGCGGTATAAGCGTACTGGTTGGAACTTCCGACGACGAAGCTATCAAAGGTGTAGGAAGGATTTAAAATCGTATTTTTAACGTTTTTGATCGCTTCGATCATCTCGGCAGAGCTTGATTTAACTTTGGATGTTTTGAGGTGTTCTTTGAGTACGATTTTAATTTCGGGTTTTTTACCCGTTTTGAGTTCAAAAAGATGGGATATTTTTTCGGCGTATTTGGTTTTGACCCAATTGGAAATCAAAATATTGGGAGCGACAAAAACCATTTGGTCCGAATTGGATGCTTTTTCGTTAAATTTAAGTTGTTTGATGTAGCGTTCAAATTCTAAAGAAGAGATTTCTTCTTTTAAGAGTTCAATAACGGTGTCGGCTAACAATCAATCTCCTTAAAAAAGTCTTCACATCGTGAATAACATGTGAATAAGTTTGTTTTATTTTAACCAAACTATTATTAGTTCCTTGTTAAAGCAAGTGCCGCTATAATGTGAAAAAAGTTATTCACACTGTGATAAATACTGTGAATAAAGGATAAAAATATGGTGATTTTAGGAATAGATCCTGGAACTCGGAACTGCGGATACAGCGTACTTCGCAAAGAAAAAAATAAGCTTATTTTGGTAGAAGCGGGACTCATAAAAATAAAAGAAAAAATTTTACAGCATCAGATCATGGAACTGGTCGAAGGACTCGATACGATCTTTAAACACCATGTGATAGACGAAGTAGCAATTGAAGATATTTTCTATGCGTATAACCCAAAAACGGTGTTAAAATTGGCACAATTTCGAGGAGCGTTGAGCCTTAAAATTTTGCAAGTCAAAGGTAATTTTAGCGAATACACTCCCTTACAGGTCAAAAAAGCGGTGACGGGAAACGGTAAAGCGCAAAAAGAGCAAGTGTCGTTTATGGTTAAAAAGATTTTGGGGATTCAACAAGAGATTAAACCTTTGGATATTACCGACGCTATAGCAATCGCCATTACGCATGCGCAAAGACTTTAACCTTTACATGTAAGATCATGGAGAAGTTAAAAACCTTACATGTCATTTTACATGTAAGGTTTGAATTTATGCGTTTTCTTTGAGACTAAAGAGGTATCGGTGTTCTTCGGGAAGTGCTTCGTAAAGGGCATGGGCTAAATTTTGAATTTCCCATAAAGCACTTTTGTCGCTTCGAAGCGTTAAAAAGTTTTGAAGGCTTCGCGCATTGATCGTCCACGTAAGTTCGGTTTTGTAACTCTCCGGAAGGCAGTATTTGGCTTTATCGTTGCTAATACCCTCGTTGAGTACCAAACGCAAGTTTTCAAGTGCTTTAACGCTCATTTCGTCTACCATCTCGACGCCCGTTAAGACAAGGTACTTTTGGGCACGTTCAAAATCGTTACATGTAAAGACGGTTTCGTTTTTAAGTTCTTTGAGCGTATAACGCGTGGATTTGACCGAAAGTGAAGCCATACGATGGCGTGCAAGCTCTTGAAGCAAGGCTCTGGAAACGCCTTCAATGTAAAAATTGTACACCAAATGTTCCAGCGTTGACGCGTGTTTAAATTTATTGCCGACGCGATCGATGAGCTCTTTGTCTTTTTCGCCGCCGTTGTCGCTTTTGTCAAAACTTTGCCAGCAGGTGCGAATAGCGTCCGCACAAATCAATAACGGAGTGTAGTGGTTAAGGGTAATTTTCATGCAATGAGTCCCAAGTTTTTTGAGACTCATTGTAGTACATGTAAGCTAAAAAAATCTATTTGAGTTGAAGAAGCGTATTGAGCATTTCATCCGATGTTGTGATTGTTTTGGAGTTGGCTTGGTATCCTCTTTGGATAACGATCAATTGGGTAAGGGAACGTGAGAGATCCACGTTACTCATCTCAAGTGAGCTTGCTTGTATGGCTCCTCTACCGCCGACGGATGCTTGACCGATAACGGGATCGCCTGAGTTTGACGTTTGGATAAACGTATTTCCGCCGTCACTTTCCAAACCTTCGTTATTGGTAAATTTTGCCATGGCAACTTGTGCAAGACCGAAACTTCGTCCATTCGTAAAGCTACCGATTAGCGTTCCCGTTTCGTCGACGCGAATACCCGAAAGATCGCCGCCCGGATAACCGTCTTGTGAAATACCCGAGGTATTGGACTCTTTGTCAAAGGATGTCATACCGTCAAATTGTCCCAAAGTACCGAAATGAAGCTCTATATTTTGATCCGGCGATGAACCGTTATTGGCGGTATACGTTAAGTTTGTCGGTGTAAAAGTTGCGAGCGATCCGTCGCTATTGAAAGCAATAGAACCCGTGATAATATTTTCGGGTAGATTTCCCGCTGCATAATTAATTTGACCCGGTTCCGGTACGGTAATCAGCATGGACCATTCGGTACCGCCGTTATCGGTTTGTCCGATTTTTCTAAATTCAAAACGAACGGTATGTTTAGAGCCTAAAGAGTCGTATACGTCGATACTGGAAGCATGACTTGCCATATAGATATTTTGAGTCGATCTTTCAGACGTACCTGAAGGGAGTGAACCTTGAAGTGCGGAAAACGACGTGGTAAATTTGGTATTTTCGCTGACGTTATTGCTTGCATTGGTTAATCCCGTAATAGAAACGTAAATGGCTTGATCGTCTTTTTTACCGTCACCGTCTTTATCGGTAATACCGACGTCCGTAACGTCGACGGCATCAATATTGGTTGAAGCGACGATATTTTCCGTTCCGGCACCTTGATCAATGGTAATAACCGATCCTACGACGGACGTATGTCCGGTGTAAGCGGCATCCGCTTCGATGAGAGCTCTTAAACCGGCTGCTATGGTAGCCGCATTTTCTCCGGCGGCGGCTGGAGTATACGTATAGGTTGTACCGCCTACGGTAATAGAATACGTTTGTCCCGCAATCGAATTGGACGTGCCCCCTAAGTTGATCGTACGGTCATCATCCGTTGCCGCAAGTGCCGCACTAATCGTTGCCGAAATCGTTCCCGCAACACTTGAAGTCGGGGGATTAATCGTCGTCGTACCGGCATTGGTCGGTAAGGTAATCGTCGTACCGTCAAGCGTTGCATCGGCATAGTCGGCTTTAATTAGGGTGTACAACGTACCCGCTACGGTTGCCGCAGTTTCTCCGCCGGCTGCCGCCGCAGTGGTATAGGTCGTACCGCCGATGGTAATAGAATACGTTTGTCCCGCAACGGCTGCCGTTGTAAGCGTGATGTCGATGGTTCGATCGTCTGCGGTTACGTCAAGCGGATCGTTAATCGTTGCGCTAAATTGAGGAAAAGTCGTTCCTTGGGGTAATGTAGCATCCGCACTTAAGACGAAGCCGGCGGGAACGGTTCCGATAAACGTATAGTCGCCTTCCGTTCCGTAAGTAGCATCTCCGGGAATTTTTCCGCTAAGGGTTACGGTGCTACCCGTAGGTAAAGTAATGGCATTTTCAAAGGTCGTTCCGGCGGGAAACGTAACATCTTGAGAAGATAAAACGGAATTGATCGTATAGCCGCTCATGGCTCCGGTATAAACGTCCGGTGCATCTCCCGTAGGGTTTTTAAGTACAAATTTTCCCTCTTCATTGACTAAAACTTGTACGCCGTCGTTCTTATTTAAGGCACTAACGGTTGACCAAGGGATGTTGTCGTTTGTCGTATTGGCTTTATTATCGGCACCGTTTGGATCGACGGTACTGCCTAAATAATTCGTCCATAAACGTGCATCTACTTGCATGGCATTGCGTAAATCTTCCGTAGTATGGAATTTTCTAACGACGCTTGCATCGTAATCATGCGATGCCGAGACGGAAGAAGTCGAATAAGCGTATTGATAAGCGGTAATGACTTGCGTTGAGGTTAAACCGATTGTCGTCGGAGAGGTAACGTCAAGGTTAATGTTTTTATGCTGTTCGTCCGTTCCAATTTTGTTGGTATTTTTAAGAACCAAGTGATTGCCGTTTTCGACGGTCGCAACGACACCCGTTTCACTTGTTTTTTGATTAATAAGGTTTGCGATTTCGTTAGCGACGAGAATATTTTCTTCACTGGTCGGAGTCGCTTTTGCGGCTTTTGTCAATTCACCGCTGATACTAACGCCGTTGACGGTAATTTTTAACGACGACGTTGAATTGCTTGCCGTAATACTTTGAGGTTTCGCGACGGCATCGGCATAACTCATCCAAATACCCTGTCCTTCTCTAAGATTAAACGCTTCACCCGTGGCATTAAATAAAACACCCATATCGACACCGCGTTCGACTAGCTCGTTATCGGTGTTAAAAGAATTTAGCGAAGCATCGTTTTCGTCATGTTTTTCCGTTGTTGATTTGGTATTGTTGTTGTCTTTATCGTACCAACCTTTGTACTGATCCAATGAATAAATAGCACTTTTATTTTTCGTAGAATCGCCGGAATTGAGATTGGCTTTAAGCGTAATATATCCCGTATCGTTAGCAGGTGTTGTAAGTCCGGGAGGAATCGTAATATTTCGAATCGGAGCCGTTGCGTCGATTTCACCGGTGGTATCGTCTCTAACCCAACCTTGTGCGATATACCCGTTAGCATCGACAAAGTTACCGTTAGCGTCAAATGAAAAATCTCCGTTTCGAGAGTATTTGTACGTGTTTCCGCCGTCGGGAGAAATAACGAAAAAACCGTCGCCGCTAATGGCAAGGTCGGTATTTTTATCGGTAGTTTCGATTGAACCTTGTTTAAAAATCTTCGTAACGGAACTGACTTGCGTTCCAAGTCCTATTTGCATTGAGTTTTTACCGCCGAGTTCTCCTTGCGGAGCCGTGGCGATTTTGGCCGTTTGATTGAGAAGATCGGAAAAATTCGCACGAGAATATTTAAAGCCGGTAGTATTAACGTTTGCGATGTTATTACCTTCAACGTCCATGGCAATTTGGTGCGCTTGTAATCCGGTAACGCCGGCCCAAAGTGATCTCATCATAGCGTATCCTTTTTAAAGTTACTTTTTAGTGTATTGAATAGTGTTGAAAATTAAAAGCAATTTTTATTCCATATTAATGGTAAAACTATTGTTTCATATTGATAGCATTTTGGAGCAATTCATCGCTGGTCGTAATACCTTTGGAACTTGCGGTAAATGCCTTTTGGATAACGATCAGCTCGGTTAATGCCGTTGCCATACTAACGTTACTGCCTTCCAATCGGTGATTTAAAACACTCGAACCTAAAAAAGCATTCCCGTCTTTATCGGTATAAAAAATAGCTTTTCCGCTGTTGGACGACTCTTCAAAGAGGTTTGAAGCAGCAGACGTTAAGCCTTGGTCGTTTTGAAAGTGGTAGACGGCAACTTTGGCAATAGCAGAACTCTTCCCGTTATCGAATTCGGCGATAATATTCCCGTTCCCGTCCATTCCGTATGCTTTTAAAAACCCTTCGACGGTACCGTTTGTTTGGTAGCTACTCGTTTTATCAATACTGTTACTGGAAACAAGCCCGTCAAAACTGTTGAGCGTTCCGAGATTAACGTTGAGATTTGTACCTCCGTTTGAGAGTGCGGGTAAAGAGTTACTCAGAAGTCTACCGGCCCCGTCAAATTCCAAGACGCCGGTTTGCGTATCGACGATTTCATAGACTTTGGCGTCTTTTTGGTTAACGTAATAGAGCGAGGGATCATAGGTTTTGGTGCTGTCATAATTCTCATAAAAACTGTAAATATTGGCGGTAACGTCCCATGTGGTTCCGGAGGCGGCTTGGGGGACTCTTTTCGTAAAGGTCATATCCAGCGTATCTTTATCTCCGTCAGGTCCTATAATCCCGATCGATGCGTTTTCTTGATTGGCGACTTCTTGGTTTGAGGTTACGGAAACCGCTACGTTTAAAGCACTCGCGGTATCGAGTTCGCTCACGTTAATATTCGAAATATTCCATTGATTTGAAGCGTCCAATTGCGTATTTGCCGTTACTTTTTTACCGGTACTGTCCGTAACGGTAATCAACACTTGATCTCCCGGTTGCGGATTGAGAAGAGCCGTCGTATGCGTCGTTGTTCCGTTCAGACTGATTTTTCCTGAAGTAGCGGTAACGGTTTGCGTGTAATCATCGCTATTGAGGGGAACGCTAACGGATCCAGTCGTAACTTTAGGAGATAAATTATTACTGTAAGAAACGCTTGTCGTCGGCGTCGGGGGATAATACAACAAATCGGGCAAATGAACTTTCGTTTGAGATCCGACGCTTCCAAGCGGCACATCTCCCATAGCACTAATTGCATATGGTTGAGCGGGTGTTTTTGAAGCACTGTTATAATACGTACCGAATTTAGAGAGGGTTTTTTCGTCAAGCGTCGTCGTCGTGATGTTGTTCCCGGAAGTTGCCAAAAGGTAATTGCCGTTTATATCGACCAAATCGCCGTTAGAATCGATTGAAAATTGACCTGCCCTCGTAAAATAGGTTTTTTCGTTAAGCCCTTGAACCCCAAACCACCCTTCTCCGCCGATTGCTAGATCAAAGGGATTATCGGTGTTTTCTAAAATACCTTGATTCATATTAAATGCCGTCGTTTGGCTAGAAGCACCTAAGCTGTCGTCATTGGCATATGAGGCATAGGTTCCGGTCAGCATTGTCGAAAAAAGCGATGAAATTTCGGGCGTGCTTCCTTTAAAACCGATGGTATTGATGTTTGCGATATTATTGGATTGAACGTCCATCGCAAACTGAAATGATTTAACGCCCGAAACGCTATTGTAGAGTGAGCTGTTCATCGCTGATTCTTAAGAGATTAAAGATTGTTCGTAAAATTCGGTTACGTCACCCATCGGATAATACGTTGAACCGAGTTTGACATAGGTTTCGCCGTCTTCGTAACGAATGGATTCTACGGGATAAACACCGAATTGTGTTGTTTGCGATTTATTATTTGCATCGACGTAATCCGCCGTAACGCTGTAATATCCGTCTTTAACTTTATCGCCGTATTGATTCGTGCCGTCCCACTTAAAGGCGACTACGCCGCTTTTACCGGCAGCAACATCTCCAAGGTCGATGGTTTGTACGGTGTTTTTGTTAGCGTCTTTAATCGTAAGCGTTCCGTCTTTAATCTCATTCGGAAAGTAGACTTCGTACGCCGCTTCACCGTCTTTTAACGTGATAGCGTTATATCCGAGACTTGCCATTTTGCCGATAACCGAAGTCGCTCCGGCACTCACACTTTGTTTAAGTTGTGCTGCCAAGTCTTCCAGTGCTTTATTGGTATTTTCGGAAGCTTCAAGGGTGGCTAATTGCGATGTTTGGGTCAAGATTTTATCGCTATCCATCGGATCGGTTGGATCTTGGTGTTGAAGTTCGACGAGTAAGAGCTGTAAAAAATCGTCTTTATTTAAGCTATCGGCCGAACCGGTTTTTGCCGTACTCGTACTTGAACTTGTGGAACTTGAACTACTTGTCGAAGATGTTCCCGTTTTGATTAAATTTTCATATCCTGTTGCCATGTCGTATCCTTTTTAAACGTATTGAGGAATGACGATCTCTAAAAGTGTCGTATCGTCCTCACTCTGTTCCGTGCCAAACTCGTTGAAGTTTCCGCCGTTTTGTTTTTGATGGTGTTGCGATTGCTCGCTGTTGCGCTGATCGCTAAAGTTCATTTCAAGGTTAGTAAAACCCATATTGACCAATGCACTCTTGACTTCGTCTTGGTTTTGGGTAAAGAGGCTCATGGTCGTCGCATTGGATGAAATGTTTACATGTAAATTATTACCTCGTGTCACTAACGTTACGTCGACATCGCCTAAGCTTTTCGGGCTTAACGAAAGTTCCACTTTCATAATGGGTGGTTTGTACGTTTCGATCTGCTCTTTTAAATCACCGGCAAACTGCGATAGGCTCTCTTTGGTCGAAGTCGGCTTATTGGTATTAAAATCTTGCTTTGTCGTTACTTTTACGGTGCTATCGGTTTTAATATCGAGTGTTGATTGTACGTCTTCGGACGATGATTTCGTCTCTTCCGACACAAGCGGTTTTGCCGTCTGTACGGAGGAAAGTTCGTCGTTTGACGCTTCGATCGTTTTTTCTTGCTTCAAAGGTTTGATCAACAGTTCGTCATCTTTAGCATCGCTTTTTTGAGCGACTTCGGCTTTGAAGTCGTTGGTTTTTAATGTCGAAGTTTCTTGTATCGTTGCGTCGTTATCGCTGATCGATTGTGTCGGAACTTCGGTTTTTTTCATTTCTTGCTTGACATCGTGTAAAGCTTTTTGGATAACGGTTTCCAACGGTTTGGTCGATACTTCGATAGAAGATTTTACCGCATCGTCGGTGTGCGGATCGTTTACCGGTTGCATGGAAGCGTCGGCGTTTTTATTTTCCGATGCCGCTTTATTTAATATTGTTTGCGTTATCGTTTGTTGCTTTTCGTTTACGATCGGCGTCTCTTCTAAAGGTTTAGGCGTCGTTTGGATCGGTTGTTGCGAATGTGTCGCTTCGCTGGAACTCTCTTTGGCGATCAACTCGCCTAAAATAGATTGCGTTTGCGTTGTCGGTTGGGTTTTAGGCTGTTGGTTATCCAAAAGACTCATGAGACCCACTTGCGTCGGAATCGTTGTTTGTTGGGTCGTTTGCGCCGTTGATCGAGGTTCGGATTGCATTTGCTTGAGTGCCGTAGTAATCTCATCGAAAAAGTTATTTTGCGTTAGCTTCGGAAACTTGGTTTGTAAACTTTCGACGCTCTCTTTTGAAATTGAGAGCTTTTCAAGTCCTAAGTCATATTTTTTGGAAAGTTCAAGCAAATCACTGACGCTTTTAACGTTGGCAAAATCTTGACGAGCCGTTTCGCTGTTAAGAATTTTTTCAAGGTTTGAAGAGGCTTTTAAAGTCGGAAAATTCGTTGTTTGCGAATCTTGTTGCAAAGCATTGACGATGCTTAAAAGGTCTTCTAAAAGATGTTCGTCGATAGGCTTTGCTTCATCCGTACCGCCGGTTGTCAAAAGGCTCTCCGTAGCGGCAGAGGTCGTCGTTTCGATCGGAAGTTCTTCCAGTGCTTGAGAGGTTTCTTCTTGCGTCAATTTTCCCAAAATAATTGCAAAAAAACTTTCGGAAAACGCTCCTTCTTGCGCAGGCGTTTGCGTGCCTGAAACATCGGTACTTACGTTATTAGGCGTTGTAGACAAAGGGCTACTTTTGGTTTGAACAAAAGAGAAAAGATCTTGCATGTTCATTGCCTTATATTCAAATTTTAGATAATTCCACGCTTTTAATAAGCAATCTTCATTCCACATCGGTAACAACTCTTTACATGTAAATTTAGCGAGAAAATGGTATAATGAAACATATTACTTCTTCGAACTACACCTGCCACGTATGTTTTATTAAGAGATGTAAAAGCTAAGATAACGAGGAGAATTTTTTGCAAGAGTTTAGAAATATTGCCGTAATCGCGCACGTTGACCACGGCAAAACTACTTTGGTCGACGAGTTGTTGAAACAATCGGGAACCTTTAGCGCACACCAAAAAGTCGAAGAAAGAGCGATGGATAGCAACGATCTTGAAAAAGAACGCGGTATTACCATCCTTTCTAAAAATACGGCGATTCGCTATAAAGAGACGAAAATCAACATTATCGACACTCCGGGCCACGCGGATTTCGGCGGTGAAGTTGAACGTGTTTTGAAAATGGTCGACGGTGTTTTACTGTTGGTCGATGCACAAGAGGGCGTTATGCCTCAAACCAAGTTTGTCGTTAAAAAGGCGTTAAGTTTAGGTCTTTGTCCGATCGTCGTCGTTAATAAAATCGACAAGCCTGCCGCCGATCCCGATCGCGTCGTCGATGAGGTGTTCGATCTTCTCGTTGCGCTCGGTGCAAACGAACAACAGTTGGAATTCCCCATCGTTTACGCCGCGGCACGCGACGGTTACGCCAAGTACGATATGAGCGACGAAAACAAAAACCTAGAACCTTTGTTTGAGACGATTATTAAGCATGTACCCGCCCCTTCGGGCAAACCCGAAAATCCGCTTCAATTACAGGTATTTACCCTCGATTACGATAATTACGTCGGTAAAATCGGTATTGCGCGCATTTTTAACGGTACGATTAAAAAGAACGAAACCGTCATGCTTGCTAAAGCGAGCGGCGAACAAACACGCGGACGTATCTCTAAATTGATCGGGTTTCACGGTTTGGATCGTATCGATATCAATGAAGCCGAAAGCGGTGATATCGTTGCGGTTGCCGGTTTTGAGACGCTTGACGTGGGCGATAGTATCGTCGATCCCAATAATCCGATGCCGCTTGATCCTTTGCATATCGAAGAGCCTACGCTTTCGGTCGTTTTTGCGGTTAACGACTCTCCGTTTGCGGGACTTGACGGCAAATACGTTACGTCCAATAAACTTTCCGAGCGTTTAGAATCCGAGATGAAAACGAATATTGCGATGAAATACGAGTCCGAGGGCGAAGGTAAATTTAAAGTTTCCGGCCGCGGTGAGTTGCAAATTACGATTTTGGCGGAAAATATGCGTCGCGAAGGGTATGAGTTCTCCCTCGGTCGCCCCGAAGTCATTATCAGAGAAGAAAACGGCGTCAAAATGGAACCTTACGAGCATTTAGTGATTGACGTACCCGACGAATTTACCGGAACGGTTATCGAAAAACTCGGTCGCAAAAAAGCGGAAATGAAGACGATGAATCCGACGGGCGACGGTCAGACGAGAATCGAGTTTGAAATTCCCGCACGCGGTCTTATCGGCTTTCGCGGACAGTTTTTGACCGATACCAAAGGCGAAGGCGTGATGAACCACTCGTTTTTAGAGTTTCGTCCGCTGAGCGGTGAAGTCGAACACCGTAAAAACGGCGCATTGACTTCAATGGAAACGGGCACGGCGATGGGTTATTCGCTCTTTAGCTTACAAGAAAGAGGCGTTTTGTTTATCGATGCGCAGGTTAAAGTCTACTCGGGTATGATTATCGGCGAGCATTCACGCCCAAACGATTTGGACGTCAACCCGATCAAAGGTAAACCGCAAAGTAACGTTAGAAGTAGCGGTGCGGACGAAGCGATTAAGCTGGTACCGCCTCGAAAAATGAACCTTGAATTGGCACTTGAGTGGATTGAAAACGACGAGCTCGTCGAAGTAACGCCTTTAAATATTCGTATTCGTAAAAAATATTTAGATCCGACGCAACGTAAACGTATGAGTCGTTAAGATAGCGTGATCGATAGACGGCTTTGCGAATCTACATGTAGATTCGCAAAGCCTAAAAATTACGAGGAGGTTTGTCGTGGAAACGTTTTTGATCATCGGCGGTGCACTGCTTTTCATTTTTATCGTTTTGTACAACACGTTAATTTCTAAAAAAAATCAAGTCGATAATATCTTTGCGGGACTCGACGCGATTTTGAAAAAACGCTACGATCTCATTCCCAATCTTGTCGCGACGCTCAAAGAGTATATGCTTCACGAAGCGGGAACCTTTGAAAAAATTACTTCCTTACGTTCTCAAGCCTTACAACCGAGTTTAAACGCGCATGATAAGATGGCGTTGGACAAAGAACTCTCATCGATGCTAAGTTCGCTTATGGTAACGGTTGAGAACTATCCGGTACTGAAAGCAAACGAAAATTTTCTGCATCTTCAACACACGCTTCACGAGGTCGAAGAGCAAATCTCCGCGGCACGTCGCGCTTACAATCAAAGCGTTACCGATTACAATAATGCGCTTGAGATGTTTCCTACCAATCTGCTTGCGGGCTTTATGCGCTTGGAGAAAAAGGAAGTGTTGCGTATTGACGTTGCGGAGCGTGAGAACGTTAACGTCAAGAATCTTTTTCGTTAACGACCTCTCGTATCATGGCGACGCTTTCATCGCTACTCGAATACTACTACGAAACGATGCAAGAAGCACTCCTTCCATTGGAAGAAGAGCGTAAACGTATCGTAAAAAAACTCCAAACTACGGCTTTTTATATCGGTCTTGGAGTGATCGTTTTTTTCATTGTTTTACATAAGCAAATGCATTTTTCTCCTTTACAAGCAAGTGTGTTCAGCGTTATGATCGGCTTTTTGATATTTATGTTTGTCTACCGTCACGAAAAAGCGGGTTTTACGGCAGTCTTTAAAGATCAAGTGATCGAAAAACTTCTTTATCAGATCGATGCATCGCTTATATATCGCAAAGAAAGTGCCATCGGTGAACAAGAGTATCGAAGAAGCGAACTCTTTTTGGAAGCATATGATCGGTTTGAAGGAAGCGATCTGGTCAGCGGCTCGATTGCGAAAGTCGACGTGCGATTTAGTTTCTTGCATACGCAACAAAAAGAGCGCGATAGCAAAGGCAAAGAGCGTTGGGAGACGATTTTCCAAGGACTTTTCTTTTGCGCCGATTTTAACAAAGCGTTTAAAAGCAAAACGGTGGTTTTACCCGACGTAGCAGAGCGGTCTTTAGGCGTTTTAGGAACATGGTTGCAGGGTATGAACGTCACGAGAGGCTCGCTGATGAAGCTTGATCACGTTGAATTTGAAAAAGTTTTCGTCGTTTACGGGGATGATCCGATAGAAAGCCGTTATATCCTTTCTCATGCATTAATGGAAAAAATCGTGCTTCTTCAACGAAAAATTAACCGACCGATCTATCTCTCTTTCGTCGCTTCACGGATTTATATCGCTATTGCCTACACAAAATCTCTTTTTGAGCCGATATTAACACGTTCGTTGTTGGAATTTTCCTATATTAAAGAGTATTTTGAACTTCTCAATACGGCCGTCGGGATCGTGGAAGAACTCAAACTCAATGAAAGATTATGGAGTAAACGCTAATGCTCAATGAAAAATTGCTCAAAATTACGTTGGGATTTATTATTTTGCTCATTGCAATCGGCTTTTGGACGATCCGCTATATGCTCAAAGACAGCGCAAACGCTTCATCGTACGAAAACGTAGCGGTAACGACCAAAGCGACCAATGCGAGTACCGATGCCAATGAGGTGAGTTTAGATACGATTTACATCAATATTCGCTCGCAAAAATTTAAGATTATGAAAGCCGACATTGCCTTGATCATGAAAAACGCTAGCGGCAAAAAAGCACTCAAGGGCAATATGGAAAACGTTCGTAATGCCGTTTTACAGTACCTCAATACGATGGACTCCAACGGTTTGGATACGCTAGAGGGGAAAGAGCGTTTAAAAAGCGAATTGATGAGCATGATCGAAGAGAATTTCGGCTATGAAGTCGAAACGATCTATCTTAAAAATTTTATTCTCTCTCCTTGAAAAGGAAAAGGCTTCCAAGCGAAAGTAACGCTATTAAACCTGCGTACATGTAAAGCCTCGGACCGTAAAAATTTCCCGCAATCAGTGCCCCCGCAAAGCCTCCCAATCCAAAAGAGAGTCCGTAATAAAACTGTGCCGCAAGCTTTTTATGCGCATAAAGCGTATAGAGTAAGCTCAAAGCGGCGGTATGGTGTAGCGCAAAGCTAAACGCATGCAATGATTGGGTTGCGTAAGAAGCAAAAAGCGACGAGGGAAATAAAAAGAGTAAAAACCATCGGACGGCGGCACTTAAAACACCGAATTGAAGAAGGTTTAAAAGCGTAAAGCGTTTGAGAAGTGGTGCTTGAAAGTAGAATAAAATAATTTCGCAAACGACGCCGAAAGCCCACAAATAACTGGTCGTTTCCAAACTGATGCCGTGAGCGGTTTCGTAAATAGTAAAAAAGTTATAAAATGCGCCGAAACTTACCTGCATCAGAAAACAACTGATCCATAAAAAGGTAGCACGTGAAAACTTAAAAGGTTCATTGCTAACGCTAGAGGTGGATAAAAGTGCATTATTGCGCGTAAGCCAATACGCCGATGCCGCCGTGAGTATAATAGCCGCTAAAAGGTAGTGTAAAGCATTGTCGAAGTGTTCCAGTCGACGAGCTAAGATAATGCCGATTGCCATGAATCCGATCGATCCGAATAGTCTAGCGCGCCCGAAACGCTCTTTTTTAAGGTGTTCCATCGCGTACGTCTCAACATAAGGTAAGATCATACCTAAACATGCTCCTAAAAGCATATTGGGAAGCATAAAAAGATAAAAATGCTCGATGGTAGGATAAAAAAGAAGTATTGCACCGATCGCACCGAGTAAAGCGGTATAAAAAACCGTACGAGAGAGTTCAAAATGCTTCAAGAAAAAAAACGGAACGATAAAGCGCATCAATGGAGCGAGCGCAAAGACGGCACCGATTTGAAACGTGTTGTAACCGATTGTTTGAAGCATTTTAGGCATAAAAATAACGTAAACGCCGGTCACGACGAAATAGAAAAAGAAAAAACTCGAAATCTTGGTAAAAATCACGGACTTACTTGCAAAGAGGCACGCTACGGCTGAGAAGATCGTAGAGCGTACGTCGGTCTTTGCGCAATAGCGGAAATAAAAGCCCGATCAGCGTCGCGATCGTCAAAAGAGCCGAGAAATAGCGTATCAGTAGCATGACGATAGAAGGGGTACGAAGCGTTTGCGTGTCTTTAAGTTCGATGTCATAGGCTTTAAAACCGGGAGTTTGTGCTTTTGTGTAAAAAAAAAGCGTCGTTACGAAGCCGTATGGAGCTAAAACGAGTAGCCATCCCAATACCCAATGTTGCGCAAACCCTTCGCGTGAGCCGAAAACAAGATAAAATACGATGTACAAAATCGGCATAAGAAGCATAAACGAGTCGACGATAAACGCCTTGGCACGCTTGGAAAAAGGCGCGATACGGTCGATCGACCGTTGAATCGGTACTTTTAAGCCGCCTTTTTTCGTCTCGCGCCATCGCATCACTACTTAGTTTCCTCGACTACCGGGTTTATAGGCAACACTTCCGTCTTTACATAAAGGGCATTCGCTAGGATCGTAAATGTCAAATTCAAAATCGGCCAAAGCAAAAAACGGAGCATCGTTTGGAAGCTTACATGTCGGTTTTGCTTCAAGATCGCTTCCGACGCGTTTACAAAAACCGCGGTTGGCGAGTGCGGCAAATCCAACGATAATGCCGCCCATGCTTTGGGCAACGTTTGCCGCTTCAAGCGCGGAGCCGCCGGTTGTAATAATGTCTTCGCAGACCAAAATTTTCTCGCCTTCTTTTACGTCAAAACCGCGGCGAATCGTCATCTCTCCGCCGACGCGTTCGGCGAAGATAAAACGTTTACCCAGCGCACGCGCTAGCTCGTATCCGGCAAGTACGCCGCCGAGGGCGGGAGAACAGACGGTGTCGATCTCAAGACCGTAGGCTTGAATCATCTTTGCCAGTGCAACGGCAAGTTCTTCAGCGACTTTCGGGTCTTCCAAAACTTTAGCACTTTGAAGGTAAAAGCGAGAGTGTTTGCCGCTGCTCAGTAAGAAATGCCCTTCTAAAAGAGCGTTAGCTTCTTTATAAATGTTTTCGATTTGCATACAAATCCTTAAATTTTGAGCAATTCAGCTTCTTTTTCTTTAACCAAGTCGTCTATTTTTGCGACCGTCGCATCGGTAATTTTTTGAACCTCGTCTTGTGCTTTTTTCGATTGATCTTCGGTAATCAGCTTATCTTTTTCCAATTTTTTCACTTGGTCGTTAGCATCTTTACGTACGTTACGCGCGGCAACTTTGGCTTTGTCGCCCATAATTTTGGCTTGTTTTGCACTCTCTTTTCGCTGTTCGCTCGTCATCGGAGGGAAGAAAAGTTTGACGCTTTCACCGTCGTTGTTCGGATTGACGCCGATATTGGCTTGCATGATCGCTTTTTCAATTTCGCGTAGCATCTTTTTTTCCCACGGCGTAATGCTAATCGTCGTAGCGTCGCTGACTAAAACGGTCGCAACTTGATTGAGCGCGGTCGGCGTTCCGTAATAATCGACGTGAATGTTGTCTAAAATCGAGATCGAGACTTTACCGCTACGAATCGTCATAAAGTCGCGTTTAAGGGCAGAGATACATTTTTCCATATGCTCTTTTTGTTCGGCATACACTTTACTTAGTTCCATAGTTATCCTTTACGAGTAGTTTCGTTGAAATTTTATTGCCCACGGAGACGATGAGTCTCGTGCGCTCTTTGGTCAAAATTTTAGTGATATTTGCTTGAAAAGCACCTTCTTGCAGGTTCAGCTCTCGATAGCCGAAACCGCTGATATACAAGCCGCCTTTGGTTGCACTTGTGTTGGCCTTTACATGTAAAGTTTCGACCTTGCCGTCTTTAAGAAGATACGTCGGCTCAATCCATGTCGCTTCCAAGGCTTTGTATTTTAAAAATGCGTTCAAATCGCTCTTACCGACCAATGCGGAGCGGTCTAAATCAAACGGGTCGCTAAAAGTTGCAACCGCACCCATGTTTTGATTTAAAATCGCTTCGAAGCCGTAGCTTTTGGCAATTTCTTTGACACGCGGGCTAAACTCTCCGAAGGGATAGGAAAAGTAGCGCGGTTTTATGCCTAAACGTTTTTCAAATAAAGCAAGCCCTTCGTCAAAATCTTTTTTAATCGCGTCGTCGCTTAGTTCGGTCATATGCGGATGATGCATGGAGTGAAACTCTAACGAACCGTATTTCGCAAGCTCTTTGAGTTCGTCCCAGCTCATATAATCGCCGTATTTTTGCTCCGTAGCGTCGACGTAGACAAACATCGTAAACGCATAACCGTACTCTTTAAAGAGTGCAAGTCCGTGTTGATAAAAGCTTTTGTAATTATCGTCGATCGTGAGAACGACCCAGTTATCGGGAATAGTCTCTTTTGCATGAAGTGCTCGTACGAGTTTTTCAAGCGAAACGACTTCATAACCGTTACGTTTAAAATACTCAAATTCAGAGCGTAGCTCTTGCAACGACGTATTGGTGCTAGGATAGCGATCATCGTTGAAGCGATGGTAAATAAAGATATGGGCATCTGCCCATACCGTTACGCCAAGAAGCAAAAGCGACCAAAAAAATTTCATCGATTATTTGGTGCTTGGGGCTTCGGGTGCGCTTGGAGCCGATGGCATCGGTGCCGGAGTGCTTGGAACGACGCTTTTTTCGATTTTGATATCTTCGGCAATCGAGACTTTTTTATCTTGATTGTAAAAATAACCCAATGTGAGCGTATTTGCGATAAAAAGAATACCGACGACAAACGTAAATTTTGCCATAAATCCGGCAGGTCCTTTTGCTCCAAAAAGCGATTCGTTACTGCCGCTATATGCGCCAAGTCCGATAGAAGAGCTTTTTTGAAGTAAGACGGCAACGGTCAATATACCGGTTAAAACAAATTGTAAAACCAATAAAACGGTGGTCATTTGAGATGTCCTTTATATTTCATAATCTAGTAGAACTGAGGATTATACCCAAACCGATTTTAAAATGTATTAAAGCCCTTTTTTTGAACAGACATCGTATCGATTGAAAGAGCGATTTTTGTAATTTGAAGTGCTCGGATCGGTTTAATTTCGAAAGCTAATCGGGAGTAAGTCTAAAAGTTTTGTACGGTCGAAAATGTTTTGAGGCGGCATCGTATTGCCCATTGTCTCTTCGACATGTAAGTAGCGTTGTATGTAGTAAGTACCGCGGTAACCTTTGACATGTAGGTCTTGAATGACGGCATTAATATCTGCGACGCTTAAAAGATCATTGTGAAGCGTCGTTCTAACTTCAAAAGGGATTTTGGAGCGTATCAAAAGCTCTAAGCTGTGTTCAAAGCGTTCGACATGTCGATAATGAACCACTTCTTCGTATTTTTCAATCGGTGCTTTATAATCAAGCGCAACGTAGTCGATCATCTCGTTTTCAATCAATCGTTCCAGAAGTGTCGGATTGGTGCCGTTGGTGTCGATTTTGATCTGAAATCCCAGCCGTTTGATTTCACATGTTAAAGCTTCGAGATGCGGATAGAGCGTGCATTCACCGCCGCTTAAAACGACGCCTTCCAGTCTGTTTTGTCGAGATCGTAAAAAGTTTAGGGCTTCTTCAAGGCTAATGAGCCCTTCTCCCCGTACGATTTGAGGATTGTAGCAGTATGGGCATGCCATATTGCATTTGGCAAACCAGAAAATCGACGCTAGACGATTGGGGAAGTCTAGCGTCGTAAATTTCGTGATACTATGGATCGCCTTATCGGCAAGTACATTTTTCAACAAATTGGACACGTTCTTTGTGTTCGCCTAATTTACCTACGTTAAAGCTCTCTACGGGTCTGTGATACCCCATAACGCGCGTATAAACGATACATTTTGTTCGTTTTTCTCGTAATTTCTCTAAAATTTCCGTTTTACTCATGACGCTGCTTCACCCTCCTCTTTGTGGTATTGTTCTAATAATTCTTCGTCACATTTTGGACAAAACTCATGTTCCCCGCTGATATAGCCGTGTTTTTCGCAAACCGAAAAGACAGGCGTAATCGTCAAATATGGCATACGATAATTGGTAATAATGTTTTTGACCAATTTCTTGCATGCTTCGCTAGAGCTAATGCGTTCTTTCATATAAAGGTGTAAAACCGTACCGCCGGTGTAAGAACATTGCAAATCGTCTTGCATATCGAGTGCTTCAAACGGATCGTCGGTAAAGTTGGCAGGCAATTGGGAGGAATTTGTATAATAAACGTTCTTTCCGGAACCTGCTTGAATAATATCGGCAAATCTTTTTTTATCTTCTTTCGCAAAGCGGTACGTCGTTCCTTCCGCCGGTGTGGCTTCAAGATTGTAAAGATTGCCGGTTTCTTCTTGATACTGAACCATTTTTGCGCGCATAAACTCTAAAATTTCATGAGCAAATTTCATTCCGAATTCATCGGTTATGTTATGTTTATCGTTGGTAAAGTTACGAATCATCTCATTGATACCGTTCACTCCGATTGTAGAAAAGTGGCTGTTAAATCCGGGTAAATAGCGTGCCGTATACGGATAAAGCCCGCGGTTGTACATCTCTTGAACAAAAACGCGCTTTTTCTCTAATGTGGATTTGGCTAAATCCATCAAATACTCAAAACGTTCCATTAAAGTCTCTTTATCGCCTTTATAGAGATAACCCAAACGCGCCATATTTAAAGTAACGACACCGATACTTCCCGTCATCTCAGCACTACCGAAAAGTCCTCCTCCTCGCTTTAAAAGCTCTCTTAAGTCTAATTGGAGTCTGCAACACATCGAGCGTACATGTCCGGGTTTGTATGCTTTGGGATTTTCGACGAGTTTGCCGTTTTCGTCTCGAACGTATTGACTTCCGATAAAATTTTGAAAGTAAGAAGAACCGATCTTGGCGGTATTCTCAAAAAGCAAATCGGTATTTTCTCCGTTCCAGTCGAAATCTTCGGTAATGTTGACGGTTGGAATCGGAAACGTAAACGGTTGTCCCGTTTTATCGCCTTCCGTCATCACTTCGTAGTAAGCTTTGTTGATAAGGTTCATTTCGGCTTGAAAGTGTTTATACGTCATTGCTTCCAAAGAGTTGATACCTCTTTTTTTCGCTTCGCTTAAAAGTTCGGCGTCATCAATACCTTTAAATAAATGTTTTTGGCTCGAAGTCGGAATTTGATCTGCCAAATCTTTCGGTACGGTCCAATCGATCGTAATATTGGTGAAAGGACTTTGTCCCCAACGTGCCGGAACGTTTAGGTTGTAGATGAAGCTACGAATTGCTTTTTTAATCTCTTTGAACGAAATTTTATCTTTAAATGCATAAGGTGCTAAATACGTATCAAACGAACTAAACGCCTGTGCACCGGCCCACTCGCTCTGTAAAATTCCTAAAAAGTTTGCCATTTGACCTAACGCTTCACGAAAATGTTGAGGAGGACGACTTTCTACGCGTCCGCGAACGCCGTTAAACCCTTCGTCCAAAAGAACGCGCAAACTCCATCCCGCACAATATGCGGTCAAACAGTCAAGATCGTGAATATGATAGTCACCGTTTCGGTGTGCTAACCCCTCTTCTTTGGAATAGATTTTATCAAGCCAATAATTGGCGATGACTTTACCTGCGGTATTGTTGACAAGTCCGGCGTTAGAGTACCCCGTATTGGAGTTGGCTTTGATTCTCCAGTCGCTTTTACCGATATACTCTTCAATCGTTTGGCTTGAGTTGACGTACGTCGTATCTTCGCTGAGACCGTAGATGTGCTCCCGTTGCATTTTATGCGTGTGGCGGTACAGCATAAAAGAACGCATTACGTCAAAGTAACGTGCTTTATAGAGTTCTTGCTCAATCATATCTTGAAAGTCCTCAACCGCCGCAACGCGTTTTTTCTCGATACGTTTGAGAATTTCGTCGTAAATAGATTGATCGTAGGTCACACCTTCGCTTTTAAATGCTTTTTTGATGGCATCTTCAATCTTAAAAGGGAGGAACTCTTCGGTCGTGCCGTCACGTTTGAGTACTTTGGTTAGCATGGTTGTCCTAAGTAGAATAAAGTATGGAAGATTATAGTAAGTATAAAATTTAAAAAAACTTAATAATTAAGCTGCGACAAATATGTCACAATCTAAAAATTAGGATTTTTTGCTCTTATTCCTTAGTAAAAAAGAAGTCCTTTATATCGACTATCAAAAGGACTTTTTCATTACTTATATTAAAATAATAAATTAATATAATTTCTTTATATTTTAAGAGTTCAATGCGTATTCCAAGGCTTCGTCGACATGGATAGTCGTCGTATTAAAAAGCGGTAGCGTCGAGTCTTTTTGATGCAGTAGCAGACCGATTTCCGTACATCCTAAGATAACCGCATCTAAATCGGCATATTCTTTTTGATAGTTTTGAATCAGTGTTACAAAAAAGTTCAAAGATTGTGTTTCGATTTTGCCGACGCACAATTCGGAAAAAATAATCTGATTGATGGTTTGAATTTCCTCATCGTTCGGTATCAGTACGTCAATACCGTGGAAGTGTAAAATATCTTTATAGAAGCTTTCTTGCATCGTGAATTTCGTTCCGAGCAAGAGTGCTTTTTTGGCACGTTTTTTTTTCAGCGCATTGGCCGTTGCTTCCGCAATATGCAAAAAAGGCGTTTTAAGATACGGCGTGATAAACGGTGCCATTTTATGCATCGTATTGGTGCAGAGCAAAATGACATCGGCACCGGCATGCTCCAATGAAAGGGCGGCTTGCGTCAACGTAATGCTCGCTTCATCCCAGCGTCCTTCATTTTGCATACGGGCGATCGGGGCAAAATCCACGGAATGTAAAATAATTTGGGCGCTGTGAAGCCCTCCCAAACGTTCTTTGACACCTTCGTTTAAAAGTTTATAATACAATAGGGTTGATTCCCAACTCATACCGCCGATTAGACCGATGGTTTTCATGTTAAATCCTTTTAGTGCAAAAATGCAACGTTTCACAAAATAATTTTTCCTACGAACATTAATATCACGTCTATTGACATCCTTCGCATTCGATACTGCGATCGGCAACTTCAATTTTACTCTCCGGGGATTGCGATCGGAGATAGTACGTTGATTTAATACCGAGTTTCCAGCCTAACATGTAAATATCGTTAAGGTATTTTCCGCTGGCTTTATCTAAGGTCATAAAGATATTGAGGCTTTGCCCTTGGTCGATCCATTTTTGACGGATGGCACCCGCTTTAATAAGGACTTTTTGATCCAAATCGTATGCCGGCGTATAGAATCCCCATGTTTCCGGACTAAGATTAGGTACGACGACCGGAATCATTCCCGAAAGGTTTTCTTCAAACCATTTGCGTTTGTAAACGGGCTCGATCGTTTGCGTCGTTCCGACTAAAATAGAAATGGAACTTGTCGGTGCAATTGCCATAAGGTAACCGTTACGCATACCGTTTTTCTTTACGCGCTCTCTTAGGCTTTCCCAATCGTACATGTAACCGAATAAACCTCCGCGATCAACCAGCTTTTTTGCCTCTTCGTTTGCCGTGTCGATAGGGAAAATGCCTCTGCTCCATTTGGAACCTTGAAATTCGGGATAGACGCCTTTTTCAATGGCAAGATTCGATGAGGCAAGAATGGCGTTATAACTAATGGCTTCCATCACTTCGTCGATTTTGCTAAAATGATCGTAGCTTCCCCATGCGATATGTGCTTCGGCAAGCATTTGTGCTTCGCCCATTACGCCCAATCCGATAGCACGCGATTTCATATTGGTATGCTTCACTTTGGCGTGCGGATAGAAATTGAGATCGATGACGTTATCGAGCATACGAATTGCGATAGGTATCGTTCGTTCAATGTCTTCTTTCGTATGAATTTTCGAAAGGTTGACGCTGGCCAAATTGCACACGGCAGTTTTACCTTCGACCATCTCTTTTTCAACGATAAAGATATCTTTGCCTTTAATTGAATCGAGTGCCGTAATTTTTTTTGCTTCTTTGCTAAGTCCGCTATCGACCGTTACTCTGTCGGTCTCTTCAAACGTATCGATACTTCCGTCGTTGTAAACTACTTTGATTTTATAGTGGTTCGGTGCGGTGTTTTGAAAGATTTCCGTACAAAGGTTGGAACTGCGAATAATGCCGACGTGATCGTTCGGATTGACTTTATTGGCGTTATCTTTGAAACAAAGAAACGGACTTCCGCTCTCAAAATAGCTTGTTAAAATCTTTTTCCACAGCTCTTTCGCCGGAATATGTTCTTTTGAAATAGATTCGTTTTGCTCATAGGCAAGGTAGCGGCGTTCAAATTCTTCTCCGTAGACTTCGGAAAGATCGGACGTTTCCGCCGGATCAAAAAGCGTCCAAATAGCATTTGTCTCGACGCGTTTCATAAACAGATCATTGATCCATAATGCGGGAAAAAGATCATGGGCTCGGCGACGCTCTTCTCCCGAATTTTTCTTCAAATCTAAAAAGTCGGATACGTCCATATGCCACGGTTCGATATAAACGGCGATAGCACCTTTGCGCGTACCGAGTTGATCGACGGCGATTGCAATATCGTTGGTAATTTTGAGAAACGGGATAATGCCGCCTGCGGCATTTTTATGCCCATCGATCATACCGCCCATTGAACGAACTAAGTTCCAATCCCAACCGATTCCGCCGCCAAATTTGCTTAAAAGCGACATCTCTTTGTAAGAATCGAAAATTCCTTCGATATTGTCGGGTGTACTACCGATATAGCACGAACTTAGTTGGTGACGTGTCGTTCGTGCGTTGGAAAGCGTCGGTGTTGCCAACATGACTTCGAATTTGCTGATAACGTCATAGAATTTTTTTGCCCAATCCATTGAATTGAGTTCGTTTTGTGCCAAAAACATCGCGATTGCCATAAACATATGCTGCGGCAATTCGATCGGTTTTCCTTGCTTATCTTTAATCAAATAACGATCATGCAAGGTTTTAATTCCAAGGTAAGTGAATTGTAAATCACGCTCGGGTTGGATATAAGCTTCCAGTTCTTTAAGGTCGTATTTTTCTTTGAGTCCTAGTGCAATGCGCCCTGCTTTTTCTCCGCGCTCTAAATATTCGGCAAAATTTCCGTAGCCCGTAAAGCCGTTGACTTTATGATACAAATCGTAAAGAAAAAGACGTGCGGCGACATAGGTCCAGTTCGGTCGATCGATATCGATTTTATCGACTGCCGTTTTAATCAATGTTTTTTGAATCTCTTCGGTCGTAATCTGATCGCGAAATTGAATTTTTGCATCGACTTCCAGTTCGCTTTGCGAAACATTTTCCAAGCCTTTGATGGCGGAACTTGTGTATTTTTGTATTTTTGAAATATCGAGCGGCTCGGTTCGACCATTGCGCTTTTGAACGGTTAGCATTATTTGAATACCCTTTGGAAGATTTTATCGACGTTTTTCGTATAGTAATCGTAATTAAAGCATTCTCTTATTTGTGCTTCGCTGAGGTTCGCTCTTAAATCTTCATCACTAAGGAGATTTTGAAGATAGAGACTTTCTCCTTGGGTATTGAGGGCGGGCTTTCCTTGTTGCAAATCTTCCCAGACTTTCATAGCATTTCTTTGAACGATTTTATAAGCATCTTCACGTGAAACCCCGCATAAGGGTAATTCAAGCAAAATACGTTGTGAAAAGACAAGTCCCCCCGTTAAATTAAGGTTTTTCATCATGTTTTCGGGATAAACGACTAATTTGGAAATTACGCTATTCAAACGCGTCAGCATAAAATCGGCGGTAATGAAACCATCCGGTAAGATAAAGCGTTCGACCGAGCTATGGCTAATGTCTCTTTCATGCCATAATGCAACGTTTTCCATCGCAGGGATTGCGTAAGAGCGAATCATACGGCATAGCCCCGTAATGTTTTCGCTTAAGACGGGATTACGTTTGTGCGGCATTGCCGAACTTCCTTTTTGCCCTTTCTCAAAAAACTCTTCGCATTCATATACTTCGGTTCGTTGGTAGTGTCGAATCGCAACGGCAATCTTTTCGCAACTGGAAGCTAAAAGTGCCAAGGCGTTCATCAGCGCGGCATAACGATCGCGTTGAATAACTTGATTGGAAACGGGAGCTGGTTTAAGTCCTAACGCTTCACATACGAGCTCTTCAAGTTCGATTGGAGAATGTGCCATATTTCCCATTGCACCGCTTATTTGACCTACGGAGATAACTTCCATAACGTTTTCAAGATTTTGCAGGCTACGTTTAATTTCTTCGTACCAAATAGCAAGAACAAGTCCGAAGGTAATCGGTTCGCCGTGAATACCGTGACTTCGACCGACCATCAATGTCATTTTATGTTCCATTGCTCTTTTTTTGAGCGATTCCATTAAAATTTTGACATCTTCAATAATGACATGTAAGGAATCACGCATCTGAAGTGCGACGGCCGTGTCGATACAATCGGAACTGGTCATACCGTAATGAACCCATCTACTTTCATCACCCAAACTATCGGCAACGCTCGTAAGAAAAGCGATAACGTCGTGTCGAGTAACTTTTTCAATTTCATCGATACGGTCAATATTAAATTTTGCATTTGTTAAGATTTTTTCACAATCGTCATCTGGAATAAGACCGAGTTTGTTCCACGCTTTGGTTGCCGCTTTTTCTACCTTGAGCCATGCGTTGTATTTGGCTTCGATCGTCCAATGCTTTTTCATCTCTTCTCTAGCGTAGCGCTCTACCATCTTCATCCTTCTTCGTTTATGATTTTTCTATGATAAAATACGATGAAATTATCTAAAATGGATTCTATTTTTGAAGGTAAAATTTTAACAAAATAGGACTAAAAAAGGGTTGAAACTTGTCTTATACGACTAAGAAATTTACGCTAGATTTACCCATCCCCGCTTTTCGTTTTCTCATGGATACTTTCGGGATGACGATGAGCGAGGCACAAAAAACAATTGATCGAAAACGTGTTTATGTGAACGACGAGTTATTAACGCGAAAATCGGCTCGAATTTGTGGAGAAGTTGCCGTAGTTGTTTTTGAAGGAAGATCCAAAGGGCTTATTCCTATTTTTGAAACGGAAGATTTTGCCGTTTACGATAAACCTAGCGGCATAATGATCCATCCTCGAAAGCGATCGGACGGGTACACACTCAATGACGAAATTAAATCACGCTATGGAAAAGATGCCAATGCTGCTCATCGCATCGATAAAAGCACAAGCGGACTAGTATTGATCGGAAAAAATAAAAAAGCGGAAATTGAGTTAAAAGCTATCTTTGCCGCTCGTAAAGTACATAAGCGATATTTGGCATTGGTTCGGGGAAAAATTTCCGATGAACTTTTCATTGATGCTAAACTCAAACGTGATCTTCTGACAAGTCAAATACGTTTGAAAGTCCATGTCGATGATATGGGTAAATCTTCTCAAACCCGAGTGATCCCTATACGCTATTTCGAGGATAAAAATGCAACACTTGTTGAAGCAATTCCTTATACCGGTAGACAGCATCAAATAAGAGTTCATTTGTTCCACGTGAAACATCCTATCATCGGCGATCCTATTTACGGCATTGACGAAAAAGATGTCGAAAGATTTTTAGACGGTAGCATGAGCCAAGAAGAACAAACATGCAAAACCTTGAGTCCACGATTGTTATTGCACGCACAATCCTTGTCATTTTGTTATCAAGGGATTGATTATACGATAGAATCTGCTTTTAATGCCGAAATAGAGTTTTATAACTTAATCCATGAAAAGGTAAAAGAATGAACACAATACAGTTTAACGGAGACGATATCGTACCGAGTAAAGTCGTCTGTATCGGTCGTAATTACGTAGAACATATTCAAGAGCTTCATAATGAACTTCCGACCTCGATGGTACTTTTTATGAAACCCAACTCAGCCCTTACGCGTACGCTAACGTTACGACCACAAACAGTGTTACATTACGAAGGTGAAATTTCGTTTCTCATTCGCAATAAAGAAATTCACGGCGTCGGTTTTGGTTTAGATTTAACTAACCGAATAGTCCAAAGTGAGTTAAAGGAAAAAGGCTTGCCATGGGAACGTGCGAAAGCTTTTGACGGTGCTGCGGTTATGAGCTCGTTTGTCAGTATCGATCCTATGGATGTGAATAAACTTTCGATGCAATTATGGATTAACGATATGTTAGTGCAAGAGGGAAATATTGATTTGATGATTTATAAACCACTTGCAATTCTTAAAGAAATTGAGGCTTTTTGTTCCTTAGAGGATAATGATATTGTTATGACGGGAACACCGAAGGGTGTCGGTACTTTTCATTTAAACGATATATTTATTGGAAAAATTTTTATCGGTCAAAAAGAAATAGTATCGCAAGAATGGATTGTACAGTAAAGAGCAGCGAAAAGCTCTTTACTTGTTTCTAAAAAGTACATTTATCATTCCGCCTACACCTACAATGACGACAATAATTAAAAAGCCTAGTTGAGCTATATCAAGCAATGTCATTTTTTTCCTTATCCTGTAATTGTCCGCAAGCTG
Source organism: Sulfurospirillum sp. UBA4058 (assembly GCA_002382085.1). Classification (GTDB taxonomy): domain Bacteria; phylum Campylobacterota; class Campylobacteria; order Campylobacterales; family Sulfurospirillaceae; genus Sulfurospirillum. The sequence continues at coordinate 306,798 of DFZK01000010.1, read as the reverse complement.
CACTGATATCGATACCTTTGGATTGGCGAATCGTGCATAATACACCGTGATCAACAAGATATTGTTGAAAAGCTAACATGTCTTTTTCGCTCGGTCGGTCAAAATCGCTTCCATGATGCGGATTGAAATAAATTAAGTTGACTTTTGCCTTAATCCCGTGAAGAAGTTTTACTAGTTTTTTGGCATTACTTTGATCGTCGTTAATGCCCCTCATCACAAGATATTCAAACATAACGCGTTTGCGTGCATCGATAGGAAAAGCTCGTACGGCATTCATGATAGACTCAATATTGTAAGCTTTGTTAATCGGCATTAGTTTTTGACGTAACGTATCGTCGACGGCATGAAGTGAAATTGCTAACAAAACGCCCAAATCGAGCTGTCCTAATTTTTCGATTTGAGAACTGAGTCCACTTGTTGAAATTGTTTGGCGTCGAGTCGAAATAGAAAGACCGTCAATATCGCTAAAAATATGAACTGCTTTGCTCACGTTAGTTAAATTATCGAGCGGTTCACCCATACCCATAAAAACAATATTAACGCGTCTATTTTCGGCAATAGCGTTATCGCGTTTAATCATTAATACTTGCGATGTTATCTCACCGGCGGAAAGATTACGTTTAAATCCACTTTTGCCGGTAAGGCAAAACGCACAGCCGATTTTACACCCTACTTGCGATGAAATACAGATGGTATAACGCGTGTGGTGTACGCGTCTACCCTCCTCGTCTACTTGTTCTTGTTTCATAGGTAATAGAACCGACTCAACCGTGTTCCCGTCTTTTAATTCAAAAAGATATTTTTTACTCCCGTCTTTACTTACTTCAATTTTGGCAATGCGTAAAGGATCGAGATAGTAAGTTTCTTTTAATGCTGCTTGGAGCTCTTTCGGTAGATTTTTCATTTCTTCAAATGACGTAACGTACTTTTGATACAGCCATTGATAAATTTGTTTTGCTCGGAAAGACGGTTTTATTTCGTTTGACAACTCTTCTTTTGACAGATCTAGTATATTTATTGGTTGCATATGCCCTCAAATTCTCATATTTTTTTCGACATGTAAAGTAATCAATTCTTTTGCTTTAGCATGATTTAACATAAAATCACGATGTGCATTTTCATCGCAATAATTGGTAATAACAAAAAAACCAAGACACGGAAGATCGAATGTATTGGCAACGTGAAGAACGGAGAAAAATTCCATATTCTCTAGAGGAATATTTTTTTCATTGTAATAATGCGATAAATGAGATGCAGTCGTAATATAATTGCTAGAGTTAACGGTTTCAAAAGGGTAATTTGTTCCACGTGAAACATCATAATGTTGTTTTGCATGGACGATATTTTGAATCGGCGTATAACTTTGGTTTTGTTGGAAACTAAGTTCTATATTAGTAGCACTATGGCTCAAAACAAGATCAAACGGCTTATAACGTCCGTAACTACCGGCGGTACCCACAAAAAACAAAAAAGAGGGTTTTTGCTCTAAAACGTATTGAGTAAGCTTTATAGCACTTTGTACAAGACCCACACCTATAGGGAAGGCAAAATTGAAATGTTCATTATTGCCGGCGCAGAGTATCATAAGCGGACTGCTATTCCCTCGTGTTTGAGGTAATGTTTAAGTGCCATAATTTCGATTTCTTTAAAATGAAAAATCGAGGCGGCTAACGCTGCATCGGCACCGCTATTAAAAGCATTTTTAATGTGTTCCATCGTCCCTGCTCCGCCGCTTGCAATTACGGGAATATCGAGCATAGAGCTAATTTGTGAGGTAATGGAAAGGTCATAGCCGCTTTTTGCGCCGTCACAATCCATGGATGTTAAAAGAATTTCTCCGGCACCTCTGTCTGCTACTTCTTTTGCCCAAGTAAGAGCATCGATACCCGTATCGATACGTCCACCGTTGATAAAGACATTCCATTTATCTCCCGTGCGTTTTACGTCGATAGCGACGACAATACATTGTGATCCAAAACGTTTGGACGATTCATTAATGAAATGAGGATTCGCGATGGCAGGAGAATTGATACTCACTTTATCACAACCAACGTTAAGAAGGCGGTAAATATCTTCTAAAGTGCGAATCCCTCCACCGACCGTTAGCGGAATAAAAACTTCACGTGCAACTTTTTCTACGATTTCGACGATGGTTCCTCGCCCTTCATGGCTTGCCGTAATATCCAAAAATGCAATTTCATCGGCACCCTCTTCATTATAACGTTTGGCAATTTCGACGGGATCGCCGGCATCTTTTAGACCAACAAAATTAACACCTTTAACGACACGGCCGTTTTTAACATCAAGGCATGGGATAATACGTTTGGCAAAGTAGTCCATAAAAATCTCTTTTGAAGGGAAATATCGAATATATGATAGCAAAAGTATTAAAAGAAACTTCTGAAAAAGCTGCTTCTTTTGGCTCCTAACAATTTTGTAAGTAAAAATTGAGTAAAATCAATAAAATTTTAAAAAGAGTGAGTCAAATTGATAGAGGCAAAGAAAAAATTTGGCCAAAATTTTTTAAAAGATAGAAATATTCTATACAAAATCATCCAAGCGATGCCCCGCGATGAGCTAAAACTTGTTGAAATAGGACCTGGCTTAGGTGATTTGACGCAAGAACTATTAAAGATAAAACCTTTAGTAGCATATGAGGTCGATGAAGACTTGTGCGTTTATTTGAGAGAGAAATTCTCAAGAGAGATAGAAGAGGGAAGCTTAACATTGGTACATACCGATGTGCTTGATCAGTTCAATAAAGGTTCGCTTCAAAACGAACCTTATGATTTAGTGGCGAATTTACCCTACTACATTGCAACGACGATTATTTTAGAAGCCCTAGAAGATCCTTACTGTCAATCAATGACGGTGATGGTGCAAAAGGAAGTCGCAGAGAAATTTGCGGCTGTACCGAAAACGAAAGAGTTTAGCTCTTTGGCTATTCTGGCGCAAAGTATCGCAACGGCAACATTGCTTTTTGACGTAGCTCCGACATCGTTTGAGCCGCAACCGAAAGTAACATCTTCTATTTTGAGAATCGACAAAAAACAAGAATTTATACAGGATAAATCTCCTGGAATATTTGAAGACGAAAAGATTTTGCAAAAATTTAAAAAGTATTTGCGATGCTCTTTTCAAAGTCCGCGTAAGACGTGGTTAAAAAATATTTCGAGTGAATATAATAGAGAATTTGTTGAAAAAGTGATGCAAATTCATGCTATTCCCGTAACGATTCGACCTCATGAACTCAGCGTCTCGTCTCATCATCTACTATTTAAACATTTAAGGTTGAATGATGCAAGAAAACGAGATTCCATCCACGAATAACGAACAATCCAATGCGGCAACGCCGCCAAAAACCAACAAAAACAGACGACGACGTTCTAAACCGAAAGCGGCTCAACTTCAATCGGGGCAAGAACAAACGACAGTAGTGGCTACCGAAAGCGGCGGTAGTACTCCACCAAATGCCGGAGAAGGCAAACCGAAAACCAATAACCGTAGACGTAATAAAGCAAAAGCACAAACACCTTCGCTTGAGGGCAATGAACCGTGGCAAAGAGATATCAAAAAAGCGATTGAAGCAAATCAAAAAATGCACAAAGAACGCTTGAACAAAGCCTCCGTGGTTGAGCAAAACTCCAAAGGAAAGATCAAAATAACTCCTTTGGGAGGACTTGGTGAAATCGGCGGCAATATTTGCGTATTTGAGACCGATACTTCGGCGATCGTATTTGATGTCGGTATGAGTTTTCCAAGCGAAGATATGCACGGCGTCGATATTTTGGTACCCGATTTTAGTTATTTAAGACAAATTAAGAAAAAAATAGCAGGAATTATTATCTCGCATGCGCACGAAGACCATATCGGAGCGATATCGTATCTTTTTAAAGAGATGCAGTTTCCGCTCTATGCAACGCCGCTACCCTTAGGAATGATTTCCAATAAATTTGACGAACACGGTTTAAAAGCGTATAAGAAATATTTCCGTCCGGTTGAAAAGCGTAAAATCTATAAAATCGGTGAATTCGAAATCGAATGGATTCATATTACTCACTCGATTATCGACGCATCGGCATTGGCAATTACGACAGAAGTCGGGACAATCATTCATACGGGAGATTTTAAGATCGATCATACGCCGATTGACGGGTACGTGACTGATTTGAACCGTTTTGCGGCATACGGCGAAAAGGGCGTATTGTGTTTGATGAGCGATAGCACCAACTCGTATAAAGAAGGTATTACGCGTAGTGAAAGTACGGTCGGAAAAACGTTTGATTCTATCTTCGCGAAGTCCAAGGGACGGGTCATTATGTCCACGTTCTCATCGAATATTCACAGGGTCTATCAAGCCATTGATTACGGTTTAAAATACGGACGTAAAGTCTGCGTGATCGGAAGATCGATGGAGCGCAACCTCTTTACCGCAATCGATCTAGGGTATATTCAGTTGGATAAAAGTATTTTTATCGATCCGCATGAAGTCAATAAATATAATGATAAAGACGTCTTAATCGTTACAACGGGAAGTCAAGGCGAGACGATGAGTGCTTTGTATCGAATGGCGACGGATGAACATCGACATGTAAAGATTAAACCGACGGATCAAATTATTATTTCCGCAAAAGCGATTCCCGGAAACGAGGGTAGCGTCTCTAAGGTCTTAAACTTTTTATTAAAAAGCGGCGCAAACGTAGCTTATCAAGATTTCAGCGAAATTCACGTAAGCGGACATGCCGCGCAAGAAGAGCAAAAATTGATTCTTCGTTTGGTCAAACCAAAGTTTTTTCTTCCGGTTCACGGTGAATACAACCATATTACCAAACACAAAGAAACGGCAATGCAATGCGGTATTCCGGAGCGTAATATCTATTTGATGAGTGACGGCGATCAGGTAGAACTGTGCGGTAAGTATATGAAAAAAATCAAAACGATTAAGACGGGTAAAGTCTTTATCGATAACCAAGTCAACGAGCAAATTGCCGACGACGTCGTTATTGATCGACAAAAATTAGCGGAAGCAGGACTCGTGATGTTAGTGATTCAAATCGATAAAAGTGAGCATAAGCTGATAGCAAAGCCAAAGATCATTAGTTACGGACTGGTACCGGATAAAGACGATAAAGCTTTCTCGGTGGAGATGGAAGGCGTTATCGATCAGTTTATCGCCAATGCCAAAAAAGAGCTATTGGAAAACGCGCGCGCTCTTGAAAATGAAGTAAGGCAAGTTGTTCGCAAACATATCTACCGACAGATGAAAAAATATCCGACAATCGTTCCGACGATTTTCATGATGTAGGATAGCCGATGCAAAATTTTCAAGCGATAGCCAAAGAGGTATTAGAATTGGAAGCCAAAGAGCTTTTAAATACGGCGGCGCATATCGGTCCCGAAATCAATGACGCGACGCGTGCGATAGCGAAAATTAAAGGAAAGTTGATTGTCACGGGTGTCGGAAAAAGCGGACTGATCGGTGCAAAAATCGCTGCAACGCTTGCAAGTACGGGAACGAGCAGTTTCTTCTTGCATCCGACCGAAGCGATGCACGGTGATTTAGGTATGATCGGTAAAGAAGATGCCGTGTTAGCCATTAGTTATAGCGGAGAGAGCGAAGAGTTGATTAAAATTTTGCCGCATATCAAACGTTTTGAAATTCCTTTGATCGGTATGGCGCGCTCGAAAGAGTCGTCATTGGGGCGTTACAGCGATATTTTTATTCCTTTGCATATTGAAAAAGAGGCCTGCCCTCTCGATGCCGCTCCTACATGTTCGACAACGCTGACGTTAGCTCTCGGAGATGCGTTAGCCGTTTGCCTTATGAAAGAGAAGAATTTTCAAAAAGAAGACTTTGCATCCTTCCATCCGGGCGGAAGCCTCGGCAAACGTTTGTTTGTTAAAGTTAAAGATTTGATGCTCACGAGAGAGTTACCCGTTATCTCTGAAAAGACAAAATTGAAAGAGGCGATTATCGCTATGAGTGAAGGACGTTTAGGCAATGTGCTTATTACGGACAAAGATAATACGTTGTTGGCCGTTTTGAGTGACGGTGATTTACGACGTGCTTTAATGCGAGAGGATTTTCGTATGGATGCGTATGCATACGAATATGCGACGAAACAACCCAAAACGATCGACGATGCGGCGATTCTTGCCAGTGATGCTTTGGCGTTGATTGAAAAACATAAGATACAATTACTTGCTATTACCGATAAAAAAGGTAAACTTGAGGGCGTATTACACATTCACCAATTGGTGGAAGCAGGGATAAAATGATGGAATTAATGCGACTCAATAAGATGATCTCCCATAACACGCACTATTCAAGACGTGAAGCGGATCAACTGATCAAAGACGGCTTAGTGAAAGTCGACGGTAAAATCGTAGACGATCTTTCGATGCAAGTAAGTTTTAAAAATAGAATTGAAATTAAAGGTAATGCGCTTTTTGAAAAACACGGATATTCGGTTATTGTGTACCATAAGCCCAAAGGTGAATTGGTGAGCAAAAAAGACGATCGCGGACGCAAGACGATTTACGATTCGCTCCCATCGAAATTCGGGCATTATTTAAGCGTCGGAAGACTTGATTTTGCCAGTGAAGGACTTTTGCTTCTGTGCGATTCCCCTAGCGTCGTTTCGGCATTAATGCACGGCGATTTGGAGCGTGTTTATTACGTTAAAATTAACGGAGCGATTACGCTAGCAATGGAAAAAGCGATGCAAGAGGGCTTGAAGTTGGACGATGCTCGAAAAGGCGGACATGCGAAAAGCGAAATTCATTCGATGGAGTTTGCACCGTTTTTAGCCTACCGTATTATTAAAAATTCACCGACGTTTTCGACGCTTAAAGTAACGATCAACGAAGGAAAAAATAGAGAACTTAGACGTTTCTTCGGATACTTTGACGTGGACGTCGTAGACCTCAAACGCGTCAGTTACGGCAAAGTCGATCTCGGAACGTTGAAACCGGGGAAACACCGCTTCTTTAACGCAAGCGAGTATAATGCTTTGCGCGATTATCTTGAATACGTCAAACAGGAAACCAAGGGCGATGATCAATAATTTTGCCCTCTTCTTTCGCCCGAAACATATCGAAGAACTAGCCGGACAAAAACATTTAAGTGCAGAAAACAGCCCTTTTTATAAGCTTTTAAAAGCGGGTTCCATGAGCCATGCCCTCTTCTTCGGTCCGGCAGGTGTGGGGAAAACGACCTTAGCACGTATTGTCGCCAATGAGTTGGATTTGCCTTTTTTTGAGTTGGATGCGACGAGTATTAAAGTCGAAGAGATTCGTAAAATTCTCTCACAGTATAAAAATGCTTTGCAAAAACCGTTGATTTTTATCGATGAAATTCATCGCCTTTCAAAAACGCAACAAGAGGTTTTGTTATTGCCGATGGAAAACCACGAGATGATTCTTATTGGAGCATCGACCGAAAATCCTTACTTTGTTTTAAGCTCGGGCATACGCTCACGCATGATGTTATTCGAGTTTTATCCGTTAGAAGAATCGGATTTGCGCGCTATCATTGAACGCGTACGAAAAGTCGTTACATGTACGATTGACGAAGAGGCATTACATTATCTTGTAAGTTCCAGTGCCGGCGATAGCAGATCGCTTTTAAATCTTTTGGAATTCGCACTGAAAGTCGATCTACATGTTAGCCTTGAAACGTTAAAATCGTTGCGACCGAGTGCACTCAAAGACGGCGTAAGCTCAGATAACACGCATTACAATCTCATTAGTGCCATGATTAAAAGCGTCAGAGGTTCCGACGTTGACGCCGCACTCTATTATCTGGCACGTTTAATAGACGGCGGGGAAAGTCCCGACTTTATCGCACGAAGGTTGGTTATTCTTGCCAGTGAAGATATCGGTAACGCGAATCCTAACGCGTTGAATCTTTCTACCAGTACGCTAACGGCCGTGAGCAAGATCGGTTACCCCGAAGCACGTATTATCTTATCGCAATGCTTGATTTATCTTGCCTGCAGTCCTAAATCGAACAGTGCCTATCAAGCGATTAACGATGCGTTATCCTACGTTAAAAATGAAAAAGCGTTGAAGGTTCCGGAACATCTTCAAAGCCCTTCGCCCAAAGGGTATTTGTATCCGCACGATTTTGGCGGTTGGGTTGAGCAAAGCTACAGTGAAAAACCGCTTCATTTTTATCGCAATTTGCCGATAGGGTTTGAAAAGACTTTAAACGAGTGGTTGGAAAAAATCAAATCGGTTCAACGCTAAAATACAATTCTTTACCCTATAAGGTGATGCATTATGGACGTTAATACGGCTTCGCTTCTTGCCAATCAACTGCAAACGCTGGATACTAAAACACTCGTTGACAAAGACGCGTTAGCGAAGCAAGCCGATGCTGCCGTACAAAAAAGTGCTCAATTACCTTTAGACCTGAGTAGCGAAAAAACGACGTACGCAAAAACGCCGAGCGATGCGAAAGAGGTCGTAGCGCAACTTTTAGGCACCGCTATCAGTGAGGTCAAGTCGAAAAGTGCTATTTACGAGGTTCTGCAAAAGAGCCCGCTTTTCAAAAATATGGGTAATTTTGCCGACGATATTAAAGCCCTAACGACAACGGTCAAGCTCGATTCTAAGATCGCTCAGCCGATGGCGTTATTGCAATTGTTTACGAAAAATATTTCTCAAATCGATACGAAGATGCTTCAAACGCAAATACAAAACTCCGGTATCTTCTTTGAATCGAAATTGGCAAATGCACTCACGACGCAAAGCATATCGGAAACATTGGTGGCACTTCGCACGAACATTCAATCGCACTTAGACACGCCTTTGCTTCAAACATCGTCGATTACGAGAGAGATTACCGCCGTTTTGGATACATTGACGACCTTGCAGGATCTCTCATCCAAAGAGGCACAAAGTAGCCTTAAATCCTTGCTTGATCTTTTTAGGCAGAGCGTTAAACAAGTGCTAGCAGAGCCTTCTATGTTTAAAGAAGCGTATCAAACGGTACAAAAGCTTGAATATGCGATCCGGCAAACCGACTTAATTGCCTCGAAGGTTGAAAATTATCCCGCGTCCATGAACGTCGAGGAGCATTTTAATACGCAAGTTAAAGTTTTGTTAGAACAGCTCAAAGAAAATTTAAGCGTGCTCGGTTTAAACGAGCTTGAGCCTCAGATCGATGAATTGCTTCTTAAGGGAAATTTTCTCCAATCAATCGTCAATCCGCTTAAATCTTCGCTTTTAGATGCCGCAAATACGACGCCTATGCCAAAAACTCCCGTATCGGCAATGCAAGAAGGTGCATTACTCCAAGACAATACGGTACAAGAGCCGATGCGTGAACAAGACGAGGCGATAGCTTCTTCGGTTTCTTCGTTACAGCACTCCTCGGTTACGGCGATGCCTTTGCCCTCTTCTTCCGCGATGCCTCAAAGCATCGAAGAAGCTTTAAAAATGCTTGCCAACCGTATTAAGCAACAAATCGAAGTTCTCGATCCTCAGACCGTACGTCAAGCCGAGTTTAACACGAAAAGCGGTACGTTGGATCAAACGATTCATTCACTGATTAAACCGGAGCTTTTTGTCGGTAAAGCATTGGTACAAAAACTGCAACTTGATCCGAGTGACGTAGAACTTTTGAGCGATATGAAAGGAGTTTTAACGAAACTCAACGAGTCATTTGCAACGTCGCCTCAAAATAAAGAAGCGTATGAAATTACAAACCGCTTGTTAACGCAAATCGAATACCATCAGCTCTTCTCTTACGTCAGTAGTTCGACGCACGTGTATATTCCCTTTAGTTGGGAAGGGATGAAAAACGGCTCTATGATGATGAAGCAAAGTACGCAAGAGAGTTTTCATTGTCAGATCGATTTAGATTTGGAATATTACGGAAAGCTCAATATGATGTTGGTTCTCTCAAACGACAAATACGTCGATATGAACGTTGCCGTACAAAAAAGCGAGCTCAAAAAGAAAATCGGCGATCAGCTTCCGAAACTCAAACGGGCATTGAACGAAGTCGGTCTGATAACGGGTACGATAAAAATGTTGGACTTTAGAGACGTTTCAACCGTTAAAAACGACTATTTTAGCGGTGAACAGATCGAATTCGGGATTAACGTAAAAATATGAACGATAGCAAACCGAAAATTCAAAAAGCCGTTGCGCTCAAATACGAACGCGAAAAGTACAATGCCCCTAAAGTCGTCGCTTCCGGCAAAGGAAACGTTGCCGATCATATCATCAAGCTTGCGCAAGAACACGATATTCTCATCAAAAAAGACGCTGATTTGGTGGAGTTGCTCTCAAAGATAGAAATCAATAAAGAGATTCCGCCGATGCTGTATAAAGCCGTGGCGGAAGTCTTTAGTTTTATTTATAAAATTACGAACGATAAGCGCAAATAAGGCTTAAATTCCTCGAATCTTCAAGCTGAGCACTCCGGCATATTCATGCAGTGCGATAAAGCTTTTATAAAAAGCATGTGCATTGGGAAAATAATCCCACACGTCTCGTGCTCGATGGTTGATTTTAAAATTGGTTGCCGCGGGAATAACGTGAAAACCGAAATGTTCGTAAAGCATCACGGCACGCTTCATGTGATACGCCGAAGTTACCAAATAAACGGTCGGCTCGGAGATGCCCACCGCTTCAAAAGCCTGTTTACTAAAGAGCGCATTTTGATAAGTATCGATGCTTTTATCTTCTACATGTAAAGAAAATTCTCTACTAGAGAGGCTTTTGGAACTCGGCGGTTGGATATCGAGATAGGACTTAATCTCTTTAAGACTATCTAAAAAGGCGTCGCTCTCCAGATACTCTTTCTGAGTTCCACCGCCGCTGAATAAGAGCGGAAGGTTATTGGATTTGGCTACCATCAAGCCCCACATCATACGTTTGTACGCATCACTACTAAGCGGCAAGTTAGCAACACCTTGCGTAAGCCCTCCTCCCAGCACGATGACCGCATCCACGGTTCTTTTTTCGATTGAAGTATTGTAAGGTGCTTCTAAAGGCGTTAAGAGCCAGTCGGCAACGTAAGGCGTGCTTAAAAGGTATAAGACGATGCCGTTAGCAAAGAAAAAAAGGCGAAAGCGTTTGACGAAAAACGCCGCGCCGACAAAAAGAAGCGAAAAAATACCCGGCGGCAAAAAAAGATACGTGAAAAGTTTAGAAACGATATAAATGCTGCTCATGGAAGCATAAGCGCGCATCGCGTGCCGCTTTTAAGTTCGCCGATGACGTAACCGTCGCTGCTATTGAGAACCGCATCCACGTTTTCGGGGCTGACGACCAAGATCATTCCGACGCCCATGTTGAACGTACGGTGCATTTCGCTCTCTTCAACGTATCGGCTCATAAAATCAAAGATCGGCAAGGTTCGGATTTTTGATTTGTAGACGTGGGCTTGTAAACCCTCCGGAAGAACGCGAGGGAGGTTTTCGACGATTCCGCCGCCGGTAATATGTGCCAAGGCGTTGATCTTTGATTTAAGTGCTTTAAAAAGTTTAACGTAAAGACGCGTCGGCGTTAAAAGCGTTTCAATCAACGATCTGCCGTTAAATTCCGTTTCAAACGTATAGCCGAGTTTGTCGAAGAAGAGTTTGCGTACCAGTGAAAAGCCGTTGGAATGCACGCCTGAACTGGGAAGCGCAATTAAAATATCGCCTGCCTTGACGTGCGGTAAGCGATTCATTTCGTCTTTTTCGGCAATTCCGACCGCAAATCCGGCAAGATCGAAGTCTTTACCGTGGTACATTCCGGGCATTTCTGCCGTTTCGCCGCCGATAAGAGAACATTCGGCTTGGAGACAACCTTCGGCAATACCTTTGACGATACTGACCGATGCATCGATCTCGAGTTTACTCATTGCGTAATAATCCAAAAAGAAAAGCGGCGTTCCGAAATTACAAATCAAGTCATTGGCACACATGGCAACGAGATCAATGCCGACCGTATCGTATATACCCGAGTCGATAGCAAGCTTGAGTTTAGTGCCTACGCCGTCGGTTGCGCCTAAAATGACGGGCTGTCGATAGCCTGCAGGGAGCTCGTACGCACCGGCGAATGAGCCGATTCCTCCGATGACGTTGTGATCAAACGTTGCTTTAACGATAGGTTTGATATTTTCTACAAACCGGTTTCCCGCATCGATATCGACACCGGCGTCTTTGTAGCTGACTGTACTCATGAATAAGCCTTTAGGAGGTTGTTTAAAAGATTTTAACAAAAGTATGTTAAAATCGTTATAAAATCTAATTCAAGGTCTGAAAGAATTCATGGCATATGAACACGCGATCGTCCTAACAGGCGGCATTGCAACGGGAAAAAGCACGGTTTCGTCTTTGCTTCACGCACAGGGATTTGAAATCATTGACGCCGATAAAATTGCCAAAGAGATTTTGCCTTTACATGTCAAAGAAGTAGAAGCGATTTTTGGAGCTCGCGTCATGAAAGAAGGCGTGATCGATCGTAAAGCATTGGGCGCACTGATTTTTAACGATAAAGCCGAACGCGAAAAACTTAATGCTTTTTTGCATCCGTTGATCCGAGCCGAAATCTTCAAACGAAGCGAAGTATTGGAAGAGCAAAAGAAGCCCTATATTATCGATATTCCGCTCTATTTTGAAAGCGAAGGATATCAGTGTAAGGTTGTCGTCGTTGTCTATGCTCCGGTCGAAGTGCAGCGAAAACGGCTTATGATCCGTGAAGATTTTACGAAAGAAGAGGCTCAAAAACGTATCGACGCACAAATTAGCATTGAAGAAAAGAGGGTTATGGCCGATTTTCTGATTAACAACTCGTTCGATATGAAATTTTTAGAGAGCGAAATTGAAAAATTTATCAAATTTGTAAGAGGAAAATATGCAGATTGCAAAATATAACGCAAGCGGAAACGATTTTGTTATTTTACATACGTTTATCGAAAAAGATCGAAGCGATTTTGCCAAAAAAGTATGCAATCGACAAAGCGGTATCGGTGCGGACGGGCTGATCGTTTTACTGCCCGATCGTGAACACGACTTTAAATGGCAATTTTATAACAGCGACGGTTCGATTGCTTCGATGTGCGGTAACGGAACGCGTGCATGCGCTCATTATGCCTATACTAACGGTCTTAGCGATGCGCGAATGCATTTTATGACGGGTGCGGGCGTGATTCATTCTTGGGTGGAGGGTGATGTCGTAGAAACGGAATTAACCGAGCCGAAAAAGTTGAGGGATTCGTTTGAAGAGAATGGATTGGTATGGTATTTTTGCGATACGGGCGTACCGCATTTAGTAACGTTTGTGGAAGATCTTGGATGCTTTGACAAAACGATTGCCCGCCAGATGCGGTTTAAATATAATGCTAACGTTAATTACGCCATGATTCGTGAGAAGGCTTTACATGTAAGAACGTACGAGCGCGGTGTCGAAGATGAAACGTTAGCATGCGGAACGGGCATGGCAGCGTGTTTTTACAGTGCTTATCGCGAAAAATTGTTGGAAGATTGTGCCAAAGTCTATCCGACCAGTCAAGAAGAGCTTCAATTGCGCATTGAAGAGAATAAACTTTTTTTCAAAGGTCTCGTACAAAAGGTCTTTGAAACGACGCTGGAACTCTAAATTCGTGAAGATTTTTTTCTTCATTTTTATCGCTTTTTCCCTCAGTATCTCCGGTGGATTACATGCCGGAGGACTTCCGAACGAATACTATCAAATCGATGACAATACCAAACAAAAAGAGGCTTTTTTCCTTCATATGAAAGGTTTGGTCGATAAAAGCAACGACGAAATCAAAAAAGACCGTGAGTTTATTACCGATTTTTTTGCGAAAGCGATGCCCGGAGCGTTTCGGGGGCTTAATCAAAAAAATGTCGGATATTTGATCGCATTACGCAATAAATACGGGATTGAAAATCTTTTCGATCGCGACGAATATTATAAACGAATCAACACCGTTCCCGTTTCGATGGCACTGGCACAAGCGGCATTGGAGAGCGGTTGGGGGAAAAGTCGATTTGCGCGGGAAGCCAACAACCTTTTCGGTCACTGGACCTATTCCGGCGTCGGTTTAATGCCTCAAAATAGATTGCCGGGTAAAACGCATATGATTCGCGTGTTTAGCTCCTTGCAAAAATCGGTTACGTCGTACATGCTCAATCTTAATACCAACGATGCATATTCGTTATTTCGCGAGAGGCGTTATCAAGCTTTTTTGGAAGGTCGAACGTTTAACGGTATGGAATCGGCAAAAACAATGGTGAATTACTCTGAACTTAAAGAAGAGTATATTAAAATGATTCGAGAGATGATCGAGCAAAATAATTTGAGTATTTACGATCAATAAAGAGGTGTTAGAAATTAGCTTCTTTCATCAGTTCGGCTTGGTAATGCGCAATAATAGGCTCGATAATTTCATCAAAAAGTCCGCCTTCCATTACGGCGTCTAAACGATAAAGCGTTAACCCTACTCTGTGATCGGTAATACGGTTTTGAGGGTAATTGTACGTACGGATTCTTGCACTGCGGTCACCGGAGCCCACTTGTTGCTTGCGTGCTTCACTCTCTTTGGCATTGCGCTCTTGCATCTCCATATCGTAAAGCTTCGCTTTTAAGATTTTCATAGCGGCATCTTTGTTTTTGTGCTGGGATTTACCGTCTTGATTCACGACCACGATTCCGGTCGGTAAATGGGTAATACGTACGGCACTATCGGTTGTGTTGACCGATTGTCCGCCGTTTCCGGATGAACGCATAACATCGATTTTAAGGTCTTTTTCTTGAATATCGATTTCGACGTCGTCGACTTCAGGCATTACGGCTACCGTAACGGCGGACGTATGAACTCTACCTTGCGATTCGGTTAAGGGTACGCGTTGAACGCGATGAACGCCGCCTTCGTATTTCAGCCGTGAAAAAGCACCCTGCCCTTTAATCAGTGCGATAACCTCTTTATAGCCGTTTAAAACTCCTTCGCTAAGCGAAACGATTTCAACTTTCCATCCGCGGTTTTCGGCATAACGCAAATAAGCTTTAAATAAATCCGCCGAAAAGATGGCAGCTTCGTCTCCGCCGGTTCCTGCACGAATTTCAAGGAAAATATTACGTTCGTCGTTAGGGTCTTTGGGAAGTAAAAGAAGCTTAATCTCCTCTTCCAAAGAGTCTTTCAGAAGTTCCAAGCTTTTGAGCTCTTCTTTAGCCAATTCTCCGAGTTCTTCATCATCCAGAAGGAGTTTGTTCTCTTCGATTTGATTTAAAGTCGTAAGGTAAGCGAGCGACTTGTCTTTAATCTCTTCAAGAGAGGATTGTTCTTTTGAAAGAGCCGTCATTTTTTTAATATCGTTAGCGATATTTGGATCACTCAGAAGAGCAGAAAGCTCATTATAACGATCGACGAACGGGACAAGTTTTTCTTTTAACATGAAGGGAAACTAAAATAAAGAGGGAGTTGCCGCAGGTTATGCAGCAACACTACCTAGCGTATTAACAAGTTGAGCAAGGCGGCTTACGCGGCGAGCAGCCGTATTTTTCGTCAAAATACCTTTGCCGGCATAAGAGTGAAAGCTTTTGTTTACATTTTTCAACGCAACGGCGGCAGCTGTTTGATCACCCGCCTCAACAGCTTCTTTTACGGCACGTGTTAGATTTTTGATTCTAGTTTTATAAAATCTATTTCTTTCGGTGCGTTTTTTGGTTTGTCTAATACGCTTTTCTGCTGACTTGTGATTTGCCATAGATAAGCCTTTCGTTTTAAATTTAGGCGTAGATTATATAAAATTTAACATTAAACGCAACTTATTTTAAGGGCATTTTAAAATAAATTTGTTCTAAAATCATTACTTTCAAAAAGCGTTTGGGCTAAGGCGTACGTAATTTCCCGAAAATACTTTTTTCTTTACCCTCAAGGGCATAATAAAACTCGTAATAATTTTGGGCAATCGATTCGAGGTGCTCTTGTGCATTCTCATCGCCGGCAAATAAAAAGAGATCGTTAACACCGATCGTTTCATCCCAAGTGGGGAAAAGCGATACTTCTTTGTTCCTTAAGCGCATGAGTACGATAAGATTGTTGGCAATACGTCTATTTTTAAGTGATGTTCTAAGCAAAGAGAGCGGAAGCGTGTGATTGGCTTGCCGTGCAAGCATCGGTGATTGCGTTGCGTCGATTTTCAGTGCAAAAATCAAAGGATGCATAGAGATGTTTAAGAGCGTTTTAGTCAAAGCGATGATGTCCGTTTCATCTAAAGTATAAATGTGCTTGATAAATCGGTCGAGTGCCGGATTGAGAATCGCGTGTACCGTTTTGTTAATTAAAATTTTTGCGGGTATAAACACCGAATCGATACCGGAATTTTGAAAAATCGAAAAATCTTCCAGTTCGTTTTCGCGAGCGATCGTAATAATCGCAGGATTGAGCTTTTTGGCCGTCGCTAAAATGGAAAGATTGGTCGTATCGTCGTTAGTTCCGGCGATGATCGCGGCACACTCTTGGATTCCCAATGCTTTTAACATTTCTTTATCGTCGCCGTCTCCGATAACAATTTTTGGATGCTCATCGCTTGGATTCGACTCTTTTTTCTCCGAATCGATTTCGGCAAAAACAGTTTCGAAATGGTTCTCTTTGAGAACTTCGTAAATGCTTTTTCCCATACGACCGTATCCGCATACTAGGTATTTTCCGCGAGGTAGGCGTAAAAGAGGATCGTATAAATAACCCAAACCGTATAGCCATCGAATGAGGCGCAACGAGTGTGGAGCGTTAATTGCTAAATGAATATGCGTTGCAATAATTTCAAACGGATTTTCGATAATTTGAACGCCTAAATCTTGAAGATTTTCGGCTTGATTTTTTGTGGTTGCTTTAATTGCCATCGTAATATTAGGATTGAGAATTTTAGACGTTAACGCAATGCGAAGATTGAGCGCGTCGTTTTCAAAAAGGCTTACGATAGCACGGCAATAAATGGATTTAATGCCTGCCATTTCCAGTGCTTCAGGATTATGGACGTCCGCATTGAGGCAATAAACGGGCGGTGTGAAATTTTCCAAAAGAAGATGATTACGTTTTGATTCGTCTTTTTCGATCACCACGGAGCGCAATCCGTATTCGTTCGCTTTTTTAATAATTTCGCTGGTGATTGAGTTGTAGCCGAGTATAATGATATATTTTTCTTTCAGATAAGCAATATTGCGTTTAAATTTTGCGCGGGCGAATTCTTCCAAAAAGAGTTTGTCTTGAAGGAGGGCAACCAATGATCCAAGACTGTAAAACCATCCCGTAACGGTAAAAAAAATGGACATCGATACCCAGATGCGTTGAGGGTAAGTAAACGTAAAAGGGGTTTCACCGAAACCGATCGTCGTTGCGGTATAACTGATGAAATAGAATGCGTCAAAAATCGATAGACGATAGGGATTTCCTTCGGCATCGACGCCTTCGATCAGCAGTAATCCGATGATAGAAATCGTATAGGTTAAAATAATAATAAGAAAGGGGGTGCGCATACGCTGTAAAATCAGCCATAAAGAACTGGTTCTCAAAAAGAGCCTTTTAACGTTTGGATTTAAGCGTATCGCCGATGTAAAGTAAAACGCTGGTTACGTTAGCCAGTAAAGCACCGCCGCTTAGGCTGACGATAATCGAAGTGACTTCCCGATCGATGGTATACGCATACGCCGCAACGGTCCAAACGGTTGCCGAAGCAATCAGCTGAATATCTGCGACCAGACTCGTGGCAAGCATCACCGAACCTAATTGCGTTTTGTCGCCGATTTTGAGTGTCGTAGCAATGATATTTACGACCAATGCGGCAAAAAGTTCGTATTTGCTGTGCAGTTCTAAATCCGATAAATCACCGTAAAAAAAGCCGAAGTTAAGTGTCATCGCTAGAATGAAAAAAAAGCCGGAAATTACTTTATCTAAGTTCATGTAGCGTCCTATGATTCAATGTAATACGACTATTATACCGTTTACATGTAAAGATTAAAAAAGTTTTGTTACAATTCGCCTAAGAGTTTATCGTAAAAGGTGAATCCATTATGAAATTATTCGGAACCGACGGTGTTCGGGGAAAAGCGGGAAAAAAACTGAGTGCTTTTTTAGCGATGCGTTTAGCTATGGCGGCAGGTATTTATTTTCGAAAAAATTCTATTACCAATAAAATTTTGGTCGGTAAAGATACCAGGCGTAGCGGATATATGATTGAAAATGCCATTGTCTCTGGGCTAACCGCCGTGGGATACGACGTACGACAAATCGGTCCGATGCCTACGCCCGCTATCGCGTTTTTAACGGAAGATATGCGGTGTGACGCAGGTATTATGATTAGTGCGTCGCATAACCCGTTTTCCGATAACGGAATTAAATTTTTCGATAGCCTCGGTAACAAGCTCGGTGAAGCCGAAGAGGCGGAAATCGAAAAAATCTATTTTGACGATGAGCTCATTGAGAAAAATCAAAAAACGGAATTTGAAATCGGTAGATCCAAACGGATCGACGACGTAATCGGACGCTATATCGTTCAGATTAAAAACTCTTTTCCGAAGCATTTGACGCTTAAAGGATTTCGTATCGTTCTTGATCCTGCCAACGGAGCCGCGTATAAAGTTGCTCCGACCGTTTTCAGCGAACTAGGCGCCGATGTTATTATGATTAACGACGATCCTAACGGGAGTAACATCAATCTCAATTGCGGTGCGTTGCATCCTGAAGAACTGGGAGAGGAAGTACGTAGGCTTCGTGCCGATATCGGTTTTGCGTTTGACGGCGATGCGGATCGTTTGGTCGTGGTAGACGAAAACGGCAACCCAATCCACGGCGATATGCTTTTAGGAAAACTAGCGACGTTTTTACAAAGCCAAAACAGATTGACGAATAACGGTGTTTGCGTCACGGTTATGAGCAATCAGGCGTTAGAAGATTATTTGGCTAAATCGAACATACAAACGTATCGTTGCGATGTCGGGGATAAAAACGTTTTAGAGTGCTTGTATCGACAGAGAATTAACTTCGGCGGTGAGCAAAGCGGACACATTATCGTTTCCGATTTTGCCAAAACGGGTGACGCACTTGTCGCATCTCTTGCCGTAATGCATTGTGTTTTAACGGAAAAACAAAAAGTCAGCCGACTTTTCAACCCTTTTATCCTCTATCCTCAGCTACAACAAAATCTTAAAGTCGATAATAAAATACCGCTTGTAGAACTTCAAGGGTACGATGCCTTGATTCAAGAATTCCAAAGTAAGCAACTTAGAGTGCTGATTCGTTATTCCGGAACGGAAAATCTTTTGCGTATTCTTTTGGAAGGTAAAGACGAACAGGTATTAGAAGCATCCATGGAACGAGCCGTCTCATTCTTTAAAAGTGCTTTGAATGAATAAAGCGTGGATATTCCTATGTGCTGCGGCACTTCTTGTTTTTGGAATCGATCAGGCGATTAAGCTTCTCTTTTTGGAAGGCTTTCGCTGGGAAGGCAATTTTTTTTCACTCATCTTAACGTTTAACAAAGGAGTCGCTTTCTCGATGTTCGCTTTTTTGGAGGAATATTTAAAATACCTTCAAATCGTCTTGATTGCGGCATTGGGTCTATACGTTGCTATGCATCGTGACATTCTCTTTGCCCATGCCTCTGCGATCGGTATAATCGCCGGTGCGGCATTGAGTAATATTTACGATCGTTTTATTCACGGCGGCGTCGTGGATTATTTCTTTTGGCATTACGGATTTAATTTTGCCGTTTTTAATTTTGCCGACGTGATGATAGATGTGGGTGTATTGTGCATCTTGTATCGCACGTGGAAGCACCCTACTCCCATAAAATGACAAAGTTTAGAAAATTTTTTCAAAAAAGAGTTGCATTTTTTATTTTTTTTGGTATAATCTCAGCTCTTAAATGAGTCGGTCGCGTAGCTCAGTTGGTAGAGCACTACCTTGACATGGTAGTGGTCGAAGGTTCGAATCCTTTCGTGGCCACCATTTTTTGTTCTCCCGTTGGTTTGGGAGTTCATACAAGTAAAGGATCTATTATGATGAATGATGTTATAGCCTACAAAGAAGGTGCTCTCATCATCGACACGCAAACCGCTGCTACTTCTTCTAAAATCTACGAAAACAAAATCGTATTTGACAACTCTAAAGATGCAATCGAAGTGATTCGTCATTCTTGCGCTCATTTAATGGCACAAGCGATTAAAGCACTCTATAAAGATGCCCAATTTTTTGTCGGACCCGTGATTGAAGACGGCTTTTATTATGATTTTCGCGTCAATGAAAAGATCGGCGATGCCGATTTAAAAGAGATCGAGAAAAAAATGAGCGAACTTGCTAACGCTAAGCTTCCGATAGAGAAGATTTATACCACCAAAGCGGAAGCACTTAAGCATTTTAGCCATGACGACTTAAAGCAAGAAGTTTTGCTTCGTATCCCTGAGGGCGAAGTTTCCATCTATAAACAAGGCGATTTTGAAGATTTATGTCGCGGACCTCACGTCCCCAATACGAAATACCTCAGATTTTTTAAATTGATTAAAGTAGCGGGTGCGTATTTGGGCGGCGACGAAAAACGTGAAATGCTTACGCGCATCTACGGAATAGCGTTTGCAGATAAAGAAAGTCTTAAAGATTACGTGACGATGATCGAAGAGGCCAAGAAGAGAGATCACCGAAAAATCGGTAATGAGCTCAAGCTCTTTACGTTTGACGATGAAGTGGGTGCAGGACTTCCGATTTGGTTACCAAACGGCGGCAGACTTCGCTCAAAACTCGAAAAATTGTTGTTTACGGCACACCGAAAACGCGGCTATCAGCCCGTACGCGGTCCTGAAATCTTGAAATCGGATGCTTGGAAAATAAGCGGTCACTACCAAAATTACGGTGAAAATATGTATTTTACGGTGATTGACGAAGCCGAGTACGGTATTAAGCCGATGAACTGTTTGGGGCATATAAAAGTATTTCAAAGCGAAGTTCGAAGCTATCGTGACTTACCGCTGAAATTTTTTGAATACGGCGTCGTGCATCGTCATGAAAAAAGCGGTGTATTGCATGGATTATTTCGTGTGCGCGAATTTACGCAAGACGATGCGCATATTTTCTGTACGCCGGATCAAATTAAAGAAAACGTTATAGAAATTTTGAGTTTTGTCGATTCTATAATGAAAACGTTCGGTTTCCATTATGATATGGAAATTTCGACGCGTCCTGAAAAATCGATCGGTGACGATAGCTATTGGGAAGCGGCAACCGAGGGTTTGAAAAAAGCACTTGACGAAAACGGTATTAAATACGGTATCGATGAGGGTGGCGGAGCATTTTACGGTCCAAAAATCGATATTAAAATCACGGATGCCCTCAAGCGTAAATGGCAGTGCGGAACCATTCAAGTTGATTTTAACTTACCGGAGCGCTTTGATATTTCCTATGTCGATGCCAATAACGAGCATGCGCGCCCTGTAATGCTCCACCGAGCGATTTTAGGTTCGTTTGAACGCTTCATCGGTATTTTAATTGAGCATACGTCCGGCGAGTTACCGTTTTTTGTTGCACCGACGCAAGTCGTCATCGTGCCGATTTCCGATCAACATGTCGCTTACGCGAAAACTTTGGCAAATGAATTGATCGATGAAGGAATCGATGTAGAAATTTCATCGAAAAATGAAAGTCTTAACAAACGTATTCGCAATGCGGAAACAATGCGCGTTCCGATGATCTTGGTTCTCGGAGATGCAGAAGTGGAAGCACAAAGCGTTGCCGTACGTGACAGAAGAGAAAGAACACAGTATAATATGAGTAAAGTTGAATTGATTAAAACCCTAAAGGAGAAACTGAGTGAGGTACACTTTTGAGTAAAGACAAAGAGGTTATACTAAACGAGGAGATAAGAGCAGCAGAGGTTAGATGTATTGGAGACGATGGTATGCAATACGGTATCATCTCTCGTAAAGAGGCTCTTGCAAAAGCCGATGAACTGGGACTCGATCTCGTTCTCATTGCACCGGACGCCAAACCTCCGGTCTGTAAGATTATGAATTACGGTAAGTTCAAATACCAGCAAGAGAAAAAACTCAAAGAAGCACGTAAAAATCAAAAGATCATTGAGATCAAAGAGATTAAGCTTTCGGTCAAGATCGCTCCTAATGATATTAGCTATAAAGTTAAACATGCAAGAGAGTTTCTTGAAGAAGGCAAACACGTACGCTTTAGAGTTTTTCTCAAAGGTCGTGAAATGTCCAATCCAGAAATCGGCGAGCACGTTTTAGAAACCCTTTGGCCGTTACTTGAAGATATTGCCGAGCGTGAAAAAACACCGAAGCTTGAAGGTCGATATATTAATATGTTGGTAACACCGAAAGCTCCGAAGAAATAGTATTCCCCTTCCATTTTAAGCCCCTCTAAGAAACTTTTTGCTAAAATAATCGGTTTCTAGAAAATAGAGGGGTTTTCCTCGTTTTTAGAGTCAATATTAAGGAGATAGCATGCCGAAAATGAAAACGGTACGCGGTGCCGCAAAACGTTTTAGAGCAAGTAAAAATAAGATTAAAAGAGGCGCAGCTTTTAGAAGTCATATTCTTACGAAAAAACCTACCAAAAGAATGCGTGGGTTGAAAGTAGCTAAAACCGTAGATGCTCGCGACGAAAAATCCGTTAAATTAATGCTTTGCCAAGCATAATTTACAGCTAAAGTTTTTGACGAAAAGTCATTCATCGTTTATATGCAGCGTACCCCTCAAACGAGGGCAAGTTCTTGTATCGATACAAGACACCGACATTAATATATTGGTCAAGGAGACACAATGGCAAGAGTAAAAACAGGTATTGTCCGAAGAAGACGTCATAAGAAAATTTTGAAAATGGCGCGAGGTTTCTACAGTGCGAGAAGAAAGCATTTTAGAAAAGCGAAAGAGCAATTAGAAAGAAGCCTCGTATACGCATTCCGCGATAGAAAACAGAAAAAAAGAGATTTTAGAAGACTGTGGATTACGAGAATTAATGCGGCATGCCGCTTAAACGACATTAGTTATTCTCGTTTTATTAATGCGCTTAACAAAGCCAATATCGAATTAGATCGTAAAATTCTTGCCGATATGGCTATGAATGACCCTGAAGCGTTTGCAGTTGTCGTAAAACAAGCAAAAGCAGCTCTTTAATAGGTATTTTTTTAGCATTCAGGCGCTAACAATCGCCTGAATGCCGCTACTTCTTTTGAAACACTTCTTTTTTCATTTTTACAATCAATTTTTCAATATCTTCACAGTTCATAATTCCGGTTTGATTGATTTGAAGTTTATAAGATTCTTGACGGGCTTGATGCAACGTGAGACGAATATAAGATTCTTTCGGTGCCCTCGAGAGCGTACATGTAGAATTGCTATCAAGACTGCTTTCAAGTGTTATACCGACTCTCGCGGAAGCGTCTAGGATAAAACCTGCTTCTTCGAAGAGCCTTTGAACGACGGAGGCTTCGCAAAATGCGGTGAGGTTTTGTAATGCTAAGGGCGTATCTATTGACATGTAAAAATCAGGATCGTTCTTGTGAGAAAAAGAGTGTTGCGAACCGTCGCAAGCAACCAAAAAAGAAAAAATTAAAAAAAGCAAAGCGTATTGCAGAAAATTATTCTGCAATACATATCTCTTTTTGAGAAACATAATAGAGTGTTTTATAGCCGACAAAGGCGATAACCAACGTTGTGACGAGCAGTAAGAAAGAAGCGATAATACCGTAGAACGGTATATGCGTCGTATGAAAAACCGCCAACGAAGCAATGGTCATGGCTGCTAGCGGAAACGTAAATGCCCACCATGAGATAAAAAATTGTAATTTGAGAAAATTTTTGATCATAAAAAGCAATAAAAATGAAAAAAAGAGGGCAATACTGTAAAGAAAGCTTGCAAAAAGATCAAATTCTTCCATAATTTTAAGGTATGAAATAACGCCGACGGCGGGAGGTGCGATCAAAATAAACAGCGTCGGTAAAAACTTTTGTGCCAATTGATGATGAAAAATAATACGATTGACAATGATCGGTAACAAAATGATCCAAAAGAAAATTCCTACCGAAAAAAAATAAATCAAAACATGTAAATCGACAAATCCAAATCCTCCGATGGGAACGATGACGTTACCGACGATAGGAATAAACCATGCCGGATTGGAATGCGTGATTTCCATATTCTTCGTGATCCAAAAACTAATCGTATAAAACGTCAAAAATGTTTGAATAATCGCACCCGCATACCATAAAGTTTGGGCTATTTCAATCTGTATATCGCGATAGACTATGGAGAGAAGCAATAAAGAGATCGAAAATGCGGCAAAGAAATTAATCCGAATAGGATGTGAAAACTCGTGTTTGACCTCTTCGAAAAAGAAGAGGCATTTAAGAGCGTATAGCGCGGCAATAACGGTAAAAATAGCCGTTACGATTACAACGGATAACGTAGCGATCAACGACGGGAAACCCAACCATAAAGCGGCTTTTTGATAGACGATGGTTAAGCCTGAAAGCCCCATGACGATGGCAAACATCATAATAGGAAAATGTTTAATACGATCCGATACAATCATCGGCAAAGCTCCTTGCGTAATGAATTGAAGAAAGACGCTACGTCAACTGAAGAGAGTTTCGTAGCGTCGTAACGTGGTTAAGGCTGAATATCGCCTTTTTTAGGGTAGATGAAGATGGTTTTACGATCGACGACAATTCTGTTCTTTTCGTCAAGCGCATATGCTTTAACCGTAATCGGCAAATCCTCTCCTTCGACTTTGAGTTCTTTCGGCGTGGATGAGAGAATGACGACTTTTTTCAATTTAGCACCGGCTTTGAGCATAAAAGGTTCGCTCGGTTGATCGATTTTGATCTCTTGATTGGAAATATCGAAATAGTATTCGTGATCTTTCGTATCGGTATTTTGAAAAAGAAACGTGTAAACGTTTTCGACCGTTTTACCGTCGTCGGCCATCTTATAGAGTTGGCTTGTTCGATTGATATTTAGGAGCATATACTCTTTTTTGCTTCCCATTACGAACAATCCGATAAGTACAATCGTCAATGCAACCATATAAGCAATCGTTCTAAAGCGGAAATAGTGTGTTCTATCGCCTTTTTCCACCGCATTGGCACTGGTCCATGTAATGAGCGAAGGTTTGCCGAGTTTTGCCATAATAGGCGTACAAGCATCGGCACATTCCAAACAGTTAATGCACTCTAATTGCATACCTTTACGAATATCGATGTGCGTTGGGCAGACGCGAACACATGCCTCGCATCCGGTACAATCGTCGGTTGCCAAAGGAGGCTTGCTTCCGAGTTTAGTGCCTTTTTTGTCGTAAATTTGACCGCCGCGTTTTTCATCGTAAATCGTTTGAATCGTATTTTCGTCAAAAAGTGCGGATTGAATACGAGAGTAGGGGCAAATATAAACGCAAAAATTCTCTTTTAAAGAGGTAATATCGTACACAAGAAATGCCGTTACACAAATAAGAAAACCGTACAATACGGTGTGTTCTGCAGGATTTTGCACATAAACGAAAAAATCTTCCGGAGGAATAAAATACCACATAAAATTCGATGCTGCCAAAAGTGCTAAACATGCCCAAATCAAAACGGCGATAAAGCGTTTGAAAAAATCACCTTCGGGGGCTTTTTGTTTATTGGCGATACTTTTACGAATACCGAGTAGTTTGGTTTGGATCAAGTCGCGAAAGATAATTCTAAAAATCGTTTGAGGACAGGACCAACCGCACCAAACACGGCCTCCAAGCGTCGTAATAAAGAAAATGCTTAAGAAAAAGAGCATCAGAACAAAAGGCATCAAATAAAGCTCTTGCATATCAAACGTCGTGAAAAAGAGATGCAGTTGCTTTTTATCAAAGCTGAGTAGAAAAAAGTGATTGCCGTCAATGCGGATAAACGGTAACGATAACGCGATTAGCGTAATAACGGCAAAAACAACATAGCGTTTGTACCTGTAATAAACAGGTTGTGCGGAAGAATTCGTATCGCAATTCATTATATAATTCCTTATAGTAATATTTTAAGATTCAGATTGTTGAATCAAAGAGCACTCTTTTAGTGCCATATTCTTTGGAGGCTGAGTCTCTTTCTTAGGCGTTTTTAGTAACGAAATTTTGGCTTTCACAAGGTCTTTAAGACCTCTAGAGTTGACATAGTCTTTGAGCGAGGTACGGCTTACATGTAAGATTTTGGAGATTTCGCTAATGGACGTTTTTTGTTCTAAAAGCTCGATAATATACGGTCGATGCATGTCAAATTTTGACTTGGACATTCTGCCTTTGGGGCGACCTTGCATTTTTTCTTTTTCAAGCTTTTTATTGAGTTCGCGTTGTTTGACTAAAAGTTGTAATAATGCCAACGGGCTAGATTGTAGGTCGATACGCATATTTTCATCGGCGATATGGATCGAAATAGAGCGTGTGAGAAGGCATTCCAATACTTTGACAAGCTCTTCGACATTGCTTGAAAACGTGGAAAGATCAAAAATGACCAGATGGTCATTAGGAGATAAAGAGCGTAAAAAGCCCTTAAACTCTTTGCGTTCTTCCAAATCCAAATTCGGATTTGAATTTTCAATCTCGGTCGTATCGATTTTGAGATCGTTATGGTGGGCATATTTTAAGATTTGCTTTTGCTGAATCGTAATATGCGAATTGTCGTTTTTGTTTTTTAAAAGCGCAATAATCATAAAATTGTCACCTTTTTATCATTTTAAAATAGCAACAGTATACTCAATGTTGACGTAGAAAGTCAAGTCTTTTCTTGTTTTTATCGTCAAAATTCTAAAAAATTACTTTTTTAAATCAATTAATCGTAACAATGGGTTTTAAGCTTAAATGTACATAAATTTAGATAGAATGTCTTCTCAAATTCATCAGAAAGGTGGTGGATAGAGTATGCCAGGGATCAAAGTACATCCTAATGAATCGTTTGACGAGGCGTATCGTAAGTTTAAAAAGCAAGTTGATCGTAACTTAGTGGTTACGGAAGTACGTGCAAGACGTTTTTATGAAACTGCGACTGAAAAGCGCAAAAAAGATAAAATCAGTGCTCGTAAAAAACAACTTAAACGACTTTATATGCTTCGCCGTTACGAGTCAAGACTCTAACACACGCGGCCAAGAAGTTAGCTTCTTGGCTTCTTCTTTAGTGTTTATCGCTTCAAAAATTTCTTTCTCAAATAAAACTAATTAAAGCTATGATACCATACAGTACCAATCAACTTCTTTTCGTTAGTAAAGGTCGTAATTTATGGAAAAAAAACTAACCGTTACCGAAGCGGCGAAACTTTTAGGCGTGAGTAAAGAGGCGATATATAACCGACTACGACGCGGTTCTTTGCAAAGCGTCGTCGAAGAGGGCGTGAAATATATTTTACTAACAAAAACACCCTCAAAAGAGAATCTTTCTTCCCGTAAAACAACCGACCATGCGGCGGAGAGTGCTTATATCGAACTGCTCAAAAATCAAGTTGAAGAACTCAAACAAAAAAACGAGAAGTTAGAAAGCGATAAAGAGCGGTTGGTTGCCGATAAAGAACGTTTGCTGATCGAATCGAAAGAAAAAATCGAAATGATTTATAAAGAAAGAGACGAGCAGCTCAAAGCAATTTTAGCCCTCGCCAATCGGCAAATCGGCGTTTCTTCGGAAGTTGCATCGCCTTCGTCAAATGCGTTTCAACGTACGTCGACGGAGCACGGATACGTGGAGGAAGTCGACGTTATGGACGAAGAAGACGATGAAATTGCCAAAGAGGAAGAAGAACTTTTAGAATCGTACAGCGATTGGCGCGATTTGAGGAGTTATTTAAAAGAAAAAGGGTTTTCGAAGAAAGAAAAACAACAAATCAGCGACGTATTAAGCAAAAAAGCGAGTCAGCTCAATGACGTTTTGGATAAAAACGGAAAAATCTTTATTAAAAAAGGCAAGAAACTCAAAGAAATTTTAGGAGAATAAAACGCGCATGAAATACGTAAGAAAAATATCCGATTATATGATTGCAGGAGGGCTCGGCGTTCTTGTGATCGCAGGATTGCAAGGATGCGATAGTAAGGACGAGAATAAAAACGCGCTAGCCGAAGCGGCAAAAACGCAAGGCGCAACCGTGATTGTCGACGAAACGGCTCCGGGCGTGTATAAAATTGCCGAAGAGTATCCCAGTTCCGGCGGCACGCGAGTCGTCGTTCGAGGTTTGGACGGAACCGAACGTTTACTTTCGCAAGCGGAAATCGATGCGTTAGTGCAGGATGAAGCTAAAAAAATCGACAACAATACGTCCGCATTGACCAATCCTCAAATGAGTTCCGGCGGCATGGGGCTTGGCGGCGTCTTACTTTCAAGTATCGCCGGAGCGATGATCGGTAGTTGGATCGGAAATAAACTGTTCGGAAACGCCAATTATCAAAACCAACGTGCTACGACGTATAAAACGCCGCAAGCGTATTCGCGAAGCAGCACCAGTTTTAATAAACCTGCTGCCACAACGACTCCAAGTAGCGGTGCGACGAAAAGCAGCGGATTTTTCGGCGGAAGTTCCGGAACGTCGGGTTCGTCGTCTAGCGGAGCGTCAAGCTCAAGTACTCCTAGCAGTTATGGAAGTTAATCATGTTACATGTAGAAAAAATCAAACCTTTACGCAAAGAATTTTTAGAGTCCATCGGTTTTTATTGGCATACGGATCAGGATCAAACGTCGTATGTCGCTGACGAATTGGTCGTGATTACGCCGCAAGAGGCGGAAGCATACTACGAAGCGGCGAATGAATTGTACGACATGTATGCACAAGCGGGACAGTACGTTATCGACAACCATCTTTTTCATGAACTCAATATCCCTTTTAATTTAGTCGAATTGATTAAAAATTCATGGGAAAACGATGTACATTGGCACCTTTACGGACGTTTTGATTTTGCGGGCGGCGTGGACGGGAAGCCGATTAAATTGCTTGAATTTAACGCCGATACGCCGACATCGTTGTACGAAACAGCAATTATCCAGTGGGCGATGCTGAAGGCAAACGGAATGGATGAAGCCAAGCAGTTTAACACCGTGTTTGAAGCACTCAAAGAGAATTTTAAACGCGTGGTCGTCTTAGGCGGAGATACGGAAGATTTTGCACAGTATTACGAAGGGTGGAAAATCCTTTTTTCATCGATTCGCGGAAGTATCGAAGATGAAAATACGGTGCGTTTTTTACAAATAGCCGCCAACGAAGCAGGATTTCATACCGATTTTGCGTATGTCGATGAAGTCGGATTTAACGGCAAAGAGGGTATTTTTAAAGGCGACGAAAATTTCGAGTATTGGTTTAAACTCGTTCCGTGGGAAAATATTGCGATTGAAGAGGGCGACTTGGCACTATTGTTAGACGAGATCGTACGTGAACGGCAAGCGATTATCCTCAATCCCGCTTATACGCTTCTTTTTCAAAGTAAAGCGTTTATGAAAATTCTTTGGGATCTGTTTCCAAACCATCCTTTGTTGTTGGAAACGTCGTTCGAACCGCTCAAAGGTAAAAAGCAGGTTGAAAAACGTGCTTTCGGACGAGAGGGTGCGAATACCGTGATCTTTGATGAAACGATGAACGTCATTGAGCAAACGGAAGGCGACTATAAAGGGTTTAAACCGATTTATCAAGAGTACGTCGAACTGCCAAGAGACGATGAGAAGCGTTCCTACCAAGCGGGCGTTTTCTTCGCGTATGAGGGATGCGGGCTTGGTTTTAGACGCGGCGGGCTCATCATGGGAAACTTCTCGAAATTCGTAGGACATCGCATTAAGGATTAAGGTATGAAAGTCGTTTTTTTAGATGCCGGAACATTGGGAGGCGATATTGATTTAAGCGCATTTCACGCTCTGGGAGAGTTCAAAACGTTTGACACGACGCGTGCGGACGAGCGAATAGCCCATATCGCCGATGCCAAGATCGTTCTAACCAACAAAGTCGTGATTGATCAAGACGTGATGGATGCTTGTCCAAACATAAAGCTTATTTGCGTGACTGCGACGGGAACGAATAACGTGGATTTGGCGTATGCTAAAGAAAAAGGCATTGAGGTTAAAAACGTTGCGGGATATTCGACCGCTTCGGTGGCGCAAACGACTATGATGTTAGTGTTGGATCTCATCGGTAAAAGTGCCTACTATCATGATTTTGTTAAAAGCGGCGGTTGGGTGAAGGCGGCAAGTTTTACGCACATCGAAAAGCCGTTTTGGGAAATCAAAGGCAAGCGTTGGGGTATTATCGGTCTTGGAACCATCGGTAAAGAAGTTGCCAAGATCGCGACGGCGTTTGGTGCGGAAGTCGCGTATTATTCCACGAGCGGTGCAAACAACGATGCCGTGTACGAGCGTTTACCGCTTGAAACAATGCTTCCGACCTGTGATATTATCACGATTCATGCACCTTTGAATGCACAAACGAAAAATCTGATCGATGCAAACGCGTTAGCGATGATGAAAGAGGGCAGCATACTGGTGAACGTCGGACGCGGCGGTATCGTCGATGAGGTAGCGTTGGCAAAGATCATCGACGAAAAAGAGCTGTACGTCGGACTTGACGTTTTGGAAATCGAGCCGATGAAAGCGCATCACCCACTCTTACATGTCAAGCATGCAGAACGGCTCATTATCACGCCGCACATCGCATGGGCAAGTAAGGAAGCACGTAAGAAGCTCATGGCGTTGGTCGCTCAAAATATTCAACTATTTTTAAACCGATAAGGAGAAGGTATGGCGAAAGAACACAGTTTTGATATTACCGCCGAGATCGATAAACAAAAACTCAAAGACGCTTACGAGCAAGCGAAAAAAGTGATCACGAATCGATGGGATTTTAAAGGGATTACATGTGAGTTTGATTATAACGAAAAGAATAAAGCGTTTACGTTGATTACGACCAGCGATAACAAGGCCGATGCAATGGTCGATGCCCTGATTTCCGAAGCGATCAAACGCGATATTTCCGCCAAAGCGTTAAAAGAGAGTAAACGCGAACCTTCAAGCGGCGGCAATACGAAAGTAACGGTCGCGATCGTCGATGCGATTTCAAGCGACGATGCCAAAAAAATCGTCAAAGAAATTAAGGATCTTAAACTCAAAGTTCAAGCTTCCATTCGCGGGGACGTCGTGAGGGTCGAAGGTAAGTCGATCGATGATTTGCAAGAAGCGATTAGAGCGATTCGTGCATGCGATTTTGATTTTCCGGTCAATTTTACCAACTTGAAATAGATGAACGACGATTCTTTACCTCCCGTTATCGAGTTAGTTCCTCGCGTTCGAGGTTTCAAGTGCCGTTTGATGATGATCGTGCTTTATACGGCGATCGGTTTTACGCCGCTTCTGCTAGGTGTTTGGTTGGGATATGCGTATAATGTCTGGATCGGTATTGCTTTTTTTCTGTTTTTAACGCTTGTTAGCGGTATCGTGAGTTCAAAGATGCGTATTATGTCCATTCCTCTCGTGCAACGGGAGATGAATTATTCGACGTTGGCTATCGTCAAATGGTACGTGGCAAAACATATCTGTTTTGAAGAGCGATCGTAAAGAGCTGTTTGGCGGTGATGAGGTGAACGCGGGATAGCGACAGTCTAGGTTGCTCAGAAATAATTTAAATGATTGCTTTTAGTTGGATATCGATATAAAGGATATGCGTGAGAAATCAACCCAAATACCATTTTATTAAAAATACTTCGTATGCGCTTAAGGGACTTAAAGATCTTTTGCTAACGGAAACTTCGTTTCGAATCGAATTGGTTGCCGTGTGCGTATTGATTCCGCTTTTATGGTTTTTTTCGTTGGAGTTATGGTATAAGCTGCTAATGTTTTCTTCACTGACGGGGATTTTAATTGCCGAAGCGATTAACAGTGCGATCGAGCGCGTTACCGATTTAGTGACGCTTGAGCATCATGAAATGGCGGGACGTGCAAAAGATATGGGAAGTACCGTCGTTTTTTTGAGCATCGGCGTTTGCGTAGTGATTTGGTGCTTCGGTTTATGGCAATGGTCGCATCAATAGTCGATACTGACAGATAAATCTCATGGCACTGTGCTAATCTTTACGGATTAAAAAAGGAATAAACATGAAAAGTATCGCGTACGGAACATTGCAGATTGATACGGCATTGTATGATTTTATCGGTAACGAAGTCTTGCCCGACACCGGCATAAGCGTTGAAGCTTTTTGGAACGGTTTCGAAACGGCGGTGTTGGATTTTGGACCCCGTAACGTCCAATTGTTACGTAAGCGAGACGTTTTTCAGTCACAGCTTGATATGTGGTATAAAAATCATCAAAAAACATTTGATCATGAAGAACATATCGCCTTTTTAAAAGAGATCGGCTATTACTTGGATGAAAAAGAGCCGTTTGAAATCAATGCCGGCGCAATGGATCCGGAAATTTCCGATATCGCCACACCGCAACTAGTCGTTCCGGCAGACAATGCGCGTTATGCGCTCAATGCCGCCAACGCACGATGGGGAAGTTTACTCGATGCGCTTTACGGTACGGATGTCATCGATGATAGTGAACCGTACGAAAAACGCTTCACGTACAATCCCAAGCGCGGTGAAAAAGTTTTTGAATTCGTTTACGCCTTTTTGGATCGTACTTTTCCGTTAAGTTCGGGTAGCTATGCCGACGTCGAAGCGTTCCGTTTGGAAAAAAATATATTAGTAATGCAATGTTTAGACGGAAGCTATGTTTCACTTCGAGAGCCTGAAAAATGGGTCGGCTATACGGGAGAAACGTGCGATCCGACCAGCCTTTTGCTTCAAAATAACGGCTTACATGTCGAAATTCGTTTGGATCGTAACGGCACGATAGGACAAACAAATCTTGCAGGCATTCAAGACATCATACTTGAATCGGCGTTGAGCGTGATTCAAGATTGCGAGGATTCCGTTGCCGCGGTTGATACGGAAGATAAAATCCGCATCTACCGCCATTGGCTTGGAATGATGAAGGGCGACTTAAGCGTTAGTTTTGAGCATAAAGCACACACGATCGTACGCGCACTTAATCCCGACAAGACGTTTCTTTCGAAAGACGGTACGCCGCTGATTCTTAAGGGACGCGCTCTTTTACTGATTCGAAATGTCGGGCTTCATATGATGAGTTCTAGCATTACATGTAACGACAAACCGATAGCCGAAGGATTGTTAGACGCTTTTGTAACGGCGTTATGTGCGCTTCACGACCTGAAAAAAGAGAATGGGTTGCGCAATAGCGTTGCTTCTCATATCTATATCGTCAAACCCAAATGCCACGGACCTGAAGAAATTTCTTACGTCAATGAAGTTTTCGCACGCGTCGAAGAGGTATTAGGACTGCCTTCGTATACGATTAAAATGGGCATCATGGATGAAGAAAGACGTACGAGCGTCAATCTTTTAGAATGTATCAGACGGGCAAAAGAGCGTGTCTTTTTTGTCAATACGGGCTTTTTAGATCGAACGGGTGACGAAATCCACAGTTGCATGGAGTATGGACCGGTTTTACCCAAAGAGGAGATGAAACAAAGCATTTGGCTGAAAGCGTATGAAAACCGTAACGTCGATATTGCGCTCGAATCGGGATTTGCTTCGCACGCACAAATCGGCAAAGGTATGTGGACGATGCCGGACGCAATGCAAAAAATGCTAACGCAAAAGATCGTTCATCCACTCTCGGGTGCAACGACGGCATGGGTTCCCTCTCCGACGGCGGCAACGCTGCACGCGTTGCATTACCATGACGTAAACGTCTCTCAAAAGCTTGAAGAAATTCGAACACGCAAAATCGCATGCATCGAGGATCTTTTAACGCCACCGCTATTGGAACGCACGCTTTCATGTGAAGAGGTAACGCAAGAAGTCGAAAATAACGTCCAAAGTATTTTAGGTTACGTCGTACGTTGGGTCGATCAAGGTATCGGTTGTTCTAAAGTTCCCGATATTCATAATATCGAATTGATGGAAGATCGAGCAACGCTTCGCATTTCGAGCCAACATCTTGCCAATTGGCTGTACCACGGTATCATCGACGAAAAAGAAGTCAAAGAGGTATTGGAAAAGATGGCTCGCGTCGTCGATGCACAAAATGCCCACGATCCGAAATATCGACCGATGTCGCCGCATTTTCATAAGAGTATCGCCTTTCAAGCCGCATGCGAACTTATTTTTAAAGGACGCACCCAGCCGAACGGCTATACGGAATTTATCTTACATGTAAAACGAAAAGAAGTCAAAAAAGAACTTCCCGAATATCCTTAAAACACATTTCTCAATCGCGCGTCAGGGTGCGCTCCTGACGTCATCGCTTTCATAATTTTGCTTGCAAGCCGATCTTTCTTACGACGGTGATGATATATCAAACCCCTACGCTGAACCTCCGATATGATTCTTTAAAGCAACATTCTGTTTCATTATTGATGTAAAAAATTAAAAAAAATTAAAATTAACACTTATTTAACACGGTGCTTCTATAATCTTATTTGTTAAAAATTTTACACAAAGGAGACTTCATGGATATAATAGGGCAATTCCCGTTGTTTTATTTTCCTGAATATGGAAGTGCTTGGATGATGGGTATAACGGGTACGATACACATCTTATTCTCGCATACGTCGGTCGGTGCGGCTATGCTTTTTGCCTTTTTATCGCACAAAGCGTATAAAGAGAACCGAAGCGATTATTATCCGTACATGAAAAAGTACGGTATGTTTTTGCTGATCTTCTCGTATGTTTTAGGGTCGATTACGGGACCGGGTATCTGGAATACCGCAACGGCGGCAAGTCCGAGGGGTATTAGTGCGCTGATCCATAACTTCGTATGGGTTTGGGCAACCGAATGGGTCTTTTTTATCTACGAAGTTATCGGTGTTTTCGCATTGGTCTACTTTATTGATAGAATTGATCGCAAAACACACCTTAAACTGACCTATACGTTTGCGTTGGCTTCGGTCGGAACATTGGCGTTGATCATCGGTATTATCAGTTTTATGATGTGGCCCGGAACGCAAGCGTATTATGCAACGGGAAGCGCAAGCGATGCCTTTTTCGGTATCAATACGTTCCCGCATATGTTTTTGCGTATAGGTTTTATGATTATGATGTCGGGCGTTATCGGCTTGGTTATTTCCAGCTCGATGCGCAAAGAAAATGAAGAACTCTCCAACGAACTCAGTCGTAAAATGGGTTATATCAGCATTATCGGCGGCTTCATAACCATGTTTTTCTTTGTTTGGTATATGGGTACGCTTCCTGAAAACGCTCATGCGGTTTTTGCTTTCTCAAAAGACGCGATTATTCAAAATAGAATTATCTTGACGTTGGTCTTTATTGCGTATTTCGCGATTGCGATTATTAAGCCAAAATTGATTAATCCCGTGATTGCAAGCGTGATGATCGGTGTTATTTTGATTTCGGGTTTATGGTCTGGCGAGAAGTTAAGAGAGTCTATGCGTAAGCCTTACGTTGCGGGACAATACATCTATTCCAATCAAATTATCAGTCGAGACGTTCCCGGTAAAAATATCAAAAGCGAACTTCCGATTATCGCCGAGAAGGGACTTTTACACCTCAATCCTTTCGTGCCGGCTCGTCTAAAAACGATTACCGATGAGAACAGAAAGGATGCCGGTGAACTTCTCGCCAAAATGGCGTGTTCTAACTGCCATTCTTTGGAGAAGACGGGTGTCTTTAGACCTCTCAAAGATAGGCTAACGGGTATGGACAAAGAGGGTATCAAATCCATCTTGTATGCGATGGGTGAGGGTGCATTCTCTTATATGCCGACACTCAAATTACCAGAAACAGAATACGATGCGATTGCGGAATATTTTGCATCGTTACACTACTAAGGAGAAATAATGGACGCAACAGTATTATTAGCGCTTAGGGATCCCGCGGGAGTTCCATTTTATCCCATAGTTTTTCAAATCCTTTATATTTTAACGTGGGCGTTGCATGCGGCGTTCGTACTACTATCATTGGGTGCGATGGGGCTTTCGCTTTACGGTTCGGCAAAAGGAAATCAGGACAAACATTGGAGTATCCTCACTCCTCATTTGATTCAAACGGGTAAGATCAGTGTCTCTATCTTGATCGTTTTAGGTGTTGCACCGCTTCTTTTTACGCAAGTCATCTATGATCCGAACTGGTATGTCACCAATACGCTCTCGGGTATGTGGATTTTTATCTTCGTTTATACGATGATCGTCGGTTATTGTATGTACTATTGGTACTATTATGCGCACAAAGCGCAACGAACGGGACATTCGTTGATCGGTTTCGTATCGTTCGGTATTTTGGTATTTGCCGGAATCTTGATGCATAGTTTTGCGGTCACGTCGATTATGCCGCACGACTGGATGAACATGTACGCGCCAAACGGCATCGTCAATACGAGCGGATGGACGTTTAATATGGATATTATCCGATTGGCGTTTATGGTGAGTCTATCGATCCCCGTCGTAGGTATTTTCTTGCAAAACTACAGCCGCTTTTTGTCGACGCGCAAAGATTTTGACGCTTCGTTTATCAGCTACAGTGCAAAACTAGGAACAAATTTCGCCGTTGTCGGACTTTTAATCAGTGCGGTTTTGTTCGTCTTATGGATGTTGCAAATCAAATACCTTTTTCATCCCGTCTCGATCGCGACGATTATCGGCGTGTTGGTTCTGCTTGCGATGGCAAAAACGAATCGCAATAGCTATTATACGACCTTGGTTTTAGTGGTCGTTGCCCTACTGATCTCTACGATGAGAGAGCTGATTCGCTTTGATATTATGTCGGCTTTAGGATACAGCATTTATGACTATCCGATGAACTTGGAAATTCCTTCTATCGTGATGTTCTTATCGACGTTCTTGATTATGGGATTTGTCGGCGTAGCGTATCTTTTGACGATGGCATGGAAAGTCGGTAAACGCGAAGGTGTCTTTGACGGTTCGAAAGATGTCGTCGTCACCAAATTGGGTCAAGCAACGCTTTATATTATGATTGCGTGGATGGCTATTTATTTTGCGTGGGGAATTGCAACTTTGTTTAAAAACATTCTTTAAAACGCACGATGTGCCGATTCAAACTCAATCGGCACATCTATGCTTTACATGTAACGCTTATTTAAGACCTTCGATATATTTGGATAACGCAGTGATCGCATCGGCATCAAGATTTTTAACTTGTCCTACCATGGTTGCTTTCAACGGACCGCCGTAAGTACCGGCTTTATAGCCGTTAAGAGCGGCTGCAATTTTATCGGCACTCCAGCCCGCAATAATTTGAGATTTGTTCAAAGCGGCTTTTTCCGCTTTTGCACCGTGACATGTAGCACAGGTTTTGTAAAGTGTTGCGCCATCAGCCGCAAAAATTGAAGTAGCGGCTAAAATGCTCGCCAAGACTAAGACTTTTTTCATAGTGACTCCTTATTAAATAATTAACGTTATTATATACAAAAAAAGTGAATTTATAGTGAAACAAAAGTGTTACTATTTCAATTTATTAAAAACTTTATACGTTTCCCAATAGGTATCTAACGCTTCACTTAGTGCATCGTCGCTTAGCATCGTTTTCTTCTTGACGCCGAAACGGTTGATTAAGCCGTCGGAGATAATCGAAGACTCTTTTGTCGGATTTTTGAGATAGTGCATCATCGCGTGTTTGACTTCGGTTTCGCTACTGTATTTTAATACATAGCGGTAAAAAAACTTGTCGATTTTGACCGGTAGTTCTTTATGGCAAGGCACGCAATGACGCTCATACGTGCTTTCTCTGGCAGAAACACACACGATGCATATCAGTAAAAATCCGACTATTTTTTCCATGAAAGACTCACTTTCGTTCCTTCGTCGCGCTTGGACTCGATATCGACGAATAGTCCGTACTCTTTAGCGATCGCGGCTACGATACTGAGTCCGATTCCAAATCCGCCCACGCTTCGATCGAATCGAACGTAACGCTCGAATGCGTGTTTGGTTTTCGATGCGTCCATACCGCGTCCGCTATCGCTAATTTGGATCAATCCATCGTGTAACTCGACATGAATACTTCCGCCGACGGTATTGTATTTAACGGCATTGGAGAGGATATTGTCGAGCAATTTCGTGATTTTTTTACGGTCGATCGATAGAACGACGTTTTCTTCAAGGCAACTGCTAACACGTATTTTTTTTGATTCGCAGAGCAACGAGAAATATTCTAATCGCTCTTCAAGTAATAGCTTAAGATCAACGGTTTCGTCGTGAGAAGATAAGTGATGCGAAAGGATTAAATACGTTAAATCGTCGTATAAATTGGAAATGGTTTTGGATGCGATCGTAATGCGGTTAATTTTTTTCAAAAGTGCCGGATCGAGCTGTGTCGGATCGATCATCTCGATATTGGAAAGAATCGTATTAACCGGCGTGTTGAGTTCGTGCGTCGTATCTTTGATGAAACGATCTAAGAGCGTAATAGCGTCTCTCATCGGTCGTAACAACAGTTTTAATAAAAAATAACCGATTAAGACCGTCAGGGCAAAAATAATGCCGCCGTAAAGAAAAAGCGTACGATAAATTTTTTTATCCCAATGCGCGGGTTCGGGTACTTCCAAAGCGATGTAACGTGCGCCGAGATAGTACGATTCTAACTCTTTGATATAGTAGATTTTATGGTCTTTAATATAAATATCGTCGTAAAGATTGACGTTTTTAGAGTTGAGCGTCGAAAAAATTTCATGCAAAGCACTGTCGTAGATGGCAGAGTTAAATCGTTCGTCTCTGGGGTAAAAACGCTCTTTATCAAAGTTTACATGTAAGGTTTTTAAACGCGTAATTTGTTCATTCGTCAGGTTGGAAAGGGCTTCTTTTTGATGTTGTAAAAAAAGCTCTCGTTGAAGGTCGTAGTATAAAAATGCAACAAAAAAAAGGCTAATGAGCACTAAACAGGCATAGAGAAAAAGAAACGACCAAAGCGTCTTTTTCTCACGCGAGCGTAAATTTGTATCCCAGCTTTTTAAGACTAACAATGCGCTCTTTCCCTATGATTTTACGTAAGTTTTTAATGTAGGTGCGAAGGGTTTCGTCACTACCGCTTTCCTCAAAATCCCATAAATGTTCCATTAACGTTTCATGGCTAATAATTTCGTTCTTTTTTTGCAAAAAAAGTTTGAGTAGCTTCGCTTCTTTGTTTTGCAGTTGCACGATTTTTTGATCGATATAAAGTTGGTGCGTCGCGGTATCGTATTCGACATGTTCATCGATGCGTAGACGTGCTTGAGGCGTGTGAAAAAACTCGCGTTTTAACAAGGTTTCGATGCGAAATAAAAGCTCTTTAAGTGCAAAAGGCTTGCGCAGATAGTCGTCGCAACCGCTCTCGTATCCCTCTTCGACGTCTTCGATCGCATTGAGCGACGTAAGAAAAATAGCCGGTGTCGTTTTGCCTTCCGCGCGAAGCTGAGAAAGCAGCTTAAAGCCGCTCAATAAAGGCACGTTGACGTCGAGCAATAAAAGATCAAAGCGGGTTTCGTAAACCGCAATTTCCGCTTCTTTACCGTCGTACACCGGTATGACGTCGTAGTCTTTCGAGACTAAAAATTCGCATACGGTCTCGCTAAGATTGGTATCGTCTTCAAGGAGTAGGAGTTTGGCTTTGGGCATCTTTGCGCCTTTGAGATTGGTCGTTTTCGTAAAGTGTTTTTTGGGCTTCGTCCATTTGTGAAACGCGCTTTTCAAGCTCGCGGTAAAAACGTTCCTCTTTTTCTCCATCGATATAGCCGATCAGGGCAATCAATTCTTCGGTACTCATCTCGC
Organism: Sulfurospirillum sp. UBA4058; assembly: GCA_002382085.1. Classification (GTDB taxonomy): domain Bacteria; phylum Campylobacterota; class Campylobacteria; order Campylobacterales; family Sulfurospirillaceae; genus Sulfurospirillum. Next base: position 267,034 of record DFZK01000010.1, on the reverse strand, counting down.
TAAAATCGGCTTTAGCAATTACTAACGATGCGCTCAAAAAGAGAAGATACCAAAAACGCTTCATCGTGTTACCGTACCGTATTGATCCATGCGGCAAGCTGTTCGATCACCTCTTTGGAAGCAAGATTAAAGGCTTCGACCGTTCCTTCGGCTCCGTTTTGTTTCGTCACGGTTTTTTTCGAAGCGATACGCGTCGTACCGAGTACGTTACCGCTTTTAATATCGATGAGGCGGAAGCGAATATTGACGTAAACATAGGAGTTATCGTTGGCGTCAAAAACCTCCTCGAAATTTTGTAAGACGGATTCAAGCACTAAGTTATTCGACGCCATAGACGTGCCGGAAATAACCGATTCAAAATGATTTTGGTCTTGAAGGGCTTCGGCGATGAGGTATTGAAGTTTCAAAGGAGGCGTTTCGCTCCATGTGCCGTATTTATACGGAAGCATCGCTCCTTCTTGTTTGTAAAGGATTGCTCGACTGTTAAGTCCGCTTGGGGCATCGATACGCGCAATTTTTAAAACGTCGCGGGTGGGAGCATTGGCGCGCGTAAGGTGAACCATCGGTTCCAAAGAATAGGTATAAGGCTTAAGATTCGTCTCTTTAAAGCTGCAACCGCTTACGCTTAAAAGAATGAAAACTAAGCTCAAAAATCCAAATATTTTCATCGTAACTCCTTTAGTTTAGCGTTCGTGAGGTGCCGGAGCAACGGTCTCGGCTTTAAATAAAAGATCGCTCGGGCTGTCTTTTAAGTTTGCGATCAGCTCTTTTGTTTCCGTCAGTACGACTTCTAAATCGTAGAGGGTACTTTGTAAGGGCATTAAGGTCTCCTTAACGTCGAAAGCTCCCGAATCGATTTTTTGATGCAATCCGCTCATCACGTTTTTGACGCTTACGGAGGCGTCTTTAATGCCTTTCATCGTCTCGACGCCCGTCGTATCGACCGCACGGGTTAACGAATAAGACATCTCTTTAATTCCCTGAACCGCTGCGACGGATTCTGCTAAAAGGCGATTGATCTCTTTGTTATGCGCTTCAAGATTGGCTAACGTTTTACTGGTTGACTCGGTGATTTTAGCACTATTCTCAATAATAGCTTCAATATTTTTAATATTTTTATCGTTCATAATCTGCTCGATACGGCTAAAAATAACCTCGGCTTTTTCACTCAAAGACGTCACGGTTTTATCGAGCCTTGAAAAGGTGGACGGATACGAAGGAATGAGTGCGTATTCTTCCGGATTGGAGTTTGTTTTCAGCTCTTTGGCATCGTTCGTGCCGCCTTGGAGTTGAATGTAGCTTAAGCCCGTAATGCCTTGTGCTTCGATGAGTGCGTAGGTGTTTTCTTTGACGGGAACGTCTTCTTGAATACGAATCGTGACCAAAACTTCTTCGGCATTTTTATGGTTAATCGCGATGCCGCGTACTTCTCCGACTTGAACGCCTTTAAATTTGACGGGTGCTTTGTCGTTAAGCCCCGAAACCGACTCTTTCGTCGAGATCTTGTAAAATTTAAAGTTACCTTTTTCCGAATAGTTGCCCAACCATAAAATAGAAACGACTCCGCCGATCAGCAAGACAAACAGAAAGAGACCTACCAAGATATAACTTAAGCGATTTTCCATTTTCCCCTCAATTTAAAAAATTTTTGAGCTCTTCGTCGGTTGTTTGACGCAATGCTTCCATTGAGCCTTCGAACCGTACTTTTTGATTGCCCAAAATAATAAAACGATCTAAGACGTTTTCAATCGTATCTTTATCGTGCGTGACCATGACGACGCTGATACCAAGCGTTTTTCGCAAGGTCGCGATGAGTTCGTCAAACGCACGCGCACTTTTAGGGTCTAAACCCGACGTCGGTTCATCCAAAAATAGCAGTTTTGGGTCTAAGGCTAATGCGCGTGCCAAGCCCGCTCTTTTTTTCATACCACCGCTGAGTTCGGAGGGAAACATCGTAGCGACTTTTGTCGGAAGTCCTACCATAGAAAGCTTCATATGCGCGGATTCTTGAATAATCCAATCCGGAAGATTCGTATATTCGCGCATTGCTATCATAACATTTTCTAACACGGTTAGCGAAGTAAACAGTGCGCCGAATTGAAACAAAATACCCCATTGACGCATCAGTTTTTGTGCTTGTGCGTGTGAGGCTTGAGAGACGTCGACGCCTAGAACTTTCATCTGTCCGCCTTGGATTTTTTGGAGCATGATCATCTCACGAAGTAACGTCGTTTTACCGCTACCGCTACCGCCTAAAAGTCCGAAGATTTCGCCTTGTTGGATTTTAAAACTCACGCCGTTATGGATCGTGTGTTCTCCAAAACGGGTAATAATATCTTTGGCTTCGACGACGATGCGCTCTTTCACAATCCCATCTCCGTCAGTAAAACCGAAATCAACGCATCGACGGCGATAACCCAAAAAATAGCGTTAACGACGCTAATCGTCGTGTATTTGCCGACGCTTTCGGTACTACTATCGATTTGAAATCCGCGAAAACATCCGATCGTCGCGATGATCGCCCCAAAAATAGGTGCTTTGATAAATCCGATCACGAGGTGCTTGAGTGCGACGGTTTGTTTAATGCGGTCGATAAATTCGACAAAACTCACGTCAAGCTTGGTCGAAGCGATGACCATACCGCCGAAAACCGAAACGATGTCGGCAAAAAAAACCAGTAGAGGAAGCGAAACGATCAGTGCGAATAATCGAGGTAATACCAAAAAATCCCACGGTGAAAAACCCATCGAACGCATTGCGTCGACTTCGTCGGTAATTTTCATAACGCCGATTTGCGCGCTGTAAGATGATGCGCTTCGTCCCGCCACGACGATGGCGGTGAGCAAGGGTGCCAATTCGCGTACGGAAGAGATCGTCACCATCTCGACGATAAAAATATTGGCTCCGAATTTTTCAAGTTGGGTTGCGCCTTGGTAGGCAATGACGATACCGATCAGAAACGAAGTCAGTAAAATGATCGGAATGGCTCCTGCTCCGCTTTGTTCAATGTGATAGAGCGTGGCTTTCCATCGGATAGAAAGCGGTTTGAGAACGGCGGCGACACATGCATGCGTAAGCTCTCCCGTAAATGAAAAAAAGGAAGCAAGCGTACGGTATCCTTCGACGCTTTGTCGCCCTACGTTTTCAAGAGAATCGAGGACAAAAATGCCTTTTTTTTCTTCAATCTCTTCTACGGGATAATGGGTATCGCAAATGTGTAGGAGTTGTTGCATGGAAGGGCTTTCACCTTGAAAAACGACGGTTTGACCGCGTTTTTCCAATGTTTTGGCGAAGTGCAAAATCAGCATAATACCGTGCGTATCAAAATCGGCAATAGAGGAAAAGTCAAACGTGTACGATTGAATCGTTCGGGACGGTGCGATCGGTATATCGGTTTTGCATAAAGCGGCTATACGCTCTTTAACCCAAGAGCCTTGCAAGAGCACAAGAGCGGTTTGTTCTTGGATATCAAGGCGCAAAGAGGGTTTTTGTTTCATACGACCTCTTTTTTTGAAGTATTATAACATAAATCGATTATGTCGGTCGTAAGAGGAAAGTTTTCAGCGCACCGTGTTATAATCGTACCAAAAAGGGGCGAATCATGAGATTGTTCCGAGTCGTAGCCTTGATTGTGGGCATGTTTCACATCCTTTATGCACAGGAGAACAGCGTGGTTTATGAAAAAGCGACATTCGGCGGCGGGTGTTTTTGGTGCTTAGAAGCCGTGTTTGAGGAGACGAGGGGTGTAATAGACGTGATCAGCGGCTATGCGGGAGGGCAAACGCCTAACCCTACGTATGAACAGGTGTGTAGCGGCACTACAGGACATGCGGAGGTAGTACAAATTACCTTTGATCCTAAGATTATTTCGTATGAAGCACTTTTGAAAATCTTCTGGCTCATTCACGATCCCACCACATTGAATCGTCAAGGTAACGATGTGGGAACCCAATACCGTTCGGTCATTTTTTACCACAATGAAACGCAAAAAGCGCAAGCCGAGGCGTCTATGAAGACGTTTGCTAGTAAATTTACCAAGCCGATCGTAACGGAGATCAAATCCTTAGAAGTCTTTTACAAAGCCGAAGCGTACCATCAAAATTACTTTAAAAACAACCCCAATCAAGGTTATTGCATGTTTGTTGTCTCCCCAAAAGTTGAGCATTTCAAACATGAATATAAGGATTTGGTGAAGTAGCCAAATCCTTTACATGTAAAATGTTTTTAGTGTTGTAGTGCGACCTTTTTGTTTAATGCTAACAACGCTTCAAGATCGTTGCCTGCGATGACATCTTTGTGTGCTTCGATGATTTCAATCGACCAATTCCACCATTGAATACGCTCTAACGCCTGAATGACATTAGCATCGAAGCGTTGTTTGATCACACGGGAAGGATTGCCGCCAACGATGGTATAAGGTGGGACATCATGGGTTACAACAGATTTCGCAGCGATGATAGCACCATCACCGATGCGCACGCCTGGCATAATGGTTGCGTCCATGCCGATCCACACATCATTTCCAACGATCGTATCGCCTTTGTTTTGAGCCGCTTCAAACATCGCAACAATATCTTCGCTGGTTGTCTGTGAGCTCATCATAAAATTGGCAAACGGATAGGTTGAAAATCCATTCATTGAATGATTGGCAGAGCTCGTGATGAAGCGTACGCCGTGCGCAATTTGTACAAATTTACCGATGATAAGATGATCTAAACTTAACGGGAAAAGGTAGGGTGCTAGAAAAGACGCGTAATCTTCCAACAGTTCAAAATGGTGATAATAGGTAAATTCACCCACACTGATACGCGGATGATCGATCACTGATTTTAGATGGACAACGTGTTTGATGCAGGTTCCATCGGGCATGTGCATCGGGTATTTTTTGTGACTATCCAGTAATGGCATAATGATTCCTTATCGTATTTTCGTGAGCGCATTTAAAAGCAGCGCTAAATTTTGCTCATCGAGCGGTTCTAAAAAAAGATCGGCTGTTTGCAAGACACTTTGTGTGGCATAGGTGAAAAGTTCATTGCCGGCATCGGTTAGTTTCACAAGGCTGACTCTGGCATCGCGCGCATTTTGCTCTTTTTCTACGAGATTGAGCTTCTCCATGGGATTGAGTAGTCTGGTAATTCCCGAAGCGCTCATTCCCGTTTTTTCCGCTAAGTCGATTCTTCGCATCGATTGGTTGGTCATTTTTGATAACTCATGCATGACCAAGTATTCGGAAAAAGAGATGCCGTGGACGCTCAAACAACGATCCATCGTTTTAAAGATTTTGGTGGACGCTGAGGAGAGTCCTAGAATCAGCTCAAATTTCGTGTTCATGCTATTTCCTTGCTAGTTATTTGATTTAGCAAGTATATTGCAAGTTTATTATTTTGTCAAGATGGGTTTACATGTAACCTTTTGTACACTGGCAAAAGCGTTACATGTAAACCTAAAACGTGTGGATAATGCCTCTCATACCATCGATGAACATCTGTACCGACATCATCAAAAGGAGCATGCCCATCAAGCGTTCAAGGGCTGAGAGTCCTTTATCTCTTAGGAGTTTGTAGAGTAAAGGTGAGAGGTACATAATGAGTGCGGAGATCAGCCATGCTAAAATCAGTGCGGCAAAGACGCTCCCAAGCTCATTGGTATGGGATTTACCCAGCACTAAAAGTGTGGCAAGCGTGGAAGGCCCCGCGATGAGAGGCATAGCGATGGGCACCATAAAAGGCTCTTTGGAAGAGCCGTACAGCCCGCTACTGCCCTCATCACCTGGAAAAATCATCTTGATGCCGATGACAAAAAAGATGACCGCTCCTGCGATACGCACAGACTCTGTTTCCAGATGGAAGATACTTAAAAAAAGCTCGCCGCCAAAGAGAAAAAGCATCAAAATCGCCAGTCCAAAAAGCATCTCACGGAGAATAATCACCCGTCGTCTGGCAATATCCACATCTTTGAGAATGGAGAGAATGATCGGAACCGCACCGAAAGGATCAATCACAAACATCAATAAAATAGCCGTCGAAACGATCGAAAAATCAGTATTCATAAAACGCGTCTCATCATGTTCTAAACTCAGAGAGTTTCAAGTTCAGGGTTTCGGTCATGCGACTGAGATGCTCTGCCGCGCCGGCGATTTCTTCGACGCTTCTGGCATTTTGGCTTGAAATATCGTTGATTTGATTGACGTTGGCGATCATGGTTTCGATGTCCGAACCGGTTTTAAGGTAATTTTGGGTTGTTTTATCGGAAACAAGCGTCGCATTGCTCATCACGGAAAACATACCGTTAATTTTAGATTCGACCGTTGTGGCCGCTTCTGCCAAAGATTCGACTTTTTTTGAATTGCTCGTCATGCGTTCGCTACTATCGACGATAGATTGGACGATGACGTTAATCGTTGCATTAATCTCTTGAAGGCTTTTTTGCGTACGCTCGGCAAGTTTTCTTACCTCATCGGCGACAACCGCAAATCCGCGTCCGTGTTCTCCCGCGCGCGCGGCTTCAATGGCGGCATTGAGGGCAAGAAGATTGGTTTGATCGGCAATATCGCCGATGACGACCAAAACTTCTTTAACTTGCTCGGCATCGCGACTGAGTTGTTGAATCTTCTGTGCCAATTCGATTTCGGTTTGGGCACTGTTTTGTATCTCTTGCGTGAGCGTTAAGATGGCTTGGTTTGCATCTTTTAAAAAGGCGTTGGCCTTGGTAAGCTCCTCTTTTCCCTCTTTCGCCTCTTGAATGCCCGTACCCAGTTCGGTTTTGAGACCGTGCGCTTTAGCGGTGGTGTCGCCGACGATTTGCATCGACGTTTCGACGGCGCGCCCGACTTGCAAAGACGTAGAGGAAAGTTCATGCGAAATAGACGAGTTCTCGTTGGAAAGTCCTTTGGCTTCGCTAATCAGTAGGCGTACTTTTTCGATAAACGCGTTGATACTAAGGCTAGCTTGAGCAATCTCGTCGTTGCCGATAATGTCCAACTTTCGCGTCAAGTCGCCGTCTCCGCTTGAGAGATTATCGGCTCTTTGCATCAAGCGTATCAGCGGATTTGAAATCGTCCTTTTGATAATAAATACGGTCAAAAAAACGCTCACAAGGACTAAAACGGTTGCAATCGCTAAAAACGTTTTGATTTGCGAAGAGAGGGCATCGTCAATCTCTTTTTGTAAAAGGGCGATCTCCTTTTCCACGTTATCGACGTAAATACCCGTACCCATCATCCAGTTGTACGGTTCAAAAGGCATAGCGTAGGCAAATTTTAGAAAAGGTTGTCCGTCTTTCACTTTAGGAAATTCATACTTCACCAGTCCTCCGCCTTTTTGGGCGGCTTTAATCAATTCTTGAACGAAAAAAACGCCTTTCGAATCTTTGAGTCCGGTAAGGTTTTTACCTTCCAACGATTTATTGGTCGGTAAAAGCACGTTGGTACCGTTGGTTTCGTAGATAAAAATATAACCGCTCTTATCGTCAAAAAAGCGCAATGCGTCCAGTTTGGAAAAAATTAAGCTTTGAATCGTCGCATCGGGCGTTCCTTTGCTTTTCTCTTCTTGATAGATCACCGTAGCGGTTTGTTGCATCAAGCTCATCACGGTTTTGAGTTCGTTTTCGTAAAAACGGTACGCATTGCGTTCGTATTCGGCGATAAACATTTTAGCGTTGGCTTTGGTATTGTTATAAGAAAGTCCGATAAGAAAGACGCCTAAAACCGTTAACGAGAGAATCAGCGAGATTAAAATACGCGTTGAAATTTTCATAGTTGATTCCTTGTTTAAAGGTATGAGTCTTTTCATTGTAGCATAAAATCGGCATAGCCCCTGCGGGAGAAAAGCGATACAATAGCGTTTTGGAAAAAAGAGGTAAAAATGAAACGGTACGCTCAGGTGTTATCTTCGTATGCGGCATTGCGGCGATTAAGCACCATACAACTTATTTGCTATTTCGGGGCATGGTTTAGCCATATGGCAATTTATACGCTGCTGATCGAACTGCATGCTCCGGTTTGGGCACTGAGCGCGGCTGCGGCATTGACGTTTTTACCTTCGATGCTTTTAGCTCCTTTTAGCGGAGCGATTATCGATAAAGTCGATACGAAACGTTTGATGTTAGGGTTAACGATCATCGAGATCGTCACGGTTTTTTTCTTGCTTTTTATCGACTCCTTAGAGATGTTGTGGTGGCTCTTGGCTCTTATTTTTATTCGGATGGGTGTCGGAAGTATCTATTTTCAAACCGAGATGTCGCTTTTGCCGAAACTCTTAGGAAACGACGACCTTAAAATCGCCAATGAAATCCACTCGATTATTTGGTCGATTTCGTATGCTCTGGGTATGGCCGTTGCCGGATTTTATATTCACTATTTCGGGACGACGAGCGCGTTTATCGCCGATATGCTTTTGTATTGCGTCGGATTTTATCTGCTTTTGGGGCTTAAACTCCCACGCTTGACGCTTCGGGAAAGTTTTTCGATTCAAGAGATGATCGTCGGCGGATTTTTGTATTTAAAGGCGCATCCGAAGTTGATGCACTTAATTTTCTTGCATGCAAGCGTCGGGCTAAGCGCTTATGATGCTTTGATCGCCTTATTGGCGGATTATGAGTATAAGCATATTTTGTCGATCCCCCTTGTGATGGGCTTTATCAATGCGTCACGCGCCGTTTCGTTGGTGGCGGGTCAGTTTATCTTAGGACGCTGGATGAACCAAAAGACGCTTTTTGACGCTTTGGTGTTGCAAGGCGTTAGTATCATCGTGTGGGGCTTGTTGCAGCATGATTTTTATTGGAGCTTTCTCGGTGTCGTCTTTTGCGGTTTGTTTACGACGACACTTTGGTCGTACACCTATACGCTTTTGCAGTATGAGACGCATGAAGCGTACTACGGCAGGGTCGTTGCTTATAACGATATGGTGTTTATGGGAATGAGTACGCTCGTTTCGCTTTTGATCGGAGTGCTGTTTGAGCGGGGAATGGCGTTGTGGATGATTACATGTTGTTTAGGCGCGGGATTTATCGCATTTGGGTTTTATTGGCGATGGATTCAACGATTATAATATAAAATTTCACGAATAGTTCACGATTTTACGCTAGAATTTCACTGTAAAAGTTAAAAAGGAGTATCCAATGAAAATCGTAAAAATGAGTTTAGTTTCAATCCTTTTGGTACTCAGTGCAAGTACAAGTTCTTATGCATGGGGTGATAGAGAACAAGGAGCACTTATCGGTGCGGGAGCCGCTATTTTATTGGGAAGTATGATCAATAATGCCTCACAACAACCTCGTTACGTCGAAAGCCGTCCCGTTTACGTCGAGAGTCGCCCCGTTTATTACGATACGAGACCCACGGTCGTGTATCGAGAACCGTATGTTCGAGAGAGAGTTATTGTGATCGATCGACCGTCTCATCGTTATCATGACGAGTACTATCGTCCTTATTACCGTTAATTCAAACTTCGCATCGAAAAAGGTAGTCTTAGGGCTACCTTTTTTTTAAAACCGCTATACGTCTTTCGTCGCTTCTCATCATTTCAAAACCACATTTTTTTGCCATTGTCTCGATCGTTTTTGGGGTATAAAACGTAATATGGGTCGGATCGCGTCGGTACCACCATTGAAAAAAATCCGCTTCGTTTTTAGGATGAAAAAGTGTCATCAACGCGACGATTCCGCCTTGGCGGAGGTGTGCGTTCAATTCGCTGAGAACGGCGATAGGATCGTCAAGATGTTCAAAAACTTCGGTTGAGGTAATGACGTCGTAGATTTTATCGACATAGATTTTTTTCGGCTGATACCATTTGTCGTAACAATCGACGCGAACGTCTCGTCTACGCAAAAGCTCGCTTAAAACGGGAGTTGGACCGGAACCGAAATCAAGCCACTCTTCTTTGACATGTAAAGTATCCCAAAAAAAATCGATAAAATTTTCAAACATACGCACATAGCCTTCGTTTTCTAAAGAATTGTGATGGTTTGCATAAATGTTTTGTTCCGTTTGTTTCGAAGGATAAAACCGTGCATTGAGAAAAATACCTTCGCAATGAGGGCAAGCGTCATAGGACTGTTCGTATCGAGGGTTCTTCCATAATTTGGTTTCACAATTGCAAATTTTACATCTCATTTTTTAACTCTTTATAGTTTTTTTCAAAAAAATGGTTTAAGTAAATATTTTTTTACTAAATTAAGCATTTTTATAAAAAATAATTGCTATTATAGCCGTTAAAATATTTTTTACGGACATCAAATCGGATGCGTAGACTCATCGGAGCAATCCTCGTCACTTCTTTTTTATTGATACCCTACTATCTTTCGCATGTCAAATTTGAAAGCAATATCATACGTTTAGGCATGAGCGGTCCTTTTAGCGGCGGACTCAATAGCGTAGGTAATCAATTTCTTCTCGGTGCGGAAATCTACCTCAAAAACTTAAACGATAAAGGCGGCGTATACGGTCGCAAAATAGAGATTATTGCTAAAGACGATCGATATGAGCCTAAAATTGCCGTGGAAAACGTCAACGAGTTGATTGAAAAAGAGAAAATTTTTGCGCTTTTCGGCATTATCGGTACGCCCGTCGCCGAAGCGATTTTTCCCATCGCCGTGGAAAAACGTATTCCGTTTGTCGGAGCGTATTCGGGAGCCGAATTTTTACGTAATCCCCCCAATCCGATCGTATTGAATGCACGCGCCGGTGATTTGGACGAGATCGAACGTTTGGTTAAGTATTATGCCGAAGAACAAAAATACAAACGATTTGCACTTTTTTACCAAAACGACGGTTACGGAAGAGCAGGACTTAAAGGCGTTAAAACCGCACTTGCTAAACGCAATCTTGTTTTGGTGGGTGAGGGTAGCTATAAGCGCAACACGCTTTCGGTGGGCAATGCGCTTTATGAAATAGAACAGTGCAATCCGGAAGTTATTCTGATGATCGGTTCGACCAATGCCGCCGCCGAGTTTATCAAGCGTGCACGCAAAAGCCATAAAATCAGAAAAGAGGTGTGTTTTGGGCTTTCGTCGTTTATGGAACCTAAGCCGCTCATCGATCTTTTGGAAGGCAACGGAGAGGGTATCGTGTTTGCGCAAGTCGTCCCTTCACCATGGACGTCCGATGTCGACGAGGTCGAAAACTATCGTGCGTTAATGCGTCAGTATTATCCTAAAGAACGTTTAAGCCATGTCTCGCTTGAGGGCTATTTTGCGGCGCGAATGATTGCCGAAGTGTTTAAAACTTTAGGACCGGATTTTACGAAAGAAGAATTTATTCAAGCCTTAGGGGATTTTTCCAGAACGTTAGATGAAGACGGTATCTCTAAAAATAGGGACGAGCGTTGCAAATGTTTGCATCACGTGCATTTGAGCGAATACGTCGATGACGATTTTTATTCGGTAGGGAAAGCCGATGAGTAGCCAAACCCGTACGCCGTTTCATGATTTTATGAGTAGCATCGACGAGATGACGATTGCTAAAAAAACGACGCTTCTTTTTTTAATTATGGTCGTAGGAATGTTTTTTATCGGTAGTTTTGCGCACATGAGCATTAACCGTATCAAAAACAATTTTGATATTTTGTATACGAAACGAATGCTTCCGACAATTCGATTGGAGAATTTGAAAGACATTTATACGGTCAATATCTTAGATACGATTCGCGACATCGAAAAAGGAAATATCTCCGCACAAGAGGGGAAAGTCGTGATCGCTTTAGCGCAAGAGTTGATTCAGATCGAACTGCAAGAGTATAAAAGCAGTTTGGGGATCGACGAGAGCGATTGGCTGATTAAATTGGCGCGTTCGTGGGGTATTTTCAAGGAAAACCACCCGAACCGTTTTCCCACGAAAGAAGACGACGTTCTGACCTCTAAAATCGAACAAAAAATCCATACGATCGACGGTATTTTATTAAAAATGTTCAGCTATTTTGAAACCAAACAGACTTTTAAAGCGATTGAGACTTTACAAAACGAGCTCTATCCGAGCGTTTATTCGATCAATATCGATTTGACGGGATTGATCAATATGAACCTTGATAACGCTAAAGAAGGGTACGCTCGAACCGAAAAAGTCTACGACAATACTTTTGAATGGATCGTCGTCGCTACGATCGGTACGATTGCTTTTGCCGCCTTACTTGCCATCGTATTGCTTCAAAATATTCGTTTATTGCATACGAAACTTGCCAAGATGGTCGATGAAAAGACGCAAGAACTTCAACAACTCAATCGCGATTTGGAATTAAAAGTCCAGTACGAAGTCGAGCAAAGCCGTAAGAAAGACCAAATTATGTTTCGTCAATCAAGGCTGGCTTCTATGGGTGAAATGATCGGTAATATCGCGCATCAATGGCGACAACCGCTCAATGCGATCGTGTTGGTGGTTCAAAGTTTTCAGATGAAGCGAATGGCGGGACTTGAACTAAGCGACGAGTTTATCGACAAACAGGTTAAAGAGGGCATCGAATTGGCTTCGTTGATGTCGCAGACGATCGACGATTTTCGTAATTTTTTTAAACCGAACCACAACGAAGAGCGTTTTAGCGTCAAAACGATCGTTCAGTACAGCATTAATCTCGTGAAAGAGTATTACGAAAAAGCGGGTATCACCATGTTGCTAAGCAATAGTACGGGCGTTGAAGTTCGAGGTTATCCGAACGAATTTTCGCAAGTGATGATGAATTTACTCTCTAATGCCAAAGATGCTTTGGAAGAGCGAGGGATCGCTACAAAATTGATTGAAGTCTCCATAAGCAAAGAGGGCGATAATGCGCTTATCAGCGTGATTGATAACGGCGGAGGTATCTGCGACGAAGTCTTGGATCGGATGTTCGAGCCTTATTTTACGACCAAACACAAATCTTCGGGAACGGGAATCGGGCTTTACATGTCAAAACAAATTATCGAAAAACAGATGCAAGGAACCATCAACGGGGCGAATGTCGCTTATACGTTTCATAATGGGCACCATTACGAACAGTGCGCGATGATTACGATCGTCATCCCTTTAGATAAACAAGAGGAGTCATAAATGGATTTTAACGGGTTAAAAGATTGCGTCGTCTTGTACGTCGAAGATGAAAAATCGGTACAGACGCAAACGCAAATGATTTTAAAAGATTTTGTCAAAGAAGTCTATTTGGCAAACAACGGAGCGGAAGGGCTAAAAATTGCCCTTGAAAAAGAGATCGACATTATCGTGACCGATATTTTAATGCCGGAGATGAACGGTATCGAGATGCTGAAAAAGCTCAAAAATGAACACCAACGCGATATTCCGGCGATTATCACGACGGCATTTACGGAGACGGAGTATTTGATCGAAGCGATTGCACTTAAAGTCGACGGTTTTATTATGAAGCCGATTAACGTCAAAGATTTGATTAGCAATATTTACACCACGATGTTACCGAAACTTCATAATAAAGAGTTGCAAGGATGTGCCTTTATTATTGAAGGGCTTGCGGCGTTGATCGGAGGTAAAAAAATCGAAATTTTACGTTACATCATTAATCATTTAGACGAAAATAAAATTTTCAACGGTTCGTATCAGGACATTATCGATAATATCGGCGTGAGTAAGCCGACGGTAGTTCATATGTTTCAACAGTTAATCAAAGTCGGAATTTTGGAAAAGGTTAAAAATAAAATGTATCGTTTTCGCAATACGAAACTGATCGGAGAATCGTTATGACGGTAAGAGCATTGGTCATTTCGGCATTATTGGGGGTTTTTACGTTAGCTTCGGCGGCGCATGAAGTTGTTTTTGAAACGACGCAAGGTAAAATCGTTTTTGCGTTAAAACCCGAAATTGCACCAAAGGCGTGTGAAAATTTTGAGGGTTTGGTGAAAAAAGGTTACTACGACGGCATCGTCTTTCATCGTATTATCAAAAATTTTATGATTCAAGGCGGAGATCCGACCGGAACGGGAAGAGGTGGTCAATCGATTTACGGACACGCATTTGAAGATGAATTTAAACCGAACGTCGTTTTTGACAAAGCGGGTATTTTAGCGATGGCAAACGCCGGACGCAATACGAACGGGAGTCAATTTTTCATTACGACCGTACCGACGCCCCATCTTAATGGCAGGCATACGATTTTCGGAGAGGTCGTTGAAGGCATGGAAACGGTTAAAAAACTGGAAAATAGTGCGACGGATAGAGAAGATAGGCCGCTTGAGTCACAAAAAATTCTCAAAGCGTATTTAAAATAATTTAAGATACAATAGCTCAATTTTGAACGTTACGAGGAGAGATAAGGATGAAAAAGATCGAAGCAATTATTAAACCTTTTAAACTAGAAGAGGTCAAAGATGCCTTAGGAAGTATCGAAGTAACCGGTATGACCGTACATGAAGTGAAAGGTTACGGCAGACAGCAAGGTCATTCCGAACTTTACAGAGGTGCGGAGTACGTGGTAGACTTTTTACCTAAAATTAAAATAGATATCGTTGTAGCTGATGAAAATGTAGACAAGGTTATTGCAACGATTACGGAAGCCGCAAAGACCGGTAAAATAGGCGATGGAAAGATATTTGTAAGCGAAGTTGAGCGTATTATTCGTATTCGAACCGGCGAAGAAAACGAGGACGCTATCTAGAAACGAGTGCCGAGTGATTAAATTTTAATCACTCGGATTTTCCGCATTTTTGTACAATCCTCCATTACATTTTATTTAAGGGCACGTGTAATGGAACTTTCGCATCTTCAGTATATTATCGATACTCTCTTTTTACTTTTCACGGCGGTTTTAATTATTTTAATGGTTCCCGGATTTGCGATGCTAGAAGCTGGGCTTGTTCGCGGTAAAAACGTTTCGGCGGTTTTGACGGGAAATGTGCTTTTGTACGCCATTACGTCGTTCGTCTTTTTACTCTGGGGCTATAACGTTATGTTCGGCGGAGACGGATTCTTCCTTTCGGGAGTGTCGACGCAAGGGTACAGCGCATATGCCTACTTTTTCTTTCAAATGGCATTTGTGAGTAAGACCGTTTCGATTATGAGCGGTGGCGTGAGCGAGCGTATTCGCATCATTCCGTTTATGATTTTTGCGGTCTGTATGAGCGGATTTCTCTATCCTATGGTAGGACATGCGATTTGGGGCGGCGGCTTTTTAAGCGACGTTCACGATCTTGCCGGTTGTACGGTGATCCATTCCGTAGGCGGTTGGGCACTTTTGGCGGGTATCTTGGTCTTGGGCGCACGAAGAGGTCGCTACGGAAAGGAAGGACAAGTTCGAGCGATTCCGGCATCCAATATTCCGCTCGTGACACTCGGTGCGATGTTGCTTTGGATCGGATGGTTCGGTTTTAACGGCGGAAGCGCGTTTCATATCGCGACCGATACGAAAGCGGCCGATTTAGTAGGATTGATTATCGTCAATACCAATACGGCAGGGCTTGCCGGAGCGATCGTTGCGGCGTGCATTGTTTATATGCAGTACAAAAAGTTGGATATTACGATGATTTTAAACGGTGCTTTAGGCGGATTGGTCGCGATTACCGCCGGTGCGGACGTTGTGGGACTTTGGGAGCCGATCCTCATCGGTGCTATCGGCGGGGCATTGGTCGTGTTCGCCGTACCGCTTTTCGATAAACTCCAAATCGACGATCCGGTAGGTGCGTTATCGGTGCATTTGGTCAACGGAATTTGGGGGACGATTGCCGTGGCGATTTTTGCCGATTTTTCACTGATGACACAGCTTAAAGGGATTGTTTTAACAGGGCTTTTTGTTTTTCCTCTTTCGTATCTCCTTTTTAGAGGTATCAAGAAAATCGTGGGATTACGAAGCGACGAAGAACACGAATACGTCGGGCTTGACGTCGAAGAATGCGGTTTGGAAGCTTATCCTGAATTCGTCAAATCAAAGGCTTAAACCTTTTTACATGTAAGGATTTTTCCTTACATGTAAGCCTTCGTTACTTACCCCAAAGGGTACAAAATCTCTTTTTGAACCAACTCGATTTCACGCAGTATCTCAGCGCTGAGTTTGAGTTCAAACGCTTTGAAACTCTCTTCAAGTTGGCTGGCGTAACGTGCACCAATGATGGTAGAAGCGACAAAGTCAAAATGCATGCTCCACGCAACCGCAAGTGTTACAGGACTCATGCCGTATTTTTGAGCGATTTCGATGTATTTTGCTGTTGCCGCAAGCGATTTTTCATTGACGAAGCGGTTGTACATTGCTCTTTGACGTGCCTCGCCTGCGTTTAGGTATTCGCCAAAACGCGTTTTAGGGTCGATGAACGCTTGATTATATTTGCCACTTAAAACACCACCACCGATAGGAGAGTAGGGTAGAAGCGAGACTTTTTCTTTGCGGCATGCGTTGGAGAGTTCATCCAAAAAGCGTGGATTGAGCAGTGAAAAGTTATTTTGAATGGACTCAAAACGGGAAAGCTTCTCATACTGTGCGATGGTATTGGATTTTGTCAGTCCATAGGTCGTATCATTTGATGTTCCGATGTATCGGACTTTTCCGCTTTTGACCAATTCATCGAGTGCGCGCATTGACTCTTCTTTCGGAACGACTTCATCGGGCCAATGAACCTGATAAAGATCGATGTAGTCGGTTTTGAGGCGTTTTAAACTTCCCTCAACGGCTCTTTGAATGTGAAAGCGATCGATCGCTGTGTAGCCGTGGCGAATGGGCGGTACAAACCAGCCGTTTGCCGCACCCGCCATTTTGGTTGCCAAGATAATACTCTCACGCGGTTTGCTTGCCAACCACTCGGAGATGATGCGTTCGGTTTCGCCTGCATAATCACTGCGCGGAGGCACAGGATAAAGCTCTGCGGTATCAAAAAAGTTGATGCCTCTATCGTAAGCGGTATCGAGGATTTTAAAGGATTCTGCTTTGTCGCTCCAGCTTCCAAAACTCATTGTTCCCATACAAATAGGGGTCACTCTCAAACCGGTTTTACCGATGTAGCGATATTCCATAGCGATGCCTTAACATTTTTGATGGAAGTATAACATTTTGGGCTTGCTTTGCTATAATTAAAACAAAAAAGGGACTTTCCGATGACCCATACGCTGATCTCTCCTTTGGACATGCATTTACATTTACGCGACGAAGAAATGCTCAATCTCGTAGCACCCTTAAGTGCTTACGGTTTTGCCGGAGCTATCGTGATGCCTAATTTGGTTCCTCCTATTACGACGATTGAAGCAGTTCTTGCTTACAAGGAACGTATCGTACGCGCAATCGGACAAAATCGCTTCGATCCTTTAATGACGCTTTTTTTTCGGAGTGATTATACGCGGGATTTTTTAGAGCAAGCTTCTTTACATGTCAAAGCATTAAAGCTCTATCCATCAGGCATTACGACTAATTCCGAGGGTGGTGTGGCAAGCATGGATATTGAGTTATTGCGTCCCGTTTTAGAAGCGATGAGCGATTTGGGACTCATTTTATGCGTTCACGGAGAAACGAACGGTTTCGTAATGGATCGTGAAAAAGAGTTTTGCTCGATTTACGAGAACCTCGCCGAAGCGTTCCCAAAACTCAAGATCGTTATGGAGCATATTACGACCCAAGAGAGCGTAGCCCTTCTGGATCGTTATGAAAATTTGTATGCTACGATAACCCTGCATCATTTGCTGATCACGCTAGACGACGTTGCCGGAGGAATGCTTCAACCGCATCTTTTCTGTAAGCCGATTGCCAAGCGTTACGAAGACAGGGAAGCTCTTTTACATGTAAGCCTTGCGGCGCATCCGAAAGTGATGTTCGGAAGCGACTCTGCGCCGCATCCGATTCACATGAAAGAGTGTTGCGGATGTGCGGCAGGTGTTTTTAGTGCTCCTATTGCATTGCAAGCACTCACGGAACTCTTTGACAAACATAACGCATTAGCTTCGTTACAAGCGTTTGTGAGTAACAATGCACAAACCGTTTACGGATATAAAGCCCTTTATAAAGAGGTTGTTTTAGAAAAAATGCCTATGAAAGTAACACACGGTTACGGTAACGTCGTTCCGATGTTTGCAAACGAAACATTAGCGTGGAGCATTGCTCATGTCATATAAACTTTTAATTTTAGAAGATAACGCGCTTTTGCTCAATACACTTGAAGATTTCTTGAGCGAAAACGATTATACGTGCGTTTTGGTTCAAAACGGTAAAGAGGCATTAAAACGTTGTTACGAAGAGAAGTTTGATCTATACCTTTTGGATGTGAAAGTTCCCGAAATGAACGGGTTTGATTTTTTACGAGAGTTGAGAGCTTCGGGAGACAGAACGCCCGCGATTTTCGTAACCTCGTTAAATGACCAAGAAAGCTTAACACAGGGTTTTACGTTAGGCGGCGACGATTATATCAAAAAGCCGTTTGATTTGGGCGAACTGTTATTACGCATTCGCGCTATTTTAACGCGTGCTAAGGGGATTGTCGACGATTGGCTCGTTATCGACGAACACTATAAACTCAACTTGGCTCGAAAACGTCTTTTTTGCGATGATGAAGAGTTAGACGTACACCTTAAAGATTTTGAGTTACTGTACCTTTTGGTAAAAGAAAGAGGCTATGTGGTGACCAAAGAGATGATCCATGAGCGATTATGGAGCAGTAGCGAAGAGATGAACGAGGGATCGATTCGCGTTTACGTCAACAATCTCAAAAAAATTTTCGGCAAAGAGAGCATTTCCAATATTCGAGGAATCGGGTATCGTTTTGAGAAGTAACGATCGAAAATTTATCCTCAAAACGGCGATAAGCTTGAGCATCAGTTTATGTGTTTCGATGGGCTTTACGTTTATTCTCTGCTTATGGATCGATTCATGGATGTGGATAGGTGCGCTTAGTATACTCTTTGCGGGTATCGTCGGATATGTGACCGTAACGTATTGTCTCTCAACGCTTTTGAAGACTAATCGTTTTTTGGATATTTTACTCAAAGATACGTTGCATGAGCTAAATATTCCTCTTTCGGTGATTAAAGCCAATTTGCAAATGCTCAGAGAAAACGAAAACGATCCGAAAAAGCAAAAGCGTTTGGAGCGGATTGCATTGGCAAGCGACGACTTGTATGCGCTTTACAAAGAGGTGGATTACTACATCAAAAAAGAGATACAAGAGGTGGTCAAAGAGCATTTTATCTTGGAAGATTTGCTCAACCGCATTATTGAAAAGCAAAAAGAGATGACGCAAGACGTTGTTATCCAAACCGAAAACGTATATGTTCGACTTTATGCCGATAAACACGGATTGGGGAAAGTCGTTTCGAATTTATTGCATAATGCCGTGAAATATAATAGAAACAATCGTCCGATTTCCGTCGCATTTGATAACGGAATATTAACGATTCGGGATGAAGGAATCGGGATGAGCGAAGCGGAGCTATTTTTAGCTTTTGATCGTTATTATCAAGCCGATACGAGTAAAGAGGGATACGGCATAGGGTTGAGTCTCGTAAAAGCCTATTGCGATGAATGTAAAATTCCTCTGCGTATTTTTTCTAAAAAAGAGGAAGGAACCAACGTCGTTTTAGATATTTCGCGTCTTGTTGATGCAGAAGGATAAAATCACTAAATCTACCACAAGAGGAACGCTCTCATGGACAAAAATAGTATTTCCGAAGACGAAAAAGAACTTTTTCTGATTAATCTTGCTCCGTTTTATGAGGAGCTGGAAACGGTTTTTAGCGATTACTTTGCATGCCTTTATGCAAATAGCGATACGAATATCACGTATTCCGAAGCAAAGAGTATGGCTTTATCGATCTATCGAAGCTTGCTTCAATGCGACAACGAAGTTCCTCAAGATCTTTTGGTACATTTACGTTTGAACGGCGGTGAACTACGTTTCGTCGTTACGAGGAGTTTTTTGTTTCTTCTTGAAAAATACGGCGAATTGAGCGAACGACATATCAAGTGTCCGCAACTTGGAATGTTGATCGGATACGTGAATCGTTTTGTCGATACTATGCAAAGCGATCTCTCTTTGCAAACGACATGTCAGCCTTGTGAGGTTTGCGATGCGGGATTTAGCCAAGATATTATGTTTACTCCGAGCAACACGATTGTTGAAGTGTTTCAGCGTATGCGAGGAAATCAGCAAAAAATTACGTTTTTAAATCTCTATAAAGGCGTACCGATTAGTTCGGAAGCGGAGATTGTCGCGATAGACGGTGAGAACATTACGTTTAAGATCGATCGATTGCAAGAGATCGCGATGAAACTGGAAGCACAGGCGTTTATCGTCAAAAACGAATATTTGAGTAAACATCTTAAAGCCGATATCATCGAGAGCGATTTTCAAAGCAATACGATTGTTCTGAGCAATTTTACGTATCTTTTGAATATGCCGGCTATTCAGCGTGAGTTTGTTCGCGTTCATCCCGATATTTTGGCAAAAGTCTACTTACGACCTTCCAATAATCTACAAACGTCGGGACGACTCTACGATCTTTCGATTAACGGTCTAGGTGTCGTAAGCAGCGAAAATAACGGTATTTTTGTCGGTGCGAACGTCAGCGTAACGTTTGAGCTTAACAGTGCTACGATCACGATCGAAGGAGATAAGACGATTGACTTGCAAGGCGAAATTATCAATATTATCGACTATCAAGGCTCATTTCGTTACTGTATGCGTATCTTTCCCGATCGTATTATGAGCAGAAAAATTTTAAATTATATTTCTCAGCGTGAAAAAGAGATTTTGGAAGATTTAAACCAAGAGTTAGAAGCGTATAGCGTATAACAATGCGGTGATGCAAGCTTGAAAAGCTTACATGCCGCCTTGTTTTTTCATTCGAGATTCAATTTTGTGTCCGAGTGCCGTTAGCGTAAAGGTAATGGTAAAATAGACCGCCGCAACGATCAGCCATGTCTCAAACGGCGAAAAGGTGTTGGCAACGATTTCACGTCCGACTTTGGTCAAATCGGTAATGGAGATAACCGAAACCAAAGACGAATCTTTGACGAGTGCGATCATTTCTCCTACCAATGTAGGCAAAGCGCGTTTTAACGCTTGAGGCATAATAATATAAACCATCGTTTGCGTGTAGTTCATACCGAGCGATTTAGCCGCTTCGTATTGACCTTTATCGATTGATTGAATCGCTCCTCGTAAGACTTCCGCGATATAAGCACCGAAGAAAAGGCCGAGCGAAACGGCACCCGCTAAAAAGCGTTCCAGTTCAAAAATCGTCGCAATAATAAAATAAAAAATAAAAATTTGTACGAGTAAAGGCGTTCCCCGTATAATGGCTATATACACCGTAGCAATGTCTTTCAGGAACTGCAAATGAGAAATGCGCATAAATGCTAAAAGTGCACCGATGCCAAATGCGAGGATTGCGGCTAATGCCGAGACTTCTAACGTTACGATTAAACCTTCGATCAGCGGTCCGGCTTTGAGGTAGGTTTTCGATGCGATAACGTCGTTTTCATAGATATGATCGCCTTCTTGGACTTTTGACGAAAACCCTTGTTCGATAACGACTTCTTTGCTATCGCTCGTACCTTGGACGATCATAGCATTGTTGCCCAAGCGTACCGTACCGTCTATGGGAGACGTAATCGTATCGGTTTGTTCATAAGCAAAATATTTGGGAACACTGGTCCATTTCCAAATATAATTCATATTGGAAGCAGCCGTAAAAAGGAGATATCCTAATGCGACGTAAAACATAACGGCCACGATGTGGCCGAATGTTTTATTGTGTAGAAGTGGTTGTTTCTCTTTTGCCACTGGTTACATTACCTTTTTTTGCCATGAAGAGTCGTTAAACCAACGATCGTAAATTTTTTGGTACGTACCGTCGTGTTGGGTTTGGTTAAGGAAATTATTGAGCCAGTTCAAGAAATCAGGATCACCTTTACGAATCGCAAAGCCAAGAGGTTCGTACGTAAGCTCTTCATCCATATGTACGAGTTTGCCTGCGCCTTTTTCAGCGAAGAAGATCGCATTGTACGGTTTGTCGTATACCAAAGCATCGGCATTGCCGTTAAGCACTTCTTGTGCTGCATCTGCTTCGGTTTCAAAGGTTCTGATTTTAGCTTTTTTAAACATTTTACGTGTTGCAATTTCGCCGGTTACGCCGATTTTTGTGACGATGGTGTATTCGGGTTTATCCAAATCGCTCCATTTCTTACCCGCATGTTTTTTGGGAGCAAGGAGCGTTTGTCCGACGCTGATGTAAGGGTTTGCAAAATTAATTTTGAGATTTCTCTCTTGCGTAATCGTCATACCGGACATGATAATGTCGTATTTACCCGTAAGAAGTCCTGCAATAATGCCGTCCCATGCCGTGGGAACCAGTTTCAGTTTAACGCCCATCGCTTTTGCCATTTCGTTTGCCAAATCAACGTCAAAGCCGATAATATTGCCTTGTTTATCTTTCATCTCGAAAGGCATATAACCGGGCTCTAAACCGACGGTTAATTCACCTTTTTGTAAGATGGAGTTGAGGGTTGATTTTTGCCAAAGGTTGATATCGTCAGCCATGGCATTAAGTCCGAGCATTACGAGTAATGCGGCAAGAATTTTTTTCATTGACACTCTCCTTAAAGAATAGATTTTTTAATGATTAATGTGTAAGCACTTCTTGTAAAAATTTTTGAGCGCGTTCGGTTTTTGGATTTGCGAAAAATGCTTCAGGGCTTGCTTCTTCGATAATCACCCCTTCATCCATAAAAATCACGCGATCACTGACTTCTTTAGCAAAACCCATTTCGTGAGTCACGCAAATAATCGTATAATTTTCATGTGCTAACTCTCGCATAACGTCCAAAACGCCTCCGATCATTTCCGGATCGAGTGCGGAAGTCGGTTCGTCGAAAAGAATGATTTTAGGTTTCATAGCGAGCGTTCTTGCGATGGCAACTCTTTGCTTCTGTCCGCCGCTCAGTTCGTTGGGATATCCGTGCGCTTTATGCACCAGTCCGACACGCTCCAATAATTTGAGGGAAAATTCATTTGCTTCGTGTTTTGAAGCACCTTTTACTTTACGTTGTGCAATCGTGATGTTGTCTAAAATGGTTAAGTGGGGAAAAAGATTGAAGTGCTGAAAGACCATGCCGGTTTCGGCACGTACTTGGTTAATGTTTACTTTTTTATCGTAAAGATCGAATCCGTCGACAAAAATATCGCCGCTATCAATCTCTTCAAGTTTATTGATGCAACGAATCAGGGTTGATTTACCGCTACCGCTTGGACCGCATATAACGACGATTTCACCTTCGGTAACGGAAAAATTAATATTTTTTAGGACATGAAAATCGCCGTAGTATTTATCGACGTTCTCCATACGCACAATTGCTTGGCTCATTCAAACCTTTCTTTACGTATATCTCGCACAAACCATAATTGTATCAATAGAATATAAAAGTAAGATAAAGCCCCTATGCAAAGATTTTTAATTGCACGAAGGCACGTTACCGCTATCGCTTGCAAACGAACTGAGGAAGTGGTAGAGGTTTAAAAGATCGTTTTGTTCCGTAATATCGGGAGCTTGCGGGCAAAGCACTTTTATGGCAAGGGAGAGTTGATTGTTTTCGTAAAATTGTTTCCATTCGCTGACGGTATGTTTTTTACCCATGACGTCACCGTTAAAGCCGCATACGGGTTTGAGAATTTTTGCATAAAAAATTTTACCTTTTACCGTGCTTGCGGACAAGGAAGAGGGAATCAGAAATAAAGATGCGAGCAATAGGCAAAAATAAGTCGTTCTTTTCATCGGTAAAGGCCTCTCTTTACATTTTATTTGGGTAATTTCGAAATATAATGCGCAACGTCGCTAATATCTTGCGGACTCATGTTTTTGGTTTGTTTTGACATCACCAGCGATGTACCGTGTGCTTTGAATTCGCTTTCGCGGTAAAATTTAATACTCTCCATCAAATCTTCGGCACTTTGTCCTGCGATGATACCGCTTTTGCCGAAAGCTTTATTGCGGCCGTCGGCTCCGTGGCATCCCGCGCATTGTTTAAAAAGTTGTGCCCCGTGTTCGGCGGAGGGCTCTTGCGCACAGGCGATTGAGGAGAGAAAAAGGAGTGTTCCGAATGAATAGCTTAGGAGACGCAACATAGAAAAACCTCCAAAATATTAAATGAGTATAAAAATATTTTACTAAGTTAGGATTATAGCATGTTATTCTGAGAGATTTAAATAAATATTTCCTTTTAGCAAGTATTGACGGGATTTTGGCACGTTTTTTCCTATCGCTTATGCTACAATAACGCCTTTACATGTTATTAAGGAAAAGTCTAATGCATTATCGATGGAAAGAAGCGGGAGCCGATTTTTTATTACTTTTGGTTGCCATTTCATGGGGAAGTACCTTTGTCGTCGTCCAAACGGCCGTAGACGAAACGCCTGTCTACACGTTTTTGTTTTGGCGATTCTTTTCGGCGGCACTTTTAATGGGATTGATTTCGTATAAGCAATGGAAATACCTGAATTACGAAGTTGTCAAAGCCGGCGTACTGCTCGGACTTTTTATGTTTTTAGGCTATGCGTTTCAAACTTTTGCGTTAACGTATACGTACTCTTCTACGGTCGGTTTTATTACGGGATTAAGCGTCATTATCGTTCCGTTTGGATCGTATCTTTTATTTAAACACAAGGCATCGTTTTTTTCGCTCGCCGGTGCGGTTATCGCCGCAATCGGGCTTTACCTCTTGACGCTTAAGAGCGAGATCGGTTTTTCATGGGGTGAAATTTATGCGTTCGTATGTGCCATTATGTTTGCTTTGCATATCGTGTGTACGGGGCATCTTTCACGTAAAAACAATGTTTATCTTTTGGTCAGCATTCAATTTTTAACCGTTGCCGTATGCTCTCTCATCGGAGGTTTATGGAAAGAAGGAAGCATTACGCCTCCGCATGTTAACGACACGTTCGTCGAAGCGGTGATGATCACGGTGCTATTCGCCACGATTTTTGCATTTTGGGTTCAAACGGCGATGCAACGTTTTACGACCGCGGCGAAAACCGCTATTATTTTTACGATGGAGCCCGTGAGTGCGGGTGCATTCGGCTATTGGTTCGCTGCAGAAGTTTTGAGCTTTTCTCAACTATGCGGCGCGGGTTTGATTCTTGCGGGAATGCTGATAGCCGAAGTCGGTTCGTATGCGTTTGCATGGTATCAAACGCGTAGGAGTAAACCTAGCGTTTTTTAAAAGGCAATTGAAGCAAAAAAACGCTTGTCGCGACAAGGATAATGGACGCACCGGCACTCAGATTGAAATGATACGATAACAAAAGTCCTATACCGCAGAAGACGAGCGCCAAAAAACTTGAAAGCGTCATCATTCCGGCAATCGAAGCGGTAAATTTTTCGGCGATGTAAGGCGGAATCGTTAAGAGGGCAATGACCAAAATCAGTCCGACCGCACGAATGCTCATCACGACGCTGAGCGCGACGATTAAGATCAATAAGGTGTAAAGCAGTTCGGTATTGACGCCGCGAAGTTTGGCAAATTTGGCGTCGAAACTCATCGCAATCAACTGGCGGTAAAAAACGAGAACAAACACTAAAATAAGTGCCAAGATGGATCCCATTCCGTAAAGATCTTCTAAAGAGACCGATAAAATAGCCCCGAAAAGATAACTCATTAGATCGACGTTGTACCCCGGCGTCAAATCGGTCATAATAATACCGAATGCCATACCGAATGCCCATAAGACACCGATAAGAGAGTCGAGTCTCGTATTGTTTCGATGCGTAAGGTATGCCATAATACCGCCTAAAACCAGCGCAAACAATGAAGCGCCTAAAAGCGGCGATATGCCTAAAAAGAGTGCCAATCCGATTCCGCCGTAAGAGCCGTGCGCGATACCTCCGGCAATAAACACCATACGGTTAATGACGATCAGCGTTCCGATAATGCCGCAGATAAAACTTACGATCAGCGCAGCGTAAAGCGCGTATTGCATGAATTCGAAGTGAAGGATGTCGCTCATAGGTTTTGCTTTGGATGAAGGTGGTTGCATCGTGTCGCACTAATCAGTTCGATGTCGCATACGTGGGCTTTTGGGTTTTGAAACAGTTTAAAATCGTGTGCACTCGGAACGTCGTGCATGTAGAGCGTTTTATTGACATGTGCGACTTTCGTCGCATAATTTAAGGCGACGTTAACGTCATGACTAATTAAAACGATACCGATATGACGATTTAGCTCTTTGAGAAGTTCGAAAACGGCAATTTGTCCTGCCGTATCGATGCTAGCCGTCGGTTCATCTAAGAAGATAATTTTGGCTTCGCATGCAAGGGCGCGTGCAATAAAAACACGCTGGCGTTGACCTCCTGAAAGCGCATGGATTTTATGGGTTTCAAAATCGCTCATACCGACATGTGCCAACATGCTTCGTGCGATTTGTTTGTCTTCTTTAGAATACCTTCCGGTACTCTTAGGCGAGAGCCTGCCCATTAAAACGACGTCTAAAACGCTGATCGGGAAATCCTTATTTGCCATCGTATCTTGCGGAACATAGGCTATTTGAGAACTTACATGTAAGGGTTTTTGTCCAAAGAGAAGCACTTCGCCGCACGAAGGTTCTAAAAGGCCGATCATCAATTTTAAAAGCGTGCTTTTTCCGCCGCCGTTAGGACCGATGATTGCCAAGAACTCTTCTTTGGCGTATCGGAGGTTGATTCCCTCCAATACGTCCGTACCCTCATAATTAAAGCTAAGATTGTTGATTTCGATGTCGTAATGCATAAAGCATTATATCATTTTAGTTCTGATTGAAAGATTTTGGCGATAGAGAGCATATTTTCTTTCCATTCGTACGCCAAAGGATCGATGGTTAAGGTCTTTCCGTTAATCTGTTTGGCAATCGTTTCGGCACTTTTTTTAGAGAATTGAGGAGAAACGAAAACAACTTTGGCACCCTCTTCTTTTGCCTCGTCGATGATTTTGGCAAGTTCGGCCGGTTTAGGCTCTTTACCGCTGACTTCAACGGGGATTTGCTCTAAGCCGTAATGTTTGGCAAAATAACCGAAAGAAGGATGGAAAACGATAAATTTGCGATTTTTAACATCGGCAAGGGTTTGTTGGATGGAAACGTCTAACGCATCGAGCGACGTCATGAAGGCTTCGTAGTTTTGAGTAAAGAGCGCTTTTTGTTCGGGATAAAGCGTTACCAAAGCTTCATAGATATTTTGTGCTTGAGTTTTGACCAAAATCGGATCAAGCCAAACGTGCGGATCGAGTTCGCCCTGCTCGTGATCATGGTCGTGATGTGCATGACCTTTATGTTCTTTGCCTTCGTCCTCGTGGTGATGTTCCGCCATCGGAATTTTTTCGATACCTTTAACCGTATCGACCATCATCAGCTTAGGATTGCTGCTTTTGAACTTCGGAAGCCATGCTTTTTCAAAGCCGTCGCCGATACTAAAATAAGCGTCCGATTGTGCCAACTCTTTCATTTGGGAAGGTTTAGGCTCGTAAGTATGAGGGCTTGAGCCCGGAGTGACCATCACGTTAACGTGTAAAAAATCTTTGGCGATTTGTTCGACAAAGTATTTTTGAGGGATGATGCTGACCGTAACGGTCGGTTTGGCGCATAAAAGCGAACCTAAAAAGAGGACAAAGAGCAATACGAAACGTTTCATAAGAGATCCTTTGCGACTAAGTTGCATAAATTTTGTGGAATCTTAGTCTTTTGCAACTTAGTCGTGACTTAACGCCCTACGTTAAAAGAGCGTCGAAAGTCTTCTCGCAAGATCCGTGAAAAGAGAGATATCCAAAAACTCTAATTAAAAATTAGATACCATTCGGGATAATTTTTACATGTAAGCGAGTTGAAGATGAATGAGCAGATACAAGCGCTTTGTAACGACCATAATATTAAATTTACGACCGCACGCTCTTTGATCTTGGAAGTGCTCAAAGCGGCATCGCACCCGCTGAGTTACGAACAAATCAAAGAGAAGATGCATGCCTCGATGGATAAAGCGACGTTTTACCGCAATATCGCTTTGTTTGAGGAAGCGGGCATCGTACATAAATTTGAGTCGGACGATCGTAAATGGTATTTTGAACTGACCGGTACGACGCACGCGCATTTTATCTGTGAACAATGTCGCCAAATTACATGTATGGAGGTCGATTTGGGCAAAATTGAAGGGGAAGTGAAAAGTATCGTTTTAAAAGGTTTGTGTAAGGAGTGTCATAAATGAAACGGCTGTGGGCGATCATCTGTACGACGGCGATCATCTTCAGCGGTTGTTCCGTGA
The DNA here is from genome assembly GCA_002382085.1 of Sulfurospirillum sp. UBA4058. GTDB lineage: Bacteria > Campylobacterota > Campylobacteria > Campylobacterales > Sulfurospirillaceae > Sulfurospirillum. The sequence continues at coordinate 238,857 of DFZK01000010.1, read as the reverse complement.
AAAAAGAGATTGATCACTCTCAAGCGTACGTGATTACCGTCAAAAACCCTTCGATTGCGCTTTCCGATACGGGGTTTGTCAACAAAGGTCCTCATTACACGAGCGTTCAAATCTTTGCGGCGGGTAACGTGCTGTTTCATCTGGAAATGATGGGAGACTATATCTGTTTAGAAGGAAAATGCCTCGACAAATTAGCCTTTAACCGACAGTTTTTTATGCAAGAACATTACGCGGAATTGATGCAAGAACTGCTCAATAAAGAGCCGATTTACCACGGTGAAAAATTGAAAAAAACCGCTTCGGGCTTTGAACAATCCCTCAAACTCGATTCGGCGGATATTTTTTATGCGATCGATCACGATTCCGTGCTTTTTAAAGATACGAAAAACGGCGTTTTATTTCGCCTAAAACCACTACCTTAAAGGACTTTCAATGAAATACGTCGGCGCACATGTCAGTGCCAGCGGCGGGGTTTTTAACGCACCGATTAACGCCGCCAAAATCGGAGCGAAAGCCTTTGCTCTTTTTACGAAAAATCAACGCCAATGGGAAGGCAAAGCCTTGTCAAAAGAAGAAATTCTACGCTTTAAAAGCGAATTGGAGAAAGCGGAAATTTTACCCAAACACGTCTTGCCTCACGATAGTTATTTGATCAATCTCGGTCATCCGGAACGCGAAGCGCGTGAAAAATCGTTGCAGGCATTTTTGGACGAAGTCAAGCGATGCGAAGCTTTGGGACTCGATAAGCTTAATTTTCACCCCGGAAGCCATTTAAAGCAAATTCCCGAAGAAGCCTGTTTGGAATACATCAGTGCCGCAATGAACGACGTATTGCGTCAAAGCGAATCCGTAACGTTGGTCGTAGAAAATACGGCGGGGCAAGGTAGCAATCTAGGTTACAAAATGGAACACTTAGGCTATTTGATGGAACATTCGATCGACAAAGAGCGTGTCGGCGTTTGCATCGATACGTGTCATCTTTTTACGTCGGGTTACGATATTCGAACCGAGAAGTGTTATAGCGAAACGATGGAAAAATTTGCTACAATCGTCGGATTTAAGTACCTCAAAGGAATGCATCTCAACGATTCTAAGCCCGATCTTGGAACGCGCGTCGATCGCCATGAGAGCCTCGGTAAAGGTAAATTAGGTCTAGAACCCTTTGCCTTTATCATGAACGATCCACGGATGGATGATATACCTTTGGTGCTTGAAACCATTGACGAATCGCTTTGGGAAAACGAAATTGCCATGCTTTATCGTCTGATGAAATTACCTCTTAAGGAACATGCATGACACACTCTTTACGAATCGCTACGACTCTAAGCCTTAGTGCGGCGAGCCTTCTTGCTTCCGGATACCGCATCCCCGAGCAATCACTCAATTCCGTCTCTTTGAGCGCGGCATACGTCGCTAGTGCAAACGGTGCGGACGCGAGTTATTATAACCCCGCAAACATGGCGTTTATGGCGCAAGGTGCTTATACCGAAGTCGCGTTGACCTATATTAATTTACCGCAAGTCAACTATAATGCCGCATCAACGACGCCAAGCGGTAATGCGGACGGCGATTCGAAAGAAGAAAATTTTTTAATGCCTAACTTGCATTATGTTTCCCCAAGCGTCGGTAATTGGCGTTACGGTCTTTCCATTACGGCACCGGCAGGCTTGTCGAAGCGTTGGAACGAAGCTTATCAGATGCGTACCGCCGAAGAGTTTACGCTCAAAGTCATCGAAATTAATCCGACGGCAAGCTATAAAGTCAATGACCAATTTGCGCTCGGTTTCGGCTTAAGGGGCGTTTACACAGACGGTAAGGTCGCAGCAATCCAAAATCCCGTATATTCGCAAGAATTAACGGGTGATTCGATTGACTTCGGTTACAATTTAGCATTGAGTTATAAACCGATTCAAGATCTCACTTTTGCCGCGACGTATCGCTCTAAGGTCGACTTAACGGTTAAAGGCGATGCAAGCGGTTACGTTAGCCGATACCTTTTAACGCATTCTCTTGCGGATATGGCGACGCGCATTCCTTTTAGTACGAACGCTTCGGTCGAAATTCCGCTTCCGGCTTCGCTTGCGTTGGCAACGGCGTATACGTATGAAAAAACGACGCTGGAGTTTGTGTTTGAGCGAACCTATTGGTCAAGTTATAAAGAGCTTGATTTTGATTACGGCGATAGCATTGCTAACGCGGTTTTCGGTACGGCAAAGCCTAAAAATTGGAAAGATGCCAACGCGTATCGTATCGGTTTAACGCATCAATGCACCGATAATCTTAAAATGATGCTCGGTTTTGCGATCGACAAGAGCCCGACGCCCGATTCAACTTTAGGATTTGAGCTTCCCGATTCCGATGCCAAACTTTATTCGATCGGTTTCGAATACAAAGTCAATGAAAAAACAAGCGTCGGCCTAGCGTATTTGTATGACGATAAAGAAGAGAGAACCGTTTCAAACGGCACGGTCAACGGAACGTTTACCGACTCGTCGGCGCATCTTTTAACGGCATCGTTTAAGTATAAGTTTTAGCGATGTTACAGTATACGTATCAAAATTTTTACGAGATTATCGAAGCGAATGCGAAAAATGCGCCTAAAAAAACGGCTATTTTTATCGAAGATCACAAAATTTCGTACCTGAAGCTCAAACAAAGCATCGATACGTTTTCGCGCTTTTTGGAATTTAGCGGGATTCAACACAAAGACAGGGTTGCCATGATCGTCGGCAACTCTGAGGATTTTCTCATCGCCTTATTTGCGATTACCAAAATCGGTGCGATTGCCGTTCCTCTCAATACGTTTTTGAAAAAGGAAGAGTTCGAGTATATTTTAAACGATTGCGGTGCTAAAATGCTGGTTTGCTCTTCGGCGTATGCCAAAGAGACGCAAAGCCTTTTGGATACGACAAAGATCGAAAAAATCGTTTGGACGGATAAAAACGACGGCTTGGACGAGCGTAATTACAGTTTTGCGGAAATCGACAGCTCTTTGGAGGCGTTGGAACGTCTTTCCAAACGACCCGTTTTGGACAATATCGCATGTATCGTCTATACTTCGGGCACGACGGGGAAACCTAAAGGTGCGCAACTGTCATACCGCAATATTTTCTCCAACGCGATCGGCGGAGCGGAGTCGTTTCAGATTACCGATAAAGATCGTTTTATCGTCTTTTTACCGATGTTTCACTCGTTTACGCTCTCCATTATGGTTCTTTTGCCGATGTATACGTGCTCCTCAATCGTCATCGTTCGCTCCGTCTTTCCGTTTGCCAAAGTTTTAAAGCAAACCTTACTCAAGCAAGTGACGATCTTCTTAGGCGTTCCAACGCTCTATAATGCACTTTTAAAGGCAAAAATTCCGTGGTATTTTATGTGGTTTAATAAAGTGCGTATCTTTATCTCGGGAAGTGCTCCTTTAAGCGAACAATCGCTCAACGAGTTTAACGCCAAATTTAAAAAAGCAAAACTTTTAGAAGGTTACGGCCTCAGCGAATGTTCGCCTGCGGTGTGCGTCAATCGTTTGGACCGTCAAAAGCCGCTTTCGGTCGGTTTACCGCTTCCCGGTTATGAAGTCAAAATCGTCAACGAAGAGCGTTTGGAAGTTAAGAACGGCGCGGTCGGCGAAATTATGGTTAAAGGCGATTGCGTGATGCAAGGGTATTTAAACCATCCAGACGCTACCGACGATACGATTATGAACGGATGGCTTTTAACGGGCGATTTGGGTAAAAAAGACGATGACGGATTTATTTACATCGTTGATCGTAAAAAAGATTTGATCATTTCCAAAGGGATCAATATCTATCCAAGAGAAATTGAAGAGTTGATTTACAAATTTGAGGGCGTGGATGCCGTTGCGGTGATCGGATTGAAAGACGAAACCAAAGACGAAGAGGTCATCGCTTTTATTCAGCCTAAAGACGATATAACCTTAAAGGAGAATGAACTACGAGCTTACTTAAAAACGCACTTGGCAAACTTTAAACTTCCCAAACAGATCTATTTCGTAGAAGAACTTCCTAAAAATGCAACGGGAAAAGTTTTGAAACGCGTCTTAAAAGAGAAAATCGCAGCCGGCGGATTTATACGAAAACACCCAAATTAACTTTCTCGTCAAAGGGTTATTTTATTATCATCTTGTCATTATATAAACCTTAGATAAAAGTAGCATACTTTTTTCATAGGCTCAAAAGGGTATTCATTGCAGTATTTGGTTGATTTTCTTGAAAATAAAGAGGTACAAACCTGTCAAATTTATGAGCATTTAAAATGTTCTTCCGACGAATTAAATTTCTTAAAAATGATGACGAAAGAGTACGTTATAGGTAACGTAGACATCGTTGTTTCGGATATTTTGATTAAACTGTTCGGCGATAAAAATTATGCACATTTGCAACATCTTTCCGTGGTCAAAGAGTTGATCGAACAAGGATGGATCGTTCAAAATAGTTTTTTAAACTCAAAGATCGTCGACGTTTCGAATCTAGAGCTTTTAAACAGCAGTGTTACGTTAAGTTCCGCTTTTTTAAAGTTGCTGGAAGAGGGAACGCTGGAGGTAGTGTTACCTGACGTTACGCCTTATGCCGATCACCTTGAGTATTTGAAAGATCAATTTTACCGAATCGAACTGTACCAAAAATTTACGCAAACCAAACACGGCGCGACGGAGAGTTCTCCGAGTCTCGGGCGACTCAAAAATAAATTGGAACTTTTGGAAAGCCGTATCAGCGAGCGCCTAAAAGTAACGCAAAACGACATTATCGTCGAGTCGATTTTTAAAGAGCATGAGTTAAACCCTAAAGAACAGTTGATTTTTTTAGCGCTTTTAAAAGAGGAGTATGCGGGCGAATTTGAGAGTTTACGTGATATGAATACGCTGATTAGCCTGATTAGTATGGACGATTACGAAAAGATCAAAAATCGTTCGTTATTGGAAGAGGGTTCCAAGCTCATCGAAAATATGATCATCGATTACGACGAGATGCTGAGCACTTTCGGCGGCGTAACGCGAAGCTTTTTCATTTCTGAAGAGATTTTGCAAAAAATTATGCATCCCAACAAAGAGAAGAAAAGTAAAAAGATTAAACTGGATATGCTCATCGGCGAGCAAGAGTTGTTTGAGTTGATCGACCCTAAAACCAATTTAGACGACGTTATCTTGCATCCTAAAACGAAAGAGGTACTCGATAATTTGCTCAAACAGATCGATAAAAGCGTCGTAAAACTGTTGCGAGAGTGGGGCATCAAAGAGCGACGTAGCGGCATCGACGCCAAAGTGATTTTATACGGACCTCCGGGTACGGGAAAAACCATGACGGCACTCTCCTTGGCAAAATCGATGAAAAAAAGAGTTTTGAGTTTTGATTGTTCAAAAATTCTCTCCAAATACGTCGGAGAGAGCGAGAAAAACGTACGCAATATTTTTGATACGTATAAAGAATTATGTAAAAAAACGAAAAGCGAACCTTTATTGCTTCTTAACGAAGCCGATCAGTTTTTAAGTGCACGTTCCACCGATAGCGGAGCAAGTGCGGATAAAATGCATAACCAAATGCAAAATATTTTTCTAGAGCAGATTGAGCGTTTCGACGGACTACTTATTGCAACGACCAATCTTTTGGAAACGATTGATCCCGCTTTTTCAAGGCGTTTTGATTACAAAATCGCGTTTGAAAAACCCGACTTTGCTCAACGCGTTTTGTTATGGAAAAAACTTTTGCCGGACAATGCCCCTTATGAAGAGGGCTTTGATGTCGAGAAGTTGGCGACTTTTTCGTTGACGGGCGGACAAATTCGCGTGGTGCTCAAAAATACGGCTTTGCGCGTTGCGATTAAAAAAGAGCCGCTTTTTACTTACGAAGATTTTAAACTCTCTATCGATCGTGAAACCAAAGGAGCTTTCGGCGACACGAAGTCGGTCGGTTTTATGAGTTAAGGCACCTAAAACGTGCTATTGCGAAGCTTACATGTAAGTTTGGCAACAGCGTTGTTTTGAAAAATTATCGAAGGATTTGGTATGACCCATATGGATTTTGCGCATCCCTATTTCGGAGCGTTTTTCCTCTTTGTTTTCGGTGCGGTCGTCTTTTACGGCATTACGGTTTTAGCGCGTCGCGTCAGTCGCAATATGGCACGTCTCGATACGGAAAAATTGAAATTGACGATTTACGAATGCGGCCCTGAGGTCACCAAACAGCCCAATAAAATCTCGGCGCATTTTTACCTTTTTGCCGTGCTTTTTATTTTGTTTGACGTGGAAATTATTTTTATGTTTCCGTGGGCAGTCGACTTTAAGGTTTTAGGAATGTTCGGATTTGTCGAAATGATTCTTTTCGTCGTTATTTTAACGATCGGATTTGTCTATGCATGGAAAAAAGGAGCACTTGAATGGCACAGCATAAAATAAATTACCTTCAAGAAGCAGGTCTTCCCGTTGCCTTAACGACGGTTGATAAACTGGTACAGTGGGGACGCAGTAACTCGCTTTGGCCGCTTACGTACGGACTTGCTTGTTGTGCGATTGAGATGATGGCAACGGGTGCAAGCCGTTACGATTTCGATCGTTTCGGAACAATTTTTAGGGCGAGTCCGAGGCAGTCGGACGTTTTGATTATTGCCGGAACACTGACGAAAAAACACGCACCGTTTATGCGTCGTTTGTACGATCAAATGCCCGATCCCAAATGGGTAATCAGTATGGGCAGTTGTGCCAATACGGGCGGTATGTTCAATACGTACGCTACCGTTCAAGGTGCCGATCGCATCGTTCCGGTCGATATTTATTTACCCGGATGTGCACCGCGTCCCGAAACCCTTCAATATGCTTTGATGTTGTTGCAAAAGAAAATTCGCTCGGAAAAAGCATCGCGAAAATTAGCTCCCAAAAGGTTAGTGTAATGAGACCGTACAGCGATAAACAAAACGTACAAAAAAAACCTTACTATTCGGATCGCTACTTCGTAGCACCGCAAATACCCAAAGAAGCGGTCGAAAGCGATGCGGTATTTGCAAAAGACCTTGCAACGCTCCAAGCAAAATTCGAGATTAAAGAGGCGTATATTCAACGCGGTCAATTGGTCGTTTATATCGATCCGAAAGATAACGTTGCGGTCTTGCAGACCTTGAAAGAGGCGTGTGCTTATAACATGCTAAGCGAACACAGTGCGATCGATTGGTTGGCTAAAAGCAATGAATTCGAATTGTTTTACCAACTGCTTTCGACTTCAAAACGTAAACGTCTTCGCGTCAAGTGTTTCATTCATGCAAAAGAGGTGCTTCAAAGCGTTTACGGCGTTTACAAAAGTGCCGACTGGGCGGAACGTGAGATGTATGACATGTTCGGTATCTCTATCAGCGGACATCCGTATATGAAACGTCTTTTAATGCCCGACGATTGGTTTGGACACCCGCTTTTAAAAACCTATCCTTTACACGGCGATGAAGCGGCGCGTTGGTATGAAATCGATAAAATTTTCGGGAAAGAGTATCGTGATATTATCGGACCTGAAGAGCGTGATAGTGCTCGCGTAGACGAAAACGATACGTATCGTTTCGCGCGTTTGGGACACGAAGTTCCTTTCGGTGCCGAACCGAGCCTTGAAAAAACGTTTCACGACTACCAAGAAGAGGGCGGCGTGACGATTGTAAAAACGCTTAAAAAAAGCGAAAGTAAACTCGTGAAAGAGAGGCCCTAACTATGCAAAAGGTCAATCGTTTAAAGCCTTTTTTCGAGAACATCGCGTTTGAACGCGAAGACAATCATATGATCGTTAACTTCGGTCCGCAACATCCGAGTGCGCACGGGCAGTTGCGTTTAATTTTGGAATTGGACGGCGAGAAAGTCTCTAAAGCCACCCCCGACATCGGCTATCTGCACCGCGGTATGGAAAAGATGGCGGAAAATATGATTTATAACGAATTCTTACCGACGACGGATCGTATGGATTACATCGCGGCGACGTCCAATAATTACGGTTTTGCCTTGGCAGTCGAAACACTGATCGGTTTGGAAGTGCCAAGACGCGCAAAAGTTATTCGTATGTTGCTTTTAGAACTTAACCGTATTACTTCGCACTTGTTTTGGCTTGCGACGCATGCCCTAGACGTCGGAGCGATGACGATTTTCTTGTATGCGTTTAGGGAAAGAGAGTATGCGCTTGATTTGATTGAGGATTATTGCGGAGCACGTTTAACGCATTCGTCCGTTCGTATCGGCGGCGTACCGCTTGACTTGCCTAAGGGTTGGCTCGAAAAGCTCAATGCCTACGTGAACCGTTTACCTTACGATATTGAAGATTACGAAGGTTTATTGGACCAAAATCGTATTTGGAAAATGCGTTTGGAGGGTGTCGGTATCGTGACGCCCGAACAAGCACAAAGTTGGGGCTGTTCCGGTCCGATGCTTCGCGGAAGCGGCATTGCATGGGATATCCGAAAAGAAGAGCCTTACGAATTATACGACGAAGTGGACTTCGACGTCCCCGTTAGTACGACATGCGATAGCTACGGAAGGTATAAATTGCATATGGAAGAGATGCGTCAAAGTATCCGTATCTTAAAGCAATTGATGCCGATGTACGACGAAACCGCACCGGAAATTATCGCGCATGCGCCGCAGTACGTTTCAGCTCCTAAAGAGCAAATTATGACGCAGAATTATTCATTGATGCAACATTTTGTTTTGGTAACGCAGGGCATGAAACCGCCGGTAGGAGAAGTGTACGTGCCGACCGAATCGCCCAAAGGGGAGCTTGGCTTTTATATCAATTCTCAAGGCGATCCGTATCCGTACCGTTTAAAACTTCGCGCACCGAGCTTTTTCCATACGGCACTCTTGCAAGAGATGTTAGTCGGCGAGTATTTAGCGGACGTGGTGGCGATTATCGGTAATGCCAATATCGTCTTCGGCGAAATCGACAGATAGGAGAGAGAATGCAACGTTACGATTTACGTCATTTAGGAGATGATTTTTACGGGCGAATGCTCGAAATTATCGATGAAACGAGCGAAGGCGAAGTGTCTATCTTCATGTTTGAAATCGGCGATTTTTCTGCGATACAAAAAAGTGCCGACGTGATTAAAGAAGCAGGTTGGACGCTTTTAAATTCGTTAAAATTTAATGAGACCGATTGGACGATCGTCGTCAAAAAAATCAAGGTTGCCAACGGTGAATAGAGCATTTTTAAGCGCTTTAGGGCAAAGCGATTTATCCCGTTTTACGACGACATGTAAAGGTTGCGATATTATTGTAGTGATCGGTTCTTTGCCTTCGCGTCACAATCTTGCTTTAGCCGAGGAGATTGCCGCATGCGTCGATTCGGGTGCAAAATTGATCTATCTTTTTACGATGGAAGATCCGATTTTAAGTCCGAAAAGTACGTTTTTTAGCCGTTACGAAGTCGGTTCGGAAGAGGGCGTTTTAGCGTTACTTGCCAAAAGTTTTTTAGCTAAAAGTAGCCTTCCTGAAACGTATCGAAGCTATTTTTCAACTTTAGACGACGGTTATGTCAGTGCCGAGAGTAACATCGGCGAAGAAGAAATTGAAGAGATCGAAACATTATGTACCGACCTTTCAAAGGGTGTTCTGATTTTGGGAGAAGATCTTTTATACCATCCTAGAGCCGAACAGATCGCACGTTTTGCGGGGCTGATCGCTCGACATACGTCGATGAAGCTTCAAATTTCGGGTGCAACGCAGCACGATTGGATCGCCGCGGAAGAGACGATGGTCGAAGCGGTGGAAGATATTGCCAGTTTTGACGGCGTCGTCGTCTACGAATGTCCGTGCATCGATCCGAGGGAAGAGCGTTTTTTAATCGGTTCTTCTCAATTTCAAGCGGCTGCCAAAGTTCAACATGACGATGCGATTCATATCGTTTTTGAACGCGAAACGTATCCTCGCGTTTTCGTGCGCGACGATCGTCTTAAAGGCGTCATTGCGTTATTGCCTTTAGCAAAAGCGAACAACGCTTATCCTTACCATGTAACAAAAATAGTGAAGTGAGAGTGCCATGAGCGAAGTAGTCATTACGATTGACGGAAAAGAGTGCAAAGCCCAAGAGGGAGAGTATGTTTTAGGTGTCGCGCGCCGAAACGGGATTTTTATTCCCGCTTTGTGTTATGTGACGGGATGTTCCCCTACGCTTGCATGTCGTTTATGCTTGGTCGATATCGACGGTAAACGGGCATACAGTTGCAACGCCAGAGCCAAAGAGGGCATGCAAGTTGTGACCGCCAGCGAAGAGATCGAAAAAGAGCGTCGCGCGATCATGGAGATTTACGATATTAACCATCCTCTCGAGTGCGGCGTGTGCGATCAAAGCGGCGAATGTGAATTGCAAAATTATACCTTGCATATGGGCGTCGATAGCCAACGCCATTGTATTGCCGATACGCATCGACCGACCAAAAACTGGGGTAAGATTCATTACGACGCTTCATTGTGTATCGTATGCGAGCGCTGTGTGACCGTCTGTAAAGACATGATCGGCGAATCGGCGTTGAAAACGACGCCAAGAGGCGGTGCGGAGCTGGATAAGGCATGGAAAGATAAAACCGAAAAAGATGCCTACGCGATGTGGAACAAACTGCAAAAATCCATTATCGGCGTTGCGAGCGGTGCGGAAAGTTTGGAGTGCACGCAGTGCGGCGAATGTACGGCGGTTTGTCCCGTGGGTGCTTTGGTCGGAACGGATTTTCAATACACTTCCAATGCGTGGGAGCTGAAAAAAATTCCTGCGGCGAACCCACACAGTTCGGATTGTTCGCTATTGTATTACGACGTCAAACATACCGGCATTCAAAATTCGGAACCGAAAATTTACCGCGTAAGCAGCGAGCACAACTATGCACCGTTACATGCGGCGGCACGCTACGGGTTTGATTTTCAAAACGAGGTTGAGGGAAAAGACGAAGCGGCGTTTGCCAAAGCCGTTGAGCTTCTAAAAACCAAAGTCGATACGATCGTGTTTGACAGTTATATGACCAACGAAGAAGCGTTGATTTTACAAAAAATCAAAGAAAAATACGGCTATAAGCTTGTGAACCAAGACGCCAAAGCATATCAAGACTTTCTCAAAGCCTATACGCATACGTCGGGACAAAGTCTTTATAGCGGCGATTTAGATAAAGTCAAAGCGAGTAATTTCGTCGTCAGTTTCGGCGGTGCGATTAAAACCGACAGTCCTAACGCAGGTTATGCGATGAATAATGCTCTTGTCATGAACAAAGGAGCGGGGCTTTACTTTCACCCGATTTTCGATCCGATTGTTGAAAATTACTCTAAAAATCTTGTCAGTATTACCCACACAATCGGTTCGGAAGAGACAATTGCGTATCTTTTACTCGATCTTTTCGGCGATAAAGAAGCCATGCCAGAGAGTTTAAAAACCTATTTAGCCTCTTTCCATACGATCGAAAAACGAAAAGTTCAAGAAAGCGTCAAAGAAGAGATCAAAGAGCTTGTGAAAGACGAAGAGAGCGGCGAAGAAAAAGAGGTCGTCAAAAGCGTTACGAAAACGATCGAAAAAGAGATCGAAGTCGATACCAACGCCTTGGTCGCCATGATCGGCGCGCAAAGCGACTTGATTGAGACGGTTCAGAAACTTTTGGATAAAAAAGATCGTTTTAGCTTGATTGCGGGAGCGGATCTTTACACGCATCCTCGCGCAAAAAATATTGCCGCATTGCTCGGATTAATTGAGCGATTAACGCCGTTTGACGTCTTACTTGTTCCTTCCCGCACCAATACTTTGGGCATTGCTTTAACGTGTGAACTTGATGACGAAAAAGGCGATTTTGCACTCGGTTACAACGTCAAAGGCGATTTCACGTTGAGTGCTTTAGGAAAAGGCGATTTGGCGATGCCGGCTTTGAATCAACAAGAAGGGACGTTAACGTCAATGAACAAACGCGTCGTTCCGACCAATGCCGCACTTTTGTTTAAAGGGTATTGTTTGAACGATATTGCTAACGCTTTAGGCTTGGAAGCGCAATGGACGATCGACTATACGCCGCACTTACCGATTGAAAAAGGCTTTAAATCCGAAAAATTCGATGATTTACCCAATCATTTTGAAAACGACGGAACGGAAAAAAGAGGGTATCTTTTAACGACGGAAAATGTTACATGTAAAGACGACGTTGAGCCGATGGCAAACGTTACATGTAACGAAAGCGATTATGTGTATGCCGCCAATCCGGTACACCAATTTAGTGCTTTTACGAACCGAGCGCACCAACTGAACGAAGCGGGAGCTTTATACGCTTCGAGGGCGTTTTTGGAAGCAAAAAATCTCAACGATAACGATACGGTTATTGTGGAAAGCAAGGAGGGCGATCGCTTGGTGATCGCCGTTAAAGAAGATAAAACACTCGGCGGAATGATCCCGTATTTGCCGAGTTTTGATACGAAAATCGATACGACGCCGTTTTTCAAAACGGGGTATCGATTTGCCGACGTAACCATCAAAGGAGTGAATCATGTTTGATACGGCCGTGGTGATTGAAACCGTCGTAAAAGCGGTAATCGTCGTTGCCGTGATTGCGGCATTGGCAGGTTTTGCGACGTTTATCGAACGTAAAGTCTTGGCATTTATGCAACGCCGTCTTGGACCGATGCACGTTGGACCTTACGGTTTGTTGCAATTGGCGGCGGACGGCATTAAGCTTTTTACGAAAGAGGACATCATTCCTCAAAATGCCGTTAAACCGATCTTTATGATCGCTCCGGTCATTGCCGCGACGACGGCATTTGTAGCGATGGCGGCGGTTCCTTATTTCCCGGAATTCACGCTTTTTGGATACACGATTCATCCGATTATCTCCGACATCAACGTGGCACTTCTTTACGTGATGGGCGTAGCGTCGGTGGGCATTTACGGGCCTTTGCTTGCGGGTATGAGCAGTGCCAATAAATGGTCGCTTTTGGGTGCGGCACGTGCCGTGGTTCAAATGTTGTCGTTCGAAGTGGTTAGCGGACTCTCCGTTTTAGCTCCGATTATGATGATAGGTTCGCTTTCCCTAATCGATATTAACGATGCCCAAACGGGCGGCATCGGCGATTGGCTCATTTGGAAACAACCGTTGGCGTTTGTGCTCTTTGCGATTGCGGGTTTTATGGAGACCAACCGTGCACCTTTCGATACGGTCGAGTTTGAAGCCGAAATCGTCGCCGGATATGCGACGGAATATTCGGGTATGCGATGGGGGCTCTTTTTTATCGGCGAATATGCCAATATGATTACGATTTCGGTATTGGTCAGTATCCTTTTTATGGGCGGCTACAATGCATTTTGGTTTATCCCCGGCGGTCTTATGATGCTGCTTAAAGTTTCGTTTTGGATTTTTCTGTTTTTGTGGGTAAGAGCCGCATGGCCGCATGTGCGACCCGATCAATTGATGTGGGTATGCTGGAAAGTATTGATGCCTTTATCGGTCGTCAATATTCTGATTACCGGCTTTGCGCTACTTTAGGAGGCGATGATGGAATTAAAAGATTTTAAACGTAGAGACATCGGCTCCGCGTATATTTTTTTGAATACCGAAGCGACGCCTACCGACGGTTGGCAAGCGTTTAAGCGTTTTGTCAAGCGAACGATCAAGGGTGAGCTTTTCGTCGGTCTTTGGATTGTTTTACGAGAGATGATTCGTTTTGATATTCATACCTTGCAATATCCCTTGGAAAAAATCGAGATGAGTCCAAGATATCGCGCCATTCATCGTTTATTGCGCTTGTTTGAAAGCGGGAGCGAGCGTTGTATCGGATGCGGATTGTGCGAAAAAATCTGTATTTCTAATTGTATTCGTATGGACACGCACGTGGATGAAAAAAGTCGTAAAGTCGTGAGCGAATACAGCATCAATTTCGGACGTTGTATCTTTTGCGGTTATTGTGCGGAGGTTTGTCCCGAACTGGCGATCGTTCACGGAGCGGAGTATGAAAATGCCGGCGAACAACGTGCGCATTTCGGATTAAAAGAGGATATGTTAACGCCTTTGGATACGTTCAAAGCCAAACACCAAAAAGAGTTTCAAGGTTTCGGCGCATTAAGTGCCAATGCCGATGAAAACATCAAACAAACACCATTAGCGTATTGAGGTTAGCATGTATGAAGTGATAGCTTTTTATCTTTTTGCCGCACTGACGATCGCCATGTTTACGATTGTGGTGATGAGCAAAAACGCGCTTTACGCCATGAGTGCGTTAGCGGGCGGTATGATTTTTATTTCGGGATTCTTTTTTTTATTGGATGCCGAATTTTTAGGCGTCGTGCAGATCGTTGTTTATTCGGGCGCGATTATGGCGTTGTATGCGTTCGGTATGATGTTTTTCGATACGACAAGAGACGTTAGCGAAAAGATGCGTTCCAAAAAAATCGCATATACGCTATTCGTTTTGAGTGCGGCCCTCATCGTCATCATTCTGTGCGCACCGCTTGCTTCTTCGAGCGTGCAGGCAAACTTCCCGACCGTAGAACATGTCGGTAACGTCCAAATGATCGGGTTGGTTTTATTTACGAAATACCTCATTCCATTCGAATTGGCGGCGATTATGCTCTTGGTGGCGATGATTGCCGGTATTGTTTTGGCAAGTAAAAAGATGGATGAACATTTAAACATAGAAGACGAAGAGCTCGGAAACGTAAAGGAGAGTCGATGATAGGATTAACGCATTACCTTGTTTTGACGGGTATTTTATTTTCGATCGGGCTTGTCGGCGTGATGCGCCGAACCAATCTCTTGATGCTCTTTTTTTCAACGGAAATTTTACTCAATGCCGTAAATATAGGCTTTGTCGCCGTTTCTAAATTTTACGGTGATCTGAGCGGTCAAATGTTTGCTTTTTTTATCATTGCCGTCGCGGCAAGCGAGGTAGCCGTCGGTCTTGGGCTTTTAATCTTGTGGTATAAACGCAACGGTTCGGTTGATTTAAACAGCTTGCAAATGATGAGAGGATAAAGCATGGAAAATTATCTTTATACGGCACTCTTTGCACCGCTTGCTAGCTCTTTATTCGTCGCGCTCTTTGCGGCACGTCCGAAAATGTTGTTTACGGGAATCGTCGCATCTTTGCTCATCGCCGTTTCGATGATTTGCTCGTTTGTGTTGCTCGTCGACGTCAATACGTACGGACCTTTACATGTAACCATGATGGATTGGATTGCCGCAGGCAATTTAGAGATACCGTTCGGATTCGTCGTTGATGAGGTTTCGGTCATCATGATGGTAACCGTCACCTTGGTTTCGACGATCGTTCATATTTACTCTATCGGTTACATGGATCACGATAAAAGCTTTAATCGCTTCTTTTCATACCTCTCCGCGTTTGTGTTTTCGATGATGATTTTGGTCATGAGCGACAACTTCGTCGGACTTTTTATCGGTTGGGAAGGCGTCGGTCTTTGTTCGTGGTTGCTGATCGGCTTTTGGTATCACAAACACTCGGCTTCTTGGGCGGCAAATGAAGCGTTTATTATGAATCGTATCGCCGATCTTGGAATGTTAATGGGACTTTTCTTAATTTACTGGAACGTCGGATCGTTTCAATACGACGACGTTTTTGCCGCCGCGCCAGAGCTTCCCGTCGGCATCGTCGTCACGATCGGCATTTTCTTGTTTATCGGTGCGATGGGTAAATCGGCGCAATTCCCGCTTCATACGTGGCTTGCCGATGCTATGGAAGGTCCTACGCCCGTTTCGGCGTTGATTCACGCCGCAACGATGGTTACCGCGGGCGTTTATTTGGTGATTCGCGCCGGTGAATTGTACAGCTTGATTCCGCATGTAGGATTTGCGATTGCTTCTTTGGGCGCATTCGTCGCCGTTTTTGCGGCTTCGATGGCACTTGTTAATAACGACTTAAAGCGCATTATTGCCTATTCGACGCTTTCGCAACTCGGTTATATGTTCGTTGCGGCGGGTTTGGGTGCTTACTGGATTGCACTGTTTCACTTGATGACGCACGCTTTTTTCAAATCGTTGCTTTTCTTGGGTGCCGGTAACGTTATGCATGCGATGCACGATGAACTTAACATCAAAAAGATGGGAGGGCTTTACGGCTCTATGAAAGCGACGGCAATTTTGATGAGCGTCGCTTCGGTCGCGTTGGCGGGTATTTATCCGTTTGCGGGCTTTTTCTCTAAAGATAAAATTTTGGAAGTTGCGTTTAACGAAGGGGCTTACGGCTTGTGGCTCGCGTTGTTTATCGGTGCGGGATTAACGGCATTTTACAGTTTTCGTCTAGTAATGTTGGTCTTCTTCGGCGAAAAAGAACATGTCAAATACGGCATTCATCCTCACGATGCACAACCTTTCGTCATTTATGCCCTGT
The DNA here is from genome assembly GCA_002382085.1 of Sulfurospirillum sp. UBA4058. Classification (GTDB taxonomy): domain Bacteria; phylum Campylobacterota; class Campylobacteria; order Campylobacterales; family Sulfurospirillaceae; genus Sulfurospirillum. The sequence goes on along the minus strand of DFZK01000010.1, from coordinate 222,524 downwards.
TACCCTTAGGGTTGTTGGCAATCGTCGCCGGCTTTTTTGAGCCGACGTTTGAAGCGTTCGTTACGCGCTTGGTGAGCGAATACCATATTCATATTCCGCACGCAACCGAGTATCTTTTAATTGCCGCAACGCTGGGAATTGCGCTAAGCGGTATCGGTTTTGCCGTGTACAAATACAAACGAGGCGGTTTTTCCAAATCGTTGGAAGAAAAGGCGTGCTATCGATTGCTAAGCAATCAATATTACATTCCCAAATTATACGAACGTTGCATTATGCAACCGTTTACGGTTCTTTCCAAGTTCGTATGGCAAAAAATCGATATGAAAGTGGTGGATTTTACGGTGGATATTATCGCGAAATGTATTTACTCGAGCGGTCAAGAGGCGAGAAAGATTCAAAGCGGAAATCTTTCCGATATGTTACGATGGATGATCGTAGGGATGTTGGTTCTCCTTGCGTTTGCAATCATCTATAGCGCGATGATGTAGGAGTGAGGTAATGGAGCATATTTTATCCCTTTTGGTATTTTTCCCGGCAATGGCGGGACTTTTAGGCTTTTTGGTCGTAAAAGAGAGTATTCGCGCGTACGGTATTTGCGTGAGTGCTATCGAGTTTGTTTTGTCTTTAATTTTATGGATGGGGTTTGATACGAGCAATCCGGGGTATCAATTCGTCGAATTTTTTCCTTTCGTACCGAGTTACGGTATGAACTACTATCTGGGCGTCGACGGTATTTCGCTCTTTTTGATTATTTTATCGACGTTTATTACGATGATCGCGTTAATCGGATTGAGTATTGAAAAAGAGATTAAAAATCTCGTGATTACCGTTTTATTCTTAGAGATGACGATGGTCGGCGTTTTCGTTATTTTAGACGTCGTATGGTTTTATGCGTTCTGGGAACTCTCCTTAATTCCGATGCTCTACATCATCGGTGCGTGGGGCAGTGCCAATCGTATGTATGCGGCGATCAAATTTTTTCTTTATACGTTCTCAGGCTCGGTGTTAATGTTGGTGGGTATTTTGTATATGGGGTATTTGTACCACGATGCAACGGGTATTTGGAGTTTCGCCTTGCCCGATTGGTACGCTTTACAAGTACCCTTTGATGCGCAATTATGGCTTTTTGGAGCTTTTTTCATAGGATTTGCGATTAAAGTACCGATGTTCCCGTTTCATACGTGGTTGCCGTATGCTCACGGTCAAGCTCCGACAATCGGTTCGGTCATCTTGGCGGCGGTGCTTTTAAAAATGGGAAGTTACGGTTTCGTGCGTTTTTCACTGCCGCTCTTTCCGGACGCATCGGTCTATTTTTTGATTCCGGTTGCGATCATTTGTGTTATTATGGTTATTTATGCGGCGATGATCGCTTACGCGCAAGAAGATATGAAACAAGTCATCGCGTACAGTTCGATTTCGCATATGGGTATCGTGATTTTAGGAACCTTTGCGATGAACGGCGAGGGCATCACGGGCTCGATTTTTTTAATGCTCAGTCACGGTATCGTGAGCGGTGCGTTATTTATGTTAGTGGGCGTTATTTACGATAGACGTCATACGAAGATGATGAAAGACTTCGGCGGTTTAGCTTCCGTTATGCCGAACTTCGCGACGATTTACGGCATTATGCTGATGGCTTCGGTCGGACTTCCTTTGACGGTCGGTTTTGTCGGAGAATTTCTCTCTTTAGCGGGTTTTTACCGTATCAATTGGGTGATGACGCTTTTGGCGGGAACGGGCATTATCTTGGGTGCCGTTTATATGCTGGTGCTCTATAAAAAGTCTTTTTTCGGCGAAGTCGTACATGTCGAAAACAAGACGCTTAAAGACTTAAACGCCAAAGAGCTAAGCGCGCTGATCCCCTTAGTCGCGTTAGTCGCGATTTTAGGCGTTTATCCTAAGCCGATTTTGACAACCATCGATGCAAGCGTTGAAAAAATGTTGGTTTTGATGGATCAAAAAGCACTTCAAGACACAACGAAAGAGCTCTTGATGAAAGCGAATACGATAGGAGGAAATCACTAATGTTGGAGCCTATTTCAATCGATATAGCGGGGCTTAACTTACAAGCACTTCTTCCTATGGCCATTTTGACGATCGGCGCATTAGCGTTGATTTGCGTCGATTTGGCGGTTAAAGGGCTTAATCGTAGCTTCCTAACGATGATTACGATCTTGTTTATCGTCTTGGATTTCGGAGCGGTTATCGGATACAAAGGCGACGTGCGAGGCTTTTTCGACGTCCTTTTGGTGGACGGTATTTCGCTGATTGCACAAGTCATTATTTTGGTTGCTTCCGCGCTCTTCTTGCCGCTTTCCATGAGTCATCGTCATTTTAGAGAGTTTAAAATGGCGGAATTCTATGCGCTTTTTATGTTTATGATCGTCGGTTTTCAATGCATGGTCACGAGCGATAACTTGATTTTAATTTTCATCGGCTTGGAAACTTCAAGCCTTGCGCTTTATACGCTTATCGCCCTTCACAATCGTGCCAAAGCGTTTGAAGCGGCGATTAAGTATTTTACGATGGGTGCATTAGCGGCGGGTTTTTACGGTATGTCTGCATTGATTTTCTATGCGTTAACCGGAAGCGTCGAAATTCATCAGATCGAACAGGTATTACAAGAGCGTCATTTTCAGCCTTTAGTCGGTATTTTAGCCGCCACGATTTTTATGGTTGCGGCTCTTGGCTTTAAGCTCTCTTTGGTTCCTTCGCATACATGGACGCCCGACGTTTACGAGGGAAGTTCCGCACCGCTTGCCGGTTACATGTCGATTGTTCCGAAAATCGCCGGATTCGTCGTTGCGATGCGTCTGTTTGAAATGCTGGTCGCTTCGGGCGTAGTCTGGTTAGAGTATGTACTATACGCCGCCGTGGTACTGACGATGACCTTAGCCAATATCACGGCATTGGTTCAAGAAGACGTGAAACGTATGTTGGCGTTTAGTTCGATTTCACATGCCGGTTCTATGATGGCGGCGATTTTGATCGGAACGACGCAAGCCAATACGGCATTATTTGTCTACTGGATCTTTTTTCTTTTTACCAATTTGGGTGCATTTACGATGCTATGGATCGTGAGACATCGCGAGAATTTATGGGATGAACGTTACCAACACCCCTATACGAAGTTTTCAGGCTTGGTAAAAATTATGCCGATGACGGCAACGATTATGGGTATTTTTATGTTTGCGCTTGCGGGTATGCCGCCTTTTTCGGTTTTCTGGGGAAAACTGTATCTAATCAGCGCGGCGATAAACAGTGAGTATATCGGTTTGGCAATCGTGATTGCGATTAACAGTGCCGTTGCCGTTTATTATTACATGAAATTGGTCGTTTACATGTTCTTACACGAACCGGTCACGATCGATGCGAGACTCTATGCGACCAACGCTTCGACGTCGCTCAAAGTTATCGTAGGTTTTGCCGCTATCGTGACGATCTTTTCGATTGCTTTTGTAGAACCGCTTTTAGAAGTTATCACACACTACGTCGCTTCCAGCGGCTTTTAGATGAGGGGAGAAAATCCCCTTATTTTGCTATAATGTAGGCATGAAATACATTTTCTTTCTTTGGATTTTATCGGCACAACTTTTTGCTTTAGAGATCGTATTGAATAGCGGCAAAGAGAATAAAATTAATTATGCCATTTTGCACCTGATCGACGCGTCGCCCTTTACATGTGAGACGATTCCCGATGCCTTAGAACACAAACGCTATTTATGCAAAATCGAACGAGCGATCGATAAACCGATCGAACCGAAGAAAATGAAGTTTGCCGAGCTTGATTTTTATGAAAAAGAGGGTGCCTTTTATATCGCGATCGAGCCTAAGATCGATTCTAAATTAATCGCGGTCGAAGAGAGTTTGTTCGAGACGAAAGAGGTATTGAGCAAGCCTAAGCTCAAACGGTACACGCATTGGACGATCCTTTTTCAAGAAAAACCGTTATATGTTCAAAAAAAACCGCTCGACGCTATTGATTTTCCCGTCACCTATTCCAAACAAGAAATGCCTTACGTCGGGGCGTTAGACCTTAACGGAAAGCCGATTTCGTACGCTCAAAGTAAAGATATCACCCTTTATTTAGAGATAAAACAAGCGTATGAAAAAGGCGATTACGAAAGCGTCGTCAAAGACGTAACGCGTGTGTTAAATACCTTTCCTAATTCGATTTTTCGCAGTGAACTCGAGTTGTTTCAAATGCGCTCTATGGATAAAATCTTAAGCGCGCGCAGTGAAGATTCGGCGGAACTGAGCTTTAACGATACGACGATTGCCGAGATTGCCAAACGTTGGAGCAAAGAGTTTACGAGTGATGAAAATTTACCCGAAGTCTTAATGCTGATGACCAAAGCGTATCTTAAAAGCGGTTCCAAATCGGACGCCAATTACTTTTTAGATATCTTAGTCAGCGAGCATCCCGATAATATTTTTACGAAAAAAGCTATTTTACTCTATGCCGATCATCTGTTTGCCAAGAAAGAGAAAGAAAAAGCGATGAAGCTTTACTTAGACGTTCTTTACGGCGCACAGGACATCGATGTCGCTTCCGAAGCGGCGATTCGACTCAGCGATTATCAGATGGATGCCGGTAAATTGAAAGAGGCGAAAGAGTATTTGCTCAAAGTCTTGAACGTCAATGCGGCGTATTTACTCAAAGATACGGCGGCAAGCTATAAATTGGCAAAGCGTTTATACGAACATAAGTTATACGATTTGGCGTCGTCGATCTCAGATCTTTTATTGGCGAATATGCCTAAAAAAGAGGAAAATCGCGAATTACTGCTCAAAGAAAGCGGCGATTGGCATGCCAAAGCCAATGAGACGGAAGCGGCATACGGACGTTACCAAGAGTATCTAAGCGACTATAAAACAAACGGCGAGTACCTTCAAGACGTCAACGAAGCTTTGGACGAACTTTTCTTTAAACGTCCGGAAAACAATGAAACGAAATTGGAAAATTATTACGACAAATTGATCGAAAAGTACAATAACGAAATCGGACAAAAAGCCCTCTTGGAAAAAGCCAATCTTTTGATGAAACAAAAACGCTATCAAGACGTTTTAGGAATGCAAGACGCATTGGCGAAAGTTCCCGATCGCTTTGATCTTAAAGGCGAAGAGCTCGTCTACGAAGCGGCAAAGTCTCTTGCGTTGGAAGCGTTGGAAAAGAGCGAATGTCCAACGACGATCGACTTAATCGAAACCTATAAGCTACAACTAGGCGACGGTACGCACGACGATAAGCTTTTTGAGTGTTTTATGCGCCAATCGCGTTTCGACCGCGCCCGAGAAATATCCGGTGCGCATCTCAAAGATGCGTCGCTTCAAAAACGCTACGAGTGGACGCAAAAAGAGGTGCAAGCTTTAGTCAAAACGGGACGTTTCAAAGAGGCAATCGCATTTAAAGAGGATTTGAAAACGTTAACGTTTTCGCTTCGACAAAAGATCGATTTGGCAACGCTTCGAGATCTCTTTTTTGCTTATACGGGATTGAAAGATTTAGAGGGTGCTTCTTCGTTGGCGGAAGGTATCCGCATTTTGTACCCTAACGAAGCCGCTACGATCGATCTGTACTACGAGATCGTCAAAATGGCAAGCGACGCTAAAAACGATCTACTTTTAAGTCAATACGCCAAGATTATTATGCAGATGCAAGCGCAATTCAAAACGACCGCATATACGCCGAGCGTGGAGCTTTTATACATTGACGCCTTAAAACGTTTAGAGCGTAACGAAGAGGCGTTGAGTATTGTCGAACCGCTCTTAAACGTTCATGTTGCGCCTAAAGATAAAATACGCCTCTTGTACCATGCGGGAGAGCTTAGCATGAAGCTGAAAAATACCGAGAAAGCAAAAGCTTATTTTACGCAATGCGTCGCGGTGAACGACCAAAGCTCGTGGAAAAGCATTTGCCAACAAAATCTTGATTTGTTGCCTTAAAAAAGGATCGATTTTATCTCGCTAAAAGCGTCCATCGAATATCTTCCTCCCATGCGACCTAAACCCGATTGCTTCATTCCTCCAAACGGCGGTGTTTTAGCATTGGACGTTGCCGTATTGATTAAGACTCTTCCGCTTCGTATCTGCTTGGCAAACGCTAACGCTCGTTGCTCATCGTCGGAAAAGACGTATGCCGAAAGACCGAAAATCGTGTGGTTTGCCATGCGTTGGGCTTCGTCTTCGTTTTCATACGTCAGAACGCATAACACCGGACCGAAAATCTCTTCTTGAACGATTTTGAGATTTTCGTCTTCGCAAATAAAAATCGTCGGCTTAACAAAATAACCGCGTTCAAACCCTTCCGCTCTTCCGAGCCCGCCGCATAAAAGCCTTGCTTTTGCATCGATACCGCTTTGGATATACGACTGAACGGTGTCAAATTGCGTTTGCGTAATCATCGGTCCGATATGCGTCGATTCTTCTTTAGGATCGCCGATACGAAGGCGTGCAACGGCTTCGAGAAGCAAACGTTCCGTTTCGGCAAGTTTTGTTTTAGGAACTAAAAGTCGGCTTCCGGCGTGGCAGGCTTGTCCGCTATTGCTATAAGCACTGCTTAAAACGTGAGGAATGGCTTTTTCAAAAGAGGCGTCTTCCAAAAGAACCGTCGGGGATTTTCCGCCGAGCTCTAAGGTCATGCGCTTAACGCTCTTGGCGCACTTTTCAAAAATACGCTTTCCCGTTTTCGTACTTCCGATAAACGAGACGGCGTTAATCAGCGGATGCGCGGTTAAGGCTTCGCCGACGCTCTCTCCCGTTCCTTGAACGACGTTGATAACGCCTTTAGGAATGTCGGCTTTGTGTACGCATTCCAAAAAGGCTTGCGTTTCAAGTGCGTTAAGCTCACTCGGTTTAATGACCAACGTACATCCCATGGCGATAGCCGGAGCGATATTGCCGCAAAGATGCGCAAGGTTGGCATTCCACGGGATAATGACGCCGATAACGCCGATCCCTTCTTTGAGGGTAATAGAAGAAGCGTCGTGTTGGATAAAATCGTAGGTTTGAAGCTCGTCTTTAATGTCCAAAAAGAGGCGAATCGCATTTTTTGTTCGTCGTCTCGTCGTCGTAATCGTCGCACCGAATTCCAATACCGCTAAATCGATCAGCTCGCTTTCACGTTCACTCAATGCATCGTGAAGACGCTCAAGAATGTGCATTCTCTCCTCAATCGACGTCTTTGAGAACGTCTCAAACGTCCGTGCGGCACAGCTAATCGCTTCGTCCATCGCTTGGGGCGTGCTCAGATAAATTTGTGCAATAGCTTCTTCGGTCGTCGGATTTTTAAGGATAAGGCTTTCATGAGAACGAATAGGCGTAAATGCGCCGTTGATGTAATTGTGATCGATAACTTTCATACGACAATAGACCTTGTTTCGGAAGTAAAATATCGTGTAATCGTATCGAAAAGATGTTCAATATCGCCTTTGACATGTAAAGGAAATTGTGAAGCGTTGAAGGTGCGTTGGCGCTTGGCTAGATGAATCGTATTGAAACTGATGCGCTCGACAAGATCGTTACGTTTTAAGTTCCCGTCAAAGTAGTCCAAGACCTCTTTAATGCCGATGGCTTTCATGCATTGAGGTGCTCTACCGTAGCGTTTTTCCAAACCGAAAACTTCGTCGACCAAGCCTTGTTTAAACATGGTTTGCGTACGCAAAGCAATCTTTTGCGCGAGAACGTCTCTTGGAACGTCGATCTCGAAAAGAGCAAGTTCCGTGATGAGAGGTGCTTGTTTTGAGCGTTCCAGATAGACGGAGGGTATCTCTGCCGTCGCGATAAAAATTTCCAACCATTTTTCGATTCGGTAACGATCGTTCGAGGCGATTTTGGAAGCATACGCAGGATCACTGCATCGTATGAGATCGTAAGCGGACGTTACATCTTGCATTAAGTGTCGGATTTTTGATTGAGCGGCGTCTGATACTTCGGGTCTAAGGCTCAGTCCTTCCATCATTGATTTGAGGTAAAAGCTTGTTCCTCCGACGATAATCAGATTTTTTCCTTCCGTTTCGGCGCAGGCTTTGACCTCTTCATAGAGTCCGAAAAACATCGTCACGTCAAAGTGCTCGTCGGGAAACAAAACGTCGATTCCAAAATGGGTAATGCCTTCTCTTTCCGGAATGCTCGGCTTTGCCGAAGCAATATCGATGTAACGATAGATGCTAAGAGAGTCTAACGAGAGGATTAAGGCGTTATGACGTTTGGCAAGCGCAATGGCAAGGGCGGTTTTACCGGATGCGGTCGGACCTAAAATAGCGACGGTTTTCACGAATATCTCTTTAATATGAAGGGTTGATAACGGGCAATTATAACACTTTTAAAGGGTTTTGTTGTAAAATCGAACCATCTTACTCTAAAAAGGTTTCGCGTGCAATCGTTTTGGCAAAAACTGAAAGACATCGGCGATTTGATCGTCTTTAAACACTCTATCTTCGCCCTTCCGTTTATTTTTACGGCTATGATCGTTGCCTCTAAAGCACAAAACGATACGGTGTGGTTCGGGTTTAAATTATTGATTTTAGGTCTCGCCGCCGCCGTGAGTGCGCGCAATTTTGCTATGGCGTTCAATCGATACGCCGATCGCGATATCGATAAATACAATCCAAGAACCGCCGCTCGTCCGAGCGTGGACGGGCGCATCGGAAGTTCCAACCTTCTCCTGTTTATCGCGATCAATGCAGGTGTTTTTATTTTAGTCGCTTATCTCATTAACGATCTGGCGTTTGCGCTGAGCGTGCCGATTTTGATCGTCTTAGGCGGTTATTCGTTGTTTAAACGTTTTTCTCCGTATGCTCACTTGGTGTTGGGTATGTCTTTGGGGCTTGCTCCGATTGCGGGCGTAATTGCCGTGCAAGAGGCGACGCCGCTTTGGGCGATTTTACTCTCGATCGGCGTCATGTATTGGGTTGCGGGATTCGATCTTTTATATTCGTTGCAAGATATGGAGTACGATAAAGCCAACGGATTGTTTTCGATTCCTTCGCGCTTCGGTAAAGATGCGACCTTTTTTATCTCGCGGCTTTTTCATGCTCAAACGATACTTTTTTGGTTTTTATTTGCGCTGAGTGCATCGTTAGGCTTTTTTGCTTACGTCGGCGTTGCGCTCTCCGCTACGGTGCTTTTTTTCGAACATCGCATCGTCGTACGCGATTTTACGAAAATCGACCGTGCTTTTTTTACGCTCAACGGTTATTTAGGCATTATCTTTTTTATCTGTATCTTGATCGATAGGTTTTAACATGGATTCGATTCGTTTGGTCAACGCGTGCTTAACGCTCTTTTTTGAAGAGGGCGTCTATAAAGAAGAACAACGTTTTACGCACGAATACGAGGAACTCTCCGTTTTGAACGACGATACTTTGGGCGCATGGCTGAAGTCTTCGAAAACGCGCAAAGAGGTGCAAGAAAGCGATCCGGTTTTGTTGGCGTTAATCATCGAGTTGCATCGAAAGGTTGACGTGTTAACGCGTATGGTAGAACAGAAAGAGCAGCCTTTACACCTTTTTTTAGAGGGAAAAACGACGATTCATGCCGTAGGTTACGACGGGTATTTTGAATGCGACGTTCCCGTATTGAAAGCGGAAAAGTCGTATTACGGACGCTTTACGCTTCCGAACTTTCCTAAGCGCGTCACACCGCTTTTTTTTCAAGCTCTCTCACCCACGCTTGCCAAAATCACGACGATGCATCACGAAGACGAGCGAGAATGGGACACGTACGTGGCTTCATGCGAAAGAGCGATGATTCGAGAGATGAAAGGATTGGACGATGAGTATTGAGACATTGGCGTTTATTGCGTTGGCGGCGTTGATCGTCATTATTTTTTTGATGGTTTACATTCGAGACGTCGAGGTCAATAAAAAGCTTTTGATTTACGAAAAAAGCATCGAAGAACTGAACTACCAAAACCATGTGCTCAATAAAACGCTTACGGAGATGAAAGCTCAAGAACAAGCCGACCCTAAAGCGTTGGAGAAGCGGATTCTCGATCAGGCGAAGCAAGAAGTCCAACACAGCCTGCTTCCGGTCGTCGCTTCGCTCAAAGACGTCGAAAAAATTATGCAGCATTTTAGAGACGAGCAAAGCGCGCGCATCGATCGCATCGAAAGTCGCACGAAAGAGATGAGTTTTGCTTCGGTCATTCCTTCCAGTTCCAACGAAAAGATGATTTTATCGTTGTTTGCCAAAGGTAAAAGTGAAGCGGAAATCGCCAAAGATTTGCGTATCGGCGTGGGCGAAGTGGATTTGGTACTCAAATTGGCAAATCTCAAATAGAAAGTTTACGGTATCTAACGCGTTACATGTAAGGTTTAGAGCCTCGCAAAACCTTACATGTAAACTTTACGGTTTAGGAAGATTGGGTATGCCGACATTGCGTCGCACACTCTTCGATCATCGCATCGAGGGTCGTAAACAGCGTTGCACTCGCTTCTTCCATCTGCTTGAACCGATCGATATAACTTCCGATATTTTGCATACGGTTATTTGTTTCGCGCAACGTTTCCAGATTTTTCAAAACGCAGTTATGAACGGTTTTGTGCGGTGCTTCCAATGCCGCGTACGATTTTGTGGCACTAAAACGTTCTTTAGTAAAAGGGCTGAGGTACCATTTGCCCAAGCGACAATTTTCGTGATCGACGAAATGCGTATCCGTTTTTTCGTTGAGGACGGCGGAATAGGCGTTGGTTTTATAGACGATGTGGTCGATTTTTGCCAAAATCGTAAAAATTTTATTTTCCAAACGGTAAGACGTATCCGCCGTGCGGTTGGCATCGTGATTGAATGCTTTTAACGCTTCTTCGAAATGAACGACGTTTTCACCGCTGGTATCGGCAATAACGCTGATGCGTTCGGAGTTGGCATAAATGCCGTTGGTCTCTTGTTGAAGCGATTGAATCGTCATAGCAATCTCTTGCGTTGCTTTTTGCGTACGTTCGGCGAGTTTTCGTACTTCGTCCGCGACGACGGCGAAACCTCTGCCGTGTTCCCCGGCCCGCGCCGCTTCGATGGCGGCATTGAGTGCTAAAAGGTTGGTTTGATCGGCAATATCTTTGATGAGGCTGACGACCGAGGAGATTTCGGACGTACGTGCGCTAAGCGAGGTAATGGCTTCGTTTGAACTGTTTAAAAGCTCCAACAACTCCTGAATGCCTTGCGATAATTCGGTAACGGTTTGAAGGCTTTCGTCTGATTTTTGTGCCGTTTCATTCGAAATTTGCGTGATTTTACCCATCTCTTCGATACTCGATATTAAGTCTTTTTGAATGCTCACGACGCCGTTGTTTCCATTGCCCAAATCCGCAAAAGCCGAAGAAAGCATACCTTTGGCTTTACCTTTTTGCCCTTCTAAAATACCTTGAACGCCCGAAGCGATATAACGCGCGTTCACCGAGAACAAACCGCGAAAACCTTCATTGAAAATATTGCGATAGGTTTTTCCGCTGCCCGCCAATTCGATCGAAGTTTTGGTTTCCCGCATCAACGCCTCGATTTGATCTAAAAGGTCGTTGATTTCCAAGGCGATTTTTCCCATCGGTTTGTTAGCATCGACTTCAACCACACGCGGTTCTAAGTTACCTTGCGCGGCTTCGCGAATAACATGCAAGGTTTTTTCGTACAACGCGCTATCGCACTGCATCGTTTTCTGGCTGCCCCAAAACGATCCTACGACAAGACCCGTCATCAAAAGAGACGAATCGACGACGCTTGGGATCGGATAAAAATAGTTGAGTGCCGTTAAGACGACGAGTAATCCTGCCAAGGGAAATTTATAAACGTTGAAGAGCGTTTGAAAATGCGTCATAATCAACTCCTTTGTCGTGTAAATAGTGCGTCAAATACTCCGAAGAAGCATCGATACCTCCCGTTTTCTCCAACGCAAGAAGCTTCTCGTATAAAGGTTTGATGATTTCCAAAGCTTTGGGATTGGCTTTGCGTCGAATCGAATAGTATCCGATGATGCGCCGATTGGAATCGGTTGATGCCGTAACGTTGGCGTAAACCCAATAATATCCTCCGTCAAAGCTCAGATTTTTGATATAGGCAAAGATCTCTTCTTGACGCGCAATCTTTTCCCACAAATATTTAAAGATAATTTTGGGCATATCGGGATGGCGGATAATGCGATGGGGCTGACCTAAAAGGTCGGACTCCTGCGCACCGACGATCTGCAAAAAGGGTTGATTACAATAGGTAATATGTCCCTTCGTATCGGTTTTAGAGACTAAAAAGGCATCGAGTTTAACATCGTGTTCTTTGGAAGTCGGAACAATTTTTTGCATCGTGCTTGCTCCTTAAAAATTAGGGTAGACTTTAGTATTGTAGGCGAAAACATTTTATAAATAGCTTCAAAGTGACATTTTATGTATAATACTTCTTCGGATTTAAACAAATGGGGAAAAGATGCTGATTGACGGATTTGGAAGGGAAGTAACGTATTTACGTGTTTCGGTGACGGAACGGTGTAATTTTCGGTGTTTGTATTGTATGCCGGAAAAGCCCTTTTCTTGGGTACCTAAAGAAAATTTATTGTGTTTTGAAGACCTTTTTTTATTTATTAAAACGGCGATAGACGAGGGGATTACCAAGATTCGTATCACGGGAGGAGAGCCGCTTTTGCGCGCCGATCTCGACCGTTTCATCGCGATGATTAACCACCACAAAAGCGGTCTCGACCTTGCCTTGACGACCAACGGATTCTTGCTCAAAGACGTAGCGTTAAAACTCAAAAATGCGGGACTTCAGCGCGTGAATGTTTCGCTAGACAGCCTTAAAGCCGACGTGGCGGCAAAGATGGCGCAAAAAGATGTTTTGGGTAAAGTCAAAGCGGGTATCGAAGAAGCCTTAAAAGTCGGGCTTAAGGTAAAAATCAATATGGTTCCGATTCGAGGCGTGAACGACGGCGAGGTCGTCGATATTTTAGAGTTTTGCAAAGAACGCGGTATGAGCGTTCGGTATATCGAGTATATGGAAAATACGCACGCCAAAGAGAAGCTTCAAGGCTTGAGCGCGCAAGAGGTTCAAGAAATTATTGCCCAAAAATACCCGTTTAAAGCGATCGGTCGCTCCGGTCCGAGTCCGGCACATCTTTTTGAACTGGAAGACGGGTACGTCTTCGGCATCATCGATCCGCATAAGCACGATTTTTGCGAAGATTGCAATCGCATTCGACTTACGGCGGAAGGTATGTTGATACCGTGCCTTTACTTTGATGAAGCAATGAGCATTAAAGAAGCCGTACAACACGGAAATATCGAAAAAGCTACGGAGATTTTAAAAGAAGTTCTGCGCAATAAGCCCGAAAAAAATAAGTGGAGCGAAGACGACCAAAACGAGACCTCCAATCGCGCTTTTTACGAAACCGGCGGATGATACGACTTTTACATGTAAGGATAAAAACTTACATGTAAAGAAGCGTCGGTCG
>DFZK01000010.1:0-209041 GCA_002382085.1 Sulfurospirillum sp. UBA4058 | reverse complement strand
GCTTTGCCCGAGCCTCGTGTTAAAAATAGAAAAAAGCGATCTCTTCTCCCTCTTCAATGACCTCTTTATTTTCAATCAGCGTATAACCGTTACACGCGCTCAAAATATTTAAACGTCCCGCTTCGTAATAAGGTGCATGAAGAAAATGCCTACCGTCGCTAAATCCGGGAACGGCATTCATGCTTGAAGCCTTACATGTCAAACGCTTTTGGTTGATACACGTAATCATATCGGGAAGCATACAGGTGTAATGCTGCAAGTGGCGTAAAAGCGGAACACCTAGCATTTCAAAACCGAGCATACACGAGAGCGGTAAACCCGGAAGATGCAAAATCGGCGTTGCGTTTAAAAGCGAAAGCGCGCTCGGCTGGGAAGGGGTTAGTTTGACGCGATCGAACAGCGTTTCAAAAACGTTTTGATTGATCAGTGCGCGCATAGCGTCTTTATGGCTTAATGCTCCGGTGGTAACGATGCAATCGCACATCGAGCTTAGGCGGTGCACGTGTTCTAAAATCGTTTCGGTATTTTCCCGACAAACAACCATCGCTTCGATCGCTCCGCCAAGCTCGATAATCCGTCCCGCAAGGCTCATCGCGTTTGAGTTGGCGACATGCCCGTTTGCAAGAGCCTCTCCGATGCTAATGATGCCGATAACGGGTTTTTTTAAAACTTTAATGCGATGAATGCCTTGCGACGATAATGCGGTAATCTTATAAGCACTAATGCGCTCGAAACGTTGAAGCAGGATTTCGCCTTTGGCAATATCTTCGCCTTGGTGTTTAATATTTTGGTAAAGTGAAGGTTTGGCATTTAAAACCATACGATTCGTTTCGTAATCGATATGGACGTCTTCTTCGGCAACGACGGCATTAATGCCCGCCGGAACGAAATCGCCCGTCGAGAGCCTGACGGTTTGGCTCCAAGGAATGCACGACGCATCGTCCGTCGGTTCTTTGAGAATAAATCCGTATCCTTCTTTGAGGCTCATCGGGTATTTCGGTAAGGCAAAGTGGGCGTGTACGTTTGCCGCCGAAATGCGATGCATCGCCTTCAATAAAGAGAGCGTTTGCGTTTTTCGTAACGGCGCAACGGCGGTTTGAATTGTTTTGAGTGCTTCTTGGTATAAAACGGGCATGGGAAAACCTTATGATTTATGCGGGATATTATACTAAAACGGGTAAAATTTGAGACTATTTTTTGTGAAGGAATTTTCATCATGGAAGAACTTATCGCACTCTCTTCCGACTTGCATCTTTTGTTTATCGTTCTTTTAGTCGGGTTGATCGGAGGGAATCTTTATTTGCTCAAAAGCGATCGTTCATTTGTTTCGTTATCCAAACGGCTCGAACTGTTGGCACCGCAATATTACATTGTTTTAGCGGCGATTTTCTTTACGGGATTGATCGTGATGGCGGTACGCCAGTTTGCATTTTCGCTTTCGGTATGGGTCATGATCGGTGTTTGGCTTTATATCGTCGCCTTTGGAATTCGCAACCATAAGAGCTATAAAAAAGTGCGCATCGCACAGATGGACTTGAACCGCTATAAAGCGCTCACGATCCGTAAGTACCTTATCGACGCTATTTTAATCGTCGTAACGTCGCTTTTGTTTTATACGGTCAGATAAAATGCAGTTTACGTATCATCCACATGCCGGCGACGAAGCGTTACATGTAGACGTGAAAGCGTACGAACATCTTTTTAAAGTTAGGCGTATCGGTATCGGAACGACGCTTTTTTGGCGCAATGCTTCCGACAATATCTTGTACGAATACGCTATCGAAAGTATCGGAAAAAAAGAGGCGGTTTTGCGCTTATTACGCCAAACGTACGCCCCCGTTTTCTCCGCTCGATCTTTACATGTCGGATGGAGTATCGTCGATCCGAAAATCGTTGAAAAAACGTTACCGATGTTAAACGAATTGGGCGTCGAAAAGATCACGTTTTTTTATGCCGAATTTTCGCAAAAACAGTTCAAGCTCGATTTTGAGCGCATGGAGCGAATCGTCATTAACTCTTCGCAACAATGCGGACGAAGCCGCTTGATGCGTTTTGAAACGCTTCCGACGTTAAAAGAGTTTCTCAATGCCTATCCTGAAGCAACGATTATCGATTTTAGCGAACAGAAACTCACGGCGCAAGATAACGTCCAAACGCTGGTCGTAGGTCCCGAGGGCGGCTTTAGCGATAAAGAGCGAGCGATGTTTAGCACGCATCGTATTTTGGGTCTTTCATGCTCGAGTATATTAAGAAGCGAAACGGCAGTCACGGCGACTGTCTCGAAAATCTTGGCATGACTTGAAATAATCAATCTTTTGTGCTATAATTTGCACCCTTTGGCAAAACATGCCAAATAACAGATTTTATTTTTATGATAAACAATTCAAGGAAAAACGTTATGAAAAAAGATATTCATCCCGAATACGTACCGTGTGTCGTTACTTGCGCATGCGGTAACAGCTTTGAGACGCTCTCGAATAAATCCGAGATCAAAATCGACATTTGTAGTGCATGCCACCCTTTCTTTACGGGCAGTGAGAAAATCGTGGATGCCGCAGGTCGCGTTGAGAAATTTAAGAAAAAATATAACTTAAAATAATTCTCGAATAAAACATTGGTCTATTTCATTCCTACACCCATAGGAAACTTAGATGATATTTCGGTAAGAAGCCTTAAACTTCTTGCCGAATGTAAAACTCTTTTTTGCGAAGATACCCGCATTACGAAAAAACTTCTCTCTCTTTTAAGCGAAAAACACCGCATTACGTTTCAAATCGAACGTTTTATCTCCATGCATTCACACAATGAACAAAGCGTTTTGAACGAAATCGATTCGGCTGTTTTTCACGAAAACGTCGGCTATCTAAGCGATGCCGGAATGCCCGGTATTAGCGATCCGGGAAGCGTGTTAGTGCGCTACTGTCAAGAACGCGCTATCGCATATGAAGTTTTACCCGGAGCCAATGCCGCACTTTTGGCGTACGTCGCAAGCGGGCTTGGAACGCACCGTTTTATTTTCTACGGATTTTTAGCGCATAAAGGTAACGATCGCCATAACGAACTACTTGAAGTGCTAAATCTACCGTATGCCGTTATCGTCTACGAATCGCCGCATCGTATCGAAAAGCTGATGGACGAGTTGGCTCAATTTGCTCCCAAACGCACCGTTTTCGCGATTAAAGAGGCGACAAAACTGCATGAAAAACGCTTTTTAGGTACGGCTTTGGAGGTACAACACGCCTTTAAAAACACCAATTTAAAAGGCGAATGGGTCGTGATCGTTACCCCCGAAGCCAAAGAGAACGGAGAAGCAATTACCAAAGAAGATCTTTTGAGCCTCGATCTACCCCCGAAACAAAAAGCGAAACTCCTCTCGAAGCTGACCGGAGAAAGTGTCAAAGAGTGGTATAACGCACTTCAAAAGTAAGTAACTTTTTTGCTATCAGCCTTAGCGATCGCCGATACTTTTTGTGCCAAACTCGTATTATTTTAAGCCATTTTAGATACAATAATTGTCATGATTATTTACGGTAAACAACTATTTTTACATCTGTTAGAGCACTATCCTTCAAAGCTCCAGACGGTTTTTTTGTCCAAAAAATGCGATCCGAAACTTTTTTCGCGCATTGCGAAAGCGACATCAAAAATTTGTAGCATCGATGAACGTAAAGCGCAAGCTTTATGTCACGGAGGAAATCATCAGGGTTTTATTGCCGAAATCGAGGCAATGAACCTAACTTCTTTTAACGAGATTAAGCACGGCTCGTTTTTGGTGATTCTTGATGAAGTAACCGATGTAGGAAATATCGGAGCAATCGTACGAAGTGCCTATGCCTTCGGTGCGGACGGCTTGATTCTAAGCGGCGTCAAAAGTTGCAATCTCGAAGCCATTTTACGTACGAGCAGTGCCGCGGCATTTGAACTGCCGATTGCGCTGTGTCCTTCGACGCGTGATATGCTTAACGAATTGAAACAGGTAGGTTTTACGCTTTACGGAGCCGATATGGGCGGCGAAGACGTTAAAGATGTCAGCTTCCCGTCTAAAAAAGCATTAGTGATGGGCAGTGAAGGGAAAGGACTTTCCCCCAAAATCAAAGAGCGGTTAGACAAGATTATTTCAATCAAAATGGCAAGAGCGTTCGACTCTTTAAACGTAAGTGCGGCAGCTGCGGTACTGTGTGATAGGATAGCCAATGGATAAAGATATCAGAGTATTGGAAAAAATCGGATTGCAAGAAGTTTGTAAGCGAACACATATCGAAGTCGCTCAGTTGGAGTATATGATCAACAATCAATATGAGAAGCTCAATAAGATCAATACTTTAGGCTTCGTCAAAATTCTTTCTCGCGAGTACAAGCTTGATTTGAGCGATTGGCTAGAAGGTTTCTACGACTATTGGGCGGAGCATAAATCGGAAGAAGACGAGCAAAAAGAAAAAATTTTTGTTCGCGCCAAAAGCGATCGAAATTCTAAAAAAGCGGCGATTCTTTTTTTATTTATTGCGGCTATTGCCGGCATTTTCGGTATTTTTTCTATTTTTAAAATTGATTTTGATCTGTTGAGTATGTTGGATCAAGTTAAAGGTGAAACCAATCAAACGTCGGCATTTCAAAATGCTCCCGTTGTTCAAGAAGCGGCAAGTTCTTTGGGCGTCAAAGTCGAAGAACGCAGCGTGGAAACCAATAGTTCTAACGCTACCGTCCGTGCCGTCGTCGTTCGAATCGACGAAAATTTGACGCGTGCATCGGAAGAGAATGCAAGCAAAGACCGTAACGACAGTAATGTTTCGTCGCCGCTTCCGCTTTCGGTTGTCGACACCAATGTTTCCTTAGTTGCGAATCTCCCTCAAAACCGAGCGATTATCGTACCGACAAAGCGTATTTGGATCGGGAAAGTCTCCTTAGACGATATGAGTCGCAAAGAGACCACGGGCGATCAAAATATTACGATCGATTTGACGAAACGTCAATTGATTAAAACGGGTAACGGATTTTTTAAACTCTCTTACGACGGGAGTGTAGAGGATTTTATCGATCAAGGTAGCACGCGTTTTTTGGTTGAAAACGGCAAAATACAAAAAATTTCCGAAGAGAAGTTTATCGAGTTGAATCGAGGTAAAAATTGGTGAAAAAATTATTTTTTATCCTAATAGCGAGTCTTTCGTTATTCGGCGCACAGAGCGTTCAGGAAAAAGTTAAAAGTTTTGTCGGCGCGACGCAATACGACAAACAGATCAATTTGATTCAAGTTCTTTTTGCGCAACCTGCCTCTTTTACTTTGCCTAACGGCGAAGTGGACAGTGTTAAGGTCATTTCCGTTTTGAAAAAAAACGGTTTGGTGCAACTGCTTTACGATAGACCCATACAGCTGCGTTTGGCGTTTCGTACGCAAAGCGATCCGCTGATCTTTTTAAAAATTATTAACGAGTCGCTTGAAACGATGGGATATAACTATTTTCTAACCAATAACGCTTTACGCGATAGTGCCGGATTTGTATGGGAAATTTACCTGCAAACCGAACATGTCGTCGATCCCGAAGCATTTGCCCGCGCCCTTGGGGCTAGAGGATGCACTATAACGAATATCGTGAAAAACGATGAACACTATTGGTTTTACGATATCGACTCAAGCAATGCGTATCTTTCGGCACGCAAAGTCGAGGTCGGTACGACGAGTTTAGGAAAGCCTTTAAAACCTTATTGGATCGACGTACACAATCTTAAAGAGATTAGTTTGACGGTTCAGTCGGGAGATAAATGGTTTCCGGATGTTGCCTTTTTTGATGAGCACTTACACCTTTTAAGCGATATCAAATCAGAAGAGTCGACGCGTATACTCAAGCTTAAAGTTCCAAGCGGTGCCGCTTATTTGAAAGTAAGCGATGCTTTTTTACTGGAAAATATTAAGCATGGGTTGTCATTGAATGTCAAAGAGTAAAGGATAAACAATGTTTGACGAAATTCGATTTAATACGATTGAAAGATTACCGGGTTATGTTTTTGCAGAAATTAACGAGTTAAAATTAGCCGCACGTAGAACAGGCGAAGATATTATCGATTTTTCGATGGGAAATCCCGACGGAAGGACGCCGCAACATATTATCGACAAGTTGGTCGAGTCGGCACAAAAAGACGGAACTCACGGTTATTCCGTAAGCAAAGGTATTTACAAACTTCGTTTAGCGATTTGTAATTGGTATGCCCGAAAATACGGCGTTACGCTTGATCCTAATACCGAAGCGGTCGCGACGCTCGGCAGTAAAGAGGGTTTTGTTCACTTGGCTCAAGCGATTATGAACCCGGGCGACGTTGCCGTTGTGCCCGATCCTGCTTATCCGATTCACGCGTATGCGTTTATGATTGCAGGCGGAAACGTGCATAAGTTTGCTTTGGATTATAATGAACACTACGAACTCGATAAGGAACAATTTTTTACCAAACTCAAAAAAGTGTTTAAAGAGTCGGCTCCCAAACCGAAATTCGTCGTCGTCAATTTTCCACACAACCCTACATGCGTAACGACGGATAAATCGTTTTACGAGGCTTTGGTCGCCTATGCAAAAGAAGAGCGTTTTTATATCATTAGCGATATTGCTTACGCCGATCTCTCATTCGACGGTTACGAAACACCTTCTATTTTCCAAGTCGAAGGTGCTAAAGACGTAGCGGTAGAGTGTTATACGCTTTCCAAAAGTTACAATATGGCAGGCTGGCGCGTCGGTTTCGTCGTCGGTAATAAAAAATTGGTCGGTGCGCTTCAGAAAATTAAGTCATGGTTCGACTACGGTATGTTTACGCCGATTCAAGTCGCTTCAACCGTAGCGTTAGACGGCCCGCAAGAGTGTGTGGACGAAATTCGTGCAACGTATAAAAAAAGACGCGATGTTTTGGTCGAAAGCTTTAATAATGCGGGTTGGCCGATGGAAAAACCTCGATCAACGATGTTTGTTTGGGCAAAAATTCCTAAAGTCGCCGAGCATTTGGGAAGTATGGAATTTGCAAAACAACTGCTTCAAGAAGCCAAAATTGCCGTCAGCCCCGGTATCGGTTTCGGCGAAGCCGGAGACGGATACGTGCGCATAGCGTTGATCGAAAACGAAAACCGCATTCGTCAAGCCGCACGCAACGTTAAAAAATATTTGAAAAGTTTAGAAGGTGCAAGCGTATGATCAAGGTCGGAATCATCGGTGTCGGAACCGTCGGTAGCCATGTGGTAAAAATCTTACGTGAAAACGAAGATATTATTACCGCACGCACCGGCAAAAAAATTGTTCCGGTGCTCGGTGTCGTAAGAGATTTAACCAAGCCGAGGGAGGTTGATCTCCCTTTGAGCGATTCGGTAGATGCCGTTTTGGAAAATCCGGAAATCGATGTCGTCGTCGAGTTGATGGGCGGTATAGACGAGGCATATGCGATCGTGACAAAAGCCCTTAAACATAAAAAAGCGGTCGTGACCGCCAATAAAGCGTTACTGGCGTATCATCGCTATGAGCTGAAGGACTTAGCGGGAGAGACGCCGATCGGATATGAGGCGAGCGTTGCCGGTGGAATCCCGATTATTAAAGCGTTGAGAGAGGGATTAAGTGCCAATCATATTGAGGCGATCAAAGGGATTATGAACGGTACATGTAACTTTATTTTGACGAAAATGATGAATGAAAAAGCCGAATTTACGGACGTTCTAAAAGAGGCGCAAGCGTTAGGGTATGCCGAAGCCGATCCGACGTTTGACGTCGGAGGATTTGATGCGGCGCATAAATTGTTGATTTTGGCAAGCATCGCTTACGGTATCGACGTTAAGCCAGAAGAAATACTGATTGAGGGCATTGAGCAAATTAACAGCGAAGATATTTATTTTGCCAAAGAGTTCGGTTACAATATTAAGCTTTTGACGATTGCCAAGAAAAGCGGCGATCAAGTCGAACTCCGCGTTCATCCGGCATTGGTTCCGATGCATCAGATGATCGCTAAAGTCGACGGCGTTATGAACGGCATTAGCGTTATCGGCGATCGTGTCGGCGAAACGATGTATTACGGTCCGGGAGCCGGCGGAAGCGCAACGGCAAGTGCCGTCGTATCCGATTTGATCGATATTGCGCGCCATACTCAGAACTCACCGATGCTAGGATTCATCAGCTCTTTAGAGAAAAGCGGTTTAACCTTAATGTGTAAAGACGATATTGCTACACAGTACTACATTCGCGTGAGCGTTATCGATAAAATCGGTGTTCTTTCGAAAATTTCGGAAGTGCTAGGCAAACACTCTATCTCCATTAGCAGTTTTATTCAAAAGCAAGACGCAAAGAAAAACGAATGCGCCGTTTTACTCTTCTCAACGCATACATGTAAAGAAAGAGATATTCAAAAAGCTTTATGTGAGATTAGCGATTTAGAGTTTGTTGAACGAAAACCGACGATGATTCGTATCGAGTCGTAAATGGGACTTGAGCAGGGAAAAGAGGCGGAAGAAAAAGCCTCTTTATTCCTCCAATCATTAGGCTATCGCATTTTAGAACGTAATTTTCATTCTAAATTCGGAGAACTGGATATTGTTGCTCGTAAAGATGATGTTTTGCATTTTTGCGAAGTGAAATTTTCGCAAAATTATGATCCGCTTCCGCGCATCACACCTTCAAAAATGCAAAAAATCATTAAAACCGTTCAATACTATTTTATGCGCCATCCTTCTTCTTTGAACTATGAAATCGATGCGATTCTGGTTACACCCGAAAATATAGAAATAATAAAAAATATTAGTTACTAAAAAAATAACTTTACTCGCTATGGTAATTTTAAAGTTAGAGTGAGTATAATTGAATATCTATAAAATAACGTTTTAGGGGAAAAAAATGGGTAAATATCTAGAATTAAACGCTTCAAATTTTGATAGCACCGTTGCCGAAGGCGTCGCATTAGTTGATTTCTGGGCACCTTGGTGCGGACCGTGTCGTATGATTGCTCCCGTTATCGATGAGTTAGCCGGCGATTTTGACGGAAAAGCAAAAATTTGTAAAGTTAATACCGATGAAGAGCAAGACGTTGCGATTAAATACGGTATTCGCTCGATTCCGACGATTTTATTCTTTAAAAACGGAGAACTAGTCGATCAAATGATCGGTGCATCGTCTAAACAAGTGTTAGCAGATAAAATCAACTCTCTTCTTTAATTATTAAACCGAAAGTGTAAAAGAGAACCAAAACTCTTTTACATTTTCGACTTCTTGAGACTCAATAGAAGATCGCCTTTGATAGGTCGATCGTAAAACAGTCCGAAAACGAATAAGGAAATCAGCATGTTAGATTTAGCGATTATCGGCGGAGGTCCCGCAGGACTTAGTGCAGGATTATATGCGACGCGAGGCGGACTTAAGAATGTCGTTATGTTTGAAAAGGGAATGCCCGGCGGTCAAATTACAAGCAGTAGCGAAATAGAAAATTATCCCGGTGCCGCGCAAATTCTCAGCGGCTTAGATTTTATGGCACCGTGGTCCGAGCAGTGCATGCGTTTTGGGCTTAAACACGCAATGGACGAAGTCACGCGTATTGCAAAAAACAGCGACGGAACATTTACCGTCAGTCTTGCAGGCGGCAAAAGCGAAGTAGCAAAAAGTGTTATCGTTTGTACGGGAAGCACGCCTAAACGTGCCGAGTTCGAAGGAGAATCTGAATTCTTCGGTAAGGGTATTAGTACATGTGCTACATGTGACGGATTTTTTTATAAAAATAAAGAAGTCGCCGCTTTAGGCGGCGGCGATACGGCTTTAGAAGAAGCCTTATACCTTTCGCATATTTGTTCAAAAGTCTATTTAGTGCATCGACGCGATCATTTTAGAGCCAGTCCGAGCACCGTTGAACGTGTCAAAAATAATCCTAAGATAGAATTGGTATTAAACGTTTCGGTTAAAAAAGCATACGGCGATAAAATGGGACTTAACGGAATCATTGTTGTCGATAAAGAGGGAAAAGAGCGCGATATTGCGGTTCCGGGAGTCTTTGTTTTCGTCGGAATGAACGTGAACAACGGTATTTTAAAACAGCAAGACGGAACGTTTCTTTGTGATATGGACGAGAACGGAAACGTAATCGTTGATCTTTCCATGAAAACTTCCGTTGAGGGTCTGTTCGCCGCCGGAGATTTGAGAACGAAAGCCTCAAAACAAGTCGTATGTGCCGCCGGAGACGGAGCAACTGCGGGTATTCAAGCTCTTGAATACGTTAATCACCATGCATAAGGAATCAACCGTATGATCAATGTCGGAATTCACGGTTCAACCGGTAGAGTCGGAAGATTATTAATTGAAAATCTTATGAAAGATACGCAAGCTCGTCCTTACATCTTACATGCCATTGAAGCGTTTAGTTTTACCGTACCCTCGGAGACTTCTACGACAAACGACGTCAGTGTTTTGTTAGAGAGAAGCGATGTCGTTATTGATTTTACGATTGCGACGGGAACGGAAGCTTTATTGGAAAATGCACTCAAATCTCCTACGCCTCTTGTGATCGGTACGACGGGATTAAACGAACACCAACATAACCTTTTAAAAGAGGCGGCTAATCATATGCCGATTTTATATTCGACTAATATGTCGTTAGGCGTTGCGGTTTTAAATCGTTTGGTCGAGCTCGCATCCAAGAGCCTTAACGATTTTGATATCGAAATCGTCGAGCAGCATCATCGTCATAAAAAAGACGCTCCAAGCGGAACGGCTCTAACACTGGGTGAACATGCCGCACGCGGTAGAGGATTGATTTTGGACGACGTGCGCGTTAGCGGACGTAACGGATTGATCGGTGAACGTAGTAAAAATGAAATTGCTATTATGGCGTTACGCGGAGGCGATATCGTCGGTCGCCATACCGTCGGTTTTTATAATGACGGGGAATTTATAGAGATGAACCATACGGCAACCAGTCGCGATACCTTTGCAAAAGGCGCGATTAAAGCGGCAAAATGGATTATCCATCAACCAAACGGTCTCTATACGATTAGCGATTGTTTGGGTCTTTAAAAAGGTAGAAGCGCATGTGTGCAATTGTCGGTGTATTTGATGTAAAACATGCTTCCAAAATAGCGTATTATGCGTTATTTGCGATGCAACACAGAGGCCAAGAGGCAACAGGAATCAGTTCAAGTGACGGAAAAAGAATTCGTACGATTAAAGATAACGGACTTGTTACCGAAGTTTTTAACGAAACAAAACTCACTTTTTTAGACGGTGATATGGCAATCGGCCATAACCGATATTCAACCGCAGGAAGCGATTCGGTCAAAGATGCGCAACCGGTTGCGGCAAGTTATAAACTCGGCGATATTTCAATCGTACATAACGGAAATCTGATCAATAAGCATGAAGTTCGCAGTCGTCTCATTGAGCAAGGTGCGATTTTTCAGTCTTCAATGGATACCGAAAATATCATTCATTTGATCGCACGCTCTCAGCAGGATAAACTAAAAGACCGTATCGTCGAAGCATTAAACGTCATTAAAGGTGCTTACTGTCTCTTGATTCAAAGCCGTTCCAAAATGTTTGCTATCCGTGATCGTTACGGGGTTCGACCGCTTTCGATCGGAAAACTCAAAGAGGGCGGCTACATCGTCGCAAGTGAAACATGCGCACTTGATCTCGTTGATGCCGAGTTTGTTCGAGACGTTAGACCCGGAGAAATGGTTATCTTTAGACACGGGCAAGAAGCGTTTGAAAGTATTCAACTGTTTGAACCCGATCCGCATATCTGCGCTTTCGAATTTATCTACTTCGCTCGTCCGGATAGCGTGATTGAGGGTAAAAACGTTTATGCGGCGCGTAAACGCATGGGAATGAAATTGGCGGATCTATCACCCGTAAAAGCGGATTTCGTGATTCCCGTTCCCGACAGCGGCGTGAGTGCGGCATTAGGCTATGCACAACAAAGCGGTATTCCTTTTGAAATGGCGATCGTACGTAATCACTACGTCGGAAGAACGTTTATCGAGCCTACGCAAGCGGTACGTGATTTAAAAGTTAAACTCAAACTTTCCCCGATTCATAAAATCCTAGAAGGTAAAAAAATCGTCGTAATCGACGACAGTATCGTTCGCGGAACAACGTCGCGTCAGATCGTCAAAATGCTTAAGCGTGCGGGTGCTGCGGAAGTTCATATGCGTATCGCTTCGCCTACGATCGAGCATCCGTGTCTTTACGGTATCGATACTCCAAGTTACAAAGAACTGATCAGTGCCAATAAAAACGTGGAAGAAGTACGTGAGTATATTGGAGCGGATTCGTTAGCTTTTTTAAGTATAGAAGCCCTGAAAGAGAGCATCGGAAACGATATGAATTATTCGCTCGTGAGTTTTGATGGAAATTATTTCATTAAATAATGCGCGCTATTTTAACCGCAGGACGGTATTTTAGAGAAAAATTTAATGTCAACGTTTATAAAGTTCCTATCTCAATATTCGGATTTACATGTCCGAATATTGACGGAAGCGTGGCTAAAGGCGGATGTATTTTTTGCGAAAACGAGTCCTTTAGCCCCAACTTAGAACATAACACAGAGCGACCGAAGCGTTTTTTTTTACAACCGAACACTTCCCATAACCCTTATTTAGACTTTCAGCTTTTACAGCTTGAAACACAATTTAAAAAAACTCAAACCAGTTTGCGGAAAAAATTCGGAGCAAAAAAATTTATCGTCTATTTTCAATCGTTTACCAATACGTATGCACCTTTGGAGACGCTAAAAGCGTTGTATACGAAAGCACTCGGTTTTGAAGACGTCATCGGTTTAAGTATCGGTACGCGTACCGATAGTATTTCTTCGGATGTTTTAGAGTATTTGGCGGAGTTGGCGTTAAAACATGAAATTTGGGTGGAGTACGGCGTACAATCTTCTTACGATCAAACGTTGCAACGTATTAATCGCGGACATGACAGTGCCAATATCGCTTCCAGTATTACGTTGACGCGCCAATATGGATTGAACGTTTGTACTCATATGATTTTTGGCTTGCCGCAAGAGACGCAAGAGATGATGCTTGAAAGCGTTAAATTTGCACTGAGCCTTGACGTTCAATCGTTCAAGTTTCATCCGCTCTACGTCGTTAAAAAAACGGCACTGGCTCATGATTTGAATAAAGGAGCGTTTACTCCGATCACGGAAGAGGTCTATATCGATACGCTCGTAAAAGCGGTAGGACTTCTTCCCTCACATGTCATGATCCAGCGCGTGAGTGCCGGCATAGGCGATACATCGTTATTAGCACCCGATTGGTGCTATGATAAACATCTCCAAATGCTTAAGATCCGTCAAGCGTTTGCCCGCAACGGATGGTCGTATTAGTGGCAGGAAAGTTCGTAACGCGTATAAGGTTTGCTAAAAGAGGGCGGATAGCGCATAAAAACCGTAAAGTTGCGTAATTCTCCGGGACGAAGATCTTCGGCGATGACGAATTCTTTGGTCGTCTCGACACCGATGTCTTCGTCTTTGCGCTTAAATAAACTATCTAACGCCGATTTCGGTACGAAAATAGCACTATCGGTTCCTGTTTTTTCGATAGCACTGTTGGAAACTTTAACTTCTAAAGTACATTGTGCAATTTGAAAATTTCCGATATTGCGAATTTGACCGCTGATCGCAAACGATTCGTTTACGAGCATTTTTTTCTGAATGACGTTATCGAGTTGCGCTAATTTTGTGTATTTGTCCAAGACGTAGATACTGAAAAAAGTAAGAATCGACATCGCTAAAATATTGGTTAAGATAGGTGCCGTCAAAGAAGATTTTTCGTCGCGATTTTGGAACGTTAAAACCAACAAAAGTATAAAAAGCACGGCAATAATAGAAACGGCAATCCAATGTAAAATCGTAAAATAAGTCATTGGGTCTCCTTAATAACATTCCGCCTTCAAAGTAGCGTTGACGTCTCCTTGATAAATAAAATCATCAAAGAGAATACGAATATTCGTTAACTCGTTCGGGGAAAGACTCTCTTGTACTAGTATCGACTGATTTGCGATAGGCTTTAGTTGCGTGATCCAAGCTTTAATCCCTTGCGCGGAGGTTTGTTTGATCGCACTTGTTTGAATCAAGCAACGTTTGAAGGGCTTTTGCGAGAGGTTTTGAAGGGTAGCCTCGACAATGAGGGTATCGGAAAATACCAACTTCTTGACCATCGTGATTTCCGTAACGTTTGGACGTAAAAGCGTATTGAGTTTGTAGCGAATTAAAAAAGGAGAAACGGCAAAAAAGATTAATGAAAGAATAATGATAAGCACGGAGAGTGCCGAAGAGCGTTTGGCGATCAAAATCGCAAACGCAATCAGCATTAAAAACGTCAGAATAAGCCATGCGAACGCTAGATAATCATACAGACCTAAATTTCTAAAATAGGTTAAGAGTGAGATTTTTAGCGCATCAATGAGCATTGCGACTGTTTTTCTCCTCGATACCGCTTAAACCGAATCGGCGTTTAAGCTCTTGTTTAATGCGATCGGGATGAATATTTTTTGCTCCAAGTGCTACAATCGTATGGAACATCAAATCCGCCGCTTCATAAATGATAGCTTCTTGCTCACCGTCTTTACATGCAAAACAAAATTCCCCCGCTTCTTCAACGACTTTTTTTAAAATGCTATTATCGCCTTTTTGAAGCAACGATGCAACGTAAGAGCTTTTCGGATCGGCATGTTTTCGCTCTTGAACGATGTGATACAGTGTATCGGCAATTGAATAAGCTTCAATGCTTTTTTGAGGCTCTTTGGGCGTTTCGTCGATATCGATGCGATTAAAAAAGCACGACATCCGTCCGGTATGGCATGCGACCCCTTCTTGCTCGACTTTGATGAGCAAGGTATCGTTATCGCAATCTAAATATGCTTCTTTAACATGCTGCAAATGCCCGCTCGTTTCGCCCTTTTTCCATAAGGTTTGGCGACTGCGCGAAAAATAGTGAGCGATTCTAGTCTCCAACGTTAGCTTCAATGCTTCTTCGTTCATATAGGCGAACATTAGAACTTCGTGCGTATCGTACGCTTGAGCGATTACCGGAAGGAGGGGGCATTTCCCCCAGTCGATTGTTTTGAGAAGTTCGATACTCATTTGGCGACGCTAACGGCTTTTTGGCTATCTTTCGTGTCAACCCAAATGTTGGGAACCGAGCCGCCCGGCGTTAAGAAAATTTTTGCATCTTTGTTTTCTTTCAATGCTTCGTTAAATTTGCCTTGAACTTCAATTTGGCGAAGGTTCAATAAAGGAGCGGAGATGCTTTCGCTAATTTTTTTATTGGCATACGCATCGGCATCCGCTTCGATCTTAATCGCATTGGCTTGACCTTGTGCGTTAATCTCTCTGGCTTTAGCTTGACCTTCCGCTTCGGCGGCACGTTTTAACGCTTCTTGATTAGCACGTTCGACCTCGTATTTGGTACGTTCGACTTCTTGGCGTGCGACTTGTACGCGTTCGATTTGCTCTTTAATTTTCGCCGGAAGAACGATTTCACGGAGCTGAACCGTTAAAAGCTCGACCGGTTGTCCCGGTTGGGCATCAATCGCTTTACGGATACCTTCTTCAATATTGACGGCAATCTCATTACGCTTTTGCGGAAGCTCTTCAGCATTAAATTTACCGACAACGCTTCGCGTTACGTCGCGAACGACGGGGTTAATAATCTTATCTTCCCATGACATGCCCCATGTTGCGATGGTTTGCGGTGCGGTTGAAGGCTCGAGTTTGTATTGAACGGTCAGTTCGATCGAAACGGGTAATCCTCTAGCATCCAAGACGGAAATTGCGGCATTACGCTTAATACCGGAACCTCGTTGTACCACTTCACCCAAATCTTCGGTCGACGAGTAGTTCATAATACGTACTTTCGTATCAACGATAAAAACTTGTTGAATAAACGGAAGGAAAAGATGAAATCCCGGTTCCATCGGAATCGGTTCAAACTTACCCGTTGTTGCTTTAATTCCCATTTCACCGGAATTAATAATGACAAACGGTTTTGCGATAATAAAAATAACGATAATTGCGATAATGACGTAAATCAGTCCGGCTTTTTTCCCCAAGTTTTTCATAAAATCGGGAGGTTCGACGTTAAAAGGCGTACGATTGTCGTTGTCGCCTCCGCTGCCAAAACCGCCGCCGTTATTTTTTTTCTTAAAATAGTCGTTCAAATCTGCTGGCATATCGTTCCTTTGGTTAAATGAATGTCAAGAGGTGCTTGTATTTTGGATTGCGTCCGTAAACGACGTCAAAATAAGCCTCTTGAAGTTGACGGGTTATTGCACCGCGTTTTCCATCGCCGATAACGTAGTTATCTACGTCTTTAATCGGCGTTACTTCTGCGGCGGTTCCCGTAAAAAATGCTTCGTCGGCGATATAAACTTCATCGCGCGTGATGCGCCTGCGCTCGATAGGAATCCCTGCTTCTTTCGCTAAATCCAAGACGGTCGCTTGCGTGATACTTTCCAAAGACGTATCGTTCGGAGGCGTAATTAACGTGCCGTTTCGAACGATAAAGAAGCACTCTCCGCTGCCTTCGGCGATAAATCCTTCGTCGTCAAGTAAAAGAGCTTCTTCGTAACCGGCTTCTAAAGCTTCGTATTTTGCCATTTGTGAATTGAGATAATTCGCTGCCGATTTGGCTTTACCCATCATTGATTTTGCGGGGTTTCGGGTAAACGAAGAGATTTTAACGCGAATACCGTTTTCCAATCCTTCGTCGCCGAGGTAACTTCCCCACTGCCATGCCGCAATAGCCGTATTAACGGGTGCTTGGATATGGTTGAGTCCCATGACGCCGTATCCGAGGTAAATGAGAGGACGAATATAAACGTTAGCGGTAAAACGGTTGGCTCTTAAAAGCTCAAGGTGAGCCTGCTCTAACTCTTCTTGTGAAAAATTGGCTTTAATGCGTGTAATCTTTGCCGAGTTTAAGAGACGTTTGGTATGTTCTTTAAGTTTGAAAATTGCCAAACCTTCTTTGGTCATATAAGCACGCGTACCTTCAAAAACACCGTTACCGTAGTGAAGCGTATGGGTTAAAATATGTACTTTTGCATCATCCCACGCAACCAGTTTGCCGTCCATCCAAATAAATTGTGCTTTATCCATTGTCTAGCCTTATCGTGAAGTCGTTTGTAAAGAGAAATTATAGTAGCTAAACTTTAATTAAAGATAGTTTTAGGGTGAAAATCAATGCCGCAATCTTAAAAAAGATCGCGGTAATCTATGTTAAGATACGTTCAAAATTTTACATGTAAGGATAAATGGATGCTCAAGATTGGCGATAAAGCTCCGGAAGTAACGCTTCCGAACCAAGACGATGTTGAAATTTCGCTTCGCGATTTGGCGGGGAAGTGGGTTGTTCTTTATTTCTATCCCAAAGATAACACCCCCGGATGTACAACAGAAGCATGCGATTTTACGGCGACGCTACCGCAATTTGAAAATTTAGGAGCGGTTGTTTTGGGCGTTAGCCCCGATAGTACGGCATCGCATCAAAAGTTTATCGCAAAACAAAAATTGGATATTACGCTTTTGTCCGATTCGACAACCGATACGGCGCAACGATACGGCGTATGGCAATTGAAAAAGTTTTGCGGTAAAGAGTATATGGGAATCGTACGTTCGACGTTTTTGATCAATCCCGATGGAAAAATTGCACACATTTGGTCTAACGTCAAAGTCAAAGAGCATGCGAATGAAGTTAAAAAAGTATTAGAGGCACTTTCGTAAACTAAAGTGCCTTGTTCATTAATTGCCGATAGAAACGGCACATCCTATCCATGATTCTCGCTGTGCGTCTACCGCCTGTACGTCTTGTTTGATGAGTCTTGCGGGAGCAACATTGTATTGCGTTGAAAGCTTTTGAATAATCGTGTCGGCACGTTTTTGCGCAAGGGCATGAAGTAGTGCTGGATCGATTACGACCGTTTCGGCAATTTTAGCGATTAAGCGGTCGTTAATAGCGGGAAGATCGAGTTGTTCTTCCTTATATTGTTTTATCAGCGTACCGTATACATCGTCTCCGTATTTTTGAACGAAGAGGTTTTTCACGGCACGGGTATAAGCGTCTTCCGTGCTATTTTTAGAGAGGTTGCGTTCGATTTGTGCGGTCACGTTATTTTCCTTTAAAGCTTGCATATCGAGTGTCTCGTTGTAGCTAGGGGTAATAAGCAACTTTAATTCGGATCGTTTTTCCAAAATTTGTCGGTACTGTGCCATTTTTTCTTCTTCCGAGGTAATGAGTGCGGCTTCACCCGCCGCAAAGTCGATGCTTTGAAGGTTTTCGGCTTCAATACCTAAAAGAGAGCCTAAAAGTTTAAACGGAGAGGTAACGATGCCTCCGATAAGATTGCCGATCGCTTTCCAGACGACGCTTCCGTAACGAAACTCCGGATCGTTAAGGTCTCCGCTGACCGGAAGATCAAGATCGATTTGACCTTTGGAATCTTTTAAAAGAGCGATCGCCAAATCCAACGGTAGATTGAGGGCATCTTCGCTTTCGATCTTTTCGCCTAAGACTAAAGAGTCTAAATTGATCTTATTTTGACCCTCCATAAGACCTTTTTTTATTTTATAGTTCAAATCTAACGAAAGTTTTCCCTCTTTAATCGCATATCCGACGAATTTACCCGAATACGGCGTTAGTTTGGGCATCGCGATATTTTTAAAAATAATTTTAAGATTGGCGTGGTTTTTGATGTCAAACGGCAATAAAGTGCTATCAATTTTTGCATAGCCGTATTTATCGACCTTTCCTTCTATTTTGAGTGCCGATGGCTTTGTACTTTTCGTATCGAGTGTGGAAAGTGAGCCGTTTAGGTTATCTGCAAACGTTGCAAAAGGGATCGGCAGCGAAGCATCTTGAAAATGTGCCGTTCCTCTTTTTAAAGAGATATTGCCTAAAAACAGCGTCAAAGCGTTTTCTTTAGAGGCGGATTTTTGATCGTGAGCTTTCGCGGGAGAGGTTTTTTGCGGGACAAGAAGGTCGGCAAAATTGGTGCTGTGGTCTTTTTTGATATCCAAATTAACGTACGGTTTGTCGAATGCTATCTTTTGGATACGCAATACTTGAGGTTCTAAAGTATACGATAATGCGTTTAGGTTCAAGCTTTCCCACGCAACCAAAGGTGTTTTAAAACGATCCGCAAGCGAAAACTTTGAAACCGTCATATCTCCTTGAACGTCAAGCTTAGTTTGTCGATCAAACGAGGCTTTCAGCAGCGTATCAAGTGAAACGTAACCATCTTGGATCAGTACCGTCGTAAAAGGCTTGAGGTAAGGTTGTGCTTTTTCCAACGAAAGGGTATCGGCAATAACGCGCATATCCAAAGAGGAGTGAGCGGGAAGGAACGTACCTTTGAGCTTTAAGGAAGCACTTTTATCGATTGTACCGTTGAGATCGAATGCAATCGTTTGATGGGTATCGTTGGTAATATTATCGACGATCAAAGAAAGCGGAGTGCAATCGATAGGGGAAGCTTTAACGTTTTGATCGACGACATTGATGCGAGCCGAATCGACGTAAAGCCGACGGAGCGAAAAGCTCCACGGGGAAGGCGTAGCGGAAGAGGTTACGTTACGGTCGCTTGCACGTTTTGTTTGGGAAGCGGGTGTGAACAATCTTTCAAGATTAACGCGATAGGCTTTTTCAAGTTGCAAACGAATATTCGGTTGTAGTAAAGATGCTTCCGTAATGCTTACATGTAAAGCCTGTAGATCAAAATCGATTCCGTCTAGTTTGAGGGAAGGAATTTGGATCACGGATTGATTTGCATCGATAAATTCGGTATTTTCGACAAGTAAAGAGCCCTTTTCGATCAGCACGGAAGGGGAGCTTTTACTTAAATCGATCCAAAAAGGAACGCGAAGCGTAAGATCGCCTTTAGAGAGGCGAACGGGAAGCGTGCTCATCGTATATCCCCAGATTGTAGAAAGCGGTAGCTTCGTCAGGTTAAGCTCTCCGTAAAAAATAAGCGGTTCAATGATAAGGCTACTTGCGATAGAGAGTTTTTCTTCATTTTGTAAAACGGCTTTGATCGCATGCAGGCTCAAATCGTCTTTATAAAAGCTCAGATTATCGGCCGTATAAGAGATGGGTCCGATTTCGAATCGGAAAGGATGCTCCCCTCTTGGGTCTTGAAAGAGCGTATGCGCGTTATGAATTTCCACATGTTTGACGATAAGCGGCATCGTAAGAGAGCTTGGTGTCTCGGACGTATTGTTTTCGGGTGTTTGCGTATTGGGAAAAAGTTTGAGAAGTTTAAGCGAACCTTCTTGATCGAGGCTTAAATCGATATCGGGGTTGTCGATGCGAACGGCTTTGATCGAAAATTCTTTTTTAAACAGAGCCGACGGATCGTAATTGAGATAGACATGTCCGATGCTAAGGGCTTTAGCGGCATTAGGGTCTAATAGTGCCAATGACTCGAGATTGACTTCAAACGTAAAAGGATTCAATCGAACATGCTCGACGTTGAGGAGAATGCCGACTTTTTCGTGCAGGAGCGATGGAAGTTGCGTGCGTACCCACCACGGAAGGATCACGAAACCGCAAAGCGTGTAAAACAACGGGAGGCTAATCAGCCAAAATACAATCGTTTTGATATTTCTTTTGAGCATAAAACACTCCTGCTATCGATTGAAATTATTATACACTAAAATCAAAAAAATCTTTTTAAAAACTATGAGTTTTATGAGGTTTTAATGGCTTTTGCTACTCAAATACGATTTTTTCAAGTGATGACAAGGTATAAAAAATACCTTATAAAGAGGTGAATAAAAGCAAAGTGATGGTATACTTTTAGCAAATATATTTCGTAAAGAAACCTGCATGCTTGTTCATATCTGTTGCTCGGTCGATAGCCATTTTTTTCTTCAAAAATTACGCGAAGCGTATCCCGATGAACCGCTGATCGGTTTTTTTTACGATCCGAATATTCATCCTTACGACGAATACCGTCTACGCCTTTTGGACGTTCGTCGCAGTTGCCAAAAGTTGGGCATCGTCTTGCACGAAGGTTCGTACGACTATGAAGCATGGATTAAGGCGGTAAGGGGATTGGAAGATGAACCCGAAAAGGGCAAACGTTGCAACGTTTGTTTTGATAACAGGTTAGAAGAGAGTGCTAAAAAAGCACTGGAACTTGGGGAAAAAATCATTACGACCACCTTGCTAACAAGCCCTAAAAAGTCTTTGCATCAGTTAGAACAGGCGTTAGAAACGATTGCGCAAAAATACGGGTTAAAAATCGTCGTGCCCGATTTTCGAAAAGAAGGCGGTACTCAAGCGCAATTTGCCCTAGCGCGAGAGGCGATGCTTTACCATCAAAACTATTGCGGATGCGTATTTGCTCTTGCCAAACAACGCGATCAGCAAAAGCGTTTTGCCGACGAATTATGCTCTCCTGTGCGTCCGCAATGTTTACCCGGTTCGATTGAGGAGCGTCTGGAACTTTACGAATCGGTTATTGGTGCGGAAAACGAACGAAAACCGTTCCGTCTCGTACGCGAAAAATTTTTGAATTACCGCCTTTTGAGGGCATGGTTGCAAAACGATACGTACGAAATCGTGCCGAGCTATATCCTTTTTTACTCGACGTGTCAGAAAAAAATATCCAAAGTACGGGTAGCTTTTGCCGCATTGGGCGTCGGTTACGCAAGCAAAGAAGAGATACGTTTCGTAACGATCGATCGATTTAACGAGGCGGCAAACACACGCTTTTGCGATGTCAAAGCGATGCTAAGAAACCCTCCCTCGCTCGAATGCGAACTGCAGTTTCGCGCGCATCTTTTCCCCTCACCGGTACTCTCTTTAAGTCCCGTTGTTATCGTCGATAAGCTTGACGTGAGGGAATATACGCTTTTTTTGGAGAGCGTAAGCTACCCGGACATTAGAGAAAATTTAGTATTTATTAGCTAAAATATTTGAATTTTGTTAAGAAGGTTTTTAAAGATGTTAATGGATGTTGTAGAGATTCAAAAAATACTTCCCCACCGATTCCCTTTTTTGCTGATTGATCGTATTACGGGGTTGACGCCGGGAGAATCCATCGAAGGATTCAAAAACGTGACGATCGGCGAACATATTTTTCAAGGACACTTTCCCGAGCACCCGATTTATCCAGGAGTAATGATTATCGAAGGAATGGCGCAAGCCGGCGGCGTGTTGGCATTTCAGAGTATGGATAGCGAAAAACAAGAAGACACGAAAAACAAAGTCGTTTATTTTATGAGTATCGATAATGCAAAATTTAGGAATCCGGTTCGTCCAGGCGATCAGCTGGTGTATAAACTCGGCGTGATCAAGCATAGAGGAAATATTTGGGTTCTCGACGCCAAAGCGTATGTCGACGAAAAGCTTGTGGCGGAAGCGGAACTCAAAGCAATGATTGTGGATAAATAACATGTCGAACATTCATCCGACTGCTATCATCGAGGAGGGGGCTCTGATTAGCTCAGACGTCGAAATAGGAGCGTTTTGCTATATTTCGAGTCAAGCGAAGATCGGGCAAGGTACAAAAATAGCGCAAGGTACGCACATCTACGGCAATACGACGATCGGTAAACATAACCAGATTTTTTCACATGCGGTTTTGGGGTCTATTCCTCAAGATTTGAAGTATGCGGGAGAGGAAGTTGAACTGATTATCGGAGACTACAACAAAATTCGAGAATTTACGCTTTTCAACCCAGGAACGGCGGGCGGCGGCGGAAAAACCGTTATCGGCAGTTACAATTTATTTATGGGATACGTGCATATCGGACACGACGTTCATGTCGGAAATCACTGTATTTTAGCCAATGCGGCGACGCTTGCGGGGCATGTCGAATTGGGCAATCATACGGTCATAGGCGGTATGACTCCGATTCATCAGTTTGTTAAAGTCGGAGATTACGTGATGATCGCGGGGGCTTCGGCATTATCGCAAGATATTCCGCCGTTTTGCTTGGCGGAGGGCAATCGAGCGATGTTGCGCGGTTTAAATCTCACGGGGCTTCGCCGTCATTTAGAACGTCAAGATATTGACGACTTGAAAGCGGCGTATCGAAAATTGTTTGAATCGGGTCAACCGATTCAAGAGACGGCAACGTTGTTATTGCAAAGCGCTTCTAACGCGTACGTCGTACAAATGTGTCGATTTATTATGGAATCCAAACGCGGTATTCCATTTGAGAGGAAAAATAATGGTGAATAGAGAGTGCAGTTTTTGCGGAACGAAAGAGAGCAACGATACGAGGCTGATTGCGGGTGACGATGTTTTTATTTGCGAACATTGCGTCATTTCGGCGTATAAAATTTTCTTCGGCGATATTCCGGAGACAACCGCCGCATTAAGCCATGACGAAGCGTTTAACCAAGAACTCCTCGTACCCAAAGAACTCAAAAAAGTTTTGGACGATTTTGTCATCGGTCAAGACCAAGCGAAAAAGATTTTTTCGGTGGGCGTTTACAATCACTATAAACGTATTTTTAAACAGAGTACGATTCAAGACGATACGGAAATATCAAAATCCAATATTTTGTTAATCGGACCGACCGGAAGCGGTAAAACGCTCATGGCGCAAACCTTGGCGCGCTTTTTAGACGTACCGATCGCGATTTCGGATGCAACGAGTTTAACCGAAGCCGGATATGTCGGTGAAGACGTCGAAAATATTTTGACGAAACTGCTTCAATGTGCTAACGGCGATATTAAAAAAGCCGAACACGGTATCGTATTTATCGATGAAATCGACAAAATCGCCCGTATGAGCGAAAACCGTTCAATCACGAGAGACGTCTCAGGCGAGGGCGTACAGCAAGCACTTTTAAAAATTATCGAAGGAAGCGTCGTAAATATACCCCCCAAAGGTGGACGCAAACATCCTAATCAAGATTTTATTCAAATCGATACGACCAATATCTTATTCGTTTGCGGCGGCGCTTTTGACGGACTTGAAGAGATCGTTAAACGTCGTATCGGCAAAAACGTCCTTGGTTTTGAACAGGAAAAACGTACTAAAAGCCAAGACGAAGGTCTTTTTGATTTGGTCGAGCCCGACGATCTTGTCCATTACGGCTTGATTCCGGAGTTGATCGGTCGCTTACATGTCACCGCGAAACTTTCACCGATTACCCAAGAAGATATGGTACGAATTTTAACGGAGCCTAAAAACGCCATTTTTAAACAATATCAAAAACTCTTTGCTATCGATAACGTCGTGCTCTCGTTTACGAAAGAAGCGTTAAGCGCGGTTGCAGAGCTTGCAATTAAACGTAAAACGGGTGCTCGCGGACTTCGAAGCATTATGGAAGATATTATGGTCGACGTTATGTACGAGCTTCCCGAACTTGCCGGCTACGAAGTCGTGGTAACCGAAGACGTCGTTTTAAAAGGCGATAAACCGCTTTATGTCAAAAAAGATAAAAAAAGTGCGTAAATAAAGGATTGTAGAGATGATTTTAGACAAAGTGATAGGCTTTTTTTCAAGCGATATGAGTATTGACCTCGGAACGGCCAATACGCTTGTGCTCGTCAAGGGCAAGGGTATTATTATTAACGAACCCTCCGTCGTTGCCGTACAAAGAAATCGCATGGGAAAACAGAGTATTTTGGCCGTCGGTAAAGAGGCTAAAAATATGGTGGGTAAAACTCCCGGCGACATTGAAGCGATTCGTCCTATGCGTGATGGCGTCATTGCCGATTTTGATATGACCGAAAAAATGATTCGCTATTTTATTGAAAAAGCCCATCGCAGAAAAAGCTTCTTACGTCCTCGTATCATCATCTGTGTTCCGTACGGTTTGACGCAAGTCGAGCGCAAAGCGGTTCGCGAATCGGCGATGAGTGCCGGAGCACGTGAAGTCTTTTTGATTGAAGAGCCGATGGCGGCTGCAATCGGTGCGGGACTTCCGGTACGAGAGCCTCAGGGAAGTCTTGTCGTCGATATCGGCGGCGGTACGACCGAAATCGGCGTGGTTTCTTTGGGCGGTCTGGTCATCAGCAAATCAATCCGCGTTGCCGGCGATAAAATCGATTTGGCAATCGTCGATTACGTGAAGAAAAAATACAACCTTCTCATCGGTGAACGAACCGGAGAAGAGATTAAAATCGCTATCGGAACGGCCGTGCCTATGGACGAGCCTCTTTCGATGATGGTTAAAGGACGCGACCAAGTCAGCGGTCTTTTGAGCCGTATCGAATTAACCAGTGAGGACGTACGCGACGCTATTAAAGAGCCTCTCAAAGAGATCGCCGATGCGCTTAAAGATGTTTTAGAGGTTATGCCTCCCGATTTGGCGGGCGATATCGTGGAAAACGGTATCGTGTTAACGGGCGGAGGTGCATTGATTCGCGGATTTGACAAATACCTCTCCGACATCGTCAAACTACCCGTTTTCGTAGCGGATGAACCGCTTTTAGCCGTTGCTAAAGGAACGGGAAAAGCTTTGGAAGAGATAGAGATATTGCAACAACTATCGAATGAATAAATTTAAAATCCTTATACTCTTAGCGGCTTTCGTTTTCGTATCGTTTCGGTACGGAACGGAAGCGAAGCATTATATCGGCGGATTAAATACGAAGGTATTGGTCGCTTACGTTGATTTAAAAACGAGTATCGAAAATCGTGTTAACGAACATTTTGCCCAACAAGAAGAGCTTAAACGGTTGCGTGCCGAGAATCAGACATTGCAAAAATCGGCCGTATTATCCATCGCGTTCGCGAGTAAATTAAACGATCTTTTAAAAGAAAACAACGTTACGGCATACTCTCCTAAAATTGCTTTGATTCAGTCGATCGGATATACCGACCTCAACGATTACGGTAAAGTATGGCTTGATTTTAAGGACTTCAATCAAAGTAAAATTTACGGTCTTTTAACTCAAGGTTATGCCGCAGGTATCGTCGTATCGAACGACGGGCATCCGCAAGGTTTGCTCTTAAGCGATCCCAAATCGATTTTTTCGGTTTACGTGGGAGATCAAAAAATGCAAGGTGTTTTACAAGGAAACCGCAAAGAGATTTTAGTGAAATATATTTCGCAATGGTTGCAACCGCAAGTCGGAGACGAAGTGATAACCAGCGGACTGGACGGTCTTTTTTTCGAAGGAATTAAAGTCGGAACCGTGACGCAGGTTATCGAAGAGGAGTCATCGAAAACCGTGGTCGTTAAGCCCTACGCCAATGCCCATGTTCCGGCATTTATGCACGTGATTTTACAAAATTAGTCTTGAACCCAGAACCTCAAAGGTGTTGGGTTGAATACTACATGTAGATTAAAGGAAAGAGATGCCAAAACGCCAAGATATTAAAACCATATTATTAATCGGATCGGGTCCGATCGTTATCGGACAGGCATGTGAATTTGACTATTCGGGAACGCAAGCGGCAAAAACACTTAAAGAACTTGGATACCGCGTCGTACTGGTCAATTCAAACCCCGCAACGATTATGACCGATCCTGAGTTTGCCGATCGTACGTATATCGAACCGATTACGGAAGAGGTCATCGCGCGTATTATCGAAAAAGAGAATATCGATGCGATTTTACCGACGATGGGTGGACAAACGGCCTTAAACGTTGCCATGCGGATGCACGAACAGGGATTATTGAATAACGTCAAATTTTTAGGGGCAAATCCCGCAGCGATTAAAAAAGGCGAAGACAGACAAGCGTTTAAAGAAGCCATGATGAAAATCGGTATGGATTTACCGATTAGCGCGTATGCGTATACGATGGAAGATGCCTATGCGGCGGCGGAAAAAATCGGCTTTCCTTTGATTATCCGTGCTTCTTACACGCTAGCGGGCGGCGGAAGCGGCGTAGCGTACAATATCGACGAATTCAAAGAGTTGGCAAGTGCGGGTTTGGATGCAAGTCCGATCAATGAAATTCTTATCGAAGAGTCTCTTTTGGGTTGGAAAGAATACGAAATGGAAGTCATTCGCGATCGTGCCGATAACTGTATCATCGTCTGTTCGATCGAAAACTTCGATCCGATGGGTGTGCATACGGGCGATTCCATTACGATTGCTCCTGCACTAACGCTAACCGATAAAGAGTACCAACGTATGCGTAACGCGTCGTTTGCGATTTTACGCGAGATCGGCGTTGATACGGGCGGCAGTAACGTACAGTTTTCGATTTGTCCGCAAACGGGACGAATGACCGTTATCGAAATGAACCCGCGCGTGAGTCGTAGTTCGGCATTGGCTTCAAAGGCAACGGGGTATCCGATTGCCAAAGTTGCCACACTTTTAGCCGTCGGATTTACGCTTGACGAGATTAAAAACGACATTACGGGTACGGCGGCGAGTTTTGAGCCTGTTATCGATTATATCGTGACGAAGATTCCTCGTTTTACGTTTGAAAAATTTCCGCTTGCCGATTCGACGTTGACGACATCGATGAAAAGCGTAGGTGAGGTTATGGCGATCGGTCGAACGTTCAAAGAGTCGTTTCAAAAAGCGTTATGTTCTTTGGAAACCGGTTTAAACGGTTTTGAAGTTCAAAAAGTCGAGGAAGAGAAACTCAAAAACGAGATTCGACGTCCCAATTGCGACCGTGTACTTTACGTTGCGGAAGGCTTTCGAAGAGCGTATACAGTTGAAGAAATTCATCGTTTGAGCAAAATTGACCCATGGTTTTTGGAGCAAATCAAAGAGATCGTCGATTTTGAAAAAGAGATCGACATGTTTATTCTCAATAACGAAACAATGTTACGCAAAGCAAAAACAATGGGCTTTTCGGACAAAATGATCGCAAAGTTGATCAATAAAGAGGACAATTTAGAGTTAACCGAAAATGACATCTACTTTGCACGTAATAAGCTCGGTATTGACTTTGAATATAATGAAGTC
The DNA here is from genome assembly GCA_002382085.1 of Sulfurospirillum sp. UBA4058. Lineage (GTDB taxonomy): Bacteria > Campylobacterota > Campylobacteria > Campylobacterales > Sulfurospirillaceae > Sulfurospirillum. Next base: position 181,204 of record DFZK01000010.1, on the reverse strand, counting down.
GACACGTGCGCGGCGGAATTTAAAGCCTTAACGCCTTATTTGTATTCGACGACGAATATTATGAAAGTGCCTCAAGCTTCTAAAACGACGGAGGCTCAAAAGAAAGTCATGATTATCGGCGGCGGTCCGAATCGTATCGGACAGGGTATCGAGTTTGACTACTGTTGCGTTCATGCGGCATACGCGTTAGGCGATATGGGCGTGAAAACCATTATGTATAACTGCAATCCCGAAACCGTTTCAACCGACTACGACACCAGCGATATTCTTTACTTTGAGCCGATTGATTTTGAGCACGTCAGAAGCGTGGTCGAAAAAGAGCAACCCGATGGTATCATCGTTCATTTTGGCGGACAAACGCCGTTGAAATTGGCAAAGAAATTGACCGTTATGGGTGCAAAAATTATCGGAACGACCGCGCGCGTGATCGACATGGCGGAAGATCGAGAGAAGTTTTCTAAGTTTATCACCGAAAATAACATCAAACAGCCTAACAATGCGACTGCAACGAGTGAAGAAGAGGCAATCGAAAGAGCTAAAGCGATCGGCTATCCCGTTTTGGTACGTCCAAGCTATGTTTTAGGCGGTCGTGCGATGCGTATCGTTTACAATGAAAGCGAACTGAGAACGTATATGAACGAAGCGGTGAGCGTGAGCCACAATTCGCCCGTTTTGATCGATCAGTTCTTGGATCGTGCGATCGAAGTCGACGTCGATGCGATCTGCGACGGTAAAGACGTCTATATCGGCGGCATTATGCAGCATATCGAAGAAGCGGGTATTCACAGCGGCGACAGTGCGTGCTCTTTGCCGTCCGTGAGCCTCAGCGAGACGATTTTGGCAAAAATAGAAGCACAAACGCGTCAAATTGCTTTAAATCTCGGCGTCGTAGGACTAATGAATATTCAATACGCTATTTATCAAGACGACGTTTACATGATTGAAGTCAATCCAAGAGCCAGTCGTACCGTACCGTTTGTGAGTAAAGCTACCGGCGTTCCGATGGCAAAAGTTGCTACGCGCGTGATGTTCCAAGGCAATCTCCGCGAAGCACTTTCCTTTTACGACAAATTTAATATGGTAACCGAGGTCGGCGGACTTTTAAAACCCAAGCCGCTCAACCATGTTGCGGTCAAAGAAGCAGTCTTCCCGTTCAATAAACTTCAAGGTGCGGACCTTATTTTAGGGCCTGAGATGAAATCGACCGGCGAAGTTATGGGTATCAGCAAGAATTTTCCGGCATCGTTTGCGAAAAGCCAGATTGCATCGGCGAATATCTTACCGAAAAGCGGCGCCGTCTTCATCTCGTTAGTCGACATCGATAAAAGTTATGCGAAACAGATCGGCGAAAAATTTGTTCAGCTCGGTTTTAAAGTCGTCGCGACCGGCGGAACGCATAAAGCCTTGCGCGATGCGGGCGTGGATGCCGAGTTTGTATACAAAATCTCCGAAGGACGACCCAATATCGAAGATAAACTCAAAAACGGAGAAATCGCTTTGGTCATTAACACGAGCGATGCAAAATCCAGCAAAGACGATGCGAAGAAGATTCGCCAAGCCGTCCTTCGCTTCAAGATTCCGTATTTTACGACCGTAGCGGCAGCTGCTGCGGCAACGGAATCGATTGCATACATTCAAGACAAAAGCGCGCTTGAACCACGTGCTTTACAAGACTATCTAAACTAAAACCATGAACCCCGACCGTGTTTATCTAGCCCAAACAGAGACAACGGCGGGGTTTCTCTCGCAAAATTCTGAGGCATTAGCAACCATCAAAAACCGCCCAAACGGTAAACCGTTTTTGATGAGCGTGGATAGTTTAAGCACGCTTCGTACTTTCACGAGAGTTCCCAAAACCCACAAAAACCGTATTCGAAGAGCTAAAAAAACCACATTTGCTTATCCGTGCGGACTAGCCATTCGCGTGATCCAAGACAAAGCGCATCTAGAGTTTTTACGCAAACTAAAATGGAGCTACTCTACCTCGTCCAATCCCAGCGGAAAAGGCTTTGATAGGGCTTTTGCCATCGAAAAAGCAGATGTCGTTGTTTTTACATGTAAAGATTTTTTCGAAGATAAACCCTCGACGATCTATAGGCTTGGAAAAATAAAGATGAGGAAATTACGGTAATAATAAGGCTACAGTGTGTAGCCTTATGGTTTTAATGGTGGCTACACGTATGATTTGGGTCGATTTTAGCCACTTTGCCTGCCAAAAATGCACGCAAAGAGTCCTCTAAAATCTCATTTTTATCATCAAAATAGACATCAATACCGACCGCCAAAAACTTTTTCAAAGGCTCTCCGCCAATACCGCCAACAATTAAAACATCCGCTCCAAGGGATTGAATGTTATGAACCGCATCAGAACATGCACCTGTGACATGACCGGGGTTTTTGTGAATCGTAACATCTTTCACGATACCGTCTTCAACATGGACAACGGTATAATAATTGGCTTTACCAAAATGCGCACCACGTTTAGCACTTAACCCATCATCTTTGGTTGTAGGAAATACAATAATCATAACTTAACCTTTTATTTATTTTTTGAGATAGTTATTTTAACGCTTTTAAACTAAAACTTTTCCAGTGTGCCATCTTGGTACGCTTTATAGGCTTCTGCCACGTTCATCTCTCCTGCTCCCACGTAGACAACGGTGTTCATTTGTGCTAACACCGCACGAGCGTTTTCTCCCGGTCCGTTGCCTGTGATGATGACATCCACACCCAAATCCGCCATCGCTTTTGCCATTTTTGGCCCCGCACCGTGTTCTTGATTGACGATTTCACGGTTATCATGAAAGACGATTTGACCGCTTTGCTCGTCATAAATTAACACGTATTCCGCACGCCCAAAGCGCGCCTCCATCATCGAATCCCACGAGGGTTCTTTCGTTGTAAAGGCTATTTTCATTTTAGACTCCTAAGGTATTTTTTATGGTTTCAAAACTCTCTTCGAGTAACTTTTTTAAAGGCTCATCATGGTATTCGCTGATGGTTTTGGCTTCAACCATCGCTTGGGTAAAGGCTTTGTTGTAGGGAATACTCTTTACATGTAAGATGGATTCTTCCCTTAAAAAGGTTTCAATTTCCTCGCACATGGAAGGATTTAGGTCGGCTTTGTTGATGATGCACCCCGCTTTAATGCGAAACTTTTTCACCACTTCATAAACCCGTTTCAAATCATGCAGTCCTGAAAGAGTGGGCTCTGTCACCAAAAGCGCAAAGTTCGCCCCGCTTAAAGAAGAGACCACGGGACAACCGATACCGGGAGAGCCATCGACAATCATGAAGGATTTATTTTTTGCCGACGCAATCGCCTTGCCCTCTTTTTTGACTTTGGCAACCAGTTTTCCCGAGTTCTCCGCCCCAATACCCAGCTTTGCGTGTACCATATCGCTTCCGTATTTGGTTTGAGAAGCAAACCACGCCCCCGCCAAACGCTCGTTCATCGAAATCGCTTTTGGACGGCACACTTTTTCACAGTAGCCACACCCCTCACAGGAGAGTTCATCGACCACGTAGCGACCATTTTGCAAGACAATCGCATCAAAGCGACACACCTGTGCGCATCGTCCGCAATTGCGACAGTTATCGGGGTCAATGTGGGCTAAAACACCACTGTAAAAATCCTCTTTGTGTGCAAAATCAGGTTGAAGCAAAAGGTGCATATCCGCTGCGTCCACGTCACAGTCCACCACCACGCACGACTCTTTGGCTAAGCTAGCAAGGGCTGCGGTAATGGAAGTTTTGCCCGTACCGCCTTTGCCTGAAATGACGACTATCTCTTTCATGGCATAACTCCTTGACAATGTGCCTTTACATGTAAAGCAATGTTTTGGATTTCAGCCTTAAATGCCAAAATCTCTTTGTAGATGAGCTTCCCTTCCGAGTAGAGCTTTGCTGCTTCAACGAGGTGGGGAATTTTCCCTAAAATAGGGATATTTTCATGATGACAGTAGGTTTCAACGTCATCATTTCCCATGCCATAACGGTTAATCACCACGCCAAAATTTTTCTTTAAGATGCGAGTGGTCTCGACCGCAAGCGTTAAATCATGCAAACCAAAAGGGGTAGGCTCTGTCACCAAAATAACAAAATCCGCATCTTTAATCGCCTCAATGACAGGGCAAGACGTCCCTGGAGGCGCATCAAAAATCTTAATGGTTTCTTCATCAAAATGCTGATCAACGTATTTTTTGGTCTGTGCGATTAAAGAGACGGCTTGCTCTTCGCCGATGTTTAAACGTCCCTCAACAAAATCAATATTGCCAGCAATAAAATGGCTAAGTTCGCCCATCTTTTGAGGCTCCATCGGCAAAGAACCTGTAGGGCAGAGTTCGGAACAGGCGTAACAACTGTGGCAGAGGTTGGGGAAGACTAAAATCTCATTGGCAATAAAAAGCAAAGCGTTGAAATTGCAGTTTTGAACACAATCCGCACACAGCGTGCATGAAGTGCTATCCCAACGAGGAATCATCTTCATTTTGTCTTCTTTTTTCAAAAGCTCCCCGTTTAAAAAGAGGTTAGAATTTGGCTCTTCCACGTCCAAATCAACGAGCACGACAGATTCATGCTCTCCTAAAAACATGGCGAGGTTAGTGGAAAGGGTTGTTTTACCCGTTCCACCTTTACCGCTAGCGATGGCTATTTTCATTCTTTTTCCTTATCGGTATGACAACATACTCCATGTCCAAAGCCCTTGGCAAAATCAACCAGTTCGCTTGAATGGCACAGAGGGCACTCTTTTTTTTCTTCCACAATGTTTGCACGAAAACGATGGTTACAGGCTTTGCATTGGTAAACATTTTCTTTAAAATGAACACTGCCTCCATTAATAACCACTTTGGAACCTTCAACAAGCATCAAAGCCATTTTTTTACGGGCACGCTCTATTAGTCTGGTGAAGGTTGAGCGGGAAATGCCCATCGCTTCAGCAGCTTGCTCATGCTCAAGACTCTCATAGTCCGCCAAACGGATCGCTTCATACTCATCCAGTTCAAGTGTGACGGTTGCTAGCTTAGTGCCGGCAACACCTGCGGGTTTAAAGGTTATAAATAAGGGAGGATGACTAATCGCCCTTGCTTTTGGATTGCGTGCCATAAGGTCTCACTTTTAATAGATTAGAGCCATTATAATACACATATGTGCATAATGTCAAGGGAGAATAATGCACATATACTCAAAATTAGTTGTGCTATTTTATGTCGTATTTCTTGACATATAGGGGTGATGAAGGTATAATTTTTTAAACATATGTTCATAATAAAAGGTTTAAAAATGGTTAAAAAGCTTGGTTTGGCACTAGGGCTTGGCGTGGTACTCATCTTAGGATATGCCGTCTATTCGCAAGCGACAAAAAGCGGTTGCCGTGCGATGCGCCTTGATTGTCACAAAGAAACGGTCGTGTTTGAACGAGTTTATCTTCAAGACGAGGTGGAAGCGTTAAAGGAGGCGGTTCAATCCAAAGGTGTTAAACTGGAGCTTGAAACGCAAAAAGCACACTATTCGCCCTCAAAACTGTTTGAGATATTAGACCTTGAAGCAGTACGCCGTGATACACTCAAAGCGTTTGGAGAGGCTTCATCGAAAGAGGCAGTGCGTTTACATGTACTCATTTATGAAAACGACCCGCTTGATCCCGGGAAAAAAACTAAAGAAGCCAAACTTTATGCGGGGTATGTGGTGTTTAGTTTTTACAAGGGAGCGGATTTGGTGTATAAAATCCAAATTGATTTTATGGACAAAGAGGGCAAAGATATCGCCAAACGCATCGCTTGCGCTCAAGCATCGTTGATGGCGTTGTAGCGCTTAACCTTTACATGTAAAGGGTTTGCATGTTAAAATCTTCTTTGATTTTAAAGTCGAGAAAATGAAAATGATGAAATTAGGGGCATGAATCTACACAAACTCAAAAATGCGGAAGCGTATTTTTTAGAGCTTTATCCTGAGGGTTTTCAAGATGTGGGGCTTTTGCCTATTATCAAGAAGCACCACACAGCAAAAATCAGCGAGCAAGTCCGTGAGATGTTTGCCAAAGAGAACTTTTCACAGCCTGAGCTTATTTGCGAAAATTTTGCTAAAGTTGCCTCCAAATCAACACTCATTTCGCTCTTTGAAAAACCAAGAGTAAGAGAAATGGTGCAGGCGATGCGCATGGAGCGAAGAGATATGCTCTGCATTGGTTTGTACGAGATGTTGTATGGCGATGTTAAAGAGGGTTTTGAAACAATGGTTGAGGTACTCTCATTTTACAACTTGGCAAAATGGCCGCTTGTAACGTTCATACCGTACTACTTTTATAGGGATAAAGCGTTTTTCATCAAGCCTACAACCACTAAAAATATCATCACCTTTTTTGAGATAAAAGGTTTAACGTACAAGCCAAAACCGAGTTACGAGTTTTATGTGGCATACACAAACGTGTTAGAAACAATGAAAGTCAACGTTGGCGAGAAGATAAGCCATGACGATAATGCTGCTTTTACGGGCTTTTTGATGATGGCGATGGAAGAGTAACTAAGTTTTAAAGAATACATCTATATTTCATAAAACTTTACAATCCATCATTAATGGGCTTTTAACTTTTAATAACTAAATTTCATTTTTATGATTTTCTTCCCATAGACCTTGTCTGCGAGCATATGATATTTTGAAGATAATGAATATACTAATTGCCCAAAAAAGAGCAATTGAACCTGAAAATGAAGAATCACGATGAAGATTAATTAGTTGATAAATTTCTTCTTGATTGGTAGAATTTTTGAGAGCTTTATGAAAAGGATAATCTAAAGCTAACCCTATTGGTATCCCTAAAACAGAAAATAGAAACCATACAATCTTTTCAAAAGTAGAGATATATTTAGCAAGGACAATTTTGCCAATAGGAATAAGATTGATTGCTAGGACAAATATAACTGCTATAAAAATACCCATTTTTAGATCCTTAATACTAATTTTAGAAATAATCTGTAAAAACCCTACATTTTCCCCGTAATCTTCCGAATCGCCAAAGAAGCAAGCGTTAAGCCAAACGCTCCCGTGACGCACATCAGGCTTCCTAACTCTTTACATGTAGGTTCTTCATCTGAAAAAACTGTCACAAAATCTCCGCTAAAACCACTTTTTTTAAGTTCATAACGCATCTTTTTTGCCAGTGCATCGCCGTGTGTTTTCCAGATGGAAACAGTGCGAATGCGGGTAGGGTCTAGTTTTTTGGCACTGCCGCTAGAGCTAAAAAGTTTTTCGCTTGTCTTGTGCGCAATGGCTATTTTTGCAGGCATATCGTCAATGGCGTCGATTACAAGATCAAACGGCGAAAAATCAAACTGCTCTACCCATTCGGGCGTAATGAGCGCGTGAATAGGCGTGACATTGGGGTAAAGTGAAGCAAGGTGCAAGACTTTAACTTCGCCCACCGCTTCGCTTCCTAGTTGGCGGTTTTGGTTGGTGATGTCGTAAACATCGTCATCGACAATGGTGATGCGCCCGATGCCGGTTCGAAACAGTGCATCTAAACAGACGCTTCCTACGCCGCCGACACCCAAAAGTAGAATATTTGCGTTTTGGAGTTTTTCAAAATCATCGCCGAAAACACGTCTGACGCGTGTGAAACGATCATCCATTATGGATCCATCGGGTCAGATTTTCAAGTTCGTCGTGAGCGGTCATGTCGAGCTGAATCGGCGTAATCGAGACGTAGCCATCTTCGATAGCACTCAAATCACAATCGCCCAGTGCTCCTCTTTTCCATTCCAACGTGTGAACGCCGAGCCAGTAGAACTCTTCGCCTCTAGGATTTCGGTGTAGATGTGCGTCGTTGCCGTACATACGGTATCCCGCGCGCGTGATTTTATAGCCTTTGCACTCTTCGGGTTTCAAAGGAGGTACGTTGACGTTTAAAAAGCGGCGTTCGCTCAAAGGGAATGCATTTTCCAAAATTTTCTTGGCAAGATCGTACACGACGTGCTCGGCCAAATCGTAGCCGTGCGTGAGTTCGATATTTTGGGGGCTACCTTCGTAAACTTGCGAAATCGCGATAGCGGGAACACCGTGAAGTGCCGCTTCCATCGCTGCGCTCGCCGTGCCGCTGTAGGTAATGTCTTCGCCTAAATTGGAGCCTTTGTTGATGCCGCTCACGATTAGATCGGGTTTACTTTCTCCTTCAAATAGGGCGTTTAAAGAGAGGTAAATGCAATCGGTCGGCGTACCGTCGTCGAGCTTGAAAAAATCGTCGCTAATGGAGATAAAGCGAAGCGGACGCGTTAAGGTTAAAGAGTGCCCGCATGCCGATTTTTCGGTAGTAGGTGCTACGATCGTGACATGTCCTAAAGGACGAAGCGCACGTGCAAGCGCATGCAAGCCCGGACTTTCAAAGCCGTCGTCGTTGGTAATTAAAATACGTTTCATGAAAAGACCTGTCTTTTTTAAAACCATTATAACGAAACGGGCTTATACTAGACTTCGTTTCAAGCGTCAAAACGCGTCTTTTTTTAAGAGATTTTTGTATAGACTTATAGAAAAAAGAAGGTACGCGTTTGAAACTTTTAATCTCGGCATTGGAACCCTCCGCAAATTTGCATCTGGAGCCTATTTTAGAAGGCTTGGAGTCGTGCGAAATTTTCGGTATTTTCGACGAGCGTTTCGGGAAGCCTTTTTTGTCTTCCGGTGCATTTTCGATTATGGGTTTTTTGGATGCATTGCCGAAAATTCGTGAAGCAAAACGGGCGATTAAAGTGATGGCGCGTATGAGTTTTTTCGTGGATAAAGTGTTGCTGATCGACTCTCCGGCGTTCAATTTACCGTTGGCGAAAGCAATTAAAACGATCAATCCGAATGTGCAGATCGTTTATTATATTTTGCCCAAAGTATGGGCTTGGAGACCCAAACGCGCGGCAAATTTGGAGAAATATTGCGACGTCTTGGCATCGATTTTCCCGTTTGAAAATTTGTGTTATACCAAGTCGACGTACGTAGGCAATCCTTTGCTTGACGAGATACCGCACTTTAAGATACGCCATGAAAAAACGGGAACGATCGCCTTTCTGCCCGGAAGCCGCAAGAGCGAGATAAGGGCTTTATTGCCTATCTACAAGGAACTTGCGGCAAAAATCGAGGATAAAGAGAAGCTTTTGGTCATTCCCGCGCATTTTACCTATCGAGAAATCGTCGATATATACGGTGATTTGGGTATGTTTAAAATTTCGCGCAATACCTACGACGCATTTTTACAAAGCGAATTTGCGTTTGTCTGTTCGGGAACGGCGACGCTCGAAGCGGCTCTGGTGGGTGTGCCTTTCGTGTTGGCGTATAAAGCCAAAGCGTTTGATTATTGGATTGCGAAACAGTTTGTCAAGCTCAAACATGTCGGACTGGCAAATATCTTGTTTGATTTTGAGCAAGAGGAGCCTTTACATGTAGAGTTGCTCCAAGAGGAAGTTTTCGCGGATAACTTGCTTCGCGTTTACGAGCAAACCGATCAAGAGGTTTTTTTCAAACGTGCCGTCAAACTCCGAACGCTTTTGGAACACGGAAGCAAAGAGGCAATGATAAGTATAATGAAGCTATAATAGGTGTTTTTTGAAGGAGAACTCCATGGAGAATAAAGAGCCGATGACCGAGTTCGGTTATCAAAAATTATCAAACGAATTACAAGATTTACGAAAACGACAACGTCCCGAGACGGTCATAGAACTGGATATCGCACGCAGTCACGGGGATTTAAAAGAGAATGCCGAATACCACGCGGCAAAAGACCGTTTGGCATTTATCGACACGCGCATCGGCGAACTGAGCGATCTTTTAGCGCGCTCCCACGTCATCGATCCTAGCTCGTACGAACACGATAAAGTACGATTCGGCTCGAGCGTCATGTTGGAAAATACGGATAGCGGCGAAGAGGTATGTTACACCATCGTAGGCAGTACCGAGAGCAATCCCGATCGCGGACTGATTTCGTTTCACTCTCCGCTTGCGAAACAGTTGATGGGGCGTAGCGAAGGCGAAGACGTAACGATCAAATTGCCCAACGGCTCGCAAGAGTACGAAATCCTCGAAATCGCCTATCGCGAGATCGACTTTGAAGGATAAACATGCCTAAAATCAACGTAGCTATTATCGGTGCGAGCGGATATACGGGATTGGAGTTGATCAAAATCTTGATCAACCACCCGCATTTTACGATTTCGTATATCGCAACGAGCGAAGGAGGTATGCGTGCAAGCGAGCTTCATCCTTCGCTTGCGGGCGTTTTTGAACAAGACGTGTACAAAGCCGATGCTAAAGAAGTGGCAAAGTATGCGACGCTCGCATTTTTAGCACTTCCGCACAAAGCCGCGATGGGGTTTGCCAAAGAGCTTTTGGATTTACATGTAAAGGTAGTTGACCTCTCTGCGGACTATCGTTTGGAGCTGGAAGCCTACGAGAAACATTACTGCGAGCACGAAGATAAAGCGCATTTAAGCGAAGCGGTCTACGGATTGCCCGAAATCCACAAAGCGCGTATTCAAAACGCTCGTTTAATCGCCAATCCGGGGTGTTATCCCACGGCGTCGATTTTGGGAATTTTGCCGTTTTTACCGTATTTGAACAAAGAAGCACCGATTTTTATCGATGCAAAAAGCGGCGTGTCGGGTGCGGGCAAAAAATTGACGCCCACGGCGCATTTTGTCGCTATTAATGAAAATATGTTTGCCTACAATCCGCTCAAACATCGCCATGAACCCGAAATTGCCGAAAAATTGCGCCAAGTGAGCGGTCATGCGTTTGAAGTCAACTTCATTCCCCATCTGCTTCCGGTGACGCGCGGCATGTTGGTAAGTTCTTATTTACAAACCGACGAGACGATTGACGCGAAAGCTGTTTTGAGCGCGTATTACGCCGATGCGCCGTTCGTACGCGTGCGCGAAACGCCCGTAGAAATCAAAGCGGCGGCGGGAACCAATTTTTGCGATATTTTCGTCACGCAAAAAGGCAAATCTCTTTTCGTCTCATCCGCTATCGACAATCTTTTACGCGGTGCTTCCTCCCAAGCGGTGGTCAATGCAAACTTAATGTGCGGGTTGGACGAAACCGCCGGTATCCCTATGATCGCGTATGTCCCCTAACGTGTACATTCAAGAAGGAGCGCTTTTCATCGCCGATGCGCATGATTCAAGCGAGCGCTCTTTCTTCTTCGATTTTTTGTTACATGTCAAACAAAATCCTCCGCCTCAACTCTTTTTGATGGGCGATATGTTCGATCTTTTGGTCGGAAACGTACGTAGCGGCGTTGAGCAATACCGATCTTACCTCGATTTGATCGATGCGATTGCCGCACGATGCGAAGTCTATTATTTCGAAGGCAATCACGATTTTAATCTTGCCGGAGTCTTTTTACATGTCAACGTCGTTCCTATTGAACGCCAACCGTTGGCATGTGTTCTTCCCGATGGCAGAACGTGTCTTCTTTTACACGGCGACAAATACGGAACGTTGCTGAACCGTTGTTATACGAAAGCGATTCGTAGCCCGAAACTTTTAAACGTGTTAAACATGTTGGATCGACTCTTTTCGTATGCGATTTCCAAAAAGATTCAAAACGATCAACGTAAAAAAAATCTCTGCAAAAAAATCGAAGGCTTTGCAACGCAAATACAACATAAACTCCCTTTTTACCCTAAAACCGAAGTTATTGCCGAAGGGCATTATCACCAAAACGTCGATTTTACGGTATCTGGCGTTCATTACGTCAATTTTTCTTCTTTTGCGTGCAATCAAAGCTATTTTAGTGTACAATCCTCTCCAGAGACACATTTTGCACCCATGCAATTGAGGTCATGTCCAAGTAAATAAGGGGCAGCAATGGCTAAAGAGAGTATTTTAAAAGTAGGTTCCAATGAAATGGAACTGGTGGATTTTCGTATTTTCAAAAAGGAAGAGAAGGGTGTGTATGAGGGAATCTACGGCGTCAACGTCGCTAAGGTTCGCGAAATCATCAAAATCCCCAATCTAACCGAACTCCCCGGAGTTCCCGAGTACATCGAAGGCATCTTCGATCTTCGCGGTATCGTCATACCCGTCGTTAACCTTGCGAAGTGGATGAATATTAAAGAGCCCGACGACGGATCGATCAAACCGCGTATTATCATTACCGAGTTTAGCGATATTTTGATCGGTTTTGTCGTACACGAAGCCAAACGTATTCGTCGTATTAGCTGGAAAGACATCGAACCCGCATCGTTTGTTGCAGGCATGGGCTCTTTGGATAAAAGCCAAATTACGGGCGTAACGCGCATCGAAAACGACGACGTACTGTTGATTTTGGATTTGGAGAGCGTGGTTCAAGCCTTGGGCATTTATCAACCGAAAATGGACCTAGACGATCATCAAATCGTCAAAGTCGAGGGAACGGCACTCATCTTGGACGATAGTATGACGGCACGAAAACTCGTCAGCGATGCACTGAAAAAAATGGGAATGCGCGTCGTTGAAGCCAAAGACGGCTTAGAGGGAATCCAAAGGCTCAACGAGCTTTATACGACCTACAACGAGCGTATCAGCGAAGAAGTCAAGATTATTATCAGCGACGTCGAGATGCCGCAAATGGACGGATTCCACTTTGCCGCAAACGTCAAAGAGGATACGAGGTTTAAAAATATTCCGATCGTATTCAACTCCTCCATTAGCGATCACTTCAGCGAGATCAGAGGTAAAGAGGCGGGCGGAGAGGCTTATTTAACGAAATTTGATGCGTCGATTTTTTACAAAGAAGTTTCTAAAGTAATAAAATCGCATGTAAAAACTGCACAATAGGGGTAGAACGATGGAAGATATTCAAGAAATTTTAGAAGATTTTTTGGTTGAAGCGTTCGAACTTATTGAACAACTCGATCAAAACTTAGTGGAGCTTGAGTCCAATCCCGACGATCTGGAACTCCTCAATAGCATCTTTAGGGTCGCACATACGATTAAAGGTTCATCTTCTTTTCTTAACTTTAACATTTTGACGCAATTAACGCATCATATGGAAGATGTTTTAAACAAAGCGCGCCACGGAGACTTGAAATTGACGCCGGAAGTCATGGACGTCGTTTTGGAGTCGATCGATTTGATGAAGACGTTATTGCATGCCATTCGCGATAACGGAGACGATACGTCTATCGGATTGGATATCACCGACATTTGCCGTCGCTTAGACGTCATTTCAAACGGCGAAGACGTTGCCGAAGTTATTCATCAATCCGCAGAAGAAACGACGGCACCGGTAGCGGCGGATGAGAATGCCGATTATTCCAAACTCAGCGATCAAGAGGTGGAAGAAGAGATTGAGCGTTTATTGAAAATGCGTAAAGAAGAAGATCGTAAGCGTAAAGAAGGTCATGCGAAAGAGAGTGCCGCACCGGCTCCGGTCGCACCGACCCCTTCGGCGGCTCCTTCGTTTGCGGGTCTCGGCGATCACGATGAGAGTGAAGAAGCTCCAGTGGAAAAAACGACGGCAAAACGAAACGGCGGCGAGAGCAATAACGCTCCGGCTAAAAAAGAGTCCGCAAGTACGATGGAACAGACGATACGTGTCGAAGTCAAGAGACTCGACCATCTGATGAATCTTATCGGCGAGCTTGTTTTGGGTAAAAATAGATTGTTAAAAATCTACGACGACGTCGAAGAACGCTATGAGGGCGAGAAATTCTTGGAAGAACTCAACCAAGTCGTATCGTCGATTTCACTCGTAACGACCGACCTTCAAATCGCGGTTATGAAAACAAGAATGCTTCCTATCGCAAAAGTTTTCAACAAGTTTCCGCGAATGGTTCGCGATCTTTCCCGCGAACTCGGTAAACAAATCGAGCTTGAAATTTCAGGTGAAGAGACGGAGCTTGATAAATCGATCGTAGAAGAAATCGGCGATCCTTTGGTTCATATTATTCGTAACTCGTGCGACCACGGTATTGAAGACGCCGCGTCAAGACGCGCTAAAGGCAAACCCGAAATGGGTCTTATTCAGCTTAAGGCGTACAACGAGGGTAACCATATCGTTATCGAAATTACCGACGACGGTAAAGGTTTGGATGCCGATCTTTTACGTTCCAAAGCAATTGAAAAAGGAATGATCAGCGAACGTGAAGCCGACGCGATGAGCGATAAAGAGGCTTTTTCATTGATTTTTAGACCTTCTTTATCGACGGCGAAAGTCGTTACCAACGTTTCGGGTCGCGGTGTAGGTATGGACGTCGTTAAAACGAATATCGAAAAACTTAACGGTATCATCGACGTCGACAGTGAACTAGGACGCGGTACGGTTATCAAGCTAAAGATTCCGTTGACGTTGGCGATTATTCAAGCTTTATTGGTCGGTGCGCAAGAAGAGTATTATGCGATTCCGTTGGCATCGGTTTTAGAAACCGTCCGTATTCCTCTAGACGAGATTTATACGATCGAGGGCAAAAATGTTTTACGCCTTCGCGACGAAGTCTTGTCTTTGGTAAGACTTTCCGATATTTTCGGCGTCAAACAAGTGTATGAAGGCGGTGAGCATACGTACGTCGTCGTTATCGGACTTGCCGAATCCAAACTCGGCGTCGTCGTCGATACCTTGGTCGGACAAGAAGAGATCGTTATTAAATCTTTGGGCGATTATTTGCAAGGAATCGAAGGAATCGCAGGGGCTACGATTCGAGGCGACGGACGCGTTACGTTGATCGTAGACGTTGCGGCTTTAATGAATCTTGCCAAAGGGATCACGGTCGATATTCGCGCAACGGCGGAAACAACGGTGAAAACGAAAAGCGTACCGAGCGATTACGTCGTGCTTGCCGTAGACGACAGTGCAATGGATCGCAATATTATGAAAAAATCGATGGAACCTATCGGTGTAACGGTAATCGAAGCCAGTAACGGACAAGAAGCCTTAAATATGCTCAAATCGGCAGAATACAGTATCGATGCGGTTTTAATCGATATCGAAATGCCGCGCATGGACGGTTATACCTTAGCGGGTGAAATTCGTAAGTATTCCAAATACAAAAACCTTCCGCTTATTGCGGTTACGTCGCGTACCTCAAAATCCGATCGACTTAGAGGCGTGGAATCTGGCATGAGCGAATACATCACCAAGCCGTACTCTCCGGAATATCTTGAGAGTGTCGTGCGAAAAAATATTAAACTATAAGTGAGGCAAGAAGATGAACGATAAACTCAATCAAATTCTTCAAAAGCAACAAAAACAGATTGAAGAGCCTCAAAAAAAAGAGGATGACGTTGTCCAATTGGTAGGATTTATTATCGGGCAAGAAGAGTACGCCGTGCCCATTTTGAGTATTCAAGAGATTATCAAACCGATTGAATATACGCGCGTTCCGAGTGTTCCGAATTATATCTTGGGCGTTTTTAACCTAAGAGGAAGCGTCATTCCGTTGATCGATCTTCGCAGTAAGTTTAAGATGGACCCTTCTAAAGTAACCGAAGAGACACGCTATATCGTGATGAAGGGTAAAGATAATACCGCCGGTTTCGTGATCGATCGTCTGACGGAGGCGATTCGTATTAAAAGCAGTCGTATCGGACCGCCGCCGGAGACGATTCATGCCGAAAAAGGACTCGTTTACGGTATCGGTATGCGCGATGAAAACATCTTGACGATTCTGAAAGTCGAAGCACTGCTCAAACGCGATTTCTAAGTAAACGCCGCTACAAGCCGCTTTTAGGCTTGTAGTTTCTTCTTACGCATTTAAAAGATCCGCGATCAATTCAAAATGGTTAGCACTCATAATATGCGTCTTCGGATGCACGCGTCTCAAAGTTTGAAACGTTTGAAGCGAGAGTTCAAAGCCTACTTTTTTTTCTTCGTCTTCACTGATTTTTTTTGCATGTAAAAGTTTTTCCGTCCATATATCGGGAACATGAACGCCCGGTACGTGTGCGCTCAAAAATTGAGCCGTCCGAAGATGAACGATCGGAAAAAATCCTAAAATCAATTCACACGGGGACTCTTTTTTGCTCGCAAGCGTTTTGGCTTCATCAAAAAGTTCCAAAAGCATACGCGCATTTTCTTCGCTGTAAACGGGTTGCGTGATAATTCCGATCGCTCCGTGGGCAATTTTCGTCGCCATTTTTTTTGCGAGATGTTTAGGCGTATTGGCATGGGCATTGCATACGGCAAACGGATAGATCGGTTTAGGTTGCGTTTTAAACGGTTTTCCGGAGTAGTCGATGCCGGCATTAAAACATTTAATAATCTCCATTAAAAGCGTACTATTTCCTTCAAAAACACCCTTAAGTTGCGGCTGATCGCTGGCTCCGGCGGGATCGCCGGTGAGGCATAAAATCGTTCGGAGATCGTGTTCGTTAGCTCCCAATAAATCGGACTGCAACGCTAATTTGTTACGATCGCGCATGCTCATCGTCGCGATAACGGGTTTATGAAAACGCTGTTGAAGTTTAAGAGCACCCATCAAAGCATTGTACTTTAGGCGCGCTAAGGGATTGTCGGTCGTGCTAAAGCCGTCCACTTTTTGATCCAATTTCAAAGAAGCTATTTTCTCGATAATCGGCTCAAACGTCGGCTCGTGCATCGGTGTCGTTTCTAAACTTAAGAAGGTGTCGCCGCGTAGTTTTTCGATGAAAGATTCAACCATTTTATATCCCATACGTGTAACTTTTTCGTATTATAACCAATTGTATTCGAAAACGAAAAAAGCCCGTATCGTTAAAAGTTAGGTTTGTGAGTTTAAATTGTTTTTGTGGTATACTTAACCATTTTAGTCACACGATACGAAACTGGATTAAAGGAGCTTTTGCATGGCGTATTGGGTCTGGGAGGAGGCATTTTCGGTGGGAATTGCCGTGATCGATAACCAACATAAGCGTATTATCGACTACATTAACGAACTAAATAACGCACTTGTTTACCGTGATTCCGAAAAGGCAAAAGCGGTATTGTCTTACCTTGTCGATTATACGCTTTCGCATTTTTCGTTTGAAGAAAGTTTGATGCAAGAAGCCGGATATACCATGTTAGAGCCTCACAAAAAAGTTCACGAATCGTTTATCAAACGTATCGATTTTTTTAAAGAACGCTCGTTAAACGGAGAAGAGATTACGCGACAATTGATGAACGAACTTCAAATTTGGTTGATTAACCATATCCAACATGACGACAAGGATTACAAAGACGTCGTAATCGAGATGTTAGAAAAAAAACAGATTTCGGCTGCAAAGCAGACGGCAAACGAAGGTTGGCTTAAAACGTTAGTCGATACGTTTTTTAAATAACGCCCGCACTTTTTCTTACGCTTTTCTTTGCTTATCGGCTCACGAAAGTTTGTAAGCAAGTACGTGTTATAATAGTTTCTTTTATCCATTAAAAAATGCAAAGAGTCGTAAAGGAGTTTGTACGGAATGAAGTTATGCGTTTTTGATTTTGATTCGACGCTTATGGACGGAGAAACGATTGACTTTTTGGCAAAAGAACACGGAGTATTTCGCGAAGTTTCTTCGATTACCGAAGCGGCGATGCGCGGAGAACTCGACTTTTTTGAAAGTTTAAGCACGCGCGTAGGGCTTCTCAAAGGGATGAACGCCAAAAAAGCGGAAGAGATTTGTGCTTCGCTTCCGTTAATGAACGGTGCGAAAGAGGCGATTAGCGGACTAAAAGCGCAAGGCTATAACGTCGTCGTGTTTAGCGGCGGTTTTCGTATCGCAACAACGCCCGCGAAAGCGATCTTAGGTTTTGACGCGGATTTTGCCAACGTTTTACATGTAAAAGATCAACACTTAAGCGGCTTGGTCGGCGGCGATATGATGTTCGGCTTTTCCAAAGGCGATATGTTGCGACGTCTCCAAAATTTATTACATGTAAGCTATGAAAATACCGTTGCGGTAGGCGACGGAGCCAACGATATTTCGATGTTCGAATGCGCGGCGAAAAAAGTAGCGTTTTGCGCGAAACCGATTTTAAAAAATGCGGCCAATATCGTCATTGACGAAAAAGATATGCGCCGCCTTTTAGATTTTATTTAAGTAAGTAGGTATTTAAAATGTATCAAGACGATATAAAGTTTTCATTGTGGTGCGATTTTGTCGAACGCAGTTTTTTAGAGGGTGAATTTACGGATTTGATCGATCAAAAAATAATCAATGCGGCAACAAGTAATCCGGCCATTTTCAAGTCGGCTTTTTTAAGCTCTTCGGCATACGCCGAGGATAAAGCCGCCTTAAAAGGTCGACCGGCTAAAGAGATTTACGAGGCTTTAGCGATTCAAGACGTGACGTTGGCAGCAAGCAAACTCCTCCCCTCTTATGAAAGAAACGATGACGGATTTATCAGCATCGAAGTCGATCCTTTTTTGTGCGACGACGCTCAAAAAACGATCGAGGAAGGGAAACGACTGTTTAAGGCGATCGGATACCCTAACGTGATGATCAAAGTTCCGGCGACGCAAGCGGGATTTGTTGCGATGGAAGCACTTCTGAGCGAAGGCATTAACGTCAATGCGACGCTCATTTTTTCTATCGAACAAACGCACCGCTGTTTGGAAGCTTTTCGCAAAGCAAACGACGCTTTGAGGGCGAGAAACGTTCACGTATTGCCGCAAGCGGTCATCAGTATTTTTGTGAGCCGTTTCGATCGCAAACTCGACGATGCGTTAAAAGCGATCGATTTTCCGACCGGAAGAGTCGGCGTGATGAATGCGTTACGATGTTACGCCGCGATCCAACACGACGCTATGCCTAACGTCAGAGCGTTATTTGCTAGTACGGGAGTGAAAGGCAATACGTTAAGTCCGGACTATTATATTAAAGAGCTTTTGGTTGAAAATGCGATTAATACGGCACCTCTCGGAACGATTTACGCTTTTGTCGCCGACACGAGAGAAAATCCCGTAGTTGAAGTTCGTACGGACTTGATCGATAACTTTTTTAATGCATTAGCGGCAAACGGTATTGCAATAGAAAACGTTTGCGAGGAGCTGATGCACGAAGGGCTTGATGCTTTTAAAGAAGCGTTTACGGAGATTTTAGACGAACTAAAATAAGACAGGGGAGTTTCAAAATGAGTGTTGAAGTCAACGTTAATGAACTCACGTTTGAAATGACGAAAAAGCTTAAATTTTATTTGAGTAAATTAGTCGAACATGAAGGCAGCGATTTGCATATCAAAACGGGAACGACGATTCGAGGACGTATTAACGGCGAAATCGTTCCTTTTACGAAAGAAGCATTGAGCCATGCCGACGGTTTAACGCTGGCAAAAGAGTTATTGCGAAGTCGTTTCGGCGAATTGGTCGAAAAGAAAAATATCGACTTTACGTTTAAACTCAACGACGACTATCGTTTTCGCGTTAACATGTTCTTTCAAGTCGACGGCGTTTCGGCGGTATTTCGAACGATTCCGATGGTTTTGCCGACCGTCGAATCGCTTCATTTACCGCCGATTATCAACACGCTAAGCGATCTCTCCAGAGGGCTTATCCTCGTTACGGGACCTACGGGAAGCGGTAAAACGACGACACTTGCTTCGATTATTAACCGCATCAATAAAACACAGAGAAAGCATATTATCACGATCGAAGATCCGGTAGAATTTATCTATCAAGACGAAGCATGTATCGTTAACCAGCGTGCGATAGGGCAAGATGCCTTGACATTCTCGGATGCTTTGCGCGCGGCATTGCGTGAAGATCCGGACGTTATCTTGGTCGGTGAGATGCGCGATCTTGAGACGATAGAAACCGCGATACATGCTGCGGAAACGGGTCATTTGGTGCTTTCAACTCTGCACACGATCGATGCCAAAGAGACGGTAGGACGCATCATCGGAATGTTCCCCGGAAATGAGCAAAACCGCATAAAGATGTCCTTATCTTCGGTTTTACAAGGCGTGATTGCACAACGTTTGGTTAAAACCGTGAACCACGGTCGAACGGCAGCGGTAGAAATATTGGTCAAAAATGCACGTATCGAATCGTTGATCTTGGAAGGAAGAGAGAGCGAAATTCCCGATGCACTCAAAGAAGGAAAAGAGGTTTATAAAACGCAAACGTTTGATCAGTCGCTTTTAAATCTTTACGCAGAAGGAAGAATTTCCCGTGATGAAGCTCTCAAAAGTGCGACCAGCCGTAACGACCTTACGATGGCACTCGATTTTTACGATGCCGATAAGAGTCAAAAAGAGATTCGAAAATCCGAATCCGCAACCAATATCAAAGAGCTACAAACGTACGATAAAGATATTATCAATCTTAAAAAATAATTTAGAGAGTTTTTAGATTAGTTTTTATATAATACTTCCCTTATTTTTTACAAAGGAAAACTATGTTAGAAGGCATCATTAGAGATAGTATCGAAAAAAAGGCGACTAAAGCGCTTCGTAGAGATGGATATCTAATTGCTAATATTTACGGTAAGGGTGAACAAAACATCAATGCTGCATTTAAAGCAAACGAATTCATCAAAGCAGCAAAGAGCAAAGACAGTCTCATTTTCCCTGTTAAAGTTGCGGGTGTTGAGTACAACGTCGTGATTCAAGATTACCAAAGAGATCCGGTAAACAGCAATCTTTTACATGTAGATTTGCGCATCGCGCTTCCGGGCGTATTAACAAAATACCTTGTTCCCGTCAAACTCGTAGGTGTCCCTAAAGGTACGAAAAACAAAGGCGTTTTGATTCAATCTAAAAAACGTTTAGCGGTTAAATGTACGGCTGAGAATTTACCGAACGATTTTACGATCGACGTCAGTGAGCTTGACGTAGGCGATACGGTTCTAGTTCGCGATATTACGGTTCCGGCGAATGTCAAAATCGTCGATGAAACGCGTGTTTCCGTAGCCGGAGTTATTAAAGCGAAGTAACGCTTAATGACACTGATCGTAGGCTTAGGAAACCCTGACTTACAGTACAAAAACAATCGACATAACGTCGGTTTTATGGTCGTCGATGCGCTTATCGACGGCCAAACTTCTTGCGAAAAAATCACTAAAACTACTTTTAAAGGTGAGCTTTTCAAAGCACCTTCCATGCTTTTACTGAAGCCCTCGACCTATATGAATCTTTCCGGAGAGAGCGTACGGGCGGTTAGTGATTATTTTAAGCCCGATCACGTCATCGTCATTCACGATGACTTAGACCTCCCTTTTGGAACCGTACGTTTTAAAATCGGCGGCGGACACGGCGGGCACAACGGACTTCGTTCGATTGATGCGCATATCGGAGTCGAGTATACGCGGGTTCGTATCGGTATCGGAAAACCGGCACAAAAAAGCGATGTAGCAAAATACGTACTCTCCGATTTTTCGGCATGCCAACGAAAATTTTTACCTGAAATTCTTTTACATGTCAAACAAAGCGTTCAAGCATTGCTTCTTCACGATTTAAAAGAAGTTTCGCTACAATACTCCCTCAAACA
The DNA here is from genome assembly GCA_002382085.1 of Sulfurospirillum sp. UBA4058. Taxonomy (GTDB): domain Bacteria; phylum Campylobacterota; class Campylobacteria; order Campylobacterales; family Sulfurospirillaceae; genus Sulfurospirillum. The sequence continues at coordinate 159,818 of DFZK01000010.1, read as the reverse complement.
AACGTTATGCGGCGGGGATGAGGTATGAAACTTTTTGAGAAATACATTGTTGTTAATTATCTCAAAAACTTTTTTATCATCTTTATTGCACTCGATCTTTTTTACGTCGGCGTCGATATTCTAACCAACTACAATACGATTCCCGATTCTGCGAATTTACAATTATTGTATGCTTTGTTTCAAGGTATGAACGCGGTCAATTACGTTTTGCCGCTTTCGGTTGTTTTTGGAATGATCGTGACTTATTTTAGCATGCTTAAAACGAACGAACTTATTTGTATGTACGCGTCAAGCATCTCCAAAAGAGCGTTTATTCGCCCTTTCGTGATTACGGCGTTAGCGATTACGTTAGGATATATCGGTCTCAACAGCACCGATTTTGCGTATGCGTATGAATACGGCTCCAATCTTAAAAAGTACAATCGTATCTCGAGCAATTCCGAAGATCTATTTCTCAAACACAATAACCAATATATCTATTTTAAAAAACTTGATCCACTCAAACAAATTGCATACGATATTGCGATTTTCGAAGTCGACCGTACGGATTTATCGAAAGTGATACGTGCGGACAGAGCGACGTTTATTCACAATTCTTGGGTATTGGAAAATAATGTGACGATTGTTCATAAACCGCATGTCGCTTCCTTGGACGATTCGGGTTTAAAAATCGAGAAAGTCGATAAACTCCAAACCATGCAAGATTTTAAACCGAAGATTATGGATAACGTCTATCAAAGCGAATACGCTTTGTCTATCAGCGACGGTATCGATGCATTAAAATTTTTTGATTCTCAAGGTATCAATACGAGTAAGATTAAAGCAACGCTGTTTTATCAGGTATTTTTCCCGTTTTTTGCACCGCTTTTATTGATTATTTTATATTTTAAAGCTCCGATTATGGGGCGATATTACAACAGTGCACTGATCGCTTCTTTGTTTGCTTTTATAACGCTTATCGTCTGGAGCGGACTCTTTTTGTTGAGCCGTTTAGCCTCAAGCGGCGTTTTATTTTCGGAAGTGGCTATTTTACTGCCGATTATTCTTTTATTGTTTCTTGCGCTTTATTTCTATTCCAAGCACTAAAGGGTTTAATCGTTTTTTGTTGAACTTTTCGATAAAATAAAGCAGTTATCTCTAATAAGGTTCACAATGACAAAATTTTCCGCTTTAGCTCAACAATACGGCACTCCTTTGTACATTTACGATTTTGACGTTATTTCTCAAAAATTTTTAGCACTTAAAGATGTCTTTAAAGCACGCAAGTCGCTCATTTGTTTTGCGGCAAAAGCCAATTCCAATCTTTCGGTTTTAAAGCATATGGCAGATTTGGGTGCAGGATGCGATTGCGTCTCTATCGGAGAAGTAAAACGCGCTTTGAGAGCGGGAGTGCCTAAATATAAAATTATTTTTAGCGGTGTCGGCAAACGAGACGAAGAGATCGAAGAGGCACTTAAAAGCGATATTCTGATGCTCAATTTAGAGAGTGAAGAAGAGATGAAGCGTGTTGAAACCATTGCGTCGAATTTGGGCGTGGTTGCACGTATTAGCATTCGCGTCAATCCCAATATCGATCCCAAAACGCACCCGTATATTTCGACGGGCTTGCATGAAAATAAATTCGGCGTCGACGTTGAAAGTGCAAAACGAATGTACCTTTACGCCAAAAATGTACCTTCGCTTGATCCTGTGGGAATTCATTTTCATATCGGGAGCCAAATCACCGACGTAACGCCGTTTAAAGAAGCAGCCGTCGTACTCGCAAATTTGGTACGTAGCTTGAAAGCTTTGAACGTCGACATTAAATTTTTTGACGTCGGCGGCGGCATCGGTATTCGTTATAACGACGAAGAAACAATCGCACTTTACGATTACGCTCAAGCGATTTTTAGTGCTATGAGCGGGCTTGACGTGACGCTTGTATGCGAACCGGGACGCTATTTGGTCGGCGATTGCGGTTTCTTTTTAACCCGTGTTTTATACGAAAAACAAAACGGGCATAAACGTTTCGTGATTATCGACGGTGCTATGAACGATCTGATTCGCCCGAGTCTTTATCAGGCGTATCACGAAATTGAAGTGGACGGAAAATCAAAAGAGCATACGAGCCTGTGCGACGTCGTCGGACCGATTTGCGAAAGCGGTGATTTTTTTGCTAAAAATATTGCTTTACCGCCTTTGGAGCATGATGACTTGTTAATCGTCAAGAGTGCCGGTGCGTACGGTTTTACGATGAGTAGCAATTACAACTCTCGTACGCGTGTCGCCGAAGTTGCGTTGGAGCAAGGAGAAGGGCGTTTGATTCGTCGACGCGAAAGCTTTGAAGATATCATCGCTTTAGAAGAGGCGTATGTGTAAGCATAGGCTTTACATGTAAAAGAAATGAGCGCATTAAAGGGTAGGGCATGAAAGAGATCGAGACGTATCGAAAACAAATCGATGAGATCGACAACCAAATTTTAAAATTTTTAAACGATCGTATGGAAATCGTGAAAGAGATCGGTCGCGTCAAACAAACCAGCGGAACGGCAATTTACCGTCCCGAACGCGAAAAAGAGATTTTAGATCGTCTTAAGTTGCTAAACAAAGGTGCACTCAATCCTCAGGCAATCGACGCTATCTTTTTGGAAGTTTTTGCCGTAAGTCGCAATTTGGAATTTCCGGAAAAGATTGCTTATTTAGGACCGGAGGGAAGCTATACGCATCAAGTGGCGGAGAGCCGTTTCGGGGCTATGGGCAATTACATCGGCGTCAGTTCGATCGAAGCGGTTTTTCATGCACTGGAAAACAAAGAAGCAAAATACGGAGTCGTTCCGGTCGAAAACAATACCGAAGGTGCGGTAGGAACGACGTTGGATTGTTTGGGAAAATTTAGTGCCAAAATCGTTGCGGAAATTTACATGGACATTCATCACTCGTTTGCAACCGCATGCGAGGATATTAAAAAAGTAAAACGTATCTATTCTCATCCTCAGGGCTACAATCAATGCAGACGGTTTTTAGAAGAACATATGCTTTTAGGCATTGAGTTCGTACCCACAAAATCCACTGCCGAAGCCGCACGCAAAGCGAGTGAAGAAGAAGGTTCCGCGGCGATTTGCTCGCATATTGCGGCAAAATTGTGCAATTTACCGATACTTTTCGGAAAAATCGAAGATAATCTAGCGAATCAAACACGCTTTTTAATTCTAAGCGATTTTAAAAATAAAAAAGGCATTCATAACAAAACGTCGATTTTGGCAAAAACGGACGATAAACCGGGCGGGTTGGTAGAATTTTTGCAGACGTTTCAAGCTCAAAAAGTGAATCTCACGAAGATTGAATCGCGTCCGACGAAAGAAAGAGGCTTCCAATCGATGTTTTATATGGATTTTGAGGGACATATCGATGACGAAAATGTCCAAAGAGTGATCGAAGAAAATAAAGATCGCTACGATATTAAATGGCTGGGTAGCTATATTTGCGGAGGATAAAGAATGCAATTTAACGGTGTTTTAGCAAATTTAAAGACGTATGAAGCGGGTAAACCGATTGAACTTGTCGTGCGAGAGTACGGTATTGAGGCCAAAGACGTTATTAAGCTGGCGAGTAACGAAAATCCAAGGGGATGCAGTCCGAAAGTAATCGAAGCCGTACGTGCGGAAGCCGTACATATGAATCGTTATCCCGATGACAGCATGTATGAACTCAAAGAGGCTTTAGCGCGCATGTATCGCGTCAAAGATAAAAATATTATCATCGGCTCGGGAAGCGACCAAGTGATTGAAATGGCGATTCATGCCAAAGCCAATGCGGGTACGAAAGTTTTAATGGCGGGTATTACGTTTGCGATGTATGAAATCTATACACTCCAAACGGGTGCCAAAGTGCTTAAAACGCCTTCTTCTCACCATAATTTGAAAGAGATGCTGGAAATTTACAAAGCCAATAAAGATATTTCGATCATTATGCTTTGCATCCCGAACAATCCGTTGGGAGAGTGTTTAGATGCTAAAGACGTGTATGCATTTTTGGATCAAATCGATCAAGAAACCTTGGTGGTCGTCGATGCGGCGTATTTGGAGTACGCGCGTTTTAAAGACCCCGCTAAAAATATCGATGCGCATGATCTTATTAGCAAGTATCCTAATACGATCTATACGGGAACATTTTCAAAAGCATACGGTTTGGGCGGTATGCGTTGCGGTTACGGCATTGCACAGCCTGAGATGATTCAAGCTTTCCTAAAATTGAGAGCACCTTTTAATATTACCAGTCTCACACTCAAAGCCGCTATTGTCGCGCTGAGCGATCAAGCGTTTGTCGAAGCTTCGGTGCGCGAAAATTTCGAACAAATGAAAGCATACGAGGCATTTGCTAAAGAACTCGGGTTTAAATCGATGGAAAGTTACACAAACTTTATCGTTTTAGAGTTTGATGCTACGAAAAACTCCGCAGAGATAGCACAAAAGTTAATGGAAAAAGGTATAATCGTTAGAAACTTAGGCTCGTACGGTATGAACGCGATTCGTGTCACTATCGGTACGCCGGAGCAAAACGCACGCTTTTTTGAATGCTTTAAAACCCTTTACAAATAAGAGAGATCCATGGAGTTTAGAACGCTTTTAAATCAGATAGCGACGCTTATTCAAAACTTAACATTACGCCAGCGCATCGTTGCGGCTATGTCTATCGTCGTGCTGATCGGTTTTTTAGTGTTTTTAATGTTGTATAAAAACAGCAACTCTTCCAATACGAACGGGTATAGCGTTTTATTTGAAAATACCACCGCGGGCGATTCGGCATTGATTATTCAACAGCTCGAAAAAGATAAAGTGCCTTATAAAATCTTAAACGAAGGAACGATAGCCGTTCCCTCGGAGATGGTGCATAAGCAACGTATCGCTATCGCCGCGCAAGGTATCCCGAAAAATAGCAAAGTCGGTTTTGAAATTTTTGATAAAACGGAATTCGGCGCAACCGATTTTGAACAAAAAATCAAATATATCCGCGCTTTAGAGGGCGAACTTGCCCGTACGATCGAAAGTTTAGGACCGATTGCCAATGCAAGCGTACATATCGCCGTTCCCAAAGAGACGGTTTTTGCGCAAAAACAAGCTTCGCCTACCGCATCGGTCGTCTTAAATATTCGATCGGGTATGAGCCTTTCTTTAAAACAAATTACGGGTATTAAAAACCTCATTGCCGCATCTATAGCCAATTTAACGGCGGAAAACGTCTCGATCGTTAATCAAGACGGAGAACCTTTAGGCGATAACGACAGCAATTTATTTCAAGGCGAACTTGTTAAAAGTCAAATCCGCTATAAAAAAGAGTTCGAACACAATATCGAACAGAAAATTATTAACGTCTTAGCCCCTGTTATCGGCGGTATCGATAAAGTCAATGCTAAGGTAACGATTGATTTTGATTTTTCGCAGCAAGATTCCGTGAGTGAAATCTATGATCCCAATTCGGTACCGAGAAGCGAGCAAAGCATCGAAGAAAAACGTGAAGGCAAAGAACCGCAAGACGTCGGCGGCGTACCGGGGGCTATTAGCAATATCGGTCCCGTACAAGGATTGGAGAGTACGAAAAAGGGCGAAACGTATCAAAAAAGCTCAACTACGACAAATTATGAAATTTCTAAAAAAGTGGTTAACTCTAAAGACGAATTTGCCAAAATTAAACGCATTACCGCTGCCGTAGTCGTTGACGGCGCATACAAATACGGTTTAGACGAAAAAGGCAATAAAAAGAGCGAATTAGAGTACACGCCGCTCAGTAAAGAGCAAATGGATGCTATTCGCGATATCGTACGGCAAACGGTAGGGTATAACGCAACGCGAGGCGATGAAGTGACCGTCAGCAATTTTGAGTTCAAACCGCTCTCTAGCGACGGAACGCGTGTTGCGACGAAAGACTTTATGGAAAAAGTTTCCCGTTACGTTACGCCGTTAGTCCCTTTGCTTAAATATCTCATTGTCGCCATTTTGCTCTTTGTTTTCTACAAAAAAGTTATTCTTCCGTTTAGCCAAAAAATGGTTGAAACGAAGTTGGACGATTTCGAAGATGAGGTTGAACCGATTAAACTCGACGAAGAAGAGGGTGCGGAAGATACGCTAGAAAAATTCAAACAAGCTCGTAAAAAAGTCGAAGATCAATTGGGTATCGGGCAAGACTTTAATGAAGAAAGTTTAAAATACGATGTTTTGCTGGAAAAACTGAAACACTTGGCGGAACAAAAGAGCGAGGAATTTGCCTCTTTATTGCAATCGATGATCCGTAACGAGGGTGATTTCGATACGCGCAATAGTTCAAAGGACATTGGATAATGAAGTTAACGGAAGAGCAAAAAACCCTTTACAATGAACTGACGATGGCTGAAAAAGCGGCTATTTTGTTGATACAACTCGGCGAAGATTCTACGGCAAACCTTTTTTCACATATGGAAATTGATGTCGTAACAGACATCTCTAAATATATCGCTACGGCAAAAAATATCGATAAAGCCGTCGCTAATGCCGTTTTGGAAGAGTTCTACGTTATTTTACAATCCAATCAGTATATCCGAAGCGGCGGTATGGAGTATGCAAAAGAGATTTTATACCGAACGTTTGGTGCCGAAGAAGCTCAGAAGATTTTAGATAAGCTCTCTAAGTCAATGGAAAACTCGCAAAGCTTTGGGTACCTTTCTCAAATTAAGCCTCAACAGCTGGGCGATTTTATTATCAACGAGCACCCTCAAACCGTTGCGCTTATTTTAGCACATATGGATCCGACGAGTGCGGCGGAGACACTCTCTTTTTTCCCTGATCAGCTGAGAAGCGAAGTAACGATTAGGATGGCGAACCTCGGTGAAATTTCTCCTTCCGTCGTTAAGCGCGTTTCTGCCGTATTGGAAAACAAACTGGAATCGTTGACGTCGTATAAAGTCGAAGTAGGCGGTCCAAGAGCCGTTGCCGAAATTCTCAATCGTTTAGGACAAAAAGCATCTAAAACAACCATCGCTTATATTGAGCAAGCCGATGAAAAATTGGCATCGGTGATTAAAGATATGATGTTTACGTTTGAAGATATTATGAAACTTGACGGAAATGCGGTACGAGAAATTTTAAAAGTTGCCGATAAACGCGACTTAATGATTGCCCTCAAAGGATCGATCGACGATCTCAAACGCAAATTTTTTGATAATATGTCTCAACGTGCCCAAGAAGCCTTCGTCGAAGAGATGAACTTTCTGGGTGCGGTACGCGTTAAAGACGTCGAAGAGGCACAACGTAAAATCGTCGAAGAGGTACAAAAACTTGCCGAGCAAGGCGTATTACAAATCGGCGAAGCCGAAGAAATGATAGGTTAAGATGGCAGACAATATTATTGATAAAGATCGCATTGACGATCATTCGATTCAACGCTATCGTTTTAAAGTTTTGGGTACAAACGGAAACATCGAGAATATCGTCACGACTCAAGACGAATATACGCAAGATGCTTTTGATCCTCAAGAAATCAAAACGCCCTCCGATGAAATCGTTACGATTACGCGTATTGAAGAGGGTGCACAAAATCAATTTATTGAAGAACTTTTAAAAAAGACCGATGAATTAACGTCAAATGTCGTTAAATTACAAATCCAAATCGAAAAACAAGAACAAGATTTCAGCAAGCGACTTACGGAAGAGTTGACACGTGAAAGAGAAAATGCGTATGCACAAGGGTATCAAAAAGCGAAAGACGAGTCTGAGAGCGTGCTTTCGGAGATAAAATCGCGTTATCTCAAGTCGATTATGCATTTAGATATGCTTTATAAAAGTATCGATGAAAAATTGGAAAAAATCGAAACCGATATGAGTGTTAGTGCTTTTGAAATTGCTAAAGAAGTGATTAAAAAAGAGATAGCAAGTTCAAGCTCACAAGTGGCGGCTTCTTTGGCAAAAGCTTTACTTAAAGAAGTGAAAGAAGCAATGAAAATCGAACTGAAAGTTAACCCGAAAGATTTCGATCTTCTGAAAGAACTTTATGCGGGAGAAGAGAAAATTACGGTGGTTTCCGACGATGCCGTTACTTTAGGCGGCGTTATCGTTTTGAGCGACGTAGGAAATCTTGACGGTAATCTAGCCGTTCGTTTGGAAAAAGTAAAATATTTATTACAAGAAAATTAAGAAGTATTGGAAACTATGAAAGAACTACGCAAACAATCGATTGAGGAATTAACCCATTTATGTGAAGAGATCAGGCAAAAAATTATTCAAACGGTCAGTCATAACGGAGGACATTTAAGCAGTAACGTCGGTGCCGTTGAGCTTATCGTTGCAATGCATTACGTCTTTGATGCTCAAAATGATCCTTTTATTTTCGACGTGAGCCATCAGGCATATACGCATAAGCTTTTAACCGATCGATGGGGACGGTTTGATACGCTTCGAACGTTAGACGGTATTAGCGGTTACACAAGACCGGACGAGTCTCCTTACGATTATTTTATTGCCGGACATAGTTCGACGTCGATTTCGCTAGCCGTAGGAGCCGCTAAAGCCATTGCATTAAAAGGCGAACAGTCGAAACGCCTTCCTGTTGCATTAATCGGCGACGGTTCTTTAAGTGCGGGAATGGTGTATGAGGCATTAAACGAGTTAGGCGATAGACGTTATCCCGTCGTGATTATTCTGAACGATAATAAAATGAGTATCGCAAAACCTATCGGTGCTATCAGCAAATTTCTTTCTCAAGCTATGGCCGGAGACTTTTATCAAAAAATTAAAAAAACAACCGAACAGATTTTACAGTACCTTCCCGAAAGTGCTACGTATATGGCGAAAAAATTCGAAGAGAGTTTTAAATTAATTACGCCGGGAATTTTGTTTGAAGAGTTAGGCATCGATTATATCGGTCCGATTGACGGGCATGACTTAGAAAGTCTTATTCGTGCGATGCAATCGGCGCGTAGCCTTAAAAAACCCGTCATTATTCATGCGCAAACCTTGAAAGGTAAAGGGTATGAAATGGCGGAAGGGTATTATGAAAAATGGCACGGCGTAGGACCGTTCGACGTCGCAAGCGGCGAAGCGATCAAACAAGGTATTAGTAAAAATGCTACGACCATGTATTCGGAAGCATTGATGGCATTGGCAAAAGAACATGACAATGTTGTCGGTGTCACTGCCGCAATGCCGAGCGGAACGGGTTTGTCTCCGTTAATTCAAGCGTATCCCAATCGTTTTTGGGATGTTGCAATTGCCGAGCAACATGCCGTAACGTCGATGTGTTCCATGGCAAAAGAGGGTTTTAAACCTTTTGTGAGTATTTACTCTACTTTTCTACAACGAGCATACGATCAAGTGATTCATGATGCCTGTATTTTAAATTTGAACGTTGTTTTTGCGATTGATAGAGCCGGCATTGTCGGCGAAGACGGTGAAACGCATCAAGGGGCTTTTGATATTTCGTATTTAAGCGCAATTCCGAATATGACGTTGATGGCGCCGCGCGATGAAGCGAGTATGCATGAAGCGTTACGCTATGCTTATACGCATGAAGGCCCTCTTGCTATTCGGTACCCAAGAGGTTCGTTCGGCGATTGCAGTGCTTTTACCTCTTTGCCGTTTGAATATGCAAAAGCACAAATATTGCAAGAAGGAGAAGACTCGATTCTCTTGGTCGGCTACGGAAGCGGCGTAGGAAAGGCGGTTGAGGTTGCACATCTTTTGGAAGCAAAAGGCATTTATGTCGGTCTTGTTGACTTGCGCTTTGCCAAACCGTTAGACGAAACAACGTTGTTATCACTTTCAAAGTGTTACGAAACATGGTACGTGATAAGCGATAGTGCTAAAATAGGCGGCATTGCTTCATTGCTTTTATCGTTTAAAGAAAAGCACGCTTTAAGTGCCAAAATCCATTCTTTTGAGTATGAAGACGCTTTTATTACGCACGGGGAAACACATCTTGTCGAAGAGCGACTCGGTATTTCGGTCACTCAAATAGCCCAAAAAATTACACTATTGTATAATAATAAATAAAAAATATTAATTAGAAATTTTTCATCTAATTTGAACGATATTAGGGCAAAATAGAGAAAATTTTTAAAGAGGAGGGGAATGAGATGAACGACTTTATTCAGCTACTCAAAAGCAAAGAGCTTAAAGCAACACCCCAACGTATTTCTGTTTTAAAAGAATTGGATAAAAAAACACATCCGACGATTGACGATTTATACGATTCGCTCAAAAAAGAAAATCCTTCTATGTCGCTTGCAACGGTGTATAAAAATCTTGCAACGTTAAAAGAAAAAGGCGTTGTTATCGAAGTCAATGTTGCAGACGGTAAAATGCGTTACGATATTTATTCAAAACCTCATATTCATGTGGTTTGTGCGTCTTGCGGAGCGATTGAAGATAGCGATTACGATCAAAATTTATTTGATTATCAAGCGGCACTGGAAGAGAAGCAAAAGATTCATATTTTACGAATGGACGTTATCGCTTCCGTTTCGCATTGTCGATTTTGTAAGCATTAAACGTTCGAAGAAACAAAGAGAGCGTCGGCTCTCTTTGTGAAAATTAGAGTTTGTCGGAGTTGTGAGCAAGATAATCCGCAACGCCTTCAGTCGTCGCTTTCATTCCTTTATCGCCTTTTTGCCAACCGGCAGGGCATACTTCACCGTACTCGTTCGTAAAGAGCATCGTATCGATCATTCTTAACATTTCATCGATATTTCTACCGAGCGGTAAATCGTTAATCACGGCATGTCGTACGGTGCCGTCTTTGTCGATCAAAAACGATCCGCGTAGGGCAACCCCTTCTTGGAAGAGTACGTCGTAATCGCGAGAAATTTGTTTGGTAATATCCGCAACGAGCGGGAATTTAACCTGACCGATTCCGCCGTGGTCAACCGGTGTGTTCTTCCATGCAAAGTGTGAGAATTGAGAATCGATCGATACACCGATGACATTGATACCGCGGCTTGTAAATTCTCCTAAACGTTTATCGAATGCTATGATTTCGGAAGGGCATACGAACGTGAAATCTAAAGGGTAGAAAAAAAGTACGGTACCTTTAGATCCGAAATTGCTATAGAGATTAAAATTATCCACAATCTGATTGTCGCCTAAAACGGCTGTCGCCGTAAAATCCGGAGCTTTATTCGTTACTAACATGTAGATCCTTTAATAGGAATTTTTATTGATACGGAAATTATATAGTTAAATACAAAAAATCGTTTTTAACAAATAAGACTAATTAGCTCTCATAAGCTTTTCGCAACCTTTTAAGTTCGAAATTCACCGAGTTTTTGATTGAGATTTTCCGTCATTTTACTTAAATGATCTGCCGCAGAGGCAATCTCTTCGACGCTACGGCTATTCTCGGTTGAAATTTTATTGATTTGAGCTATTTTTGTAATAATCATTTCGATTTCATTACCGGTTTTGAGGTAATCATCGACGGTATTTTCGGTAATTTTCGTCACGGTGTTAATCAATTGAAAACTTTCTTGTAAATTCGTCTCTACGTTTTGTGCACGATGAGCGAGGTCTTCGACTTTTTTCGAGTTTTGACTCATTTGGTCACTCGAATTGACGATAGCTTGAACAATGACGTTAATGGTCGCATTGATCTCAAATAGACTTTTTTGCGTTCTTTCGGCTAGTTTACGTACTTCATCGGCAACGACGGCAAAGCCTCGTCCGTGTTCGCCTGCTCGCGCGGCCTCGATGGCAGCATTCAGAGCTAGAAGATTCGTTTGATCGGCAATATCGCTAATCACGGTTAGAATGCTTTTAACTTGTTCGGCATCGGAACTCAATTGGCTGAGTTTTTGAGCGAGCTCAATTTCGGTGATAGAACTTTGTTGAATCTCTTTGGTGAGTTCTATAACGGATTGAGTGGCGGATTGAAGCGCATGATTAGCTTTTGCCATATCCTCTTTGCTGTTTTTCGCATAAGATATCGATTGCGTCATATCGTCTTTGATTTGTTCGGCTTGCGTCGTTGTTTGCACAACGATATCGGTTGATTGCTCGACGAGTTTTTCTACATGTAACGACGTCGTCGAAAGTTCATATGAGATAGAAGAATTTTCGCTTGACATCGATTTGGCATTGCAAATCAGGTCGTGAACTTTATCGATAAATCGATTGATCTGCTCGCTTGCCTGTGCGATTTCGTCCGTTCCTTTGACTTCTAGTTTGCGCGTCAAATCGCCGTTTCCGCTTGAAAGTTCTTCGGCTTTAACGATTAAGTGATGAAGCGGTTTTGCAATAATACGATTGATAATTTGCCAAATGACGACGAGCATAACGATCGTCATAATGAGCGATGCGATAATGAGGTTATTGAGAAGCTTTTGGTTGGCGACTTGAAAATCGGCTTCATGGGCCTCCGCGACTAAAATCCAATTCCATTTACCAAACGGTTTAAAGCAGACGATTTTTTCCGCACCGTCTTGGACAAAATGAAATAAGCCTTGTTTCTCCGCCAGAATTTTTTTATCCAAGTCCGATGCGATTTTTTTGGCGTCATATTGAGGATGAATGTCATAAGATTCACCTTTGGTATTGATCGCATAGAAATAACCCGATTCGCCGATTTTCATTTGGCTAATCTGTTTTTTGAGGTTTTTCAAGCCGTCGGTAAAGTTATAGCCGATAAAAAGAATTCCTAAGACTTGGTCGTCTTCGATAATGGGTGCATAAACGGTAATATAGTCTTTACCGAAGAGGCGAGCATTGCCGATATAGTTTTGTTTATTCATAATCGGAGTATAAGCGGGGCTGTTTTTCCCTAAAAAAGTACCCATTGCGCGGGAACCGTCTTCTTTTTTCAAAGAAGTTGAGATACGGACGAAATCATCGCCGCTTTTGACGAAAACGGTTGCAACGGCATCCGTTAAACTCGTGAAAGCGTCGACGGAAGCAAAATTGTTATTGAGCGTAAAATCACCGGCGGTGATGCGCGGAGTTTTAATGCCGCTTACGTTGACGGTGTCGTTAGGATGGAGTGCAAAGCTACCGAATCGGGATTCAAAGATTCTATAGAGTTTCAAGGCCGTATCTTCCAATGCACTGTTGTAGACTTGTACGGTTCTTTCAAGTTCGGTGATACTCATCGTGATTTTTTGTTCGGTCTCTTGTTTGATATACGTACCTAAATAAAAGTTGATATATACGATAAATGCGAAAATAGAAATTGAAACGATTAGGACTTGTAAAATCGTCACTTTTTTAGCTAATGAATTCATCTGGGACCTCGCATGAAAATTATGTTGGAATAATAGTATGAAAAAAAACCTTTCGATAAGTTAAACGACACGCAAAAAGATAAATTATTATTTACCTTTTTAGAAACAAGAACCTTATAAATCTTAACATGTAAAGAAATGCAACGCTTGTTTGCGACAAGCATACAAAATAAAAAATGAAGTCGTTAAGCTATTTTCATGCTACGAAATTAATGTAAGATTTCTCTGATACAATAGTGTCGGGCAAGATATCTTGGTTACTACGGAGAGAAAAGGTTCCGGTTGAAGCCGGTTAAATTAAGCCATTTGTGCGTTCAAAACGAGCATTTGGATTTAATATCAATTTTAATTTAGTTTCGATATAGTTTTTTGTGAGTAAACCCATCGAGTAAAGGAGAAATAATGGCAGTAAAGATTAGTGATATTTGTATCGCATGCGGTGCGTGTATTGATGAGTGTCCTGTAAGTGCAATCGTTGACGATAGCGATAACCCGACAGGTGCCGATATTTATTATGTTTATGCAGATAAATGCGTTGAATGCGTAGGTCATCATGATGCGCCCGCTTGTGCGGAAGCCTGTCCGACGGAAGGTTGTATCGTATGGGATGCACCATATCCCGGTCAACCTAGCCGTGACGAAATCGGTGCCGAGATGAGAAAAGGCACGACGCCTTGTGCTGAATAAGCTCATATGCAAAGAGGGATTTCCCTCTTTGTTTTGATCAAAAATAAAATTTAATTGATATTAAAAAAAAATTCTGCTATACTCCCACGTTCTAATTCCCTGTAAAGTTTATAAAATTTAATGATCTATTTAGGAGAAAATTGTGGAAAACACACTATCCATTATTAAGCCGGATGCCGTAGCTAAAAACGTTATCGGTAAAATTGTTGACAGATTTGAATCAAACGGATTAAAAATTGCTGCAATGAAGAAAGTACAACTAAGCCAAGCCGATGCCGAAGCTTTTTACGCCGTTCATGCCAGTAGACCGTTTTTCGGTGATCTTGTTAAGTTTATGATTAGCGGTCCGGTAGTTGTTATGGTGCTAGAAGGCGAAAACGCGGTGGCAAAAAACCGTGAGCTTATGGGTGCAACAAACCCTAAAGAAGCGGCAAAAGGAACGATTCGTGCCGATTTTGCCGAGAGTATCGATGCCAATGCGGTTCACGGAAGCGACAGTTTGGAAAATGCAAAAATCGAAATTGATTTCTTTTTTGCACGAAGAGAGATTCTCTAATCCTTATGGTCGTCGAATTCAAAAAGATTCCCGTAAGCGGAATTCATTTTGAAACACGTACGGGAGACGTACATTTTTGCGGCGAAGCCGTCAAAGTAGACAAGACTCTCGTCAAATGTAACGGAAAACTTTCAGGCACGCTTCAACACGCTTGCGATCGTTGTGCCGAAACGTTTTGTTTGCCGATTGAAGAGACGGTTGAAGTCTTTGCCAGCGAGGGTTTGTATACCGACAAAGAAGGTGAAGAACTTCTAAACGTAATAGAATTTTTTGAAGGTTCTATCGATTTTGACATGATGATGCAAAGTGAGATTGAAGCATTTAAAAGCGATTACCACTATTGTGGACAATGTGAATTATTAAAAGGAGAATAAAATGGCAGTACCAAAGAGACGCGTGAGCAAAACCAGAGCCGCAAAAAGAAGAACACATTATAAAGTAACTCTTCCTATGCCGGTTAAAGACAATGACGGCACATGGAAAATGCCTCATAGAATCAACAAAACAACAGGCGAATATAAAAACTAAATGCTAACAATAGCAATTGATGCCATGGGTGGGGACTTCGGTCCCGCACCTATTGTTGAAGGAACGCTCCAAGCGCTAAGAGAGCGTCAGTTTAAGGCTTTATTGGTTGGAAATACGACCCTTCTAAAGCCGCTTATCCCCGAATCTTTTTTTGATCGAATCTGCTTTATCGAAGCAAACGACGTTTTAGACATGCATGAGGCGGCTACCAATGCTTTAAAACGTAAAGAAACCTCAATTTACAAAGCCGTCGATTTAGTACGCGACCGACAAGCCGATGCCATCGTATCGATGGGGCACAGCGGTGCAACAATGAGCTTGGCGACGCTTCGCATCGGAAGGCTCAAAGGCGTACTTCGTCCCGCTATTGCGACCATGATGCCGACGGCAATATCCGGAAAGCTTAGTTTGGTTTTGGATGTCGGTGCCAATGTGGATTGTAAAGCGGAGCATTTGGTACAGTTTGCCGTTATGGGGGAAACGTACGTTAAGGATGTTTTGAAAATCGCTAAGCCGAAAGTAGGACTTTTATCTAACGGTGAAGAAGAAAGTAAAGGCAACGAAACAACCAAAGAAGCATTTCTTAGTTTAAAAAAATTGGAAAGCTTTGTCGGAAACGTTGAGGGTAACAATATTTTTGACGGTTCCGTCGACGTGATCGTATGCGACGGTTTTGTCGGTAATATTTTACTCAAAACCAGCGAAGGTGTTGCCGATTCGATTACTAAAATTATCAAACAAAACGTGAGACGCTCACCTCTTGCCATTGCAGGTGCCGTATTAATGCGTAAAGTATTTACGGTTCTAAAAAAGCAGGTCGATTATGCGGAATACGGCGGAGCTCCGTTAATCGGTATTAACGGATGCGCTATCATCGGTCACGGGAAAAGTAATGCCAAAGCCGTAAAAAACGCAATTTTTCAAGCTATCAATTTTTCAAATTCCAATATTAATACCGATATTGAAACCAAGCTAGAGCGTTTAGCTCACGCATAATAAAGGAGAGTCGTGTACGCATCGTTAAAATCGATCGGAGCTTATGCTCCCTCGCGCATTCTCAGTAATGCCGACCTTGAAAAGATGGTCGATACCAGCGACGAATGGATTGAAAAACGTACCGGGATCAAACAAAGGCGTATCGCAAGTGAGCAAGAAGCGACCAGCGATTTAGGCGTAAAAGCCGCCGAAAAAGCCATTGAACGAGCCGGTATCGCCAAAGAAGAGATCGATTTAATTATCTGTGCGACACTCTCTCCCGATCACCTCTGTATGCCTTCCACGGCGTGTATTATCGCCGCAAAATTAGGTATCACGAATGTGATGGCGTACGATATTAGTGCGGCATGTAGCGGATTTGTTTACATGCTTTCGATGGCAAAAGCTTATATCGAATCGGGAATGAAGAAAAATATTCTACTGATCGGTGCCGAAAAAATTAGTAGCGTGGTGGATTATACCGACAGAGGGACGTGTATTTTATTCGGAGACGGAGCGGGTGCCGCTTTGATCGGAACAACCGACGATAAAAACGAAGCGATTATAGACGTTCATGCGTCGGCGGACGGGAATTACGCCGATTATCTTATCACTCCCGGTTGCGGATCCAAATATCCGTGTTCTCAAGAGACGCTAGACGAACGCCTTAATTTTATCAAAATGAAGGGTAACGACGTTTATAAAGTTGCCGTCAAAACGTTAACCAACGATGTGGTCGATATCTTACAAAGTAACAATCTTGACGCGTCGCAAGTCGATCATTTTATTCCCCATCAAGCCAATTTCCGCATTATCGATGCCGTGCGAGAAAAGCTCAATTTCCCGATCGAAAAAACCGTTTTAACGGTTGAAAAATACGGCAATACCTCCGCGGCGTCTATCCCGATGGCGATTAACGATGCTTATGAGGCAGGGCGTATTCATAGAGGCGATTTGATGCTTCTTGATACGTTTGGAGGCGGTTTTACTTGGGCAAGTGCCCTCGTACGATTTGGCGGAAATTAAGCCATAAACCTTTACATGTAAAGCCTTCAAGCATTACATGTAAAGATAACGCGCATTAAAGAATTTTATGAAGCGTCGTAGCCTTGCGCATCCATGCTTCCAACTCATCCCACTTTTCTTCTTGAATCATCTGTTTTGATTTTTCTAACTCTTCTTCAAAGATTTCAATCGAACGTAAGACGTTTTCTTTATTTTGCTTAAAAATATTCGACCACATTTGAGGCGAACTTTTGGCAACGCGACTCATATCTTTGAAGCCGCCGGCCGCCAAAGATAAAATACTTTTAGGATCTTCTTGTCCCATAACCGTGTTGGCCAAAGCATAGCTAATCACATGCGGTAAATGGGAAATAAAGGAAGCATGCGCATCGTGTGCGTTCGGATCCATAAAAACGATTTTCATACCGATGTGTGAGAAGATTTGAATCGCTCTGTTTTTATGTTGTTCGCTATTGTGATACGTGTCGCACAGCACGACGATTTTATCATGGTAAAGTTCTGGAATTGCGGCACTCGGACCGAATTTTTCCGTACCCGTCATCGGATGTGCGGCAATAAAATTTTGACGAATGGATTCGGGAACGGAGTCGACGATTTGGGCTTTTGTACTCCCTAGATCGATAATCGTCGTTTCGGGAGAGACGTCTTGCATCTCCTGCATCGCTTTGATAATACCTCCGACGGGGATGGCTAAAAAGATGACGTCGCATTGCTTGATTTCCGAAAAAGAGACGATTTCTTCCACGAGTCCTAATTTTAAAGCTTCTTCGCAGTGGCTGAGATTATGATCGAAACCGACGATTTTAGAGACAAATTTTGTATGTTTAAGGGCTATGCCGAGTGATCCTCCCATAAGCCCAAGTCCGACAATTCCGACGACCATTTTTTCTCCTTTATTCACTGTCACCAAGTGCCTGTTTAAGGTTTAATAGGCACTTAATTCTAGAGATGGTATTATATTTGAAAATATCTAAAAATTATATTCTAGGGCGAATCAGTATGAAAAAAATAACTGCGTTGTCTCTTGTCGTCGCCACTTCGTTGTGTGCGGCTCAACTCAAAAGCCTTCAATTTGACGGTTTGATCCATCTCTCTCCTGAGACGGCTTCGGAAATGATCGATATGAGAGCCGGCGACTCCGTCGATATGGAAAAGATCGATAAAGCGATCAAAACACTCTATAAACAAAACTACTTTGAGGATGTTTGGGTTGAAGAAGTCAGTGAAGGTGCGCTTCTCTTTCACGTGAAAGAAAAACCGGTTATTGCCAAAGTCGATTTTTTAGGTATTAGCGATAGCGATAAAGACGAAATTGCCAAACTTGCCGGCATTAAAAAGGGCGAAGTGTACGATGCGGAACGTGCGGAAGGCTCTAAGCTCAAAATCATTAAATTTTATGAGGACAAGGGCTATTTTGACACGGTCGTAGAGATCAAAACGTCGCCGATGAGTGAGAAACTGTCAATTTCACTTGATTTTGCTATTAACCGCGGTGAAAATATCGTCATTAAAAAAGTGACTTTATGCGGTTCAAAAGCCCTCGATTATGATGACGTCGAACCGAATATTGCCAATAAAGAGGCTGAATGGCTTCCGTGGATGTGGGGCTTTAACGACGGAAAATTACGTACGGGCGATTTGGAGCATGATTCGGCTCGTATCAAAGATACGTACATGCAAAAAGGATATTTGGATTGTGAAGTCAGTCAACCTTTCCTTCGAACGTATATGGACAGTTATACCGCCGATTTGGCATACAGCATTAACGAAGGCGAACAGTACAACGTCGGTACGATCAATATTGATATTCCGGATGGCTTTATCGACATCAATGCGGTTATCGAAGAGATGTTCCTTCAAAACGGTAAAGTCTTTAACGTTGCCAAATTGCGTAAAGATATGACTTTGATTGAAACAAAAGTTGCCGATCTCGGATATGCTTTCGTTAAAGTCTCTCCCGATGTGAAAAACGACAAAGCAAATCACATTGCGAATATCGTTTATCACGTTGTTCCAGGTGAAAAAGTTTATATTAATAGCGTACGTATTGCCGGCAATAGCCGTACGATCGATCGTGTCGTTCGACGTGAGGTTTATTTAGCAAACGGTGATCTTTACAGCCGTACGGACGTGGATGATACGAAAAAAGCGTTAAAACGAACCGGTTATTTTGAAGACGTCGAAATTAAAGAAGAGCGTTTAAGTAAAAATAGCGTTGATTTAGTGATTAACGTTAAAGAGGCTTCGACGGGGACGATTAGCGGCGGTATCGGTTACGGTTCTTCCGACGGATTGCTTTTGAGTGCCAGCCTCTCCGACGGTAATATCTTTGGATCGGGTTTACGTGCCGGAATCGACGTTGAAAGAAGTGATAGCGAACTTAACGGAGCAATTTCTCTTGCAAATCCAAGGTTGTTTGATTCGGTTTACAGTTTAAGCGGGAAAATTTATGCCGCCGATAACGACTACTTTGATTACGATGAGAAAAAATACGGATTTAATATTGTTTTAGGACGTAAAATAGCACGTAACTGGGGTGTTTCTCTTGGGTATATCCTTCAACAAAGTAAGTTGGATATTGATAGTACCGATTTGTTGTATACGAAATATAAAGATATTTTATGGACGGATGAAACAACGATTAAGAGCTCTGTCGTTCCGGGAATTTCTTTCAACAACACCGATGACTATTATCTCCCACGTAGCGGTATGACGGCTAGCACCACGCTTGAAATTGCAGGTCTCGGCGGTGATGAAAAATTTATGAGCAGCGTAAATAAATTTGCTATTTATTACGGATTGCAAGATTTAATCGATTACGATTTAATTTTACGTTATAAAGCACAATTTAAATACCTTGCGATTAACGACTCGGACGAAAAATACTCTTTCGGCGAAAAGTTTTATATGGGCGGTGTACGTACGATTCGCGGTTATGAATCTAATTCTATTGCCCCTAAAGCACCGGAAGATCATGATACCTTGCTCGGCGGTAACACGATGTTCGTGAATTCTATTGAAATGAGTATACCGTTAATTGAGCGTTTGAAAATGCGCGGTGCTCTCTTTTTGGATTACGGTATGATCGGTGAGGATAGTTTGGATATTAAACGAGCGGGTACCGGTTTTGCACTAGAGTGGATTTCTCCTTTGGGACCGATCAACTTGATTTTCGCGGAACCTTTGATGAAAGAAACCGGTGATCGAACAGCGACATTCGAATTCACTATCGGACAAAAATTTTAAGCTACGTATGTTAGAGGGTTTTTTTAAACCCTCTTAATCTTCTTTTGATCGCTTCTATTTTCTACAAAGATTTAATAATAATCGCAAACGATGCGGGTTTAAGCAGTTGTTTGATTTGCTCTTTTGCTAAAAAGAGTTTACTGTGGCTTTGAATCGTAAGCGTGTGGTTCTGATAGCTTAAAAGCACGGGGCTTTGGCGTAAGTCGCTATTGATAGCTCTAGAAAGAGCCAGTAAAAAGCTCAGCCATTGTACGGTTTGAACATCGGGTAGTAACGCTTTATAGAGGAGCATATCTTCCACGCTCGGTAATTTATTGACATGATACTTTACCAACATCGCAATTAGCATTTTTTGTTCATGAGAAAAACCGTAATTGAGATTATTTAGGATGAAATAAAAACTGTGTAGTTGGTTTTGGTAAAAACCGAGTTTTGTTCCGATCGTATGAAGTTCTGCCGCAACGCCTAATTCTTGCTTATAGTCTGATGAGATACCGTGAATCGGTAACAATACATCAAAGAGAGCTAAGGCCGTTTGTTTGATAAAAAGATTTTCTTTTTCGGCAATGCTAAAGCGATCTTTGAGGCTTCGAAGGCTCAATTTGAATTCCGGATGAAACTTGTGACGGCAAGAGCGTAAAAGATCGCACAAATAAGCTCCTTCCCGTATACCTGCACCGCTAGTGATAATATGTGAAATTCCCAGTTTTTGATAGATAGATTGGAAGATGATACATCCTTCTCGCATCGTATCAAGGCGGTCTTTGCGAATTCCGAGGTCTTTTAACCCCAAAACGTCCGAATGAACGATAGCATCGATAAACTCTGCATATTCCTCTACCTCGTATTCAAAACCGTGAACGGTTTTGAGAGGATAATTCATGCGCTCCATAATGATTTTTGAAAGCGAGCGTAAGGTTCCGCCGATACCGATCATTGCATGGGCGTTAAAATGTTGCGGAATTTTTTCTATTTCTTGCTGGATAAAAGCGCGAACGTTTTGTAGCGGAATTTTTTTATCGAAAAACAGTTCTTTAAGGCGAACCGTACCGATATTGAGTGAAACGGTTTCGACAACCGTCCCGTTCTCGATTTTAGCCAGTTCCGTTGAGCCTCCTCCGATATCGATCGTGACGGCGTCTTTTAACTCTTTAAGGTAATTCAATGCCCCGATAGCACCGTAATAGGCCTCTTTCGGACCTTCAATAATTTTAATTTGAATATTAAGTTCCGAGTGGATTTTACGAATGAAAGCAGCGGCATTGGGTGCGTCGCGAAGGGCGGAAGTTGCGAGGCAAAGCGTTTTCGTACATTGAAAGCTTTTAATAATATGCCCGAATTCTTCCAATGCGATATAAGCACGTTTTAAAGCGGGTTCTTGTAGAACACCGTTAAAATTATAGGCACCCTCTCCGATTCTAACACGACTTTTGGTTTCATGGATCAAATGAAAAGCAAAACGACTGCTTTTCTCAAAAATAGCCATTCGAGCGGAGTTGGATCCGATATCAATAATGGCCGTTCGTTTAGACATTAATTGTCGCTGTTAAGTTGTTCGTATTTGAGTTTAAGTTCTTCGACGCTCTCGATATTATCGGGATCGGGAATAATACACTCTACGGGGCACACCGAGATACACGCCGGTTCGTCATAGTGACCTACACACTCGGTACAGACATCTGGATCGATAATATAAATCGGATCGGATTCTTCGATCGCTCCGTTTGGACATTCGTCGCGACACGCATCACAGGCGATACACTCTTCGGTAATCATTAAAGACATTGGCTTTCCTTACGACTAAAGTCAATTTTGTTGACGAGTTTATACACTAAAAATACTTTAACGAAATTTAAAGAGCGTGTTTTCGTAAGGGAAGCAGGAGCGTTGCAATCGTACCTTGCGCGTCATCGCGATTTTTGAGTGAAATACGAGCACCGATAGCATCTGCGGCATTTTTAGCAAGAAAGAGTCCTAATCCGGCTCCCGTTTGATTTCCGTAGCGTTTAAAAGGTGCAAAGAGATCTTTACTTTCGTCGATACCGATACCTTCGTCGATGACGTGAATAAAAAATCCGTCTTTATTGAGGTACGATCGAATCGTAATCTTACCGCCTTTGGGTGTAAATTTAACGGCATTTTGGACAAAATTTTGCAAGATATGCATTAAAAGAGTCGGTTGCGTCAAGATTTTGTATTGTTCGGGTGCGATCTCTTCGACGATCTCTTTTTCTTCCATTTTTGCTAAAATCGTGTAGTTAGTGATTTGTTCTTTCAAAAAGCCGATCAAATCGATTTCGACGGGTTTTTCAAATTGGGCTCCCTCTTGGCGTCCGATCTCTAAAATATTACTAATCATTTTATTCATATCGTTAATGGTTTGATTGTTACTTTTAAGCGTTTCGACGTATTTTTCGTTTTCTCTGGGTTTTAAGAGTGTGACTTCGTTTTTGGTTTTCATAACGGCAAGCGGTGTTTTGAGTTCATGTGCCGCGCCGATAAAAAGTTCTTTTTGAGAATTGACGAAAATCTGAATACGTTCAACGAGTTTATTAATGCTATTGCCTAAGGGCAAAAATTCGTTAGGGAGCTTTTGCGTGTTGATCTTTTGTAAAAAGTTTTCATTCATACCGGCAAGTTTACTCGTCAAAGAGCGTATCGGTAAAACGAGCATGCGTGAAAGAAAAAGTGCGTAAAAAAGGATGAGAAAGATTGCCGTTAAGTTGATAATCAAGATGTTTTTTAAAATTTTATCGAGTAAAACGTAGGTATTGGAAATATTTTTGGTAATTGAAATAAAATGGTGCTGGCGATTTTCCAACGGATAAAAAATCGTTAAAAAGTTTTCTCCGTTTTGTTCGCTTTGCTCAAATGCGGCAATATCAGGCTGATTGACGCGTATTGCGATGGTCACTTGGACGTCGGAGGGTCGATTGATGGAACTAAGAGATGGATCGAAAATATTAATTCCCATACGTTCGATCGAGCTGACGCGTGAAGTCGCAATAATTTGAGCCTGTTTGGTCAATTCTTGAATAATGTCTTCAAAAATGGAGATTTTGATGTAATTGTAGAGAATAACGGAAAAAATTACAATCAGTGTCGCCGAAGCGGACACTAATTGTAAAATAAAACTATCTCTTATACTTTTTTGGGAAAGCAAAATCGATAACCTCTTCGTCTAACGGTTTCAATCGTGGAGATTTCCAACGGTTTGTCCATTTTTTGGCGAATTTGGTTAATGGCAACTTCGATGACGTTTGGCGTAACGAGCTCGGGCTCTTCCCAAATAGCGTCTAAAAGTTGCTCTTTGGAGACGATTTGATCGCTGTGGCGCGCAAGATGCGTTAGCACTTCAAACGGTTTGCCTTTTAGCTCGATCTCTTGACCTTTATACGTAATTTTTTCTTCATCCGGATCAATGGTAAGATCATCTATTTTAATGACGTTCGTACCGCCGAAACGTAAACGCGCTTCAATGCGTGCGACTAAAATATCAAAATCAAACGGTTTGCGGATATAATCGTCTGCACCGGCTTTCAAAGCTTTGATTTCGCTCTCTTTATCGTCTTTGGCAGAGATAATCACGGCTGCGGTACGAGGCGATTTTTGCTTAATGAGGTTAATAAGATCGACGCCGTCGCCGTCGGGTAGCATCCAATCCGTTAGTACAAGGTCGTAATTTCGAATACCAATGTAGTATTCGGCGTCTTTATAATTTTCGGAACTATCGGTTTGGTAGCCGAATTCTTGCAAACCTTCGGCAATGGTTTTATTGAGGGTTACTTCATCTTCTACGATTAAAATTCGCATTATAAAATCCTTAGTTGCTAAAATTTAAACGGGATTATACCACAACTTTAGCTAGATTTAAAGTTTTTTTAATGAGAATTTAATTTTTATTGCGTTTGATTTTCTGCGTAAGCCCAACGACGGCATTTGCTAAGATCGTAGGTTTGAGAAGAGTGAGTTTTACTTTCTCGATCGACGGATATTTTTCCAATACTTTTTGCAATAAATCTTCAATAGCTTCTTCAATCAAATAATAGCGTTCACGTTGCATCGTTTCTTCTAAAAAAGTGACG
Source organism: Sulfurospirillum sp. UBA4058 (assembly GCA_002382085.1). Lineage (GTDB taxonomy): Bacteria > Campylobacterota > Campylobacteria > Campylobacterales > Sulfurospirillaceae > Sulfurospirillum. Next base: position 135,502 of record DFZK01000010.1, on the reverse strand, counting down.
ACTTCGGCATAATCGATAAAAGAGCCCGTTTGATAGGCATAGTCGATTGTGACATGTAAGACGACCGGCTGAGGCGTTAAACGTTCCTTTTCCAAAATGCCGATGATGGTTTCAAACCGAAGCTCTTTGATGAGGATACGCATTAGACGACTTTAGCTTCTTTGCCTTGAAGGAGTCGTATAATATTAGGGATATGCTTGTAGACAATGATGAACGCGATGAGATAGAGCGGTGCATGCGAATGAATGCCGTGCATATCGGGTGTTATCCAATACGATGCGACGATCAGCGTTAAAAGTGCCGACAGCGAAGAGATCGAAGAGATTTTAAGCCCTTTGCCTACGATGAACCAAACGATGAACGCGATGAAGGTCTCTAAAGGAAGCATTACGAACAGTACGCCTGCGCCCGTTGCGACCCCTTTGCCTCCTTCAAATTTAAGGTAAGGACTGTAGCAATGCCCGATAACCGCAAAAACGGCAATCGCCCAAAGCGTATCACTCTCGAGTCCTAGTGCTTTTGCGATCAAAAGGACGACGATGCCTTTCAATGCATCGCATACGACGGTTAAAATAGCCAATTTTTTCGCCAACGTCGGATTGCTCTCTTTTAAAACGCGAAGAACATTCGTCGCGCCGATACTTCCGCTTCCGCTTTCTCGAATATCTTTTCCCGTAAGTGTTTTAGCCAACACTAAACCAAACGGAATACCGCCGATCAGATAGGCTAAGATATAAAATTGAACGTTGATATTAAACAAAAACTCCACGAACGTTGTCCTTACATGTAAGATGATGCGGGCAGTATAGCAATTATTTTGTTATTATTCCTTTAACGCTATAATGCGATTTTTCGAGATAGTCAAAGGATGGGAGCATGGATCATCAAGCGTTAAAAGCAGCGATTTTAGAACTCAAAAAAACCTTACATGTCAGTATCGTTGCCCACTTTTATCAAAAAGACGAAGTTTTTGAATTAGCCGATTTTACGGGAGATTCGTTGCAACTTGCTCAATGGGCCGCCAATGACGTCAATCCGAATTTAGTCTTTTGCGGTGTAGGGTTTATGGGGCAAAGCGTTAAAATTTTAGCACCGAATAAACGCGTGATGATGCCCAAAATCGCCTGTTGTGCCATGGCGCGTATGATCGATGTAGAATATTTCGACCAAAACGTACGCATCATGGAAGAAGCGGGTATTGCCAAAGAAGAGATTTTGCCCGTAACGTACATTAACTCTTCGGCGGAAGTAAAAGCGGCCGTCGGGAAAATGGGCGGATACGTGTGTACCAGCTCCAATGCCAAAAAGATTATCGTCAAAGCGCGTGAAAGCGGTCAAAAAATCCTCTTCGTACCCGATCGTTGTTTGGGGCAAAATATTGCGAAAGAGATGGGATTACGTTCTTGCGTTATCGGAGACGGAAGCGATCCAAGGGCGGCGGATATTATCTGTTACAACGGGTTTTGTTCGGTACACCAGCTTTTTGACGTCGAAGATATTGCCTTTTACCGTGCGAAGTATCCGGATATTTTAATCGTCACGCATCCCGAATGCAAACCCGAAGTGTGCGATCAATCCGATTTTGTCGGATCGACCAGCCAAATCATCGATTTCGTTACCAAGCTCCCTAAAGAGCAGAAGGTGGCGATCGGTACCGAATACAATATGATCCAACGTTTGCGTCAGGAAAATACGTATGTTCTTTCGTCCAGTAAGCCTGAGTGCCCGACCATGAACGAAACGACGCTAGAAGACGTCTATCGTACGCTTATCGGTATTCAAGAAGGACGATTCGATAATGAAATATCGATTTCGGAAGAGACGCGACTTTGGGCGCACAAAGCCCTTAATAGGATGTTTGAGCTATGATTAAAGCGTTTGTGAAGAAGGCGTTGGAAGAAGACGTCGGCAGAGGCGATTTATTTGCGTTGGTCGGGAAAGAGAGTTTTGCTACGGCTAAAATCGTGTGTAAAGACGAAGGCGTTTTTGCCGGAAAACCGTACGTTAAAGCGTTGTGCAAAATGAACAAACTCGATATTACGTTTTATTTTGAAGACGGCGACGCGCTTCATAAAGGCGACTTAGTCGCTCTCATTGAGGGAAAGTCGACTCATATTTTGCGATGTGAACGCGTGATTTTAAATCTCATGCAACATGCTAGCGGCATCGCGAGCAACGTTGCTTCGTATAAAAAAGTTTTGGAAGGGTATACGCTCAAACTTTTAGATACGCGTAAAACAAGACCCCATTTACGTATTTTCGAAAAATACGCGATTCGTTGCGGCGGCGGTAATAACCATCGCATGGGACTCGATGATTGTTTGATGCTTAAAGACACGCATCTACAAACCATCGACGATTTGAAGCGATTTATCGAGGAAGCGAGAGAGAAACTTCCCTTTACATGTAAGATAGAAATCGAGTGCGAAACGGCCGAATTTGCACAATTTGCAATGCAATGCGGCGCCGATATCGTGATGTGCGATAATATGTCTCACGATACGATCCGTGAAGTGGTCGCCTATAAAAAACAGTTTTTTCCTCACGTGCTTTTAGAGGCAAGCGGTAATATCACGAAGGAAAATATCGTCTTATATGCGCAAACGGGCGTCGATGCGATTAGTAGCGGTAGTTTGATTCATCATGCGACATGGCTTGATTTTTCAATGAAGATTACGCACAAAACTGTAATCTAATACCTCAAAGGATAACGCGTGGCGGATGATCAAGAAAAGACCGAAGAAGCCACGTCCAAAAAGATAGAAGATGCGCGTAAAGACGGGAACGTTCCTAAAAGTATGGATACGTCGGCGTTTATTACGCTGATCGTCGCTTTGGGAACGTTTCTTGCCATGCTATCGTGGATCGAATCACGAACGGTTTATCTTTACTACTATTATCACTCGCTCATCGGCGTTGAAATCACCAAAGAAGTTGTGTTGCAAATGTCGCTCATATCGTTTCGTGAAGTGATCTTTATGGTCATTCCTTTGGCGGTTGCCGTTGCGATAGCAGGTGTCTTAGCCAATATTCTTCAAACGGGTTTTATTTTTACGACCAAACCGCTGATTCCTGATTTGAGTAAGCTAGATCCGATGAAAGGACTCAAAAATCTTCTTTCGTTAAAAAAAGCGGTCGAGACGGTTAAAATCTTGATTAAAGTTAGTATCGTGATGTGGGTTGCCTACTACTTTTTATGGTCGTTTACCAAAGAGTTACCGACGGTGATCTATTTTCCTTTGTATGATCAGCTCGCGTGGTTGAAGGAAAAGATGCTCATTCTTGCGGCGGTCGTCTTAATTATTTTTATGGTCATTGCGTTGATGGATCTTTTGTTTGTACGCTATAACTATTTTAAAAACTTACGCATGAGTAAACAAGAGATTAAAGACGAGTATAAGCAGATGGAAGGTGATCCCAAAATCAAAGCGAAAATTCGCCAAATTCAGATGCAGATGACCCGAAAGCGTATGATGCAAGAGATTCCCGAAGCCGACGTCGTTATTACCAATCCGACGCATTATGCGGTCGCGATTCGTTACAATCAAGAAAAAGAAGCTGCACCCAAAGTGATTGCCAAGGGGACCGATTACGTTGCGCTTCGCATTAAAGAGATTGCCCTTAACCATCAGATCCAAATCGTCGAAAATCCTCCGTTGGCTCGGGAGTTGTACAAAAAATGCGATTTGGGAGAAATGATCCCCGAAACCCTCTACAAAGCGGTTGCCGAAGTGCTTGCTTTCGTCTATCGAAGTTCTAAAAAAATGAGATAATCTACTTATTAGCAATTATTAAGTATAATTTGGGCTTTATCTCAAGGTGGTTTATCGATGTATCAAGAAGCTTGGACGCGAATGCTCGAAGCCAAACATATCGTTATTGTCTCCCATGTGCATCCGGACGGAGATACATTAGGCAGTGCGCTAGCTTTGTATGACGTGTTGACGCGCGCCGGAAAAAAAGTAACGCATTACAATAGCAATAACGAATTGCCAAGAGTGTACGATTTTCTGCCAGGTTTTGCGAAAACAAAACACGTATTGCCGAACACGTTTGATTTGGTCGTCAGTTGCGATTGTTCGACACAAGACCGTTTGAAATTACCCAAGGGCGATTATGAGATTATTAACATCGATCATCACATTACCAATCGCTATTTCGGAAAAATGAACCTTGTGGTCGATCGTTTTACGAGTGCGGGGATGGTCGTGTACGAGCTCCTCAAAGCAAACGAAATCGAGATAAGTAAAGAGTGTGCCATGTGCCTTTATACGGCGATTGCCGATGATACGGGGTTTTTCCTCTACGGCGATATGGATGCGTTAACGTTTTCGATCGTATCGCATCTCGTGAAATGCGGGGCTAATCCGCAAGAGATTGCTTCGAAAGTAAAACGAAGAGAACCTTTATCGAAAATCAGGCTTTACGGCTACATGTTAAATCATTTTGACTTGCATGAAAACGGTACGATTGCCACAATTATTTTTGATAAAGCGGCATTGGAATCGACCGGTGCAAAGCGACACGATACGAAAAATATTATCAATATGTTGCGAAGCATCGTCAACGTTACCAGTGCGATTATGATTTTGGAAGAGAAAGAGGGAGGCTATAAAGTCTCGTTAAGAAGTAAAGATATTAACGTCTCGCAAATTGCGTTGGAGTATCAAGGCGGAGGACATAAAACCGCAGCCGGTTTTGAAGTTCCTTTTTGCGATCCGACGGTATTGCGGGATGAAATCGTAGCAAAAATTAAAAGGATTACTGAGGTATGAAACGACAACGTAAATTTTCATTAGCGGCATTGAGCTTAGGGATGATTTTTTTGATTTTAGTCGGCGGCGTAGCGTATGTTTTTAACTCCAGTCTTTTCGAGAGAGATGCACCGCAAGTCAATTTACCCAAAGAGATCGAGTGGAATTTAAAAGATCCTATTCCTCTTCAAATTAGCGATCAAAGCGGATTGAAACGCGTAAAAATTTCTTTATTCGACGGTGAAAGAAGCGTCGATTTGGAAAGCAAAGAGCCCAAAACATCCGAGCCCGTCCTTGATTTAAACGTCACGTTTCCTAAAACCGGTTTCGGTGCCAATAAAAAACTGTTTGAATTAACGGTAGAAGCGATCGATCGAAGTAAGTGGAACTTTTTTTCCGGCAATACCGCACATGTTAAAGCGATCATTAAAGTCGACACCAGACGTCCGGACGTTACGATAGCGGCAAGTTCATACAAAATTATGAAAGGCGGTGCCGCCGTCGTCGTCTTTAGGGCACAAGACGAAGCGATGAAGTCGCTTTACGTCGAAACAAATTTCGGTAAAAAATTCTATCCGACCCCTTTTTATAAAGAGGGGTATTATATCTCTTTGGTCGCATGGCCGACGCAAGTCGAAAATTTTACGGCTTCCGTCGTTGCGATCGATCGTGCCGGAAATATCACGAAAACGCATATCCCCTACTTTTTACAAGATCGTAAGTACCGTACTTCGACGATTCAATTGGAAGATCGTTTCTTGGACGGTAAAATCGCCGACTTAGTTGCCGAAATGGCACCGGAGCGTTCGAGTTTAGATCGTTTGGAAAAATTTAAATTCGTCAACGAAACCATGCGCGGCGGCAATGAAGAATTGATCTTAAACGTGACATCCAAAGTTCCTACGACGCCGGTTCAAGGCTTTTTCTTAAAACCGTTTTATCCGCTACGTAACGGAAAAGTGGTCGCAAGTTTCGGAGATCATCGTTTTTACGAATATCAAAAACAACCGACCAGCGAGTCGTATCACCTTGGATTGGATTTAGCAAGTAACGCGCAAGCAACGATGCAAACGTCAAACGACGGCGTTGTCGTTTTGGCTCGTGAAAACGGTATTTACGGGAATAATATCATTATTGATCACGGTTTAGGCGTCTATTCGCTTTACGGTCACTGCTCTAGTTTTCTCGTTAAAGAAGGCGATGTGCTTAAAGCGGGCGATGCGATTGCAAAAACCGGTATGACGGGATTGGCATTGGGCGATCACTTGCATTTTGGTATGTACGTTCAAGGCGTAGACGTCAGACCCGAAGAGTGGATGGACGAGCAATGGCTCAAAGAGAGCGTCTTTAACGTGATCGATGCCGCGAAGAAGTTGGTCGATCGATGAAAGTAACCCAAAAGAACGTTCGGGTCTTTCATATCGAGATTGACGACGAGAGTGCTTTTTTAGAATATTTTAGAAAAAACAGTCCTCTTTTGAAGGAATTCTTTTTGCTTATAGAAGGGGAAATAACACCGAAAATCGCCTTCGTTTTAGAGCAAAGCGGTGTGTGTTACAAAGAGATCAACCAGTGTCGAATTCGATTTGGATCGATCAAAAAAGAGGCGGTAGCGTTTGAAGAGCCGTCGCAAAAAGAGATAGTCGACGAAAAGCCTTTATCCGAAGAGACGCGTCAATTAACGCAACAACGTAAAGTAAAGCTCTACGATAGAACGATTCGTTCCGGTGAAGAGTTGCACGAAACGCTTCCGACGGTTATTTTCGGGCGTATTAACAGCGGCGCAAAAGTCTTTTGTGAAGAGAGTATGAGTATTTATGGTATGATAGACGGATTGGTACAGTGTGACGGCGAATACATTGTCTTAAGCGGAATCGGCTCCCGAGGACATTTGATTTTTAACGGTCAAATCGTGGATAGCGAGCAGATTCGAGCCAACGTATTGCAAAAAATCGTTATACGCGATCATGCGTTAGAAATAAAGGAAGTAGTGTGAAGCAAACGACACTCGCAAGAGCGATTAGTAGCTTAGGCATAGGATTACACAAGGGCGAACCGATTCAAATCCGCTTAGAACCCTTAGAAGCGAATAGCGGTATCGTATTTTACCGAAGCGACATCGGTTTATTGGTTCAGGCTAGGCCCGAAAACGTCGTTAACACGCAAATGGCTACGGTCATCGGTAACGCAAGCGGTTCGATTTCGACGATCGAACACTTGCTTTCGGCAATCTATTCCTACGGTATCGACAACGTGCGCGTCGTATTGGACGGTCCCGAAGTTCCCGTTATGGACGGCAGTAGTGCTAGCTTTTGCATGATGTTGGACGAAGCGGGTATTCGTAAGTTAGACGAGACTAAAAACGTATTGATTTTGAAAAAAGAAGTCGAAGTAAACGACGGTAAAAAATTCGTACGCGTGAGTCCGAGCTTAACACCTCATTACAGCTTTGAAATTGAATTTTCCCACCCTTCCATCGGTCGACAATCTTACAGTTTTGAATTTAGCAAGAAAAATTTTCTTGAAGAGATTGCCAAAGCTCGAACGTTCGGCTTTCTAAAAGACGTACAGATGTTGCGTGCAAGAGGACTTGGACTCGGCGGTTCTTTAGACAATGCCGTGATTATGGACGAGCATAAGATCTTAAATCCCGAAGGACTTCGCTTTTCCAATGAATTCGTGCGCCATAAAATTTTAGACGCTATCGGCGATTTATCGCTTTTGGGCTCGCCTTTTGCGGGAAATTATACTTCCTTTGCGGGAAGTCATCATCTAAACCACGAATTGACGAAAGCGATTTTAAGAGATCCTAGCAATTACGAAGTCAGAGCGTTAAGTGACGAAAAAGCGCAAGCGTTCGAAAAGGTTTTTGCATAAAAACATCGGTCGACATCGTCGTTATAGCATTAGCGTCTCCTCTTTATATAGGCGTATACGAACACAATCGTTTGATCCAAACATACGAATCAAACGAGCAAACAAGCGATGCGCTACCCGCGCTTTTTGAGATCGTATTGAAACATTACGCACCGAAAAGACTCTTTTTTGCCCGAGGCCCCGGAAGTTTTATGGCGATTAAAATCAGTTATATTTTTTTAAAAACTATCGGCGTCGGTTTGCAGATTCCTCTTTTGGCATGCGACGGTTTTGCCTTTAACGGTTCTTCGCCGATTCGGGCGATGCGCAATCTTTATTTCGTCAAAGAAAACGACGCGATTTCAACCGTCCGTCTTGACGAACCCGTGACGCAACCTTTTACGTTACCGACCTTGCTCGACGTTTCGCTCTTTAGCGAGGAGACGGAACCGCTTTACATGTTACCGGCAGTTTAGGAGAAAATAGGTGAAAATTTGTATACCCGCAACCAGTGCGAATTTAGGACCGGGGTTTGATTGTTTAGGGCTTGCGATCGCCTTATACAACGAAGTGACGATTAAGCCCTCACGTTATCAGAGTATCTCCGTTAAAGGAGAGGGCGAAGAAAATGCCAAACTTAAAAGCAACAATATTTTTGTTTCTATTTTTTATGAAATTTACCAGGAAGTAACCGGAAAAAAAGACCCGTTTCGTTTTGAATTTTACAATCGCATCCCCTTCTCACGAGGCCTTGGAAGCAGTTCCGCCGTTATCGTCGGTGCGATTGCGAGTGCGTATTGTATGGCGGGCATTAAAGTGTCGCGTGAAGCCGTATTAAATAAAGCGATTATCTACGAAACCCATCCCGACAATATCGCACCCGCCGTTTACGGCGGTTTTACAACTTCCATCGTTGAAAATGGGAAAGTTAAAACACTCAAAAAAGAGTTGAGCTCTTCGTTACGCGCGGTGATGGTGATTCCGGATCGTCCGATGTCGACGGCACATTCGCGAACCTTGCTCCCCAAATCGTATTTGATAAAAAACGTCGTTTACAATCTTTCTCGAGCATCGTTAATGAGTGCCGCTTTTTTTAGTGAAAATTGGGACGTTCTACGAGCGGCATCCAAAGATTGTATGCATGAACATCGTAGAATGCGTCAACTAAGAGAGTTATTTGACGTAAGGGAAATTGCCCTTCAAAACGGGGCTTTACTGAGTACGCTCTCGGGCAGCGGGTCTTCGTTTTTTAGTTTGGTTAAGCAAGAAAATGCCGCTAAAGTGGCGCAGGCACTTAAAAATCGTTTTGAATCGTTTCGCGTAGAAATTTTTGAGCTGGATAACGGCGGGTTTCAAATTCTACAAAGCTGAAAAACAGCTAAATTTTGATATAATCAGGCGCAAAAATGGGTCAACCTATCCGAATGTGTATTGTATGTAGGACGCGCATCGAGCAAAAAGCGTTGCGACGATTTCAACAGCTTAAGGGCGAACTCGTGCTTTTTTCGGGAAACGGAAGGAGCTTTTATCTCTGCGAAACATGTATGAAAGAAAATGAGAAAAAAGTTATAAAAGTACTCAACCATAAATGCAAAACTCACCATCAAGCATTAACGGAATTTGGTAAAATTTTTAAGGAGACAGGGTCGAATGGATAAAGTTCGTATTACCGACGTAGCAAAAGAATTAGGCATGAATAATAAAGATATTTTGGAAAAAGCCAAAGATATCGGATTGGACGTGAAAGGGCATGCAAGCTCCATTAGCGCGGAAGATGCCGAAAAATTAGCCAACTATATTTTAACGGGCGAAGGTGCACAAACGACTAAATCCGCGGCTCCTACAAAACCGGTTGAAGAGAAAAAGCCGGAGAAAAAAGAGATTCCGGTCGAAGCCCCTAAAGCGGTTGAGACGACGCCTCAGCCTAAAACGAAAACATTGAAAGAAAAAGAGCGTGAATTAGGGATTACACCTACGGATATGGTGTCTAAAGAACTTCCTAGCGAAGGTAGAACGGAAGACGCAAACGAAGACGATGAGGGTGAGGATAAAGTCGATCCGACCAACGTGCGTAAGCGAAGAGGTCTTGTCATCGTTAAGAAAAAGCGTCCGGAAACGAAGCAAAGCGAACCGGATGAAGAGGAAAACCTATCTTACGGAACGCCTTTCAAAAGTGCGCCTAAAAGTATCGAAGCGATGTTTGCTTCGGGAACTTCACAAAGCGAAATGCAAAAAAAGAAAAAGAAAATTAAAAAAGGTCCGGCAGAGAAGAAAACGAATGCGGAAAAATTAGACTTATCGATCAATATCGAAATGGCAGATACGAATATCGATGCCGAAGAAGAGGAGATGATCGTTCTTCCCGATCTCAATATGGGGATGAATATCCAAGAAGAGGTCAAAAAGAAAAAACAGATCGATCCCAGTCAAATTCGTACCACTAAAAAGACGAATTTCGTCATGCAAGGTATTCAAAGGGAAGGTCGCAAACGAAGACGCCGTCCGGTTCAAGCCAAAGAGAGCGAAGCGATCAGTGCGATTGAAATCGCCGAAGAGATTCGCGTCTACGAATTTGCGGAAAAGATCAATAAACCGGTTGGAGAAGTGATTAAAGAGTTGTTTTCTTTGGGCGTTATGTTTACGAAAAACGACTTTTTAGATAAAGACTCGATTGAAATTTTAGCCGAAACTTTCGGTATTAACGTGACGACCGTGAACGATCAAGAAGCCTTCGATTACGTTAAAGCCTACGATGAAGAGCAAGAAGGCGTGGAAGAGCATCTCGTAGAACGTGCTCCGGTTATCACGATTATGGGACATGTCGATCACGGAAAAACGTCGCTTTTGGATTACATTCGACATGCTAAAGTCGCTGCCGGAGAAGCAGGCGGTATTACGCAACATGTCGGAGCGTATATGGTCGAGAAAAACGGACGCAATATTACGTTTATCGATACTCCGGGGCACGAAGCCTTTACCGAAATGCGTTCACGCGGCGCAAAAGTAACCGACATCGTTATCGTCGTTGTTGCCGCCGACGACGGTGTTAAACCTCAAACCAAAGAAGCGATCGAACATGCCAAAGCGGCAAACGTTCCGATTATTATTGCGGTCAATAAAATGGATAAAGAATCCGCCAATCCCGATTTGGTGAAAGCGCAATTGGCGGAACTCGGTATTACGCCGATCGATTGGGGCGGTGAACACGAGTTTGTTCCGGTTTCGGCTAAAACGGGTATGGGCATCGAAGAGCTTTTAGAAGTCATCTTATTACAAGCCGACTTATTGGAGCTTAAAGCCGATCCTACGCGTGAAGTCAAAGCGACCGTTATCGAAAGTTCGTTGGAAAAAGGAAGAGGTCCCGTTGCGACCGTCGTTATTGAAGACGGTACGATGCGCGTCGGTGACATTGTCGTTGCGGGCATTGCCTTCGGTAAAGTTAAAGCTTTATTGAACGATAGGGGTCTTTCGATTAAAGAGGCTAAACCGGGCGAACCCGTCGTCGTTTTGGGATTAAGTGAAGTTCCCGGTGCGGGTGAAACGCTCATTAGCGTCAAAACAGACAAAATAGCGCGCGAATATGCGAAGAAAAAAGCAGAATACCTTCGCCAAAAAGAGCTTTCCAAATCAACCAAAGTCAGCCTTGACGAGTTGAGCGATATGATCGCCGAAGGTGCGTTAAAAACGTTACCGGTCATCATTAAAGCAGATGTTCAAGGAAGTCTTGAAGCCATTAAAGGAAGTCTTGAAAAAATTCGTAACGCCGAGACCAAGGTTAATATCGTGAGTGCCGGAATCGGCGGTATTACCGAAAGCGACGTCGCCTTGGCAAGTGCTAGTTCCAACTGTGTCATTTTAGGCTTCCACGTACGACCGACGGGACCGGTGAAAGAAAAAGCAAAAAATTCGGGCGTTGAGATTAAAACGTACAATATTATTTACGACCTTATCGACGACGTAACCAATCTCGTAACGGGCATGATGGCTCCGGTGATTCGTGAAGAAAACATCGGTCAAGCAATGGTTCGAGAAGTCTTTATGGTGCCAAAACTTGGGGCGATTGCCGGTTGTATCGTAACCGACGGTACGATTAATCGCGGCGTGAAGATTCGCGTGATTCGTGACGGTGTTATTATTTTTGAAGGAAGCGTTTCATCGTTAAAACGTTTTAAAGACGACGTTAAAGAAGTCGGCAAAGGGTATGAATGCGGCGTAGGCATCGACGGATACAACGATATCAAAGTCGGCGACTACATTGAAAGCTTCAAAGAGGTCGAAGAAAAAGCGAAATTATGATGGATAAAAGTATCAAAATCCAACGTACCGAAAGTGTTTTACGAGAGTTAATACCTGAAGCTTTATGCACGCTTCACGATGAGCTCTTACGCGGCGTTTGCGTTGTTGACGTAGAGTGTAGTCGCGGAAAATACGATGCCATCGTTTATTTAGACGGCTCGGTCTACGACGAGAAAGAAAAAAACTACATCTTATCGCATCTTGATCGTGTCAAAAGGCATATTCAAACCCATTGTATGCAAACGGAGGGTTGGTTCCGCTGTCCCAATTTTCGCTTTCGTTTCGACGATAGTTTAGAACGATATACGAAGATGGACGCTCTGTTTGCCAAAGTAGAAGATGAGTTAAAAAAGGGTAAAAAAAGCGATGATTAATCTAGAACAAATTACAAAAATCGTTGAAAGTTGCGGCGTTTCTCTATACGATACGGAAGTCGCAAACGAATTCGATAAGAAAATTTTTCGTATTTACATTAGCTCAAAAGAGGGTATCGGTTTGGATAAATGCGAAGAGATCAGTCGCATTTTATCGCCGATTTTTGATTTGGAACCGCCGTTGGACGGAGAATACTTTTTTGAGGTGAGTTCTCCGGGTATCGAGCGTAAGTTGGCTAAACCCGAACATTTTGCCGCTTCGATCGGTGAAAAAATCAAACTGAAATTAAACGATAAAGAAAAGATTCTCGGTCTTTTGGAAGCGTATGAAAACGGCGTCGTATCGGTTCGTATCGATAATGACGTGAGGCGCATCCCCTTAGAATCGATTGAAAAAGCTCGAACGTATTTTGAATGGTAAGGGCGTATGATACGCCTTTGATGCAAAAGGCTTTAAAAGCCGCTTGGGCGTATCAGATTCTCACGTTCCCCAATCCTGCCGTCGGAGCCGTCGTTAGCGACGATGCGGGTAATATCTTAGGTGTCGGTGCCCACCTTCAAGCAGGCTCTCCTCATGCCGAAGTGATTGCGCTCAAAGAAGCGTACGTCGCATTGACGCACGATCACGCGATAGATGCTCTTCATGATTCGCGCGAAATTCACGATTATTTAATCCTTCACCACCGTTCGTTATTTCACCCTTTAACCTTACATGTCACGCTAGAGCCGTGCCATCATTACGGGAAAACGCCTCCGTGTTCGCACTTGATTCAAATGCTGGGAATCAAGCGCGTCGTTATCGGCTCTTACGATGAGAGTATGCAAGCCAAAGGCGGTGGAGCTTATTTGCAAACATGCGGCGTCGAGGTGGAATACGGGTGTGAGAAAGAGGCATGCGATCGTTTGTTAGCACCGTTTACATGTAATATCCAACAACGTCCGTTTCTCTTTTTCAAAGTGGCGTTGAGTGCCAACGGCGTTGCGACGGGCGGAACGATTAGCTCTTTGGAATCTCGGACGAGAGTACATGCACTTCGCGATCGTTGCGATCTTTTAGTGATCGGCGGAAATACGGTACGCATCGATCGTCCGATTTTGGATGCGAGGTTGGTTCGAGGAAAAGCTCCCGATATTTTGATCTATTCGCATCAAAAAGTATGGGATAAAAGTATCCCGCTTTTTGGCGTTCAGAATCGACATGTAAGCATTTCGGATCGGCTAGCGTTAGATGCGTACCGTATGGTGATGATCGAAGGCGGACAAGCGATGCTCGATGCGATGGAGCAAAGCGTTCAATGGTACTTGATCTTTCGATCGCCGCATATCAAAGAGGGAAAAGCGTTGATTTTGCCGCAAGGCTTAGAACTTTGTTATTGCGAAACTATCGGAGAAGATACGCTTTCGTGGTACTATAAACGCGCTTAAGCGTTACATGTCAAAACATTTTTTTGTGTTGCAGTAAGCGAGCTGCTTGGCGATAGTAGGGCGTTCGTTCCGAAGAGGAGAGGTTAATCAGCGGGGCGTACTTTTCAAAGGTCGCCCAAACGCGTTTAGCACCATCGAGTTTGCCTTTTTTTGCCAATGCCAATGCCGTAGCACCGTTAATCAATCCTTTTAAAATGAAAGCATCGTTGAGCGATTCGGGGAGTTTTTTAAAAGCATGCCATGCAGGTTCTAAGACCTCGTGACCCTCGACAAAGTCTTCGTTTTCGACGACGTTCACGAAGCGTTCTAACGCTTCGTGAACGTTAGAGTTTGGTTTTAGGGGCGGGTTCATGCAGGTAATATCCTTGTGCAAAGTCGATACCGAGTTCTTTGACGCGTGTTAAGACTTCGCGTTTATGAACGAATTCCGCAACGACTTGGATGCCCAAGCTTTTAGCAAACGTGACGATGGCTTTGACGGTTTCGTACGCATTGCTATCCGTGTCGATGTTCTTAATCAGCGAACCGTCAATCTTAATAAAATCCACTTGAAGTTGTAAGAGGTATTCGAAATTTGAATAACCCGAACCGAAATCGTCGATTGCGAGTAAACAACCCTCTGCCCGTGCCGTTTGTAAAAAAGCTTTGACTTCGGGTGAATTTTCGATACCCTCGCTCTCAAGCAGTTCGATCGTAATGCGTTTTTTGAGTATCGGATAGTGATGGAGCGTCGCGATCAAAAACGAAGCGATTTCGTTATTGAGTATATCTTCTTTAGCAAGATTGATTGAAACGTCGCAATGAAGTTCTAATGCCGCTTGAATCGCTTCTTGAATGACAAAACGCGTTAGTTGGTGATAGACGTGCATACGCTTTGCCAAATCCAAAAAGTGAAACGGCGAGATAATTGTTCCGTTCCAATCGATAAGGCGGATCAGCACTTCGTATTTTTTTCGCTCCGCCGTATCGTTTAAAGGAACGATTTCTTGGAGAAAGACGGTAAAACGGTTGTGCATTAAGGCATCGCGCAACGTCTCGTTCCATGCGATGTCGCCTTGAAGTTTTTTGGAAAACCCCTCGTTATCGTCGTAGACGACTAGGGCTTTGTGGCTTTTACGTGCTTCTTCAAGGGCGATTTCCGCTCGATTGTAGGTGTAATCGATACCGTTGGCGATGCCCATACGAAGCGTGATTGCATAGTGTTTTCCCGCAATGATAACTCCTTCGTCGTTCAAGCGCGTCAATAAGGCTTCACACTTTTGGAGAAAATCATCATAGGAGAGGTTTTCGCAACATAAAAGGGCAAATTCATCGCCTTGAAGGTAAAAAAGTTGAAGGCATTGCGTCAATGCAGCTTTGATCTTAAAGCAGAGGTGTTGCAATACCAAATCTCCGAAAGCTTGACCGTGTAGGGTGTTAATATCGCGAAAGCCGCAGATATTTAAAATGGCAAGATGAGGATCGAGGCATTGTTCGATGGATTCTAAAAGCATTTTACGTCCGGGAAGATCCAAAACATTCTCTTTTTTGAGATGTTCCATCTGTTCAAAAAGATCCGTAATATCGTAGCGAATCGCAATATACTCTTCCACCTCGCCTTTGGCGTTTAGTATCGGTATAATGGCGGATTTGACGTAATAGGTCTGTCCGTTCTTACGCAAGTTTTTCAAAATGCCTTTCCACGTTTGAGCACGTTTGAGCGTTTGCCACATGTCGTAAAAAAATTGAGGCGGATTGTCGGGATGGCGTACGATATTGTGGGGTTTCCCGATCAGCTCTTCTTTGGTATAGCCTGAAATGTTCACGAAAGCGTCGTTGATGTAGGTAATGATGCCCTTAGGCGTCGTTTTGGAGACGATAGCGATTTCATCAATAGCTTCGGTATAACGGTTGAGTTGGAGAGATTGTTGGTCGTGCTCAACGATGAGTCGTGCAATTTCGCCGAGTTCGTGCTTTTGTTTTGAGAGCGCGGCAACGTACATGTAACGTTTTGTTTTCAGTGCCTGGGAAAGATAGCGAATCGGAATAAAAAACGTTTTGCGCGTGAGAATAAAAAAAAGAAGAAACGCTACAAGGAGAATCACCGATCCCGCCGTAAATAAAACGGTTTGCACTTCCGTCATAAAAAGCAATACGGAGGGTACGTACTCAATGCGTAAAAAGCCGACCGTCGTATCGTCTAGAGCTTTTAAAGGGAGTAAAAACGGCGTTTCGAGTTGCTCTTTCTCGCTTAAGGGAGGCATAATCGCGGTTTGAGTACGTGTCAGTTGAGTGATTTCATTTAAAAATACTTGATCCCATTGCCGTACGATCACAAAAAAACCGATAGGGTGCTCATCGGAGGCACTTTGAGCGTAAACGGGTGCTAAAAAATATTGGTTGAGTTGTGTTGGTGCATCTAACGAAAAAAATTCCTTGAAAGTAGGCGTTTGACTTGAAAAGCGATTTAAATCGGGAATGGCATAAGCGACTGAATGATCAAAACGGTAAATCAATTCTTTACGAGCGTTGAAAAGTAAAATGGCATCGACGTCTAAACGTTTTAAAAGAGGTTCCAAATGGGAACGTGCCCATGTCGCGTCACTAGAGACGATAAAAGTTCGAAGCGCGTCTAATGCAGCATAATCGTAGCTTGTTTTACGAATCAAACGGCTTTCAAGTTCCAGAACGCTCTGATATCGTTCAAAAGCACTCCATTGTTCTTGTGAAATATGCCGATGTTCACCTGTTTTGATACCAAACCATACGCCCGTCATCAGCATTACGGTCAATATTACGATGAGAAAAGTGTAAAGTGTATAGGTTTTGGTCAGTTTCATGCAAAGAGTATAGTTAATCGTGCGTTTAAATTTGCTTTATTTTGAAAAATAAGATAAACTATTTTTCTAGAAAGATGAGGTTCGAGTTCATCTTTGGTAGGTTTTGTGTCACGGCTCTTCGAAAGCTCTCTAAAACACTCCAAAAATACTCAATTTTCTACTTTTCAACCACTGCCGTGAGGGAGTGTATTTTACATAGGAGCTTAGAATGGCTTTACTAGAGGGAACCGTTAAATGGTTTAACAACGAAAAAGGTTTTGGTTTTATCCAACCAAATGATGGCAGCAAAGACGTATTCGTACACTTTCGCCAAGTAAACAGAACCGGTTACGGTCGCGTATCTTTGGCCGAAGGTCAAAAAGTAACTTACGAACTAGGCGAGGGTCCAAAAGGTCCACAAGCCGAGAACGTTACAGGTCTGTAAGCCTTTTAAGAGGGAAGCGATTCCCTCTTTAAAAATCGATATAAAAATCGACTCCCCTCTCCCGCCTTTGATTCGACGTTGATCGCAATGTCGTACTTATCGCAAATACTTTTCACGATACTCAAACCGATTCCGAATCCGCCTTTAAAAATGTCTCCTCGATAGTGACGCGTAAAAATTTTATCGATCTCTTTAATCCCGATACCGTAATCTTTCACTTCAAAAATAATTCCTTCTTCGTTCGGATATAAAAAAATCTCAATCGTACTTTTGGGATGAGAATATTTAATCGCATTGGTCAGGTTGTTGTCGATGAGGCGTTGAAGTTCGATACGGTTCATCGTAATCCAAAGATTTTGGCTGATCGACGCGACAAGCGTAATCTCTTTGGATGCGGCAAGGGATTCGAAGTAGCTGATGCGGTCTTCCAAAAAAATCGAAAAATCAAGCTGTTCGTGCGTGTACGTGATGGTTGTGTTTTTAATAAGGTACTCCAAATCGTCGTAAAGCGTCGCAAGCGTCGAGAGTGCCGCTAAAGAACGGCTAAGGCGTTTGTCTTTGTATTTACTGTTCAATCCTTCGATATTGAGTTGCATGATGCCTAAAGGCGTTTTGAGTTCGTGCATGACGTCGGTAAAAAAGAGGTTCATACGAGCGGATGTTTCGATGTAGGGTTTTAAAAGCATCTTCATCAGTAAAAACGAAATCACGAACATTCCCGAAAGTACCACGCCGATCATAATCAAACTATCGAAAATAACCTGCGAGTACGAAAGTTCCTTTTGCACGACGAGAAAGCTTACATGTAAAGGATTGTCAAGCAAGGTTTGTTTGTAAAAAAGCGACTGACCGCTTTTGTAAAAAGCGTCTTCGAAAAGGGGAATCGGCTCTTCGATCAACGAAAATACGATACGGTTGGAAGCATCAAGAAGCGCACCTTTATACAGAATCGAGCGGGGAAAAATAAAGGTTTTTTGCATCGGAGAAATGGCGTAAATGCTTTTTTCGACCTCTTTGGCGTAAAGCCTTAGTTCGCGTTCTTGGTTGAATTGGGAAAGGCGCAACGAAGCCGAGAGATAATTCAGCGTCGGAAACAACACGACCAAAAGCGTTAAAAATGTAACGGCAAGGGCAAAAATAAGAACGTTATGCGTGGTATTTTTCAATTTTATATCCTATGCCTTTGGCGGTTACGATCAGCTCTTTGTCGGTTTTATCGCGCAATTTTTTCACGAGCATACGAATGTCGTTATCGCCTACGGCTTTGTCTTCCCAGACGTAAGCATGGATATTTTCGGTCGAAATATAATTACCGCGGTTTTTGACCAGTAAAAAAAGGAGTTTTTTCTCGTATTGCGTGAGCGGAACTTGGATTGCGTCAAACCACAACGATTGATCTTCCAAACGATAGCTAAAACCGTGGCAAAGCGTGATGTCTAAGGTCGTGCGCATATGGTAGGCGTTGAGTGCTTGCGTAACGCGGTATTGAAGCTCTTTGAGCGAAAAAGGTTTTCGGATGTAGTCGTTACACCCGAGCTCGTAACCGAGACTCAGGTTGTTGATGTCGGTGAGCGACGTGATAAAAATAATGGGCAAATCGAGTTTGGCTTTGCGAATCTGTTTTAAAATCTCGTAGCCGTCTATGTTAGGAACGCGAATATCCAAAAGTGCCAAATGGTATCGGTTTTCAAACAGTGCATCTAAGGCCTTTTGTCCGTCTTCAAACGCATCTACGGCATACCCCATCTCTTCGAGGGAGTCTTGAATGCTCTCTTTATAGGCATAGTCGTCTTCAAGCAGTAATATTTTCATCGAATCATCACCTCTTGCGTCGTTTGGGAAGAGGGCATCAGCGTTTTGGTATGCATGCTTTGCGGATGAGGTGCCAGCGTGGCACGTAAAAGAAGAGAGTCTTTAAGGAGCGACTCGTCAAACCAAACGCCGACGTAACCGATAGGTTTAGATTCGATGTCAAAAAGCGGCGTAAATCCGAACAGCATACCGTCGATGCGCGCAAAGCCTTTATCCAGCGTTTCGGACGTCGCGATGGTGTATAAGGCGGTATGGCACGAGGCGGGGCAACTGCTATTGACGACGACGAAATCGTTGATTTGTTCCAAATCCTTCATCCATGAGCCGATTTCTAAAAAGTCGCGGTGCATCAAAACCACAAAATCGATTTTTTTATTTTTAAGGTTTTGCGCGATCTCTTCAAATCCCAAAATAACCTCCAACGAGCCGATAAAAACGCCTCGATCGAAAATCGGTGCTAAGGCTTTGATATTGAGGCGTTTTCCGAGTTCGATCGCAACCAAAGGCGTTTGCGTTTGCTGAAGCAGGGCAATACCTTTACGCCATGACGCAAGTTCATTTCCGTAGTCGTCGTAATCCCAACTCCTTACCCATGCTTTGGCGTCTTTGGTATGAAATTGGACTTCCATATGTTCTATTTGAAGGTACTGTTTTGCCTTTTGAATCTCTTCACTCACCAAACTAAACAGTGCAGGTCTATCTTCGCGTCGATAGGTTTCTTTAATTGCTTCGTTTTGCGAAAGCATCAAGGCGACGCTTAAGGCGAGTTGTTTTTTATGGGAGATGAGTTCTTGGGTCAGGTTTAGGACGCTCTCGACGCTATTTTTTGCATCTTCGACGTAAAGATTGTGGTTGGTGCGATAGATCAAAAAGCCGATGATGAGCATCGAGAGGCAAAAAAGTGCTAACAAAAGGGCGTAAATGCGAACGGTTTTGATGGCATCTCCTTTTGTCTTTAAAAGATGAAAAGCATTATACCGAAAAACGTCGTGAGCGTTTTTGACGATAAATTGACGATAAATGTTTATGATTACGATAGTCTAAAAATTTAAAAGGAGGCAGAAATGAAAAGATTATCTTTAGTTTCGGCGGTATTGGCATTAACGTGTGCAAGCGGGCTTTTTGCATTGGACGTGGGTGAACTCAATAAACGTGCCGACAAAGGATTTAAACCCGTCGTCGTCAAAGATTGGAAAGCTCCGGATGAAAGTACGATTCCGAACAACTTATTCGGCGACACCGTTCGTTACGGTAAAGCACTCGTACATGAAACGTACAAATACATCGGACCGGAAGTGAGTGATCCTAAAATGCGCTATGCAGGCAATAACCTCGCCTGTTCTTCCTGCCATCAAGAAGCCGGTACGAAACGATGGTCGGCTCCGTTTATGGCAACATTTGCGAACTTCCCGCAGTACCGCAATCGCGACGAAACGATCGGTAGCATCGAAGAGCGCGTTAACGGTTGTATGGGACGTAGTATGAACGGAAAGCCGCTTCCCGAAAACGGCAAAGAGATGCGTGCGATCGTAACGTACATGTACTGGCTAGGACAAGGTATTCCCGTAGGGGCTAAGGTCGAAGGCGCGGAATTTCCTCAGGTTGATCGTAAAATGGTCATGAAGCAAGCCGCCGATCCGGTCAAAGGCGAAAAAGTGTACAAAGAGTATTGCGCATCATGTCACGGTGAAAACGGACAAGGCGTGAAACGCGAAGGCAAAGCTAACGGTTACGAGTATCCGCCGCTTTGGGGTAAAGACAGCTACAACACGGGTGCGGGTATGTACCGCGTGCTTCGTGCGGCAGACTGGATCGTTGCCAATATGCCTTTGGGTGCGGACAATCATAATCGCGTCTTAACCGACGAGCAAGCGTATAACGTTGCGGCGTACATTAACAACTACGATAAGCCGCGCGATATTAAAGCTAACCGCGAAAAAGATTTTCCAGAGTTAAAAGTCAAAGTGCCCGATAGCGACGTCGGACCGTACGATGACGGAAAAAATCGCCATCAACATAAATTCGGACCGTACCAAGGCATTATTATTCCCGCTAAAAAAGCCGAGTAATTTTTCCGAAAAAGGGCGATTTTGACGTCGCCCTTTTTTAAAAAGAAGCGTTAAACGCAAAAGAAAACGTCGGCGTTAATGATTTTGTGATACTATTGCTTTTTGCTAGAACACCTATTTTACATGCAAAGAGAGATCATGACGCGCGAAAAACTTGCTACCGACAGCCAAACCCTGCACCGTTTTTTACAACTGCATTGCGATAAAGAACACAACGACGTTCCCAAAAAAGAGGGTACGTTACGGGTACGTTTTCACGAAGAGGACGTATGCGAAGTGCCTTATCGTTTGTGCGAAGAGTGCGAAACGCTTTTGCTTTACGCCTACGAGAGGCTTCGAAACTGCACGCAAGAACCCAAACCAAGTTGTCGCAAATGTCTCAATCCCTGCTACGAAAAGTCGATGTGGAAAAAGATGGCGAAGATTATGCGTTACAGCGGCATGCGTTTGGGACTCACGAAAGTACGCCAATTTCTCTTCAAATAAATGCTGCCTTACCTTAGTCATAAAAATTTTATGCTTTCTCGGTATGGCGAAGCACTGTTTAGCATTCCCGTCAATTTAGAATTTGGCTGTCCTAACCGCGAACGTGACGGTAGCGGCGGATGCTCATTTTGCCCTGAACACGGAGCGCGAGCCGCACAGATTGCGGATGCTAAAAGCGTGGAAGAGCAGATCCAAAAAGCAATTTCGTTTGCCAAAAGGCGTTACAAAGCCTCGTCTTTTGCACTTTACATTCAAGCCTACACGGGAACGTTTGCGTCGTTGGTCACCCAAAAAAAGACGTATGAAAAACTGCTGTCGCTCTATCCGTTTCGCGCGTTACATGTAGGCACGAGACCCGATTGTTTGAGTGAAGCGACGTTGGACTATTTGAGCGAACTGAGTCAAAAAATAGACGTGATCGTGGAACTGGGCGTGCAAAGCTTGCACGATGCGAGTTTGAAGCAGATCAACCGCGGACACGATGCGGCGTGTTCACTGGATGCGATCAAACGTTTACATGGTAAAGGTTTGAAAGTCTATGCGCATCTCATCATCGGCTTGCCCAATGAAACACCTGATATGTGGAAAGAGAGTCTGCAAGGTTTGGTGGAAGCGGGTATCGATGGCATTAAATTTCACAATTTGCATGTCATCGAAAAGACCGATCTGGCGCGCGAATATGCCCAAAAACCTTTTAGTCTTTTGAGTGAATACGAATACGCCGAAGCGCTTATCGAGCTGTTGCGCTATGTGCCCTCACACATTCCCATCTTGCGCCTTGCCACCGACACGCCTGAGCGCGAACTGATCGCTCCAAAATGGCATATGTCAAAGGGACAATTTGGCGAATATGTGGCGCAAACGATGCGGTATCGCGGTATCCAGCAAGGTGATCTTATCGAGCCACAACAGCACAAAAGTGATGGTATACCACAAAAAATCGACTTAAACGATGGAAGTACGACTTTTTGGAATGAAACGTACCGTGACTATTACCACCCCAAAGCGGGTGCATACACCCAAGCCCAAAGACTTTTTTTGGCAAAATCAGACCTGAAAGCACGCCTTGAAAAAGGCGACGGGCATCTTTTAGAGATCGGTTTTGGCATGGGCTATAACAGTTTTTGTGCGGTTGAACTTGCACAAAAGTTGGGTAAAAACCGTTTACATGTAAACGCTATCGACCACGACAGAATGCTTCTGAACCAAAGTGTGCGCGTTGTGCCAGAACCTTTACATGTAAAACTGCTGGAGTCACTGTTTACATGTAAAACGTATGAAAGTGCATTTGCAAAAGTCGAATTTTTAAACGCCGAAGCACGCTACGCGATCACGCTTTTACACGAGATGTTTGATGTCATCTTTTTAGACCCGTTTATCGAGAGCAACAACGCTTCGCTTGTGACGTTAGAATTCTTCCAAGCCTTGCGAAAACGACTCAAACCAGATGGCATTTTGGTCGCCTCCACCGCTTTACATGTAAGCCAAATCGCGCTTAATCTTGCAGGCTTTGACGTACACATTGCCAACGATACAACCAGCGACATCAAAGGCATCGTTGCCACACTTTCGCACTCAAACGGTTTACATGTAAAAGAACCCTACCGCGATCCATACGGCGTTTGGAGCGATAAACGGATCGAAAGTGAGCATCAAAAAATCTTTGCGTGTAAAGACAAACGTTAAAAGTTATGTCTACCTATTTTCAAGCTTTGATTTAATGAGAATAAATCTACTTTAAGTTAAAATATATCCTATTAAGATTTATAAGGGATGAATACATGAAATGTATCATATTATTAATATTTATACTAACACTGGGAATAGGGGGGGGAAAGAACACTACGTTAGACCTTCATAAAAATTTAGACTATGATTCGATCATTTCTCAGAATACCCCGTTAATCGTTAATTATCTTCCAATTGAGCCTATTGTCAAAATGGCGAGCCCTCAAAAATTTGATCTAACACTCCTTAATGCATTTCATTCACGTATTAAATATCCTCAAGATAAGAAAATTGTTGTTTTTTTAGGTGATTCAAGAATTGTTTTAATGTATGATACGTACACATTTCCCGGTAATTCTTTTAGTTTTGCAATGGGTTCTTCAACGTCAATAGGTGTTATTAATCGTCTACAAAATTTATATAAATTGAAAGATATGGGTTATGACATAACAAACATTATGTTGCAGTTTGGAGTGAATGATATTACGCAATCAAACGGAAACGATCATGAGATAAATTTCAAAAAAAATTTTGATGAAATTATTTCAATCTTGAAGAAAGATTTTTCAAAAGCACACATTGTGGTCGGCGATATTATTACATACGACATACCATATGATGGAAAGTTTGACCAAGCATATCAAGACAAAATTTACAACACAATTGATGATTCTAATCGTTTTTTAAAAGAGTATTGTCTGGCGAATCATATAAGCTATTTTGAGGCAAATAATGAATTCTCAAAAAAGGACAATCATTTGAAAGAAAAGTATAATGATGACGGTATCCATTTCTCAAAAGAGGGGTATAGATACCTTATGATTGAATTCATTAAACGAAGTAAAAGTATTACATTCTAATCATATAATGAGAGGATTAAACTTTTAGCTTTCTCCATGAAATGGTCAATTTTACATGCTAAATTTTCTTAAAACCTCTACATGTAAAGATGCTTCACGTATCCAAAAATCAAACACCATTTTGATTCATGCTTTACATGTAAAACATCAAAACATTAAATTGACGTTATTTTTACGTCACATACCGCATACACTCTCGCTAAAAAGCCCATAAACCTCAAATATCCCCTAAAAATAGTATTTAAAAGTCGTCATTAAAATTTACATAAAATTTACATAGCTTTTCTAAGATTGCACTATGAAATCTTAGAAAAAGGATCAAAGATGACTCAAATGCTTAGTCGAAGAAGTTTTCTCAAGCTTTCTTCAACTGCTGCCGCAGTTGCGGGGCTCTCTAGCATTCCCGGAACGCTCGGGGCGATGGAAGAGGCCAAAAAGCAATACAAGGGAAACACGAAGTTTACCCCTAGCATTTGCGAGATGTGTACGAGTTCGTGTACCATCGAAGCACGTGTGGAGGACGGTAAAGGAATGTTCATTCGCGGTAATCCCGCCGATAAAAGCAGAGGCGGTAAAGTCTGTGCTCGAGGAAGTTCGGGATTTAACCAACTTTACGATCCGCAACGTTTGGTGAAACCGATTATGCGTGTGGGTGAGAGGGGTGAAGGAAAGTGGAAAGAGGTCAGTTGGGACGAAGCATACACTTTCATTGCCAAAAAGTTGGATGAGATCAAACAAAAATACGGCGCGCATACGGTTGCTTTTACGGCACGTAGCGGTTGGAATAAAACATGGTTCCATAACTTAGCGCAAGCGTACGGTTCGCACAACCTTTTCGGACACGAAGCAACCTGTCCTTTGGCGTACGATTTGGCGATGGACGACGTGTTTGAGGGCGGCATCAGCCGTGATTTTGCCAAAGCAAAATATATCATTAACCCTAGCCATAACGTTTTTGAGGGTATCGTTATCTCCTATGCCCGTCAATACATGGACGCATTGGCACACGGCGCGAAAGTGATCTCTTTAGACCCACGTTTTTCAACGATGGCGGCGAAAGCGACCGAATGGCATCCGATCAAACCGGGACATGACCTTCCGTTTGTGCTTGGATTTATCCACACCCTAATCAACGAAAATCTTTACAATAAAAAATTTGTTGAGAAATACTGCGAAGGGTTTGAAGAACTCAAAGCCAGCATCGCCGAGTATACGCCGGAGAAAATGGCGGTCGAGTGCGATATTCCCGCCGATACGATTAAACGTATGGCGCGCGAATTTGCCAAAGCGGCTCCCAAAGCTATTTTCGACTTTTGCCATCGCGTAACCCTAACGCCGCAAGAGATGGAACTTCGCCGTGCGATCATGATGTGTAACGTCTTAGTCGGCGCGGTCGAACAAGAAGGCGGCTACTACCTCAATAAAGGTGCCGCGTTTTACAACAAATACTTGGGTGAGAATGATGCCAAAGCACCCGTACTTAAAAAGCCGAAAATTCCGGCATATCCGAAAGTCGAAGTGCCGAGAATCGATCGTATCGGCGAAAAAGACAGTGAATTTTTCCTCTGTAAAAAAGGAAACGGTATCGTGACCCTTGTTCCGCATGCCGCACTCAACGAATTACCGGGTGTCGGATACAAACTTCACGGTTGGTTTATCGCCCGTAACAACCCCGTGATGACGCAATCCAATACCGAAAACGTTATTAAAGCACTCAAAGCGATGGATTTGGTGGTTGTGTTTGATATTCAAGTCTCCGATACCGCATGGTTTGCCGACATCGTCCTTCCCGATACGACCTATTTGGAGCGAGATGAAGAGTTTACCGCCAGCGGTAGTAAAAATCCAAGCTACGGCGTAGGTCGCCAAAAAGTGGTCGAGCCGATCGGTGAGTGTCGCCCGGGTTGGAGAGTCGCCAAAGAGTTGGGCGAAAAAATGGGACTGGGTGCTTATTTCCCGTACAAAGACATTGAAGATTACCGTTTGCAACAAGTCGGCGACAATCTTGATCTTTTAGCCAAATTGAAAGCAACCGGAAGTGCGAGTTTCGGCGTACCGCTCTTGCTTCAAGATAAAAAAAGCGTTGCGGAGTTCGTGAAAAAATTCCCGAGTGCCGCCTCTAAAGTCAATGAAGAAGGAACGATAGACCTTCCGCACAAAATCAAACTTTTCAGTCCTGAACTCGAAGCCGTTTCCAAAAAAGGTGCGCTAAGTTACGAGCCTTACAAATACAAAGAAGCGGACGAACTCTATTTTATCAACGGTAAATCTGCCGTTCGCACTAACGGTCACAACGGTAACAACGCATGGCTTAACAATCTTTTAGACGATGCGGCGGTGTGGATTCACCCCAAAACGGCAGAGCGTTTAGGCATTAAAAACGGCGATAAAATCGAAGTGTATAACAAATATGCCACACAAAAAGGCAAAGCACTTGTAACCAAAGGCGTGCGCGAAGATACCGTATTTGCCTACTTCGGGTTTGGACATATCAGTAAAGATTTGAAACGAGCTTACGGCAAAGGCGTGAACAGTAACTCGCTTTATTCACCGCTAGTATCGCCTAATAGCGGTATGAACCTTCACGTCGTCGGCGTCAAAGTCAAAAAAGCGTAAGGGAAGGAGAAAACAATGGCAAAAAAATATGCAATGGTCCACGACAACAATCTCTGCATCGGCTGTCAAGCCTGTAATGTTGCGTGTAGATCCGAAAATAAAATACCGGAATCCGTTTATCGCTTGCAAGTGTGGGTTAAACAAGAAGAGTATCCTAACGGAAGCTTAGGCTACGAATACCATCGACAATCGTGTGTGCATTGCGAAAACACGCCCTGCGTCAGCGTCTGTCCGACCAAAGCGTCCCATGTCAACGAAGACGGTATCGTTTTAGTCGATAACGACTTGTGCGTCGGTTGTCTCTACTGCGTCGCGGCATGTCCTTACCAAGCGCGTTACGTCCATCCGGTGACCAAAGCACCCGATAAATGTACGTTCTGCCACGAATCACGCTTAAGTCGAGGCGAAGAGCCCGCATGCGTCACGGTATGTCCGACCGAAGCGTTGGTGTTCGGTGATCTCAACGATCCAAAAAGTAAAATCAATAAAGTGCTCTCCGAACGCGTTACGTATCGCCAAAAAGAGAGACTCGGAACCCAACCGAAAATGTATATCGTACCCAACCATAAAGGAGGGATCAACTCATGAATCAAATCTGGGGCTCTATGGAGCAATACAATACGGTCGTATGGCATTGGCCGATCGCGGTTTATCTCTTCTTAGCGGGACTTTCCGCCGGAGCGATTATCTCCGCAATCGTCGTAAAATGGATGAAAGGTAACGATGTTTCCCCTTGGGACGGAATTATTAAAGCGGGAGCGATTTTAGCACCCGTTACGATCGGTGCGGGTTTATGCCTTTTGATTTTCGATCTGACCCGACCGTTGATGTTTTGGAAATTGTTGATTCATTATAACTTCGGCTCGGTCATGACGATCGGTGTTTTAGCTTTGTTTGCCTATATGCCGGTTTCCATTTTGTTCTTGTTCGGCGTTTTCAAAAAAGAGTTAGCCGTAGATGGACCGTTTAAATTTTTAGCACCGATTGCAGATTTGGCACTCAATTACGGCAAAGCACTTGAAGCGATTACGCTTGTATTGGCAGTGGGCGTAGGTGCATATACCGGTTTCTTGCTCTCGGCGATGAACAGCTATCCGCTTTTAAATACGCCCGTGCTTCCGGCACTCTTTTTGGCTTCGGGCGTATCGGCGGGTATTTCGGCAAACCTTGTCGTCGGACTTTTGTTCTTTACCCACTCGACGAAAGACGCCAATGTGAGCTATTTACACGGACTGGACGTCAAAGTGATCTTTGCAGAACTCTTTTTCATCTTCATTCTTTTTGTGGGAATGATGTACCAAGGAGGCGCAACGGCACATGCGGGAGCGGCGGCACTCGGTACGGGCGGTCTTTCGACCCTTCTTTGGGTGGGCGTCATCGGTTTAGGCTTGCTTTTGCCTATCGGATTGAACTTTGCTTTGCCTCACGGAGTCAAACACTCCCACGCCTTTGTGATCTTTAACGCCCTTATCGTTCTTGTGGGTGTTTTAGCACTGCGTTACTACATGCTTTATGCCGGACAAACCTTCGTCGGATAAAGAATATGTCAACCCTTAGAGCTAGGCTCTAAGGGGTTTTTTCGTACCGTGACACAATCTTAGCGTAAGATTTTCTTTTGTTGTGATACAATACGTTTTTCGTATTATTTTCAAAGGAATCGTCATGAAGTTGTACTCTCTTATTTATGATGATTTAAAGAGCTTACAAAACTTCGTCGAGACGCGCTTCCAACCCGATCAGCATCTTTTCATACAACTTTTTAGCGGAAGCGGCGATTGCGTCGTTCTTCAAAATATTTTAGATTACCTTCATACCCGTTTACCGCAAAGTGTGGTCATCGGAGCGACGAGTGCCGGAGAAATTCACCGAGCTCAAATGTCCCAAGAAACGATCGTCCTTTCGTTTTGCCTTTTGGAAACTTCACGCGCCGGCGTTTACTACCTCGACGTTGCCGATCGAAAAAGCGCGTACGAAATCGCATCGCGCGCGATAACGCCTTTGACGAAAGTCTGCATCGCTTTTACCGAACCCTTGAAAAGTAAGGAGAACGAGGCGTTTATTCAAGCCTTGGGCGAAGCCGCCGCACACGTCGTCGTCGCCGGAGGAAACGCCGCCGATAGTTTTGCGTTTGCGCAAACGTATCTGTTTCATGCCGACCGCATTGAAGATCACGGCGTCGTTTTGGCGATTTTGGAAGGCGATAGCTTACATGTACATCAAGATTACTCGTTCGGATGGACGCAAATCGGCAAAACGATGACGGTTACGCGTTGCAAGGGAAACGATTTGTACGAACTCGATCATCAACCGATCGAAACGGTCTATCGGCACTATTTGGGCAACGATATGATTCGAGGATTGCCCGCGAGCGCGATCGCATTTCCGTTGGTGAGCCAAAGCGAGAACGTGGAAGTATGCCGCTCAATCGTAGGTGTCAACAAAGACCGCTCGTATCGTTTTGCCGGAGAGTTTCGAGAAGGAGATCGCGTGCGCTTTGCCATCGGCAATATCGAAGAGATTATGGAAAAAGCCGAAACATTGCAACAAACCCTTTGCGAAAAAGCGATTGAAGCGATGTTTATTTACTCCTGTGCCGTTCGAAAATATTTTTTAAAAGATCAACTGCATTACGAGTTGGCATTGTTGGAGCAAATCGCTCCTACGGTCGGATTTTTTACCTACGGCGAGTTTTACCGCGGTCGCATTGCCAACCATCTGTTAAACGTTACGACGACGATTTTAGCCCTTAGCGAATCCTCCATTCACCAAATTCCTCTCAAAAAAACGATGCTTCGCCCCACGGATTCGGTTTTAAAATTTTTGACGCATTTGGTCAATACGACGCAATGCGAATTGGACGAAAGCGTCAACTTCCTACGCCAGTATAAAACCGTTTTAGACCACAGTGCTATTTTTTCGAAAATGGATCCCCAAGGCTACATCACCTACGTCAATGATGCGTTTTGCGCCGCTACGGGATATACGCGAGACGAAATTATCGGTACGAAACACAGCCGTTTTCGCCATCCCGAACACGATGAGTCTTCGTATAGTACGCTATGGGAAACGATTCAGTCGCAACGGATTTGGCAAGGCGTTTTAAAATGCCTCAACCGCCAAGGCGAAACGTTTTACATCAAAAGTACCTTGGTTCCCGTCATCAACGAACACGGGCAAACGATGGAGTATATTACGAGTAGCACGGATATTACGGAGCAAATCGTTAAAGACCGCATCATTCAAGAACAGCTCATCGACGAATTGACGGGACTTGGAAACCGTCAAGCTCTTTTTAACGAAATACGCAGCGATACGAACGAAAAGATGTTGATGCTTATCAACCTGATCGGTTTTTCGGAAATCAACGATTATCTAGGGTACGACGTGGGAGATGCATTGCTCAAAGAGATCGGAGCGTTGCTTGATCAACGCTTTGCGGAAAATCACCGCGTCGTTTTTCGCATCAACGGGGATGAATTTGCCTTATTGATTAAAGAAAACGATAAAATATGGCAGCATAAAAATAGCGATAAACTCTACCGTATGATTCATTATCTGGAAAAGCATATTTTTCTCATTCAAGGCTATGAAATCGTCGTGCGCTTAAACGTCGGCGTCGCTTCGGGATGCGACGAGCATATCTACATGCAATCGCATATCGCGCTCAAAGAGGCTAAAAAACGCGATGAGGTGATTGTGACGTACAACCTCAGCGAAACGCTCAAAGACAAAACAAAGCACAATATTCAAATCATTCATAAAATTCAACATGCCGTCGAAAACGATCGCATCGTACCGTTTTACCAAGGCATTTACGACAACGTGCAAAAAAAAATTACCAAGTACGAAGTGCTGATGCGCTTGGAAGAAGAGGACGGAAGTTACTTAAGTCCGTACCACTTTTTGGAGCAAGCCAAAAAAACGCGGCTTTACGAAAAGCTGACGAAAATCATGATTCAAAAATCCTTTGCCTATCTTCACGACAAAGGCGTCGCTTTTTCGCTAAACCTCAACGTCCGCGATATTCTCTCCGTGTCGGTTAAGGAGTGTTTGTACGACGCGATTCGCACAT
Source organism: Sulfurospirillum sp. UBA4058 (assembly GCA_002382085.1). Lineage (GTDB taxonomy): Bacteria > Campylobacterota > Campylobacteria > Campylobacterales > Sulfurospirillaceae > Sulfurospirillum. Next base: position 104,911 of record DFZK01000010.1, on the reverse strand, counting down.
ACGGTTGCGGCGATCGGGTCATTTTAGAAATCGTCGAGAGCGAGGGTATCGACAATTTTGAAGAGATGAGCTTTTTTATTCAAGAGGCAAAAGCGTTAGGATGCCGTATCGCTATCGATGATTTCGGTACGGGCTACTCCAATTTTTCCTATCTGGCGCGACTCAAAATCGACTATATCAAGATCGACGGCTCGTTAATCCAAGAGATCGATACCGATCCGACCAAAGAGATGACGGTCGAGACGATTGTCTCGTTCGCACATAAAATGGGTTATAAAATCGTCGCCGAATTTGTGGATAAAGAAACGGTGCAAGCCAAGCTGGAACGCTTAAACGTCGACTTTTCTCAAGGCTATCTTTTTAGCAAACCGCATCGGGTTATAGAGCTTTAAAGCGAAAATACCTTACAATAAGACAGAATTCTTACATCCTTTGCGTAAGAGAAAAATCTTTAAGCGAGCCATACGTGATAGAGTCTTATGCCCGACGACGATTCCTTCAATTCTCAACCGCCGCCCTTAGCATGCAAGGAAGTCTCCGCGCTTGGGAGCCAAGCATACTCAAAGGCGAAGACAAATGGGTGCGAAGCGTATGTGAAATGTGCAGCAGTCGTTGTGCTATCGAAGTGCGCGTGGTGGATCAAAAACCCGTATGGCTTCAAGGCAACGCATTTGATGCGCGTATGCACTCGAGTATTTGTGCCAGAGGGCTTTCGGGCGTTTCGCAGTTATACGATCAAGACCGTCTGAGGACGCCGTTAATGCGCGTCGGACAACGCGGGGAAAACCGTTGGAGGGAAGCATCTTGGGACGAAGCCTTGGCGTTTGTCGCTTCGTCGATGCAGCGTTTGAAACAAAACTACGGTGCGCAGAGTATGCTGTTTTCGTCCAAAACGGGCGAATCGTTCGATCTTTTATCCTCTTTTGCCGCTAATTACGGCTCTCCCAATACGTTTTCACATTGGAGTTCCTGTCCGATCGCGATTGAGAGTGCCTTGGAGCAGACGTTCGGCGAACGGGCGTATCGGGATTTCGAGCATGCCGATTATATCGTCAATTTCGGGCATAACCTCTTTGAAGGGCTAGACATTCCCTTAAGCAAAGCCATGGCGCGTTTTGCGGCAAACCCTTCCAAAAAATTGATCGTACTAGACCCGCGGTTTTCGATCATGGCGGGCAAGGCGGACGAGTGGTATCCGATTAAGGCGGGGCAAGACCTTGCGTTTGTCTTAAGCCTTTTACATGTATGGCTCAGAGACGCTAAATACGATCACGCGTTTGTCCGACGTTATTGCATCGGTTTGGACGCGTTAAAGGCCTCTTTGAAAGAGACGACTCCGCAATGGCAAGAGCGTTATACCGGAATCGACGCGAAAACGATCGAGCGTTTGGCGGACGAAATTTACCGCGCCGCGCCGCGTTGTATTCTCGATTGGGGGCACAAAGCGACGACGTCTCCGGCAGAGTTTCAGCGCACCCGCGCGATTTTAATCGCCAACGTTTTGATGGGAAACGTGGAGAAAAAAGGCGGTATCTACTTCGCAAAAACGCCCGAAATGCTCAACGTATTGCTTCAAGAACCGCTTTTTCCTTTACTTCAATCGCCCTATCCGGCTCCGGAAGTCGGCATTGCGCGTATCGACGGCGCTGGTGAAGAGGGAAGCGCGTATCGGTTTGTTCCGAAAAAGCACGGCGTACTCAATGCGATTGCGGACGCGATTTTAACGCAACAACCCTACGCGATCAAAGGATGGTTTTTAACGCGCCACAATCCGTTGGTAACCGTTGCCGATCCGCAAAAAATGAGAACGGCGATGGCGTCGTTGGATTTGATCGTCGTGAACGACATTTACATGAGCGATACGGCGATGATGGCGGACGTGGTTTTACCCGAATCGACCTACTTAGAGCGGGACGAAAGTATTCACTTGCATCACGGGCTTGTTCCCTCCTATACGATGCGCAATCGCGCCTTGATGCCTTTACGCGGTACTCAAAGCTTACGCGAAACGGTTCGAAGTTTGGCCGACGCTTTGGGTTTCGGCGATGCCTACCCGTGGAAAACGATGCAAGAGCTTCGTGCGTACCAAGCCAAAGGCGATAGCGCGTTGTTGGAAAGTCTCGTGAAGCGAGGGTACGTGCAAGCGACGATTCCGCCGCTTTTTTTACGAGAAGAGGCGAGTGTGCGTGCCTTTTGCGAACGCTATGCACACGTTGATCTTATGCGCGTATCGGAGATGTTCGAACGTCGACGCAAAACGCCTTCGGGCAAAATCGAGCTCTTTTGCGCGCATATCGAAGAGGCGTTTGCGGGATACGGCGTACCTTGTGCGGTCGATATGGACGTACAACACAACTATCCTTACACGTTGATTTCGGGTAAGAGCGCGATTCACACCAACGCCCATACGCAAAACGTCCCTTACCTTCACGCCCTGATGTCCGACAATCCTCTTTGGATGCATCCGAGTACGGCAAAAGCTCACGGTTTGCGTCAAAACGATACATGTTACATCGAAAACGAGATCGGCAAAGAGAAGGTGAAAGTGTTTCTTACCGAAGGCATTCGCCCCGATACGCTCTTTTTGTATATGGGATTTGGACGGCAAACGCCTTTACTGCCTAAGATTGATCGTAAAGGATCGAGTGCTTCCAAACTGCTTCCGTTAAAAACTGCGCCTGTTTGCGGTGCGATGATCACCAATACCGGCGTTCGTATCGTGAGGGCATAGCGATGGCAAAAGCGTATCGACTGATTTTCGACGAAAATCTTTGCATCGGATGTCAAGCCTGTAATGTGGCGTGCCGTTTGGAAAACGATGTGCCTGAGGGTGTTTATCGTTTGCAAGTCCATGTCACGACGCAAGGCGTTTTTCCGCACCTTGGAATGCACTTTGAAAGACGCTCGTGCGTGATGTGCGACGAGCCTCCGTGCGTGAGCGTATGCCCTACGGGAGCGTCGTTTCAGAGCAAAGACGGTTTGGTGCATATTCACGAGTCGCAATGCATTACATGTAAGTATTGTATTTTGGCGTGTCCTTACCATGCACGCTTTATCAATCCGGTGAAAAACGTGGTCGAAAAATGTACGTTTTGTTTTGATAGCCGACTCTCAAAAGCGCTAGATCCCGCATGCGTCAGCGTTTGTACGACCGAAGCGTTACGTTTTGGGGATGTGAGTCAAGAAAATTCGACGGTTGCGATGCTTTCACGCAAAGAGACTCTATTATTTCCCAAAGCGCATTTGGGAACGAAACCGAAAGTCTGCTTTATCCCCGCACGCAAAGGAGTCAAAGTATGAGCCCGATGTGGGGAAGTACGGCGCAGTACGAGGTGATGCACTGGTCGTGGGCGATTGCGGTCTATCTCTTTTTAGCCGGTATTAGCGCGGGCTCGATTATCGTTGCGTTGCTGGTCAAATGGAATCGACACGAACGTAGCAACTCATCGATTTGGGATGCGATGATCAAATCGGGAACTTTGGTCGCTCCCGTATCGATTTTAGCGGGACTTTTTTTATTGGTCGCGGATTTAGGGCGTCCGTTGTCGTTTTATTGGCTTTTGATTCGTTTTAATCCTCTCTCGGTTATGAGCTTGGGCGTTCTTTTCTTGCTGATTTACACGCCGATCGTGTTGGTTTTTACGCTTTTGGTGTTTGAACGGACGATCGTGAAATACACATGGCTTTCGCCTTTGGGAAGTTTTATCGAATGGGTCAAGAGTTTGCACTCGTATGCAAAAACGATCGAATATTTTTTAATGGCGGCGGCATTGTGCGTAGGCACTTATACGGGCTTTTTACTCTCGGCGTTGTATGCGATTCCGCTGTGGAACAGTCCTGTTTTACCGATCGTTTTTTTAACTTCGAGCATCTCTTCGGGGATTGCGGTGAATATTTTGATCGGATTGGTTTTTTTTAAAAGCACGATCAACACAGAGAGCATCAAGTACCTTTTGGTGCTGGATTTACGGGTTATTATGACCGAATTGCCGCTTTTGGGTATCTTTTTCGTCGGTCTTCTTTACGGCGGCGGTGAAGTTTCGTCGATGGCGAAAGCGGCATTGAGCCACGGCGGATTGGCGTTGGTCTTTTGGCTCGGAGTCATCGGCATCGGATTATTATTGCCGCTTGCGACGGTTATTTTGGCGTTACGAAGCCACGTTTATCGGGTCGGGTATATTTTAACCAACGCAACGGCGGTACTTTTGGGCGTTTTATTGCTACGCTATTACATCATTTACGCCGGACAAATCTATCTTGGATAAGGACGATCATGAAACTTTTATTGCTCGAAGACGACTACAATTACAACGAAAGCATTAAAGAGTATTTGGAGTTTTTGGGCTATGAAGTCGATGCGTTTTTCGACGGAGAGAGTGCTCTGGACGCGATTATGCAAAAAACCTATTATCTGTTTTTGTTGGACGTGAAAGTTCCCAAGCTCAACGGTCACGAACTGATCAAATACATCAAAGAAGCCAAGATTACCACGCCGATCATCATCATTACCTCTTTGGTCGATATCGACAATATCGCAATCGGCTATGAGCTTGGCTGTAACGATTATCTCAAAAAACCTTTTGAGCTCAAAGAGTTGGAACTTCGCGTTAAAGAGCTGATTAAAAAGCATTACCAAACCGGAAACGAAGGATTGTTTGAGCTAGCATGCGGCCTTCGTTTCAATTTTGAAACGGGTGAGATCAAAAAAGACGATCAAACGATTATCTTAAGTTCCAAAGAACAAGAGTTGGTGCGTTTTTTAATTCGACGCAAAAATACGTTTTGCGATATCGAGACCCTGCGTGAAAACGTTTGGGAAGGCAAAGAGATCAGTTATGCCGACATTCGAATGTACATTCGAAAAATCAGACTCAAAGTAGGCGTCGAAGCATTCATCAAGTCCTCGCGCGGGTTGGGATATAAAATCGATGTTGACGCTTAATCCGTTTCGTTCGGTTTGGCTTTATACGTTAATCGTCATGGCACTTTTTAGCGTTCCGAGTTTTTTTGCGATTCAAAGTACGGTGACGGAAGAAAAATACAAAGCTTCGCAAGAACTTTTCGAATGGGTCGCAACGCACGAAAAAAGCATTTTTGCCAAAGAGGAGTTTGATATTCCGCGTAGCGTACGGTTTCATCTCAATATTTACGACGAAATGCATACGCTTTTGTACCGAGGCATCGAAGCAACGTTAGTGGACGTGCAATTTAAGATACGCGTGGTGTATCCGTTTTTGTACTACCAAAAAGCGGTACAAACCGACGATAGAGGGCTTTTTTTCGTAGTAGTTCAAACCAAGCTAAATTATGCCAAGATTATTTTCGTGACGACGATGCTTTTTTTTATCGTTTTGTTTTTGATCTATCTTTTGAGCAACGTCTTCGTGCATTCGAGCATCTATCCGTATCAGCGGATGCAACGCTATATGAACGATTTTTTTAACGATTCGATGCATGAACTCAAAACGCCTTTGGGCGTCATTAACATTAACGTCGAGTTGCTCTCCAATTACGTAACCTCTTCCAAACACCTTCAGCGCATTAAAGCGGCAACGAAACAGATGCAAATGACGTATGAAGACGTAGAATATTATATTAAACACAAAAAAGTGGTGTATGCCAAAGAGCCGATCAACCTTTCGGAATACCTCGGGTTACGCATCGCGTTTTTCGAAGATATCGCACGCTCGAAATCCATCGTTTTGAAGTATGAGATCGAAGAGGCGATGATGATTTTTATCAGTAAGGTCGAACTGCAACGCATTCTCGATAATACGCTCTCGAATGCGATTAAGTATTCGTTTTTTCAAGGCGTCGTCGAAATATACCTTCACCGTAAAGACGAAAGCAGTTGTATTTTGAGCTTTATCGATCACGGGCAAGGCATTAAAGACCTCTATAAAGTTTTTGAGCGTTTTGAAAGAGAAGACGGCGTGCAAGGCGGTTTTGGCTTAGGACTCAATATCGTTCAAAATATATGCAATAAAAACGACGTCGATATCGACATCGAATCGTACGAGAACCAAGGATCGCGCTTTACCTACGTTTTTAAGCTCGATCACCAAAAATGGCTCGATAAAGTTGAAAACGAACAAAAGGCTTTGACATGATGAAAGAAAAACGCTTTTTCCTCAGTGCATTGGTAATGCTCTTTTTTGGACTCTGCTTGCTTTTTTTATATAACAAATCGATTTCGTTTGAAGAGGACGAAACCCTTAAAAAACAGATGGACGCGCTGCTTTTGACGTTACACAACAAGATCGAAGAGACGACGCACGTCTCGTTGGCGAGCTCGGTTATTTTAGCCAAAAGCCCTCACGTGATCGGTTGCCTTCAAAATCAAGATCGAACGCAGTGTTTGGATTATTTGCTCGACATTAAAAATACGATGGCCCTCTCGGGCGTGTTTGAAAACGCACGCTTGCACTTGCACACCAAAGAGTTCAAAAGTTTTATGCGCTTATGGGACTATCGCAATGAAAGCAACGACGATTTAAGTGCTTTTCGCCATGCGCTTGAAAAAGTTAAAGCGACCAAACGCCCTATCAAAGGGATTGAGATCGGTCGCAACGGTATGTTTATGCGTGCGATCGCTCCGGTTTTTAACCAAGAAGAATATGTCGGGACGATCGAAACGGTTGTGGATTTTAAAGATATTAGCCGTTATTTCAAAAAAGACGGCGTAGAGCTGTACGTTTTGATGAAAAACGAATACGCCGACATCGCCAATGCTTCGGAATATTCTCCAAATCTGAGGCTCGATAACTACACGATCGTCAATCAATCGACCAACGGGCTTCATTTTATCAGAAGTGCCAATTTTCAGGGCACTGGCTATATGAAAATGGGGGACAGTTATGTGCTTTACACCCCGATAGTCGATATTAACGGCGAATATGTCGGCTTTTTCGTCTTAACGTGGAGCGAAAGCCTCTCCTTGGCGTCGTTTAAAGGCTAAGGTGCTTTCGCGCGTTGTTGCGGATGCGATCCATACCCATGTAAAACTCTTTCATTAAGACCAAAAAGAGGTAGTCGCCAAATTCCGTCGTTTGGATCGTATGTTCGTCTTCGACGACGGTTTTTGCCAAACGAAGCAACATCAGCTCTTTGCCCAACGCCTCTTCGATTTCGACGCCGAACATACTGTGAAATTTTCTCTTGGAAAGTTTGCCGTTGAAAAGATCGACCATAAGGCGGTAGTACATTTGCGAGTTTTGAGGAAAAGTTTTTTCTTTAATGACGGCACTGTTGCGGTTTTGAATATGTGAGGAGTATTGATCGAGCGCAAACTCGTTTAAGTAAAGCGTATCTTTTAAAAAGCTAAACGAACCCGAACCCACGCCGACGTACTCTTCGTGATCGATGATGTATTCGTCGATGATCGCGTCTTGCTCTTTGGAAAACGACCAACCGTGACGTGAAGGATAGGCGGTTTTGAGCTGTTTTTTAATCGTTTTAAAGAAAGCCATTTCATGCGCCATACTAAATTCTCCGAGGCTTTTGCGCACGCTGTTTTTGACCAACGATGAGGTCATTAACGGATAAACGCTCGTTTGTTCCGGAGAGAGTTTTTTAAGGAGTTCCAAATCTCGAACGAGTCCGGCTTCGCTTTGTTCGGGGAAATTAAAGATCAAATCGACGCTCGTGATCGGTAAAATGCCGAGCATTGATTCGATTTTGCGGTACACCTCTTCGCCGGAGCCGAATTTTTCAAAACGCCCGAGTTTTTTCAGAAGCGTGTCGTCGAAGGTTTGTACGCCGATAGAGAGGCGATCGATGAGCCCGTCTAAGCGTAAAACGGTTTTCGGTTTGATATGGTTAGGATCGCTTTCGCACGAGACGTGTTGAATATTGAACTGCGTTTTAATCAGCTCGATCGTTTTGATAAGCTCATCTTCGTCGATAAGCGGCGTACCTCCGCCGATTACCAAATAATCAAAATCGTACCCTAACGATTTGACATGTAAGATCTCTTGGCGCAAGTGTTCAAAGTAAACGCTTGCCGCTTCTTTCGTATAGGTAAATTTGTTGAACGAGCAGTAAGGGCAAAACATCGAACAAAACGGTACGTGAACGTAGAGCAAATAAGGTTTGTTCTCCGGAGGCAACGGCAATCCTTTGGAAGGGTTGTCGACGTTTAAATAGTGTTTGGTGTATTGGTGCATAAAATAACTGGTTGCACTCGTAATGATTTTTGAGGGGTGGCGTAACATCAAATTTCCTTTCTAAAGCCCTTCTTTTGCTGTTATTATAAAGAGTATACGTAATTTTTATGTAAATTTTCGGTAAACAAACGAGATTATAACGCTCAAACGTGAGAAAAAGAGGGGAATTTCACGCTCAATTCACGTTTTTGTAGCATAATAGCGTGAAAGAATCCTTGAAAGGGAAACAAATGAAACGCTATTTATGGATAGTTTTATCGGTCTTGACGGCTTTAACACTGCCGTCGCAAACGCTTTGTGCGGCGGATTTTGATTGGGTTGTCACTTTAAATTTACGTTCGCATTCCGATCCGTATGCCTATCGTTACAGTTTAATGGATCGCTTCGGCTACAACGAAGCCGAAGTCGTTTATATTTTGGATAGCGTCTACGAGCCGGCGGATGCGTATATGATTTTTCGTTTGGCGGAACTCTCCAATAAAGACCCGCGTTACGTGTTGGGTCTGTACCGCGAAAGACGTTTTTCGCATTGGGACGATATGGCACTTTATTTAGACATTCCCGTCAATGCGCCGCCGTTTATGGAGTTGCGCCGTCATCACGACATCGTTTATCGCTACGTTCCGCCCGTGCATTACGAGGAAAATCGTTATTACGTCGTACAGCCTAAACCTTCTTCAAAGCCGATACGACGTGATTATACGCCAAAACCCACGCCCGCCTCTCCCGAATATCGCCGTGAAGAAGTACGTAAAAAACCGGAAGCAAGTTCGGTACGTAAAGAGCGCGTAGAAGCAGCGTCGCCATCTTCTCGTCATGAAGACTATCATGCCCCCGTGCACCAACCTGAACAACGTAAAGCAGAGCCGTCGCACGGGCACGATCCGATGCAAGATCGCCCCTAAAGTCGCGTGCCTCTTGTGCAAGTAAAGACGAATCGGCTATAATTACATGTAAAAAGACTAAAGGAAATTTGAATGCAAACGTATGCATGCGGACACATCAATCCCGATTCCGATTCGATCGTATCGGCGATTTCACTCTCGTACCTTAAAACCGAACTCGGCGAAGTTTGTACGCCGGCACGCCAAGGCGAAATTAGCCCCGAGACGGAGTTTATTTTAAAAACGTTCGGACTTGAAAAACCTCTTTTAAAGAACGATTTTTCAGGCGACAACCTTTACATTACCGACTATTCCGATCTGGCGCAAGCACCGCACAATCTCAAAGAGACGAATATTTTAGGCATTGTCGATCATCATAAACTCGGCGACATTACGACTTCTACGCCGCTTGAGTGTTGGATTCGACCTGTGGGTTGTACGAATACGATCGTTAAAGAGATGTATGACCACTATAAAATCGACATTCCGAAAAATATCGCGGGTGCTATGATGCTGGCAATTTTGAGCGATACGGTTTTGTTTAAATCGCCCACATGTACCAAAGCGGACACCAAAGCGGTCAAAGAATTAGCCGCCATTGCCGGCGTGGAAGATTTCAAAGCACTTGGAATGGAGATGTTTTTAGTCAAATCCGCCGTCAAAGGGGCAAGCCCACGTACGCTCTTATTACGTGATTTTAAAGATTTTGATATGGGCAGTCATAAAATCGGCATCGGTCAACTTGAAGTCGTGGATTTAACCGTATTCGACGAGATGAAAGAGGCACTTTTTGCCGATATGAAGGCGTATAAACACGAAGGTCATCGCCACACCGTGATGCTGCTCTTAACCGACATCATGATCGAAGGCTCTCAGTTTTTAGTCGTCAGCGACGACGAAAGCAAAATCGAAAACGCGTTTAACACCAAACTCGTGAACCACGAGATGTGGGTGGAGGGCATTTTAAGTCGTAAAAAACAGGTCATTCCCGTCATGGAAAAACAGTTTTAAAAGCGTACTTTGTGAAAAAGTCGTTTTGGAAAAAAAAATACCTGATTGAACACCCCCATGAAGTGCTCGGCTATTTGCAGAGCACTTCGACTCCTTATAAAAAAAATATCGATCAATTTTATTGCGATACGTATGCGACCTTCGGTGTTTTAGGCGTACGTTACGACGACGAAGCGACGCTTGCGGTATTGAACGAAGACGCCGCTTTGCATATTCTGCGCGACGTCACGAACGATCGGCGCTATAAAAACCGCTTTGTGAAGCTTTTCGGCTTTCCCGAAGAGTATGATTTTGACGAACAGACGGTTTTTGCCAAATGCGATAGATTGGCGGACGTTTCGATGGACTTTACGTTTATGGGCGGGATGAGTGCCCAAAAAGTGTTTAAAGTGCTTCTTTACCATGAAACTTTACGTTTAAAAAATGCGGTGCAAGCCTTGCTCGACGATGAAGGCGACGCACTTAAAAAAACCTATCGGCAACTCAAACGTATCGCGATGCTGCTGAAAATTTCCCGCTTCTTATTCGATACGGCGATGATCGATCGTTTGCAAAACGTCTTGGGTGTTTTGACATGTAAAGAGCGTACGGCACTGTTAGATCGTATGCAAAGCTCTGCTTATCAGGCTTTTTTATGGGATATACAGACGCTTTTAACGGAAAAAAGCGACTTTTTTCTCCAAAAAAAAGGCAATCAACCTCTACTCTTTTTCATCAAAAAAATGGTCAAAAAAGAGCCTAACGCACTGGTAAAACGCCTCAAAAAAGCGATACGCTAAGGCTATCTAAAACTTCATTCGCTACAATATTCTTTTTATGTTCGCCTTAAGAGGATTCATTTTTGGAAAATACCGACACTAAACAGCAAAAAATCGTTCAAATGTTCGATGAGATCGCAGGTACGTACGACAGGGCAAACCGTGTTTTAAGCATGGGGATCGATATTCAATGGCGCAAAAAAGCGTGCGACGAAACGTTTAAACGCTATAGCAAGCCTATCGAACTTATCGTCGACGTCGCATGCGGAACGGGCGATATGATGGGTTATTGGGCAAAACAAGCCAAAAAAGCGAATCGAGCAATCGGAAAAATCTTAGGCATCGATCCTTCCGTCGGTATGACCGACGTCGGGAAGCAGAAATTTCCCGAATTCGAGTTTGTGATCTCGGAAGCAACGGCGTTGCCTTTAGCGAACGAAAGTGCGGATATTTTAAGTATCAGTTACGGGATTCGCAACGTCATGAAGCGTCAAGAAGCTTTCAGAGAATTCGCTAGAGTGCTCAAAAAAGGCGGCTACGTCGTTATCTTAGAGTTTACGAAAGACGATAAAAAAGGCTTGTTTTTTAGGCTTAAAGATTTTTACCTTACGAAGATTCTACCGATTTTAGGCGGACTCATCTCCAAAAATAAAGCGGCATACGAATACCTCCCCAACTCCATCGAAGGCTTTTTGACCGCAAGCATGCTTCAAAAAGAGTTAGACGATGCAGGATTTGAAACCGAATTTTGCAAAAGTTTTTCGATGGATATTTCGACCTTGGTCATTGCTCGAAAACGATGAGTCAAACGCAAAGCGTCTCGAGCCTTAACCATCAAATTAAGTCGCTTTTAGAAGCGACTTTTTTACATGTCAGCGTCGAGGGTGAAATCTCTAGGGCAACCTACCACAGTTCAGGACATCTCTATTTTACGCTCAAAGATGCCGACTCCGCCGTGGCATGCGTGATGTTTAAAGGCAATACCAAAAGCCTTAAATTTCAAGTTGAAGAGGGTATGGCGGTGATCGTTCACGGCGCATTATCGGTTTTTTCTCCCCGAGGAACGTACCAAATCAATTGTCTCAGCATGGAACCCGCCGGCAGCGGCGCGCTTGCGAAAGCATACGAACAGCTCAAAACCAAACTTTCCGCCAAAGGGTATTTTGATGCCGAGCGAAAAAAGGGGCTTCCCAAATTCGTCGAACGTATCGCATTGGTGACGTCGGCGACGGGCGCGGCGTTACAGGATATGCTCAAAGTCGCGCAAAAACGCTGGCCGCTCGTGAACATAACGCTTTTGGATACTTTGGTGCAAGGCGAAAACGCCAAGTTTAGTATTGCGGAGAATATCGCCAAGGCGGATCGCTTAAACGTAGACGTCGTCATCATCGCGCGCGGAGGCGGCAGTATCGAAGATTTGTGGGCGTTTAACGAAGAGATCGTCGCCGATGCTATCTTTACATGTCAAACGCCGATCGTCTCCGCAATCGGGCATGAAATCGACTACGTGATTAGCGATTTTGTAGCGGATGTTCGCGCTCCTACGCCGTCTGCGGCGATGGAGACCTTACTTCCCGATCGCGTGGAGATGCTTCAACGCTTGGACGATACGGCGCAACATTACGAACGTTTAGTCGAACGCTTATTGCATACGAAGATGTTTGCGTTAAAGAGGCTTCAAGAGTTGTTTTATCAGCATTCTATCGACCGTAAAATGGCGTTATGGAAAAGTGAGATCGCTTTATTGCAAGGGCAAATGAACGAACGTTTGGAACGTTTGTTACGTGAAAAAGCGTATGCGCGTCAAAGCCTATTCGAGCGCCTCGTCTTTCAAACACGTCAAAATCTGAGCATGCACGAACAACGCCTTTTGACGTATCGTAACGCGTTAAGCGCGAAAGAACCCAACCGCGAACAAAAAGAGTGCTATGCCCAAATCGTCCGAAAGGGTAAAAAAGTAGCACTCGAAGCCATTAAAATCGACGAAGTATTCGAACTTCAAACCCCCTCAACAATCCTTCTTGCCCAAGCTTTAAGCAAGAGAGCGTTGGACGCATAAGCCTCTTTGCGGCGAATGCACGCGTCGGTGCATTTTCTATAACGCAAGACGTAACGATCGTAGGTTACAATGCGATAGTATATCGTTCGATTCTCTTCTTACCGTAATAATATAAATTTAAATATTTTTAGTTTAAGATAGACGAATTTTTCAAAGGTAAGCGAGTTGTTTGATAAGTTATTTATCTTCCATAAAAAGGATTGCTATGAATCGTTCTTGGGCATTGGGTATCAGTAGTGTTGTCGCATTTTTCTTCTTAACGGGATGTACGCCGGCGGTGTCGACGCAACAGTTACAAGCAGGGGCAAATCAAAAAGAGACGGTCGCTAAAACCATCGAACAGATGGAAAAAGATACCTCGGCACAAAGCGAAATGTGGCATTGGTTGAACTTGGGACGCTTGTATCAAAGCAATAAACAATATGAAAAATCCATCGAAGCTTTCGGCAAAGCCGAGGCGATTCTCGATGAGTATGAATCACGCGCGGAAGTGAGCATGCGAAACGTCGGAGCGGGTATGGGATCGTTGTTGTTCTCAAAAGGTGCGGAAACGTACTACGGCAAAGGATACGAGCGAACGCTCATGCATACGTTAAACGGGCTTAACTATGCGATGCTGGGAAATTTTGAGGGTGCAACGGTCGAAATGCGTAAAATGGAAAAACGCCAAGAATTCTGGCTAAAAGAGTCCGAAGAAAAGCTCTCCGAAACGCAAAAAAAGAAAGAAGAGGTTAAAGGCAATCCCAATACCGATCAAATTCCCGCAGGCTATTCGATGGGTGAAATGTTACAAGATCCGGATGTTAGAGCCATGGCAAATAATTACCAAGATGCCTTTTCGTATGCTCTAAGTGCAGTCGTTAGTCGCATTTCCAACGATACGCAATACTCCGAAATCAGCCAAAAAAGAGCGGTAGCTCTCTCTCCGGAAGCTTCCGTCGTTTTTGCGCCTTCGAAGCAAAAAGCCGCACCCGATACGGTGGATGTTTACGTCGTAACGTTTACGGGACAAGCTCCGGTGCAAAGTATCGACAAAATTCGCTTTCCTCTACCGAGTTTAAATTATTATACGGTGCTGGATCTTCCTTCGCTCAAACACCCTAAAGACGATATTTCTTACGTCAATATCTATTCGCCGTTGATGGGAGAGAGCGCATCGCCTCGACTTTTGAAAACGGATAAAATGGCGTATAAAACACTCAAAGACGAGCTTCCTTTGGAAATTATGAAATCGGTCGTACGTGCGACGACTAAAGGCGTCGTAGCCAAACAAGCGTCCGATCACGGCGGTTTGCTCGGCGGCTTGGCGGCGTCGATTTTGATGGATGTTACTTCAAGCGCGATGGAGCAAAGTTATCGAAACTGGGAGATGCTTCCTAACTCCGGATATTTATCGAAAGTTTCAGCGAAAAAAGGCGATACTGTCATCGTGAAATTGGGAGGTCAAGAGTTTGGCGTTCAAGTCCCGCAAGAGACTAAAAACGGCTCTTTGATTCTCGTTTCGTATCTTTCTAGTCAAAACGTGGAGGTCGATCATGTTGAATATTAAATCGTTGGCTTTGAGTGCGATTGCTCTTTTAATGCTTGGCGGATGCGCCAATCAAAATTCACAAATGCAACGCGACGCCGTGATGGAGCGCAATAAAGCGTTAAGCGTCGATAAAGTCAATTACGTTGACGATATGGACGTTCTCGTAAGCGATATTAAGTTGTTTAAAGAGAACGGTTTTTTGAAAGTGATGGCTGAGTTTATCAACGCGGACAACGGCGAAAAACGCGATTTCGTGTACCAAATAGAGTGGTACGATCAGTACGGTCAGCTCAAAGAAACGACCAGCTGGAGACCGAAAACCGTCATCGGAAATCAAAAAATTAAAGTGGTAGAAGCCGCAACGATGCCTTCTATCGTTGATTATAAATTAATTATTTCAACCAAAAAATAAGGAGCAACGCGTATGGGTTCTATGTCAAAAATTATCGGTAGCGCGGCGGTAGCCGCATTATTATTTTCCGGATGTGCCACGACCGGAGGTGCGGGAAGAGTAGACGGCGGCGATAGCAACGTTGCGTACGGCGATGCCAAAGCGGTCGAAACGGTCACGGCGGATTTCGGTTCGACCGATCTTCAAGCAACGGCCGAAATGATGGCGCAATCGCTTTTGGAAGTGCGTTACATCGCGAAAGCGCAACAACCTCCGAAAGTACGTTTGATGGAAGTTAAAAATCAAAGTTACGAGCATATCGATACGCGTGCGATTACCGAAAAAATTCGCTCGAAATTGCTTAAATCAGGCTCGGTTCGCTTTGTCGCGGACAGTGCGAACTTAGGACAAGTCAACGAGGCACGAGATTTCTTAGAGACTTCGACGAAGAAAAAGAACGTCAAAGCAATGACGGATTTTGATTACGTAATTACGGGAACCGTTCGCTCGATTAAAAAAGCCAATGCCAACGTTCAAGACAATTACTACAGCATTATGTTGCAGTTGGTTGACCCTCAAAGCAGCGAGATTTTGTGGGAAGACGAAAAAGAGATTCGTAAGGTTAGTAAAAAACCCTCTTTAGGTTGGTAACGTATGAAACTACTTAGCTTAAAAATGTTGGCGGTTCTTTTGCTTGCAGAAGGCTTGGCGTATGCTCAAGTCGTTCCGTTTGACAAAAGCGTCGTGGTTATGCCTTTGCGCTATACGTATCAAGTGACGCGTGAGTTTTACGACGAATACGCAAGAGCCGAGTCGTCGCTCAAAGGTTATGCCCATGAAAAAGGCTCCGCTTCCTACGATGCCAATTATCGCGAGGGTTACTATAGCGGAAGTGCAAGTGCCCAATCCAAAGGAAGTTTCGACGGCAAATACGATCTTAAGTCCAAAGACGAGAGCGAATTTCACGCGAGCACCGATAAAGTGATCGTCGAGAAGAGTTTCGACTCGGAAAAATTGACCGGTATGATCGAATCGGCTTTGAGCGAAGGCGGCGTGAAGCTGGGTACGCGAAATCCCGAGTATATGAGTGCCAAAACGTCGGAAGAAGCGGCTAAAAAAGCCATTTCGAAGCGTGCGGGAGATTATGTTTTAACCGGCGATATTATGAAAATGCAATTGGGCGGTATTCGTAAAGTGCCCGACGGTACGCAACGACGTTATGCGATTAACGCGACATGTAAGATTAATATCAAGATTACGCGTGCAAGCGACGGAACGTCGGTCTTTGCTCGAACCTTTACGGGGAAAGGCTCCAAAACGTTTGACGCAAGAGATTACATTCCTGCCGACGAAGTCGTCGATATGGCGGTTGAAGAGGTTGCAATGCAAATCACGGCGGCCGTTTTGGGCAAACGTATTCCCAATCCGAGCGAATCGGACGCAGAGTACCAAGACTCTCCGGGCAAACGTCTGGTAGAGTAGTAACCGCACGGAGCGACGAAGAAAGACGGATCGTCGCCCCGTACGCGATATCCTTTATAAAATGATGATGGCAAAATACTCTCTTGCAATACTTCTAGTGTTCATAAGTTTTCTTCATGCTCACATTTTAGATATTCCAACCCGAGACGGCGTTAGTGAACGTATTATGTTTCTTGAATCGCCTTCTGCGAAAGCGGCGGTCATCTTATTTGCAGGCGGACACGGCGGAATACAACTCAAGCAAGAAGGCACGTTTGGTTGGGGAGAAGGTAATTTTTTAATGCGCGCGCGAGAACTTTTTGTCGATGCTCCGAGCGATCGGCAAAGAGAGCCTTATTTGAACGGTTTTCGACAAACAAAAGAGCATGTGCAAGATATTCAAAACGTCATCGATTGGGTGAAAACCAAAACGAACGTACCGGTTTGGCTTGTGGGAACAAGCCGAGGGACGCAATCGATTGCTTATGCGGCAACCCACGGCGTTCACGGCGTTTCTGGTTTTGTTTTGACGTCGACGATATTAAGCGATACGAAAAGTGATGCGGTACCTCAAATGCAGCTTGAAAAAATATCGATGCCGGTTTTAGTCGTGCATCATGCAAATGACGGATGTATACACTGTTCGCCATCGCTAATCGACACTTTAATGAAACAATTGTCCTCGGCGGAGTTAATGATGATTCAAGGCGGAAAATCGCAAGGCGACCCGTGTATGGCGTATGCTTATCATGGTTTTAACGGCGTTGAATCGGACGTTGTCGTAAAAATAGCCGACTGGATTTTAAGCCATTAAAGACCGTGTCGTGTTTTAAACGCTTCCGCCTCTTTGACCGCTTCGACGACTTTGGCCGAAAGAATCGGTAGTTCTTCGTATTTGACCCAAAGTGTATCTTCGACGATGTCGTGAATCTCTCCGGCGATTTCGACCGCAATGCGCTTTAGGCGCGCCAACTCTTTTTTAAGCTCTTTTTCATCCATACGTTTCTCCTTACCTGTCATGGTGCTGATCTTGCAAGGAGTATTCCCTCACAGCGTATCGATCAGACGGTAGAAAAACGCTTTCTTCTTGGGTTCTAAAAACGAGGCTTCAAACGAATTTTTTGCCAACTGTTTTAGCTCTTCGGGGCTTACATGTAAGCTTTGCACCAATGCTTCATAGTTTTCGTTGACGTAGCCGCCGAAATACGCCGGATCGTCGGAATTGACCGTGACCAAAAGCCCTTCGTGTAAAAGTTTGAGAATGTTATGGTGCTTCATATCGTCCACCGCGCGAAGTTTGACGTTGGAGAGCGGGCAGACGGTTAAAGCAATGCGGTGTGCTTTGAGGTAATCAACCAACGAGGCATCTTCATCACAAGCAATGCCGTGGTCGATGCGGTTTACATGTAAAAGGTTAATCGCTTCCCAGATGTACGAGCTATCCCCCTCTTCTCCGGCGTGCGCGACGATTTTATAGCCTTCCTTGGCGCAGGCTTCAAAGACGCGCTCGAATTTGGAAGGCGGATGCCCCACTTCGCTCGAATCCAGCCCCACGCCGATAATCTTCTCTTTAAACGGCAGCGATGCTTGGAGCGTTTCAAACGCCGCTTTCTCACTTAAGTGGCGTAAAAAGCACATGATAAGAAAGGAACTAATGCCCAGTTCCGCTTTCCCGCGTTCTAACGCACGAATAATGCCTTTTATGACGGTTTCAAATGCAATGCCCCGAGCGGTATGGGTTTGCGGGTCGAAAAAAATCTCTACATGTAAAACGTTTTGAGCTTTGCATTTTTGAAGATACGCCCACGTCAGCTCAAAAAAATCAGACTCGCTCATGAGCACCGCCGCCCCTGCGTAATAAATGTCTAAAAACGACTGTAAAGAAGTAAAATTGTAGGCTTTTTTCACCGCTTCGACGTTTTGGTAGGGAATGTTTATTTGATTTTTTTTAGCGAGTGCAAACATCAGTTCGGGCTCAAGTGTTCCTTCGATGTGAAGGTGCAGTTCGGCTTTGGGTAGTTGTTTGATAAAATTGTTCATTATGGCTCTTTTTACATTTTAAGTTTTATAAAAACTCACAACACGCTCTCAAAGCAAAGCTTCGAGTGCTACGCTAACGCTGTGTTCTCCTCGGCGGAGTGCCCGCGCACCTTTGGTGCTTTTATAAGTGGCGTATTATAGCAATTTCGAAAGAACACGTTATAATAAAATTTTTTCAAAGGACGTCAATGAAACCGCTTTCTCAAAAAGCACAGGGCATTTTCTATGTAACACTTTGCATCTTTTTATGGTCGATGATCCCTACGTTTGCGAAGCTTTCCCAATCCAGACTCGATCATCATCAGTACCTTTTTTACTCCAGTATCGTCTCTTTCGTATCGCTTTTAGCGGTAGCGATCTATCGTCAAAAGACGCATGAATTGCTTAAATACTCGGGCAAAACCTATCTTACGCTATTCGGGCTCGGCTTTTTAGATTTTCTCTTTTACTTGTTGCTCTATTTCGGTTACGAAAAGGCGAACGGCTTGGAAGTGTTGGTCATGCAATACACGTGGCCGATTTTTATCGTGCTTTTGTCGATCTTTATTTTAAAAGAAGATCTGGGAATGGGGAAGATCGCTTCGTTGATTTTGGGTTTTTTGGGCGTGACGGTCGTCATTACCAAAGGCGATTTTGCGCAAGTCGATTTTAGCAATATCGGCGTCATTATCACCGTACTGATCGGGGCTTTTTCGTTTGCGCTTTTTTCGGTGCTCAGTAAAAAAGTGAGTATTAACCTGACCAATGCCGTTACCATCTATTTTTTTACGGCGGTGATTTATGCGTTTATCTCGATGGAGACGTTTTCGCATTGGGCTTTTCCTACGCTTCAAGAATGGCTTTTTATCGCTATCAACGGTGTTTTTCTAAACGGTATTTCGTATCTTTTTTGGATTAAGGCCTTGCAAAACGCCGACGCGTCGTTTGTCGCACCCTTCATTTTCATCACGCCCGTTCTGTCGGCGAGTTTTTTGATCGCGGTATTTGACGAGCCTATTTTACCGATTTATTTTATCGGATTGGCGTTAGTGATCAGTTCCGGCATCGTAAATAGTCTTAAAAAGCGTTTTTAATTAAGCCGAACGGTTGTATGATTTCAATGAAACTTATTTCTCAGGGCAGGGTGTAATTCCCTACTGGCGGTAATCTTATACGTAAGAGAGTCCGCGAGCGCCTTTACATGTAACGCTGTAGAGGGTCAAGCAGATTTGGTGCAATTCCAAAACCAACGGTTAAAGTCCGGATGAGAGAGAATGTAGTGCATATTGCCATTGTTGATGACAAAATCGTGTGTCTATATTTAAAGATGCCCTGATTCTGGTAAGTTTACTCAATTTTTAGGAGTAACCCATGAATCAACCCTGTGCGCGTTTTTTCGCGCCTACTTCCCTTTCGAACGCTTTGGAAGCGTTACGCAACCGTAGCGGCGTTATCGTGACCGATCGAAACGATCGTGAAGACGAAGCCGACGTGATCTTCCATGCCGAAACCTTAACGTTGGAACAAACGGCATTACTGATTCGCGAATGCAGCGGCATCGTCTGTTTGTGTTTGCCTCCCGAAAAAGTGGATGCGCTGGAACTACCGATGATGGTAGCGCACAACCAATCCAAATTTCATACCGGCTTTACCGTCTCCATCGAAGCCAAAGAAGACGTCAGTACGGGTGTCAGTGCAAAAGATCGTCTTACAACGATTCAAGCGGCGATTCATCCAAACGGTAAAACCAAAATCGTCTCTCCGGGGCATGTTTTTCCGCTTCGCGCCAAGGCAGGCGGCGTGTTGGAGCGTGACGGACATACCGAAGCTTCGGTGGATTTGATGCGCTTAGCGGGACTTTCGCCTTATGCGGTGCTATGCGAGCTGACCAATCCCGACGGGACGATGACCAAAGGCGAAGAGATACGCGCTTTTGCGCGTAAAAGCGGTTTCCCGATCGTCTCGATCGAAGAAATTATCGACTATCGTCGTCAAAACGCATGTTAATTTAGGAAGGATTGAGTACGTTGAGGACATGCGTTTTAAACGTACTCAAAAGTTTGCTTTGGTACTTGTCTTTGTGGTAAATCAGATAAAACGGACGACGAATCGAAACGTTTTTAAGGTGCACTTCAAAGAGTTCGCGATGCCCGAGTTCTTTTTCGACGACGACGCGCGAGACGCAGGTTATAATATCTCCGGAGTGCAACAGAAGGGTTTTTGCCTCTTCAAATTCGCTAAACTCCGTGAAGACGGGCAAAGAAGGGGCAATATCCCCCAACGCTTCCAAAAAAGCTTCGCGCGTCCCCGATCCCTTTTCCCGCAAAATCCACTTTTTCTCGAATAACTCGTCGATGTAGACGCATTGATTTGCCAATGCGCTATCGCTCGTTACGACGATGAGTTCGTCATAGCCGATCGTCTCTTTGACGATCTCTCGTTCATTGCAGGCCGATTCGATAAATCCTACGTCGATGATGCCGTTTTTCACCATCTGAATGATCGTCGCCGAGTTAAAAATCTCTTTATGAATGCGTACGTTTTCATGGTGCAGTAGAAAATCAAACACGATGCGAGGCGTCAAATAATCGCCGACGGTTTTACTCGAAGCAATTTTCAAAATCCCCAAAAGCGCATTACCGCTAAACACGTTTTGGGCATCTAGCAGTGCCGTAAATGCGGGGTAGGTGAGCTCTTGAAAGAGCCGTCCCGTTTCACTTAAAACCAATTTTTTACCGATGCGGTCGAAGAGAGGCTCTCCGATGTCGCGCTCGAGCGATTTGATCGCCAAGGAGAGTGCCGATTGCGTGATGTTTAACTTTTGTGCCGTTTTAGAGAAATGAGGCTCTTCGCATAAGCGGTAAAAAAAAGAGAGTTCTTTCAGCGTCATCATACTTTCTTTAATTTAAAATATTTATGATTATAGCAAATTTAATTTATTTTGTTTATGAATAAAAAGCTCCTATAATGGCTCAAATTTTTAGAAGGAAGACGAATGTTTCGTAAAGAAAATCGTTCTCATACCCTAAGCGGTATTTTGTTTGTTGCGCTTTTTGCGACGAGTGCTACGTACCTTAGCGAATTCGAGCTGTTTAAGCATTTGGGATTAAGCCCGTTGATCGTAGGAATCGTGCTTGGAATGCTCTATGCCAATACGTTGCGTTCCAAGTTACCGCAGGAGTGGGTTGCGGGCATTTTATTTTCGACTAAAACGATTTTACGTACGGGCATCGTCTTTTACGGGTTTCGTTTAACGTTTCAAAATATCCTTGAAGTGGGTTTGGCCGGCGTTGTTACGAGCGTACTGATCGTTTCGTTGACGTTTATCATCGGTTATCTCGTCGGAACGAAATGGTTAAAGCTCGATAAAGAGACGACGATTTTGACCGCGGCGGGCAGTTCCATTTGCGGAGCGGCGGCGGTACTGGCGACCGAGCCCGTCGTGAAGGCTGAAGCGTATAAAAGTACGGTCGCCGTCTCTACGGTCGTCGTGTTTGGAACGATTGCGATGTTCTTGTACCCTTTTTTATACCGCGCCGGACTCGTAGCGTTGAGCCCTTCCGAAATGGGTATTTACGTCGGAGGAACCTTGCATGAAGTCGCTCACGTCGTTGCCGCGGGTAACGCTATCTCGGAAGAGACTGCGCAAAGTGCCGTGATCGTCAAAATGATACGCGTCATGCTTTTAGCACCGTTTTTGATTCTTTTGGGGCTTTGGCTCACGAGGGCTTCCAAGTCGATCTACAAAACCAAAACCAAGATTACGATACCGTGGTTTGCGGTTTTGTTTATCGTTGTTGCGGGGTTTAATTCGCTGCATCTTTTGCCCTTACATGTCGTCGATACGATCAATGCTTTGGACACGTTTTTACTGACGATGGCGATGAGTGCTTTGGGAATGGAAACCAACGCCAGCAAGTTTAAAAACGTGGGCATGAAGCCGGTTTATTTAGCGACGATTTTATTCGCATGGTTGATTTTCGGAGGCTTCGCCATCGTTAAATTTTCTTTAACGCTCTAGGGCGTTAGTTTTTTCCTAAAAATTCGCTTGCCTCGGAAATAATCAGAAACGCTTCGGGATCGTATTCGCGGATAATATCTTTTAAGAGTTGAATTTTCGAGGCTTCGACGGAAAGTAAAATCATCGTCTTAATCTGCTTTTCGTGATGAAGCCCCGTTCCCGTAAAAATCGTACCGTGTTCTTCGATGCGTTCGCGAATCTGTTCGGTGAGGGTTTCGACGTTGTTAGAGATGATCTTGACGACTTTTTTGGACGGGCGACCCGTGATGATCGTATCGATCACTTTGGTCGTGACGTAAACGCCGAACATACTGTAAAGGGCTCTTGAAATATCGCCGTACGCAAAAATATAGGCCGTCATAATCGAAAGATCGATGCCCAAAAGCACTTCGGCGGCTTTAAATTTCGTCTTTTGTGCGACGATTTCCCCGATGACGGAGGTGCTTCCGGTCGAAGAACGCCCTTTGATGATCAATCCTACGCCAAGACCGATAAAAATACCGCCGAACACCGCCGCTAACAACAGATCGTCGGTGAGCGGCTTGAGGTGCAAGGCTTCGCGGAACAAGTCGGTAAAAAACGAAGTCGCAAAAAGGGCTACCAAGGTTTTGAGAAAATAGAGTTTGCCGAAATAGACGTAGCCCAAAACGATAAAAGGGACGCTTACGATAACGATCAGCGTTCCTAAGGTTAATTGCGTGATGAAAAAGTGCAAAATCAAGGCGATACCGATGCCCCCTCCGGTAATCACGCCGTTGGGAGAGAGAAAACAGACGACGCCAAACGCCATCGATAATGCGCCTAAAAAGACGTAGACCGTTTGCAAAAGTTGTGTCGAAAACAAGGCTTTATTCATTTAAGGTAACCGGTCAAATTAAGAAGCGGAAGCTTCGTGCTGCTTTCGAGTTTTTTCATCCACTTGTCCATCGGATCGGGTTTTTCCCAAACGGGATCGGCAATATTTGCAAGAGCCTCGACGCGTTTCTTCGCCTCTTTGGCAGAGCCTATTTCGTCGATTAAGCGGACGTTTAACGCTTTTGAGGCGATAAAGACCTGAGCATTCGCAAATTCGTCGGGTTTGGCAAGATTGAGCCCGCGAGCGGTTGCGACGTCTTTTACAAAAAGATCGTACGCATCGCCGATGAGACCTTTGAGTGCTTCTTTCTCTTTGGGCGTCCACTCTCTGGTAAACGTTCCCATTTGTTTGTACTCTCCGGCGGTAATGATTTGTTCGGAAATCCCTAGCTTTTTAGCCAATTCGGCGACGTTGGGTGCTTGAAAAAGTACGCCGATCGAGCCGATGAATGCTCCGGGATTGGCGATAATGTAGTTTGACCAAATGGAAGCATAATAGCTACCGCTGGTCATACTTCCCGCCGCATAAGCGACGACGGGTTTTTTCTCCGCCAAACGTTTAACCGCTAAAGAGAGTTCGATGGAAGGGGCAAGTGCGCCACCGGGAGAATCGACGTGTAAGAGTACGCCTTTGATGCGATCGTTCTCTTCGGCTTTTTCGATCGTCTCTAAAATCTCGTCGATATTTAAGATTTCGCCTTCGATTTTGACGATCGCAAGGTTCGGCTCTTTAATCTCTTCTTGCGAGACGACGACCCATGCGACGATTAAGAGCAAGACGACGGTTTTAAAGTGGGTTTGAACGTAGTTTAAAATCGCACCTAAGTAGATAAAAGGTTTTTTGAGTAAGTTTAACATAAGGCTTCTCCGTGAATATAAATCGCTTCCATGCGACGGGTGTGTAAGAGCGTTTGTACGATCAGTGCTTCTTGGTCGCATGCTTGCGGAAGCGTTGCGACGATAAGGTCGGCATAACGCTCTTTTTCGAGTACGCCGCACGGAAGTTTTAAGGCGTGTGCCGCATTACATGTAACGCTTTGTAAGAGCAGTTTTGCCAAGGCGTTTAGATCATGCTCGCAATGCATCATCAAAGCACTGCGCATCTCGTCCCAAAGGCTAAGCGAGATGTTGGAACTCAGACCGTCCGTGCCTAAGGTGAAGTTGATTTTTGCGGCGACGACCTTGGCGACGTCAAGCTTGCCCGAGCCTAAAAGGCGATTGGAAACGGGGCAGTGCGTAAGCGTCGCTTTTTGATCGGCGAGGGCGTGCAACTCTTCGCTATCGGCATGAACCGCATGGGTAAAAAGCGTCGGAACGTTTTCAAATAACGCAAGGTATTCTAAAGCGTCGCACATCGGTTTTGCGTGAGGATTGAAGGCACTTAAAAAAGGTTGAAAATCCCCCTCGGCATGATCGAGCCAAGCGCGTTCGGCAAGGCTTTCCATAAAATGCGTCGACACGACACACCTTTCTTCGCGTGCTTTGAGTAAGGCTTTTTTCGCCAAAATCGGATGCGTCGAATAAGGCGAATGCACCGAAATAGCCGGAATAAAACGATCGCTCGCAAAAGCTTTTGAGCCTTCATAACGACCCGCAAAGTCTTCGTACATCGCATCGGCCGCACTGGCAACGGAGCCCAAGACTTCGTTAAAATAAACGACGCGTTGGGGCGTTTGCACGCAAGCGTCCAGATCGGCTCCGAAACTGCTAATCGCACCGAGCGTCGTCGTACCGCCGTGAAGCATCTCGCGAAGTGCGGCGGCGATGTGTTCATGCGTCGCAAGTGCGCCGAGTTCTTCACGGTGCCGAATAACGGATCGAAGCCACGGAATAAAATCGCCGTAGCGAAGCATCGTGCGGTTAGCACTAAATTCTAAATGCACGTGGGAATTAATCAAACCCGGTAAAATGACGCTGTGAGGAGGCATTGATCGAAGCTCGGCATCCGGATATTTGGCTTGCAGTACGTCGCTTGGACCTATGTCGATAATCGTTTCGTCAAAAACGACGCCGCCTTTTTCAATGATCTCGAACGTCGCGTTACATGTCAGAACAAAATCGGCAATCACTAACTTCACGTTTTTCCTTCTATGTGGGTTTCAAAAGATCCATAAAAATCGCGTAATTGTATCCTAAACTAACCGCTGATATAATAAGAACAAATTTTTAATAAAGGTTATTCATGAAAATAGTCGTGATTCAAGGTCCTAATCTCAATATGCTCGGTCATCGCGAACAAAACGTTTACGGTGCAATGAAATTGGAAGAAATCCATACGCAAATGGAAGCGGTTGCAAAGCAAAATAATTTTGAAATCGAATTTTTTCAATCCAATTTGGAAGGTGAAATCGTCGATAAAATCCAAGAGTGCTTAGGCGATGCGGACGGTATGATCATCAATCCGGCGGCGTATACGCATACCTCTATCGCGATTCGCGACGCGATCAGTGCAGTTTCTCTTCCCGCTATCGAAGTGCATATCAGCAATATCTACCGCAGAGAAGAGTTTCGTCAAAAAAGTATGACGGCGGCCGTTTGTACCGGTCAAATTAGCGGTTTTGGACCTTTTGGCTATCACTTGGCAATGATTTCGATGATGCAAATGCTCGGCGAACTCGATGCGCTTCGCAAAGCACAAGCCGCCGGACAAGCCAAAGCGTAAATGAATTATATCCTCAAAGACGAAAACGCACAGTATTTCGAATGCGGCTTCTCGTGCGATAACGCGATCTTTCTCAAGCTCGGCAGCGAAGCGTTTTTCATTACCGACGCGCGTTATACGACCGAAGCAAAGGAGGCGATTCGCAATGCCGAGGTCATCTTAGGCGACAGACGCGATTTGTTGAAGACGGTTCGTTTGCTGGTACGAAAAAGCGGCATTTCACGTTTACTCTACAATCCGAGCGAGTGGAGCGTGGATGCATATGAGCGTTTGAGTTCCAAACTGAACGTCCGTTTGCAGCGAAAAGCCAACTTCTCGCAGGAAAAACGTATCGTGAAAAGCGAAGCCGAGTTGACGATTTTGAAGCAAGCGGCACGGTACGGGAAAGAGGCGTTTACGCGCTTTGGGGAATTTTTAAAAGCGCACGAAGGCGTCGACGAGAGACGTGCTTTTTTTGAAGCCGAAGCGATCTTTAAAAATGAGGGAGCGTTGGGACTCAGTTTCGATCCGATCGTTGCCTTCGGCGAAAATGCCGCCAAGCCGCATGCACTTCCTACCGATAAGCGTTTAGGGCAGGGCGAACTCGTGTTACTTGATGCGGGCGTCAAATACCGTCGGTATTGTTCCGATCGTACGCGTACGAGCTACTTTCACGATCGTTTCGACTTTGAAAAAGAGCAACGCTTTAACGATACGCTCCGACAAAAAGTCTACGATACCGTCTTATTTGCTCAAGAGGCGGCACTAAAAACGGTACGTGCGGGCGTTCAAGCCAAAGAGATCGACAAAGCCGCGCGCGACGTCATCGAGAAGGCGGGATTTGGAGAGTATTTCGTGCATTCGACGGGACACGGCGTGGGACTGGATATTCACGAACTTCCCGTAATCGGCGCGCGTTCATCCACGATTATTGAAGAAAATATGGTCTTTACGATCGAACCGGGGATTTATCTACCCGGAGCGTTTGGCGTGCGCATCGAAGATACGATCATCGTACGCGCAAACGGTGCCGAGGTTATGGGGTGAAATTAGAAAAAATCCGTTTTTTCCCGATGCGTTCGTCTTTACCCAAACGGTTCAAATACGAAGCATTGATCGGTATCGGAGGCAATGAGGGAGACGTTAAAAAACGTTTTCGCAACCTCTATCGGTTTTTCCTAAACGATCCGCGTTTGCGTATCCAAGAGAGTTCGCCCGTTTTGCAAAATCCGCCTTTTGGCTATTACGAACAAAACGATTTTCACAATGCGGTAATGCTCGTAGAGACTTCTTTACATGTCAAAGCCTTGCTTACGATGCTTTTACATGTAGAGAAGCGATTTAAACGCGTGAGACGCTTTAAAAATGGACCAAGAACGCTTGATTTGGATATAATATTTTTCGATCGTCTTCGATGCAACGATTCACGGTTGACGCTTCCGCATCCGAGGTGGAGCGAACGTTTATCGGTCGTCGTTCCGCTTTTTATGCTAAAACGTTTCAAAGGATAATGGGTGAAATTTCATACGTTTAGCGGTGAAACACCGGCAGAAGCACTCAAACTCGCTCAACGTGAGTGCGGCGAGAATGCTTTAGTCATCAGCACCAAACAACTGCGCAAAAAGACGATTAGCACGAGCGCGCTTTACGAAGTGGTGGTCGCGGTGGACGAAGAACAGCTTCCCGTGCAAAAGTCAGAACCTAAGATCGAGTCAAAATACAAAAGCGGCGAGGACGTATTGTTGAGCCTCTCCGAGGCGGCGAAACAGATTTCCCAAATTGCCCAAGCAACGGGCGATACGGGAAGTTTCGGCAGCTCCTCCAAAGCCGTCGATAAAGCTCAAAATATCGAAAGTATCGGCGAAATTAAAAGCGAGATTACCAAACTTGCCGATAAAATCAAGTTGATTCAAGAGATGTTTTGGGAAGAAAAAGCGCACCATCGCAATCATTTGGCGATTCCCTCCGAGTTCGCCGAAATTTATAAACTTGCCAAAACCAGCGGCATGGGCGAAGATCATCTTGAAAATATTATGAATTTGACGTTGGAACATATGCCCAGTCGTATGAAAAACAGTTCCGAGACAATTAAACGCTATTTTCAAGTTTTGCTTCGCAAATTGATTCCCGTACGTATGGAAACCGAGCTTCCCAAAGGAAGCAAGCGCATTATGATGTTTGTCGGACCTACTGGCGTGGGAAAGACGACAACGATCGCCAAGTTGGCGGCGCGCTATTCGTATATTCAGGAAAAACGCGCCAAAGTCGGCATTATAACGCTTGATACCTATCGCATCGGAGCGGTGGAACAGCTTTTTCAATACGCTAAAATGATGCGCTTGCCGATCGAAGACGTGGTAGAACCGAACGATTTTAACCAAGCGCTCTCGTCGCTCAGCCATTGCGACGTCATTTTGATCGATACGGTCGGAAGTTCGCAGTACGATAAAGAAAAATTACTGAAGCTCAACACGTTCCTTCAAAAAAGCGATCTTCAAATCGACGTCAATTTAGTGCTTTCCGCGGGAAGCAAACTCGAAGACCTCAAAGAGATTTATCATAACTTCTCCTTTTTAACGATCGACACGCTTATTTTTACCAAATTCGACGAAACCAAAGTTTTTGGAACGATTTTTTCTTTGATCTACGATATCGACAAGCCCGTGAGTTACTTTTCGATCGGGCAAGAGGTTCCAGACGATATCGTTCCCGCCTCCAGCGATTTTTTAGTCGAGTGTATTTTAGACGGTTTTGAGAAAAAAAGAGGTGAACATGCAAACGCAAGCAAATAAACTTCAAGAGCTCGTCGGTGCGGCATCAAGCGGCGAGGCGGCAAGCCGCACGAAATTTATCGCGATCACGAGCGGTAAAGGAGGCGTAGGTAAAAGCACTATCAGCGCCAATATGGCAAACATTTTAGCCAATAACGGTTATAAAGTCGGGCTTTTCGATGCCGACATCGGTCTTGCGAATTTGGACGTTATTTTAAACGTGCGTATCGATAAAAATATCTTACATGTACTCAAAGGCGAATGCTCTTTAAACGACGTCATCGTTCCGATTAAAAAGAATCTTATCTTGATTCCCGGAGAAAGCGGTGACGAGATTCTGAAGTATTCCGAACAGTTTTTATTCGAACGTTTTTTGGAAGAGACAAAAGTGCTTGATGATTTGGATTTTATGATTATCGACACGGGAGCGGGTATCGGAGAGCATATTCAGCTTTTTCTTGAAGCCGCCGACGAAGTCATCGTCGTAACCGTCCCCGATCCCGCCGCAATTACCGATGCGTACGCGACAATTAAAATTACGAGTAAAACCCAATCGTATATTCATCTGATTTTAAATATGGTTAAGAGCGAAAAAGAGGCGCAACTCGTTTTTGATAAGATTAATAAAGTCGCTCAAGCCAATATCGGCAACGGATTAAAACTCAATCTGATCGGAAAACTCCCCGAAGATAAAATCGTCTCAAAGAGCATTAAACAACGCACGCTTTTTACCAACGACGCACCCAATTCGTTGGCGTCTTTGGATATGAAGCGTATCGTCAATAATCTGGTGTATAAATTGGAACGAAAAGTGCTTCAAAGTGATACGAATAAGAGCTTCGGAAGCTTCTTTAAGCGTATTATAGAGCAATTTTAGATACATTTCACAAAGGTTGGGCATGGTCAAATCAGACAATTTTATCTATTTTTTTACCGTGTGCGGATTTTTTATCGGTTTGGCGTTTTCAATTTTAAATTTTAGCGAACCCGAGGAGATGCTCTTTTACACCTTGGAGATTACGCTTACGTTTTATTTGATTATTCACGTCGCCATTATGAATTTCTTCGATTTTGATCGATTGAGCACCTATATTTTTAACAAAAAAGAGCATGAAGAGATCGGGGATTATTTTATCCATGAACTTGAAGACAGGGAAAAAATTATGGATAATTTATTAAGCGGTATCGATTTGATGAACCAACAGTATGAAAAGCTCGTGAAAGGCTCAACGGAGAGTCATGAATCCTACGTTAAAAAAGCAGCCTAACCCGTACAGTCAAAATTTAAAAAAAGAGCAAGACGAGCTTGTTTTGCAGTACCTTCCCGCCGTAAGGGCGATGGCGTATCGTTTAAGAGAGCGTTTGCCTTCTTCGGTTGACGTGAACGATCTTATTTCGATCGGAACCGAAGAGATGATTAAGCTCTCGCGCCGTTACGATAAAGAACAAAACGACTCCTTTTGGGGATACGGGAAAAAGCGTGTCTACGGAGCAATGCTCGATTTTTTACGCTCTTTGGATACGATGAGTCGTTCCAATCGACGTTTGATTAAACTGGTCGATCAAGAAATTACCGCTTATTTAGGTGAACACGGTGAAGAGCCGGATGACGCTTATTTGGCAAACATCTTAAACGAAGATATTGAAAAAATCGCCGAAGCGCGTAACAGCGCGATGATCGTTTCGGTGATGTCGCTAAATGAACAAATTACCGTACTTTCCGGCGAAGATACGGCACAGAAAGTCGAAAAAGACCAGCTTTTAGAGATGGTTCACACTATTTTATCGACGTTTGGCGAACGAGAGCAGATGATTATTCAGCTCTACTATTTTGAAGAACTCAATTTAAAAGAAATTAGTGAGATATTGGAGATTAGCGAGTCGAGAATTTCTCAGATTCATAAGAAGCTTTTAGCGAAGATTAAAGAACGGTTGGGACTATACCATGGCTGATATTTTAAGTCAAGAAGAGATTGACGCCCTTTTAGAAGTTGTCGAAGAAGACGGCGATTCGCTGATTAGCGAAGGCGATACCGGCGAGACGAAACAAGTCATTCTTTACGACTTTAAACGCCCAAACCGCGTCTCTAAAGAACAACTACGCGCGGTGAAGGGTATTCACGACAAAATGGCAAGAAATCTAGCATCTCAGATTTCGTCCATTATGCGAAGTATCGTCGAAATCCAACTTCACTCCGTCGATCAGATGACGTACGGCGAATTTTTGATGTCGCTTCCGAGTCCGACGAGTTTTAACGTCTTTTCGATTAAGCCGCTTGATGGCAATTGCATTATCGAGATTAATCCCTCCATCGCATTTCCGATGATCGATCGATTGCTCGGAGGGATGGGTGAAGCGTATGAAGCCACAAGGGAACTCACCGATATCGAGCTCAATCTTTTGGATGCGA
Organism: Sulfurospirillum sp. UBA4058; assembly: GCA_002382085.1. Lineage (GTDB taxonomy): Bacteria > Campylobacterota > Campylobacteria > Campylobacterales > Sulfurospirillaceae > Sulfurospirillum. The sequence continues at coordinate 73,933 of DFZK01000010.1, read as the reverse complement.
TTTTACGCATTATCATGCAACGCTTGAAAGAGGGTTGGGCTCCGATTACCGACATGTACCCGACCGTTGAGACCAAAGAGTCCAGTCCCAACGTCGTGCAAATCGTTTCGCAAAACGAAATCGTCATTATGGTGGTCATGGAGATTATCATCGGTAACTCCAGCGGTATGATTAACCTTTGTTATCCCGTTATTTACCTTGAGCCGATTTTATCGCGCTTGGCAAACCGCGATATTATGCTCGGTGAAACGAGTGCTAAAAAGAGCCGTAATAAAGAGCTTAATACCTTGATTTCGCGTGCGGAAGTCTTTAACGAAGCGATTATCGGCAGGGCGGAATTAAGCGTGGGGGAACTTTTAGATCTTAAAAAGGGCGACATTATCCGTTTGGATCGCGCCGCCGACGATAAAGCGATCGTTATGATCGATAAAAAAGAGCTTTTCTTAGCCGAAATCGGTTTGCACCGTTTTCGCAAATCGATTAAAATCGAAGAATTGGTTCGTACCGATAAAGATGAAATTAAAAGTGCGCTTGAAGAGTTGGAACAAATCCGAAAATCAAAAATATCGTCGTTTGAAACGCAAATATAGGCATAGGGGAAAAACGTGAATACAACATTCGTACAGTTATTGGAGCAAGAGATCGTCTCGACGATCGAAGGACTTACCGGCGTTGCCCCTACGGTTGAGCTCAATAAAGAAGAAAACGGCGAAAGTAAATTAAAATTGAGTCCGCCTTTGGCAAAGCTCGACGTCACGGTCGGCGGTCAAGTTCACGGACAAATGCGCGTGACCGTTGCGACTTCGATTGCTACGGCCATCGGCGATATGATGCTCGGCGGAGAGGGAAACGAAAAAGAGGAGATGGACGCCGAAGATCTCGATGCGATTAAAGAGATCGTCTCGAATATTTTGAGTGCATTTTCACGCTCGTTGGGCAGTCAAAAAAACATGCCTAAAATCGAATTTGAGATCGATAGCGTCGAGTATATCGATGCAATGGGAGAAGTCGATTTTAAAGCGTTTGAAAAACTGTTTATTTATCACTTAGCGATTCATCATTCGCATGACGTTATCTCGTTTGCGATTACGCACGAGTTGTCGCCGCTTATCGGCGAGACGGTAAACGTTCCTAAAGAAAGTCCGAGCGTCTCCTTATTCGAGGAAGCACCCGCTCCCGAAATCAAACGTTCCTCCGGAGGAATGACGCAAGAAGAGTTAAACAATATCGAGTTGATTAAAGACGTTAAGCTTCCTATTCGCGTGCGCATAGGATCTAAAAAGATGTTGCTCAAAGATGTTTTAAGCATGGATATAGGCTCTGTTATCGAGTTAGACCAACTTGCCAATGATCCTTTAGAAATTTTAGTCGGCGATAAACTCATTGCTATGGGCGAAGTCGTGATCGTTGACGGAAACTTCGGCGTTCAAATCGGAGAAATCGGCACGAAGCGCGAACGCTTGGAAAAATTACGATAAGTACGCAATGATGAAAATACCCTCCCATATTAAAGATACCGAACACTCTAACGAGTGGAGCGTCCTTCGCATTATGTCCGATTTTGTCAAAGGGTTTGACGAATTGCAAGATTTAGGACCTTCGGTGACATTTTTCGGCAGTGCGAGGTTCCATCCCGAGCATCATTACTATCAAGAAGCCTACGAGCTTGCCCGTCGACTCGGTGAAAAAGGCTATACGATCGTAACCGGCGGATCGCACGGCATTATGGAAGCGGCGAACAAAGGGGCATTTGATGCCAAACAGGCACAATCGATCGGACTCAATATCAATCTGCCGCACGAACAATCGGGTAACCGTTATACGACCAAGCATCTAAGCTTCGACTATTTTTTCGTTCGAAAAGTGATGTTAATTAAATATTCACTTTCGTATGTTATCTTTCCGGGCGGATTTGGAACGTTGGATGAGCTTTTTGAAGCTTTGACGTTGACGCAAACGGGAAAAATTACGCAGATTAGTATCTTTTTATACGGTAAAAGCTATTGGGAAAAATTGTACGATTTTATCAAAACGACAATGGTCGAGAACCGTGTGATTCGAGAGGAAGACGTGAATTTAATAACGCTCACCGATGATTTCGACGAAATCGTTCGTCAAATCGACGAACGCTTGGTTGTGTATACGAATGCCCTGAAAGCCGAAGGCTTGGAAGAGAGTCGCTATTACAAAAAAGCGATTGAGCATTTATCGAATCAAGAGTAAACGATGCCTCCTCACAAACTCTGTTATAAAACCCTTTTGAAAAAAAATCTCCCTTTTTTGGGAGCATTGTTGCTTTTAGGCTTTACGCTCTACGAAATTAGTTTTTATATTTTTAAAACCTATCGCGCTTTTTTCAATTCCGACGCGGCGATCGCGAATATCTTGGCCGAAGAGATCGTACAAGCCGAGAGCTTTTTTCCGAGCCATTGGTGGTACGTCAATAACGATTTGTGGGTTTTTTACAAGCAGCTTTTGGTGATACCTTGGGTACTCGCGGGTAAAAACGGTTATTTTGCCCATGCGTTTACCGTCTTTGAAGTCAGTGTTTTTATGATCGTCTTTATCTACCTCTTTTTACGTTCGCTGATGCTCTCGCGAGCCTCCAGCGTGATGGGAGGCGTGGTTGTCTGTATTGGATACTCGCCGATGTATCTGCGAGAGCTTTACGGGGAAGCGGCGTACACATGGTATTTTCTTTTTATGATTGCATTTATGTTTATCTTTCGAAAACTCAGCCCTCATGTGATTAGTAAAAGTACGCAAATTAAAGCATTTATAGTATTTATGATTTTGCTGTACCTGCTTGTTCTTGCCAATCCTGTACGCTTTTTTGTCTACTATGTCGCACCTTTTTTTGGAGCATTGGCTCTGAGTATCTACTTTGCACGCGATAGCCTAAAAACATTTGAACATGCGATGTATCGCCTTTTATCCATTAAACGAATCATTATTTTTGCGTTCGCCTGTATTGTGATGGTGCTTGCCGCCATGGCACATTTTAATCTTTTAGAAGGCTTGCATTTAGCAGGAGGTGCGAACAATGCAGGTTTGGTTTCACTTGAAATCTTACCCGTACACGCAGCACATGCTCTTTTGGGACTGCTTAATTTTATTGGTGCTGAGTGGACAGAGGGTGTGCGAGCCTCTTCGCTCGAAGGGATCATCTCCCTTTTAAAATTTGCACTTTATCCGTTTGTTTTGATTATTCCAGCATTACATGTAAAGCGATCTTTTTATCAGATGAGTGCAACGGAGCGCTTTTTTGTGCTCTTCTCGTATGTGGGATTTGCGATTATTTATATCTTGTATTCGACAACGGCACTGCATGAACATGCGTGGGCAGCACGCAATAATATTCGTTACATCTCGCCATTTTTGATGATGATCTTAGTCTGTAATGTCATCATGTGGCGCTTTTTTTCACTCTTTATCAAATTGATCTTATCGCTTAGTTTGACGATTGCACTCGGACTTTCGTGGAATTATGTCTCCCCAAAAGAGTGGAGAGGTATTGTCGATGAGCGCATCGCTTTGGTGGAGGAGCTTAAGACGCGAAACCTTCACTTTGGCTATGCAGAATATTGGGATTCACATATTTACACGGTTTTTAGCGATGGAGAGGTTGATATTCGACCGATTGAATTTAGCGAAACCGAGGGCATGAAACTGGTCAAATGGCTCTCGAGTGACCGCTGGTACCAAAGAGATTCAACCGATGGAAAAGTCTTTTTTATGGTGATTCCTGAAGATATTGATGATATGTATCGCGCGATGAAAGATTTTAATATGCCCGATCCCATTGATCAGTTTAATTATGATAAATATACGTTTTTTGTTTTTGAAAAGAATCCGCTGTACGTGAAGAGAGCTAAAGCAGAAGCTAGGAAGAAAAAGCGTATAATGACGGCTCCCTAATTTACATGTAAAGGTGTCGCGTGGAGTCTGTCAAGATAAGTGTTATCTCTCCCATTTATGGCTGTAAAGAGTGTCTGTTTGAGCTCTACGATCGTCTTGTAAAGACACTAAGCCAAATTACTGAAAACTTCGAGATCATTTTGGTCAATGATGCCTGTCCGCAAGCTTCGTGGGAGCGCATTGCGATGCTATGCGCGAAAGATCCTCGTGTCAAAGGCATTAACCTCTCCCGAAATTTTGGGCAACATTACGCCATTACGGCGGGGCTTGATCATGCCACAGGTGATTGGGTTGTGGTGATGGATTGCGATTTGCAAGACAGACCTGAAGAGATCATTAAGCTCTACAACAAAGCGTTGGATGGTTATGACATCGTTTTTGGAAGACGTGTGCAAAGACAAGATAGTTTTATTAAACGTTTTGGCTCAATGGCGTTTAACCGCGTTTTAGAGTACTTCACCGAAACCAAACACGATAATAGCATCGCCAATTTTGGCATTTATGCCCACAAAGTGGTCAAGACGATTAACCGTTACCGTGAACACAGCCGCGATTTTTTACTTTTTGCCCAAATGGTCGGATTTAAAAAAGTTGAAATTGATATCGAACATGCGCCCCGTGCGCATGGCGAATCTTCGTATAATTTTTCAAAACTGTTTCGTTTGGCGATTGATTCGATTATTTCCCACTCCAATAAACCGCTCAGGCTTTCCATTCAACTAGGATTTTTTATTGCATTAGCAAGCCTTGGGTATGCGAGCTGGCTGGTCATTCGTTACTTCTTTTACCATACACCCGCTGAGGGTTGGACGAGTTTGATGGTGTCGATGTTTTTTATGTTTGGACTTCTGTTTGCCATCATTGGCATTACAGGGCTTTACATCGGCAAGATTTTTGATGAGGTCAAACGACGACCTCTTTATGTGATTCAAGAGACACTTAATTTATGAAAAAAATAGCAATTTTACAATCCAATTATATCCCGTGGAAGGGGTATTTTGACATTATTGGCAGTGTGGACGAGTTTGTTTTGTACGATGATATGCAGTACACCAAAAATGACTGGCGCAATCGCAATAAAATCAAGACTCAAAATGGGCTTCAATGGCTTAGTATTCCTGTGCGTCAAGAGAGTTTGCATCAAAAAATCAATGAAACGAAAATTACCGATCCCAAATGGAACGTGAACCATTGGCGAAGCATCGCGCAAAGCTATGCCAAAGCGCCTCATTTTAAGGAGTATAAAGAGCAGTTTGAAGCGCTGTATATGAGCGCAACGATGGAGAGCATTAGCGAGATCAATCGTCATTTTATTGATGCAATATGCTCGATGCTTGAGATTAAAACGATCATTCGGGATTCCAGAGAATTTGTCTTAGCCGATGGCAAGAGTGAGCGACTTTTAGCGCTCAATCAAGATTTGGGTGCCACGACGTATCTCAGTGGGCCTGCGGCGAAAGATTATTTGGATGAATCCATTTTTACAGCAGCTGGCATTAACGTTGAGTGGATGGATTACAGTGGGTATGCTGAATACCATCAACTGTTTCCACCGTTTGAGCATGGTGTGAGTGTGATCGATCTCATTTTCAATGAAGGCGAAAACGCCAAAAATTTTCTTAAAAGTAGTCACTAAAAGCACCAAAGGTGCGCGGGCTTTCCGCCGAAGAGAACTCAGCGTTAGCGTAGCTTTTAGAGCTTGGCTCTAAAGGCGTGTCAAGAGAATTTAAAATAAAAAAGCACCAAAGGTGCGCGGGCACTCTGCCGAAGAGAACTCAGCGTTAGCGTAGTTTTTAGAGCTTGGCTCTAAAAGCGTGTCAAGAGTTGCAACAACTCTATAAAACTTATTTAAGAGTAAACAATGATTCATTTTAATAAACCTCCACGAACAGGAAACGAAGATAAGTATGTGTTAGAGGCAATGAATAGCCTTAAAATTTCGGGCGATGGTGCCTTTGGTAAACGCTCCCAAGAGTGGTTTGAAAAACGCTATGGTTGTCCTAAAACGTTGCTCACACCTTCGTGCACGCACGCACTTGAGATGGCGGCACTTCTTTTGGACATCAAAGAGGGCGATGAAGTCATCATGCCTAGTTACACGTTTGTGAGTACTGCCGATGCCTTTGCACTGCGTGGGGCAAAAATCGTCTTTATCGATGTACGACCTGAGACCATGAATATGGATGAGCGCTTGATTGAAGCGGCGATTACCCCTAAAACCAAAGTGATTGCCCCTGTGCATTATGCAGGTGTGGGATGCGATATGGATGTTATTATGGATATCGCGAACCGCCATAATCTTTTTGTGGTTGAAGATGCTGCGCAAGGTTTTGAAGCAACCTACAAAGGCAAACCACTGGGAACGATTGGACATTTGGGTGCGTTTAGTTTTCATGAAACGAAAAATGTCACCAGCGGTGGTGAGGGTGGATTGTTGCTCATTAACGATGAGCGATTTACGCAAAGAGCGGAAATTATTCGCGAAAAAGGAACGAACCGTAGCCAATTTTTTAGAGGTATGGTCGATAAATACGGTTGGATGGACATCGGAAGCAGTTACCTACCCAGTGAACTTCAAGCCGCTTATCTGTGGGGCAATTTAGAAGAGGTGGATGCGATTCAAAATCACCGTTTGAATGCGTGGAAAATATACTATACAAAACTTGAAGGTTTGGCTAAAAAAGGGTTGATTGAACTTCCTTTTATTCCTGCGGGATGCGTGCATAACGCACACATGTTCTACTTTAAAGTGAAAGATTTAGAGACGAGAACGGCTCTGTTAGAGCAGTTTAAAGCGCAAAATATCGGCGCAGTTTTTCATTATTTGCCACTTCACAGCGCTCCTGCTGGTCTTAAATACGGTCGTATGTTTGGCGAAGATGTGTACACGACTAAAGAGAGTGAACGACTGGTTCGTTTGCCACTGTATTATGGTATTACCAATGAAGAGATTGACGCAGTTTGTGACATTTTGATGAAATGGAGTGCATGTTAATGGCACATTTATATATCTTTGGAACGATTTTTTTCACGGTTTACGGGCAGCTTGTGATTAAATGGCGCATCCCTTTTCATGGGCATTTACCCGATGCGTCGGCTGAAAAAATCGTTTTTCTTCTGAAGCTCTTTTTAGACCCGTTTATTTTAAGTGGCTTTATCTCCGCGTTTGTCGCTTCTCTTTGTTGGATGGCGGCGATGACCAAGTTTGAGCTGAGCTACGCGTATCCGTTTATGGGAATGACGTTTGTGGTGGTGTTCGTCTCTTCGGTCTTTTTATTCAGTGAGAGTGTGACGCTTTATAAAATTCTGGGTCTTGCTTTGATTGTGTTGGGTATTGTTATTTCAAGTCGTGGATAAACAAGAGGCGTAAAGACGCCTCTTGCGTTAATTACGTCTGTTTTTAAGCCGTTCCAACTGCTTTTGACGGAACTCGTCTTTGGTTACTTTTCCGTCGTGATTGATATCAAAATAAGCAAAATCGGGAGCATCCGCCGCATTTTTCATGCCTCCGCCCGCTTGGGCTCTTGCACTCATACGTTGCGCTTTTGCCGCATCAAACTCTTCTTGATTGAGTGTTCCGTCTTTGTTGGTATCGAAATCGTCAAAACTCATCGGTCCTCGCGTCGTATCGGCGGCTAAGAGTAAAGAGGCAAAGGCGCATAGCCATAAAAAACGTTTCATTGGGAATCCTTTTCTAGCGTTTTAAGCTGCTCTAAGAGCATCATAGGTTTTGTATTGAGCGCATCCGAAATCTCTTTGAGCGTCGATGTCTCACGTGCGTCAAATCCTTTTTCGCGAAGAAAAACAAGAGCACGCGGTAGCGAAAATCCTTGGCGTTTGGAAGCTTCTTCAAGGCTTAAACGACCGTATCCTCCGCCTTCTTGTAATGACGTCGAAGCGGATTTTTGTTTTGCCATCAAGCCGAACATTTGTGCGGGCGAGTAGCCGTTTGATTGAGCAATATCGATAATACGTTTGGAAGGATCGACGGCTTTAAGCTGTGCGTCGGTTAAGGTTTGCACCAGCTGAGAAAGCGGTGTGCTGGTACGCATCGCAAACTCTTCTAAGCTTGAAAGTTCGGCATGACCGTAAGGTGCTTTTGAATCCGCTTTTTGCTCCCAAGAGTTCTTAAGCTGATCGGAAAAGTCCAAAAAGGCATCGAAAGGTTGCCAAAAATAGAGCGTTCCGACCCAAAAGAAAAGATTGAACGCCAATGCTAGTAGCAACTCTTTATTGAAAAACGAAAACGTTGATGCTTTCGTTTTAAGGTAACTCAGTAACGCCGGCACGTTCAGGTATATATGCACGATCGAGCCTATTAAAAAAAGAATCATAAAGCTTACATGTAAGTTCGTGTATTGCGTTTTATCCAAGCCTAAAAGATGCCAATCCGTCCAGTAAGCGACACGGCCTTTCGGTGCGATAAAAAGCAAAATTCCCGTATAACTCATAGCTAAAAACGAAAAAGCGACACATAAAGAGGTCAAACGGCGTAGACGAATCATAAAAAACTCCGATTAGGATAATTAGAGAAAGTTTTGCAACAACTCTTTTGAAAGTATGGCATGAAAGTGTTAAGCGAATGTTAATGCGGCAAAATTTAATCTTAACGCTTTCTTAAGTCCCTTTGAGATAGAATAAAACACTTTTTTGATGCTAAAGGATACACAACTATGAGAGGCTACAAAGTCTTTGCCGGAACGGCGAATCCCGAGTTCGCTAAACGCGTTGCCAAACACCTTTCTCTCCCTTTGTCGGCGGCTGAAATCAAACGTTTTAGTGACGGTGAGATTAGCGTACAGATCAGCGAAAGCGTTCGCGGGAAAGATGTTTTTATCATTCAACCTACATGTGCTCCGGCCAATGTGAATTTAATGGAGTTATTGATTTTGACGGATGCGTTACGACGTAGTTCCGCGAACAGTATTACGGCTGTCGTTCCTTATTTCGGTTATGCCAGACAAGACAGAAAAGCCGCACCGCGCGTTCCGATCACGGCAAAACTCGTTGCCAACATGATGCAAACGGCGGGAATCGACCGCGTCGTTACGATCGATCTTCATGCCGGACAAATCCAAGGTTTCTTCGATATTCCCGTCGATAACCTTTACGGCTCTATCGTTTTCAACGACTATGTCAAAGCTAAAAACCTTAAAAGCCCTATTATTGCAAGTCCCGACATCGGCGGCGTTGCACGAGCACGTAGTTTTGCCAAACTCTTAGGCGTCGATATGGTCATCGTCGATAAACGCCGAGAGCGCGCTAACGAATCGGAAGTGATGAATATTATCGGCGACGTGAACGGTAAAGACGTCATTTTAGTCGACGATATGATCGATACGGCGGGAACGATCGTCAAAGCGGCGGAAGTGCTCAAGAAAAGAGGTGCTACAAGCGTGATGGCATGTTGTACGCATGCGGTTTTGAGCGGTCCTGCATATGAGCGAATCGCTAAAGGCGAGTTGGACGAACTTATCGTTACCGATACGATTCCTCTCAAAGAAGCGAGCGAAAAAATTAAAGTGCTAAGCGTTGCTCCGGTATTTGCCGAAGTAATTCGTCGTGTGTACCATAACGAAAGCGTCAACGGATTGTTTATTTAATGCAGAGTCGTATTCGAAACTTCTCAATCATTGCCCATATCGATCACGGTAAGAGTACCTTAGCCGATCGTCTGATTCAAGAGTGCGGTGCGGTCAGCGAACGCGAAATGACGACGCAAATGATGGACACAATGGATATCGAAAAAGAGCGCGGTATTACCATCAAAGCACAAAGCGTACGTCTGACCTACATCAAAGACGGACAGCCCTATATTCTGAATCTTATCGACACTCCGGGTCACGTGGATTTTTCGTATGAAGTGAGCCGTTCCTTGGCTTCGAGCGACGGTGCACTTTTAGTGGTCGATGCCTCTCAGGGTGTTGAAGCCCAAACGATTGCCAATGTATACATCGCCTTAGAAAATAACTTAGAAATTATTCCGGTTCTTAATAAAATTGACCTTCCCGCGGCGGATCCTGAACGCGTAAAAGACGAAATCGAGCATACCATCGGACTTGATTGTTCCGAGGCGCTAAGCGTGAGTGCAAAAAGCGGTATCGGCATTAGAGAACTGCTTGATACCTTGGTGGATAAAATCCCAGCCCCCACGGGCGATGAAAATGCACCGACCAAAGCGTTGATCTACGATAGCTGGTTTGACAACTATTTGGGAGCTTTGGCTTTGGTACGCGTTTACGACGGGACGATCGTCAAGGGGCAGGAAGTCTACGTCATGGGAACGGGTAAAAAACACGAAGTTTTAAATCTCATGTACCCGCACCCTTTGGCGATGCAAAAAACAAACGAAATTAAAACGGGCGAAGTGGGCATTGTCGTTTTGGGTCTGAAAAACGTCGGCGACGTCCAAGTCGGCGATACGATTACCGATGCCAAACGCAAAACCGCCGAAGCGGTCGGCGGCTTTAAACAAGTCAAACAGTTCGTTTTTGCCGGACTTTATCCGATTGAAACCGACAAATTTGAAGAACTCAGAGATGCGTTAGATAAGCTCAAACTCAATGACTCAAGCATCTCATACGAGCCTGAAACCTCTGCCGCCCTTGGCTTTGGCTTTCGCGTCGGCTTTTTGGGACTTTTGCATATGGAAGTCATCAAAGAGCGTTTGGAGCGGGAGTTTGATCTTGATTTGATTGCCACCGCACCGACCGTTACCTATAAAGTCGTTACGACCAAAGGTACGAGTTTGGATATTCAAAATCCCAGCGAATTACCGCCGGTTAACGAGATCGAAGAGATTCAAGAGCCTTATGTCAAAGCAACCGTTTTAACGCCGAGTGAATTTTTAGGTAATATCATTATTTTGATGAACAACAAACGCGGGCTTCAAAAAAAGATGGACTATTTGAGTCCCGAGCGCGTGCTTTTGGAGTATGAAATTCCGCTCAATGAAATCGTGATGGATTTTTACGACAAGCTCAAGTCGGTCAGTAAAGGATACGCGAGTTTTGATTACGAGCCGATCGGCTATCAAGCGGGCGATCTGGTCAAACTCGACGTCTTAGTGGCGGGCGAAGTCGTAGATGCCCTTTCGATTATCGTACCTCGCATTAGTGCTCAAAGCAGAGGACGCGACTTTGTCAAAGCGATGAAAGAGATCGTTCCGCGACAACTTTTCGAAGTGGCGATTCAAGCGAGCATCGGTAACAAAGTCATCGCGAGAGAGACCGTCAAATCGATGGGAAAAAACGTCACGGCGAAATGTTACGGCGGCGATATTACCCGTAAACGAAAGTTATTGGAAAAACAAAAAGAGGGTAAAAAGCGTATGAAATCGATCGGGAAAGTCCAACTCCCGCAAGAAGCGTTTTTAACCATTCTTAAAATCGACTGATTCTTACATGTCATGCGTTGCCATCTTTGTTTAAAGCTCAGTTGGCAACCGCTTTGCAAAACGTGCCTGCAAACTATTTTAGCCCCAATGCCTGCTTTTCGAATTTTGCCGAGCGGACTTAAAGTCTATTCTTTCTACGGCTATCACGACATTGCCCCATTGCTTCACACCAAACACACCTATGTCGGCGCAAAGATTTTCGCACAACTTGGAAAGCACACTTTTTTTGAGTTTCTAAAAACCTTTGAGTTCCCAAGCGGCATTTGCGCCGTTCCCATTGACGATCATGTGAGACACGGCTATTCGCACAGCGCGATTTTAGCCAAAGCGACCCAGCCTTTTTTAACACCGTTGTACGGGAGTTTAAGAGCACAAAACCATCAGAGTTATTCGGGTAAAAGCAGAGCCTTTAGGCAAGCCAATAAACGGGATTTTATCGTTACATGTAAAGGTGAAATAGACGCTATTTTGATCGACGACATTATCACTACGGGAAGTACGTTGGAAGAGGCGCATGAAACACTCAAAAAGCACGGTGTCAATGTCTTGTTCGCACTGGTGTTGGCAGATGCCAAAGAGGGGTAAATACGGAGTTTTGAGTCTAAAGCGTACGTTGATAGAAAAAGACGACCGGAGGCGTGTACGCTTCGAATCGTCTTGAAAAAGCTTTTATTTTCGTGATTTTAATGCTTTCATACACGAAGTGAAACACGTTTCGGCTTCTTGCATCAAAAGTTGTACGACTTCGCTATGTTTTTCATTTTTTAATTGAGAGACGCTAAAACTTGTGTTATCTCGGTAGTTGTCCGTATGGATCGATGTTTCAAGATAAGCGGCTCTTCGGCATATAAGATCGTCCGATACGTTCGCGGTATTATTAACGTAGCTACAATCCCATCCGAAGATAACGGAATTTAACAAGACCAAGAGTATTAACTTTTTCATCATCTATGCCCTTTAATTTTTATTTTTAATCATAATAATAATCTCCTTAAAAACGAGTCAATCTTTGATTGAAGGAGTTTTTTCTTCTACATGTAGTTTCATCATCAGCAAAAAAATCTCAAATATATCTTTATTATTCTCTTTAGCAATCCTTTTGAGAGTATCTTCCGTATTTTTGATATTCACGTGATTTTCTAAGAGTTTTTGTCGCAAAGAAGAGACGTCATACGCAAACCAAGCACAAAGGTCTTGAAAGGATTGGTTTTTAGTATTATGGATTAAAAATCCGATGTTATCTTCATGGCGAATATGTTGATTGCGTGCGATAGCAATGCACTCTTGTAAAAGTCTTCGAATCGTGCAACGCCGCAAATAGGCATGGATACCCAAGAGCATCAAAATGATCAGTGCGGCAAGTTTGTGTACCAAAAGCGTACCGGTCGTTGAGTGGTTCAAGACAAAGGCAATTCCCGTAACGTAAAGCAGCACAAACATAATCAGGATGGCTATAATCGTTATAACTTTTAAAACGGTTTCATTCATCGGTTTTCTCTCAAAAAGGGGTCAGGGCTAAACTTTTTACTTTTTAGCGTTTCGTGTTATAATTCTAGCAAAAAAAGAGTAAGTATGCCGCGAAGATTGCGTATCGAAAATTTAGGGTATCATCATGTGTACAATCGGGGTGTTGCCAAAGGCAATGTTTTTGAAGACGAAAACGATAAAGTAAAGTTTATTGAGCTGATGGCAAGCATCGCACGCGAGTTCAAACTTAACATTCATTCGTTTTGCCTGATGGACAATCATTACCATCTTTTGGTTGAAAATAAGCGTGAAAATCTCTCATCGGCGATGCGTCAGCTCAATTCACAGTACGCTTCGTATTTTAACAAGCGGCATAATCGCGTAGGGCATTTGTGGCAAGATCGGTATAAATCATGGTATGTTTTGGATGAAAACTATCTTTTGACGTTGTTCAAATACATCGAAAACAACCCCGTTAAAGCCGGAATATGCTCTAAAATAGGTCTTTACCCTTATTGTGCGTCTTACGCGATTTTAAAAGATGCGATTCCCGTATTTTTGCAAAATTCTTTCGTTTTGAGAAACTACCCTACGGGTGAGTTGTTTAACTTATTGGCAATTCCTTTAAGCGATAACGAACGCACGTTGGTTGAGCAATTTCATCGTACGCGCTATAAAAAAGAAGACGATGCGATTGTCTCTTTACATGTCAAAGAACTCGCAGCTCATTTTACGTATGCGACGCATAAAACAGAACGTAACGATGCGATCAAAAAAGCTTACGCGGACGGCTACAGTAAAAGCGAGATCGCACGGTATTTGCTTTTAAGCGTTGCTGGAGTCAGTAAAATCCTCAAAAGTTAAAAGTTTAGCCCTGACCCCTATGGAAAACAAAAGAAAAGTAAAGTATAATCAAATTAATTTATATTGTAAGGTTAATGAATGGATACTATTTTTGATGCCAACCAAGATATCAAAACGATTAACATCGAAGAGTCGATCAAGACGAGCTACCTTGATTATTCGATGAGCGTTATCATCGGGCGTGCGCTTCCCGATGCTAGAGACGGTCTCAAACCGGTTCACCGACGTATTTTATACGCGATGAACGATCTTGCGGTCTCTTCTCGAAGTCCGTATAAAAAATCGGCACGTATCGTCGGTGACGTTATCGGTAAGTACCACCCGCACGGCGATACGGCTGTTTACGATGCGCTCGTTCGTATGGCACAACCCTTTTCGATGCGTATTCCGATGGTCGACGGTCAAGGAAACTTCGGCTCCATCGACGGCGATAATGCCGCTGCGATGCGTTATACCGAAGCGCGTATGACTCCGCTTGCGGAAGAGCTTTTACGCGATCTAGACAAAGACACCGTTGATTTCGTGCCTAACTACGACGATAGTATGGTGGAGCCCGACGTCCTTCCAAGCCGCGTTCCCAATTTGTTGCTTAACGGTTCAAGCGGTATCGCCGTCGGTATGGCGACCAACATTCCTCCGCACTGTTTGGACGAACTCTTAGACGGTCTTTTATTGCTCATCGACAATCCCGAAGCCACGCTTGAAGAGATTATGGAATTTATCAAAGGCCCCGATTTCCCGACCAGCGGTATTATTTTCGGTAAAAAAGGCATCATCGAAGCGTATCGCACCGGACGAGGTCGCGTGCGAATTCGTGCTAAAACGCACATCGAGAAAAAAGGCAATAAAGACATTATCGTCTTAGACGAACTACCGTATCAAGTCAATAAAGTCCGTTTGATCGAGCAAATCGTCGCTCTTGTCAAAGAAAAGATGATTGAGGGTATCAGCGAAATCAGAGACGAAAGTGACCGTGACGGTATTCGTTTGGTCATCGAACTTAAACGCGAAGCGATGAGCGACATCGTTTTAAATAATCTTTATAAATCGACCAATATGGAAGTAACGTTCGGCGTTATTTTATTGGCGATTTACAATAAAGAACCGAAAATTTTCACGTTGATCGAGTTGTTGCAACTCTTTTTACGCCACCGAAAAACGGTTATTATCCGACGTACGATTTTCGATCTTGAAAAAGCCAAAGCCAAAGCGCACATTTTAGAAGGTCTGAAAATTGCCTTGGATAACATCGACGAGATCATCGCGTTGATTAAAGGCAGTGCCGATACGAAAAGTGCCAAAGAAGGCTTGATCGAGCGTTTTCACTTAAGCGAGGTTCAAGCGGGCGCGATTTTAGATATGCGTTTACAACGCTTAACGGGCTTAGAGCGCGATAAAATCGAAAATGAATTGGCAGAGTTGCTCAAAGAAATTCAACGCTTAAGCGATATTTTACGCAGTGAAGCCTTATTGAACGATTTGATTAAAGAAGAGTTGCTCGAGCTTAAAGACAAATTCAAATCCAAACGTATTACCGAAATCGTAGACGACTACGACGACATCGACGTGGAAGATTTGATCGCGAACGAACCGATGGTCGTTACCATTACGCACCGCGGTTACATCAAACGCGTTCCTCTTAAACAGTATGAAAAACAAAAACGCGGCGGAAAAGGTAAAATCGCCGTTACGACGTACGACGACGACTTTATCGAAAGCTTCTTCGTCTCCGATACGCACGATACGTTGATGTTCGTAACGGATAAAGGACAGCTTTATTGGCTTAAAGTCTATAAAATTCCAGAAGGCAGTCGTACGGCAAAAGGTAAAGCGGTCGTGAACCTCATTCAGCTTCAAGCCGACGAAAAAATTATGGCGATCATTCCGACGACCGATTTTGACGAGACCAAATCGCTAGCCTTCTTTACGAAAAACGGTATTATCAAACGTACGAATTTAAGCGAATTTAAAAATATTCGCTCCGTAGGCGTTCGTGCGATTACTTTGGACGACGACGACGGTTTGGTGACCGCAAAAATCGTAACCCAAGAGGCACAATTCCTCTTTATCGTGACGAAAAAGGGCATGTGTATCCGCTTTGAAGTGAGCGATGCACGCGAGATCGGCAGAACCGCACGCGGTGTTACGGGAATTCGTTTTAAAGAAGAAAACGATTGCGTCGTCGGTGCCGCGGTAATTTATAACGATCAAGAAGAGCTTTTGACCGTTACGGAAAAAGGTATCGGTAAGCGAACGACCGCCGAAGAATACCGTTTGCAAAATCGCGGCGGAAAGGGCGTCATCGCGATGAAACTTACGGCAAAAACGGCCGATTTAGTCGGTGTCGTTATTGTCGACGAAGACAAAGATTTGATGGCGTTAAGCAGTAGCGGTAAAATGATTCGCGTCGATATGGAAACGATTCGCAAAGCGGGACGTAATACGAGCGGCGTTAAAGTGGTTTCGATCGAAGGAAGCGACGTGGTAGCCAGTATTGCACGTTGTCCGAAGGAAGAAGACGAAGAGACGGATATGCTCGATGACGAAAGCGGAGAGAACAACGGAGCTTCTTTACTTCCGGAGGAAACCGGAGCGGTCGATGAGGTGGAATAGTAGTTGCTTTTCATTAAAAAATTCTAAAAAGGCGTAGCTATGTTGAAAAGACTTGTGACATGTACGGCAAGCTTATGTGTATTGCTTCTCATCGTGGGATGTGCGGCGAAAAAAGAAGAACCCGTCAAAGACCCTAAAGCGGCATTGTACGATTTTAATAGCGATAAATCGATTGTCGTTTACGGTGAGGGTATTGCACCGCAAAATACGGTTTCTCCCGCACAAGCGATTGCCTTGGCAAAACGCGCGGCGATTACCGACGGCTATCGTCAACTCGGCGAGAAATTGTACGGCGTAAAAATCAACTCTACCGAAACCGTCAGGGACGCGATGTTACGCGACTCTCGCGTGACGGCGCAAGTCAATGCGTTGATCAAAGACGCGGTTGTGACGGATGCAACGTTTAAAGACGGGCTTTACAGCGTGAGAATGGAAGTCTCCATGAGCGGACGCAGGTGGCAAGAGCTTTTTGCATACTAATAGCACTCGGTACGCAAGCACTCTTTAGCGGTGATCTTTTTTGGTTCTCTTATAAAATCGCCACTTCAAACGGTCTTGTCGTTTACGAAGAAAAAAATATTGCGCCCGTCATGGTTCCTTATGACGGGCAATCGACGCTTTTATGTACCATTTCTCTCCCTTTTGATACGGCATTGTCGAAAGAGGCGTTTCTTCGAAAACATTTTGATACGATTTTGCCTTGTTTCTATCGACTCTCGACGCATATGCTCTCTTTGAACGAACGTAACCTCAAACATCAACAAGACAGAGTCGAATTAATCATCGAGCCGGTGCGCTTTACAGTAGACTTTAAAGATGAATTTGCTACCATAAATGCGGTTAGGTAAAACTTTTTTAGGACATACCGCAGATGCACGTTGTGATTGTAGAAGACGATATTAACATGAGAAAATCCCTCGAAATAGCACTCGGGGAGTATGAAGAATTTAAAATTTCAACCTACAAAAGTGCAATCGATGCTTTAAAAAAAATTGACCGAAACGTCGATTTGATCGTCACGGATATCAATATGCCCGGTATGGACGGAATCGAGTTTATCAAAAAACTTGACGGACAATACGATATTATCGTTATTACGGGCAATGCAACGCTGAGTCGCGCGATAGAGTCGGTACGTTTGGGCGTCAAAGATTTTTTAACGAAACCTTTTGAAATCGAAACTTTGGTCGAGGCGATTAAACGCCACGATAAAATTCGTACGAAAGTGAAAGAAAACCCCGAAAAAACAGAAGATATGAATGAAAATGACGGCGATTTCGTTGCGACGTCGCCGGAGTTGGATAAAGCGTTGAATATCGCCAAAAAAGCCGCGAAAACCGATGTTAGCGTTTTGCTTTTGGGTGAGAGCGGCGTCGGGAAAGAGCTTTTTGCCAATTACGTGCATAAAAATTCGCCGAGGGCAAAAAATGCATTTGTGGCGATCAATATGGCGGCGATCCCGGAAAATCTTTTAGAAAGCGAGTTGTTCGGTTATGAGAAAGGTGCATTTACCGATGCAACGAGTGAAAAAAAAGGCTATTTTGAAGTTGCCAACGGCGGTACGCTCTTTTTAGACGAAATCGGCGAGATGCCGATTATGCTTCAAGCGAAACTGCTACGCGTGATTCAAGAGCGCGTGATGGTACGCGTGGGAGGTACTAAAGAAATTCCCATCGACGTGCGTATCGTATCCGCTACCAATGCGGATATTAAAAAAAGTATTAAAGAGGGACGTTTTAGAGAAGATCTCTACTACAGGCTCAATACGATTCCCGTGGAAATTCCTCCGCTTCGTCAACGAAAAGAGGAAATTTTACCGATCGGCGAAATGGTTTTGGCACGCGTCATTCAAAAATACGGTCTTGAAAAACGTTATTTTTCCGAAGAAGCGACTGAGACGCTGATGAGCTATCGTTGGCCGGGAAATATTCGCGAGCTTATTTCGGTCGTCGAACGTGCCGTTATTTTGAGCGATAGCGAAGCCATCAGCAAAGAAGACCTCTTTTTAGAGAGTCGCAGTTGGTTTAGTGCCTAAAAAGGCAAGATATTTAGACTTTTTTGATAACTTAATAGCGTTATTGGGTTATTAAAAAAGTCTCACATCATAAAAAGGTAAATGGATGAAAAAGTACAATGTAGCCGTTGTCGGAGCGACGGGTGCGGTTGGCGAAGAACTGTTTAGGGTTCTTGAAGAAGTGGATTTTCCCGTCAATAATTTAGTCCCCTTGGCAAGTAGCAAAAGCGTGGGTATTGAAATCGAATTTAAAGATAAAACTTATAAAGTTTTAGAATTGACGGAACAATCGTTTGAAGAGAACGATGTCGAGATAGCATTTTTTAGTGCCGGCGGCGATATTTCCGCGCATTACGCACCTTACGCGGCAGAAGCGGGAGCGGTCGTGATCGACAATACCAGCCATTTTAGAATGGATCCCGACGTTCCTTTGGTTGTTCCCGAGTGCAATCCCGAAGCGATCGATGAATGGCAAAATCGAGGTATTATCGCCAATCCGAACTGTTCCACGATTCAGATGGTACAGGTGTTAAAGCCTTTGGACGAATTGTTTAACATTACGCGCGTGGACGTTGCGACGTATCAAGCCGTCAGCGGTGCGGGCAAGGGCGGTATGGAAGAGTTGGTCAATCAAATGCAAGACTTTTTTGCGTTTAAATTGGATCAGTGCGAACCTAAAACGTTTGCACACCAAATTGCGTTAAACGTTATTCCTCACATCGACGTTTTCTTGGAAAACGACTATACCAAAGAAGAGATGAAAATGGTGAACGAAACCCAGAAAATCTTGGGTAAAACGATGGAAATCAGTGCAACGTGCGTTAGAGTTCCCGTTATGCGAAGCCATTCGGAAGCGATTACGATTCATTTTGAAAAAGACGTGAACGTCGAAAAAGCGGTTGCTGCACTCCAAAATGCCGAAAACGTCGTGGTAATCGACAATCCTGCAAAAAAAGAGTATCCGATGCCGATTATTTCGACCGATACCAACGAAACGTACGTCGGACGTATTCGTAAAGATATTAACCGCGATAACGTGCTTCATTTATGGTGTGTCGCCGACCAAATTCGCGTGGGTGCCGCAACCAATGCGGTAAGAATCGCTCAAAAATGGATTCAAAGAGAAGAGGCTTAATGTTTGAGAAACTATTTGAGAAAGGGTTGTGGTCGACAAGACTGATGACCCTTTTAGCGGTCATTTTTAGTATTTTAGCGGCATTTGCACTTTTCTTTTTAGCCAGTGCCGATTTGTACCACGTTTTAATCCAGACGTATCAGTATTTTTTTGCGGGATTTCATCCCGAAAATTTTCACGCCGACATCGTTGCGGATATTATCGGTGCGATCGATCTTTATTTGATTGCCGTCGTATTGCTGATTTTCGGCTTCGGTATTTACGAGTTGTTTGTCTCCGAGATCGACGTAGCCAAGGGTACGGGCGGCGATAAAATTTTGTACGTTAGCTCTTTAGACGAACTGAAAGATAAAATCGCAAAAGTTATCGTGATGGTTTTGATCGTCAGCTTTTTTCAACGCGTCCTTCATGCCGAGTATAAAGGTGCTTTAGAGATGCTTTACCTTTCGTTTTCGATTTTGGCGCTCTCTTTGGGGCTCTATTTTCTTCATAAAAACGGGGGGAAACATTAATGATTTTTGTCGATGCGTGTTTTGGAAAAAAAACGGCGTATACGCCCGTATGGATGATGCGCCAAGCCGGACGTTATTTACCCGAATACATGGAAGTGAGAGCACAAGCCGGAGACTTTCTTTCGTTGTGCAAAGACCCGCAAAAAGCGTGTGAAGTGACGCTTCAGCCCGTGGATATTTTGGGTGTGGATGCCGCAATTTTGTTTAGCGATATTTTGGTCGTGCCTTTGGAAATGGGCATGGACTTGCAATTTTTAAAAGGCGAAGGTCCCGTTTTTTCACATCCGATTCAAAATCAAGCCGACCTTGATCAGCTGGACGTTCAAAAAGCGATCGAGGGCTTAGAATACGTTTACGAGACGATTCGTCTGATTCGAGGCAAGCTCGCCGCCGATAAAGCGTTGATCGGTTTTTGCGGTGCGCCGTGGACGCTTGCGACGTATATGATCGAAGGTCAAGGCACGAAAACGTATGCACTTGTCAAAAAGATGATCTATTCCAACCCGCAATTGATACATGCCCTTTTGAAAAAAGTGACCGAAGTGATTAAAGGCTATATGCAAAGGCAGATCGAAAACGGTGCAAACGTCGTGATGATTTTTGACTCATGGGCGCAAGCATTGGAAGAGAGTGCTTACTTTGAGTTCAGTTGGTCGTATATGACGGAGATCAGTGCGTATTTAAAAGCAAAATTCCCGCATGTACCGGTCATTTTATTTCCGAAGGGCATTAGCGGTTATCTCGATAAAATCGACGGTGAATTTGACGTCTTCGGCGTGGATTGGTCGACGCCTATCGAACTTGCTAAGGCAAAGCTAGGAAGCAAATACGTTCTTCAGGGTAATATGGAACCGACCCGACTTTATTCTAAAAAAGCCATCGACGAGGGCATTGCTCACATCGTCGACGTGATGAAAAACGAACGACATATCTTCAATCTCGGACACGGTATTTTGCCGGACATTCCCGTGGAACACGCCAAATATTTCATTCAACAGGTCCAAACGCTCACACGCATTTAACCCCATGTTTGCCCTTTTTGAAGGGCAAACGTCTTTACATGTAAAGGATTTCCCATTAGCCAGATTATTTTTGGGCCCATTACCTCTAGACGCTTCGGGCAATCTCTCGGCATCGATTTAAGTCCTTCGACGAAGCAATGTAACTTTGATTGTCTGTATTGCGAACTTAAAGGGGCAAAAACGGTTGATACGATCAACGATGCGCCGAGTGTTTCGAGCGTCTTGGAGGCATTGCAAAAAGCCTTGCAAACGCATCGCAATCTCGACGTCGTTACGCTGACCGCCAACGGAGAACCTACGTTGTATCCCGATTTGAGACCTTTGATCGAAGCGATGCATGCACTGCCTGAACGTCCGAAACTGCTGATTCTCTCGAACGGATCGACAATCAATGATCCTTTCATTCAAGAAGCACTTTTGCCGTTGGATATCGTCAAGCTTTCGCTGGATTGTGCAACGTCGTCTTGTTTTAAAAAGCTGGATCGTGCCCGTAAAGGCATTACGATCGAAAGCATCATCGAAGGAATGCAGGCGTTTCGAAAACGCTATCACGGCGAATTGGTGATCGAGATATTGGTCGTCGAAGGGCTTAACGATACGCAAGCGCAATTTGAAGCCCTCAGTGCGGCTTTACGTAAAATATGCCCCGACCGCATCGACGTAGGAACGATCGATCGTCCTCCGGCATACACGGTTAAAGGCGTGAGCATCGAGCGTTTGATCGAGCTTTCAAGTGTTTTGGAAGGGTTACATGTCAACATCGCATACCGTAAAAATTACGATGCACCTAAGCGTCATTTTAGCGAAGAGGAGATTTTAGAACTGCTCAAGCGTAGGCCTCAAAGTGCAGAAGACGTTGCTTTTTGTTTCGATGAACAGAGTCTTGCTTGTCTGAATCGTTTGCTTAGCGAAAAACGTTTATATGTCAAAAATATTGCGGGGGTCGATTTTTACAAAGTCGTGTAGCGGACGGGTTTGTCCGCTACCGATTTACGCAACGGCTTCTTGATGTCTTTTTAACCAGAAGCGTTGATTGAAATAGATACAGCCGTAAATGCCAAGACCGATTGCGTAAGCGACGTAATGACTCGGCAATCCAAGCTTAGCGGCAACGAGTTTGGGAAGCATTAAAAACGGAATGACTACGATCAATCCGATGCGCTCGATCGTAGTGATTTTTTTCAAAATAAACCCTTGCGTTGCCGACGTAAAGGCAAACATACCGAGTACGGCTCCGCCGAAAATGAGTGTGATTTCAAACGGATTGGTAATCCATTGCCATTTGGAAGCATCGTTGGGATCGTTGGGATCGACACCGCTGATCAGTAAAAGCTCATTGTTGAAAAAGAACATAAACGGTAAAATACCCGTTCGTATGTCGTAGATAAACGACTGAATGCCCGTAATGATCGGATCGCTTTTTGCAATGGCCGCTGAAGCGTATGCCGCCATGCCTACAGGAGGCGTGTCGTCGGCTAAGATACCGAAATAAAAGACGAACATATGCGCCGCAATCGTCGGAATCAAATAACCGTTATTTCCCGCCAACTCCATAATAATCGGCGCGGTCAATGCCGCCATAACGATGTAATTTGCCGTCGTCGGAAGTCCCATACCTAAAATTAACGATACGAACGCCGTCATAAACAAAACCGCGACGATGTATCCGCCTGAGAGGTTGTCGATAACTTCGGCCAAAACCAAACCGATACCCGTAAGCGTAACCGAACCGACGATAATGCCGGCAACGGCGGTTGCCACGGCGATAGAGACCATATTTTTTGCTCCGGCGACCATACCGTATCCGATGTCGGCGAAGCCTGAAAGAATAACGCTACGCGTGATTTTTTCTTGATTGAGGTATGCTTTAAACGGTTTTTGAACGACCATGATGAGCATCAAAAACATAATGGCGCTAAAAGCCGCACTTTGTGCGGACTGTCTTAAAACGATCAAGGTATAAATCAAAAAGAAGATCGGAATGAGGTAGTGAATGCCCCGAATAAAAATAGGCCACGTTCGACCTAAAACGCTTGCATCTTCACCTTTAAGCCCTTGCTTCTTAGCTTCGATATGAACGATATAAAAAAGAGCCGCATAACAGGTAAACGCCGGAATAAACGCCGCAAAAACGATGTCGGTATAATCCAAACCTAAAAATTCCGCCATAATAAACGCCGCTGCACCCATAATAGGAGGCATCAATTGCCCGTTGACCGAAGCGGCCGTTTCAACGGCGGCGGCTTTATGCGCGCTAAATCCGAGGCGTTTCATCAGCGGAATCGTAAACGTACCGACCGTGACGGTGTTGGCGATGGAAGAGCCGGAGATCATACCGAACATTCCCGAAGCCGCAACGGCGGCCTTTGCCGGACCTCCGTCGTATTTGCCTAAAATGGTGTAGGAGACTTTGATAAAATATTCACCCGCTCCGGCTCGATCGAGCAATGCGCCGAAAAGGACGAATAAAAAGACGAAACTCGCGCTTACGCCGAGCGGAACGCCGAAAATTCCCTCCGTCGTTAAAACCATTTGCCCCATAATTTTAGTGACGCTCGCGCCTTTATGGGCGATCATATCGGGAAGGTACGGACCAAAATAGTCGTAGAGCAAGAACAAAACCGCGGCGAGCATCAAAGGAAGCCCCATAACCCTTCGCGAAGCTTCAAGAACGATCAAAATCGTAGCGATTCCCACGATAATGTCGGTTTGCGTCCATGCACCTGCGCGCATCGCAAGTTCTTTGTAGGCGTACCATTGGTATAAAACCGCGGCAACGCCGATGATCATAAAAAGAAAATCATACCATGTGATCGTCGATCGAAGTTTGGCACTTTTACTGATTGCGTGCATTGAAAATGCAAGGGCAAGACCGAATGCCAAGTGAATTGCCCTTACATGGGCACTGTTCCCCGGATCGACAACGATGTAGAGTTGGTATAAAGACCAGCAAAAAGCGATAACGGCGACAAACCAGTAGTGCCACGTATTGCTTTCAAAGTCTCTATGACCTTCGAATTCGCTGATGAGTTTTGCGTCATCGAGTCGTTCTTCAAGTGTTTTCACGCGCTAAACCTTTCCGTCTTACATGTAAGACTGGTTGAAAGCCTTACATGTAACTTTTTTGAGAGTTATTTTAACAGTCCCGCTTCTTTAAATGCTTTGATCGCACCGGGATGTTGAGGTACGCTTAAACCTTCCAACAGACTCTCTTTCGTGATCGTTTTGTAGGAGGGATGAAGCTCTTTAAATTTGTCGAAATTGTCTAAAATCGTTTTGACGACTTGATACACGACTTCGTCTTTGACTTTACTGCTGGTCACGAGAACCGCTTTGACGCCGATACTCGGAACATCGTTTGGAACGCCTTTATAATACGTGCCGGAAATGATACCTTTGGCGTAGTAAGGGTATTTTTTGACCAATGCGTCGATAGCGGGACCTTCAATCGGCACGATGTTAATATCTACGGAATTGGCGGCGTCTTTAATGTTGGCCGTCGGGTGACCCGCTACGAAGAAATAACCGTCGATATGGTTGTCTTGAAGCATCGTCGGACCTTCGGTAGATTTGAGTTCGTTGGCAAGTGCTAAGTCGGAGCGCTTGATACCCAAAGCTTCAAAGACGACGTCGACCGTCATGTTGGTTCCCGATCCCGGAGAGTCTAAATTGAGCTTTTTACCTTTAAGATCCGCCATGGTTTTAATGCCCGATTTTTGGCTGACGACCAGTGCCAAAAGTTCCGGATAAATCGCAATCGCACTACGAAGTTCGGGCACGGATGCCGCACCTTCAAATTTACCTTCGCCTTTATACGCTTGGTACGCCGTATCGCTTTGAGAGATACCGAAATCCAACTCGCCCGCTTTGATCGTGTTAACGTTATAGACCGATCCGCCGGTGGATTCTACGGAACAACGGATATTGGTCTCTTTTTTGTTTTTGTTGACCATTTGACAAATCGCACCGCCTGTGGGATAGTACGTTCCCGTAACGCCGCCCGTGCCGATCGTAATGAATTCCGCCGCCAACATAGGAACGCTGAGCGTTCCCGCCAATGCCAAACCGATCAGTTTCTTTTGCATGGAGACTCCTTAGTCGTTAAGAATTAAATCGTTTAATCCTACACTCTTTCGTCTTACCTTCTCTTGAATGCAGCAGTGACATTTTATGTTTTTTAGTATTTTTTTAGAAGAAGCCTTGATATGTCTTGACAAGACATTTTTTTTTGACTATAATTTCGACCTCATTCAGATTGTTCCGGATTAGCTCAGCGGTAGAGTAGGTGACTGTTAATCACTTGGTCGCTGGTTCGAACCCAGCATCCGGAGCCACTTTCTTTTCATTCAATCCGACACACTCTACAGACTTCTTAAATAATACTGAAACTTTGCTCGTTTATTGGTTTATAACTCACTAAAAGCTTATACCTTTTTACGTTCGTGATGCTTAGAGGTTAAGAGATTTTCTTATAAAATACCCTTCAAAAATAGATAAAGAATCCATAATGAAAACAGAAAGATTAAGGCTGAGAGAAATAAACCGAGAAGATGATACAACTTTATATGAATTTATTTTTAGGGATCAAGATGTCGTCCGATATACTTTTGGAAAAGATGTTATTTCAGAGCAAAACGTATACGAATATGTAAAACAAATAGGCTTAAAAGTTATAGAAAACAATATGACAAAAGAAATAATTGGTTTGGCAGGTGTTCTACCTTGTCCTTATTTGGGAAGAGACGACTATGAATTTGGTTTTATCTTAGCAAAAAAATTTTGGGGACTAGGATATGCGGGTGAAATCGGTAAAGCACAAATTGAATTTATTAAAAATACCTTATTGAAAACAAGGGCCGTCGCAACCGTTTATCCTCAAAACTTCGCATCTATAAAATGCATAGAAAAACTTGGGCTCAAATACGAGACTACCGTTTCTACAGACAGAGGAGAAAGGCTTGTTTACTTAATTGAGTTTTGAACGGTTCTTGTTTAGATAATAAAACGCAAAGCGAAGAAGCTTTTATGTATGAGTTCTGATTCCTCAAACCCGACGTGTCAAAAGCTCTCGCAAAACTTTTACCACAACCATGAAAAGGGAATTTTGTCTCGAAATGCGTCAAAGTAGTATGAAGGGGTTAACCCCGTGTAGTTTTTAAAGGCTTTGATAAAATGCGTCTGATCGAAATAATCGCATTCGTAGGCGATGTTGATAAATTTGAGATGCTTTTCGCCCCGAAGAACCGCGTTATTGATCTGTCTGAGTGATTTGATAAAACGTGTATTACTTTGTATCTGTTTGAATGATTCGCCGAAAACTTCGAGGTATTGTTTTTGGAGCCAACGCTCAGAGTAGCCGCATTCACGTGATAATGCTCGAATGGAAGCATATTCTACTTTGTGGCACAGATAAGGTTTAAGCTCTTTTTTTGACGAAAATTTTCGGGCTAATTGTTTGAAAAAGTAGCGTTCAAAGACCTCGATCATACCCTCCGTCGTGTCCATCGTTTCTAATTCTTCAAAAAGCCACGTGCCCTCTTGTTTTCCCCATACGTCTTGAATCGTGAGATCGTCGTTACGAATTTCAAAAGGAGATAGACCGAATACTTCGTATAAGACATGCGGATAGAGCGTGACTTTAAAACTTTTAATTGAACGCTTGGTTGACGAACTCTTTGTTTGGAAAAAATCCATCCACGTACCGATACCGCTTTTAACGTACGTTCCTTTTTCGATGTTTAACAGCACATCGTTTTGGTCGACGACTTCATTCACGCTTCCGTAAAAGTCAAACACGAACTGCGTCATAAAGGAAGGAAAAAAACGGGTAATGTACTGCTCTTTGGTATCGTCGATTTCGCTAATAATCGAAACGTAGGAGTGAATATAAGGTAAGAGTGAGGGATGTGCGGGAAATGTTTTGACATACTTTCCTTGGGGCGGAATCCCCGAATCTAAAAACATTGCATGATTCCTTCACAACTTTAACGAGGTACATTATACTCGTATTTGTTCGTTTTTTTACTATAAAACCTGTAGGGTGATACTCTAAAATACCTCAATTTAAATTGCTATGGAGTGACGATAATGAAAAAAAAATTAATATGCGCGTTATCCGTTTTTGTCATGAGCGCGTATGCCGGAAACGACGAGTCGTCCGTGCAAATGGGTGTGGGAGTCTCTTCCGGTATGAGTCCTTATAAAGGTATTTCGAGCATAACGATTCCTTTGCCCGATATTGAACTGAACTACAAAAGTGTTTTTGTCGAAGGCATTAATGCGGGGTATAATATTTACGATACCGAAAACTTGCAACTCAGCGTGATGGCACTCCCCGTACTTTTGGGATACCGAAGCAAAGACAGCGACGCGCTTAAAGGTATGGACAATCGTCACATGTCGATCGAGGGTGCTCTTCGTATGAAATACACATTTGAAAAAAGCTTTTTTGCCACGACTTTCTCGCACGACGTCAGTGAAGCCTCAAACGGGTATACTTTCAATGTCGCGTATAACTACACGCTTTTTGAAACGTTTAATCAAGGCTTGTCTTTGTACGCGGGGGCTGAATATCTCAGCGATAAAAAGAGTACGTATTATTACGGCGTGAAAGCCAAAGAGGCGACACCTTCACGCGCGCGTTATGATGCCGACGGAGCATTCAATCCTTTTATCGGTTTGAGCGAGGTGTTCGCATTGAGTAAAACGTGGTCGATGCTTGCCAATGTCGAATACAAACGATTGGATAGTACGATTTATCAAAGCCCTATCGTCGATGATCGTTACATGCTTTCGGGGTATTTGGCGATCATATATCGCTTTTAACGATACGATTTTTCGTTACGATTTACCGTTTGTTTAAAAAGGATTCACGTCTTGTTTACGCTAAACGATTATACTTTCAGTGTCAAGACACAAACCTCCTTTTTGTGATTACCTACTTGTTTTAACTTAAACGTTCGGATTGCCCGATCCGAACGTTTCTTCTTTGTTTTTCATTCAATCGTCGGAAGCCGTATGATAAAGAGCGCACCTTTAGGATAGTTGCGAACGCTAATCGTCCCGTGAAAACGTTTTTCGACAATCTCTTTGACCAAAAACAACCCAATTCCCGAATTATCCGCCTTGGCACAGACATGCGGAAGAAAAATCCTCTCAATCGGACGAATACGAATCCCTCCGGCATTATCGATAATGACGATACGGCATCGGCAACATCGTTGTTTGACGACGATACGGATCAGAGGATGCGGTACGCGAACGATCTCAAATTGATCTTTCGCGTTTTGCAGGATATTTAAAATCGCTTGCATAAATTCGTTGGCATTTCCCAACAGTATAGCGTCGCTTTGGATACGCAGTTGTATTTCGATACCGAGGTTTTTAAAGGAAAAGGAGAGCATATGGAGCAAAATTTCCATTTGCTTGGAGACGCAAAACGTTTGATCGTTACTTTTAGCTTTCAATAAAAAGCGGTAAAAAGTGTCGATCGTTTCGGAAAGGTGTTGAAGTATTTCAAAACTTGTGTCGATGGAGTCTAGAATCGGTTGTTTTCGTACCGTATTGTGCAAAAGAAGCGAAGCTTTGACGTGTGTTAAAACGGCACCCAAAGCATTCAGCGGTTGCCTCCATTGATGGGTAACGTTGCCGATCGTACGACCGATCGAGATGAATTTTGCATTATTGAGTTGTTCTTGTTCTTTTTCACGAATGCGCATTAAAGCATGATGATACTGCCTTTGCGTCTGTTTACTTTTTAAAACCAATATCCAAATAAAAAAAATCATTTCCCAAAAACTGCCGACGATAATGCTCGTTTTAGCCAACGGGAAAAGCGGTATAAATCCCATTTGCGTTAACCAATACACCAGCATACCCGCGTGAAAGCCGAAGAGTCCGATCGTGTATAAAACGGAAAATTGCATACGCTTCAAGACGGCAAAAAAGGCGATCAAAAGGGTATAAAGCGGAAGAATAAGCGCACTCGTCGCGAAAATCGCAAAAAGCATACGGTAGGCTAAAAGGAGCGGAAACAAAAGTGCCACCGCACAACAAAAAAGATAGGTCGACTTTAACCAAAACAACGAAAAGCGTCGCAAATCCAGCACGTGGATCGTAAAGAGTAGCATGGAAACGTACACTCCGGTAATACTGAGCGTTTTGAGCCATTGATCTAAACTCTCGGAGGCGTGCAGGGCATAAACGCAAAAATTATTGACGCACAAAACAAAGAAACATACGCTCATCAGGTACAGTGCATAATAGCCGTAAGCTTTCATCTTAAATTCGTAAAAAAGCATCAAATTGACGAAAAAAACCAAAATGACGCCGCCTAAAAAAAAGATAATCGGCAAAACGTTTTGATAGGTTTGGTAGTCTAATTCGGCTTGCGTTCCGACGTGAAGCGCAAGGATTAAAGGGCGGTGCGAGTTGATCTTAAAAAGATACGTCAGTGTTGTTTCCGACGAGAGCAACACAAAGCGGGTGGAGGGATGTTGCACTTCTCGTTGTTCGATCGGGACGGTATTGCCGTTGATCGAGGTATGTACGAGTCGATCGTCGTCGTACACGAAGCTTTCGACGCGGCTGAGTTGATCGTACAGAAACTCCACGTAAAAACGTTGCGAAGGGTTGGGTGCAAGACTAAACGCAACCCAATACGTCGCATCGTCGGCACCGAAGCTGATCGCTTCATTCGGTAACGAGCGGTACGTACCGTAGCGAAGGAGCATTAATGCGTCCTTGTGCGATAACGCGGCGGTATCGCGTAAAAAAGAGACGTTTTCAAGACATGGTCTGGTCGGTTGCGGAATTTCACTACCGTATAAGAAAGGCGTAAGGAAGCAAAAAAGAAAGACCCAATATTTCATAAAAACGGTCGCTTTGAGTGTGAAGTTTTCGGCAGGGAAACGCCCGTCACCCCATGTCGCCGAAATACCGTGCGTCGTTGATGTTGATGCGATATCCAAGGCCTCTTTGTGAAAAGATCAGCGTATCTCCGAGTTTTTTTCGAATGCGCAAAACCAAGTTCTTGACGGCCGATTCACAAGGGATGTCGCGGTTCCATAAGGAGAGTTCAATGGCCTGTTTGGAGAGAATACGGTGGTGATTGTCGATCAAGAGTTCGACCAGTTCTAACTCTTTGGTGCTCAGACGATAAATCGCATTATTATAATAAAATTCTTTAGTATCGCGGTTGAAAAAAAGATGTTCGTTGAGCGTGATAAGGTTGGGTGTGTTGTGCATGCGTTTGATCGCCTGTGAAAGCGTCTTTACGAGCGACGAGAACTCGACCGGTTTAATTAAATAGCCGTCGACGGCGAGATTGGCGGCTTTTAAAATGAGGTGTTTGTCGTCGTATCCGGTCAAAATTACGATCGGCGTCGCATAATCGATACGGCGGATCTGCGTTATCAGCTTCATACCGTCTTGACGAGGCATCTGAATATCCGTCAAAACGATATCGGGACGGGAATCTTCGTACATGTTAAATCCCTCTTCGCCGTTTTGAGCGCAATAAACGTTGCGAAAGAGCATTTGAAGCGTGCTTGCGATATGCGTGCTTACGATGAGATCATCTTCGACGAATAAAATCGATTTATGTTTCATCATGAGAAGATTGCTTTGCACGGTAAGTCCTTGAGTCCAAATTCGGATAACCATTATAAGTGGATGCTCTTAAATTCTAGCATACGAAAGTCATATTAAAGTCATAACGCAAAGAAAAATCAATGACGCTTTTGGGACGAAAGTACATGTATGATTTTTCCAATGCTTTTCAAAGAATAGCGTTTTTACATGTAAAGCAAAAAACGTGTTTTACGCCGCAATGCATGGAAAAACAAGCGTTCAAACCTCTCATCGAAGGACTTCTATGCTTCAGACGATTCGTGCCAAATTGATTTTTTTGTTCTTGGTTTTTTTAGTTGCTATCGTGAGTTTAGGGTATTTGCTTTCGCACAATACCGACGGAGCCAAAATTGCGGCGGATAAGATTAAGCGCGCCGGAGAGATGCAGATGCTTAGCTCTCAGCTTGCGGTCCATACGAGGGGCTATCAAATTTTTTACGAAGAGCGAATGCTCGATAATTACACCAAAACGTACCGAGCGGTTTTAGAACAAGTCGAAGCGTTGCTTCCTTTATTGAAAAGCGAAGAGACGCAAAAAATGCTTCACGATGCGCGTCAAACGCTTGAAGCGTACCATAAAGTCAATTTAGAGCGTTTCGCATTGGTCGGACGGTATAAAGACACAATGAAAACGGCGGAATTTCGCGCTTCGGCGGACGGAAAAAGATTGGAACAAATCAGTCAAGACGCCAATACGTATTATTATAAAACCTTAGAGTCGGTCAAGACTTTGGTAGAACAGATCGAAAAACGTTCGTTTGACGAGTTGGATCAATCGAAAACGACGGGTCTTGCGTTTGCGTTTGCGGTTTTTATCGTTGCGTCTTTTATTTTTTTCGTGATCAACCGAGCGATTCGCCGTGCTATCGAAAAAGCGATCGAAGGGTGTCGTTACATTGAAGAGCATAAAGATTTGCATTACGTGATCGACACGGGAAATAAAGATGAAATTTCGCAGATTACCTCCGTGCTCAACCACCTTTTAAAGCAATTGGCAAAAGCATTGGACGATGCTAAAAAGACGGCGGTCGAAAATGCGGCGGTCTCCGAGGAGCTTTCCAGTACGTCGATGCAAATAGGCGTTCGAAGCGAAGAGACCGCTAAAGACGTCGAAGAGACGACGCAAGCGACCAAGGCCGTAGCGGAAATTTTACTTAAAAGCGAAGAGAGTTCTCATCATTCGGGATTGCTGATTAGCAAAGTCGCCACCGAATTGCAAAGCTCGGCACAGGAAGTTTTAACCGTTTCGACCGATTTACAGGAAGTTGTGGTCACGCAAATGGATTTGTCGACGCGTTTGGAACAACTGGATCGCGACGTCGAACAAGTGAAGCAAATTTTATCGGTTATCGCGGATATTGCCGAACAGACCAACCTTTTAGCACTCAATGCCGCGATTGAAGCCGCGCGTGCGGGAGATCACGGACGCGGATTTGCCGTCGTTGCCGATGAGGTTCGAAAGTTAGCCGAGCGAACGCAAAAAAGTTTGATAGAAAGTAACGCTACGGTGGCGATTATCGTTCAGTCGGTCAATACGACGGCAGAGATGATGAAAACGGGAGCAACGCAGATCAAAGCGTTGGGCGAGAAAGCGCAAAGTGCGCAAAGTTCAATGATTCAAACGGTGAACAATATGGACGAAGCGAAAGTGATGGCGCATCAAACGGTGGAAGATACCAAAACGGGGCGTATCAAAACCTCCGAGGTGATTGCGCGCATCCAAAACATTAGCCAACTCTCCAATACCAATGCCCGTAGCGTCGAAGAGGTCGCTTCCGCCGCCGAACATCTGGCAAAGTTGTCCGAGGGGCTCAGCGTGACGCTTTCCGAGTTTAAAACGGCGTGAGCGTGAGACCATGACGACGCCGTATGCGACGGGAAAACCACGGCAAACACCGTTGATTAAAGAGACGGCGGAACACGTCGTCGCTTCTTGCGATGCGATGCCCGAACTCTTTTGCGAGGGTGTTTTGGTTTGCGACGAAGCGTACCGCGTACTAGCACTCAGTCGGTCGCTTCAAGACACCTTGGCTTCTTTCGACAAGGCGCGTTCACACCCAAGCGTTCTCACGTTTTTTGCAGATGAACGCTTGGTCTTTCAAAAGGATTGTCCGCAATACTCGACCTTATTGGACCTACGGGGCGAATGCGTTCCCGTCGTCGTTTATCAAAGACTTTTGCATTCAAACGGGTGCACTTTAGTTCTTTTGGTGTTGCAAAAAAAGACGCAGACGCGTTTTCCTTTGAAGCGTTATTTTTTAGCGCAGTTTCCTAATCGTTTTTTGTTTTTACATGCGATGCTTCATGAAGCCATGCGCTATAACGCGTTGCATCAAAGTTTAAGCGCGTTATGCTTACTTGATATCGACCATTTTAAAACGATCAATCACGTATACGGGTATACGATCGGCGATGCAGTGTTGTTTTCGATCACGAAACGCTTGGCGTCCTTGGTGAAATTTTCGGAGTTGGAGCATTTAAACGGCGATGAGTTCGCCATCGTCTTACACTCGCAATTCGGTACGTTTGAGGATACCTTAACCCAAATGCGTCGGCACGTCGCATCGTTTCTCAAAGTGCTTTGCGAACCTTTGGAAGTGCAAGGGCATACCTTTCTTTTGACGTTCAGCGTCGGTATCGTCGTTTTTGACCAAGGCGAGTACACGGTCGATCAGATCATTCAATACGCCGATAATGCCTTATACGAAGCGAAAAAAGCAGGGCGCAATACGGTTTCTTTTTTTAACCCGTCGATTCAACGCAAATTGGAAGAGAAAGTCGATTTATTGGGTCAATTACGCGATGCGATTGCTTTGGGACATATGCGTTTGGTGTACCAAAAACAGTGGACGAGCGACGCGAAAGATGCGCCCGCAAGCGTGATAGGCGCGGAGGCTTTGGTTCGTTGGCACAAAGAGGGCGAAGGCGAAGTCGCGCCGGATCGTTTTATCGCGCTCTCAGAAGAGAGCGGATTGATCGTACCGCTTGGAAACTGGATACTTACCGAAGCGTTTCAAGAGCTTAAACGCTGGGAAAAAGAGCCTCTGAAATGCCGTTGGCAGCTTTCGATCAATATCAGCGTTAAGCAATTCGAACAAGAGGATTTTATTCCGACCGTCCAAGCGTTGCTCGTGCGCGTGCAATGCGACCCGACCAAAGTGCGTTTTGAATTGACCGAGAGCCTTTTGATTCAGGATCTCAAAAGTTCGTTACGTAAAATCCACACCTTAAGCAAACTCGGTATCTCCTTTTCAATCGACGATTTCGGAACGGGATACTCTTCGTTAGCCTACTTGAAACGTCTCCCGATTCATGAGCTCAAAATCGATAAAACGTTTATTCGCGATTTGACGTTTGATTCTGCCGACGTGATTTTGGTACAGACGATTTTGGGTATCGGCAGGCAATTTCATCTCGACGTCGTTGCCGAAGGCGTAGAAACACCCGAGCAATACGCACTCTTATGCGACATGGGGTGTCGTTTCTTTCAAGGCTATTTTTTGAGTCGCCCCGTTTCTGCCGATCAGCTCTGAACATGCTTAATTTTTACGATCTTTTTTGATCGCAAGCGTGCTATACTTTTCCTTTTTTATGAAGGAAGAGAAGATGCGCGTTGGAATTATCGGAGCGGGCGGCGTGGGTGTCGAATTGGTGAATTACCTCTTAACGTTAGGCAGTACGAGCGAGATCGTTTTGGTCAATCGCAATCAAGAAAAAGCACAAGGCGAAGTGGCGGATTTTTCGTTTGTAGAGTCGTTTACGTATGCCCGAAATACCCATTTGCACAGCGGCGATTATGTTGATTGCGCGCATTGCGACGTTATCGTCGTGACGGCGGGTATTACGCTCAAAGAGGGACAAAGCAGGGATGAGCTTTTAGGAGAAAACGCCGCGCTGATTCAGAAAATTATTCACGAACTTTACACGTATGCGCCGCAAGCGATCGTCATTATGGTGACGAATCCCGTCGACGTTTTAACGCACATCGCGTATAAAGAGGGATTGTACCCCCAAGAGCGGCTTATTAGCGCGGGAACCTTGGTCGATACGGCGCGTTTTATGAAAATCGTCAGCAAAAAAGTAGGGATCGATCCTAAAAATATCAACGGGTATATCTTGGGTGAACACGGTAAAGGAAGTACGCTTCCGTGGAGTATTTGCAATATTTGCGGACTCGACGTCGATACGTTTTGCGAACTCAACGGTTTAGCGTTACTCGATCGCGCACAGATTTACCAAGACGTGATTAACGCGGGATTTGAGGTCTTTAAGCATAAAGGCAATACCAATCACAGTACCGCCGCAAGCGTCTTTCGCATTATTCGTGCGATTGCCAACGACGAACATTCCGTCCTTCCTTTAGGCGTTTACTTGCAAGGCGAGTACGGTTTAAGCGATGTCGTACTGAACGTTCCGGTCGTCGTGACGCGCAAAGGAGCGACAAAAATTTTAAGCTACAAGCTCCTCCCCGAAGAGCTTGAGGCTTTACATGTCAGCGCAAAAAATATGCAGGCGATGGCAAAAACGGTCTTATAATCCGACCGTTTTGAGCTGCTCTTCACTCATCGGGGTTTTGGAGCCTTTGGCATCGTAGGCGAAACCTTTTTGAGCGACGCTGTGCTCAAACGTTATTTCGTAAGAGAGTTGACCGCTTTCGTCAAAAATCTTGGCGACGCCTTCGACTTTATTGGCATGAAAAGGCGTTTGGCTTTGGATTTTTCCAGACTCGTAATAAAGGGTGGCGACGCCCTCGGCTTGGTCGTTTTGAAACGGTGTTTCGCTTTGCAGACGGCCGGACGTGAAATAGCTCTTTTTAACGCCTTCGATCACGTCGTTTTTAAAAGGTGCTTCGCCTTGGAGTTCGCCGCTTTCATAATACGTTTTTCCCATACCTTCGCGTTTACCGTCTTTAAAAGGCGTCTCGCCGCGGAGTTTTCCCGAAGCGTAGTAAAATTTTCCGACGCCGTTGGCGAGATTGTGGGTTTTAACCTCGATTAAAAGACCGTCGTGTCGCTCTTCCAAATCGCCGTATTCGTAACTCTTGTCGGCGGCAAAAAGCGTTAAAAAGGCGAAAAGCAGTACTAGCATAGATTTCATCGTGTATCCTTGGTGTGTTTTGAAAAGCGTATCGTAGCACAGTAGATTAAACGTAAGGTTTCCATTGCCATTCTCGGATTTCGGGCATATCTTGACCGTACGTTTGGATGTACTCTTGATGGCATCGCAGTTTTTCGCGCATCAACGCTTGGATCGCCTCGGCATAAGGGTGCATTTTCACGACGCGTTCCATGACGTCCATGACCAAATGAAAGCGATCCATATCGTTTAAAACGACCATATCAAAAGGCGTCGTGGTTGTTCCCTCTTCTTTGTAGCCTCTGACATGTAAGTGGTCGTGAAACGCTCTTTTGTACGTCAAACGATGAATCAGCCACGGATAACCGTGATACGCGAAGATGCACGGTACGTCTTTGGGAAAAAGTGCGTCGAACGCTTCATCGCTAAAACCGTGGGGATGTTCTTTTTGCAGGCACATCAAATCGACGACATTGACCACGCGCACGACCAATTCCGGCACAAGCGTTCGCAAAAGCGTCACGGCGGCAAGCGTCTCCAAGGTCGGAACGTCGCCGCAACACGCCATCACGACGTCGGGTGTTTGATTTGCGTCGTTGCTAGCCCACGCCCAAACGTCCATCCCTTTTTCGCAATGAAGCACCGCTTCTTCGATGCCCAGCCATTGCAATTCGGGTTGTTTTCCGGCGACAATGACGTTGATCGCATCGTAACTGCTTAAACAGCGTGAAGCTACATGTAAGAGCGTGTTGGCATCGGGCGGAAAATAGACGTTGATAATGTATGCTTTTTTATTGACGACGACGTCGATAAATCCGGGGTCTTGGTGCGAAAAGCCATTGTGATCTTGTCGCCAAACATGCGAAGTCAAAAGATAGTTGAGCGAGGCGATAGGTTTGCGCCACGGGATTTCGCGGCTCGTGACTTTGAGCCATTTGGCGTGTTGGTTGAACATCGAGTCGATAATGTGGATAAACGCTTCGTAGCACGAGAAAAAGCCGTGTCTTCCCGTGAGCAAATAGCCCTCAAGCCAGCCTTGACATGTATGTTCGGAGAGAATCTCCATCACACGCCCATGCGGTGCCAAATGATCGTCGGTATCGTAACGCTCCCCCATCCACGCGCGTTCGGTGACTTCAAAGAGTGCGCTGAGCCGATTCGATGCCGTCTCGTCAGGACCGAAAACGCGAAACGTATCGGAATTGTCTTTCATAACGTCGCGTAAAAAATTGCCCAAAACGCGGGTCGATTCGGCGGTCGTCGCACCGTGCGCGTCGATGGCAACGCCGTAATCGCTAAAGCGGGGCAGAGCCAAAGGTTTTAAAAGTACGCCGCCGTTAGCGTGGGGATTGGCTCCCATGCGTCGATTGGCTTTGGGTGCTAACGCGGTAAGCTTTGCGACAAGCGTACCGTTCTCGTCGAAAAGCTCCTCGGGGCGATAGCTTTTGAGCCAACGTTCAAGGACGGCGATATGTTCGGGATTGTGCTCGAGATTGGCAAGCGGGACTTGGTGCGAACGCCATGATCCCTCGGTCGGAAGTCCGTCCACTTCTTTGGGACCGCTCCAGCCTTTAGGGGTTCTAAGCACGATCATCGGCCACATAGGGCGCGCCATTTTGCCTTCGCTTCGTGCTTGATGTTGAATCGTTCTGATTTTCAGCGTAACGGTTTCTAAAATGTCCGCCATACGTTGATGCATCTTCATAGGCTCGTCGCCTTCGACAAAAAAAGGCTCGTAGCCGTAACCGATAAAAAGTTTTTCAAGCTCATCGTGCGAGATGCGTGCCAAAACGGTCGGATTGGCGATTTTGTAGCCGTTGAGATGCAAGATCGGAAGTACCGCACCGTCGCGTTTTGGGTTTAAAAATTTGTTCGAGTGCCATGCAGTCGCCAACGCTCCGGTTTCCGCTTCACCGTCTCCGACCACGCAACATGCGATCAGATCGGGATTGTCGAAAACCGCCCCGTACGCATGCGAAAGCGCATAGCCCAATTCGCCTCCTTCGTGAATGGAACCGGGCGTTTCAGGTGCGGCGTGGCTGGGAATGCCTCCGGGAAACGAAAACTGTTTAAAAAGCTTTTGAAGCCCTGTTCCGTCGCGGGTAATGTCGGGATAAAATTCGCTATACGTGCCTTCCAAATAGGTATTGGCGACTACGGCGGGACCTCCGTGTCCCGGTCCCGCGATAAACAAAGCGTTGAGGTCGTATTTGAGGATGAGTCGGTTCATATGCGCGTAAATAAAA
Source organism: Sulfurospirillum sp. UBA4058 (assembly GCA_002382085.1). GTDB lineage: Bacteria > Campylobacterota > Campylobacteria > Campylobacterales > Sulfurospirillaceae > Sulfurospirillum. Next base: position 36,040 of record DFZK01000010.1, on the reverse strand, counting down.
TTGAGTCCCGGCGTCGTGCCCCAATGCCCTAAAAGGCGCGGTTTGATATGTTTTAAAGCTAAAGGCTCTTTTAAAAGCGGGTTGTCCAAAAGGTAAATTTGTCCGACGGAAAGATAGTTTGCCGCGCGCCAATAAGCGTCGAGGGCTTCTAATTCGGATAAGGAAAGCACGGGGTCGTTCATCGTATCTCCTTTGTGTTCGCTCGTCTGTATGCTACTTCGATTCGGCTTAAAAGAAAAAGAGCGTGAGACTTTAAAGCTATGCTACAATGCTTTTTTTGATTTTGAACGGAAAGGGTCGGTATGGGAATTAGCAGGAAAAATCTTGAGGCATTGGTAGACGACGTCGTTTTACCGTTTGAAAAATTTATTATCGAAGATCCGAGGCTTGCGGAGTATCTTTTAGACCCCGAAGTGGCAAAAGTTCACAACCTTGCCGTGTCGAAGCTGACCGTTTATATCTACGCTAATCTCAAAAGAGCGCGGGCTTACATCGAAGAGGGTGCGCTTAAGCATAAAGCGAAGTTTATTCCGATTGAAAATCTTAGAGAGTTTTATTCGCTCTATTTTACTTTGTGCAGAGTGTGGAATCAAAAGCATTTCGAAAACGAAGACCGCTTCGGAAAAAATATCGAGAGCATCGAGCAGTTCGTTTACGAATCGTTCGCCAAAGAAAACGAGAGCAAAGAGGAGTTTTTCATCTACGATTCGGAGGTTCTCTCTTCGGATATGCAAAAGATGCACTACGAAGATGCGGTGAAAATAAACGCCGTTGATTTTTGTGCCGAGGGAAGCATCGACGAATTGGATATTCAAGATATATTGGAAAGTTGCGACGATCTTGCCCAAAGCGTGCAAGATGAAACGATCGCGCACGACGAGGCGTATTTCTTACATGTAAACGAACAACTTCAAGCCTATGCCGCCGTTTTGGAAAAAAACCATGAATTTCGAGACTTGGGATTTACCCTCTCAAAGCTCTCTTCTTTACTGTCGACACATATGTCTTCGCTGGCGACGCACGGCGATCATAAGAAAATTTTAGTGATTTTAAATGCGATCGTCGAGGATTTGGTCGCGTGGACGAACGCGGTTTTAAAAGAAAAAACCGCCGTGGATATTCACTACTTAGACGCATCGCTTTTTTCGAGCATTATCCAATTTGAGATGTTGCTCACGCCTTCGAGCGATGAAGAAGAATTGGAGTTTTTTTAATGCTGTACGCGATAACCCATCTGCCCTCTGCAAAACTGCAAAGCTGTGAACTCACCTTTTTAGAAAGCGAACCGATCGATATGCCAAAAGCCAATGCCCAACACGCGGCATACCGCGCTATGTTGGAACGATGCGGCGCAAACGTCGTTGTTTTGGACGAAAATTTGGATTGCCCCGATAGCGTGTTCGTGGAAGACCCCATCATCGTTTTTGACGAGATCGCCGTTTTGACCTCCATGGGCGTAGAATCGCGCCGTAAAGAGAGCGAAGCGATGGCAAAAGAGTTTGCCAAGTACCGAAACGTCTCGAAGATCGAATTGCCAGCCAAGATCGAAGGCGGCGACGTGCTCAAAATCGGTAAAAAAATCTTTGTCGGCGAGTCGCCTCGCACGAACACCGAAGGCATCCAAGCACTGGAAGCCATCATCAAACCTTACGGATACACCGTAACGCCCGTCAAAGTCACGGGGTGTTTGCACCTCAAAACCGGATGCACCGCGCTGGATGAAAAGACGCTTCTTATCAACGCCGCGTGGGTCGACGCTAATGCCTTTGAAGGTTTGACGCAAATCGCCGTTCCGGACGACGAACCTTTCGGCGCAAACGTGCTCAAAATAGGCGACATTCTTTGCATGAACGAAGCGTTTCCCAAAAGCATCGCCCTTGTCAAATCGCTCGGCTACACGGTCGATTCATGTAACATCGGCGAGTTTGTCAAAGCCGAAGCGGGACTGACATGCATGAGCGTACCGTTTACGTTGAATTAGTTTTATTTTCTTACATGTAAAGAAGGAAGTTAAACATGATCTTTTTAGCTTTGAATATTTTGAGTATTTGTTAAAATTATATTTTTTTATGATATCATCATTAAAAGCACTTCAAAATACATCTATTGATTATTGGGAGATATTATGAGTCATATATATGATTGGATCAATGTTGGTAGTCTTTCTTCAGAGAGAGATGAAAATCTTTCTAGTTATTTTTATGATAATGGGACTCTTGATACTGTTATTAAAAATAAAAAACATTTTCTTTTATTAGGACGTAAGGGTGCTGGAAAAACAGCATTATTTAAGTATTTCACAGACAATCCATCACAATTTATTGGTTCACAGGATACAATTATTCCCATTTCAATGGATGATTATAGCTGGAATGTACATTCTATGTTATCTAGAGCTTCTGCTGCCGAATCTTTAGTATATAAAGACTCATGGAGATTTATTTTTTTCTTATTAGTTATTAATTATTTAGGAACAAAAGAAAATGCTTCTAAGGAAATTAAAACAGCAAAACAAGTTCTAGAAAAAATTTTTAGCGGACCAATTCCATCAATGATGGATTTTGTAAAGAACAAAATTTTTAAACTTTCCAAGTTAAAATTACCTAAAGGAGGTCTTGATATTAGTGATGGCTCATTAAACTCGATTGAACTTGGTGTTGGCGAAGTAGAATTTCATGAAGTTGAACAAAACGAGGATTTAAAATCAGCACTTGTGTATAATATTGAAGGATTAATAAAATTCCTAGAGCAAGCTTTGATGTCTGCTATAAGAACAAGAAGAGAAGAAAGAATTTTTATTTGCTTTGATAGAATTGACGAAGCGTGGGATAGTGTATCTAAAAATATTAGTGAAAAAATAATCACCGGTTTAATTGCAGCTGCAGATTCTATAACGGCTAAGTATGATGGTTTTATTAGACCAATTATCTTTATTAGAGAAGATATTTTTGAAGTACTTCCAGTGAACGATAAAAATAAATTACGCGAAGATTGTGGCTCTCTTTTAAAATGGGATAAAGATAGTTTAATTAATATGCTACTTCGTAGAATAAATTATTTTGCCAGTTGCAATAATCAGTCAATAATTCAAGATTTAGATAGTCTATTTGATAAAGAAGAAATGCGTCAGCGTTTGACTCCTACAAACTATATTTTAAAAAGAACAATGTTCCGTCCTCGTGATTTTGTTTGTTTTTTTTCAAAAATAATAACTTCTATGAAAGAATCAAACAATGATCCTTTTGGAGAAGCGCAAAAACAAACTTCAGATATTAAATATCTGACTATAGAATCAATTTATTCTGCAGAACCTCAATATAGTGAGTGGTTGCAAAGAGAGCTCATTGACGAATGGAGTGTTCAAAAACCATATTTTAAAAATTATTTATCTGCTTTTCAAAATAACGGCATGAATATTTTTTCTAAAGAAGATATTGTTAAATTTTTTGTTCAAGAAAACATTCTAAGCAAAGATTATTCTAATTCTGATGTTCTTGAGCATTTAAAGTTTTTATTTAATAACTCTGTAATAGGATTTAAATTAGGAGAACAAAATTATTGGAGATATAAATGTGTTTATAATACTCAGGGCTTTATTGATTCATTAGTATATCGAATACATGATGGGCTATTTAAAACATTAAATTTAAAAGAAAATAGAGCATAATTGATTTTTTAACAAGTTAAATTTGTAGCTTTTCTTTTAAAAATTTAGCCTACCTCATTCGCGACTTCGATCAGATTCCCGTCGGGGTCGCGAAAGTAGACGGAGAGTAGTTCCGCTTTTGCACCCGTTCGTTTGACGGGACCTTCGATGCATGCGACATTGCAGGTTAGCAGATGCGTTAAAACTTCTTCGACGGGCGTTTGGGTGATAAAACAAAGATCGCTTGAACCTGCGGTCGGGTGTGCGGCTTTGGGCTCAAATTCGTGTCCGATTTGGTGAAGGTTGATTTTGCCCTGAGCAAATTTTAACGCTTTTCTACCTTTAAAAGTGATTTCTTCCATACCTAAAACACGCGTGTAAAACGCGATACTTTCTTCGATGTCGGCGACGGTTAAAACCAGATGATCTAAATGAGAGATAAACGACATCATTGTCTCTTATGAGCCGTTTTGCGTCCAGTCGAATTCCAACTGGCGTGCCGTTTTTTCGGCTAAGTCGTTGTCGACAAGCCGACGTACCAAATGCAAGCTCATATCGATGCCTGCCGAGATACCCGCAGACGTGATAATATGCCCTTCATCGACCCATCGGACGTTTTTGACGACGTTCGTATGGGGAAACATCGCTTTTAAATCGTCGATATCTTCCCAATGCGTGGTCGCTTTTTTCCCTTCAAGCAATCCCGCTCGTGCCAATAAAAAAGCACCCGTGCAAACGGAAGCACTAAGCCGTGTCGTCGGTACGGTTTTTTGAATCCACTGTTGCAAAGAGCGGCTTTTGAGCTCTTCGTCTACGACGCCGCCCGGAATCAAAAGCGCGTCAAGTTTCGGGTGGTTATCGATCGTAAAGTCAGGGTCGATGACCAATCCTGCGCGTGCGCGAATTGCCTCTTTCGTACGCGCGATCGTGACGACTTCAAAAGGTGCATCCGTACCTTTTGCATGTTTTAAAAAGACTCGCGAAGCCGTCGTAAAAACCTCGAAAGGTCCGGCAAAATCGAGCACTTCAACGTTGTCGTAGATGTAAATTCCTATGCGTAACATACCGGTTTTCTCCTTTTGTCGTTACGTGAGAGATGCTTTAAAGGCGTTGCGTAAGAAAAGAGAACGGAACTTCTCTTTTCTTACATGTAAAGGTTATAAGGTAATTTTCGTCCCCAAAACTTCTAAAAATTTGGCAATCCATTGCGGGTGGGCAGGCCAAGCCGGAGCGGTGACGAGATTGCCGTCTACGGCGGCTTCGGTGACTTCGATGGACGTGTACGTTCCGCCTGCTTTGGTGACTTCGGGAGCGCATGCGGGGTAAGCGGAACAACTTTTCCCGCCCAAAACGTCGGCGGCGGCTAGGAGTTGCGCACCGTGGCAGATGGCGGCGATGGGTTTAGCGGTCGCGGCAAAGTGGCGCACAAGCTCTAAGACTTTCGGGTCGAGTCTGAGGTATTCGGGTGCTCTACCTCCGGGGATGACCAAAGCGTCGAAGTCGGCGGCATGAATGTCGTCGAACGTGCCGTTAAGCGTAAAATTGTGACCGGGCTTTTCGCTGTAAGTTTGGTCGCCCTCGAAATCATGCACGGCGGTGCGCACGAACTCGCCCGCTTTTTTCTTAGGGCAGACGGCGGTAACGCGGTGACCGACGGCCGCCAATGCTTGGAAAGGCACCATAATCTCGTAGTCCTCTACGAAATCTCCGACGATAAACAAAATCTTCTTTGCCATGATGTCTCCTTTAAAGTGGTGGTGTTAGATTATAACCGATTTTTATCTATGAAAAGATTTTATTTTGCGGTTAGTCAAAAATCACTTCTATTGCTCGATCTTTTCAAGGTGCGTCATTTGTTTGGATTTGACCTCTTTGTGCACGTTTGTTACGGGAGCGACATGTGCATCTCGACCGTAACGAAAACTTTGCTCTTCAACGATGATCTTATAAGCTTTATCGAGCGTTAGCGCACGGGAAACGGAGGGCAAAAGCAGATACGATATATCGTTTTGCAGGCGTTTGATCGCCTCTTTTTTAAGCTTCCAAAACGCATCTAGGCGTACGTTGGGATTTTCAAGCTTAGCGAGCAACTCTTTTTGAATGTTCGCTTCGTCTTTTTCCCAACCTTTAACGAAAAACTTCTCCATAATCTCGCGATTGTCTCTAAATTCGTCGCCGGCATTGTTGTTTTTGAGGTAGCGGACGTATTCGCTTTCTCCGTTAGGCAACATTCGATCGCGAATATTTTTAAACCCTTTTTCACTCCAATGGTACCAACCGTTTTGATACGTTCCTTTTTCAAATTTTCGTTGAAACACAAACGTGCTATCGGCGGTCGCTCCGATATTGCTGTGACACCCCATACAAAAAAGCGTCTCTTCGTAACTTTGCGGACGCAGTTCGCCTTTAGCGTCTTCGATAAAACCTTGATAGTACCAACCGAGTTTATTGTTCAGCCCCGTTTCGATGTTGCCGACATATTTGTCGACGTTATCGGGTGAGCTTTCTTTTTCTTTGACCTCTTCCATTCCGGCGTTTGAGAGCTGAAAGTAGGGATACCAAAAGAGTTTTTTAGCGTAGCGAAGCTCTTTCATACGAGGGGCTAAGACGATTTCGCCTTTCGGGCTGACGTCGATATAGCGAACCGAGTGAAGAAACTCCGTATCTTTAGGGTAAAGTCCCGGCGCGATGAGGTAATCGTTGGACGTTAACAAAGCTTTCGCTTTACCGACGTAACTCATGCTAAAGTGTGACAGTTTCATCGTCGTGGCGTCGTACGTCGGTTGTTCCCAATGAAAGACGATTTCACGTGCGATATCGAGAATGCCGTTTTGGTTCAAATCGACGCCGTAACGCTTTTCGTCCACGGGGTCGATCGCAAGGCTTTTTTGTTTGATGAGTGCTTCGACGATCAGAAGGTTGAGTGCGTAAACCTCTTTATCGAACTTTCCATTTTCATCTTCTTGAAAAGGCGGAGCGAGGCGAATCATCACGTCGTCGGTGCTACCGTTTGTCGGCCAAAACGTTCCTAAAAAAGGGTAATAGGCAAAAGCCCGCCATCCCGTGTACGCACCGTTTGGGTCTTTATCGAACCCTTCGCGGTCGAAAGAAAAATAACAATCGGGAACATACCCGTCCCAAACGCCGTTATCGTCGGCATCCCAAGCCGAAGGAAGATGTGCGAGTTTCTCTTTTAAAATGATTTTGCCGTCCCTTCGGTAATTGTCTTCCCTGACGTAGCGCAAGATTTCCGCGTCGCCGATGTTGCGTACCGCTTCACTTCGGTCTAAAAAGAGATTGCTCCACGGATTTTTCAGTGCGGGAGCCGGAAAATCGTATGCCAGTTGTAAATCATCGTCGTAAAGCGTGTAGTTGGGGATTTTATTTTTACTGTGGCAACTAAAACAGGGGTTGTGAAGGATGTTCGGATTTCGTTCGTCCTCGGTTTTCGTGTAGCATTGACTGGTAATGTACGCCGTTTCGTTGACAAGGTGCGTATTTTTCAGATCGACCTCGTCGGCGGTGAGTAGGAGTGCGCACAAAGCACTTAAAAGAGATGGTTTGAGCATCGTCGCTTCTTGTATTGGAGTGTTTTCATTATAAAGAGCAACGGTTGCAATTTGATTACGTTTGTTCACCAAAAAATGTCACAGGTTTGTAATAGAGCCGTAATGAATTGATTTTAAGATTACGGGATGAACTCTATTACGAATGAAAGGAAAGAACTATGGCTTACACCGTTTTAAAAAGCGTTACCGGTGCGGCGTTGCTCGGCTTGGTTTTCACTGCCTGTAGCACGACTCAATCCTCCGTCGCGACGCAATCGTTCAACGACGTTGTGTTCAAATCCGTCGATGCACCGATTAGCGATGCGCAAAAAAGACAAATCTTAACCTCCCAAGAGGTGACGATTAACGGCAAGAGTTATCCCATCGGTTGGCATACGATCGCTCGAACGGGGCAAGTTTTACCGAGTTTAGACGGCAAAACGACTGAAATTTTCGGTCAAATCAAAAACGAAGCGGGCGTGCCGATCAACCATAAAGACGGAAGTCCTTTCGTATGTAAAACGAGCAAGGACGGTTCCGGACCCGATCATACGACCTTACATGAACGAAACGGACAATTGTACGCAATTACTCAGTTTGAATGCGGACCGGGCGCGATGTACATCTCTCGCCTTGAAAAAACGGCTGAGGGCGGTTTGAAAGCCGTTGCGACCAGCCCTATATCTCAAGCGGATTATTACGGCGGTTGGGTACACTGTGCGGGTATGAAAACGCCGTGGGGAAGTCATCTCGGTAGCGAAGAGTACGAACCTAACGCGAGAGCTTTAGCCAAAGACGAATACTACTTTAACTTCACGCTCTACTTCAAAGAGGGTGAAAAAGCCCTCAATCCTTACTACTGGGGTTGGATGCCCGAAGTGACCATTACCAGCGACAAAGGCGAAACGAAATACGTTAAACACTATGCGATGGGACGTTTCGCGCATGAGTTGGGCTATGTTATGCCCGATGAGAGAACCGTGTATTTAACCGATGACGGCGTAAACGGCGCGCTGTTTATGTTTATTGCCGATCAGCCCAAAGACCTTAGCGTAGGAACGCTCTATTCGGCGAAGTTAGAGCAAACAAGCGATCGTAACGGCGGTGCGTTCAATCTTAAATGGATCAATCTCGGACATGCAAGCGATGCGCAAATTAGAAGTTACGTCGATAAAAAACTCTCCATCGACGCCATGTTTGACGTTGCGAAAGATACGAACGGGAAATGTCCGGCAGATTTTCGTTCGATCAACACGTCATGGGGTTTTGAGTGTTTGAAACTCAAAGAGGGAATGGAAATAGCCGCTTCTCGCCTTGAAGCGCGACGTTATGCGGCGTATCTCGGAGCGACGACGGAGTTCAATAAAAAAGAGGGCATTACGTTCAACCCGAAAACCCATCAGCTCTATATCGCGATCAGCCGCGTGCTTTACGGTATGGAAGACTATAAAAAAAGCGGTGAAGCAAGCGACAAGTACGACCAAGGCGGCGGCAATCACATCAAGCTTCCGCGTAACGATTGCGGCGGGGTTTACCGTTTAGATATCGTCTCCGGACAAAAAGACGCAAACGGTGCGCCGCTTGCGAGTGCGATGGTCGCGACTACTTTCGTCGGCGAAGTGATGGGCGAGATGAAAACCTATCCTAAAGGAAGCGATTACGAGGGAAATAAATGTTCCGTCGATGCGATTGCCGAACCGGACAATTTGACGTTTATCAAAAACTCCAACCTTCTTATTATCGGAGAGGATACGAATCTTCGTCAGATCGATTACATGTGGGCGTATAACGTCGAAACGAAGAAGCTAACGCGTATCTTCACGACGCCTTACGGTTCTGAAACGACCTCTCCGTTTTGGTACTCCAATATCGGCGGTAACGCGTATTTGACCGCAGTCGTGCAACACCCTTACGGCGAAAGCGATAAAGATAAAAAAAGCTCGCCGCAAGACATTGAGTCGTGGGTCGGCGTCGTAGGACCGTTTCCGGCGTTTGAATAAATTTTAAAGCTCGGGAGCATCTTCTCGGGCTTTAAAAAGGTATGTTTTTTGCTTGCTTTTTGAAGAAGAACACAGGAGCAAACGATGGACAGCCGACTTTTTGAGATCGACCCGTATGCGGGTGCGAGCTATGCGCTTTACACCTCCGTTAAGGGTGAAGATGCGAGCTTTGAAGACTTTTTGTTACACTACGATTCAACGGGTGCAAGCGAAGGCGACAACGCTTGGTTAAGTCGTCTTGCGGTTGAAAAAACGACGCAAGCTTTAAGTGCTCCCGAAGTGTGGGAAGCAATGCATGCGTTGGGCATAAGCGGACTTGATTTCGGAACTTCTACGACCTATTTTTTTGATGCACAGGTTTATGCCGCAAAAATGCAACTAATGGAAGCATTTAGCAAGCGTGAGGATTACGCTCAAATGAAACCGCTTTTAGAGCAACTGCTCTCTTAGCGGCAAACGTAAGCGATGATATCCGCTTCGATCGTTCTGAGCGGCGGCGCAATCCACGGCGAGGGATTGTCGGTGTTGACGGCGCGTACGGATTTGGTACTTTTTCCCAGTAAACGAATCACTTTTCCGGCACAATTGATCTCGACGATACCGTAGTCAAACGAACTTGCCCCCACCCGTTTGTAAACGACTTGAAAATTGGTAGCTTTTTTAGTTTCTTCCAAAATGTAGTATTTGTAAATATCTTGATACGCTGTTCGGGGCACTTCGACGTCTTTTGTTCGAGGGGCGGCATAGCCGACGGCGAGGAAGAGAACCGCCGTCATTAGGCATAAACGTTTCATGATTTTTCCTTGATGTTCTTTTCAATGATTCTAGCAAAACCTTTCGTAAAATACGATAGCAAAACGATACGCTTTAATTTTCTCTCTTTTTCGGTACAATTATAAGCAAATCTCAAAAAATGCCATAAGGTAATGTGATGAATAGGGACGTATTGAGCGCAACGGCGTTGCAAGACAAAGTCAAACTTCTTAGTCGCGAGCTTCACGTCGTGCAGCAGAGCCTTATCGAGCAGTTTTACATCGATCCTTTAACGCGACTTCCCAATTTGTACCAACTGCGCCACGATCTTGAAGAGGCGACACGCTTTACGTTGATCATCGCCAATATCGATAACTTTAAACTTTTAAACGATTTTTACGGCTTCGTCGTGGGCGATTTTATCTTGGAGTCGTTTGCGAAAACGCTGAAAAACGAACTCGGCGATACGCGCGTTTACCGCATCGCCGGAGACGAATTTGCGATCTTGCTTCCGGAGAAAATGAATTTTTACACGCTCAAAGCCTACATCAGTCAACTGTGTAAAAAACTGACGCATATTAAGTACGCGTACGCACAAACCGAAATTTACGTTGACTCGACCTTGTCTTCCAGCGCAAGCGAAAACAACGACGATATTTTTTCCAAAGTTAGCATGGCGCAAAAATTTGCTAAAAAGAAACAACTCAAATACTGGATTTTCGAAGACTCGATGCCTTTTGCGCAAGAGTACGAAAACAACCTCAAATACGCGACCAAAGTGCGTAAAGCCATTGTCGATTGCTCGGGGATCGTACCTTATTTTCAGCCGATTATCGATAATGAAACGGGCATCGTGGTCAAGTTTGAGGCACTTTCGCGTATGATCGACGAAGAGGGCATTATTCACACGCCGCACAACTTTATTCCCGTTGCCAAAATGATTAAAGTTTACGACAAAATTACGACGACGATCATCGAAAAAACATTTGAAATCTTTGAGCATAACACGTACGATTTTAGTATTAACCTTTCGTTTGAAGACATCGTCAATCAAGAAATTTACGATTTTATTATCCAAAAACTTCACGATTCTCGTATGGGAGAGCGTTTGACTTTTGAGCTTTTAGAGTCGGAAAAAGTGAACGATTTTAACAAGGTCGTCCATTTTTTCAATGAGATTAAACGCTACGGCGCGAAAGTCGCCATCGATGATTTTGGGAGCGGCTTTTCCAACTTTTCCTACATCATCAAGCTCAATCCCGATTTTATCAAGATCGACGGAAGCCTCATCAAAGACATCGACAAAGACAAAAACGCCCAAATCGTCGTCGAAACCATCGTCGCCTTTTCCAAAAAAATGGGCATTAAAACGGTCGCGGAGTTTGTGCACTCTAGTACGGTTCTCTCTACCGTGAAACAGCTCGGCATCGACTATTCGCAAGGCTATTTCATCGATATGCCGTCCCCTCAAATCAATCCGTAAAATCTTTACATGTAAAGACTAAGCAACTTCCGTATCCCATAAAATCGAGACACCGTATTCGGGATCGGGAATGACGTATTTAAAATATTCACTCGTTCCTTTTCGCCCGTGCAACCGCACCGCTATTTGCCCCTCGTTGAGCAGTTGTTTCATCTCATACTCGCTCAAGCTCCGCTTGTTCCAGCGCAAAAACGTGTTCGAGTAAACCCGAAACCGACACGTCGAGTTGCTACTAAAAACATAATCATCGTTGACGTCCCGCTCTTTTTTCGCATGCTCACACGCATAAAGGTTGACTTTTTGACCTTGAATGGTCAGCTTTTGTGAGATTACTGCCCCACCGCAATACGGGCATTTGCCTAGAACCATCATGCACCTCAGTTTTGATTTATCAGAGTATGGTAGCAAAGTGGGAGTTGAGGGGTTGAAAATATTTCAGAATGAAAGATAATGATCATATATTGGAGATATTAAAAATAGTAGATAATTGATATTTAGATACAATGTTAAATATAAATTCTAGAAAATTCAGTAAACTCAAAATTGTTACAAGTTTCAAATTTAAAATGTATATTTAAAGGGATTAAATGACATTTATCGAATTAGCGAAGAAAGTTTTATTGGAAAACAAAGATCCTTTGACGGCTAAAGAAGTTTGGGTGTATGCAGATAAAAAAGGTTATATTGATCAATTAAATAGTTCAGGGGCAACGCCATCTGCAACATTAGCGGCACAAATGTATACAAGTCCTTATTTTGAAAAAATAGGAGCACGACCTGTTAAGTTTAAAATCAAAGAAGCTGATCTTTCTATTATAGAAGTAGCTCCACCATTCCCTGCTGTTAACAAATATAAAGAAAGAGATCTTCATGAAATTTTTGTTCAATATGCAAAATATTTTATGGGGTTGTATTGCAAGACAATTTTTCATGAGAAGTCTGATAAAAAAGGTAAAAAATTTAACGAGTGGGTTCATCCTGATATAGTCGGGGTGAATTTTAAATTTGAGTCTTTAGGCAAAGAAGCGCGTGACATCCTAAATCAGGTAGCAGAACCAAAAATAACACTTTATTCTTTTGAATTAAAAAAAGGAAAATTGGAATTTATTAACTTGAGAGAATATTTTTTTCAGGCTGTTTCTAATTCATCTTGGGCAAATGAAGGTTATCTGGTTGTTGAAGATATTGATGAAGAACAGGAATTTCAAAATGAACTTTCACGTTTAGTAAATTCTTTTGGTATTGGTATAATAAAGCTACAAAAAAAAGATGTATTTAGTTCACAAATTGTTTATGGAGCAAAAGAAAAGACTAATCTTGATTTTGAAATGATCGATAAATTGTCGAAATTGAATCCTGATTTTCAAGCTTTTTTGGATTCAATTTCTAAGGATACACAAGTAGAGCGTGTAAACAAGCAATATTATGATAACGTTTTGGAGATAGAGTAAGACTTACCTTACAAAAACCTCTCCACAAAAGCGTCCAAATCTTCATCGCTCATCGCTCCGCTGACTCTTTCCACTTCCGCGCCGTCTTTAAAAACGATCAAGGTCGGGATGGAGCGGATTTTAAAGCGTGAAGCTAAAAATTGCTCGGCTTCGGTGTCGACTTTGGCGAAGAGTATGCGAAGCGGGTAGGCGCGGGCGGCTTGTTGGAAGGTGGGGGCGAACATCTTGCACGGACCGCACCACGGTGCCCAAAAATCGACGATGACGGGCACGTCGGTATTTTCTAAGATCGCATCGATCGTATCGCTTGTAAGCGCGATAGGATGCGGGTCGAGCAAGCTCTCTTTGCATTTGCCGCAATTGGCTTTTTTATAGACTTCGAGTTTGGGAACGTTGTTGGTTGCCAAGCAATTGGGACAGATGACTTTCATCGTTTATCCTTTCGTAGCGTACTCTTTGAGTGCTTGAAGTATTTGGGGCTCTATCGACCACTCTTTGCCGTCCACGGACATGACGGATTCGCGTTTGATGCCGTCCACCGAGCCTTTTGAGACGATAAACGCTAAGTATTTTTCGACCTCTTCAAAAGAGGGTAATAGGTTTACATGTAAGACTTTTTCAAGCTCGGCGATAAAGCCGTATCCGCCCCAGTTGGAAACGGAAGCGATGATCGGATAGTCGCAAGAAATGACGCAATAGTCGTAAAAAAACTCTTTATTTTTGAGCACTTCGGCAAAGCTTCCCATGCCGATTTCGTTGCCGCCGTCGCCGATACCGAAACTCGGAGCGGTTTTAGAACCTAGTTTGAAGAGTTCGTCGACGGGTGCGGTAAACTCTTTGATGTCCACGCCGCGTGCGTTAAGGTATTGCCCTTCTTTGTTTTGCCCGCAACGTTCGATCGCAAAATGGCATACGGGTTTGTAGGTGTTGAGCAAGAGTTCGTATTGCTCTTTGAAAAGCCCTTCAAGAGGGATGTAGAGCGTTTTAAATTCGAAAAAGTAGTCTTCGCAAAAATGGTCGGTAATGATGACGGGCGTAAAGCCTAAAGTCTGAAACGTTTTTGCCAAAAAGTATGCCCCGAGAGGTCCGTCCGTTTCGGCGAAGCCCGCGACGTAAAATCCCGTGTAAATGAAAACGACCCCTTTGTCGAGTTTCAAAAAAGCTTTGACGGCTTTTTGCGTATGAGCTTGGGGAAAGTGCGCTTGAATTTTGTCCATATGGCGAGTGGAGTGTTGAAGCGTAATCGCCTCAATCGAAGAAAATGCGTTCATAAAAACCTTTTTACCTCAAAATCTTATCGTGAAAAATTGTATCTAAAAATTGGGTACAATGCGATTAATCAATAGAATTCTTGCAGAACGCTTGACGCGTCTTGAAAGCTCTAAGCTTCCAAGCGTACGTAACGTCGGGTTTTTTTCGGCGGAGCGTCCACGCACTTTTAGTGCTTTGAACACGGTTGAGGCAACGTGCTATGCAAGATTTTGATGCAAGCCTTTAACGTACGTTGAAGGCAAAAACGTTTGAAAAAGGAAGACGATGACTCCTAAAGAGCTACGCGCGAAAATCGCGAAAGGCGAATTCGCAAGACCGACGGCGGGCGAATGTCCGGGGTACATTCAGATGAATATGGTGGCACTACCGAGGCAGTATGCCGAGGGCTTTGAGGCGTTTGCGAAAGCAAACTCAAAAGCGATTCCAGTTTTGGAGATCGTCAAAGAAGGGCATCATACCGAGATTTTAGCCGATCGTGCCGATCTTTTAACCGAAATTCCAAAGTACAATATCTTACGTGAGGGCGTTTTGGTCGAAACGGTGACGGACATTACGCCTTATTATACGCCCGATTTGGTTTTTTTCTTAATCGGATGCAGTTTTTCGTTCGAGACGGCACTCATCGAAAACGGTATGCCGCTTCGTCACGTCGATATGCAAAAAAACGTTGCTATGTACAACACCAACGTTCGGCTGACGCCGGTTGCCGGATTTGAGGGTGAAATGGTCGTGAGCATGCGCCCGATCAAGCGCGAAAAAGTAGCCGACGCGTATGAAGTAACGGGGCATTTCCCGCAAATGCACGGTTCGCCCATTCACTCGGGAACGCCTGAAACCATCGGTATCGGCGATATAGACCGCCCTGATTACGGCGATCCTATCGAGATTAAAGAGGGTGAAGTACCGCTTTTTTGGCCTTGCGGCGTAACGCCTCAAAACGTCATTACGAAGATGAAGCTACCTTTTGCGATTACGCATGCACCGGGTCACATGTTCGTGACCGATCGCAAAGACAGCGAATACTACGAATAATTAAGGCACAAACGCTTCTTCGATCGCTTTGAAGCGATAACGTTTCAGCAGATCGGGGAGCATTCGTTCTAACATGTCAATGCCCAAAGGTTCGTTTTTATTCCCGTGAATCAAGATGAAACTCCCGCTTTCGGGACGTTGGTTTTTAGCGATCCACGCGTCGGCGGAGAGCGGAATCAAAAAGTAGCGCTCGCGTAACGCCCGCATCAAACGTTCGTCGGCGATCAGTCCGGGAAAACGGAAAAAGATCGAAGGCGTTACGCCCTTTTCAATCAAACGTTGCTCTACGTTTAAAATCTCCGCTTGTACGTCGGTACCTTGATGAAGCATAAAATTTTCGCGATCCGGTAAGGTTCGATCGTAAAAATGCGTATGCGTGTGATTGACCCACGTGATGTTTAAATCAGGATCGCTACGCAGTGCTTCAAACTCCGCTTCATGGTGTTCCAACCATGCCGAACTGATCGCTACGGCGATCGGAGTTTGACCGTTTTGCCGCGTCAACGTACGGATAAACGCGCTTTCATAGCCTTTTTTGGACGAAGGGCATAAATCCATCGTCAAAAAAAGCGTTGCGTCACGTTTTCGTAACGCATGATCGATGCCGCCTTTTTGCCAAAGTGCCGTAGCGGCGTTAAGGCTTTGGGCAAAAGGCGTTTGCGCTAAAGCCTGAAGCGAAATCGGCTCTAGCCTACGTTCGTCCACATTCGCAAGTCGTGTTTGCAGGGTTTGGGTATTGAGCGTGAGGTAGCGCGTTTGATCGTTTTGTTCGAAACGTCGAATAACCAAAAAAAGGGTTTTATCCTTCCAAAATTGCCGAGCGTCAAGCGTATAGTTTTCCAGCGCAAAGAGATGAAACCCCGCACACAGTAAAAGAAAAATCGTTTTGAGCATCTTCCCATCCTTTCAAAAGAATTTTAGCTATTTTTTGAAAAAAAATGATTATAATTTCGTACCTGTATGACACGGCGGTGTTTGAGCTTTCAAACCAAATTGGAAACTTAAGCGATAAGTTCAATGTTTTGACGAGAATAGAGTATGACGGCTAACGAAGCAGTTTTAGAAATGCGTTACAGCGGAATTCCCGAAGAAGATATTGAGGCGATTCTTGATGCATGTAAGAAAAAGGGGATTACCCCGCAAAATATAGACCAAGAACTTGAAAAACGAGGCTTGGATAAAGTCTTCGAATTTGAGTACGATGCAAGCGAAAGTTGGTATGACCAAAATTCTGCCGCTTCCCATAAAGCACCTGCGAAACAAGGGCTTGAAAAGGACAAAAAATAGATGGCAAAGCAGATACGACAGTTGGTTGAAGAGTATTACGACGTGCTCTGGAACGAGAAAAAACTCGATCAAGCGCACCGCTTTTTCGACCCTTCGTTTAATTTTAGAGGTTCTTTAGGAATGCGAGTGGATAGCATCAACGGTTTTTGCGATTATGCGAAAATGCTTTTTAGCGCATTCCCCAATTTGTACCACGTTATCGAAGACATCGTCGTTGACGGCGATAAAGCCGCAGTGAGGCTTGTGTATACGGGAACGCATTCGGGTAAACTTTTCGGGTTTGAACCCACGGGCAATCGTATTCGTTATTCGGGAGCGTGCTTTTTTAAATTTGAAAACGAAAAGATCGTCGACGCATGGGTTTTGGGCGACTTAAACGCACTGTACGGACAAATCAACATCGCTAATTCGAACGCGTAGCGGCTTGATGCGCTTTAAGCGAGTGCAGTACAAGCGTGATTAAAATAATCACGCCTCCGATCAAAGTATTGGGGTGCGGTGTTTCGTCGATGAGACACCAAACCCAAACGGGGGCTAAAACCGGCTCGATAATCGTCAAAAGCGCAACTTCTACGGAAGGGAGCACTTTGGTTCCCGTGCCGATAAACGCGCGGGACAAAGGTGTTAAAACACCTCCCATAAAGACGATAATGCTCAGAGAATAGGTATCGGGTAGGACGATCGGTGCGCTTAAGAGTGCTAAAAACGATGCCATCAGCGTGCCTGTTCCAAAACATGCCAAGCGGTTCACTTCTTTGTCTCTTTCCAAGATAAACAGCATCGAAATAAACGCAAAAACGCACCCGAAAGCGTAAAGATTTCCCTCCATATTGCCCAATCCCAAGTCGTTAAAAAGAATAATAAAAAGACCGACAAAGACGAAAAAGATCGCGATAAACGTACGAAGCGGCGTTTTGGTTTTAAACAAGAGAAACGAAAAGAGCGCGCTGATAAGCGGACCGGTACTCAAAATAAAAACCGCACTTGCGACACTGGTATGTTTGATGGCAAGGATAAACAAAAAATTGCTGAGTGCGATGCAAAACGCGCACGCTAAAATCGAAACGATATGTCGGCGATACATCGCAAAAATAGCCCTTTTGTACTGAAACAGTAAAACGCTATTGAGGCTTAGACACATACAAAGACCGAAATAGAACGTAAAATTTTGCGCGCTCACGTGCGTCATTTTGATCAGCGGCGATTCAAAGCTCATCAAAAACATACCGAGCGAGGTAATCCAAAATGCTTTCGTATACGACATTATACTAGTGGGAAGCTTTGCGAAAATCGAGGTAGAGCTTTTCGAGTTTAGCTCTTGCCCACGGCGTTTTACGGAAAAATTTGAGGCTTGAAGCGATGCTTGGGTTGTCGTGAAAGCAGTTGACGCGCATCATCTCGTCAAGTTTTTCCCAACCGTAGTGCGATTGGAGCTCGTTGAGCATCGCTTCTAGGGTGATGCCGTGCAAAGGGTTGTTCGGGTGTTGGTTCATGGTTTCCTCAAAGAACGACATGTAAGGGTTTGAGGCTTACATGTCAAAGATATCAATTAGCGACGTTCGACGAAAAGTCCGCCGCAGCTTTGCATCGTCGGCATAATTTCGATACGGTTGACGTTGACGTGCGGCGGCAGTTGCGCTAAGGTAAAGATCGTATCGGCGATGTCTGTTTTATCGAGTGCTTTCGTGCCTTCGTAGACTTTTTTGGCTTTCGTCGTATCGCCTTTGAAACGTACGTCGGAAAACTCCGTTTCGGAAAATCCCGGTTCGATATTGGTGACGCGTACGTTGGTACCGCGAAGATCGGTTCGTAAGTTGAGCGAAAATTGTTTGACGAACGCTTTGGTCGCTCCGTAGACGTTTCCGCCTTCGTACGGCCAGTTTCCGGCGATAGAGCCGAGGTTGAAGACATAACCGCTTTTACGTTCGACCATAATCGGCAAAACGGCACGTGTCACGTATAGTAACCCTTTGATATTCGTATCGACCATCGTCTCCCAATCTTCGATATCGACTTCGTTTGCGTGTCCGAGTCCCAAGGCAAGTCCGGCGTTATTGACGAGAATATCGATGTTTTTATACGCTTCGGGCAACGAAGCGATGGCATCAAAAACCGCCTTCTTGTCGCGGACGTCAAAGCAAATCGGTAAAATATCGCATGTGGGAAATTTGGCTTTGAAGGCATCTAAACGTTCACGCCTACGCCCCGTAATAATCACTTTATAGCCCGAAACGGCAAATTTTTCGGCGGTTGCTTCGCCGAATCCCGAAGTTGCTCCCGTAATTAAAACGACTTTTGACATGTACGTCCTTTCACAAAAAAGATAAACGTATTATAATCTTTCAAGGCATAATGATACCTTTGGTAACTCTTCCAAAAAACGGTTTGTTTGCCTATTTATTCTAAAGAGAGCCTTAAAATAGCCGTTTTCAACGTTGGAATTCAACCAAATCATACGTAATGTATAAAATTTCATCATATTAAATTGACGCAATATTCCAAAAATATATTAAGATTTTCTTGTCGGTTGAAAGGTACTACTTTTAGTATTCCCAATTTTTGCTAAAGGACGCACGTGGCAAAACAGAAGCTCGGACGAGACGTGATTCAAAGCGTGATCGAAAAGCATCAAACCAAAAAACGCGAAATTGCACAATTGACGATTAAGATCGACGCCAATTTGGACAACGCTTTGGGCAAACTTGCCAATGCGCTCAACATCTCTAAAAATCGCTTGATCGAAGATATTTTAACCGAAAGCGGCATTATTCAAGAGGTCGAGGAGAACTACTATGAGTAATTTTCCAAGCCAAGAGCGCGTCGTTCAAGCCGTTTTAGAAGGCATCACGCAAGCGGAGAGAAATTTTTTATTTTGGACGAATAACCGTTTGAGCCTCTCCAGCGGTCCGCAAAAAATCCTTTGCATTCACGTCGCACAAGCACTCGGACTCATAGAAAATGCGCCCGAAGTCTTTATCGACGCGAGCGTTTCGGATATTTTACGCTGTTCGCTTCCCAACCGCAAAGCTTTCAAAACGTTTATGGAAAAAAACGCGCTTTCCCAAGGAACGTTTAGCATTACGCTCGATGAGCGTTTCGTTCACCACAACCACAACGATTCGATCTCACGCGTGATTATGACGCTTAAAAACGGCGTGTGTAACGCGAAAGCCGAGTATACGTTCGAAATCGAGCGTTTGTGCAAGATGCTTCAGCGTAAAAGTAAAACCGAGTCGTTGCTCGATTACGGTATTTTTGCGTTTTATGCGGATATTTCGACGCAAGCGCGTAAAAAACTTTCCAAGCGCATTCCCGAAATCGTGCACAGTTTTGATGAAGTCGTGAGCCGTTTTCCTTCGCTTTCCTCGCGCTTTGACGCCACGCCGATTACGCAAGTGGAAGAACTCGGAGAGTGGGCGGCGGGATGTTACGTGATTTTTCCGAAGTAGAAACGAGTTTTGAACGCTTACATGTAAGCTTTTAAAAGTCGTTTCAAAATTTTTAAAAGGAGAAGGGATGAAGAAAATGTTACCAAAAATTGCCGCTTCATTAGCGGTTTGCTCTATTTTAGCCGGTGCGAGCGTTGCCGCAGACGTTATTAAAATCGGGGTTCAAGCACCGATCACGGGATCGTATGCCAGCGAGGGACAAAGTATCGATAACGGGGTTAAATTGATCGTTGAGCAATACAATGCCAAAGGCGGAATTCTGGGTAAAAAAATCGAAGTCGTAACATGTGACGATCAAGGTGCGGCGCAACAAGCAGCCATTTGTGCAAAAAAATTGGTGAACGAAGGCGTTAAAGCGGTCATTGGCTCCTACACATCAGGTGCAACGGAAGCGGCTCAAACGACGTACCATAGAGCAGGAGTGCTTCAAACCAGCGATGGCACAAGTGATTCGTTGATCGCACACAAATACTGGACATTTTTTAGAAATTCATTCCCCAACAGTGCTGAAGCCGAATACACCGCAAAATACTTTGTGGATGGCAAACAGTACAAAAAAATCGTGATTCTCTCCGACTACTCAAGCTACTCAACCGACTTAGCGGACGCAACCGTGAAAGCGCTCAAAGCGAAAAATGCCAACATCATTTATGAAGGCAAAATCAAATCGGGCTCTCAAAACTTTACCGCGACTTTAACGAAAATCAAATCGATGGATCCGGATGTGATCTACTTTAGCGGGTACTACACCGATGGTGGACTTTTACGTGCGCAACAAATTCAGCTCGGCATTAAAGCAGACTTCGTTGGTGGCGACTCCAACGACAATCCAGACTACATGAAACTAGCAGGCGATAGTGCTAAAGGAACCTTGCTGATTAACGTTCCAACTCCCGACATTTTGCCGTACGACATCGCTAAAACGTTCCTCGTTGATTACAAAGCAAAATTCAACATGGCGCCAGCATCGATTTGGTCACTCATGAATGTGGACGGACTTCGCGCCATTTTACATGTAATGGAACAAAGCAAATCAGACGATACGAAAGTGATCGCTGAGGGCTTGCATGCCCTCAAAGATTTCCCAGGGATTACAGGCCCTGTGACCTTTAGAGAAGATGGCGAGCGCATCGGTGGTGGCTACATGACCTATGAAGTTCAAGCAGATAAAAGCTATAAGATCGTTTACCAATAAAAAAGAGTGCATTGCCAAGGAGAAAATTTCTCTTTGGCATGCCATTACATTAGGATAAGGTGATCTTATGGATATTTTCTTACAACAAATGGTCAATGGTCTGACCATCGGAAGCCTCTACGCGCTCGTAGCACTGGGCTATACGATGGTGTATGGCGTGATGCGACTGATTAATTTTGCGCACGGTGACCTCGTTGCGTTTTCAGCATTTATTGGCTTAAGCGTTTATGCCCAAATATTTGGAGAGAGTATTACCTCTTTGGTGGCAGTAATTACGGTTTTTGTCTTCACAGCGGCTATTGTTGCTTTCGTGGGTGTGCTTCTTGAGCGTCTTGCATACAGACCTTTACGAACGGCACCACGTTTGAGCGCAGTGGTTTCAGCCCTTGGTGCAGGGCTTGTCATCCAAAATTCGGTGATGCTGATTTGGGGGCCGAATATGAAAATATTTCCCTCCAATCTTTTTCCCTCAACGATTTGGGAAATCGGTGGCATCGTCATTACCTTTACGCAAGTGATGATTTTGGGCGTTTCATCGGTTTTGATGGTGGGGCTTTATTTTTTCATTCACCAAACCAAAATTGGCACCGCGATTCGAGCCGTGGCGATTGACCAAGATGCGGCAAAACTGATGGGCATTAATGTCAACCGCATTATTATGATTATATTCATCATCGGCTCTGCGTTGGGCGCTGTGGCTGGACTGTTTATCGGAACCTATTACCGAGGTATTACCTTTGATATGGGCTGGATGTACGGGCTCAATGCTTTTGTAGCGGCGATCATGGGAGGCATTGGGAATATTCCTGGTGCGATGCTCGGAGGTTTGCTTCTAGGACTCTTTAACGCGATGATCACGGGGTATATCTCGACGCAGTGGGCGGAAACTTTTACCTTTGTACTGCTCATCGGCATTTTGGTGTTAAGACCCACAGGCATCTTGGGCGAAACTGTGGCGGAGAAAGTATGATGAACAAAACCAGTCTGATAGCAATTGCTTTGCTTGTATTTATGGGCTTTTTCCCTCTGTTTGTCGACTCTGCATGGTTGGCAGTCGGTACCACCTTTTTGGTTTTTGCCGTCGTGGCACTTTCTCAAGACATCATTTTAGGGCGCGCCGGTGTGTTTCATATGGGACATGCGGTATTTTTTGGTTTGGGTGCTTACACGACCGCCATTTTAAATGTCAACTTTGGACTGCCTATTTTAGCGACATGGGCGCCTGCGGTGCTGATTCCAATGCTTGTTGCGTTTATTATGGTGGCTCCGATTATTCACCTTCGAGGCGACTACTTGTTGGTGGCGACCATTGGCTTTAATATCATCTTTATCCAAGTGCTTGAAAACGATGTTTTTGGGCTGACAGGAGGGCCAAACGGTCTTTTTGGTATCGATGTTGTAAGGCTTTTTGGCTATGACTTTAGCTCGCAAACGCACATGTACTATATGGCGTTTATTCTTTTGGGGCTGACGCTGTTGATTATGCGAAACCTTGATAAGAGTAAATTTGGGCGAGCGATGTTTTATATCCACAAAGATGAGATCGCCGCGCAAAGCATGGGCATTAATGTACGCTACTTTAAACTTTATGCGTTTATCTTGGGTGCGGGCATTGCGGGAGCGGCGGGAAGTATGTTCTCGGTTCAGTACTCCGCGGTGAGCCCTGAGGCGTTTAATGTGACACAATCCATTATGTTTTTTACGATCGTTTTAGTGGGCGGTTCGGCTTCGCTTCCGGGTGTTTTAATTGGAACGTTCATTATGTTTGTGCTTCCTGAAATGTTTCGAGAGTTTGAGACGGCACGTTATTTGGTCTTTGGTATTGCGATGATTTTGACGATGATCTTAAGACCTCGTGGCATTTGGCCGGTACGGTTTGGTAACATCCCCGATTTCCTTAAAAAAGGAGTCAAATGAGCGACTATCTCTTAGAAATCAGCCATGTTAGCAAATATTTTCAAGGACTGGTCGCCATTAATGACCTTTCAATGAAGGTCAAAAAAGGGCAGATTTACGGCATAATTGGACCCAATGGTGCAGGTAAAACGACACTGTTTAACTGCATTACGGGTATTTATCGACCTGAAATCGGGCAAATTTTGTGGAAAGGCAAAGATATTAAAGGCAGTCATCCGCATAAAATCGCGGAGCTGGGTATCTTGCGTACATTTCAGACGATTCGTCTCTTTTCTGAGATGAGTGTGGCGGAGAACATTATGTCGGGTCGCCATATCAAGTCCAAACAGCGCTGGTATAACGGGGTTATTCCCACGCCTGCGTATTATAAAGATGAAAAAGAGAACTGGGAAAAAGTCGGCGAGCTGATGGATTTTTTCCATCTTTCAGAGTATGCAACAACTCCAGCGGGCGATCTCTCGTATGGCATTCAAAGACGCATTGAGATGGCACGCGCGCTTGCGGCTGAGCCTGAGCTTCTCATTCTCGACGAGCCCGCCGCAGGACTCAATGAAAACGAGACGTTGGAGCTGACCCAAACGATTCGCAAAATTCAAGCGATGGGCGTGACGATCATGATGATCGAGCACGACATGGAGATGGTGATGAGCCTGTGCGAATACATCACGGTCATTAACTTCGGCGCGAAGATCAGCGAGGGGGTACCTTCGTTTGTCCAAGACGATCCTGTGGTGATTGAGGCGTATATTGGCAGTGATGAGGATGATGATGATGAGTGAAAAATTATTGGAAGTAAAAAGCTTACATGTAAACTATGGCGCGATTGAAGCGATCAAAGGCATTGACTTGTATGTCAATAAAGGTGAAGTCGTAACGATCCTTGGTGCCAATGGAGCAGGAAAAACAACCACACTTCGCACGATCAGCGGACTGTTGAAGCCTAGTTCTGGAAACATCTTTTTTGATGGCAAAGAGATTACGCAACTGCCTGCGCACGAGATCGTGAGTTTGGGTATGAGCCATTCGCCTGAAGGTCGTCGTGTGTTTGGCACACTGAGTGTCGAAGAGAATCTGATGATGGGTGCGTACAGTCTTAAAACGTTTGATGCTCCGACATTGGAATGGATTTATGAGATATTGCCACGGCTGAAAGAGCGCAAAAAACAGCTTGCAGGCACACTCAGTGGTGGTGAACAGCAGATGTTAGCGATTGGGCGAGCGATTATGAGTAAGCCAACGCTTTTGATCTTGGATGAACCCAGTCTTGGGCTTGCTCCTGTTTTGGTTAAGGTGATTTTTAAGGCGATCAAAGAGATCAGCAAAACAGGCGTCACGGTGCTTTTAGTCGAGCAAAATGCAAAAGCTGCGCTTAAACTTGCGCATCGTGGTTATGTTTTAGAGCTTGGGAAAATAACCCACAGTGGAAGCAGTGAAGAATTACTCAATTCAGAAATGATACAAGAGGCGTACTTGGGCAAGAAAAAAGAGGCGTAACTTCAAACAAAGATGCCCGCCCCGCTAAAAGTGAGCATCTAAGACATGTCTAACCTTTACATGTAAAGTGAAAGTTACTTAAATTTGATTTAAATACGAATTAAAGTTGAGGAACATTAATGTTAAAGAATGAAATAATCATCGAACGTGCCATTGCATTGGCAGAAAAATGGCAAAATCGTGCCACCGAGCTGGTCAGCGATTTTGATAAAAAATTCCACATCAAAATGAATAAAATGCTCAGCCATCCTAAAGACAAGGTCTTTTTGATCGAGCTGATGGATCAGAGTTTTAGAAGTAAAAACCCTATACGCGTTGCCAATCAGATCGAGTATCTTTTCACCAAATACGAAATGGCATCGTTTTTTACGACCTCCGAGCGCTTTTTGGTCTTTTTATTTCGCAATGCAGGCATTTATTTGCCGCAAATTTCCATTCCGCTTTTTATCAGTAACATCAGAGAAGACACCAAAACGGTGGTGCTCAAAGGCGAAGACGATGTGCTCAATGCCCATTTGATCAAACGCAAAAGTGAGGGTACACGCATCAATCTCAATCTCATTGGCGAAGTCGTTTTAGGCGAAGAAGAGGCAGAAGAGCGCATTGAAAAATACCTCAAAGTGCTTGAAAATCCCAATGTGGATTACATCTCCATCAAAATCTCAACGCTCTTTTCGCAGATCAACGCGCTTGCGTACGAAGAAACGGTTGCAGAACTCGTGAAACGTCTGAGTCGTATCTACGCTCAAGCGAAACAATACAGCTTCACCAATGTCAAAGGGGAGCAAGCGAACAAATTTATCAACCTCGATATGGAAGAGTACCGCGATCTCTCTCTTACCTTTAGTGCGTTTACCCAGACGCTGGATCTTCCAGAGTTTCAAGATTTTCGAGCTGGCATCGTGCTTCAAGCGTATCTGCCTGATTCGCATCTGTGGCAACAAAAGCTCATCGAATGGGCAAAACAACGGGTTGAAAAGGGCGGTGTGCCTATCAAAATGCGCTTGGTGAAGGGTGCGAACATGGAGATGGAAGAGACCGAAGCAGGGCTTCGCCACTGGGAACTCGTCACACACACACGCAAAATCGACACCGATAGCAACTATAAAATCATGGGTGAGTTTGGCTTGCGACCTGAGCATGCCAAATATGTCAACCTCGGCATGGCATCGCACAATCTGTTTGAATTGGCGCATGGGTATGAGCTCTCACAAGAGTACGGCACCACCGAATTTTTCAGCATGGAGATGTTGGAAGGCATGAGTGAGTCTGCGCGTCTTGCGATCAAAGAGATCAGCGGTGAGGTGATTTTGTACGCACCCACGGCGAAAAAAGAGCAGTTTACCAATGCGATTGCGTACTTGGTCAGGCGACTGGATGAAAATACGGGCGAGGAGAATTTCATTCGCTACTCGTTTGGGCTGACCGTGAGAAGCCCTGCGTGGGAGAGCCAAAAGCAAAAATTTATCGATGCGTTTGAGAACACGCAAAATCTTTTCATTGGTGCAAAACGCAACCAAAATAGGCTCCGCGAGCAGTGGGAAACGTATGAAGGCGGAAGTTTTTTCACGGGTAAATACCATGGTGAAGCCGATACCGATTTTATTTTGCCACCCAATAAAGAGTGGGCAAAAAACATTCGCGCGAAATGGCAGAAAAAAGTAGGCGATGAGGTTGGCATTGCGCCTATTGTTGTCGGCGGCGGCGAGGTTATTTTGGATCGCGAAATTAAAACCGTCATCGATAAATCGCAACTGAAAGAGGGCGTGGTGTGTGGTAAATACGCACTTGCGACCCAAGAAGATTTAGAGCGTGCCGTGGACATTGCCGCTGAGGACGTGGATGGTTGGAGAAGCCTGAGTGCGAGCGAGCGTCAAAAAGTGCTTGGTCAAGTAGCGAATAAAATGCGCGCCAAACGAGGCGATCTCATCGGGGTCGCCGCGGCAGAAGTGGGAAAAGTCTTTTTTGAAACCGACGTGGAAGTCAGCGAAGCGATCGACTTTTTAGAGTTTTACGGCTACAGTGCGCGCTATTTTGAGGAGTTTAAAAACCTTACATGTAAAGGTAAAGGTGTGGGCGTTGTGACACCGCCGTGGAACTTTCCAATTGCCATTCCAGTAGGCGGTATCAGCGCTGCGTTAGCGTCTGGTAACTGCGTGATCATCAAGCCTGCCAGCGCCGCAGCTTTGTGTGCGTACGAGCTCTGCCAATGTTTTTGGGATGCAGGTGTGAGCAAAAACACCCTCCAATTTGTACCGTGCGCGGGAAGTTTGGCGGGGGAATATCTTGTTAAAAATGAGAAAGTTGATTTTGTGATTCTCACAGGCGGTGAAGAGACAGCGTACACAATGCTTAAAAGCCGTCCAAATCTCTTTTTAAGTGC
Source organism: Sulfurospirillum sp. UBA4058 (assembly GCA_002382085.1). Classification (GTDB taxonomy): domain Bacteria; phylum Campylobacterota; class Campylobacteria; order Campylobacterales; family Sulfurospirillaceae; genus Sulfurospirillum. The sequence goes on along the minus strand of DFZK01000010.1, from coordinate 9,130 downwards.
CGAAACGGGCGGAAAAGATGCGACCATCGTAACCGCGATGAGTGACCGCGAGCAGGCGATCAAAAACGTGGTTCATTCTGCGTTTTCCAACAGCGGTCAAAAATGCTCCGCAACCTCGCTTTTGGTTTTAGAAGAAGAAGTCTACCATGATTCGCATTTTAAAAAAGGGTTAATCGACGCCGCAAAAAGCTTACATGTAGGTTCCGTTTGGGATTTTAAAAATCGTTTAGGAACGCTTGCCAACCAACCAAGCGGCGCACTCAAACGCGCATTGGAGAGTTTGGAAGCCGGCGAGAGCTGGGCCTTGGCACCCGAATACGTCGAGGGTAATCCTTACATGTTAAAACCCGCAATTAAATGGGGCGTCAAAGAGGGCAGTTTTTGCCATATGAACGAACTTTTCGGACCGGTACTTTCCGTGATGTGTGCCAAAGACCTTAAACACGCGGTCGACATCGTCAACGCGACGGGATACGGTTTGACTTCGGGGATCGAGTCCTTGGATGAAAGGGAAGTGGCGTATTGGAAAGCGCATCTGAAAGCGGGCAATCTTTACGTCAATCGCGGAACGACGGGCGCAATCGTACTTCGCCAACCTTTCGGCGGTATGGGAAAATCCGCGGTAGGTGCGGGACGCAAAGCGGGTGCGTATAACTACGTAACGCTTTTTATGGACGTCGAAGAGGTCGGTACGCCGAAGATCAAAGGTTCCCTCAAACACGCATGGAGCGATTTGATCGGCGAATGGGCTCGCCAAGCCGAACACGGAACGCACGGTGCTTTCAAAGAGGCGTTTGAAAAACTCTCTTTCGCTACGGCAAGTTATCTTGAAAATTACGAAGAGATTTTTTCCAAAGAGGTCGATTTTGCCAAGGTACGAGGCGAAGACAATATCTTTAACTATTTACCCTTACGCAAAGTCGCCCTACGCGTCTGCCAAGAAGATAGCTTATTCGACGTTTTAAGCCGCATCGTAGCGGCGAAAATCGCTCAAGTCCCTTTACATGTCAGTATCGCTTCGGAGGCGGAAAACAGTGTGGTTTCATTTATGTATGAAACCAAAGAGCGTTGGCTTGGTGCGTACGATACGCTCATACGCGAAAACGAAGCCGAGTTTGCGCAATGCTTCGCTTCGGTACAAAAGATTTTCTACGCCGATGCGGCACGTATTTCGCCGTTCGTATTTGAAGAAGCGGCAAAAAGTGCCACGTTTATCGTTCGGGAAAAACCGTTGATGGAAGGACGCTTGGAGTTGTTGCATTATTTTATGGAACAAAGCATTTCTCACAGTTACCACCGTTACGGAAATCTCGGTGCACGCGGCATTAAAGCGTGAAAATACCTTAGGGGCGAAACCGCCCCTTTGCGTGACATGTAGCGACAAAAAGCGTCGGTATGCAAGAATCTTTTGAACCGTGTTATTTCAGAAACGGCGAAAGGTTTGAAACGAGGTATGCCGATTTGCTACATGTACGTATCGTCACGGCGTTTGATCGTCGGCATTTCAATAAAATTTTAGGATAGGTTTGTAAAATGATGTGACTAAGATGTGACGAAATGATGAAAATCGTCGGTGCATTATTTTCCCAAAGGCTATCATACAACTATGTCCATGCTATCTCAAGACCAACGCCACCTTCTGTTTAATACGATTCTTCAAAAAATCCCCGATTTTCCGTTTATGAAATGTTACGCGTCCAAAGCCTCTCCCAAATGTGCGCTTCCCGTTGTGTTAGATCATCTGGGTGAAGCGATTTTCTTAACCTATCAAGAGAGTCCTCATTTTTTATACGTGAATGAAACGGCGGCAAAAATGTTAGGGTATTCGCGGGATGAATTCACAAACGGCATGAGCCTTTTCGACATCGATCCGAGTTGGTCACCCGATATAGCTAAAAAGTTTTTTGTAAAGATGAAAGAGGAAAAAACGATTCGTTTTACGACGCGCCATAAAACGAAAAAAGGGCATACGATCCCGATAGACATGAGCATCAGCCGTTTTGATTTTGAAGGCAAGTCGTACCAGTTAGCGGTCTGTCGAGAAATTGCCGATCAAAAAAGCTTTGTGGAACAGATGCTCGGTAAAGAGACCTGTTTTAAGTTTAAAGACGTCGTCGATAACTCTCCGAACAATATCGCATGGTACGATTCACAGTGCAGGGTTGTTTATTTGAACTACCAAATCCAAAAATATTTTGACGTGCCGATCGAAACCTTGATCGGAAAAGAGGTAAGCGTAGATACTTTCGGAGAAACGTACGCCGAATATATCGAAAAGCTACACTCCGTTATTCGAACGGGCAAAGGGATGGAATACGACCAAACGTTTCGATTTAAAGACGAAGAGCATGTCCATCACATACAGATGGTTCCCGAGCTCGATAAATTAGGAAACGTCGTCGGTATCATCGCAATAGGGCGCGATGTAAGCATGCAAAAAAAGGCAGAAAAAAAGGTTGAATTTTTAGCCTATCACGACCACCTAACGGAATTGCCCAATCGAGTACGCGCAAAATTGGAAGTGGAGCAAGTCCTTTTGCATAAACCTAAAACGGAACATAGCCACCAAATGGCTGTTTTATTTATCGACGTGGACGACTTTCAAACCGTCAACGACTCTTTTGGGCATGCCATCGGAGATATGCTCTTAAAAAGCGTGGCGCAAAGGCTTCAGGACAATCTTCGGGATAACGATATTTTAGCAAGGCATAGCGGAGACGAGTTTTTAATTATTTTAAACAATATCCGTTCTAACGAAGATATTACGTCGGTATGCGAACGCATCGTGGAAAGTTTTCAAACCCCTTTAAGTGTTGATACGCATCACCTTACGTCTTCCGTTTCGATCGGCGTTGCGGTTTATCCGATCGAAGGAGACGACTTTGACGCATTGGTACGAAAAGCCGACATCGCGATGCACAAAGCCAAAGAACTCGGTAAAAATATGTTTTATTTTTTCGATGCTTCGATGAACGAAGAGACGATAGAATATTTTCGAATCTTACACGATATGAAAAACGCGATCGCCAATCGAGAGTTTATTTTGCATTACCAGCCGCAAATCGACATTCAAAGGCAAACGATTACGGGTGCCGAGGCTCTCCTTCGATGGATTCACCCGACGCAAGGTCTGATTGCACCCTCTAAGTTTATACCGATTGCCGAAAACAGCGGTTTAATTATTAAAATCGGCGAATGGGTAATCAATGAGGCGTGCAAACAAGCGGTGCTTTGGCATCGACAGGGGATTCAAATCGTCGTTGCGGTTAATATTTCGACCGTACAGTTTAAACGAGGAAATCTAGAGGAAATTGTCAAAAAAGCACTTGCAAGCTCGGGACTTTCGCCTGAGTTCTTTGAGATAGAACTAACAGAATCCGCAATGATGTACGATACGGAAAAAATACGAACGACGATCCAAAATCTTAAAGCGATCGGGGTTAAACTTTCCATCGACGATTTTGGAACGGGATATTCGTCTTTGTCGTATCTGAAAAAATTTGCCGTAGATAAATTGAAAATCGACCAATCGTTTATTAAAAATTTATTGCACGATCAAGAAGACGCCGCCATCGTCAAGGCCGTTATCCAAATGGCAAAGAGCCTGAATCTCAAAACGATCGCCGAAGGCGTCGAAGAGGGCGAGACGTTGATAGCGTTAGGCGGACACGGATGCGATGAGGTTCAAGGATTTCATTTCGCCAAACCGATGCCGCAAGACGAGTTTCGGATGTTTGCCGAATCTTTTTAAAGAAGAGAAGGTATTCTCGGATTGTTTGACATGTCGTCTATCTAAGAATCAAGAGCGGCATTGCTCTTTGATTCTTAGGCTATTCGATCGGATTATTTGAGTTTTTCGATAATTGCTTGGTTGAGATCAAGCTTTTCTTTATTTTTCGCGACGCCGTCGGCATTTTTTGCAATATTCTCTTTATTGCGGTTAATCTCTTCGCGGTTCAGCTCGATGAGACGAGTCAGTTCATTGACGCGTTGTTCGTATTTGTTAATAAGATAGTAGATCGTATAAACCAATACGCCGATGACGATCCATTGTAAAATATCCATAGCGTCTCCTTACCTAAATGATAGATTTGCGGCTAATTGTACCTTTTTTATTCTAAATCAATCAATAATCTCGTAAACATATTCGTGTTTTAGTTTTTTACGGTGTATTTCGACGATACGAAGATGTTCAAAAGCAATCGTTTGCAGTGCCGCATCATCGACGGGTTGTTCGCAAGCAATCTGTCTTAAGACTTTACCGCGGTATGCTTTGGCAAAATGGCTGACAACCTTTCCTCCTTTGAGAAACTTCATCGTGATATAAGGTTTTTGCGGCATATAAAACTTTTCGTAAAATCCGGCGCGTAAATCTAAGAGCGTCTCGTTCGCAATCCAATCATCAATGGCCTGTGAAAAAAAAGAATGATAAAACGTTTCGGGTTTAAAGCCCTCAAGCGATGCACCTTGATGAACTCGGTAGTTGGGAATTTCGTCTTGCGCCAAAATCGGTCCGAAAAGATTGGAAAAAATCATTACGTTTTGATCGAGAAACGTTTGGGACGAAGGATTCAAAGAAGCATAATCTAAATAATCGTAAGCGACGCCGCTATAACGTTCGATTGCTTTACATGTCGGAGCTTCGAATAAAGGTGTTTGCGTCCACTCTTTGCAAAGCGAAATATCTTTGAGTCCGAAAAGCGAACGAAGGCTTGCCTCGTTTGCGGTTTTGAGTAACGATTGATAGCGTTCTAAGACTTCCAAACGTCGTTTATAAAGATCGGGAAAGATAAAACTATCGGAATGCAAAGGGGGTGTTTTGCGAAAAAGAGTTTTCGTTTCACTCGGTGAAAAAAGAATTTTCATGCGATAAATCTCCTCGGATAAAGATACCGATTATTTTAGCGTAGAATAGTATTGACTTTGCTTGTCAATTAAGATATACTTTCACCTCACAATCACGGGTGCTGGTGTAGCTCAGTCGGTAGAGCAACTGCCTTGTAAGCAGTAGGTCGGCGGTTCGACTCCGTTCACCAGCTCCACTTTTTTGTGAAAGACAGTGTTTGACCAGAAATAAAATGGTATAGATACGGTGAGATACTCAAGTGGCCAACGAGGGCAGACTGTAAATCTGCTGACTATGTCTTCGAAGGTTCGAATCCTTCTCTCACCACCATTTGCGGGAGTAGCTCAGTCGGCTAGAGCATTAGCCTTCCAAGCTGGGGGTCGCGGGTTCGAGTCCCGTCTCCCGCTCCAACGATTTTGTAACATAAACTGGGAGCTGTTGAATTTCTTCTGCATTAATGCACTACAGAACAAGTTCAGTAGGCTTACCTTTCTTACGTTTTATGAAATCAGATTGTTACAGTTTTTAGATATCATGTCGGTTCCCTTTTATGTCGTCGGCTCATATGGCTCAGGGGTAGAGCACTTCCTTGGTAAGGAAGAGGTCGAGGGTTCAAGTCCCTCTATGAGCTCCATTTACTATAAAGTTTTAAAAACTTTGCAAATTGAACATGCATTAAAAACAAAAACTCATTACGGAGGAAAAAATGGCAAAAGAAAAGTTCTCTAGAACCAAGCCACACGTTAACATCGGAACTATCGGTCACGTTGACCATGGTAAAACTACGCTCACGGCAGCAATTTCAGCAGTTCTTGCAACCAAAGGTCTTGCTGATTTTAAAGATTATGATGGTATTGATAACGCTCCTGAAGAGAGAGAGCGCGGTATTACTATCGCAACCTCACACATTGAATACGAAACAGAAAATCGCCACTACGCTCACGTAGACTGCCCAGGCCACGCCGACTATGTTAAAAACATGATCACCGGTGCCGCTCAAATGGACGGCGCGATCCTCGTTGTTTCTGCAGCAGACGGTCCAATGCCTCAAACCAGAGAGCACATCCTTCTTTCTCGCCAAGTCGGTGTTCCATACATTGTTGTATTTATGAACAAAGCCGATATGGTTGACGACGAAGAATTGCTTGAGCTCGTTGAAATGGAAATTAGAGAACTTCTTAGCTCATACGACTTCCCAGGCGACGATACGCCAATCGTTGCAGGTTCTGCGCTTAAAGCTCTTGAAGAAGCTAAAGCGGGTAAAGTTGATGCGTGGGGTCAAAAAATCCTTGATTTGATGGCTGCCGTTGATGCTTATATCCCAACTCCAGAGCGTGAAATCGATAAAGATTTCTTGATGCCTATCGAAGACGTATTCTCAATTTCAGGTCGCGGTACCGTTGTTACGGGTAAAATCGAAAGAGGCGCCGTAAAAATCGGTGAGACGATCGAAATCGTCGGTATCAAAGATACAAAAACAACAACCGTAACCGGTGTTGAAATGTTCCGTAAAGAGATGGAACGCGGTGAAGCAGGCGATAACTGCGGTATCTTATTACGCGGTATCAAAAAAGAAGAAGTTGAGCGCGGTATGGTTCTTTGTAAACCAAAATCAATCACTCCGCACACTGATTTTGAAGCGGAAGTATACGTACTAAGCAAAGAAGAGGGCGGTAGACATACTCCATTCTTCAACAACTATAGACCACAATTCTATGTACGTACGACAGACGTAACAGGTTCTATCACATTACCTGAAGGTACTGAGATGGTTATGCCTGGCGATAACGTAAAAATCAAAGTTGCTTTGATTGCACCAATCGCTCTTGAAGAAGGTACTCGTTTTGCAATCCGTGAGGGTGGTAGAACCGTCGGTGCCGGTGTTGTTGCAAAAATTATCAAGTAAGTAAGTTTCACATGTAAGGGGAAACCCTTACATGTCAATTCGTTAAGGAAAGTCCAATGACCGTTAAAATCGGATTAAAATGTTCAGAGTGTGGTGATATTAACTACACGACGACTAAAAATAGTAAGACAAATACCGAGAAAGTAGAACTCAGTAAATATTGTCCACGTTTGAAAAAACACACCGTTCACAAAGAAGTGAAGTTAAAAAGTTAAGTCGAATTTTTTGACTTAACTTTACATGTAGGGTAGTAGCTCCAACGGTAGAGCGTCGGTCTCCAAAACCGCAGGTTGGGGGTTCGAGTCCCTCCTACCCTGCCACTAGTCGAGGTAATACAATGGAAAAATTAAGAGCTTATTATCAATATTCTAAAGCTGAGTTGTCAAAGGTTATTTTCCCGATTAAAGAACAGATTCGAAATGCATTCATTTCTGTTTTTGTCGTCGTAACCGTTATATCACTTTTTTTAGCATTGATTGACGCTGTTATGTCTTTTTCTTTGTCCTCTTTAATTTAAGGAGAGAAAATGGCACATCGATGGTATGCAATTCAAACCTATGCCGGAAGTGAACAAGCAGTTAAAAAAGGAATTATCACTCTTGTTAATGATCATGGTATTGCCGATAAGTTAGAGCAAATTCTTGTTCCGACAGAAGATGTCATTGAAGTTAAGAATGGTAAAAAGAAGATTAGTGAGCGAAGCTTGTATCCGGGTTATGCGTTTGCAAAACTGGATTTGGATACGGCACTTTGGCATTTAATCCAATCTTTGCCGAAAGTCGGACGATTTATCGGAGAGGCTAAAAAACCTACGCCGTTAAGCGAAAAAGACATCGCATTGATTTTGGAAAAAGCCGAGAAAAAAGGTGCGCCTAAACCGAAAATTTTCTTTGAGACGGGCGAGAGCGTTAGGATCACGGAAGGTCCTTTTGCAAACTTCACCGGCTCAGTCGAAGAGTACGATATGGTTCACGGCAAACTCACACTCAATGTTTCAATTTTTGGTAGAAGTACACCCGTTGAGATTCTTTATTCTCAAGTTGAAAAAATAGTTTAAGCGTAAAGGAAAAAAAATGGCAAAAAAAGTCATTGGCGAAATTAAATTACAAATTGAAGCCGCTAAAGCAAATCCATCACCACCGGTTGGTCCGGCTCTTGGTCAAAGAGGCGTGAATATTATGGAATTTTGTAAAGCGTTCAATGAAAGAACGAAAGATTTAGCTGGATTTAGAATCCCTGTCGTGATTACGGTTTATGCGGATAAAAGCTTTACATTTATCACAAAACAACCGCCTGCTACGGATCTTATTAAAAAAGCAGTCGGTCTTAAAAGTGGATCAAGCAACCCTTTAAAAAATAAAGTTGGTACACTTAGCAAAGCTCAAATTCTTGAGATTGTTGAGAAAAAAATTGCTGACCTTAATACAACAGATCGTGAACAAGCAGCGAAAATTATTTCAGGTTCTGCTAGAAGCATCGGTATTAACGTCGTCGATTAAGTCTAACCCTTTACCGTCAGGGTTTTAAATATAAAGGCGGAAGCAAAATTATGCGGAGATAAAGAATGGCAAAGAAAGTAAATAAACGTTTTCAAGAACTTTTGAAAAAAGTTGATAAAGAGAAAAAATATTCTGTTGATGAAGCACTTGGTAATATTAAAAACCTCGCATCTGCAAAATTTGATGAAACAATCGAAATAGCACTTAAACTTAACGTTGATCCACGTCATGCGGATCAAATGGTAAGAGGTTCTGTTGTTCTTCCTTCAGGTACGGGTAAAACAGTTCGTGTTGCGGTTATTGCTAAAGACGAGAAAGCCGATGAAGCAAGAGCTGCTGGTGCTGATATCGTTGGTAGTGATGATTTGATTGAAGAGATTCAAGCAGGTCGTATCAACTTTGATGTCTTGATTGCTACACCAAACATGATGGGTTTAGTGGGTAAAGTTGGTCGTATTCTTGGACCAAAAGGTATCATGCCAAATCCAAAAACAGGTACTGTAACAATGGATGTTGCTAAAGCTGTTGAGAATAACAAAGGTGGACAAGTAAACTTCCGTGTTGACAAACAAGGAAATATTCACGCAGGTATTGGTAAAATTAGCTTCACATCTGAGCAAATCAGAGAGAACTTTGAAGCATTTATCAAAGCAATCAACAAACATAAACCTGCTGTTGCAAAAGGTAAATATATTAAAAGCGCTGCATTGTCACTTACAATGAGCCCATCAATGAACCTTGAAAATCAAGAATTAATCGACCTTAGATAACGATTTACGTGAACATACTCGCTTAAGTGGTTTATGTTCATGTGCCTTAAAAATTCTCGTTGTAAAACACGGTTTTATGACATCACATGTACGTACTTAATCTTATGAT
>DFZK01000008.1:41416-95762 GCA_002382085.1 Sulfurospirillum sp. UBA4058 | reverse complement strand
TAGGGGTCAGTTACCACCTTAAAACAGCCTAAAAACCTTAATAAATCATAACCCTTGTTTTGTTTTTTTCCCTTTAAGCAATATTGCTTTTTTGAGCCACTATGCCACAATGAGCCTGATAGATTTCACTTGAATAACCTTGATTGGAATGAAAGAGTGCCCTAGCAATAATAATAAGTTTTTTCATCACAGCAATTTGTGCCACAGTAGTATGTTTACCTTTTTCTTTGAGCCTATCATAAAAGCATTTCATCTCTTCATTAAAACGAATCGCTACCATGGTACCCATAAATAATGACCTTCGATAGAGTTTATTCCCTGCTTTTGAGATACGTGTTTTTCCTCTAACCGAAGTACCAGAAGTACGCTCAATGGGATCAAGTCCTGCTAAAGAGATGATTTGTTTTTGATTGGCATTGGGATATTTTAAAAAAAGATGGATTAACGCAATGGTTGCAATATCCCCAAGTCCTTTAATGGTTTGGATACTTTGGTATTTCAAAGCCAACATACTATTTTCCATGATAAGTCTTTTTATTTCATTGATTGTATGCTGTTCTTTTTGCTTAAAGGCAAAAATCTCTTTTTCCAAGGCTTTTTTTAAAGTTGTAATACTCTCTTTATGCTGCAACTTTTCTAAGTGATTGCTTGTTTGAACTCTTTGTTTGACCAACAGTTGGTAGTAACTCATCAAGTCATTGATTTGCTCTACAATTACATCAACCACAGGAATATGAATCTCTTCTTCTTTTGCCAACATCCCTGCTTGGCAGAGCATTCTTGCATCTACCTTATCGGTTTTAGTACGAATGGATAGAGCTTTGGCAAAGTTATGCGAAGCCTTTGGATTGATCTTAAAGACTCGAATCTGCTTATGCGCACAAAAGAGTTCTAGCGTGCTACTATAACTTGATGTTGGCTCATAGACAAACACGAGGGAATCGTATTCTTTTTTATAACGTTTTTTGAGTTTAGAAAACAACTGTATAAAGCCTTTGGCGGTATTGGCTATTTCTATCTCTAGCTCACCTTGGGGTATAAACACGCTTACGGTTGACTTAGAGATGTCCAATCCGATAAAATTGTCCATGATAAACCTCCATGACATGATTGGAGAGTTTGGTAGGCAAGAGGATAATTCCTCTTGCTGATGATTCAACCTTATTGCACATTAACTTCGCCTCGTATAATACAGCCTAACCTTAAAGCCGACTCTGTTACCACTCAAGTTTTTAGTGCAATCACCTAACTGACCCTCAAGCTAATTCTATCTTTTAAGATAAAAGAACCGCTTTGGGCTAAACCCAGCATCTTGACATCCCAAACTCTATGAGTAACTGTATAGCTTTTTGGCTTTTTTCATTATACGAGGGTTTGACTTTTTTGATTCAAAATCTTTTTACATGTAAGGAAAAATCCTTACATGTAAACTTAGCCTAAAATCGACTTGGCGCATTCGGCGATAATGGCTTCTGGTGCATGAAGAAGTCCTTCTTTCATGCCTTTGGCAGCAGCGTCGGGATAGATTTCAAATGTTTTTGCTTTGTAGCCTGCCCAAATTTCCTGTGCGACGTCTTTGGTGTCAGCTTTATCGAACACTTGGTTTTGTGTCATTTTGGTATCCATGGGTCCTGGAAAAACTTCGTAAACGTCGATGTGTTTGAGGGCAAACTCTGCTCGCAAGGCTTGCGTGATCGAATGAAGCGCGCTTTTAGAGGCACAGTAAAGTCCCATAACGGGTAAATTCACCAGTGCCAAAATGGAACTGATGTTGATGATAGCACCTTGATGTGCGATGTTGTTTTCAAACGTACGACACATGTTCAGTGTTCCAAAAACATTGGTCTCAAAGTCGCTCATGCACGGCTCTAAAATCCGTTTTTCACTATTAACGCCGGCATTATTTATCAAAATATCAATGGTACCTACAACCGATGCGAGATGTTGAACGCTTGATGGATCGGTGGTTACAAGAGAGATCACTTCAATGCGTGGATCAAGTGATGTAAGCGCCTTGGCCTTTTGCGGGTCACGTACGCATGCGTAAATTTTTTTGGCATTGTGTATTAGAGCTTCTTTGAGCAGTGCGGTTCCTAGTCCGCCGTTTGCTCCGGTGATTAAAACAGTTTTATGGGCTAACATGGTTCTCCTTCTAAATTATGATGCACTTTTTTGAGTAATGCTATGAGCGTTTGCGCCTCTTCTTCGCTCAAACCTTTGCTGAGGCGTTGGTTGAATGCTTGAGAAAGCGGCACGACCTGCTCCACAAGCGCGAGCGCTTCTTGCGTGGGAATCAGTTGAAAAGACCTACGGTCACTCGGATGTTCGATACGTTTCAATAATCCTTTTTGCTCCAAACGGTCAATGCTTCTCGTGATATTGGCCTGATCTTTGTAGGTCGAATCGGAAAGCTCTTTTTGCGTCAGACCGCTTCGCTCCACAACACGAAAAATGAGCGACCACTGTTCGGGCGAAATATCGTACGGTTTGATAAGGTTATTGAAATGCGCTTTGGAAAAGAGGGCGGTTTTGTTGAGAATAAACCCTAATGAATTGTCCATATCAAAGTTCATGGTTACTCCTTTCGATGCATTATAACGAGCAACTATTTAATTGTCAAGACAAGTATTGTTAAGACACTATTCTTGGTATGCGGGATCCGGCTATCGCTGAAATGGGAAACCGTTGTTATTTTCTTGGCGGATACTCAATCGCCTTCAAAAGGCTACCTATTCTTGGCAAACGCTTGCGCCTCTTGTTCGCGAAGGAGTGCGGCGACCTCTTTATCGACGACGGTCATGCCGATAGGTGCTAAAGAGATGACGGCAAGTTTTAAGTGCTGAATCGCAAAGGGGATGCCGATGACGGTAATCGCGCAAGCAAACGCGGACATAATGTGACCGATAGCGAGCCAAAAACCCGCAAAAAGAAACCACAGTATATTGCCGACAAGCCCCCACGTTCCCGTTCCGACGTCCTCTTTTCGGTGTAAAGATTTGCGGCTGATCGCCTCTTTGCCGAACGGGAAAAAGGTAAATTGTCCGATGACGAAGCAGGCTTTCGCCCACGGTATGCCGACGATGCTTATGAGAGCTATGAGTCCGAAAAACCACCACGAAAGTCCCATAAAAACACCGCCGAATAAAAACCATACGATATTGCCTAAAAGTCGCATATGTGAGCCTTTTGTTTTTGCATATTGTAGCAAAACCCAAACCTTACATGTAAGCATATTTTTTAAACGTTTTTTCGCACCGATCTGGGGTATAATGCCTTTTTGCTTAAAGGACGCAACGTGATTTCTGCGGTTGATTTTTCGATTATGGCACTTTTTCTTCCCACCTTCTTTTTTGTTTCGGTCACGCCCGGGATGTGCATGACTTTGGCGATGAGCCTTGGTATGAGCATCGGTCTTAAGCGCACGTTTTACATGATGGCGGGTGAACTCATCGGTGTGGCGATCGTCGCACTCTCTTCGGTCATAGGTGTGGCGGCGATCATGATCAATCATCCCGATATTTTTACGATTTTCAAGTATGCGGGCGGACTTTACCTTGGGTATTTGGGCGTTCAACTCTGGCTGAATCGCGGCAAGATGGCACTCACTGAAATGCACTGTACGCCGAGTATTTCCGCGTTTTCGCTTGCGGCACAAGGGTTTATCACCGCCATCGCCAACCCCAAAGGCTGGGCGTTTTTCATCGCCCTTTTACCGCCGTTTATCAACCAAGCAAAGCCGCTGATACCGCAAGTGACGGTGCTTTTAGCGATTATCTTGGTGCTAGAATTTATCTGTTTGATTATCTACGCCAGCGGCGGCTCTACGATGCGTAAGTTTTTGCAAAAGAGCAACAACGTCAGGCTGATGAACCGCGTTGCAGGGACGTTGATGCTCGGTGTGGGCGTGTGGTTGGCGTTTGGGTAAGCTTTACATGTAAGGCCCTACGTCCATATCTTTATACGACGTGCCCGGGCGAACGACCGGATAGAGAACTTCTTCTTGATCGGTCATGACTTCCAAGAATGCCGAACCTTGGGTGGTTAAAAATGTACGAAGAGCCGTCAAAAGTTCGTCTCGCGCGTCAATACGGCGTGCGTATTTAAAATTGCAACAGCGAGCAAGAGCGGAAAAATCGACGTCGTAAATTCTTCGCGAAGCAAAGTGTCGCCCGTCACACGTAACGTTTTCCAGATTAGACACCATACCGTCGCTTTGATTGTTGAGCAAGAGAATCTTGATAGGCAATGCTCGCGAACCGATGGTATAGAGTTCTGCCATATTCATTTTAAAACTTCCGTCTCCGTCAACGACCACAACGTTAGCGTTGGGATTTGCGTGGTGCGCACCGACCGCGTTTGGCATCGCAAAGCCCATCGTACCGAAACTCCCTGAAGTGAGAAAGTGTTTGGGGTTTTTCATTTTAAGGTATTGTGCCGCTAAAAGCTGATGATTGCCTACGCCGGTTGTTATAATCGTCTCTTCATCGATCAGGGTGTTGAGCAGTTCCATCACTTCGGCTTGCTGGAGAAGCGGAGCGTGTCGATGGTAGTTAAGCGGACGATGTTGTTTCAGACGTCTTGCTTCGTCCTGCCATGTTGGGATGTCAAGCGTGATGGCATGTGTTTTGGCGTACCGCGTCAAATCGTTCAGCGCGACGCTTGCATCACCGATAAAGGAAAAATCCACACGGCGCTCATTGCGTATTTGCCGTACTTTATCGGCATGAATATCGATGTACGCGATTTTTGCGTCGATAGCGAAGCCGACTTTATCGGCGACTCTGTCGTCCCATCGAACGCCGATGGCGAAGAAAAAATCGTTGGATTGAATGATCGTATTGGCGTAGGGCGTGCCGAACATACCGAGCAGTCCCATACACAAATCGTCGTTTTCGTCAATAACGCCTTTTGCCATCAAGGTGTTGACGGAGGGAAGGTTGAAAAGAGCGTTAAATTCTCGTATCGCTTCGCTTCCAAGCGTAGAATTCAAGCCGCCGCCCAAATACAAAAGCGGACGTTTTGCTTCTTGAAGCAAGGTAAAAAAAGCTTTGCATTGCGTATCCGAAAGGTGAGCTTCTTGCGTGTAAACCGCCTGATGCGTTTCTATCGGCGTTGCAAGATATGCCGTATCCTTTTGGAGGAGATTGACGGGTATGTCGATAACGACGGGACCCGGTTTCCCCGAGAGCGCGAAATAATACGCATCTTTGATTGCCGATTCGATTTGCTCGATTTTATCGATGGTGACGACTTTTTTTGCCGTAGCCCCGAAAACGGCGGCAACGTCGATATGCTGAAACGAGTCCGTGCCTATTTTGTGTTCGGGCACTTGCCCCGAGATTACCATGAGAGGAATACTGTCGGCATAAGAGTCGGCAACCGCCGTCAGCGTATTGGTAATTGCGGGACCTGAGGTCACAACCGCGACACCGACACGGTTGCCGGATCGCGAATAGCCTGCCGCGCTAAAAGCGGCTGATTGTTCGTTGGAATTGACAACCATCGTGATGCTACTACGTCCGATAGCATCGATAACGGGCAAAATTGCGGCTCCCGTGTAACCGAAAACGTAGCCAATGCCGAGATCTTCCAAGCTTTTAGCGACGATGTCTGCCCCTTTCATATGCTCTCCTTTACGCTTAATCCTGCTAAAAGCAGTTGCATAATTTCGTTTGCAAGCTCTTTAGCACCAAGATCAAATCCGCTGATAGTGCTTTTTGCGCGCATATTTTTACGCAGTTTTGAGGTTGCCGTGTACATATTCATCGTTCCGACGATTGTCAAATAGACAACAAAAACGGGAGAGTCTCTAAAAAGACCTTGCGTCTTTCCTAGTTCTAAAATGCTTTGAAGCAGCGTCATATTGCGCAGTAAAATGGCTTTGACGTCCACAGAGAGATTCGCGCCGTTTGAGGCCAATTCACGTAGCATCAAGGGTGCCATATGGCGATTGTCGGTAAAATTTTCTCCAAAAGCGTAAATAAACGCATAGAGTTTGGCGTGAGGGGTACTCTCTTGACTCACGGCACTCGAAACCCGCGTGTAAAAACTTTCCAAAATGCCTTTTATGACCTCTTCGTAAAGCCCCTCTTTGTTTGGAAAATGGTAGTACAGCGAAGCTTTGTTAACATTTGCTTCTTTGGCGATATCGTTCATACTGCACGACTCAAACCCTTTAAGTGCAAAGAGCGTGTAGGCGGTTGTGAGGATTTTTTCTTTCGTATCTTCTCTCATTTTATCCCTTTTTCCTCTCTAAATTTAACCGACCGGTTGGTTAAATATTAAAGCAATAGTAGATCAGAATCGATTAATTTAAGGTTAAATTTCAGGCTACGGACGCGTAAACGAGCGGCTTAATGTATAATGACGCATTCATTTTAAAGGAGCTTTCATGCACGATCGCCGGTTTCAGGACGTAAAAGCGTTAAAGACGCTCAAAGTCGTTTGGTTCACGATGTTAAATGCACTCCTCGTTTACGGAGCGATTTGCTACTTTTTGATGGCATACGCCGCGTACAAACCGCGCTATACGCCCGAAGTTTTACACGTTCCCGTCTTTTTGGGATTGACGTGGCTTAGCGTGATTTATCTCTTTTCCGTCATCGTGACGGCAATCGGCATAGCGCACTTCAACCGTGTTCATAAAGCTTTGATCGCTTCCATGAAAACACAAACGTTTGAGAGCGAAGAAGCGGCGTTTGCGTTCTTGATAAAAGCCTATACGACGCAGATGTTCATACATTTAGCGATTTTTGATGCCGTTGCGATCGTCGGGTTGGTCGTTTTTATGCTAACGCTCGACTTTACGACCTTGGTCAATCTCCTCATCATCGCTTCGGTCGGTTTTTTCTTCGTGATGCCCGGCCAAGCCAAATTGGCTTACCGTTAAACCGGACGCCGATACGCTACGTCTTTCAGGTACGAAGGTGCGCGATACGCTCCCATTGATAATCGACCATCGCATGAAAAGGCGTGAGAAACGCCTCAAGTTTTGCGGGTGCGATCGTTTCGATATGCCATTGCGTCAAAAGTTCTAAAACCCTTAACGCGGATTCGATCGTCGAGAGGCAATAGGGCGAGGGCTGCTCTTTGATTTTAAATTCCGAACGCTTGGTCGCATCAAAACTGAGGTGTGGCAGTGCGTGAAGATTGCGGCTCTCTTTCATCATTTTCAGTGAACACGCCCACGTCGAATCGATCAAAAAAATCGCCGTCGGCTTTTTGACATGTAAGATGTTTGGATCCTGCGGATTTTGACGGCTGAGGTTGATCGCGTCTCGGGAAGGGTAAAGAATGAAACTCTCGTGCGTCGCGATAATGTCATTGATACGCGCGTTGTCGCTAAAATCGATGCCGATAAACAGCTCGGAATGGGGCAAAGAGAGATGCGTGAGTCGCCCCGTCCCGTTTTTGGTTTTTTTAAACTCTTTAGGATGCATTAAAATAATGAATTGGGTTTGCGTCTCAATCGCGCGAACGTAAGCGCACATACACGAACTTTTCGGTCGGTAACAGCGGTAACACCGTTCCCTATCTCCCTCAATCGTCGGCATCGGCTTAAATCCTTACATTAATCTCAATACGAATGATACCCCATAAAGCCAAACGGCTCGTTTAAGCCTTCTAAAGAGAAGTTTTTTCTCTTTTTTTTCAATGCTAGAGCATGACATGTAACACTCTTTTTTGGATTAGGCTCTTTTGAAACTATCTCACATTAAATCTCACGATTAATCATTAGAATTAAGTTAGAAATAAAAAACACTATTTCAAAAGGAGTATTACAATGAGCAATAAAGAGACGATGTCTCGAAGAGACGCTTTAAAATTAGGAGCTTTGAGTACCGCCGGTTTGGCAATGCTAAGCGCAAGTAACGCTATGGCGGCGGCTCCCACCGAAAAAGACGTTAAATTTGACGAAGAGTACGACGTTATCGTTATCGGTACGGGTTTTGCGGGACTGGCGGCGGCGGCGAAAGCGGCGGAACGCGGTTACAAAGTATTGATCTTAGAGAAAATGGGACGTATAGGCGGTAACTCCGTTATCAACGGCGGCGGTATGGCGGTTCCCAACAGTACGTGGCAAAAAAAATACGGTATCCAAGATTCCGGTGAGCTTTTCATCAAAGATTGTCTCAAAGCCGGTCTTGGCATCAACCACGTCGAACTCTTAGAAACCATCGTCAAACGTGCCCAAGACGCACTGGATTTCTCTATCAAATGCGGTGCAAAATGGCAAGACGTGAAACCCGCATGGTTTGGCGGTCACTCCGCTCCAAGATCCCTTGTTACGGACAATATGAGCGGTTCGGGCGTTATCAAACCGATGCACGAATTTGTCGAAAAACTTCCCGGTTGTAAAATCATGACGCGTACCAAAATGGATGATTTTGTGATGAGTGCGGACGGGACAAGCGTTGTAGGCGTCACGGCGCGTATCAACTACCGTTTCGACCCAAAACTCTTCAGCGACGACATCGAAAACAAAACCGGCGAGAAAAAAGTCTACAAAGCCAAAAAAGGCGTCGTGCTTGCGAGCGGCGGTTTCTCCATGGATAAAATGTTTAGAAAACTTCAAGATCCGCGCATCACGCCCGATCAAGATGCGACCAACCACGACGGTGCGACCGCGGGTGCGCTTTTAAAAGCCTTCCAAATCGGTGCGATGCCCGTGCATATCGACTGGATTCAACAAGGTCCGTGGGCAAGTCCGGATGAGAGAGGTTTCGGCGTTGCACCGCTTTTGACCCAACAAGGACTCTTTAAACTCGGCGTTGCGGTCGACGTGCGAAACGGAAAACGTTTCATGAACGAAATGGCGGATCGTAAAACCAGAGCGGACGCCGAGTACGTCATTTTAAGAGAAGACCCCAAAGCCTATCCCGTTACGATCGGAACGTACAATACTTTTGAAGAACAAGTCTATCCGATTATGGAAAAAGGCTTAACCGGCGGCGTGATGAAAAAATTCGATACGCTTGACGCACTTGCGGCAAACTACAAAATTCCGGCGGACGCACTCAAAGAGACGATCAAAAAGTACAACGAAGATGCAAAAAACGGCGTTGAAGATCAGTTCAAAAAACAAACGCTGAAAGAGATGAAGGGCAAAGAAGCGATTGAGATGAAAGGACCGTTTTATGCGATTCGTTTGATGCCTAAACCTCACCATACGATGGGCGGTTTACAAATCAACACCAAAGCGCAAGTCATCTCCGGCAACACGGGCAAACCAATTCCGGGTCTATTTGCCGCAGGTGAAGTCACAGGTGGAACGCACGGCGCAAGCCGTTTAGGTACGGTTGCGGTGACCGATTGTCTCACGTTCGGCTTGATTGCGGGAGAGAACATCTAACCATGCGTAGCAAAAAAACTCTTTTCACCGTAGGGTTTTTTGTTATTTTGAGTGCGGTGAGTTTCTTAATCGCCAGTGAAGGGTCGCCGCCTCCGGCTTCCCCTCACGTCGCGATGACGCCCGAGCTCAAAGAAAAATACCCTATCAAGGCACACCATGCGAAGCTTTCGCTGAGGTGTACCGATTGCCATGAAAAACAAGGCGATAATCCCGAAGATTTCAAAGCGATCGGCGATGAAGGTTGTCTCTCTTGTCATAAGACGAAACAGTATTTGGCGGACAGACTTAAATTTATGGATGCCTTACATGTCAATCCGCACAACTCGATTCACGACGGGCCTAAACTCTATTGCGACGAGTGCCACAACGAGCATAAACCCTCGGACAATATGTGCTTGAGTTGCCATAGTAACGACGTGAAAATTTGGATGAGGAAAACGCCATGATGAAAAAACTAGTTCTCATCTTAAAAAGTAAACTGGTTTGGATAGCACTCGGCGGTGCGTTATTCGGAGTTCTATTCTCTCTAGGCGTTTATGAGGGTTTGCATCGAACGAGCGACGATCGTTTTTGCATCGTCTGCCACGAAATGAAGCCGATGGTTGCGGCTTATCGTAACGATGTTCACGGCGGTGCGGGTAAAAGCGGCATCAAAGTAACGTGCGTGACGTGTCACTTACCGCAAGACAATGTCTTGGGCTACATTTTCACGAAAGCGAAAAACGGCGTTGTCGAGGGAGCGATTCATTTCTTCGGTAACGTTGATGCGATCGATTGGCAAGCTAATCGCGTCAATAAAGATCATTTCGTTAAAGACGAGGGGTGTATTCACTGCCACGTCAATTATCGAGACAATGCCAACATCAGCGAAAAAGGTCGTTCGATGCATGCGCATTATGCGAGCCTAAAAAATACGGATCAGGCGGTAGGTTGTGCCTCTTGCCACGCGGAAGTCGGTCATCAAGGGTTACGAAGTATGCTCAATTACTATCATCCGGAGTATGACTATTATAAAGGCAAGTTAGACAAATACAAAGATGCGGTCGAGAAAAAATTGGCTGAAGAGATGAAATAAAAACAGACCCGTTGAAGCGATACGTCAACGGGCGAAGTAGGAATCGTATGTGACATGTAACATGTCGCATGGGTCAAAAAGGAGAAAACGATGAAATGGGCTAGATTATCTTTAACGGCGGTAGCACTTTTGAGTACGGCGGTATTTGCGGGCGACTCTTTGGAAGAAGCGTTTAAAAACGCAAAAGTCACGGGCGATCTTCGATTTGTCTATACGGGCGGTAGCCAATCGGATGCGATCAACCAAACGGCTCCCGTCAATAACGTTAACGTCGGTTCGATTGCCGCCGAGTTGAGGTACGTCACGGACGACTTCAAAGGCTTTAAACTCGGACTCGGTGTTCAATCGGCACACGATTTGGACTTACAAAAACGAGATTCCACGGGGGCTACGGACTATGCGAGCGAAGACGATGCGCGTAACTCCGTCAGTACGACGTTGCTTTCGGAAGCATACCTTCAATACACGTTTTCCAAATCGGATATCAAAGTAGGACGTCAAAAAATTAAATTACCGCTGATTATGACCAGTACGGCATTTGCACTCGAAGATTCGTTCGATGCGGCGGTCTTGACGATTAACGATCTTCCGAAAACGATGATTAAATTGCTCTATATTCAAGATTGGAAGATGCGATACGGAAGCGATGCAACCACTTCTCCGACGCAAAAAGACGAGCATTTCGATAAGGGCATGTACTCCGTCTTCTTTAAAAATACCTCTTTATCGGGCTTAGCGTTAGACGGGCAATATGTGACGACCGATGAAAATAAAAAGTTATGGGATGCTCCTATTTTTATCAATGCGGGAGGGTATGATCAGTATTATCTCCAAGCCGAATACAAGCTTCCGATCGATTTTCCGCTCTCGTTAGCGATGACGTACGCCGGCGCGCATTATGATACTCCAAGCGTTGCGGGTAACGACGATGCGACGTTGTACGGATTTAAAGTCTCGACGGCACTAAGCGGCGTAAAATTCAACCTCGCCTATACGACGATGGACGATGAGGCGAATTTCCCCGGAACCTTCGGACACGTTCCCGATACGATCGCCTATACCGATATGCTCACCAATAACGCTATTTTTGCGGGTGTTGACGCTTACTCTATCGAAGCACTTTACGGTTTCGGCATTGCGGGCTTTAACTCGGGACTTAAGTTTGCTCACTATACCCAAAGCGAAAAAGGGTATATGAACAGCGGTACGACCGGAACGATTGCCACGTCGGGAAGGGTTGGAAATCGTATGTACCTTGACGACGCCGACGAAGTCAATATTGATTTGACGTATGCTTTTAGCGGAGCGCTCAAAGGGCTATCGACGCGTCTTTGGGCAGGATACGGCACGTATGACGTTCCGGGCGAAGACAGCTTTACGTACGCCCGTTTTTACCTGTCGTATAAGTTCTAAAATAATATTTTTATACAAGGAGTATGATATAATCTCGTACTCCTTGGCATGAGACCGAAACATGCCGTGCATCAAAATACACTTACTGTGAAAGGAGAAAAATGAAAGTTCTTTTTCTTGAACCGGATCAAGTCTTGGCAAACAATATCGATAGTTTTATGAATCGATTGCGTCTTAAAATGAAGATGAAAAAGATATCTCAAGAGGAGGATATTTACAAAGAAGGTTTTGATCTGTTAAGCTACTCCTTGTTTATTTTGAACCTTAAAAACCCTACCGATCCTTCGATTATGAAATTCATCAGGCAAGCGGGCAACGAAGCGCCTATCTTATTGATTTTGGACAAAGAGACCGACCCTACCATTATGAAGACGCTTTATTATCTCTCTTACGATGATTTGATCGTCAAAGATTTTGCACCCGACGAAATTGCGTTTCGAATTTACAAATTGTGCCACATTTGGAACGACGACGTGTTTTGCTTTGCCAAAGACGTCTGTTTCGATTTTAAAAATGCCTTATTTTTGTACCATGAAGAGAAGATCTTTTTGGGCAAAAAAGAGGCACTTTTCCTCAAATACCTTCTCGCAAAAGCACCGCACGTCGTTACGTTCGAAGAGATCGAATGTTACGTGTATCATAACGAAGTGATCAGCCAAGAAAGAGTTCGATCGCTCGTACGGCAACTGCGCACGAAGCTTTTACCGCTTCATCTCATTGAAACGGTTAAAGGAGAGGGCTACAAAATCGTCAAGACTAAAATCGAAGAAGAGATAGACGGGAGCGGAGTTGATCTTGTGAAACTTTGCTTGCCTTTATTGCCTCTTGGCGAATACGGGATGGCTCTTTTATAAGGGTCGGTTTTCACAAGACTCAAAGTGACGTTTTCGCACTTTGAGTCTTTTACATGTAAAGAACGGTCTCTTTATTTCGCGGGCGTAATTTCGCGGTAAATTTTCATCGCCAATGCAACGGCTTCACTTTTTGCTTGAAGGGAAGAACTTGGGAAAAACGCGGCAAGACCTTCGGTGTGGTTGGTCTCTAAAAATTCGAGCATGAGAGCATAACCGATGATAAATCCGTCTTTTTGCTCAAAATTTTCACGAAACCGTTCCAGCAACATGCCTCTGGCATGCGCCCATGCGACGATAAATTTTTTGATGCGTTCTTTCTTCTTTTGAAGAGAATTTTGGATCTCTAAAATCTCTTTGAACGTCGTAAACGTATTGATGATGTTTAGAAAAAGGCTGATGTTTGCCGATTGCATCTGCTCGGAAAAGGAGAGGTTTTTCAAGGCTAAAGTGTCGATAATGTACGCTTCGATCTCTTCTAGATCGCTTGATTGTTCGATGAAAAGCTTAAGGCTCTCGGCATTAATGTCGATGTTTGCAAAACCTTGTTTGGAGATGGTTTCCACGTAGTCGTGGATATCTCGTTTAAGCTGGCTAAACTCATCGTCGGCGATCTCTAAGATACTGGCGATGCGTGAGAATTTTCGACGAAACTCCCTTGGAACGGCGATGTTGGACTTGTACCCGATGTCGTGTTCTATCTCCGCCCACGCATGCTGCAAAATGGTACGCACCTGAATTTCAAATTTGAGGTCTTTGTAGTTTTGATACTCCCGAAGCGTGGCGCGTTCATCGCTGATCGAGCAGATGATGTGATAAGAAAGGTAGCCAAAACGGTCAGGATCGAGCATCTTTTTTTTATCGATGGAGTTCACCTCGTCGATTTTGAACTCTTTACGAAGCAGGGCAACGATCTTTTCGACGTCGATCTCAAAATAGCTGATGATGCGGCAGCCTACGATGTCGGTGATCTCGTTTAGGTTTTGGTACTTGTTTTTGCCGTCGATTTTCTTGGAAAGGCTGTTTTTTTCTTTGACTCTGTTCTCGATGGAGTGGTAAGAGATGTGTTCTTGTTTCAAAAGCTCTTTGAGCAAAAGGTTCATTTTATCGCTAAAACTTTCATAGTGCTTGAGGTCACGTTCAAATTCGGTAATGAGACGGTATTTGTTGTTTTCCAACACGATTCCTTGTTAAAGTGCTTTTTGATCGGAGAGTTTGGCTTCGCATACGTTTTCTTGCGTAAATTCTCCGCACTCTTTGACGTATTCGATGCCCCATTCAAACATTGCTTTGAGTACGGGGCGCAGTTTTTCGCCGATCGGGGTAAGGGAGTAAACGACGCGCGGAGGAATTTCGGCAAATACGACGCGTTTGATCAATTGTTTCTCTTCCAAATCGCGCAGTTTGACCGTCAGTGTTTTTTGCGTGATGTCGCGCACTTCTTCAAAAAGGTCTTTGTAACGTTTCTCGCCCTCTAACAAATGCCAGATGATCCCCAGTTTCCATTTGTCGTTGAAAATATCTTGGGCGATGGCGACGGAGCAGACGTACTCTTTGCCGTTGACGCAGTACATGGCATTTCCTTTTCTCTTTTTATTGGGCGTATTATAGCATAGTATGGATAATTTATCATTACATTACAAAAGTATCGTAAGGATATTTTAAGTGCAAGCCCTTTATACTTTTATATCACATCCGAAAAAAGGAACACCGTGAAGCGAGTATTGATTATCAACGGACACCAGTATTATCCTCATGTTGCGGAAGGAAAGCTGACGCAGATTTTTATCGATACGGCGGAGAGCTTTTTAAAAAGTAAAGGCTTTGACGTCCAATGTACTAAAGCCCAGAGCGACTACAACGCGCTTGAAGAGGTTGAAAAATTTAAGTGGGCGGATTATTTTATCATTCAATATCCGGTCTATTGGATGGGCGTGCCGTGGATGATGAAAAAATACATCGACGAAGTCTTTTCCGCAGGTGCGCACAACGGCATTTACGCTAGCGACGGACGTAGCCGAAGCGATGCGAGCAAGCGTTACGGCAGCGGCGGATTGATGCAAGGCAAAGAGTATATGCTTTCATTGACGTACAATTGTCCAAGCTCCGAATTTGGCGACAAAGAGGGCTTCTTTGACGGGCTTAGCCTTGATGAAGCCAATATCGCGACGCACAAAACATGGCAGTTTTGCGGCGCAACGCCGATGAAAACCTTTTCCGTTCACGATATTTTTAAAGGCGATCTTGATATTGAAGCGGAGAAAAAACGACTGATCGAAGTGTTGAGCGAAAATTTTAAAGGATAAATCATGGAAAATGCGATGTTAAGCCTTTTACAAAACCGAAAATCGATTCGCCATTTTACGGGTGAGCGCATCAGCGATGAGGACTTAGAGACCATTTTCAAAACTGCACAGCGCGCTCCAAACTCTATCAACGGACAGCAGATTAGCCTTGTGTATACGCGCAACAAAGAGAAGCTCAAAACCATCGCGGAACTGTGCGGCGGACAAGCTCACATCGCCGAAGCGGACGTGTTTGTGGGCATTATTATCGACTTTAACCGCACCAGTGCCATCGTGGAGAGCGTGGGGCGCAAACACGTCATCGAGCAAAGTGCCGAGGGCATTATGGTGGGAGCGATTGATGCGGGCATTATGATAGACCATCTTCAAAGTGCCGCGGGTGCTTTAGGGTATGGCACAACCTGCATTGGCGCGGTACGCAGAAACTCTCCCGCGTTTGCAAAGCTGTTTAATCTGCCGCCAAAAACCTTTTTAGCCGTGGGATGTACCATCGGCGTTCCAACCGAACGTGCTAAAGGTGCTCCTTTAAAACCGCGCGTCGCCCTCGATACCTTTGCTATGGAAGACGAGTACGAGAGCGAAAAAGTCCGAAACGGCGCACTAGCGTATGACCAAACACTCAAAGCATTCCGCAATAAAACAGGCAGTGGCTCGATGCCGACTTACGCGGAGATTACTACCAATTACTACGCTGATGTGTACTACCGAAGTACGGCAAAAGACTTGGTAGCACAAGGGTTTGCATTTAAGGACGAGTAGCTTTACATGAGCTGGACCAATTATTGTATATATGAAGTCTCATAGAGTGGTTTAATTTGATACAAAAATACATATGATAAGGTAAATATATAGGAATAAATGCATAAATCGTAATCTTTTTAGCTACAATAAGAGGAATCTTTAATATTAAATTTTATTTAAAGGTATTAATTTTGTTCAAAAGATTCTTGTTGTTAGTTATAGTTACCTTTCTATCAGGGTGTGCAGAACAGTCAATGCGCGTAACTCCAGAGCTCCCTTTTACTGATGGTTTAACAAACGTCAAGTCGACTTCTATCGAATGTAATATTCACTATGACGGGAATACTGCGTATCTTCCTTCTGGATTAGTTCAAAATTTGAATAACGATTGCCAAGTAAGATATTCGTATACCATTCACTACATTAACGGTGGTACGGATATGGATGGATTAAATCTTTTTAATCCTTTACTTATCGTTGGGTTTCCCATGAGCCAAGAAAGTGTTATCGTTGAAGGGAAATTAGAGTGGACAACGTCAGACAAAGAAAGTCAAATCTTTACAGCATCTTGTATTGCAACAAAGACGAGAAATTTATTTCAAACGGGTGGAAGTAGCGAACCTCGAAAAGAGTGCTTATTTGCAGTTCGAGATAATATTAATAACCAGTTAATTCATTTTAATAAAGGAGTAAGTCAATGAATAACGCTAAAATTTTTAGCATCATTGTCGCTGCTGGGGCAACAATATTTTTAAGTGGATGTGGGGCATCGGGACAGCAATTTACACAATTTGCAAAACCACAACCTGATAAAGGGCTTGTGTATGTGTACAGACCAAGTGTCTTTTTAGGTAGCGGTGTTTACTATGATGTGCATGTTACAAATCCATCAACACCGGATTATGTAGCCGGCGAATTGGTCAATGGAAGTTATGTGCAAGTAGATGTACCTGCCGGTGAAAATGAAGTTTGGGGTCAAACCGAATCTAAAAGTTCCGTAACGTTAGATGTTAAACAAGGCGAAACGTATTGTGTTAGAGGAAGCGTTGGAATTGGATTTATCGTCGGCCGACCAAACCTTGAAATCGTAGATATGGCAATATGTCAAGCACAAATTGTCGAAACAAGAGCTACTAAATAAACAAATTCCTAAGGCATATATTTCTATATGCCTTAGATAATATGAATCTCTCAATTACTTTTTATTAAAATACCTCTTCAAAAATCTTTACATGTAAAACCAAGAAAGAAGCATTTATGAACCCATTGATTCCTATTTTAGTCCAAAAAACGGGCATTGCCAAAGAAAACATTATCAACATTTTAAAACTGTTAGACGAAGGTTCGACCATCCCTTTTATCGCACGTTATCGCAAAGAGATGACGGGTGGGGCGAGCGATGAGCAGCTTAGGGAGTTTGAGAGCATTTATGCGTATGCGAAGAAATTGCATGAGCGTAAAGAGGAAGTTTTGCGGTTGATCGCCGAGAAAGTAAACGTGAGCGCTGAGGTGAAACAAGCCGTCGAAAAAGCGGAGAGTTTGCAGGCGTTGGAGGACATTTACAGACCTTACAAAGAGAAGAAAAATACGCGTGCCGCTGTGGCGATTGCGGCGGGGCTTACTCCTTTAGCCGATAGTTTGGAGCGTGCCGAGTTGGAGCAAGAGGCGTTTGAGAAAAAGGCGCAGAGTTTTGTGAACGAGAAAGTGGGAAGTGTGAAAGATGCGATTGCGGGGGCGCAAGACATTATCGCGGAGCGTTACAGTGACGATGCGAAAGAGCGTGAGTATTGGCGGTCACAACTGCATGATTACGCGTCGTTTGAGATCAAAGCGAGTAAAACACTTAAACCCGATGGACTTTATGCCAAATTGGCAGGAAAAGCCGAGCGCATAGCTTCCATACCTTCACACCGTTACCTTGCGATGATGCGTGGCGTTAGCGAAAAAGAGTTACATGTAAAGATACTACATGACATGGAACGAGTCGAGAGTGCCATAGAGCGTTACCGCATTCCGCGTAACGCAAGAAGTTCCAAAAGCTATTTATTAGAGGCGTATTTGGACGGTTTTAAACGACTTTTATTTCCCTCTTTAGAGCGCGAGATTCACGCACTTATCAAAGAAAAATCCGATACGCAAGCGATTGCGACGTTTGGCAAAAATCTTTCGCAACTCCTCAATACCCCACCTGTGACCAAGCGTGTTATTTTAGGCGTTGACCCTGCGTACCGTACTGGGTGTAAACTCGCTGTGGTGGATGAGCATGGTACGTACGTGACGCATGCCGTTATCTACCCGACACCGCCGCAAAGCGATTATGAAAAGTCTGCCAAAGTCATTAAGGAATTTACCCAAAAATACCACATTACCGCGGTAGCGATTGGCAATGGCACGGGCTCACGCGAAAGCCAAGAATTTTTTGCGCGCCTCAACCGTGAAGAGGGGCTAGGTCTTGCCTATACGGTCGTTTCAGAAGCGGGAGCTTCCATCTACTCCGCGTCCAAAATCGCCACTGAAGAGTACCCGAACCTTGATGTCACCATTCGTGGAGCGATTTCCATCGCACAACGTCTGCGTGACCCGATGGCGGCACTCGTGAAGATCGATCCGAAATCGTTGGGAATTGGGCAATATCAACACGATGTCGACCAAAAACAGTTGGAGAAAAAACTGAGTGAAGTCATCGAAGATCTGGTCAATCGCATCGGGGTTGACCCCAACAGTGCTTCCATCTCACTTCTTTCTTATGTGGCGGGCGTTGGAAGCAAACTGGCGAAAGCGATTGTCGAACATCGTGAGAGCAAAGGGGCATTTACATGTAAAAGCGAACTCTTACATGTAAAAGGTTTGGGGGCGAAAGCCTACGAGCAGTGCGCGGGATTTTTCCGTATTCGTGAAGGTAAAAGTGTGCTCGATAACACGGGTGTTCACCCTGAGAGCTATGCCATCGCGCAAAAACTTTTAACACGCTCCGATCTCTCAAGCCTTTCTAAAGAGCAGATTATCGCGTTGGCCAAAGAGCAGGGCATTGGGGAAGCGACATTGCAAGACATCATCGCTGAGCTTCTCAAACCGGGATTTGACCCCAGAGAAAGTTTGCCGCCGATTGCGTTTCGTTCCGACTTAACCGACATTTCAGAACTCAGTGAGGGTTCCATCGTTTCGGGTGTGGTGCGCAATATCGCCGATTTTGGGGCATTTGTGGACATCGGGCTGAAAAACGACGGGCTTATTCATATCTCACAAATGAGCGACAAGCGCATCGCCCATCCGTTAGAGGTTTTGAGCATCAACCAACAACTCACACGCATTCGTGTTCTTGAAGTCGATAAAGAAAAAGGCAAAGTGAGCCTCAGTCTTAAGGATGGTTGATATAATCTTCGATATGTACGATGCAGGCTTCCCCCATCGCTACGATACTCTCTTTTGAGTTACCGCCGACGTGAGGCAGACACATGAGGTTTGGAAGATCGACTAATTCCCAATCGTGCGTGGGTTCTTCCAAAAATGCTTCCAAGCCGGCTCCGGCGATCTGCCCTGTTTTTAGCGCGATTTTGAGTGCTTCTTCATCGATGATGCCGCCGCGCGCCGTGTTGATAATGTAGCTCGTCGGCTTCATCGCTTTAAATTCGGCCGTGGAAAAGAGGTTGCGGCTTTCGTCGGTTAAGGGAAGGTGAATCGAGACGATGTCCGCTTCGCGTAAAATTTGCGCTTTGCTCGCAAAGGCGATACCGTAACGTTTTGCTTCGTTTTCATCGTGCGTTCGATTGCACACGAGAATCTTACATGTAAAGGGTTTGAGCAGTTCGATAACCCGTTTGGCAATGTTTCCGAAACCGAAAAGCCCGATCGTCTTGCCGCTGAGTTCGATGCCGCCGTCGACTTTCCAACGGTGTTGTTTCAGAAGCGTTGAGGCGGTGTAGGTATGGCGTATCAATGCCAGCATAAAATACAAGGTTATTTCGGCGACCGAATTGCGATTGGTACCGCCCGTCCAACCGAGTTTGACGCCGTATCGTTGCATCGCCTCTAAGTCTAAATTGTCCAGTCCGACGCCGTAGCGCGAGAGCATTTTCAGTTTGGGGCATGCGGCTAAAATTTCCGCGTCGATCTCTTCTCTCCCGACGATAGCGACTTCGATACCGTCTAAGAATGCGATCAAATCGGCTTTGGTTTTGAGGGTGTTGTCGGCGTTGTGCTTCACGTTACCGAAGCGTTCGCGCATTTTTTGCATCAGTTCCTCAGAGCGCGAAAACAAAGGAGAGATAACGGCGATGTGCATACGTATCCTTTAACACGGAATTTAAACGAAGTATAACACGCTTTTTTACCCTTATTAATTTAAATCTTATTAACATAGAAAAGATATAATAAAATAATAATTATTAATAAGGATAAAAAATGCATATCAAAAAACTACTTTTGGCGGCACTGATACCCGTGTCGCTTTTGGCGGAAGTTTTGCATGAAAACGGCATCTTTCCAAACGTAAAACTGAAAGATCAGTTTGAAAAAGAGCTCGCGATTAATGCGCAAACCAAACAGATTATTATCGCCTTCACCAAAGCGCAAGGTGAAACGATGAAAGTATTTTTGGAAGCAAATCCGCGCTATTTAAGCGACAATAACGCACTTTATATCATGGACGCTACGGAAGTTCCAAGCGTGATTATGAGTATGTTTATGATGCCGAAGTTTAAAAAGTACGGCTATTCGGTAGGGATCGTCGAAGATAAGCAAACGGCGCAAACGCTTCCGAAACAAAACGATAAACTCACCGTCTTGTCGTTAGATAACCTTCGCATCACGCAAATCGACTTTAAAGAGTCTCTCTAAAAAGAGGGGATTAATTTCCCTCTTGCTCTTTTAAAAGACGGTTTTCTTCGTCGCTAAAGATACGCGAACGCGTGATAAACTGATACCCCTCGTCGATTTCAAGTGAAAACGAGTTGCCAAATGCGCTTTTTTCCTCTTTAACGTCCAAAATAATCTGTGAGTAACGAAAGTACTCAAATTGATCCGGATCGATAAAAAAATCACAACCGCCCACCGTACCTAGTTTGACGTTGCGGGAAGGAACGTGAAAATCTTTTTTCTCGTAACACATCGGCGCCGTTCCGTCGCAACAGCCGCCGCTTTGGTTGAAAACAAGTTCGCCGTATTCGTTTTTTAGCATTTCGATGACTTTAAGCGCTTCGGAGGTTGCGCTAAGACGATGAATCGTCATGAAGGACTCCTTAAAGAAAGAGGCATGAGCAAAAGCCCATGCCTAAGGCGATTTAAAAAAATCCGAGTTTGTTTTTGTTGTACGACGTCAAAATATTTTTCGTATGACGATACGCATTGAGCATCATCATATGCGTTTCACGACCGATACCCGATTTTTTATAGCCGCCGAAAGAGGCGTGAGACGGATAGAGGTGGTAGCAGTTGACCCATACGCGTCCGGCTTCGATGCCGCGTGACATTTTGTGAAGTTGGTGTGCATCTCTGGACCAAACGCCTGAACCCAAACCGTAGATCGTGTCGTTGGCGATCGCAAGGGCTTCGTCTTCGTCTTTAAACGTGGTAACGCAAAGAACCGGTCCAAAGATCTCTTCTTGGAAGATACGCATTTTGTTATGACCTTTGAAGATCGTCGGTTTGATGTAGTTGCCTTTCGGAAATGTTTTATTATCATACGCTTCGCCGCCGATGAGGCACTGAGCGCCTTCTTCTTTACCGATGCGGATGTAGTCTAAGATCTTCTCTTTTTGGTTGACGGACGCTTGCGCACCCATTTTCGTCGTCGGATCGAGCGGATTTTCTTGCGTGATCGCTTTAACGCGCTCTAATACGCGTTTCATAAACGGCTCGTAGATAGACTCTTGGATCAAGGCACGTGAGGGGCATGTGCACACTTCGCCGCTATTGAATGCAAATAAGACAAGCCCTTCGATCGCTTTGTCGAAGAATTCGTCGTCTTTTTCCATGATGGATTCAAAGAAGATATTGGGAGATTTTCCGCCCAGTTCCAAGGTGGAAGGGATGATATTTTCGGTTGCGTATTGCATGATGAGTTGACCGGTCGTCGTTTCACCCGTGAAACCGACTTTTTTGATATCGGGATGCGTAGAGAGGTGTTTACCGATCTTGCCGCCCGCTCCGTTGATGACGTTGACGACGCCTTTGGGCAAGACGTCTTGAATGGTTTCCATCAAAAGTAAAATAGACAGAGGCGTTGCACTAGCAGGTTTGATAACGACGCAGTTACCCGCGGCAATCGCAGGCGCAATTTTCCATGCCGCCATCAGAAGCGGGAAATTCCACGGAATAATTTGTGCAACGACACCGAGAGGCTCGTGGATTTCTTGAGAGATCGTATTCTCGTCAAGATCGGCAACCGATCCCGCTTCGCTTCGTATTACGGACGCAAAATAGCGAAAATGGTCGACGACAAGCGGAATATCGGCCGCTAGGGTTTCGCGCACGGCTTTACCGTTGTCCAGCGTTTCGGAGATAGCTAGAAATTCTAAATTTGCTTCGATTTTGTCGGCAATTTTATTGAGCATATCGCTTCGTTGAACGACCGACATGTGTTTAAAAGATTCAAATGCTTTTTTAGCCGCCGCAACCGCCATATCGACGTCTGCCGTGGAAGAGCGCGGTATCTTGGTGAGAAGCTCACCGTCAACGGGAGAAAGATTGTCAAAATACTCGCCGCTTAAGGGTGGAACCCATTCGCCGCCGATAAAATTTTCGTAACGAGGCTTATACGTTGGTTTTGAATATGCCATTTTTGCACCTTTCTAATTAAAGTAAAAGATAAAAATATCTTTAGAAAAAACTCTAGTGCAGCTCCCTTTAATACCCTATTAAAAATTATATTAACTTGTAGATAACGCTTTTACTTTAGTTTACATTTGCTTTTTATTTACAAACGGTTAAGAGGTCGTTTATGCTATTGTCCTATACTTTCACTACCAAGACACCTCCTTTTTAAAAATCACTCAACCTTTTTTCCTTAAACGCTCGGATTTGCCCGATTCGAGCGTTTTATTTCATTTTGAAATAGTTCCTCGCTCTCCTTTTCTTTTAGTCTATAATGCATTTGAATGTTGAGAGGTAAGGACGGGCGCGTGATTATTCATTTGGATTTGGATTGTTTTTTTGTTTCGGCGGAGCGTGTCCGTGCGCCTTTTCTGAAAAACAAACCCGTCGTAGTGTGTAAAAGTAGCGATACGAAAATTTTTTCGCGTGAAGATACCGAATGCGTTATGACCGAGTCCGTCGGTGGATTTAACAGCCTATTTCAGCACAAAAAAGACTTCAACGGTTTCGATAAAACGGCATGGAAAAAAGAGTTTATCAACGACCAAGGGTTGATACACGGTATCGTCATTGCGAAAAGCTACGAAGCCAAAGCCT
Organism: Sulfurospirillum sp. UBA4058; assembly: GCA_002382085.1. Lineage (GTDB taxonomy): Bacteria > Campylobacterota > Campylobacteria > Campylobacterales > Sulfurospirillaceae > Sulfurospirillum. The sequence continues at coordinate 72,617 of DFZK01000008.1, read as the reverse complement.
ACGGAATTAAAACGGGGACGCCTTTGCGCGATGCTTTGGCGATGTGTCCGAATTTGCTCATCGTTTCCAGCGACCATCTGTTTTATCAACTTCTTTCTACGCAATTAAAAACGTTTTTAAAGACGAAAATTCCGGTATTGGAGCAGTACAGTATCGATGAATTCTGGGGAGATTTGCACGGTTGGGTGTGTGAAACAAAAACGTATGAGTTTATGGATAGCTTGCAACGTGAGATCATGGAACGATTTGATTTACCCGTCTCCATAGGTGCTTCGACGTCCAAGTGGATCGCAAAGCTTGCGACCGATTGTGCAAAACCTTTTGGTCTCAAAGTCGTTTCTAAAGAGCAGATCGTCGCTTTCGTATCACCGCAACCGATTGAAAATTTTCCTGGTATCGGAAAGGTACTTTCTCGTAAATTACATGAATACCGTATCGAAACCTTGGGCGATTTGATTGCATATCGTCGTTTGGTAACCGGTTGGGGCAAGTTAGGACGGGAGTTATACGCAAAAGTAATCGGAGAGGATAATGAAGTCGTTTGTACCGATCGGGAGAGAAGTTCTATCGGCATCGCGCGCAATTTTGCGCCGATTAAAGACAGGAAAGAGCTGAAACGGCGTATGATTATTTTGACGCGCCATCTTTCATATACGATGATGAAGCTAAACCTTCATCCGACAACCTATTTTTTTAAAATTCGTTACGAAAACGGCGTCAAATCTCAAGCATCACTGAGCGTTGATCGCGCTTTCAGTGAGTCGTTTTACCGTAACTTAGCGATAGATTTTCTGGTAAAGCTCGATACTTTTCCCAATGATCGCATCCATCATCTTGCACTTTATGCTTCCAACTTCGTATCGCGTTCACATGTAAAAACATTTTCGCTTTTTGCCTCCGAAGAGGATACCAAAGCAAAACGTTTAAGCGAAAAACTAACGCAATTGCGTGACAAATACGGTGTCGATATTGTGAGAGCAGGCATTGAAAAATTATGACTTAGCGATTGATTGTAAACATTCTTCAAACGTTGATGCGATAATCTTATGTGCAAACATCAAATTGTGGCTCAATCCGAAATCTTCGAGATGCATTCCCTGATCGTCGACGGTTTGATCGCCTAAACGTAGCATCGCTTGCGTTCGTTCTTTGAGGCTTCGTCGATCGCTGGAGTAGGCAAGCACTTGTTTACAGAGTCCTTCCGCAAACCCTACTTCCCAAATCGTACCGCTGTCCGGTTCGGGGCCACGAAAAGGCGAAAGATTGGCAATGACGATATCGCATGTTTGAATCATCTTTTGATTGGCTTCGCGGATTTTGAATGCGATTTCACTCGGCGATGATCCCTCGATAACATTATCGAGCGGGAACTTTCCCAAAAAACCGTAATCCCGACAGCATTTTTTTAACGCTTCACCGATTTCAACGGCATTCGGTAAAAAAACTTCAGGCCCCGCGATATAAATTTTTTGCATGGCGTATTCTTTTGTATAAAATAAAGCGATAGTTTATCTAAAAAAGTTTGTAGAAAATCGGGAAAAGTTGTTTTGAAAAAAAGTGGTGCGGATAAAGAGACTCGAACTCCCACGCCTCTCGGCACCAGATCCTAAGTCTGGTAAGTATACTAACTATAGCTAAACACAACTGCTTATGAAATCCCTATTTTATGGGATTTTATAGGTGTTTATGACTTTTTTGTAAGGTACAAATAACTATAATTATTTACAAAAATGTGTACCTTAATGTGTACCCTAATACAATATACTCAAGGTTATAAAGATGGCTGATATTCTTGTAAAAGTTAATCTTCCAAATGTAGACTGTCGCAATATGTATTTTATTAATAATGATGAAATTTTTAGTGGCAAAGAAATCACTAAAGCTCCAACCTATATTCCACGAGATTTTAAGCTCGTACTTCGTATTACATATGTTAATCAAAGTTGTGTACGAACACAAACTAAAAAAACATTTGATTTTTCTCAAAAGACCACTTTTTTACAAGCTCTTCGACAAGTATCTTCTCAAAGAGAAATACTATTGACAAAATTAATAGAAGGCTCGCATAAAGAATTAAAGATTAAAATTCCAACCCTTCATCAAGCATGGGAAGAATTTATAGATATGAAGAAGAATCAACTGTCCCCCAATACACTTGTATCGTATAAGACATTTGCCAACAAATGGATACTTTCTCAACCAGACTTAGCAAAAGCACCTATTGATAAAGTTACAACACGTAAATTACAATCGATTGTTAATGGTATTTTAGATTCTGGGAAAAGTCCTCGTACCGCAAAATCGCTAAAAGAAACTCTTCGACCTATGTTTAGACGTTATGTATTAGATGGAACTTTAAAATCAAATCCAGCGGACTTAATTCAAATACCGAAGTTTGACAATCAGATGAATATAGAACTAACTGATGAAAAAACAAAAGAGCTTTATAATATTTTGTATAACTATCCATTAGAGCCTTTTAAAAGTATTTTTATTTGGCTATCGCACGGTAGAAGACTCAATGAGACCCTAAGTCTTCAATGGAATGATATTAATCTTGAAAATGGCACTTATACTATCAAATATGAGAACAATAAAGTCAGAAAGCCGATGACGTATAAACTGAGCAAAGAACTTATAGAAACACTCGAAATTCTAGGTATTCAGAGTGGAAATAATTATATTTTCCATGCGCTCAGCGATAAAACTAGGAAAATGGATAAAGGAACGGTACGTAATCACTGGGATAAGGTCTTAAAACAGCTAGGAGTTCATCTTAGGATTCATGATTTGAGGCATTTAATAGGGGGTACACTGGTCTCTAGTGGTAGAACATTGGAACAGGTTGCTTCTGTTTTAGGGCATACGTCCATCAGCGTGACAAAGCGGTATTCTAAAGTTCGCCAAGAAGTTGCAGCAGAATCATTAGATGATTTTTTTAGTAGAGTAAGAAAATAAAATATACTAAAAATCATTATTATAAAATAGTTGTAAGATATGAGCTGAAACGATTTATATGCGTAATCGCACCATTTATGATATGATTATGCTTGCTTAATTAAACCACTCTTGGAGAATCTCAATGAAACGATGGATCTGGCAATATGATGATTATCCACATTTTACCTATAAGCTTGAAAACTTAGAATATTTACTTCAAAAAATCTCTATAGAGCAAGGTTATCTTCTTGCTCTTACTCAAACCATGAGTCAAGATACAATTCTTCAAAGACAATGTGATGCTTTACTAAATGAAACACTCAGTACTGCCGCAATCGAGGGAGAAATACTCAATCGTGATAGTGTTAAAGCTTCTATTGCTAAGAAATTTGGATTGAAAGAGATTGATGATAAAAAAATTAATGATACGACAGATAATCTGGTTGAAATCCTTATTGACGCAAATACCAATTATGATAAGGCATTGACATTAGAGAGACTTTTTGGCTGGCACAATGCACTTTTCCCTAAAGGCTATAGTGGTTTACGTAAAATCAATACAGCAACTTTTAGAGGTGAAGAAACTATGCAAGTTGTTGGTGGATCTATTGGAAAAGAAATTGTCTATTATGAAGCACCGCCACGAAACGAGCTAGACAATGAAATGAAGAGGTTTCTAGAATGGTTCAATACTGAAAAACCAAGCCTTATCAAAGCTTGTATTGCTCATTTATGGTTTGTTATTGTTCATCCATTTGATGATGGTAATGGAAGAATCACAAGGGCTATTACGGATTTAGTACTATCCAATATTGAAAACTCTAAAATATCAAGACTTTACTCTATGTCAAGTACAATTAATGAGAATAAAAAAGCTTACTATTCTGCACTTGAATACACAACAGGATATATCAAAAAGGTAGATAATCACCTTGATATTACACTGTGGTGTGAATGGTTTTTACAGACGCTTTATCAAGCATTACTCGATACCAAGGGTAAATTGAATCATATTATTTTTAAAACGAAATTTTGGGATAAACATAGAGACCAACCACTGAATGCGAGGCAGATGAAAGTACTGAATTTTATTTTGGACATTGGCATAGAAAATTTCAAAGGGAATTTGAGTAAGAAGAAGTACATGAGTATTGCTGATACTGCTTCGACAACAGCATCAAGAGATATTGCAGAGTTATTAGAGTTTGGGTGTATTGAGCAGATAGAAGGAACTGCAGGGAGAAATGTTTGTTATCGTATTATTTTATAATACGATTCTTGATTTTAGTCACTTTTTTAACAAAAATTTTATAGTTGGTAATACTATAGGGCTTAGGTAGTTGTGTATCTATTAAGTCTAAATATTTATTTGCTTTTTTCTTTAAGTAGGTCGTTTATCAATACTTGGTATAATGAAAAACAAAATTTTAAATATTCTCAAAGAAATATCAATCAGATGGAAAAAAAGATTAATAAAATTCAAACAACTAAACAATTTTTAAAAGAGCAATATCTAGCTGATTCAAGACCATGGGTGGTGACGTTTTCAGGTGGAAAAGATTCTTCTACTGTTCTTCATCTTACTGTTGAAGTTTTGCTAGAGTTGAAAGATGAAGGAAAAGACTCAAAGACAGTTTATATTGTATCTTCTGATACAGGTGTCGAAATGCCTGTAATAAATAATTATTTTTTCAAAAAACTTGATCAATTAAGAATTTTTATAAAAAATAATAACTTGAATATGAAAGTGCAAGTTGTTTCTCCAGAAGTCGAGCAAACATTTTGGACACTTCTTTTAGGTAAGGGGTATCCTTCTCCCAATCAAAATTTTAGATGGTGCACAGATAGATTAAAAATAAATCCTGCAACAAAATTTTTGACAAGTATCTCTAATGAAAATAGATCAATATTAATGTTACTTGGAGTTAGGAGTGATGAATCTCAAACAAGAGCAGAGTCTATTGAAAAACGAGATAGAAATCATCGAGGACTTGTAAAACACGACACAGTTCCCAATACATTTGTTCTTTCTCCCATCAAAGATTGGACTAATAGTGAAGTTTGGGATTTTTTAATGATGCATAAAGCTCCATGGGGTAATCACAATGATATGTTAAGTCTATATCATAAAGGAAGTGGTGAAGCTGATTGTAACATTGCTCTCAATCCAGAAGCTCCATCTTGTGGGAAAACACGTTTTGGATGCTGGGTGTGCACTGTCGTTTCAAAAGATAAATCAATGGCAAATATGCTTCAAAATGATGAAGACAGGTGGATGAAACCTCTTAATGATTTTAGAAATGATTTGGAAGATTATCGCTATGATCATACAACGAGACAAGACAGAAGAAGAAATGGGCAAAAAGGTATAGGGCCTTTTAAGATGCATATTAGACAAAAACTTTTGAGAAAACTTTTGACCATAGAAAAAGATTTATTACCGAAATTGAATGGTAAATATCTTATTTCTAATGAAGAGATTATTCAAATTCAAAAAGAGTGGTTGCATGATGGAGATTTCTTTGAAACAGCTATATCGATAGCAAATGACTTTAATCGTGATATTAGTCATTCTTCGAAAAAAGCATTTTCCAAAGAAGAAAGAACTTTTTTCACATCTTTGTCAGCAGATAAAGGGATAAAAATTCAATTAATGGATCAGCTATTACAAACTGAGCACAAATATCGACATCAGTTAAAGCGATCAGGTATTTTAATGGATATAGAAGCTGTTGTAGAAGCTTATGCATTGGGAAAACTCAATGAAATTTAGTACTGTTACTATCAAAAATTTTTTCTCGTATCAAGGAGAAATTATATATCGTTTTGATGATTCCAATAAATCTATTACACTCATCATTGGTGAAAATGGATTTGGTAAAACTTCTTTTATTAACTCAATCAAAATAGCATTGCATGGAGTTACAAAAGATCTGTTGTCAATTGGAGAATTGGTTTTAACAAAGTCTGACTTTATCCTAGGTAGTCATGATAAAAACTTCAGTGGATTGCTTAATAGAATTGCAAAAATTAATGGTGAAAATAAAGCTTCTGTAACCATTGAAGTTCTAGATGATGAACCTTTTATCATTCATAGAGAATTTGTCATCAGTAACACGTCTTATCATGAACATCTTTCTATCAAAGATCGAGATGACACAATCCTTTATGAAGATATTGAAGCACAAGATTTTATCAATTATAAAATTTCTCCAACATTGGCTAAGTTTTTCTTTTTTGATGGAGAAAAAATCCAAACCATTGCTGATTTTAGTAAAGATGAATTTAGACAAATGCTCGAAGATGTATTGGAATTAGATATCTATGATCATTTGATCAATGATTCTTACAACGTCATTAAAAAGATCAATAAAAATGAGCTTGATCCGGAACTGCGAAAAAGAGTTTTAAAACATGAAGAGGAATTAAATCAAGTTCAAGAACAACTAACCTCATTGACTTTAAAACTTGAAGAAGAATCACTTGTACTAAATGGATTACTTCAAGATCAAAGTGAGCTTGACCAAAAGCTTTCAAAATTGAAAAGCAAGTACAAAAAGCCTCTCGAAGATGCCAAACGTAAACTCAATGAAGTTATCAATAAACGTTCTGATCTGTTACGTGAATTTAAAGAGCTTACCTACGCTCAACTTCCTTTACTTTTAAGCCAAAAGCTAAAAGAGAAAGTTAATAGAGATATATCAGAAAATTATCGCGGGAATCTTTCGATAGCCCAAAACATCATTGATCTAAAGAAAAAAGAGTTTTTATCAATGGTCGATAAAAGTCAACAAGCTCAAATCGAAAAAATATACGATCAAATTTTCAATACCAGCAATAGTAAACTCAGTGTACTCTTTGCAGATTCGACAAAAATAGAACTCCAATACGAGACTTTTAAAAATATTAACTTTGTGAAATTACTAGATGATTTGGCAAGTATCAAAGAAGAAATTAATACCCTTCAGACTGAGATTCACGACTATGAACATAATATCCAAATGGATCAAAAAGAGTATGAACAGGATTTCAAACGTGCCGTAAGCATTGCTGAAAAAGTGGGAAGTCAAAGAACTAAAATAGAAGATTTAAAAGCAGAACTTGAACGTTTAAAACAGGTAGAGAAAAATATCAAATTAGAGGTTGGCCGCACCAGTATCAAAGACCATAAAAACAGTCTTGCCAAACTAAAAGTAGAAGCTCTAGAGTCTGCCATTAAAGTTGCTGCGGAGATGAAGCTCAAGATCAAAGAAGACAAACGTGAACTTCTAGAAGAGTCGATTAATGCAAAATTTAATCTTCTTAAAAAAGAAGGATATGAAGCAAATTATATCAAGCTAAATTCTGATTTTAACATCAATATCTACGATATCAATCATCGACCTATGGATATTCTTTCTAGTTCTTCTGGGCAAAAACAGATTATTGCAACTTCATTAATTTGGGGGATTTCTGAATACATTTCTGAAGAAATTCCTATGATAATTGATACTCCATTGGGAAGATTAGATGAGGAAAATCAATCACTTATCCTCACTCAATTTTATCCTAATGCTTCATCTCAGGTACTTATTTTACCTACTCCAAGTGAGCTTCGGCATGAAGGGTTTGAATCACTTAGAGAAGAAGTTTCTCAAATCTTCTTACTCTCAAACGGTGGTTCGGCAACCTCTATATCAAAACAAAATACTCATGACTTTTTTTCAACGAGGTATATTAGATGAGAACGACTCAATTTGCTGAACTTCAATTACCTCGTATTGCAAAACTATTGGGCTTTGAAAAAGAGCCTAAATGGCTCACTATCCGATTTGCCATTTTTATTTCTTTGTCTCTCAATAAAGAGATAGATACTAATGAAAAAATTGACTTTACAGAGGGGAAAAGCTACAACCTCGATGTTATCACTGGTAAAGGCAAAGTCGATACCCAAGGTGATCAAGCTGACTATACAGATTTTATAGCTTTATTGGTAGCCAACAGTGAAAATAATAAGGTAAATACTTTACGTGGATTGGAACTAAAACTAGAACAACATTGTGAAAGAGGCTTTGCAATTTTAGCCTCTTCTCTCAATGATAATAGTGATATTTTTGAGTGGATTAAACAGGAATTTTTATAACTGTTCCAATGATGTCAAAATATATTTTAAGTCCTCTTGATTATAGTTGTTTTTGATATCACTTTCTTTTTTAAGACCTGATTTTAAAAGCAATGTTGATTTTAGTCTTGCACGCAGTTTAGTTTGGATTCCATAAAAATCTACTGTGAAATTAATGGAACTTGCTGGTTCTAAAAGGGTTTTAAAATACTCAGTGCTGTATGAAAAAGAAGCTTTATTCGTTCTTGTTATTTCCTTGAGAAAGTCAAACAACGCTTGTACTCCAAGAGTGCGTTTAAATACATTATTGACTGTGTCAATCTTCCATAAAGTATTTTCAACTGCTTTAAAATAATTATAAATGATGTCAAATAAAGTTTTATCTTGATTAGTAATATACAATTCGCGTAAAGGAGTATTACTGACAATTTCAGCCAATAGTTTTCTAGACCTTCCATCTCCGATCTTTCTACCATATAAAATTTCCCTATCTTGTTTTGGGTTAGAGGTGATTAATGACATTATACCATCAACAATTGATGCCATAGAAATTGAAGATGTGCTTTCAGTTGAAATACCCAATTTCATTTTATGAGAGAAAGGGGAATCTTTATCTTCAGATAAAACTCGTGCAAAATATACTGCTAATGTTTCTGGTGACCATGTATCTGAATCTCCTGCTTCTAGCTGGAATTGAAAAAGATTGTATATACGGTTTCTGTCAACTTTTTTTTGATTCATATTTATCGTAGCAAAGATTTGAGCATGATAAGGCATCGGTAAATCTAAATAAACCGCACACAAAAGCTCCATATTTTTATTCATTGAGTTTTTAAATGCATAGAGCCTGTGTTGACCATCGATTATTGATGCAAGTTTTTGATCTGTTGGAATTACTAAGTAAAAGCAATCTCCTTCTTTTTCAATTCTCCATCTTATCCTTGTATTTTCATCTTCAGAATCAGGATCTCTGATCAACTTACCATTTTCAGAAAAATTAGCCCCTAATATTATTGAATTTGGAAAACTTGCTTCAACTGTATTAGTATAACGGGTAATTTCTTCAATTCGATCATCATCCTTTTCCCTCTGCGAACCCGTGATAGCTCTTAGTGTTTGCAACATCCCTTCAGGCTTATGGTGCTTATATTTATTATCTTCAATGAATTCTGATCTAATGCTATAGCAAACTTTTAGCAAAAAATCAGCTTTTAAAGATACCGCAAAAAAATCTCCTAAAGGTTGTTCAATTCGTATTGCTGGTACTCTTAACATGTATTATCCTTAGTTCTTTTTATTTTTTATTGTTATTCTTGAAGGCACTAGTGAACCAGTTGGACTGACCATGTCATCTTCTGTTATTTCTTTTTCATCAAATTTTCCATCATTTGCACTCGCTACGATAACCATGAAAAGTGTCAAAAAAGTTCCAATAATGGTATAAAAACTTTGATCTTTGGGGTTGAAAATATATCCAGTTATCATAAAACCTGTGGCGATAAATCCTAAGGCCAGTCCTAAACTTGCCAATTTACTTTTTTCTGCAAGTAAAAAATAATCTGTTAAAAGCATTGCTAATAAAGGGCCCGCATATGTAAATAAACTTTCACTATTAAGTAGTTTAACTTGAGGATCTATTATAGGTGGAAGCCAAATTCCTAATGCTCCTACAGTAATCAAGAAAATGAAAAAGACTGTAAAATAAACACTCTTAATAGCATTCTCTAACCTTAAAAGAAGTTCTTGACAAACGCCGCCCCATTGACTTTGACGTTCTTTTAAACTCATGTAGCTTTTCCTTGCTTAAATTTCAAAATAATCACGATCTATTTGATAAGTAGATATAGTCGCTGTAATAGAAATACCAATATTATTTGAAATCAGCAAATCTGTGAGCATATCCCCATCGATCAATGCAATATCTTTAACTTGTCGATCAACAAATTCTCTAGCCTGTTTCGTAAAAGTAGATGTAGTAATAAAAACTCCTTTTTTATTATTCTCCATCGCACCGATAAACTGCTGTATATCTGGGCGTCCAATAGGATTGTTATTATATCTCTTAGCTTGAATATATATTTTCCCTAATCCCAATCTATCTTCAAATATGACTCCATCTATTCCTGCATCACCAACTTTACCTTTCAATACACCGGATTCTTTTTCATCCCATCCATAACCCATTTTTAAAAGTAATTCTACAACCATTTGTTCGAAAAAACTTGGTTCAGAATGTAATATTAAGTCGAGAAGTTCTTGTTTTAAGTTATTACGATGCAAAGAATGTGCTTCGAAAATAATTTCTTCAGGTAATCTGTCATTGTCTACAGCTTTTGTAAATGACTTTGCATATGATTCATCTGAAGCTTCAATCAAAAAATACTTTGATGCTGATCCTTTATTCTCAACAAGTTTAAAATATTTAACTTTTTTAGACGTTGGAAAATCCAATCCTAAGCAGTGTCTACGAATCGTTGTTTTAACAACATGTTCAGGATTTTTGGCTGGAAAGGTATACAATTTATCTTTAATAATTAAGTTGTAAGCCTCTTGACCAGTTAAAGGTTTATTCATCTTTTGCATTACTTTTTGAATAGCATTGATAATGGTCATTTTGTGCCCTTTTGCAGTTCCCAAAATGCGAGATCTCTTATTAATATAATTTTCTTATTACCGTTTACATAAAAACTTTGATGTTTAGGAAGTTCGCGGACCTGACTCATAAGGTTTTCAGCTTCGGCTTTATTGCTAATATTAAAAATCGATTGGATATCTTGGGATCTGATATTTGCTACCTTGTGCACAATCCATGTAAAGACGTAATCAGCATAGTTGTCTTCGGATGTTTTAAAATGAGTGAGTTCTTGGGTTGAGAGGATGGTTCCTACACCGAATTCACGACCCTCTTTAAGAATTTTTTTCAAGCTTTCAAAATCTTGTGACATAAAATTATCTGCCTCATCAACAAGGACCATTTTAGTGATTTGCCTAAAATCTCCTTGTTGAATTGAAGACCCCTTGATATGCATTTGAGTGTAAAACAGGTCGAGGGTGATGGCTACAATGAGATTTTGAATATCTGTGTCATACCCAGTGAGCTTGATAACGGTTACACCATCAATGACTTCATACAGGGGTCTTGTATTTTCAGGTATTGGTTCAAAAATTTGGAACTTTTGTATCTTTTTTAGTGCTGCATAGAGAGAATCAATAGGTGCATTTTCATCCTCTTCAAAAATCTCCCAGACGTCTTGCATCGTAGGGGCAGGATTTTTCCATGTCTGTTCATCAACAAGAGAAATACCTTTTCGCTCATAAGCTCGAGTAATAATGTCATCGAGTTTTGCTTTTTGTACCTGTCCTAATCCAAAGGCTTTAGAAATGGTTGTTATAAAAAGATTGGTTGTATGTATAGGGAGCAAATCTTGATTACCATATAGAGCTAAAGGATTGTAAGGTAACCTAAATGGCTTTAATGTTTTTGAGCTAGTTGCATTGACAAATTCTGCATCAATATAATCACCTTTGTAATCAAAAATCAGCATATCGATTTTAGAACCAATTACATTATTATGTGACTGATTAACCAGCTGTGTCACTAAAGACTTTGTAAATTGTGTCTTGCCGGTTCCACTTCTACCAATAATGCCGGTACATGTATTTTGGTTTTCTGTTGTATTTGTAGGATGCCAGAAGATTTTCTCATTTGTAAGTATACTTGTGCCGAACTGTATTTCTAGGGGTTGATTCGATGCTACAGATTCAATTACAGGTACTAGTTCTTTATGAATCACTGCTTCTGGCAGTGATTCTTCTAGGTGTAAATCTTCTATATTATGGGAGGTGGGCATTTTGACGATAGGCTTTGAATCTTTTAGAAAGTACTTTTCGTTAGTATCGAAACTTCTTTTTTGAAGCTCTTTCTGAATTTCTTCAAATGAAAGTTCTAACATCTTATTTTGATAAATATAAGGAAGTTTGATCAGCAAGATTCCATCATCTACAGTCTCAAATTTACTCATGTGTTGTTCATTTAAAAAAGCCACTACGGCACCACTAGAGTGTCCATTTAACTCGTTAAGACTATATGTTCCCTCTAAGAGCTCTTCTCGTTTGTCATGCAAAGGTTGAAAATACTCAGGCTTGAACGTATCGTAAAGCTCATATTTCTCAACCTGCATGAAGACTTGGCGTATAAATAGCCCTTTCAAAAGTTTAGTTTTAAAAGAGTCCCCTTCGAAAAGATGTTTATAGAAAAAATGTTTGAGTGATTTTGCTTGTGATACAGCTTTAGTGATTTGTGCAGTACTTGATTTGACCTCTACCGGATACAACACCACTCCATCCTCATGAAATCCAAAGAGAAGAATATCATCCGAAATTGCACCGGCAGTGATGGAATCATCGAGCTTTCTAGCGTTGTATCGAGAGAAATCGCTGCCATCCATAGGAAGGCCTATGTTGCCAGAGACACGAATGATCTCTGCTACAGAGAGTGGAATCCAAGTGTAGTCATCTGCATCTAGCAAAGCAGTGATGTATTTATAGGTTGCGATAGTGCTCACATGCTCTTTTTTAGTTTTTTCATCGGCTGTGATCATTTTAATTAGCCATTCACCATTGAAGGCATTAAACTGTTTTACCAGATTCTCTTTATCTCCAACCTCATGTTCTGGAAGAATGACATTCGAGTAAAGCTCTTTTTGCGCAGTGACCGTAATAGCATCGTAGTTTGCTGATGAGCTGTACTGGTCAGAGTAATGGATTAGAATGAGATTTTCTTCGTTATGAAAGAACTCTAATGTGACTTTTGGATCGATAATGATTGTCCAGAGTGAATTTTCATATGACTTTTTGAGGTCTTTTTTGAACTGCTCACTGATCATAAGTGCTACTGTCTTATGCGGCTCATAATTCGTTCCATAGTCATAAACTGGACGCTGTAAAGCATTGTAAATTTTAGCCAGCTGCAATAATTTATTTTGAGAAATATCGATATTTTTTAAGCCAAAGCCACTAAAATAGGTACCTTTTTCTTTTTGAGAACTTTCTCCTGAAATAAGTCCACTACTGACAAGCCCTGATTTTGTTTGCTCAAATGTTCTACTTTGAATGGCAACTTTTTCATTGTTTTTGAAAAATGAAAGGTGGGAATAGCCTTGTGGTTCTGATGTAAGGTGTTTGCTGTAAGTGACATGCGTACGGATCGTATCGATGATACTTTCAGCATCTTCACGGAGATTGTAGTTTCTTTTAATTTGATCATATTTGTCTGTATCTGCAAATGTATCAAACTCTGTTTGGGTATATGTGTCATCGAATAGATTAACAACCATCTTGACTGGATTATTTGAAAAATGCTTTGTGTAATAATCAACGACACCATCAAATAGTTCATGGTTTGTATGATTGTTAATGCTATTGATGATGAGTGGCGCATCCCGTCTAAAAGTAAAAAGCTCTTCAAAAGAGTCAATAAATTCTTCTATTTTTTCCCGTGTCAACTTCCGGATATAGCTAAATGCACTTTCCTCGTTGGGAACGAACTCTAGCCAGAGAGTATTGTGGCGTGACACCTGTGTAAAGGCAAATGTATCACTATCAATAAAGAGATAGGGGAATAGTCCTTTTGGGTTGAGCCTCTTGAGCGTTACATCGGGAAGCATAGGATATGATGGATCATTTTTTGCATGATCTACAAGATGTAAAATATACGCTATGACAAGCGGTGAGAAAGGCGACATCATACGCAGACCATCATGGTGCATAAAACCAAATTCAAACATTTTCTTGTCATTATCAGACAAGGGTGAGTCATGTTCAATTTTGTTGGTGTACTGTAAATAGCTGTCTATAAAAGACTGTGCAACCTCACATAAAGTGTCATTCCATGCGGCAAGCGATGGGGTAGTTTTATGTTGCTTGAAATATTCGAGTAGATTTGTGTATGTTGCGAAAATTCCCGAATCAATTGATTTTAGATCTTCTAAAAAGAGCTGTTCGGTAGTGTTTGAAACAAGCATTTGCGCTATTATGCTGTACTCATATCTGATTAAGGTGAGTCGTTCAAAAAGAATAGGGAATTCACGATTATCAAAAATTGCTTTGCTTTTTGTGCTGTTGAATTCAATATCTTTATTTTTTCCAAAAAGCCTTTCAATCATATTTGTATTGAATAAAAAAGGAGGTGTTACTGAGTTCTCGTCTCTGCTGCCTTCGATGTATAAATTGAGCTTAGCTTCACCATTATATATTGAAAATCTGACTTCATCATGTTGATTGTAGTATTGTTCAAAATCAATAGCATGATAGGTAGTGATATCAATATCGGTTTTGCTTTTCTGTAAAAGGGTACTTGCTGTATTTTCATTAGGATGAAACCGAAGCTTGAAATCATCCGTTTGAACAATAACTTCATTTTTTTTCGGATCAATAAGAAAACGGTGTTGTATATCACCAAGATAAAAGGTACCCTTTTTGAGTAAAAGCACTTTAAAGAGATATTGTTCGGAAGACTTTTCTCCTTTAAAGCTCAGAGTAAAATAAGTAGGTGTCAAGTTGTATGCTAAACTCAACTTTGCCGTTTGTCTTTTGAAGATTTCAATCTCATATGCTTTTTCAATGGACTTATTGTGATGAATAGAAAACTGCTCTTTTTTGATTGTTTTTCCAATAAACGTAAAATTGAGAGTAAGAAACTCTTCATCGGTTTCGATAATGATATTTTTCTTGCGTTTACCAGCAGAAGTATCACTCTCACTACGCACGCAATCAAAATTATAAATCATTGAGGTTTCATCAAATGCAATACTTTGTTCTTTATGTTCCTCTATCGCCGATATGATTTCTGCATATGCGGTTTCTTCCCAATTCTTTTTTTCAGAATCAAAATGTTTTTTGATAAATGCTGGTGAAAATTCCGATAGCTTTTCATTCAGTTCATTTGGAAAATCTCTGATGGTATTTTGTACTTTTCTATAGATCGTATCATTTTCTGTTAGGCGCTTTTCAATGCTCTTTTTATCTGCATTAAAGAGTCCTGGATCATCAAATAAATTGTATGCCTTGAAGTTTATTTTATCGGACTTGATAGACTCATAGATGGTTTGAAGACCAAATGCTGACTGCCCATCATCTTGAATAATTTTTGACTGACGCTCAAGTAGTACCAGATAGATGGCTTTCTTTTCTGTTTGTGTATCTATGAGCTTTTCAATATCTTGCTTGATGACCTTTGGATGCAGAGGTAAAGTTGGTAACGACACCTCTTCTGTAGTACTTAACAAAGTATCGACCCCCGAACGTAGCACAATCATTAATGCTACATCGTCTTGAAAATCTAAAAGCGCATCTCGGAGATTCGCAATAAAGCTTGGATCCATACGTTCTTCAACATCCGTATCAGTAACAATGAGAAGCTTACATGAGGTGAGATCTATGTATGGAATTTGAAATGTTTTCGTCTCCTCCGTAGAAGAAACATGAAAATCTAGTTTATCTTTGGCAAGTGAGAGCAAAGCATAATATAGAGCTTGAAGATTTTGTTCATTATCTGAATAGAATCGATATTTTTTACCCAACTTAATATCGTATGAAAGCCAATTGATAAGTTTTTCTGCAAGGAAAATATTAAATGGTTGATTTGACATAAACTGCATCTCCACTATCGCTTTTCCTTTCTATATTACCTATGCGTTCAAATAAATTGATCAATTCCATTTGTGATTTGTTATCAAAGAAAATCCCTCTTTCTTGGAAGGATTTCATCAAGGTTTGAAAACGGACCTTTTGTTGTACCCCAATACAAATATTTGTTAACAACAATAAAGTATCTTGATCCATTACAAGAATTATCCCCGCTCTACGTCTGTTAACAATGAATGGCTGCGCTATTTGGCGCTCAAATGCGCTGATATACTGTGCAAATGCTCGCTGCCGATTAACCACATTGCCTTTTTTAAATTGTTCAAACGCAGAATCAAGCAAATTCGTAATCGCACTATCTAAAGAGTCAGACTTTGTTTCTTCTGCACTTGGAAGCTTTCTAGCTTCACGGAACTGTATTCTGTAATGATCAATTGCTGTAATAGCATCATGATCTTCTCCAAGAAAGTCTTTCAACTGATAGAATCGAAGATCGGCATTCTCAGCTACTTTGGATAAATCTGCTAGCAAGGATAGATATGGAAAAATATATTTAACTCTCTCCCGTAAATTTTTGTACCCTTTCTCTTCTACTTTTGTTCGCTCTTTACTTGCTTTTTCATGATTGAGTATAAAATAAAGCTCTTGTGCTTCAGGTACCTTTAGTACATTTCCTATAGGATGAATGTTCAAAGCCAATTGAGAAGAGTATAGGAACAAGTATAGTTCAAAAAACTGTTCAATGTTTTGTTTGAAATAGTATCTATTGCGAGCTAGATTCAGTAAATCTGCATTAAAAAGATTACTCAAAAACGGAAGGTATGATGATGTATTTTGAATCGGAGCTTTTTCTGCAAGGTGCTTATGAAGTTCATTTATAATAATTTTATCCAGAAAGTTGGAGTCTGCCTCAAAATCAAGATTGATTTTTCCCCTGTTTAAGAGTTGCTCAAAAACTTTAAACACTTTTTCTGAGTTATTACTTGGCTTATATGTTTGATACGATAGTAATGAATCGAGTTCAAGCTTTTCAGATGTAAAATACTTTTTCTCAATCAAATAAATTTTGGATGGATCATCCATTTTTTCAGCACATGCCTGCAAGCACTGCTTTTTAAATTGTTCTGGATCAAAATCTTGGATATTTTTATTGGTCAACGTCGAGATAAAAAGTCCTATAACTTCATCAAAGGAAAACGCTTTATTCTCTCGGTCAAATTTCGTTGTAAGTGCATAAAAGTTTTTAATTTCATTTTTTGTATCAATAGCGCTAGCTGAAATCGAATTCAATTTATGCTTCATATACTTTTACCTTAATTTCATCATCTGTATTTTTGAACAATACTTTTTCCCCATTGGCAAGCAAATAAATCTCATTTCCTTTATTAACAATCCCTAGAATGGATTGGATCAGTTCATCAAATAAAATTATGGTGTTCCGATCATGTTTATTAGGTCTATATCCATCATTAATTAATACTATCATGGAGTAGAGATTTAGAGATATTTTCTTTTCTATAGAAGTCTTTTCATTAATTTTCAAAAACAGAGGGAATTCTGAAAAAGAGTTCGATTCATAACTTTTTATTTTTGACCACTCAGGAGAAATATCAATGGAGATTGCACTCATGATATCTTCAGTATTTGCAACCATAATAAGATTATTCTTGGATAATTTTGGATTTGTTTTATTAATATATGAAAAAATTGCTGTTTCAATTTTCTGATAAAACTCTTGAATGACTTTTTTGTTCGTTTCGTCATAATTATGATGAATGGAAACCAAACGCACAAAATCGTGAATCAAATAATTTTCAAAACTTTTTTTATAGTATTGATGATAGTTGTTGGCGAAATCACAATCTCTATAGAGGTAAAAAAGACGAATTAACGTAAAAGAAGAAGCTGCATGAATTAACTCATGTTTGCATAAAGTATTGAATTCGTTAATAAACAGTTCAAGTTCCTTATCTTGATGATTACTTGCTCTATCAAGGATAAATTTGTCTAGTAAAAAAGATCTCTGCAGAATAGGATCTTCTTTTCGAAAATTTTGAATAATGACATTGCTTTCATCTCCAAACAGTTGATCAATTAAAAGCACTTTGTCATTGAGAAGTGTATAAATCAGGTCTAATAAACTCCGCGTTGTCAAGAATTGATCATATTTCAAATGAATCGTAATAAGAAGCTCGATAATTGAATTCTGTATAGGTTCTTGTGAAAGGAGTTTATAGTTTTGATGAATTTTTGAAGTTTTCCCTTCATCAATATCTTGTACAAATGCATTATAAAAAGGGTTTGAATTAGATTGTGAAGTGATTTTTTGAAATATTGATTTGATAAAATCGGATGATATGATTTTTCCATCAAAATCAAATTTGGAATAGTCCTCGAAATTAATAAAAAAGATATTTTCTGAGTCACTTTTTGATGCGAGATATTTCCCTATTGCCGTTTTGATGATCTCGTTAGAGCTTTTTTCATCAGAAAAATAATTCATTAAAATACCAATATTGATACCTACAACTAACGATTTCTCTCCATTGGTAAAGTTCGAAAAGCTATTTTCAAGAGCTTCAATTGCAGTTTGATTTGGCATAAAACTATGCGTCGCATCAACATGAAAGTCATAGTCAGTTTTAAATTCTTCTTGATGTTTAGCAATAATTGCCGACTTACCATCTCCACTACTGCCACAAAGAAAAATCAAAACTTTTTGCTTACGGAGGTTTTCTAATTTTTGAATATATGCATTTTCTACATCTGTTACAATATGTAGGTATTTGAACAATATTGCAGAATTTTGATTGAATGTATGAACTGCTTCTGCTGAAGATTTTGAGAGTTTTGCAACGATGTGGTTTAAATTATTCATTGATGATTTTGACCCACAATCAATTCACAAATATTGATATTTAAGACATTAGCAATCAAAAAAAGGTGTTCCAAATTAAAATGCTCTTTATTTTTGTAGCTTTCACAATTTGATAAAAATGATGCACTTTTATGTCCAATAGAAATAGCTAATTCTAATTGGCTAAATCCAGCTTTTTCTCTCGATCTTTTTACATTTTTCCCAACTTGAATATAAAAATTATCAATCGATTGTTGGTTAATATCGGGAAAAATATTCATACTATGGCATCCCCACTTAATGTATGTATGAATAGTAGTTTTATTTAGAGGTGTTTGTAAATCATATATATATGATTTACAAACGTTTTTTAGGCGTAATAAGTTTTTATATTAAAAAAATATTGTTTATTCATTAGCGAACTTGATCCACATCACTTAGAAACATCACCATGATATACTACTTTGCTGCTTTAAAAAGTATTTTCTTTGGTCATGATTATCTTATGAAAAAGGATTATTTTTTTCCATTATGCTGTCTGTATGCAACACCAACGCCTTGCTCACAGTTGTATGTAGATGGAAACGTATCAAGCATAGTAAATAAGAAGTTAGCAGCTAAACCAGAGAGTTATGTTTTGAAGTATTTGGCGTCATGTATCGTGGTATTTCTCAAAAACCTCTATGGAATACAAAGTGTTGAACTGCATTTTATAAATAAACACCTGGTCCTGTATAAAAGGCTTGAGAAAAGCCTATACTATATTAACTATTTGGCGATAACGGTTTTTAATCGCATATAACTAGACAAATAATTTTGAAGAATATTGTTAAATTTAGCTTGTAAATCCGTTGGTTGTAGAATTTTTATATGTGGTAACCAATATTTGACGATACTAAAGAGTTCATCTTCATAGGATACTTTTGTAGAGAGAATCAGATATTCATCAGTATGTTCAATAATCTTTTGGTTAGGAAGAAGTGCTCTTCTGAAAAAATATTCGGCTACTTTCGCATTGATTTGCAAGGTTGCATCAAATGTACTGTTAGAAAACCAAGTGACTTCATTTTTTCTAAGAAGTTCTATAAATTCAGGATTTTCTGAAAATTGTGTATCTAAAAATTTTAAATTGGTCATTTTTGAAAAAGTAAATGTCTTAAAAATACCATCTTCATCTGCCCCCAGATACCAAATTCCATTGATATTGACAAGTTTGTAAGAGTTTAAAATTCTTTGTTTATTTTTATAAGTACATGAGATCTGTTGGTGTTTGAGAATCCATGCAGAGATGGCTTCAAAAGATTTTTGTTGGTTTGCAATACTTTCATGGTCGAAGGATTTGACAAGATAAGCTTGATTTGTTTTGATGTTTAAAAGATCGACAATAAAATCGTTTGTGAGTGCAGGATAGAGTGATTTGATACCACTTAGAGTAGCAAATGCCTGAATATCTTTAAAACTTAGATCTCCAAATGCAAAAGACTCCGCAAAATAGTACCCATTTTCTTTCTTTATAGGTAACCATGATAAACGGACATTGATGTCTCTTTGAATGGTTCGCTTATTGACATTGAACTCTTCGCATAAATCTTCAATTGTGAATCTTTCTCTCGCGATGAGCTTTTGCAGGATTAATGTTATTCTTGTGGAATATTTATCGTGTTCAGTCATTCTTTTGCTCATGTTTTTTAGATCACCAATTGTTTTTTGGTGCTAAGTAAAGCTAAAAATTCATCAGTGGATTTAGCTTGCAAGTCAATGTGCATAAAATTAGCCATTTCATAGACCGCATCATTAACATTCAAATTATTTTCTATGGCATGGTGCATATTTGAAGCAATCTTTTTAAATTGGAGTTTTTGTTTTGCTAACACTTCAATGGATGTTTTTTCGAATATATCTGTATTCTTTTTGATTGCTTCAATTCTTAGTTCAAAAATTTCTTTTACTCTCATTAGACGTTTTTCACTTTTTACAGAAAATAAATCTGCTTGATCGATAAGCCAGACTATTACAGTAGAAGCGATACCTGTTAGCATTACCATAATAACATCTTTTAAAAATTCTACAGGTGTTCCTGTCATAAATCCAAGAATAGATTCCTCGAAATATGCACCCAAAAAAGTAACAGCCGTCGTCGCTAATAATTTTACAACTGCATCAGCTTTCTGAGCGGGTGTTATTGGATTTCCAGCATTATCTTTGTCTTTTGATAAAATTTTGATTGCTTCAATGATCGCTGTAAAGCCTTCTGAAATTACTTGTAAAATTTTTTTGAGTAAGCCAACAAAGGCATTAACAATTCCATTAATCAACATTGTAACAAAACCCTGCAATAAATTTTTTAGATTATCAAAAAAGGTACCAACAGCATTATTTAACACATAATCTTTCACGCGTTTCATTCTATATATAAAAGCTTCTATTTTGTCATTTACATTCAAATTACCTATCATTCCATTTTTGAAAATATCATTAAATTCATAATAGATTGGTTTGATAAGTAAGATCACTACTTCTCCAATAGCCTTTTGTGTCCCATCTTTGATTGCTTGATCTTTTGCATCATTGATTAGTTGGCTTTTCCCTTGAATTACAGTTTTTATGTCTTCTTTTAAGTTTATTGCAACTGCACTATTTAACTCTTTTTCAACCGCAGATTTAGCTTCTGTTTCTTTTTGAATCATTTGCTTTTTTGTTGATTCTGTTTGCTTACTTGCTATCGTATTTTTATTTTCATTTACAGCTTCACTATTACTTTTTGAGCCCTTGCTTTGATTTAAACTACCATTTGTTACAGCTAAATTAAAATCTTCGTTAAGCGTTTGTTTAAGATTCTCATTAGATAAGAATTTTGATGTTCCGTATTCTTCAACAGCTTTGGCAAGGGGTACAATATGATCTGGTTGGGGTCGCATATTAGCAACACCATCTTGATTTGTATATTCATCATAACCATTTTGATTTAAATGATTTTCTTTATAAGTTTTCATCTTCTTTTTATCTTCCACTGTTTTTCTATCATATGGTCGAATTAAAGTGTTCGTTTTTGTATTTTCGTCTAAATTTTGTTTATCTTGAATCATATCTCTTTCAGATGTATGTTGTTGTTCGTAACTAAAGCTTTTAATTTCATTGACTAATCGAGAGGCAGTGATACCTGTTTTTTGCAAACCTAATTTTGGATGCTTGACTAATCCATCAGCAATATTAAAAAATACAGGTGTCACTAATTCATCTACGATGTCTTCTTTACTCTCAAATTCTTCATAAATTTGATTTAAAATCTCAAGCGATGATTGTTGATCAAAGAGTTCATATTCCATGAGTTTCTTGCTCATATTGAGTGGAGATGTGCCATTGAGCTCATCAATCATTGCATCAAATGAAAGTTCTTTTATTGTATATTTTTCGTTGTTCATCATTTATCCTTATGCTACAATCAGTTCTTTGTTAACTAAAAGCTTAATATTATCTATAGCTTGCTGGTCTTCTTCATTCATATTACCTTGTTCATCAAGGTAACCCATGGTTGCCATTGCTTTCAAAATGATAGAGAGGTTAAAAAGTGCTTGAAATTCTTCTATATGAACTAGAGGCATCATTTTAAAATCTAATTTACCCTTTTCTAATGCAATATTTTTTAGTAAATTTTTTTGTGTTTGGGAGGCAATACCATATTTAAAACGATGTAGTAATTTTGCATAATTATACGTTAAAGAAGCGAAATACTCTTCAATATTTTCAAGTGCTGATAATGCTTGTTGTAATTGCGTAATATGTGCTTTCATCTTTGCAATGTCGTCGTTGATTCTCTCTTTTTCTTCTTGTATATTTCGCAAAGTTTCTAAAGCCTTACTTCGTGTTGACCACCCTAAAGTGAGTATTCCTATACCGATTTCTTGAGCTTTTAAGTTATTGAAATCAATACGGAACATGTCATTTTTTGATCTTACACCATTCACATTTTTCATTTCATAAATACTACTATCAAAATATTCTAAGAAGCTTTCACCTTGAATAGAGAGGTTATGTAAACGATTTGCAAGTAGGGTAAATTGAGAAAAATGAGTTTTATATATTTCTTGTTTGTAGTTGTTGATTGAACTTATTGTTTGCTCTAAAGATTCTAGAAGTAGTTTTGATTGTTTCTCATAAGAAGTTTCTTCTTTATGATATTCGCGTGTAATTTTTTTATGTAATTTTTCAGCTTCATTAAACTTATCCTTACCAGTAACGCCATTCCAAACTTTTGCACTGCCATTTTTTACTTCATCAATCGCAAAATCAACGCCATCTCCAACAAAGTCATTTATAGCTTCTGCTGTATCAATAATACTATCTTTGACGCTTATGACGAAATCAAACATCATCATTTCCTTTGTTGATAATTGTGTATCCTAATTTTACGATATGATCCATCGCCAAAACCCATTTATTCATTTTTTCTAACTCTTCATTGGTGATCTCAAATGAAGTTGTAAGATGCTTAATAAAAGTTTTTTCATTTTCATGCACTTCTCCATCTGCTAATAAAATGCCAAAAAGTTCTATAAGAATGATTTTTCTAGTTTTTAAAGAAGAAGTCGTTTTAAAACAATTGATCACATTTTCCAAATCATTTTGCTTCGAAATTACATATTTATGTAGAGAGCATTCATGTTTATAACTTTCAAATATAGCAACTTCTTCATCTTGATGTATTCCATCTACCCCCATAAGATGATATGCTAATTCCAAAAAATCTTTTTTTTCATTTTCTTCTAATAGATGTAAATACATGATGTTTCCTAATAAGTAGTTTCTAGTGTTTTTTCTAATGTGCCATCTTCTGCATATAGATATTCAATCTTTTTAATAACTTCACCAATTTCATTGTAAAAATATTCAAAAAGAAGATTTGATTTAGAATCATATTCACAACCTCTATTTAATCTATCATCTTTATAGTGTGCTGAATATGTCAGGCTGTTTTCGTTGAATGTCTCTGTATAAGATTTTTTTTCATTTTCATCGTAATAAACATGTGTGATAGAATTGTCTTGCTTATCGATAATTTTAACAATTTTACAATGTCCAAATTCTTGAGTAAAAAATTCATTTTCATATTTATGTTCTTCTGTATTAACGCTTTTATTTGCCGTATTAACATAATTATCAATTTTTAAACTTGAGATTTGTTGGCTCATTGTATGAAAAGTTGACTCTACTAAATTTGTGATATTGTTTTCAAGATTTGTTATATATTCTTGAGTTGCTTTCTGTTGATGTTTCACTTTTTTTAAAATCATCAGTAGAACAATGAATTGGATTAACATAACAGAGAACATGATTAAAAGTATTTCCATAAATAAATCCTTTATTTTTTATTGTATTATTAACATATGCCATAGTTTTTTTATCAATTGAAAGGAAAAATACTTTTTTTCTTTACAACAGTAATGTTGCATTGTTCATTGGGTGTCAATTTATCTATGTCTGTTTTGGAATATTTATCTTGCTTGGA
Source organism: Sulfurospirillum sp. UBA4058 (assembly GCA_002382085.1). GTDB lineage: Bacteria > Campylobacterota > Campylobacteria > Campylobacterales > Sulfurospirillaceae > Sulfurospirillum. The sequence continues at coordinate 48,569 of DFZK01000008.1, read as the reverse complement.
TAATTTTTCACTAGAGGTGTCATCGATCTCTGGCTGATAGTCTAGTTGCAAAATTTGTTGCTCAAAAGCAGCTATAAAAGCAAGTTCTCTTTCATGTTGAATATTGTCAGTCAGCATCACAATATGTAAAAAGTCTCTAAGTACATCATAATTTCTTGGATCAATTTTAGAGACATATAGCCTCATTGCTGTCATCAAATTAGGGGTGTTTGCATATAATTCTTCAATTGTATCCTTAAGATATTGTGCGCAATGAGAATTAGAAATACCATTTACAAATTCATCGATTTCTTGCTTTTCTTCAATAGATATTTCGCCATCTACATTTGCCATTGCCAGACCTAACGCAACCATACCGATAATGAAATTGAAATATTCTTTATCATTTTCAAACGTTTCAAAAGCTTTTTTAAGTCCAGCTTCTAATTTATTTGATAGTTCAGCATTCTCATCATCATTTCTTTTAGCCAAGTATGCACCTGCTATTTTCCCAGTACCTGCCAAAGATGTAGCTAAAGTAGCCGCTCCTAAAAGTGATGCCCCAACTGTAAAGGGAGCTGCCGCTACAGCAGCAACGCTACCAACAATACCTAGTGTTGTATATCCTAAGATTTTGCCAATTCCCACAAAAACTCCTTTAAACTAATAAGTAAGAAATAATATATTTCATTAATTCTTAAATAACTCAATTGTATGCTTAATTCGATTAAAAGACCTTTTAGCAATCATTGAAATTGTTACATTATCTACACTAATAGGACAATAAATAACATTTTCTATAGTAGTTTGAAGCTTATAAAGCTTTTTTATCTGTTTGTGCGAAAGCGTAAGACTGAGTGACGATTCGTTTTGCTTAGATGATGTTTTGATTTCATCAATGTGTTGTGTAAGAAAACTATTTGCTGTCGTTAAAATATCACAAAACCTTTCTATTTGCTGGTAATTCTCTTCAGAATATTGGAGAGATGATGTGTTTTTATTGGGAACAAGCTCTATATCGCAAGGCTCATATATCTCTGTAGAGTCATTCTTGGTAGTATAAAATAGCAGTTCCTCAATATCGTTGTAGATGATTTTCGCTGTTGTATTTTTTATATCATCAAGCTCGTCTAAAAGGACAATTAAATCTTCTTCATGTTTTGATTCATCAATCTTTTGGATTAAGCCATCAAAAAACTTTTCTGTTTTTTGATCAACACTGTCAAGCCAATCAACTCCTTTCATCAGAGTATCATTGATTTTATCAAGATTATCCTCATTACTAAGAAACTGTTTGATTTTATAGCCTGTGGCTGCAATGGCGACTCCGCCTAAAATAAGTGGTAACATATTCGCTCCTTATCCTTAAAATAACAATCAAAGTTTAATTAAATGGCATGACAGGTTGTGTCGTAAATGTAAAGGGATACTCATGGCACATCGTTAAATACTTTTTTTTGTATGCTAGGTGCTATATAGCCAGCCCAAAGAAACCCTAAAAGTCCTAAAACAAGTTTAAAAAACTCAGAACTTATCCCTAACTCTATAGCTCCAATATAACCCATATAGGCTCCAAAAAAAGAAAAGATGATAGTGAAGCATAAAGGAAATATCAAGGCAATACAAAAAATAAGAATGAGATATAGCATTGATAGCTCCTTTAAAATAGTGGATAGTAATATTAATTGGTTAAATTAAATGTCCAATTCCCATGATCTGTTATGACTTCAACTTCAATTGCATTACAAGATTGATAGGTTCCCTGATATTGTTCTCCAAATTTTAAACGTAAAGGAAACTTCGCATTTAAGGCATTAGTTTTACAATTCCCACGATTAACAATAACATTACTGATCTGTACATTATTGACTTTTGAGATAACGTCAATATTCACAAATTGATATATCTGCCCTGTTTTTATATTGGCAGGAAAATTTTGTACTTTTAGTTGAACGGGTACCTCATTTGATTGTGTGGGTAAAATTTTATTTTGCTGGTTATTGATAGTATTTTCATCATAAGCCGTACATGCTTGTACTATATCAGATAGCTTTTCTGAGTTGTTTGGCTCAAATTTTTTATTGTTAAGTGTGATGGTTTTGGATGTTGGAAGTGAATAAATAAAATTGCCCCACGCCGTTTTATCGCTTTGAGCACTGGTTGCATCTATACTCGTTGGTACAGTCATTTTAGTGTTATTAACGCCAATAGAAACAGCTTGATCAAGCTTTATTTCATTTCGTTTTTCATTTCGTAAATATAAAAACCCTCCTTGATCATTACACTCGATGAGTAATTGATTATTGTCTTTGTCGATAACGGCATGCGTTGATGTCCCGCCAATTGCCCAGCCTGTCTCCCAAGGCATACCAGCCCAACAGTTCAGCCCTACCATAGTAAGTATCGCAATTTTTTTTATTAACATAAATGCTCCTTGCATTGGATTTGTGTATCTTTATTTGGTTCTGTTTCTAAAGCATTTTGAATTGCTTCATAGCTAAATGAATCATTGTTTTCATTGGGTTTGAGAGAAGGGGGTATTTCAGATTGAAATGTGTATAAATCGCGGATACACTTTCTTAAAATATATGTTGTAAGAATAAACATAATCCCTACGGTAATTGAAAGCATAATGGCTCAACCTTCTTCCAAATATTATGGAAGAAGTGTAGCCAGAGTATGTGACAGGTTGTGTCATATTAGGAGTTATTATTTCAGGGAGTATTCAACCCCTAGGTCTCCCTTTGTTATTTCCTTCTTTTTTTGGAAGCGTACCACGTGTAAAAGCTCTATCTCTTGGGCTTTTTTTAATAGGTTCCGTATTTTGTTCATCTTTGCATAGGTATGATAAGACATTTTCATCAAGTCTTTTTCTTTTTTCATTATCTCTATGATCTAATATCCCTATGCCATTACGTTTATAGTTGTTGCGATGACAATTATGGTAACTCCCTTTTCCCTTTGTAATGTCATCCCAATACTCACCAATCTGAGCTGCTTTAAAAGCATCCTTTTGTACTTTTTGCCCATCGTAGATAAAAAGAGCATGAAGGTGCATACCCTTATCTTCTGTATATTCTTTTTTGCATATATAGCCTACTTGTTCTTTAAAGACAGATGGTTTGCTTCGTCTGTTATTCATCATACGATTAAAATCATTATTTGCCTTATCCAGTGTTACACTATCGCTATATGGCTTTTTGTAGCCTAAATCAACCCTGACCATAGTAAGCTTTGAATGCTTTTCGCTGAGTGCATCAATGTATTGTTTGATGCTACTGATTCGTTTGTTAGTTGTTTGACTGTTTTGCATGGTATATCCTTTTATGAATTTATTGTTTTCAATAAAAGGTATGTATACAAAAAATATATCTTTTGGTTGTCTCATGTGCATTGTATATATGTTTGAAGTAGATAGATAAAGCAGTAAAGAATATATAATATAATATCAATAACATTAATAACCTAAAGTCGCTCTATATCAAACTGGTGGCATAACGTGGTATACGAAATTTGAAATATTTAGGTTTTCTAGGCATTCTGTTGTAACTATGGATATACAAAGTTAGGAAAAAACAAAAAAAGACAATGAGCATGCAGTAGAGACCGTTAAGGCTTCTACTGCATGAGGTAAGGCGAGCTTGCAACAAATCTAATCGTTGAGTAGAAATGCCAAACCATCAACTGTCAAGTCTTGGAAATTGGATTTGGCTTCTTGCTGTATATAGTCAGACTTCATGGATGGCTTTTCTTGATTTGAGAAAGTGGTGTTGGTTTAAAAAACACATCACGTTCAACCTTTAATCCTAAAGCACCTCTGATGGAGCGTAGCTCGTTTAAACTAAAATAACCTAGCTCATTCTCAAGTCCTTGAACATAGCCATAACAAATATCTTTATTGGCTTTGGAAAATTCAATCACATACCATGCCCAATTCGCATCTGGCGTAAAGAGCTTAATGTGGCAAATAGGATCTGTTTGTCCGTCTGTCTCATAGAGTGTTGGAATGCTATCTCGTAGTGAAAAGGGTATTAACATTTGCTCTTTCATCTTATGCCGCCTCTTGTTGTTTGCACCAATGTTTTAAGCGAGCATCCCATTTAAAGCCACATGCTTTGATGGTATCTTTTTTTGCAAAAATATCATCTCCAATGACAACAAGGTTACTTCCTTGTTGCATGACACTCAAGCCTAAATTGGAGAGTTTTGAGTAGTCTTGCGAAGGTGTATTCACTTTATTCGATGGTTTAGGTTGCTGTGTCTGTTGAGAGTTTTGATGTTGTCTGCTTTTATCATAGAGTGAATTACCAAACTGATTGCCAAAACTTCTTAGGGAACGTTTGAGTGCATCGGTGACAGCTTCTTTAGCTGCACTTTCATGAGAATCGGAGAGTGTTTTGGAAATGCCTGTACCAAAGCCAACATCTTCACGGCTGATATGATGTTCGTGTTTTGTATCTGATACTTTTACCGAAACAATGGCTTTATAACAGATGACAATATTTTGATTTTGGTTGGACTCTTGGGATACTTGCTCTAAGATAGTGATGTTATAGCTCCAATTGCCATAACCAAAGATCCGATTAGCCGTATCGATGACATCAAACCCTTCTAAATAAGAGAGTTCGACATCACCTTTAGAGCGATTTTTAATACGTGTGGTTTCAAGCTCTTGTGAGAGAGCTTGGTTTTGTGGTTGATCAAACATGGATTCTCCTTATGCTGCTTCAACAATGTTGAGCAGTTCTTCTGCTTCAGAGCCTAGACCAATACGTTTGGCATTGACCTTTACTTTGGCAGGCGTTGTGATTGTATTGGTTTCACTTCTCACAAACGCTACCAACTCCTCTTTGCCTTCATCACTCATCATGGCTTGCTCTATAGCTTCCATATCAGGTTGGTATTTGATATAGCCTAATCGCATCACGGCTTCTGTGTCTAAAATGGTGAAAGAGGTTTGTGTAGAGGATGTCTCATTGCTAAGAGTGAGTGAGCTAATGATATTGCCATCAATACGATCCACACCATTTTCGAGAAAGACCGAAGCGATGATTTCTTTAGCCATTTCCAGTGATTCTGAAAGCCTCTTTTTGAGGTTTTGAAGCTCTTTTATATCACAGCAGAGCGTATCAATCTTTGATTTGATCTCTTGGATCGATAAGCCTACGTAATCGGCTCTTTGATAGTAAGGCTTTACGGTGTCTTGCAAGATGGTGCGAATATAATCTCCAAAATATTGAGTGGATTTTGCACCTGATAAGCTTTCAATATGGGTTTGCAGTTGGTAATTGAGTAGTTTCATCACGGCTCCTTTAGGCAGCTTGCAATAATGAAGGTGCTTTTAAATCAGCAATCATCTGTGCAGTAGCAAAAAGCTCTTTGTTGATTCTGAGGTTTGCATCAATCGCAGTAATCGCTTTAGAAGTAAAGGTTTTCCCTGTTACTTTGTTTGATCCTTTGATGCCTCCTCGAATAATGGCTTCTTGCACACGGTTAAAGACGTTCCATAGTGTTGGTGCTTCATCTTCTTCTCGTTGAATCTGCAAGAGCTCTTTAAAATCCACTTGATGTACCTCTTTATCAAAGCGAATATCCAATGCTGCTTTTGCAAAGGAGTGTTGCTCTGCAACAGATAACTCAATGGCTTTAAAGGTTTCAATCTCTTCTTGAATGCGTGGCATATGTGAGGTAACTTCATCAATTACCATATGTACTTTCTCAAAGTTAAATCCAGCATGAATGATGGAGTGATGTGAAAAGGTATGTGATGGCACAACAAGCATATTGGCACACACCAAACGAAAAACGGCTAGATCCACACTAAATGAAGAGGTTCGGTTGTGTGAATTGGTTAGGACAATATCTGCATATTCTTCATTGGCATTAGGACGTAGTAAATGCTCTAAACTTCTAAACTGAATGATATGTTTTTGGTAACCTTTATTCTCATGATTTCTCACACGGCTTTCCCCTGCCATAATGGGGTAATAGCCTGCTTGTCTGAATGTATCCAACACTGCATAGGTTGGTACAAAAGCATATTTTTCAGAAACACCCTCAATAGGTGTTTCTGAAAAGATGGAAGGTGCTTGTGCTCTTAATTGTTCATTGGTGAGTGGTCTTACGCTCATTGTTATTTCCTTCTTTGATTATGGATAGTTTGGTCTGAAAGTCTTGCGGACTAAAACACTATTTTTTATCGTTACACGAATAGAGTGTGTCTTTAATGGCTGTTGCTACGGCAATCGCCAAAGCTAGGATAACGGAAGGATTCATTAGTGGCATTCCTTATCGTGGATGATAAGTTGCAACATCACTGGTATTAACAACACAAGAGTCAGCATTTTGCAATGACACTTTCTTGGTTGTTTAGGAACTATCAACTCCATAATCTGCCTCCTTGCCACTTCATCTCTTTATAGAACGTGACATATTGATTTTTTACTCGCATAGGTCTCCTTTTTACAATGTGGATATGAAAAGAATTGACTTTATTCTTCTTTCTATGGAGATGATATGTGGTTAAAAAATGGTGGAAATAAAATTTTGAAAGAACTCCCTTGTTTGATAAAAATTGAACAGACAAGGAATCTAAAATGAAGACAAATTACGATGAACTAATTCCAAAAGGTGTGATTTTTAATTTGAAAGAAATTGAGGAGATGAATATTATTAAAATAGATATGGCAAAAAAGTTGATATCGAAAAATGAAATTGAAGTTGTCAAAATAGGAAATAAGCTTCATATTTCTAGGTCAGAACTAATTCGCTATCTTGAGACTAATACTATTATGGTATATAACGCTTAGAATATAATATAGTTAAAAATTATTCAAATTCATATTACAAATTAAACGATGAATGAACACCATACATAGCATAATAGCTATGTATGGTAAACTTATAGTGCGAGAGAGGGTGATAAAGTGGATGTTCAAAATTCTGTGTTAGCACCTAGTAGTTTCTGAAAGCGTATTATAAATTGAAAGAATGATTGAGTCTGCCTTTGAAGTAAATAGAGTGCTGTGAAAGAGTAGGACTCGCATATAGGTATAGTATATTTTTTATTGGGCAAGTTAAAAGAGTATTGAATATATTAAAGGAAGTTAGGTTTTACTCATATTATTTATAGTTTCAAGATATATAAACTATGGCTAGTTTATGGCTAGTTTAT
>DFZK01000008.1:0-41362 GCA_002382085.1 Sulfurospirillum sp. UBA4058 | reverse complement strand
TGGCTAGTTTATGGCTAGTTTATGGTATTATAAAAAACTATAAAATAATAATCAAAGATTTTCATTTTCAGCAATAGGAAGCTCTTCATAATTTGATAATTTATATGTTTTCACATTTTTAATTCTATTCTTCGCTTCTTGTTTAAAAATAGGAGATAATTCTTTCAGTTTTGGAATAAGTGTTTTATTGTCTGTAAAGCAGTATTCTTTGTACAAGATATTAATATAAATATATAAATCAGACTGCTTGATCAAGTCTTCAGTAAAAAATTGTACTAAATCTTCATATGCTTCAGAATTCTCATATTTTACTTTGTCAAAAAAAGTAAGATCCTTTTTCTCTAATGCTTCAATAAACTCGAGAAATTTATCTCTTTCTGTCTTCTGAAGGTCTGTTTTTTGTTTTGTATCAATAGCTTGGAATGTTGAAAATATCGATACGAAATGAGCTTTAAGGAGATGTGAAAAATTTCCCAAATCATTTTGTATTTGTATCGAAAGTTCAAGAGAATCTGCAAGTGATAGCTTTTCTAATATTTTTTGTAAGTATTGTATTTCTATTACAACGCACTTACTATAGAAGTCTTTAACAAAAGGATATGGATTATCAGAGGTAATAAGTGCTTGTCCATGGACGACTTGTTCGTTTAAGTTTTGAAATAACATCCTTTTTATATATTTCTTCAGATCTTCAAGAAGATTTTGTTCTTCTTTACTAAATGTTTCATCAATATGATAGAAGAGCCTATTGCAAAATTCTTTATTGTTTTGTGTTTCTAAAATTTTTTTGTCTATCATCAGAAAGTTTTTAGCTCCAAATATTGGTTTGAGAATTTCTTCAATGAAAATTTCATTACTAACTTTTTTATCACCTATGAAAATCAAAAGGGTTGGAGGTTTTTTCATCGTTTGATAGAAGGAAGCCAACCAATCTATAATGTAATTCGATGTTTTATTATTTTCACCAACCATTTGAAAAATAAAATCATGAATAATACTATTTTGTAAAGGATGTTTAAAATAGAAAAACTTCTGAAGTAAATAGTTAGTAGGTTGAAAAAGATTTCTAAATATTTGTGTTCCTTCTTGAAAAAAATCATATGGCATAAACTGGTTAAAACCTGGATTATGAATAGAAAAAAATTCTGGATGATATACTTCATCATCTATAGTAGTCATTCCACAAGTAAATATGTATATAGTATCATTTACAACTGGATTACTATCTATTTTGTCAAAATCAAAAACAATTTTGATTTTTCTTCCAAATTTTTCGCTTAAATATGTACTAATTTTTTCTTGACTTCCATATATGGGTTCACTTTGTACATTTGATTTAAAAAATATTTGATTATTTTTCAAATTTTTCCATAAACATAAACCTGAACTATTGATATAGTTTAAAGCATCTTGCTGTAGTTGTAAAATTTTTCGTTTTTCACAAGCAAGCTCAAATATTTTTTTTTCTTCATTAATGCGTGCAGAATGCAATTCTTTTTCTAAAGCCCAATATCTAGTTAAAACTGATTCAGCTTGATCAAAATATCGATTGATTTGTTTTTCATCAATTGGTGGGAGAACTTCACCACGAATTGCATTAGAATGTTGAATAGGTGCTACGTTATGTGAAGAAATATTAGTGGTTGGGTAATTATTGTCCATGCTATAAATATTCCTAATTGGATAATCAATTAGTATTCTAGCAAAATAATATATGAAGAGTAAAAAACAAAATGTGTACCCTAATGTGTACTTTTGTGATTTGTAAAATAAAAAAGATTTTTGATTTTTTGTTTGAAAGTCCCTAAAAAGGGATGGTGCGGATAAAGAGACTCGAACTCCCACGCCTCTCGGCACCAGATCCTAAGTCTGGCGTGTCTACCAATTTCACCATATCCGCACATAAGTATTAAGGTGGTACGCCCTACACGATTCGAACGTGTGACCTACGCCTTAGAAGGGCGTTGCTCTATCCAGCTGAGCTAAGAGCGCAAAGTCTCGGCTTTAAGGTGGTGCGCTCGAAAGGAGTCGAACCTACAACCTACGGATCCGAAGTCCGTTGCTCTATCCAATTGAGCTACGAGCGCATAAACTGCACTTTAAAAATAATGGGGTGGGCGATGGGGATCGAACCCACGACCCTCAGAACCACAACCTGATGCTCTAACCGACTGAGCTACGCCCACCATCATTTTTATCATTTTTTACATGGTCGGGGCGAAAGGATTCGAACCTTCGACCCCCTGGTCCCAAACCAGGTGCGCTACCAGGCTGCGCTACGCCCCGACGTTTAAAAACCAAACTGGTCTTTTTAAGGCTGAAATTCTAGCCAAATTCCAGCCTTTTGTCAAGCTAAAAGATTAAGCTTTGGGAGAAAATTCTATGAGACCTTCGGTGGGCGAACTTGCCGTTGCAAACGGTTTTTTAGCGATACGACCGGCGAGGTAGCTTGCACGTCCCGCCAATACGGCATATTTCATAGCTTCCGCCATTAAAATCGGGTTTTTAGCTTGAGCGATCGCCGTATTCGTCAAAACGCCGTCTGCGCCGATTTCCATTGCAATTGCCGCATCGCTGGCGCATCCGATACCCGCATCGACGATGACGGGAATACTCACGGCTTCTTTAATAAAAAGAACGTTGTAACGGTTTTGGATACCAAGACCGCTACCTATCGGCGATGCTAAGGGCATTACCGCCGCACTTCCGGCATTTTCCAAGCGTTTTGCCATGATCGGATCATCATTGGTATAGGTCATAATCGTAAAACCGTCTTTTGCTAAAACTTCGCACGCTTTGAGCGTTTCCATGACGTCGGGATAAAGCGTTTTTGCCGTATCGCCGATGACTTCGAGCTTAATGAGATCGATTCCCGTAGCTTCCCGCACCATCCTAAAAAGCGTGATCGCATCTTCGGCATTCGTACAGCCTGCGGAGTTTGGGAGGAGTTTGATGTCCGTGCCTTTGAAATAATCCAATAAGTTTTCTTCGTTAGGATTGGTAATATTGACGCGGCGAACGGCGACCGTAATCAACTTTGAGCCACTGGCAAGCGTGGCGTCTTTCGTGGTTTGAAAATCGGGGTATTTTCCGCTTCCGACGATTAAGCGACTTGAAAATTCAATATTTCCTACTTTTAAAGTATCATGATTCATGGTGTGTCCTATCCAATAAATTTTTGACGGTTAGAGGAAGCAGATCATGCTCTAAAGCGTGAATTTTGGCTTCAAACGCTTCAAAACTCATCCCTTCCGTTTTCTCAAAACAGCGTTGCGCAATGATTTCACCGCCGTCAAGCTCCTCATTAACGTAATGCACGCTAATGCCGGCAACCTTCATCGGCGAATCAAAGCTCTCCTTTATAGCATTGCCTCCCTTAAAAAGCGGAAGCAAAGAGGGGTGCAAATTGAGAGCTTTAATATTTTGCGTAAAAACGGGCGTTAAAAGGCGCATAAAGCCTGCTAGAACGGTTAATTCGGCACCGCTGGCACGAATAGCGCGCACGAGTGCTTCATCGAACGCTTCGCGATTAGCATAGTGCATATGGTCGATAATCAGCGGTTCAATTCCGTACCGGCGAGATTTTTCAATGCCCTCGGCATCGGGACGGTTACAAATCGTCGTCACTACTTCGATACGACAGTGCTGAAATGTTTTGCCGTGCAAATCGGCAAGGAGTTTTTCGAGGTTGCTCCCCGTACCGCTAAAGAGGATCGCAATTTTTCTTATAACCATTTAAGACCTTTACAAATGTCGATCGGAGTGAGGGCAAAATTGTTACATGTAAGTTTTCGTGAGACGAGCGCATGGGCTAAAGAGGCCTGAATAGCCGCGTCTTTGAGTGCATAACCTTGTGCGATAAGTGCTCCGATCATGCCCGCAAGTACGTCGCCGCTCCCGCCTTTGGCTAAAGAAGGCTTTCCGTACGCGTTAATAAAAAGTTCGCCTTGGTAAGCGATAATCGTGTTTGCGCCTTTGAGAACTAAGACGATATGTTGAAAACACTCGCTAAACATTTTTGCGTAAGCAAAACGGTTCGATTGAATCTTCTCGACGTCGGCTTCTTCGTTGCAGAGCTGTTTTAAAAGAGCACTAAATTCTTTGGGATGCGGCGTTAACACAACGGGTTTGCAAGACGCGACGATCTCTTGAATTAAAGGATGATAGGATAACGAGGCATCGATGACGAGCGGAAGATCATTATCTAGCAGCCGTTTGCCGATCGTTGCGGCATCAAAATCGACCAATCCCATGCCCGCAACGACAACGTTGGCGTTGTGCGGTATGGAAGATTCGTGCATCAAATAAACGGGCAGTTTTTTCGGTTTATCACCGACCAAGGTCACCAAGCCGGCACCGAAATGAAACGCTCCCATACCCGCAAGCCGCGCCGCCCCTTCTTTAGAGCCTTGTAGGATTGCGACATGACCGAACGTGCCTTTATTGCTATTTTTTGAGCGGCGAAACGGCAACCTCAAATCTTTTTTCTGTACCAAAACGTAAGGACTCGGTACATCGTAAAGCGTATGAGCAATGCCTAAGGACGCAACTTTAATCTTCCCTACGACGTCTTTAACGTTATCGTGCAGAAGCGCAAGCTTTAATGCGCCCATCGTTACGGTTTCGTCGGCACGAAAGAGGGTATTGCTTAAAGCAAGGTTACTTTGAATGCCGCTTGGAATATCGCAAGCGATTTTGTAACCTTTTTGAGCGTTGACGGTGTCTAAAAGCCGACATGTAGGTGCGTCTAGAGGACGATTGAGTCCGGCTCCGAAAAGTGCGTCGACGTAAACGTCGGCTTCGATTAGCTCCGAAACGACGGGTACGCCTAGTTTTTGCGCACGTTCGTATTGTAGGCGTGCAAGCGGTGCTTTAAGATCGAAAGGACAAAAAATTGCTACGTCGTGCATACCGTGAAGCAGTCGTGCCGCTACGATACCGTCCGCGCCGTTATGCCCGCTTCCGCAGATAAACAACGCTTTTTTATTCCACGGCAATCTCTTTTGCACCGCTTTCGCAAGCGCTAAACCCGCGTGTTCCATTAAAATTTCGGAACAAAGCGCAAACTCGTCGTAGCAACGCGTATCTAAAAAATCCGTTTTTTCGTAAATATAGCGCATGGTTTCTCCTAACGTTTGCGAAAACTTAACGCTTCGACCATATGTTCTTTGGCAATAAGTCGAGCTTGCGCCAAATCGGCAATCGTGCGTGCGACGCGTAAGACCTTGTGCAAGCTTCTGGCCGAAAGTCCTAAACGCTCCCTTGCCGTTTCCAAACCGGCTTTTGCTTCATCGTCTAAAAGGCAATGTCGCATTGTTTCGGCTTCGGAAAGCTTACCGTTTAGCTCTTCTTGTCCGCGTTCTTTTTGCATTTTAAAAGCATTTAAAACCTGCTGGAACATCTCCGAAGAGCTCAATCCATTCTCTTTTGAGTGCTCTTCACTCATTTGAACGTACAAATCGAGTCGATCCATAATGGGTTCTGAAATGCGATTTTTATAGCGAGCGATTTCCGCTTCGCTGCAACGACATTCGTGCGTGCGACTGAGCAAATTTCCGCACGGACACGGGTTTTGCGCGGCGGCAAAGAGGAACTTGGTGACATAACTGACTTTTGTGTTGACGCGCGAAATCAAGACGCGATGGTCTTCCAAAGGTTCTCGAAGACTCTCTAAAACCGTTTTAGAAAAGTTGGGAAATTCATCAAAAAATAAAATACCGTTATGCGCTAACGCGACTTCTCCGGCTTTACTTTGTAACGAGCCTCCTCCGAAAATGGAAGGACGCGAAGAGGTGTGATGGGGCGAGCGAAAAGGGCGAAGTGCGCAAAGGGCCGTCTCTTCGTTTTCCAAAGAGGCATATGCGTTGGATTCTAAAATCTCTTCGATGCTAAGCGGCGGTAAAATATAGCGTAAACGTTTAATGCTCATACTTTTTCCGCATCCGGGGCTACCTTCCATGAGAAAATTGTGCATCCCGGCAGCGGCGATCGTCAGCGCGCGTTTGGCGCGGTGTTGTCCCAATACATCGCTAAAATCGAGTGGAAAACGCGTCTCGTAGAAATACTCTTTACCGTGAATGCTCATACGATGCTCGCATAAAAAAGAGTCGTTGGTAACCGACGTATCTTGCTCAAAACGTTTTTCTTTGAAAAAAAGAAGGGCATCGTAAAGCGTTTCAACGCCAAAGGCGTGAATACCCGGAATATGAGCTATTTTACTTAAAAGTTCGTTGGGAACCAAAACGTGAAGGTCTTTTTGCTGTGACGCAAGTGATAAAACGATCGGAAAGATGGCATTGCTCTTTTTGACTCTACCGTCTAAACCCAGCTCTCCGAAGATGAAAAAATCTTTACATGTAAAGCGTTCTTTCTGTGTTGCAATCAATAAAGCGATGACCAAGTCGAAGTGGCTACCCTCTTTTTTGAGGTCGGAAGGCGAAAGATTGACGGTAATTTTTTGTGCAGGAAAGTGAAAGTCGATACTGGAGAGTGCCGATTTTATGCGTTCGCGAGACTCCAAGATGGCGGTGTCGGCGAGTCCGACGATAGAGAATCCCGGAAGTGCTCGCACAAACGTTGACTCGACATCGACGCGATATGCTTTATTGGCGTAAAACGTTGCGCATTTGGCATGTTTGACGTTGGAAAGCGCAGAAGCTTCTTCCATCGTTATGCCTTTTCTTTTTGTTTTTTCTTCCACTCTTTTTCAAATTTTTTGCGTTTTAAATAGGAGAGTTTTTCGATAAAAAGATGCCCACGAAGATGATCCATCTCATGTTGAACGGCAATCGCCATTAAATCGCGGAACTCCTCTTCATGACGTTGACCGTAACGATCGTAATATGCTAACTTGATATGGGCGGAACGTTCGACTTCATCGTAGTATCCCGGAACGCTAAGACATCCTTCCTGATAAACCACGGCACCGTCTCTTTCGAGAATTTCGGGGTTGAGAATCTCGTAAAGGTTTTCTTTCTTTTGCAATCCCTCTTCATCGACGAGATTGATTAAAAGAGCGTTTAGAGGGAAGCCGACTTGAATAGCCGCCAATCCGATACCCTCTTTAAAGACCATCGTATCGTACATGTTATCCAAAAGCGTATGCAAGGTACTGTCAAACGCCGTAACGTCTTTGGATTTTTCACGTAAAAGTTTATGGGGATAGACTAAAATCTCTAAAATCATTCTTCCTCTTCCTGTAAAGAAGGCGTACACACCACGTAAGGGATAAATCTTTTACCCGTATGCGGTAATCCTTCGAGCGTTGCCGCTAAAAATTCTTCGGCACTGTATTCGGGTTGCAATGCCGTAATGGAAAGTTCGATATCGGTTTCGATTTCAGATGTTCCGACGAAAAAGCTGGTTTGATAAACCAAATCGCTGATGCGGTCACATGCTTTTTTTGCACCCGTTAAATCGGTATGTTTTAAAATCATTGCAAAAATGCCGTCTCCGAAATGTGCGACGATATCGCTTCGGCGCGATGTTTTGAGTAAGAGTTTCGCAATATTGCGTACGACGGTATCTTTGTCTTTCTTGACCGCAATCGAATCAAGAACGTTCTCTTTGACGCGAGCCAATACTAAAGAGCTCGGATGTGCGTAATTTTGAATCAGTTTCAATTCGTCTTCAAGCGACTTGAGAAGATAACGACGGTTATAAACGCCGTATTTGATATCGAAAATGGATTGGTTATCGACTTCTTGCAAGATGGTCGTCGCTTTTTGGTAATACTCTTTTAAAAGATCAAGCTGTTTGGTCGTTAGTTCGAACATTTTGCTCAAATCCGTCGTAAAAGAGGCGATAATGTTTTGCAGCGTTAGCGCATTCGGGTTGGTTTCAAGTTGATTGGAGCGTTTTTTCACGATATCTTGCATAACGCCTAAGTTGCGATAAACGGTCGAGACGACTTGCATAATATTTTTAATCTGAGAAAAACCCTCTTTAATTTCACGTTCGATTTTAACGTGATTCTCATCGTTATTGGTTGTTTCGAGATCGAGAAACTCGTTAATACGTTTTTTAAACGCAGCAGGTTTGTTTTCCAAAAGCTTATCAAAGTAAATTTGAAAATTACTCGGTGTCGGAGGAATATTTTCATCCCCCAACACTTTAAGGACTTGAGCGGAAAATTTCTCAAGTTCGGCGTTAGATTGTTGCGGAACAACGGGCTCTTTGATAGTGGGTGCCACCGTTAAGGCATCTTCTTTCGTATCGATCGTATAAACACCCGTTGCACCTTTTTCTTTGTTGAAACGAACCATAACGCGCCTTCTTTTGAAATGTTATTTAAAGCTCTTATCCAATACTTTATCGATAAGACCGTATTCGCAAGACTCTTCCGCGCTCATAAAAAAGTCGCGCTCGGTATCTTTAACGATTTTAGGCATTTTTTGATTACAATTTTTCGCCAAAATTTCATTGAGTACTTGTTTCATGCGTAAAATCTCTTTGGCTTGAATCTCAATGTCGGTTGCTTGTCCCTGTGCGCCGCCTAAGGGCTGATGGATCATAATGCGTGCGTTGGGAAGAGCATAGCGTTTTCCTTTAGCACCGGAGCTTAGTAAAAAAGCACCCATCGAAGCGGCTTGTCCGATACAAATCGTGCAAATATCGGGTCGAACGTAGTTCATCGTATCGTAAATACTAAAACCGCTGGTGATCACGCCGCCCGGAGAGTTAATGTAAAGATAAATATCTTTTTCAGGATCTTCCGCTTCCAAGAAAAGCAACTGTGCAACGATAGAAGAAGCGACGACGTCGTTGATTTCGCCGCTTAACATAATAATACGATCTTTTAAAAGGCGAGAATAGATATCGTAACTTCGCTCGCCTCGACCCGTTTTTTCAATAACGACAGGGACATAATAGCTCATTATTTACCTTTAGTAAAAAGCTTGTTGAAGAGTTTTTCTTCAATGACGGACATTTTAATCGCCGGAAGAACGCCTTGTTTCTCATAGAATTCAAGGTATTCTTTAGGATTGGCACCTTGTTGCATGGCTTCAAAATAGATCATTTGAAGCACTTCTTGGTCGCTGACGTTGATATCTTCGGCGCGAGCAAGCTCGTCTACGATAAATGTAAGTTTAACGCTTTTTTCGGCATCGCTTCTGAATTCTTCGCGTTTTTCTTTAATTTTTTCGGGATTTGAAGAGTACTCTTTGATCTCTTCTTCACTGAGCTTGCCGAAAACGCTTCTCATTTGAAGGTCGATTTCTTGATCAACGATATTTTCGGGTAAATCAAGAGAGAGTTTTTCCAAAATATTTTCGACAAATTTAGGTTTAACGTCTTCGTTGAAAAGTTTTGCAAGTTTTTCGTTGCGAATTTCAGTCTCGATTTGTTCTTCCAAGGTCGCAAGCGTAGGGTTTTCCACGCCCGGAAGCAAACGTTTGATCATCTCTTCGCTCGGTGTTTCGGGAACGTCTTTTACTTTAATCTCTTTCAATGCGACTTTAAAGACGGAAGTTTTACCGGCAAGTTCTTGTTTGCCGTAATTTTCAGGGAAAGCCACTTCAATGTCTTTGCTTTTGCCGGCTTTCATACCGATAATGCCGTCTTCAAATCCGGGAATAAACGAATGGCTTCCGATTTCAAGCGTATAGTTTTCCGCTTTACCGCCTTCAAATGCTACGCCGTCGATAAAACCTTCAAAATCGATTACGACGAAATCGCCTGATTTGACCGCTCTTTTTTCTTCAACGATTTTCAAATCGGCAACGAGAGCCAAGGTTTTTTCAAGGCGTTCGCCGATCTCTTTTTTCGTAACTTTAGGTGCTTTATACTCGGGAACGCACTCTTTGTATCCTTCTACGTTTACCGTCGGTCTGAAAGAAAGTTTCATCACAAGTTCTAAGCCGCCCTCTTTTTCTTCAAATTTCGTAAAACTGGGTTCTCCGACGACAAGCTCGGCTTTCACGTCGAGTGCTTCCAATGCTTTGGCGTAAAGTTCGCGTAAAGCGTCGGTTTGTGCGTCTTCTTTAATTTTTTTGCCGAAGCGTGCTTTTACAAGATGCGTAGGTACTTTTCCTTTTCGAAATCCGTCAACTTTCATAGTGGAAGCTGCCGATGCGAGCATCTTCTCTTCTTTTTTTTGCAAAAGTGCCGGTGAAATGGTTGCCTCGACGGCAGCATTAGCACTATTGGTACGGTTAACTTTAATTTGCATAAAATCCCTTTTCGATATAAAATTTTGCTCAAATATAGCAAAAATTAGCTTTTAACTCGCTTTTTATCCATTAAAAAGCAAAAAGCGGATAGAATAAGTCGTCTTAATTACGAAATAAAGTGAAGAAAAATGCACAGACAAGAAGAGTTTGAAAACGCCGTTAGAACCATGTTGGAAATCATCGGGGAAAATACCGAACGCGAAGGGCTTTTAAAAACGCCGACCCGTGTCTTTAAGGCTTATGAATACATGACGCAAGGCTATACGCAAAGCCCCAACGATGTTTTAGGCGAAGCATTGTTTGAAAGCGATAACAATCAAATGGTTCTTATTAAAGATATCGAGTTTTACTCCATGTGCGAACACCATCTTTTGCCGATTATCGGACGTGCACATGTCGCTTATATTCCTAACGGAAAAGTCGTAGGGCTTTCAAAAATTCCGCGTATGGTCGACGTGTTTGCCAGACGCCTTCAAATCCAAGAGCAACTGACCGAACAAATCGCCAAAGCGATCGACGACGTTATCGCCCCCAAAGGGGTAGGCGTCGTGATTCAAGCGCGTCACATGTGCATGGAAATGCGCGGGGTTGAAAAAACACACTCTAACACGACGACGTCTGCCTTACGAGGGCTTTTCCTTAAACCCGACACGCGCAAAGAATTTTTCGATATTATCAATGCACCGCAGGCGAATCGTTACTAATGCCGCTCAACCGTCTACGCGAAAAACTTCAAAATAAAAGCCTCTCGCCGATGTTCGGCACGATTACGAAGATTAGCTCGACGACCATCGAAGCATGCGGGCTTAGACCTAGCATCGGCGATATCGTCAAAATCGTCTCCTTAGACGGACGTAAAAGTGAACTCGGGATGATTACCGAAGTCAATCGAACGACGTTTTATATTTCACCTTTCGGTTTTATCGAAGGGTTTAAAATCGGCGATAAAGTCTTTATCAGCGAGCAGGGAATGATGATTCCCGTAGGCGAAGAGCTTTTAGGGCGCGTGGTCGATCCGTTTATTCGTCCCAAAGACGGCAAAGGAACGATAGGTGCAAGTTCTCAAGCACCGATTATGAAAGCTCCTTTAGATGCGATGAAACGAGGTTTGATCAATGAGCCTTTTCGTGTCGGCGTCAAAACGATCGACGGGCTTTTGACGTGCGGAAAAGGGCAGAAAATGGGAATTTTTGCCGGAAGCGGTGTGGGAAAATCAACGTTGATGGGGATGATCGTCAGAGGTTCGGAAGCCCCGATCAAAGTCGTTGCGCTCATCGGTGAAAGAGGGCGTGAGGTTCCCGAATTTATCGAGAAAAACCTCGGCGGTAATTTGGAAAATACCGTGATTATCGTCGCCACCAGCGATGATTCGCCGTTGATGCGAAAGTACGGGGCGTTTAGTGCGATGAGCGTGGCGGAGTATTTTAAAAATCAAGGGCAAGACGTGCTTTTTATGATGGACTCGGTGACGCGTTTTGCGATGGCACAGCGTGAAATCGGACTTGCTTTGGGCGAGCCTCCGACTTCCAAAGGGTATCCGCCTTCGGTGTTGGCTCTTTTACCTCAATTGATGGAGCGAGCCGGAAAAGAAGAGGGAAAAGGTTCGATTACGGCATTTTTTACCGTTTTAGTCGAAGGTGACGACTTAAGCGACCCGATCGCCGATCAGTCTCGAAGCATTTTGGACGGGCATATCGTTTTAAGCAGGGAGTTGACCGATTACGGGATTTATCCTCCGATTAATATCCAAAACAGTGCTTCAAGGGTTATGGGCGACGTGATCGAGAGCGAGCATAAAAAAGCGGCGATGCGTTTTAAGCGGCTGAATTCGATTTTAAAAGAGAACGAAGTTTTGATTCGTATCGGAGCGTATGAAAAGGGCAACGACAAAGAGTTGGATTTGGCGATTAGCAAAAAAGAGAAGATGAATCAATTTTTACAACAAAACCCCGAAGAAGCCTTCGCGTTTGAAGCGACGATAAATGATCTGAAACAAATAGTCAATTAATGGTTAAAAATTTTTAGTTTTTTTTAATCTAGAAAGTAATAGTATTCAAAAAAATAAATTAGGATAAACTTTATCCTATTCGGACGGAGAAATTTATGCGAGTCTATCTAGATAACAATGCAACGACGATGCTCGACCCCGAAGCATTCGAGTTGATGAAGCCTTATTATTGCGAAAAATACGGCAATCCAAACTCTTTGCATCAATTCGGAAGCGAAAGCCATCCGGCTTTACGAAAAGCGATGGATCAACTCTATGCGGGCATTAACGCCGGCGATGAAGACGATATCGTCGTCACGTCGTGTGCGACCGAGAGCAATAACTGGGTTCTGAAGAGCGTGTACAACGACTACATTTTACACGGCGATAAAAACCATATCGTTACGAGTGAAGTAGAGCATCCCGCCGTCGGCGCAACCTGTAAATTTTTAGAGAGTTTAGGCGTTAAAGTCACTTACCTTCCGGTTAACACCGACGGCGTGATTAACGTCGAAGATCTCAAAAACGCGATTACCGATCAAACGGCACTCGTTTCAATTATGTGGGCGAACAACGAAACGGGCATGATTTTCCCCGTTGAAGAGATCGGCGCAATTTGTAAAGAAAGAGGCGTACTGTTTCATACCGATGCCGTGCAAGCCGTCGGTAAAATTCCCGTCGACGTCAAAAAAGCCAATATCGACTTTTTGAGCTTTTCCGCGCATAAATTTCACGGACCCAAAGGAATCGGCGGACTTTACATTCGCAACGGACAAGCTTTGACACCGCTTTTTCACGGCGGCGAACATATGGGCGGACGCCGTAGCGGCACGTTGGACGTTCCCGGTATTATCGGTATGGGGAAAGCGATGGAACTTGCCGTTGCCGCTCTTGATTTTGAGAAAAACAACGTTAGACGCCTTCGCGACAAACTCGAAGACGCACTGCTTCAAATTCCCGAAACGTTTGTCGTAGGAACCAAAGAACAACGCGTTCCCAATACGATTTTAATCAGCGTCAAAGGTATTGAAGGTGAAGCGATGCTATGGGACCTGAACCAAAACGGCATCGGTGCTAGTACGGGAAGCGCATGTGCCAGCGAAGCGTTAGAGTCTAATCCCGTTATGGAAGCTATCGGTGCGGAAGCCGATTTGGCGCATACGGCACTCAGGCTTTCTCTTTCTCGATTTACGACCGAAGCAGAGATCGATTATGCTATCGGCGTGATTTACAAAGCCGTTGAAAGACTAAGAGCGATTTCAAGCACGTATGCTTACGCGCCCGAGTGGCACGTGAGCAAATTGTAAAACTTTACATGTAAAGATTTTAAAGGATAAAAAATGGCAAAAGAGAGTTTAATCGGCGGTTCCATCTGGGAGGAATACAGCCAAAAAGTACAAGATTTGATGAATCATCCCCGAAACATGGGAGAGCTCACGGAAGACGATGCTAAAAATATGGGCGGCAAGCTCATTATCGCCGATTTCGGTGCGGAGAGTTGCGGCGATGCCGTACGCCTCTACTGGGTCGTCGACGAAAAAACCGAAGTGATTAAAGCGGCAAAATTTAAAAGTTTCGGTTGCGGTACGGCGATTGCGAGTTCGGACACGATGGCGGAACTTTGCATCGGTAAGACCGTTTCCGAGGCGGTAAAAATTACCAACATCGATGTCGAACGTGCAATGCGCGATACTCCCGACGTTCCCGCCGTTCCGCCGCAAAAAATGCACTGTTCGGTCATGGCGTACGACGTCATCAAAGCCGCCGCCGCTTCGTTTAAAGGCGTGGATGCCGCAAGTTTTGAAGACGACATCATCGTCTGTGAATGCGCGCGCGTCAGCCTTGGAACGATCAAAGAGGTCATTAAGATCAACAACCTCACGACCGTCGAGCAAATCACGAACTATACCAAAGCGGGTGCGTTTTGTAAATCCTGTATCAAACCGGGCGGTCACGAAGCGCGCGAATACTACTTGGTCGATATTTTAAGAGATACCAGAGCCGAGATGGAGCACGATCGATTGTTGGCGATGTCCAACGTTAAAGTCGAAGGTACGCATACGGTTAATTTTGACGATTTGACCGTCGTCAAAAAATTCCAAGAGATCGAAAAAGTCATCGATGAAAATATTCGTCCGATGCTGGTGATGGACGGCGGCAATTTAGAAATTCTCGACATCAAAGAGAGCGACGGCATGAGCGACGTTTATATCCGATATTTGGGTGCTTGCAGCGGATGTGCAAGCAGTTCTACGGGGACGCTTTTTGCGATCGAAGCGGTTTTACAAGAGAAATTAAGTAAAAATATACGAATATTACCTGTTTAAATCGTTAAAGGCTTTTGCCTTTAACGCCTCTTTATTTGGAAGGATAGCGCGTGGCAAAAGTCGAATTTTTAGGCCCGATAGGCCGAGCAAGCATCGAAGTCGATATTCAAAACCTCAGTGAACTTAAAAATTATTTCAAAGAAGACAAAGAGCTTCAAGAATGGCTCGGCATTTGCGCCGTAGCTATCAACGATACTTTGGTTTGCGAAGCGGATGTTCCCGTTTCTTCTCACGATAAAATCTCTCTACTTCCTCCTGTTTGCGGAGGTTGAGTTATGTTGGAACTTCACGACGGATCTTTACATGTAAACACGATTTTGGCGGATTGGTACGCTAAAATCAGCGATAAAAACTACGGTGCGTTCATTCCTTTTGTGGGCATCGTGCGCGATGAAGACGGCATAGAAGGGCTTAGTTTTGACATTTACGAGCCGATTTTAAAGAGTTGGTTTGATGCATGGCAAGAAAGAGCCAAAGCGCAAAATGCTTACTTGCTGATGGCACATTCGCGCGGAGACGTACCCAATCACACCTCCTCTTACATCGCCGCAGTCGTTTCTCCTAAACGTAAAGTCGCCCTTTCGATGATCAACGATTTTGTCGAAGATTTCAAAGCCAATGCGCCGATTTGGAAGTACGATCTGATTGGCGGAAAGCGTGTTTACGCCAAAGAGCGTTCGCATTTGCTCCAAGGACACGGTCTTTTAAAGGCGGATGCATGAACAATACGCATTTTCTTCCTTTTGACGAAACGCTTCAAGCGTTATCCGCTTCGATTGATAGTGAGTTCGGGCGCGAAAATCTTTTTATTGCGGATACGCTAGGGCGTATTTTGGCCGTCGATATCGTTGCCAAAGAGAACAATCCGACGCATGAAACCGCTTCGATGGACGGCTATGCGATTCGATTCGTCGATCAGCAATTGGGTAAATTGACGATATGCGATTACGTGCCCGCCGGTGAGGAAGCGCGTAACGTCGTGACCAAAGGGCAATGTGTTAAAACCTTTACCGGAACGGTGATGAGTGAGGGAAGCGACACGTTGATCCCGATCGAAAACGTTGAGGTCGAAAACGATGCGATTCGCATTACTTCCGCCGTTTCCAAAGGCTTTGCCGTTCGCCCAATCGGCGAAAATTATCAAGCGGGCGAAGTGCTCATCCAAAAAGGCACCAAAATCGGTTTTGCACAGATCGGCGTGATGGCGGAGCTTGGCATGGTGCAAGTCGAAGTCTTTATGCGTCCACGCGTGGCGATTCTCTCTACCGGCAATGAAATTCTCGATTTCGGGGAGCCGAAAACCTCGTATGCGCAGATTCATAGCTCCAACCACGTTACCGTCGAAGCGATTTTACGACAGCTCGATTGTGAAACGATGCGCTTTAAACTGATCCGCGACGACCGTGCGCTGATCGAAGAGCAATTGCGACAAGCCCTTCGTTGGAGCGATATCGTCGTAACCACCGGCGGAGGAAGCGTGGGGGATTTTGATTATTTGCAACGTATCTTAACCGATATGAAAACGCAAAACATCATCGACGGTTCGTACATGAAACCCGGACGACACATTCGCGTCGTTAAAGCCGATCACAAGTACATCTACGCCCTTCCGGGATTCCCGTATAGTGCTTCGGTGTGTACGTTTTTATTTATCGCTCCACTGCTTCGTAAGATGCGCGCACAAAGCTTTGCACTGCCTACATGTAAAGCTATCATGGGCGAACTTTACAAAAAACGCTCCAAATTCGTCGAATTTACCGCTTGCAATCTTCGCTTTTCGGAAGGACGACTTATCGTTGACTTGGAAGGCAAAAAAGAGGGCAGTAGCGCCATTCTCAACAATCTCTTAGCCAATCCCGTGCTTTTACGCGTTGAAAAAGACGTCCAAAAAATCGAAAAAGGCGAGATGGTCGACGTGGTGTTGCTAGACGTGTGAAGCTCGATTCTGCTGGAGAATCTTTACATGTAAAGATTCTCTACTTTAAAGAGGAATACAATACGCAAATACGCTATAATTCATACAACTTAATATAAAGGAGAGACAATGCAAATAGCCGTAGATATAACCTTACCGCATATTTTAAAGCTTATTTCGCAAATGAATCTCAATGAAATTGAGGAAGTGAAAAAGACGATTGTCAAAAAGGAACTGTACTTTAAAAAATTTCAAAAAGACGATTTGGGTGCGGTCATGAGCGATTTTAAAAAAGAAAACTATTCCGATGATTTTTTGAAAGACCTTGAAGAGGGTTTGAAAAAAAGCTCCGTTTACAATGCGCATTAAACCTTTAAGAGGTGATTTAGAAAATTATCTGGGAGTTCATACTCTTTCCAAAAAATATGAAAAAGCAAAAGCGCTTTTTGAAAACAATCCTTTTCATCCTTCGTTAAATACGGAAATTTTAGAGCCAAAAGAGCGGCTCATTTACTCGTTTCGACTCGATAAAAAATACAGAGCTATTTTTATTTACGTTGATGTTGAAACAGTCGAAATCATCGCATTGACAAACCACTATAAATAAAGCTTCAAAGTTTTTCAACGTGTTTTGTAAATCTTACATGTAAACAAAAGAACCTCCTCTCTTTGCATCTTTTAGCGGTTATATTTTATAAATCGCAATCTCTTCTTTGAGTTTGACGCTCATGCCATATAAGGTATTTGCAGAGGTGGATATGGCTTCGGCACTTTTAGTATTTTCGGTGGATAAGCCGCCGACAACGTTGATTTGGTGCATGATTTTTTCCGTTGTGCGTACATTGTCTTGCGTGTCGTCGTAGAGTTTTTGGATAAGACGGATCGTATCGGCAAGGGTTTGCGTGGTGCTATCAGTGTGGTCATTGACCCTCAACGATGAGCTCACAAGGTTTTGGATACGCTCGATGTTACGGTTCATTTTTTCCGAAATATCGCTGACGGATTGAACGATGACGTTGATGGTTGCATTGGTATCGACCAAGCTTTGTTGTGTTCGCTCCGCCAACTTTCGCACTTCATCGGCAACAACGGCAAATCCGCGCCCGTGCTCACCTGCTCGTGCGGCTTCGATGGCAGCGTTTAAGGCTAGCAAATTCGTCTGGTCGGCAATTTCGGCAATAATCGTAATAATTGCTTTAACTTGGCTTGCTTCTTGCGAGAGTGTTCGAAGATGGGTATTGATGTCCGATTCGATGTGCGACGTTACATTGAGTTGTTCGATGGTACAGGAGAGCGATTTTTTGACTTCGAGCATGTTTTCTTGCGTGATAATTGCTTTTTCCAACACGTTTTGTGCTTCATTCGATGAGATTTCCATTCCCTTTTTCATGCGATGCGAATGCGTCGTAATCTCTGCAATTACGTTTGATTCTTGATCGACGGAGTGTTGAATCGCCGAGGTGGTGGTCGAAAAAGTTTCTGAAACGCTGAGGTTATTGCGCAGTAAAACATCGATGGTCTGGAAAGACTGGCGTAGCATTGCTATGAGTTCATTGAGTTGAACGCTCATGTGTACCAATTCGTCCTTACCTTGGATGGTAAGATTTTGCGTAAAATCTTTATGACGGGTGATGTGTTCAATACTGCGTCCTAGATTTTGAATGGAAGAGACGATTTTAGTTGCGATGATGTAGAACACGCTCATTGTTAAAAGAATGCTCAATGCGACAATGATGGATATCGTCATCGAACTGTGTTGCATGATGGCGAGATTGCTGGTTTGAATATGTTGTAAAAGCGTGTCTTGTTCTTCTTGGACGCTCTCTTTCAGAGCGTTTGATTGTTTCGTTAGAGTGCTTAGTTTGCGATTGTCTTCGCTTTCTTGAAACGCTTTGGTTTTCATTTGGTCTTTGTTTTGGATGACGATTTCGGAGATAGCATAGCGGATCGCATTCCACTCTTGATACGTTTGCGATAAGCTGATGAGCTTTTCCGTGAGGCTTTTTTCATCAAGAATTTGAGAGAGTTCTTCCAGCTTCGTAACGATAGCATCGGAATCTTTTTTAAATTTATCCAAAAACTTCTGGTCTAAAAAAAGCCTAAATCCACGTAAATCCGCGGAAGTTTCGCTCGCAAGCGTTTGGATTTCACCCACTTTGAGCAATCGCATCGTGATGGTTTGTGCTTGGCGATTGTTTTCATAGGAGATGTAGCCTATCGAGGCGTAGGTGATAAAACATAAAACGGATAAAAAGGCTAATTTACGTTTGATGGTACTCAGATCGATCACGGGTATCCTTTTGGGTAATTTTCGGTTTCATTAAAGAAAAGATTTTACCAAGCAAAAAGGAGAAAGTAGAGAGAAACGAATCAAAAAGAGGTCGTGTTTATACGTGTCGATACGGACGATAAACTTTAACGTAACATGCGTTATGATGGAAAGCGATCAACTATTTCAGTCTAAGAGGGGATCTTTTTATCATGACAACTTTTATCTCACGCAAGCAAGCATTGTCCGTGCTTTACCGTGAATTAACGGCAATATCTTGCTTGTCCCTATCCGTTTGGGAAGACGCTTCACATTATTTTAGTCTCAAAACGCTCCCCAAAGGAGCACATCTGTTTGACATCGGCGATAAGGTCAAAGAGTTCTATTTTTTAGTGCAAGGGCTTGCTCGTTACTACTACATCAGCGAAAGCGGCAAAGAGTTTAACAAATCGTTTGCCGAAAAACCAGGGCATCTTTTGAGTAGTATCTCCTCGGTTTCCATGAAAGAGGAGGTTTCTCCCTTTGGCGTAGAGACGCTCAGTGAATTGACGGTTTTGTGCATTTCGTATGAGGATTTTAGAACACTCGGCGTAAAGCATAAAGAGTGGAATGACCTTATGCTTCGCATTTACGAGCGGCTTATCGTCAAAAAAGAGCGCAGAGAAGCGGACTTTTTGCTTTTGAGCGCGAAAGAACGCTACCTTAAATTTCTCAATGACTACTCCATGATCGAAAGTGCCGTTGCCAACTATCATATCGCCTCGTATTTGGGTATCACGGAAGTGGCTCTTTCTCGCATTCGAAAAGCGATGAAATTAACTTAGGTTAATGACAACACCTCTTTTTAGCGGTATGATGGCGCATCATCTTTTAGGAGCAGTGCATGCACTATAAAATTGCCGACGTCAACGATATAGGCGGAATTTTTACTCTTCATTCCAAATACCAAATCGACTCGATTGCGCCGGAGGATAAAAAAGACGGTTTTGTTACGACGGCGTTTAGCAAAGAGCAACTACGTGAAATTATCGAAAAAGAACAAGGCATTTTCGTCGCTATCGACGAGGGAGAAGTCGTCGCTTACGTGATGTCCGCTTCATGGCAATACTGGTCGCCGTGGCCGATCTTTGCACAGATGATGGAAAACTTACCCAACCTTTCGTATCTTGGTCAAACGCTTAGCGTTCACAACTCCTACCAATACGGTCCCGTGTGCGTCGATAAACGCATGCGTGGAAACGGTGTTTTGGAAAAACTGTTTGATTTTGCGTTGGAGAGTATGCAAAAGCGGTACCCTATTTTGGTGACCTTCATCAACAAAATCAACCCTCGTTCTTATGCGGCGCATGTCAGAATGGGGCTAGAGGTCATCTGCGAGTTTCAGTTTAACGGCAACAACTACTACGAATTGGTCTTTGACACTTCTAAAAAACTTAGGGATTCAGAATTTGGCGTAGCTGTTCATCGTTCAACGTGACGCCGAAAAAGGTTGCGTAAAACGATACGATCTCTTTTTGGATCGATACGTCTTGAAACGCAAGCGGAAAGAACTTTTCGGCAGCCCATAAGAGTGCCAAGGGTTGTTCGGGCGTATAGTGCGTCCATACATGTGAACCCATAGGCATTACGAAAACCTTTTGATGTTGGATCGCATTGAGCCCTGCAAGACGTTTATCGCGATAGATCGCTTCTTTTTCGTGCGTATTCCATACAAATAAAAAATCCGGATTCCATGCTAAGAGTTGTTCTACGGAGATCGTTGCATGGTCTTTGACGTTCGCGGCAACGTTGATACCGCCCGCATGTTCGATTATCCATGTTGCGGTTGAGACCATCGGGAGCGAAAAGTTGGTATAGCGTAAGTAAAGTGCCGTAGGTCGACTTGGAGCATTCGTAACTTTTTGCGCTACGAAACGAAGCATACGATCGTAATAGGCGTTATAAGCGGCGGCTTGGTTTTGCAAGCCTAAAATCTCTCCCAAAAGCGTCATCGTCTCTTTAACGCTATAAGGCGTCGACCATTGTAACGCAACGACGCAAAATCCTTTTTGGGCTAAAGATTCGGCACTGTTTTTATTGACGACGAATACGACGTCGTGCGCTATCGTATGGAGTGCTTCAACGTTGATGTCCCATTCGGGTCCTCCGTTGGAGACCGTCGGTAAAGAGGCAAGTTTGGGTGCAAAAAGGGTTTGCATTTTCCAATTTTTGCCGTCTATGGCTCCGGGTAAGCCGTTGGTAATGAACTCCTGAGCACCCAAGGCAAATAAAAAAGAGTTTACGGCGGGNNCCTCCCGCCGTGACGACACTGTGCACCGTTGAGGGGATACTCACCGTTCTTCCGTACATGTCGACGATCGTTTTACTTTCAAGTCCGAAAGCGACATGTAAGCTAACGATGAGAATGATAAAAAGTATTTTCATCGGTTAAAATTTGAGCGTTATGCTCGCTACGGCCGTAAACGGCGCACCCGTATAGTAACTCGTACCGCCCGTTCCCGTGTCGTCTAAGTCGTTTTTGATAATAGCAATGTATTTTTTATCCAAGAGGTTTTGCAAGGAAACGGAAAAAAGTGCCTCTTTAAATCCGTAAAAATTCTTTGTAACGTAACCGGTTTCGACGTCCACGGTATAGTAAGAGGGAATCGACTCGATATTTTGAATGTCGCCGTAACGTTTGTCGACGTATTTCAGTGCCGGTGAAACGTAAAAGCCGTTTTGTTTATACGTCGTACCGACTTTTGCCAAAATTTTCGGTGCATCGGGAACTTGGTTGCCGCTGATGGCCAACGTTGCCCCGCCTGTTGTCGTTAGATCGTCCGTGAATTTTAGTCGGTTGTACGAAAAGGCACTAAAGAGTTCAAACGATTGCGACAACTCGTACGTTGCACTGAGTTCAAAGCCGTCGGCTTGTGCTTTTGCGTTATTTTGGTAATAGGTTAGGTTGACGGAAGGATCGTATGCCGTCACTTGTTTATCGTTGTAAACGACGTGATAAAGCGTCGGTACGACCATCCAATTATCGCCTTTAATTTTTGCTCCGACGTCAAATTGATCGGACGTTTCCAACTCAAATTTATCCCAAATATCTTGAAGCGAGATTCCTTTGGCTCTAAAGGTTGCATTATTGCTTTTATAAATCGAAAACAACGGTCCGATCCAAGGACTGGCATACCCTTTGGCGTATCCGGCGAAAAGATCGACGTTATCGGAGAGTGCGTATTTAAAATTCAAGCTCGGAAGCGTTGCATTCAGCGTCGTATCGTCCGCGTAAAGATACGAGATTCGCGTACCGTTTGCGATAGCTTCGCCGTCGGAAACGTCGCCCGAAGTCGTCGTATAGCTTTGGACGCCGCCTAGCGTCATACGCATGTAGCGTACGCCCGCTTCGACTTCGAGGCGATCAAACTCTTTTTTAACGCTGAGAAACGGACTGTTAATTTCGCGGTTACCGACGTCGTTGAGCATCGACCATGAGTTAAAAACCAAGTTTCCGTTAACGATGTTATACGATTTATTGGCGGTCGGCGGCGGGATAGATTCGATAGATTGATACCAATAGCCCACTTTCACGTCAGCCCCCGCTATTTTTTGAACGTATTGCGCGATGAAGCCGTTTTGTTCTTGTTCCATCTCGGTTTTCATCACGGAGTTTCCCGATTGATTATACGCGTAACGATAGCCGTCCGTATCGATATGGTAAGGTTTGAATGAGATCGTTCCCTCATACAAAGGTGCTTCAAAAGTCGCTTGTGCGAGGTTTTCTTTAAAGTGTTGTCGGTTGAAATCATAATAATATTTATTGTTGGCGGCACTGGAAGTGAGCGTGGGATTAAAGTCGTAGTTATAATACGTTCCCAAGTTTTTTGCTTGAGCGTACGTCAAAGCCCGATAGTCGTTGCGTTCGATATCGTTATGTGCCAGTAAAATATCGGTTTTTACGGTATCGAACAATAGGGTACTTAAACCCGCTTCAACGTTTTCTCGTTGCGTATCGCCCGAGCCTTTCCATTTATCGGCTTGGGATGTGGAAGCGGAGAGAAACATCTTCGTATTTTCGCTAATCTTGCCTGAATCAACCCGCATAAACGTGCGGTAAAAATCTTCGGTACCGACGCTTTGCTTGAGCATGACTCCCAACGTGTCGCTTGCTTTTTTCGTTCGCATATCAAGCGAACCCGCATTATTTCCTAATCCAAAGCCCGAGTCGGCTTTGGATGCGCCCATCGTGAGGTTCATCGCTTCGATATTTTCCATATCCAAAATGCTACCCATCGCGCCTTGACCGACGTTGACGACGGAAGGAACGCCATCGGCGGTTAATGCCAAGCGGCTAAACGTATCGGCGTATAAACCCCGAATGCGAAAAGAGTTCTGATCGAGAGAGAGTCCGTAACTATCGACTTGCCCCGTATGAACGGAAGGCAACATGTCAAGTGCTTTATACGGATTGGTTTCGCCGGGACCGACCCTTCGATCGATACTTTCTTTCGATACCGATACGCTGTTGGCGGTATCTTGTGCCTCAATGAGCGTGTGTGCTTCCTCGGAAGTGACGGAAACGCTCGGGAGCGTATAGGTCTCGGAATTGGCTACTCCGTATACGGAGCAGTAGGCGAGTACGACAAGCGATAAACGGATACTTTTCATGCGTTCAATCCTTTTAAATGATGAAAATGAGCGATCAAATTTTTATTTCCATGAAACCAAAAAGCGTGGCAAAAACGACTCAAAAGAGTAGCCTGTGATGTATTGACAAAAAAGAGGTGTGATACATGCGAATAGCACGTCGTCATAAATAACACTATTTTGCCCCGAAATAATTATATATTTTAAAATATAACGAACGGCTTAGCGATTCTGAATCTTAAAACGACGTTTGTAAGGCAGGTTAAGAGCTAAGCGCAAGCCATGCTCGGTAGACAAAGAGGTAACGCACTCCTTTGGCACATCCGACGATGAGTATGAATTTTCGCCAATCGTACCGCAGCATACCCGCAACAAACGTTAAAGGATCGCCGATGATCGGAAGCCATGAAAACAGAAGCGTCCATGCGCCGTATTGGGTAAACAACGATGAGGCTTTTTGAAGATGAGCGGCTTTCATATAGCCTTTTTTAAGGGCAAAATCGAGCGCGTATTTGCCTAAGACGAAATTGACGAAAGCACCCGAAGTATTTCCAAGCGTTGCGGCGCATAAAAGTGTTAAAGGGTTGAGAGATTCGTTTAAGAGGTAAAGGAAAAACGCTTCGCTACCGCCCGGTAAAAGCGTGGCGGAAGCGAAGGCAATGCAAAATAACGAAAAATATGCCACGTATACGTTATGAAATGACGGCTTTGATAGTCTCCGCATCGGTCTCTTTCGAGTCGTATTTGACGATGAGGAGGCGTTCACTTTCGTTGCGATACCATTCGATGACGCCCTTGACGTGATTGAGGTGCATCATGCGCGTAAGATCGATCGTATCGAAAGGTAGGTAGATGTTTTTATTGATGCTCGGATTTTTAAGCGTGGCAATGAGTACGAGCCAGAAAATACAGGCGATAAAAATAACCCATGCAATTTCCATAATACCGAAATGTTCTAAAAAGAAACCGCCGAAAACGCCGCCGATAAAGGTTCCCGCATAACCGAAGGTGTTAAAAACGCCAAGTGCCGCGCCTTTTTGGTGAACTTTGGCGTATTTACTTGCCATAGATTGCATCAAGGGTTCGTGCATGTTAAAACCGATGAAAAAGATGACGACGCCGACGATAAACCACGAAGCACTTTTAGCGTATCCCATCATAACGTAGCTAATCGCAAACAAGGCGATGCCGATCATCAGCATCTCTTTGGCTTTATGTTTTTTTTCTCCCATAATCGCCGAAGGTCCCATCGCCAAGACGCCGCAGACCATTGCAGGCAGGTAAACCATCCAAAGTTCTTTTTTGACAAAACCGAACTCTTGAAGCATTAAAATAGGAATCACCATAAACGCAAGCGTCATCATTCCTTTTTGAAGCAAGTTGGTAATGTTCATCTTCATCAAATCTTTGTCTTTTAAAATCTCTTTCAAATCCGTCTCGTCCGCACCGTAGTGATGAACGATTTTCGGCGGGTTGGGCACTTTGGTATAGAGTACGATCATGGAAAAAACCGAAAGCGCGGCGGTAATAAAAAAGAGCTTATCGACGCCGTAATAGCCGCCGATTAAAGAACCCGCCATCATGGAAATCGCAAAGCTTGCCGCAATCGTTCCTCCCATCAACGCCATCGCATGACCGCGTACCTCTTCTTTGACCATATCGCTGATCATCGCCGTGCCGACCGCTCCGATGGCGGCGGCTCCTTGTAAGAAGCGTCCGAACATTAACATGTAGATATGTTCGGAAAAGCCGCAGATCAACGAGCCGATCAGGAAAATGACCAAGCCGATAAAAATCGTAATTTTTCGTCCGAGTTTATCGGACATAATACCGAAAGGAATTTGTAAAAGCATTTGCGTCGCGGCGTATCCGCCGATGGTGATACCGACTAAAAGCTCGCTGGAACCCTCCAAATGCAGTGCGTAAACGGAAAGGACGGGTAGAACGATAAAAAGACCTAAAAAACGAAGCGAAATAATCAAATTTAAAGGCATAAGCGTTTTGAACATCGGTGAAAAAATCCTCGTAATAGTTTTGTGACATATTCTACACTCCTTAAACTTTGAAAATTCTATGAGGTTTAAAGCAGTTTAAGAAGCGTCTTTTATGTTATAATTTTTCACGTCATTTCAAAGGATGCATTATGGAACTCAATATTTCTCATATTTTAGGTTTTCTTGGATGCGTGTCGGCTTATTTTATTTCGCTCTATTACGTCGGGTTGAACCACTGGATCGTTATGGAACACAATAAAATTTACGACGAGTTTGATGCGATTAAAAAAGAGTTGGCGGGACTCAAAAAATCTGCCTAAATCAAGAGGCGTATCGCCTCTTTTCACCGGATATCTATGCGCTATTATGTCTCCTTCCTCGTTTGTTGCGTGTTTGTGTTGAGCGGTTGTGCTCCCAAAACGGCTCCTACGCCCCAAGATCAAGCTTTCGTCGACTCTTTAGAGAGTAGCAACGCACGCTTTGAAGCGTTGAGCGAACATGAAAACTTCGATCAGCTTTTAGAGCTTTTTCGTGAGAACTGTAAAGCTCCTTTGACGAAAAAAGTCTATGCCAACGTCTGCCGTCAAGCCGACGACGTTCACGATGCCAAAAGTTTTTTCAAACACTCTTTTACGTTGAAAAAAGTCGAGCCCAACGAGCAACGCTCGATGCTGACGGGGTATTATGAGCCGTTATTGCACGGGAGCTTGAAAAAAAGCGAACGCTTTAAATACCCCGTTTACGGCAAACCGAAAGATTTGGTTATGATCGTCGGCGAAAACGACAAAAAGATGCGCGGACGCTCCGTTAAAGGGAAGATGCTTCCCTATTATACGCGTGAAGAGATCGGTAAACGTAAACTCAATGCCGAAATTTTATGTTACGTCGACGATAAAATCGATTTGTACGTGATGGAGATTCAAGGCTCGGGACGCGTTGAGCTCGAAGACGGACGGGTGATTTTCATCGGTTACGCCGATACCAACGGACATCCGTACAAGTCGTTGGGACGAGAGATGATCAACCGCGGCATTTTCGCCAGCGTGGACGAAGTATCGATGCAAGCGATGAAAGCATGGTTATTGGCGCATCCTACGCAAATCGATACGCTTTTAAATACCAATCCCAGCTATGTTTTTTTCCGCCGCATGGAACAACGCGCTACGGGCAGTTTAGGGCTGGTTTTAACACCGGAGCGTTCGGTAGCGGTCGATAGAAGCTATATTCCTTTAGGATCGCTCTTGGCGATTCAAAGTCGTTCCGAAACGTACGACGTCGATCGCTTCGTTTTTGCGCAAGACACGGGAGGGGCGATTAAAGGACCTAACCGAGCCGATATGTTTATGGGATACGGGCAAAGGGCGGAGTATGTCGCGGGACAGTTGAAAGCACCGCTTGAAGTGTGGATTATGGAACCTAAGTTTTAAACGAAAAAAGGGTAAACTAGACTGAGAACAACTCTCTTTCGGCGCGGTTCATATTCTTCGGAAACGAAGATGAACGCGCTTTACATGTAAGATAAGGAAGTACGGTTTGAGAATTATTTTAGCGACGTCCAACCAAGGCAAAGTACGAGAGTTTCAAGCATGGATCGGCGAGTACGAAGTGCTAGCGTACAGCGACGTCATCGAGCCTTTTGAGATCGAAGAGACGGGTACGACGTTTAAAGAAAACGCACTCATTAAAGCACGCGCGGTGTATGAAAGACTGAATGATAAAGATGCGATCGTCTTAAGCGACGATAGCGGCATCAGCGTGCCTGCTTTGGGCGGAATCCCCGGAATTTACAGTGCCCGCTACGCCGGAGTCGGAGCTAGCGCAAAAGACAATCTTATGAAACTGATTGAAACGCTGAAAGAAAAGGGTATCGATCAAACGCCCGCTTTTTATACGGCGGCGATTGCATGGGTGTGCGCCAAAGGCGAGTTTTGCGTGCACGGCTGGATGCACGGCGAGGCGATTGCGCAAGCACGCGGTAACAACGGCTTTGGATACGATCCGATGTTTATCCCCGAAGGGTACGATAAAACCTTAGGCGAACTGGACGAAAGCGTGAAAAAAGCCTTTTCGCATCGCGCGAAAGCGTTAGAGTTGGCACATATCATCATTAAGAGTTTAGACGTCACTTTGTAAGCAGTGAAAGCACCAAGGGTGCGCGGGCTTCCCGCCGAGGGAAATTCAGCGTTAGCGAAGCCTTTGGAGCTTTGCTCTAAAGGCGTGTTTAGGGTTTTGCAAGAACTCTTGTGAAATAAAAACGTAATCAAAAAAGACTAAAATCAATTAGGCTTTTTTGATAATGGCTATTTTCAATAGCTCTTATTAAAGAAGCCTCAGAATAATCGTAAAGGATAGCTATGGCAACAGTTCTCATCATCGGTGCGGGCGGCGTGAGTCGCGTCGTGACCAAGAAATGTGCAATGAACAGCGGCGTATTTTCAAAAATCGTTTTGGCAAGCAGAACGAAATCCAAATGCGATCAAATCGCTCAAGAGATCAAAGAGTCTTTACATGTAAACATCGAAACCGCGGCGATCGACGCGGACGACGTGGACGCATTGGTCGCACTCATTCATCACGTTAAACCTCAAATGGTTTTAAACATCGCGCTTCCTTATCAAGACTTAACCATCATGGACGCGTGCGTGAAAACGGGCGTGCATTACCTTGACACCGCCAATTACGAACATCCCGATCTTGCCAAATTTGAGTACAAAGAGCAATGGGCAAGAGACACGGCGTTTAAAGATGCGGGCATTATGGCGCTTTTGGGTAGCGGATTTGATCCGGGCGTGACGAACGTTTTTTGCGCTTACGCACAGCAGTATCTTTTTGACAGCATCGAGAGTATCGATATTTTAGACTGCAACGCGGGCGATCACGGTTATGCGTTTGCCACCAACTTTAATCCCGAGATCAACCTTCGCGAAGTGAGCTCCAAAGGACGTTACTGGGAAGAGGGAAAATGGATCGAAACCGAGCCGATGGCGATTAAAATGGTGTGGGATTACCCTGAAGTCGGACCTAAAGACAGTTACCTTCTTTACCATGAAGAGCTAGAATCGCTTTGCCAAAATATCAAAGGTTTAAAGCGTATCCGATTCTTTATGACGTTCGGTCAGAGTTACCTCACGCATATGAAATGTTTGGAAAACGTCGGTATGCTTCGCATCGACGAAGTCGAACACAAAGGCATGAAAATCGTTCCGATGGAATTTTTGAAAACCTTGCTTCCAGACCCTGCAAGCCTTGGTCCTCGAACGGTCGGTTTTACGAACATCGGTTGTGTATTTGAAGGCCTCAAAGACGGACAAAAGCGCAAAGTTTATATTTATAACGTCTGCGATCATCAAGCGTGTTACCGTGAGACGGGCGCGCAAGCGGTCAGTTATACTACGGGCGTACCCGCGATGATCGGAGCAAAACTGATGCTTGAGGGCAAATGGAGCGGAAAAGGCGTTTTCAATATGGAACAGTTCGACGCCAAGCCGTTTATGGACGAGCTTAACGTTCAAGGGCTTCCGTGGAAAATCATCGAAATGAAACCCGACGAGACTTACGAAGTCAACTAAATGCTTCTTCCAAGAGCCTTACATGTAAAGGTTCTTGGACTCCTTCTTTCTTTACATGTAAAGGAACATCATGTCACGAAAAGCAAAAATTCTCTGGACGACCGACACGAAAGAAACCGCAATGAATATGGTCTGCCTTTATGCGCACAATGCCGTTTTAAAAGGCTGGATGGACGAAGTGGAAGTGCTCGTTTGGGGAGCTTCGCAACGTTTGATTGCCGAAGACGAAGAAGTGAGAGCCAAAGTTGCAATGATGGTACGAGACGGCGTGAAAATGATCGCCTGCCTCAAATGCGCCGATACGATGAACGTGACGTCGTCTTTGGAAAGCTGCGGCGTGAGCGTTTATTATACGGGTGAGTTGCTCAGCGACTGGATCAACTCCGGCGAAACCGTCGTGAGCGTGTGATGGCTCAAACGATTCTGATCACAGGCTGTTCGAGCGGTATCGGTTATACGTGTGCACACGGACTGAAAAAACTCGGCTACGACGTTTTTGCGACATGCCGCAACGAAGCGGACGTTATTCGTCTGAACACGGAAGGGCTGAATGCATTCAGACTCGATTTGTGCGATTCGCAAAGCTTGCATGTCGCTTTGGCGTGGATGCTCTCGCAAACAAACGGGCGTATCGACGTGCTTTTCAATAATGCCGCTTACGGACAACCCGGAGCCGTAGAAGATCTCAAGCGCGATGTTTTGAGAGAGCAGTTTGAAACCAACGTCTTCGGTACGTTAGAACTTACCAATCTTGTGCTTCCCTATATGCGCGCGCAAAAAAGCGGACGTATCGTTTTCAACAGTTCCATCTTAGGGTTTGTCGCGATGAGCTATCGAGGGGCATACAATGCTTCCAAATTTGCGATCGAAGGCTTTGCGGATACGATGCGCTTGGAGCTCAAAGGTAGCGGCGTGGATGTTGTACTGATTGAGCCGGGACCGATTCGAAGTAATTTTCGCAAAAACGCTTTAGCAAAATTTTTGCAAAACATCGACTACGAACGCTCCGCCCATAAAGAGGTTTATGCTAAAACGCTAGAACGTCTTCAAAAAACGGGCGATACGCCTTTTACCTTGGGCACGGAGGCGGTTTTAGAAGTTTTGGTGCGTACCATCGAAGCCAAGCACCCCAAAGCACGCTACGGCGTAACGTTTCCTACGAAGCTTTTTGCGGTATTAAAGCGTATTTTCCCTACCCGATTGATGGATTACGTAGCACGAAAAGCGGGAGAGTAAAGGCCTCCGTAAAGGAGACCTTTTTTTAGGTTCTAAATTTACTTAAAATCGTATTGAGCTTTTCGGTGAGGTCATTGAGGTGTTCGCTTGCACCTGCGATCTCTTCGACGCTTCGCGTGTTTTGGTTGGCAAGCGTGTTAATCTCTTCGATTTTCGTGACGATGGTGTCGATTTGCTCGCCGGTGCGGATGTAGTCGTTGACCGTTTTTTCGTTGAGGCGGGTTGCCGTGTTCATACGCTCGACCGTTTGGTTGATTTTGGCTTCGACGTCGCTTGCAACACTGTTAAGCTCTTGGATCTCTTTAGAGTTGCGATTCATCTGTTCGCTGCTGTCGTTAATCGCTTGAACGATGACGTTAATCGTCGCGTTGATCTCCAAAAGACTTTTTTGCGTTCGTTCGGCAAGTTTTCGTACTTCATCGGCGACGACCGCAAAACCGCGTCCGTGTTCACCCGCGCGTGCCGCTTCGATGGCGGCGTTAAGGGCTAAAAGATTGGTTTGGTCGGCAATATCGCTGATAACGGTTAAAATGCTTTTGACTTGCTCGGCGTCGGAACTAAGTTGTTGAATTTTGCTTGCGAGTTCCATCTCGGTCACCGCACTGTTTTCCACGCGATCTCCCAAGTTTTGGATAAATCCGCGTGCGTCTTGAAGCTCAAGGTTTGCTTTGACGATCTCTTCCTTGGACGTTTTTGCTTCATGGACGGAGTTGACGATCTCTTTTTTGGTTGCGCTTGACATGTCGGTCGCTTGGGCGATAATCAGCGACGATTCTTCGACGCGTTTTCCGACTTGTAAGGTCGTTGCGGAGAGTTCGTGCGCGATGGAAGCGTTTTCGCTACTCGTATTTTTAGCCAGTGCGATGGTGGAGCGTACTTTTTCGATGAAATGGTTGATTTCCAAAGAGGCTTCGCCGATCTCGTCACGGTGTTTGACTTCGAGTTGTTTGGTCAAATCGCCGTCTCCCGAAGCCAAGTTATTGGCGGTCGTTTTGAGATTGACAAGAGGCGTGGCGATCAAGGAGTTAATGAGAAAATAGATGCACGCAATCGCTATCACTGCCATCAAACTTCCAAGAACGATCGTATCGGAGATCATAGAGTTGATGTTGGCGTTGATTTTATCGCTCTTTTGTGCGACGTGCGTGTCGATGTGACCGATGTAAACGCCCGAAACCAAGATCCAATCCCACTCTTTATAGTACCTAGCGTACGTCAGTTTGGGTTCGTCTTTGTTGGTCTCCGGATTCATAAAGTTGTACGTAATAAACGCTCCGTCTTTCGATCCCGTCGCTCCTTCGATGATTTGTTTTCGAAAAGGTCGCCCTTGAGAATCTTTCCCGTCGATCGGAATCTCTTTGCCGATCCAGTCATGATTGACACCGTGAAACGCGTAAGCGTAGCCTTTATCGGTTTTTTGAATACCGTAAAAATAGCCGTCTCCCGCATAGCGAAGCTCTTGCAAGAGCTTAATCGCTTGCGTTTGAAAATAGGCCTTAATGTCCGAAGCGTAGTCACCCGTTCCGATAACGATATCAAGCGGCTCGTAATAAAAATTGTACGAAAGTTTGGGTTCGTCTTTTTTGCTGATCGGATGCGGCCAGATAAAACGCGTGACGCCGCTTCCCTCTTTGGCGGCTTTAATCAAGTCTTTGATGACGAGGTTTCCCTCTTTATCTTTCATCTCGATCAAATTTTTCCCGACCAACGCTTTATTGATCGGATGAACGACGTTAATGCCCTCCGTCGTATAAGCGTAAAAATACCCCACGTCGTTGTTGTAGCGGTATCCCTCGATCAAGCTTAGGAGCATCGTGCGAAGCTCTTCTTTGGAAAGCTTGTCTTTGTTATTTTTGTACATGTCGTCTAAAATTTTTTTGAACGTCAAGGCGTCGTTTTTAATTTTGGCGGCAATCTGCTCTTGCGAAGAGGAGGCTTTGTAAAAGGCATCGATGGCCTTTTCCGCCATCATCGTATAGGCCTTGAGTTCGTTTTTATTGGTTTCCAAGATCAATTCTTGTTCGTCGGCGACTTGAGCTTTTGCCAATGCGTTAGACTTATAGATCGTGACGCATAGGGAACTTGCCGCAACAAAGAATATTCCTGCAATAAAAAGCATCAGCGTTTTGACGCGAATACTTAAAGCATTCATTATATTTCCTTCTCTTTTGTATCGGTATTTTTAATAACGTAATTGTGCCTGAATTTTGCTCTGAAAAAGATATAGGGCTTTATTAAGAGGAAAAATGTTACATTAAATGAAGATATTTTGGGAGAAACGCCGTGGAAAAACGAAGCAAAATAGAAACAATCATCGAACAGATTCAAACCCCCGCATACGTCTGCGAAGAGGCACTTTTAGAGGAAAATTTGAAGCTTTTAAAAGAGGTAAGCGAATGCTCAGGGGCGACGATTCTTTTAGCCCTTAAAGGGTTTGCGTTTAAAGCTCTAGCACCACTTGTGGATCGCTATTTGAGTGGCTGTACCTGTAGTGGATTGCATGAAGCCAAATTTGCGCGCGAGTTTTTCAAAGGCTCGGTGTGTACCTATTCGCCTGCGTACAAAGAAGGAGACATCGATGAGGTCATCGCTTTAAGCGACCATCTCATCTTTAACTCGTTTAATCAATGGGAAAAATACAAAGCTAAAGCACTTGGAAAAACGAGTTGCGGTTTGCGCCTCAATCCTGAAGTCTCTTCCAGCCCAGTCGATCTTTATAACCCTTGCGGTCTTTACAGCCGTTTGGGCATCACCAAAGAAAATATGCAATACGACAAACTTGAAGGCATCGAAGGGCTTCATTTTCACGCGCTGTGTGAGCAAGACGCAAGTGCCTTAGAAGAGGTTTTAAAAGGGTTTGAAGCGCGCTTTGGCGATTTGATCCCTCGCATGAAATGGATCAACTTTGGCGGAGGTCATCACATCACGCGTAAGGATTACGATGTGGAAAAACTGATCGCGTTGATCAAAGATTTTCGCGAGCGCTACAACAACATTACGGTTTATTTGGAACCGGGTGAAGCGGTAGGATGGCAAACAGGCCCACTCGTGGCAAGTGTTTTAGACATTGTGCACAATGGCATGGACATCGCCATCTTGGACATCTCCGCCGAAGCGCATATGCCTGACACGTTAGCCATGCCGTACCGTGCGGCGATCCGAGGTGCGGGAGAGGTCGGTGAAAAACCGTACCTGTACCGACTTGGAGGTCCAACATGCTTGGCAGGTGACATCATGGGTGATTACAGTTTTGATGCGCCACTGAAGATTGGCGATAAACTCATTTTTGAAGATATGATCCACTATACCATCGTCAAAAACACGACGTTTAATGGTGTCAAACTTCCTGATCTTGCGGTTCTTCATAAAGATGGGCGCTATGAAGTGACAAGTCAATTTGGGTACGACGAGTACGCAAGGCGTAATTAACGCGTCTTGCGCCATTGTTGGCTTTGTTTCAGTGCAAAATGTGAAAGCGCGTCGAAGAGAAGCGTGATGCCAAGAGAGGTGGCGACGATCAAGCTTGCCATTGCCGCGGCGGAGCTGATGTCTCCCGCGTCGTCCATGTTTAAAACCGCAACCGATGCAAGCGTCGTTGAGGGCGCATAGAGGAAAACAACCGCGGAAACCGTAGTCATCGCGTTGACGAAAAAGTAGCGTGCGATATGCAAAATGGAAGGCGTCGCGATAGGCACGATGACCTTAAAAAACGTTTCGTAGCAGGCAACGCCCATCGATTCGGCAACGTCTTCAAATTCGTCGTCGATTTGCTTGATCGTCGTGGTAGCGGTGATAAAGCTTGCGGTAAAAAAGTGTGCGACCGTACACACGACCAAAATTCCCATCGTTTGATACAGTGCATTTAAGGGATTGTGCGGATGGTTGAAAAAAAAGATGTATCCAAGCCCCAACACGAGCCCCGGAACGGCCATGGGAAGCAGTGCCAAAAGCTTTAAAAACGCGCGCAAAGGTGGAAAAACTTTTCCGCGTTCGACGACGTAGGCGGTCGTAAAAACCGCAATCGTTCCGAGTAAAGCACTCCAAAACGCCAACGTAAGACTGTTCAAATACGAATCCCAACCGCCGCCGTCCATCGATGAAAAGTCGTAATGCTTTAGCACGAGGCTCAGATCGTAAGGCCAAAACTTCACGAACGAAGCAAAGAATGCTACACCCAAAACGATGAGAAAAAACAAGGCAACCCAAAGCGCAAAAATGAACATCACCGTATCGAAAATCGGGGCTTTTTTGGGTACGTAAAGAACGAATTTCGAGCCTAAAACCGCTTTTTGTTTGCGTTGTACGAGGCTATCGATAAGAAACGTCACGACGGAAGGAACCAACAGTAAAATGCCGACGGTTGCCCCGAGTGCAAAGTTTTGCTGACCGATGACGTGTTTGTAGATTTCCGTCGCCAAAACGCTAAAGTCTCCGCCGATGACTTTGGGAACGCCAAAGTCGGTAACGACCAGCGTAAAACTGACCAAAGTCGCCGAAACGAGAGCGTATTTAAGCGCAGGAAGCGTGATCGTAAAAAATTTTTTCAGGCTACTTGCTCCCATGCTTTGCGCCGCTTCGTAAAGCCGTGCGTCGGAGAGCGAAAGCGCGCTTAAAAAGATCATCACGATATGCGGAAAAACGTAAAAACATTCGCCTAAAACAATGCCCCATGCCCCGTAAATCGTACCGCCGCCCATCCACGGTTTGAAAAAACCTTGATGTCCGAAAAGATAAACGAACGAAATGGCGGGAAGCAAAGAGGGTGCTAGTAAAGGCAAAAACGAGATATAGCGAAAGAAGGGTTTAAAAGGCATGCGCGAACGCATCAGCGCATAAGCAAAACCAAACGCCGTAGGCACGACGATCAGCGTACTGGTTAAGGCGACGAAAAGAGAGTTGCGAATGAGGCGTAAAGATTTTTCGTGCGTCAGATAGTCGATAAAATTGTCTAAAAAAACAAATCGATGCGCCGCGTCAAAAAAGCTTTGCGCCAAAATCTGCACCAAAGGCGCTAAAATAATCACACACAACCCAAGTGTGAGTAAAAGCGTGAGTGCGCTTAAAAGCAGACGATTCGAGTCTTCCCAAACGCTACGCATACGTCGGCTCTAAAAAATAGCAAATGTCTTTGGGTGCGATCGCTAATTTGATCGGACTTTGCTCGCGAATCGCGTCGCGTAGAAGGACTTTGTGCGGCAGATCGAGCAGTAAAACGCTTTCCAACAAGCCGTTGATCGAGACGAAAAGTCGGCAAAAACTCCCTAAAAACGTCATCTTAAGCACGATGCCTTCGATGATATTTTCCGCTTCGGCGTCGTAGAGTTTGATGTCCTCGGGACGAATCAGCAGTTTTGCGGCTTGGTCTTCGGCGGGGAGGGACGTTTCGTCAAGGTGGACGACCAAAGAAAGCTTTCCGACGCTAAAAAGGTTTTCGCCTCGGTACAAGGCATTTAAAAGATTGATCTTGCCGATAAAATCCGCCACGAAAAGCGTTTTGGGGTGGCGGTAAATCTCTAAAGGCGTTCCGATCTGCTCAATAACGCCGTGGTTCATAACGACGATTTTGTCGGCGATGCTTAACGCCTCTTCTTGGTCGTGCGTGACCATGATCGTCGTGATGCCGAGGGTTTTTTGCAGTTCCCGAATCTCTTGACGTAGGTGTTCGCGCACCCGTGCGTCCAATGCCGAAAGCGGTTCGTCAAGTAGCAGTAGGGAAGGTTTGGTGGCAATGGCTCTGGCGAAGGCGACACGCTGTTGTTGACCGCCGCTGAGTTCGCTGGGGTATTTTTCTTCGCTACCGCTCAGCCCGACCAAGGCTAGAAGCTCTTTCACGCGCTTTTTCGTCTCTTTTTTTTCCATTCCTTTTTCCCGCAATCCGTAGCCGATGTTTTTAGCGACGGTGAGGTTGGGGAAGAGGGCGTAGCTTTGAAAGACGATACCGTAATCGCGTTTGGAGGGCGGAAGGTGCGTGACGGTTTTGCCGTACTGGACGATTTCGCCCTCATCGCAACTCTCTAAGCCCGCTATAATGCGAAGCAGCGTCGTTTTACCGCACCCTGAGGGTCCTAAAAAGCAGACCAGTTCACCTTTTTTGATTTCTAAATGAATCGCCTCAAGGGCGTGAAACGCTTCAAAGCGTTTGGAAACATTGTAAATGGCAAGAGCCGTCGTATCGGACACGTTTCTTCCTTACGTGCGGGGAAAAATTCCCCGCTAACGTCTGTTATTTTTTGGGTTCGGATTTGGATTCGTAGCGTTTAGACCACTCTTTTAAAATAGCATCGCGGTTTTTTGCCGACCAAGCAAAGTCGTTGTCGATCAGCATCGAAGCGTAGTTGGAAGGGATAAACTCGATCGGTTTGGAGAGCCCTTGGTACGCAACGACGGCAAAGTTCTCGGCGTAAAGCTTGTTTGCATCTTCTCCCGTTGCCCAATCGACGAAAGTTTTAGCGGTTTTGAGGTTTTTCGTCCCTTTCATAATCGCCGTGGCTTCCAAATCCCAGCCTAAGCCCTCTTTGGGGAAAACGACGGCAATGGGTGCGCCCTCTTTTTTAGACTTGGCGGCACGGTACTCGAAGCTGATACCGATGGGAAATTCTCCCGATGCCGCCATTTTGCACGGTTTGGAACCGGAGTGGGTGTACTGACCGATATTGTCGTGGAGTTTGTCCATATACTCCCAGCCTTTTTGTTCGCCGAAGATTTTAAGCCATGCGGTGACGTCTAAAAAGCCCGTGCCCGAACTGGCGGGATTGGGCATAACGATTTTGCCTTTATAAACGGGATTCGTTAAATCTTCCCAACTCGTAGGAATCGGCAAATTTTGTTTTTTGGCTTCAACTTCGTTAACGCAAATCGCACTGCCCCATACGTCGTTACCGACCCATGCCGGAGGTGTTTTGGTATCTTTGAATTTAGCGTCGATGTGTTTGAGTGAAGCGGGTGCGTAAGGCTCAAGCATACCGTTTTGCTCAAGGAGCACCAAACTGGTCGCGGCGGTTCCCCACACGACGTCGGCTTGTGGATTTTCTTTCTCCGCTAGGAGTTTAGCCGTAATGATACCCG
This sequence comes from Sulfurospirillum sp. UBA4058, assembly GCA_002382085.1. GTDB lineage: Bacteria > Campylobacterota > Campylobacteria > Campylobacterales > Sulfurospirillaceae > Sulfurospirillum. The sequence continues at coordinate 4,199 of DFZK01000008.1, read as the reverse complement.
TGGAATCGCGCACGATTTTAACGTCGATGTCGGGTTGCGCTTTTTTGAAAGCCTCCAAATACGGCTTAACCTGATCGGACTCCAACGCGGTGTAAACCGTAATGCTCTCTTTTGCCGCAAACATATGCGTCGCCGCCATTAACCCCGCCAATGCCAAAACACTTTTTTTGAGTACCATCGTTTCCCCTTGGATTGTAAGTTGTAATATTGAAATGCTAACGCGAGATCGCCACAATTTGGTTACCGTAACCGTTTGGTAACGATAGCTCTGCCCGTTTGAAAGAGAATGTAACTGTAAATCACGTTCGTGACGATAAGCCCGACAAACACGACCGTGCGCTCGTGCTCTTTAAACGCTACATGTAAGAAAAAAAGATTGGCGGTAAAGACTAAGGCGTAGTGTAAAAAACTGACGTCTTGCGGGGAGAGGGCGCGGTAACTTTTGCAGGCTTGCGCGATGCCGCCGATGAGGTTAAACGAACCGAGCAAAGCTACGATGAACACGCCCAAATCTTTTTTGGAAAAAGCGATGCGGCGAGCGTGTTTGTAGATGTACGCAAAGGTTAGGGAGTGCAACCCAAGTTCCAAGATTTTCGCCGTTCCGATCGTGCCTTTTGCCCACGCGATGTAGCTCAAAAGCGTGATAAACGTGACGAGATAGCCGTTTAAGGCGATCCCGTCGCTTTGTTTGGTGCGATAGATTTTGTAGAGTTGCGCAAAGTACGCTAAAAAAACGAAACTAAAGCCGATCTCTAGGGCATAAGAGCTTACCAAAAAATCGCCTCTTGCACTGCTTTGAGTAGGCGTGCGATGTCTTCGGGAAAAACGTCGCCGATCGTACCGATGCGAAAACTTTCGACATGGGAGACTTTCCCGGGATAGATCACGAAGCCTTTGGCTTTGAGGCGCGCGTAAAAGGTTTGAAAGTCGTACGAAGCGTTTTTAGGGCTGTAAAAACCGGTAATAATAGGACTTTGTAACGCTTCTTCGATCACGCATTCAAACCCCAAAGCTTCCATGCCTTCGACCAAAAGGCGTTGATTGGTGCGATAACGCTCATAGCGTGCCGCGACGCCGCCTTCGTCTTCGAGTTCGCATAAGGCTTCGGCAAAAGCACGCACGACGTGGGTCGGTGACGTAAAACGCCATTTGCCGCCGCCGTTTTCCATCGTTGCGTATTGCTCGTACGCATCAAGGCTCAAAGAGCGCGCGTTGCCTTGGCATGTCGCTAAGGTCGTTTTTTTAAAAAGCATAAAACCAAATCCCGGAACGCCTTGAATGCACTTGTTGGAACTGGAGATCAGCACGTCGGCGTCCAAGGCGTCAAGGTCGATTTCGATGCCGCCGAAACTGCTCATCGCATCGACGATTAACCGTTTGCGGTGTGCTTTGGCGATGCGCGCAATCTCGAAAATAGGATTTAAAATGCCCGTCGTCGTTTCGCAATGCACCACGGCAACGGCAGTGATGGACGGATCGTTGCGTAGGAGGTGTTCAAGGGCTTCGAGCGAAAACGTCGTCGTCTCTTCGACGTTACATGTAACGCACGGAATCTTGGCATACGAAGCGATTTGTGCGATGCGTTCGCCGTATGCGCCGTTGGTTAAGACTAACACTTTCGCACCGACTTGCGGAAGGAGCGTCGTGAGCGCAGACTCGACGCTAAACGTGCCGCTTCCTTGCATCAACACCGCGGTATACGCACCGCTTTTAGACGCTAAAGCAACCAAACGGGAGCGAATCTCCTGCACGACGTCGTTGTACTCTTTGTCCCACGTACACCAGTCTTTCAGTAAAGCCGCGCGAACGCGCTTGCTCGTGCTCAAAGGACCGGGCGTTAAAAGCAGATAAGGGTTGTCCGGTATGAGCGTCGGATCGATCGTGTTTAGGCATGAATGCGGCATGGTTTTTCTCCGTTTAAGATTTTTTCTTCGATGCGCAAAAGCAGTTCAGAGGCTTCCCAAATGCCCTCGATAACGTAGTGCGCTCCGGCATTTTCGAGCTTTTCTTTGGCGTGGCGGCGTTTGTCGTCTAAAATAGATTTGGGAAGTTGTTCGTACGCATCATACGAGATGCCCGTCTCATTACCGCTCAACGCGACGCCGATGCTCCAACAGCCCGCATTTAAGCCCTCGCGTATATCGCTGATCGTATCGCCGATTTTCACGATGGAGCTAAGCGGATAGATTTCCAATTCGATGGCATTTTTGTAGATCATAAACGGATGTGGACGTCCGGGAAGGTAAGCGGAAGGACTCACGTAACAATCGGGACGATAGCCGTGTTTTGCCGCTTCACGCGTCACGACGTCCATCATCGAAGCGGTGTAGCCCGTGGTAGAGCCGAGCTTGATCGAGCGTTTTTTCAACGTTTCGGCAAAATCGAGAGCCCCTTGGATCGGTACGCTATGGCTTGCCAAAACGTCAAAAAGTGCCGGCTCGAAATAATCATAAATCGCCTGAGCGTCTTTGTCTTCGGGAAGGCGTCCGAACTGCTCTGAAAAACGCTCCTTCGTCAACTCCAAAATCGCCTTCGTATGGTCAAACTTCAGCATACCCATAAACGTCCGAATCTCTTCGTAACTCACGCTAAAGCCGAAACGCTCGAACGCCTCGGAAAACGCCGCAACCGGAGAGAGCGAACCAAAATCAACCGTCGTCCCCGCCCAATCGCAAATAACCCCTTGAATCCCTTTTTTCATAACAACCCCTTCGCCGTTTTAGCGAATCTTAATACGAAAGAGTTTCCGGACGGTTACATGTAAAGCAAAATCTCCGGTTATAGCCCACCATCTCACTCGGTTTTGCTATAATCTTTGAGGCTCTTTTGCCCCCCGTCGTGTCGTTATAGCCCACCATCTCACTCGGTTTTGCTATAATATAAACAGAGAAGCCAAGGCACTTATTGATGTTATAGCCCACCATCTCACTCGGTTTTGCTATAATTCCCCCCGTCCGCACCATCTTACCCCTTTAGTTATAGCCCACCATCTCACTCGGTTTTGCTATAATCGTCATTAGACATAAAAGACATCATTTTTTGTTATAGCCCACCATCTCACTCGGTTTTGCTATAATGATGCGTTTGTCTTTGTAAAAATCCATAGTGTTATAGCCCACCATCTCACTCGGTTTTGCTATAATCTTCTTCCGTCTCTCCAAATAACACTTAGGGTTATAGCCCACCATCTCACTCGGTTTTGCTATAATAATAGGCTTTATAAATCGCTTATCATCTACGTTATAGCCCACCATCTCACTCGGTTTTGCTATAATTGGCTTTTTACAATAGCAAATTTGTTATCTGTTATAGCCCACCATCTCACTCGGTTTTGCTATAATAACCTTTTGTGTGTACTGTTACTTTATCACGTTATAGCCCACCATCTCACTCGGTTTTGCTATAATCCAAAGATTACCGCCGCTCGCAACCTATCGGTTATAGCCCACCATCTCACTCGGTTTTGCTATAATAATCGTACATTTCAGAATTTAAAACAGCCTGTTATAGCCCACCATCTCACTCGGTTTTGCTATAATAAAACCTAAAGCGGTCGTTTTTCACATCGTGTTATAGCCCACCATCTCACTCGGTTTTGCTATAATAAAAGAATTATTTAATGCAAATTCTACGCTGTTATAGCCCACCATCTCACTCGGTTTTGCTATAATTAAGCCGACCAAGTATCTGTCATTCTTATAGTTATAGCCCACCATCTCACTCGGTTTTGCTATAATTTTTTGACTGCAAGATAAAGACAACATCTAGTTATAGCCCACCATCTCACTCGGTTTTGCTATAATAATGAAACAGTTTCACATTGTAAGAAGACTGTTATAGCCCACCATCTCACTCGGTTTTGCTATAATTTACAAGGAAGGGGCAGAGAACCACCAGACGTTATAGCCCACCATCTCACTCGGTTTTGCTATAATTTGATCCAATGCCTAAAGTATCAAGTACCGGTTATAGCCCACCATCTCACTCGGTTTTGCTATAATTTCATCAGCAAACAGTATTACAAAAATTTCGTTATAGCCCACCATCTCACTCGGTTTTGCTATAATTAAGACTTGGACTTTTAATATTTACTTCGCGTTATAGCCCACCATCTCACTCGGTTTTGCTATAATAGTTGTAAAAAAACTTGGACACATTCCTATGTTATAGCCCACCATCTCACTCGGTTTTGCTATAAT